>JBNJIT010000001.1:0-738171 GCA_051749645.1 Pseudomonadota bacterium
AGTCAAAGGCTCCGTATCCTACAGCCTTCGGCCAAGCCAGTCTTGGCAGGTGTTAGCAACGCTGCTTTGACAAGTGTTATTCCATTTTCTTTGACATAGGAGAAGTTCATGCAAGATATAAGTCGTCTTGAGGTCGGCATGACCACAAAGATTGGCACGGACCAGGTGAAGAAGCCTGAGGTGGGAAGGGAGTATATCCGGGCGCTCGACTCCAATACCTGGCTCCTGTTTACCGAAGATCCGGCCGAGGATCGGCCCGTTGTCGTTCGCATTGATAGAATCGACGGCGATGTGTGCCACTGCACGGTCACAAGAAAGCCAAGTTAATAGCTGCTCTAGTCTTTCTGCCTGCCCTCGCCCTAGTTGACTACGGCGGCGTGCGGGTCGAAGCAATGATGTCAGGCCTCGAAGGCGATACATTTTCTCGATCAGGTCAGCGGCTGGCCGTCCGTAGTCGTCAAGCGGACGGCGCTTGAACCCGGTTCGCTCGTTGCTGTTAGTCTTGCAAGACCGGCCAGTGTTTGCCGCGCCTAGCATAACGTCCCCCCCTCCGGCTGCTACACTGTTGTCGGTATCGATAGCTGCTGAATTGGATGCGCAAATATGAGCCAACGCGTCGAGAAAGCTCCCGTGCCGCTGGAAAAGGTGCGCCGCTACCTGGAGCCGGGGCCCATCGTGCTGGTCTCGTCGGCTTGCGATGGGCAGCGGAACATCATGACCATGGGCTGGCATACGGTGATGGCGTTCTCGCCGTCGCTGGTGGGCTGCATCATCTCGTCCGGCAACCACAGTTTCGAGATGATCCGTCGTAGCCGTGAATGCGTCATCAACCTGCCGACGACGTCCTTGACCGATCAAGTGGTGGGCATCGGCAACAGCAGCGGTGCCGAGGTCGACAAGTTCGAACGTTTCGGGCTGACCGCCCGGCCGGCGGAACGGGTGGGCGCCCCGCTGATCGATGAGTGCCATGCGCATTTCGAATGCCGCCTGTTCGACGACTCCCTGGTGGAGCGCTACGACTTCTTCATCTGGGAAGTCGTGTCGGCCCGCGCGGCGGTAGCGCCCGAGTACCCAGAGACCCTCCACTACACCGGCGACGGTGTCTTCATGGTGGCCGGCGAGATCATCGACCGGAGAGAGCAGTTCTTGCCCCAGATGCTGTAGGTGTTGTCCGACATGGCCATGGGCTTCACCCCTCCCGCTCCCCAATCGCCTCTATGATGCTCTCGCAGAACCAGCGCTGTGACGGGGAGCGGCTTGCCTGTGCCTGCCAGTGCAGGGCGACCTCGAACTCGGGCACCTGAAAGGGCAGTTCGTGGATGGTTAGCGGCGTGCCTTCGGTGAAGCTGGCGGCAACCTGCAGCGGCATGATCGCCACCAGGTCGCTGTCGTGGAGCACCTTCGGCAGTACCGAGAAGTGCGGGATCTCGAGGCTCACCTTGCGCTGAATGCCGTGTTGGCGCATCACTTCCTCGGCCATCCCGTGCCCGGAAGAGGAGGTCACGGCGACGTGGCGCGCGGCGATGAAGCGCTCGCGGGTCAGGGGGCCTTCCCCGAAGCGCTCCTGGTTGAGCAGGCACACGTAGCGATCCCGAAAGAGCACGTGCCGCGAGATTGCGGCACTGGTCAGCGGACGGCTGCAGATCAGTGCATTGACCCTCCCGGCGGCCAGCCACTCCTCGGCGTGTTCGATCTCCAGCGGTACCACTTCCAGCTCGGCTTGCGGTGCCTGGTCGTGCAGGTGGCGCATAAGCGTCGGCAACAGCGCCATCTCCCCCAGGTCGGTCAGTGCCAGCCGGAAGCGGCGGGTACAGGTGGCCGGGTCGAAATCGCGGCTGCTCTCGATGGTGTCCTGAAACTGCTGCAGGGCGTCGCGCAGCGACGGATAGAGCTGGCGGGCGGCAATGGTGGGTTCCATGCCCTGGCGGGTGCGCACGAACAGGCGGTCCTCGAAGAGGTCGCGCAGCCTGGCCAGCGCATAGCTCACCGAGGGCTGGGTGACGTGAAGACGCTCGGCCGTCTGGGTGACGCTGCCGGTTTCGTACAGCAGGACGAAGGTGCGCATGAGGTTGAGGTCGACATGGTTCATTGCATAGACACGTTTTATTTTTGATAGAAAAAGCATCGATTTGCTCGATTGTAGCAGCGCCGGCTAGCGTGAAGGCACGTATTGCACCAAGGACAAGGAATCGAGCATGCCGAGCGTTCACGCCGTCACCTATTCGCTCCTGCGTCGCCAGGGCATCACGACCGTCTTCGGCAATCCCGGCTCCAACGAACTGCCGTTCCTCAAGGGGTTTCCCGAGGATTTTCGCTACGTGCTCGGTCTGCACGAAGGCGTGGTGGCCGGCATGGCAGACGGCTACGCGCTGGCCAGCGGCCGGCCGGCGTTCGTCAATCTGCACGCCGCGGCGGGCACCGGCAACGCCATGGGGGCGCTTACCAACGCCTGGTATTCCCACTCGCCGTTGGTGATCACCGCCGGGCAGCAGGCGCGCTCGATGATCGGCGTGGAGTCGATGCTGGCCAACGTGGAGGCGCCGCAACTGCCCAAGCCGCTGGTCAAGTGGAGCTACGAGCCGGCCTGCCCCGAGGACGTGCCGCGTGCCCTGAGCCAGGCGATCCACAGCGCCTCGCTGCCGCCGCGCGGCCCGGTCTATGTCTCGATTCCCCACGACGATTGGGATCGCGAAGCCGGCGACGCCGCCGAGCTGGTGGTGGAGCGCGAGATCGTCCACGCCGGGGTGCCGTCGCCCGCCCAGCTCGAGCGGCTGGCACAACGGCTCAACACCGCCGACAACCCGGTGCTGGTGCTGGGGCCCGAGGTCGATGCCCGCCAGGCCAATGGGCTGGCCGTGGCGCTGGCCGAACGCCTGCGTCTGCCGGTGTGGGTGGCGCCTTCCGCCTCGTGCTGCCCCTTTCCCAACCGTCATCCCTGTTTCCGCGGCGTGCTGCCGGCGGCCATTGCCGGTATCACCGCCCACCTGGAGGGGCACGACCTGATCGTGGTCGTTGGCGCCCCGGTGTTTCGCTATCACCAATATGCGCCGGGGCGTTACCTGCCCGAGGGGGCGCGGCTGGTGCACGTGACCGGCGATGCCGCGGAGGCGGCCCGGGCGCCCATGGGCGATGCCCTGGTGAGCGATGTGCATGCCTCCCTCGAGGCGCTGCTGCCGCACATCGCGCCGAGCGAGCGGGCCATGCCCGAACCGTTGCCGAAGCCGGCTGCGGTAGAGGATGGCGAGGGGCGCCTGGCTCCGGCCAATGTATTCGACACCCTCGATGCGCTGGCGCCGGAGGATGCCATCTACGTCAAGGAGTCGACCTCGACGGTGGAGCTCTTCTGGGAGCGCGTCGCGATGCGCCAGCCCGGCAGCTACTTCTTTCCCGCCGCGGGGGGGCTCGGTTTCGGCCTGCCGGCGGCGCTGGGCGTGCAGCTCGCCCAGCCGCAGCGCCAGGTGATCGGCGTGATCGGCGACGGTTCGGCCAACTACGCCATCACCGCGCTGTGGAGCGCCGCTCGGTACTGTATCCCCGCGGTGCTGATCATCCTCAGGAACGATACCTACGGCGCACTGCGCGGCTTCGCTCGCTACATGGCCGTGGACGACGCCCCCGGGCTCGACGTGCCGGACATCGACTTCTGCGCGCTGGCTCGCGGCTATGGGGTCGAGGCGCGCCTGGCCGGCTCCCGCGAGGCCCTGGCGGCAGCGCTGCAAGAAGGCTTCGCGACGGATCGCCCGCTGCTGATCGAGGTGCCGACCCTGCCCTCCTGACGAGG
The DNA here is from genome assembly GCA_051749645.1 of Pseudomonadota bacterium. Lineage (GTDB taxonomy): Bacteria > Pseudomonadota > Gammaproteobacteria > Pseudomonadales > Halomonadaceae > Halomonas. Next base: position 3,782 of record JBNJIT010000001.1, read on the forward strand.
CGGTGGGCTAGCCGCAATAGGACATCCATAACCACAACGATAGAGGTCAACGCCATGAAACACGCCATCTCACGGAGCCTGCTCGCCGCCTGTGCGGCGGGGCTCGTCGTCTCAGCCCACGCCGAAACCCTGCGCATGACGCATCTATGGCCGGCGGGGTCCGCGGTCAATCAGGAGATCTACCGGGCTTGGGCCGAACGGGTGGAACAGGAGTCCGACGGCCAGCTCGAGGTCGAGATCTACCCCTCACAGACGTTGAGCAAGGCCGATCAGGCCTATGACGCGACGGTCAACGGCATCGCCGATATTGCCGTCACGCTGCAAGGCTATACCGCCGGGCGCTTCCCGCTCACCGAGATCGTGCAACTGCCCGGTATCGTCAACAGCGCCTCACAGGGCGCGTGCATCCTGCAGACCCTCTTTGAAGAAGGGGACATCGCCGGGGAGTACGACGATACCCGGGTGCTGTTCCTGTTCACCACCGGGCCGGCCTACCTGCATACCCGCGACACTGAGATCCGCACGCCGGCCGACCTCGAAGGCCTGCGCATTCGCCGCCCCAGCGAGGTGGCCGGAGAGATGCTCGCCAGCATGGGCGCCCAGCCCCTGGGCATGCCGGCGCCGGATATCTTCACCTCGTTGCAGCGCGGGGTGATGGATGGCCTGAGCTTCCCCTGGGAGGCGATGAAGGTGTTTCGCATCAACGAGCTGACGAACTATCACCTGCAGGTGCCGTACTACGCCGGCACCATCGTGGCGACGATGAGCCAGGCGAGCTACGAGCGGCTTTCCCCCGAGATGCAGGCGGTGATCGACGAGAACAGCGGCATGGAATGGTCTCTTCGGGCAGGGCAGGTCTTCGATGCGCTCGACGAGGCCGGGCGCGAGGAGGCCGTGGCCCAGGGCGACACCATCCACGAGGTGGAGGATCCGCTCGACGATCCCGACTGGTCCGGTCCGCTCGAGCAAGGTACCGAGAATTATCTCGAGCGGCTCGAGGAGCGAGGCCTCGACAATGCGCGCGAGATCTACCAGCGTGCGCTCGAGCTGCGCGACGAATGTCCCGTGGAGCCGAGCTGAAGCACAACGGATGTCGCCGGCCGCGTCTGGTGTCGGGAAACGCGACTAAAGTCCAGACGAGATACGGGAAAAGTCCAAGTAATCCCGCCGATTTTGCCTTATGCGGCGGTTGGCTTCGGGGAAAATGAGAGCAAGACGAAGCCAACAACAATGCCAAGGAGAGACCCATGACGACACTCGAACTACTGATCGGCGGCCAGCCCCGGCCTGCCCACGAGTCCACCACCTTCGAGCGCGCCAACCCGCTGAGCGGCCAGGCCGTCACCCAGGCGGCGGCCGCTTCGGTCGAGGATGCCAAGGCGGCGGCGGATGCCGCGGCGAAGGCTTTCGGGAGCTGGTCGCAGAGTGGCCCCGGCGAGCGCCGCGCCAAGCTGCTCAAGGCCGCCGACCTCATGGAAGCCCGTCAGGCCGAGTTCATCGAGCGCATGGTCGATGAGACCGGCGCCACCCCGGGCTGGGCCGGCTTCAATGTAATGGTGGCCGCCGGCATGCTGCGCGAGGCGGCATCGCTGACCACCCAAGTCCAGGGCGACGTGATCCCTTCCGACGTGCCCGACAGCCTGGCCATGGGCGTGCGCGTGCCGTGCGGCGTGGTCGTGGGCATCGCGCCCTGGAACGCGCCGATCATCCTCGGCACCCGGGCCGTGGCCACGCCGCTGGCGTGTGGCAACACGGTGATCCTCAAGTCCTCTGAACAGTGCCCGGCCACCCATCACCTGATCGGCGAAGTGCTGGTCGAGGCGGGGCTCGGCGACGGTGTGGTCAACGTGATCACCAATGCGCCAGCGGATGCCCCGGAGGTAGTGGAAGCGCTGATCGCGCATCCCGAGGTGGCGCGCATCAACTTCACCGGCTCCACCGGGGTGGGGCGGATCATCGCCGAGAAGGCCGCGCGCCATCTCAAGCCGGTGCTGCTGGAACTGGGCGGCAAGGCGCCCCTGCTGGTGCTGGACGATGCCGACCTGGACGCCGCCGTGGACGCGGCGATCTTCGGCGCCTTCTTCAACCAGGGGCAGATCTGCATGTCCACCGAGCGGCTGATCGTCGATGCCTCGGTCGCCGATGCCTTCGTCGAGAAGCTCGCCGCCCGTGCCGCGGCGCTCGAGGCCGGCGATCCGCGTGACGAAGGCAATGCGCTGGGCACCCTGATCGATGCCGATTCGGGGCACAAACTCAATGCGATGCTCGACGATGCCGAAGCCAAGGGGGCGCGTCTGGCCAGCGGCGGCAGAGCCGACGGCGTGATCATGCAGGCCACCGTCGTCGATGGGGTGATGCCCGATATGCGGCTGTATCGCGAGGAGTCCTTCGGGCCGGTGGTGGCGGTGATCCGCGTCGACGGCGAGGAGGAGGCCGTGCGGGTCGCCAACGATAGCGAGTACGGCCTATCGGCGGCGGTGTTCAGCCGCGATACGGCACGCGCTCTGAAGGTGGCTGGGCGCATCCAGTCGGGCATCTGCCACATCAATGCTCCGACCGTGCACGACGAGCCGCAGATGCCCTTCGGCGGCGTCAAGTCCAGCGGCTATGGGCGCTTCGGCGGCAAGGCCGGCATCGAGGAGTTCACTGATCTGCGCTGGCTCACGCTGCAACTGGGGCCACGGCACTATCCGATTTGACCCCTTGCTTCCTGAGCGGCTTGCGTAAGGCTGAGCGGGCCGAGTCCCGCTCAGCTTCCTTTCCGAGCCTCGATGATGCGATCGAGAAGGCCCAGGAGCCACTCGCGCTCTCCCTCCTTCATGAAGGCGTCGAAGTTCTCTTCACCTGCCGTGACCTTGCGATTGAGCCGCTCGGTGAAGGTCTTGCCCTTGTCGGTCAGGTAAAGCGCATAGGAGCGGCGGTCATCCTTCGACTTGCGACGTTCTACAACTTCCATGCTTTCGAGCTTGTCGATGGCTGCCACCATGGCGGAGCGGTCCACGTCCAGAGCCGTGGATACGGCTGTCTGGGTGAGCCCCGGGTTGTGATAGATGATGGCGAGGATGCTGAACAGCCCCGGTGTGATGCCTTCCTGGGCGCAAGCCTCGAAGAACACGTCGAAGTAGACGAGCTGCGCCCGGCGTAGCTTGTAGCCGAGACGCGATTGCAGCATGGAGTAGTCGATACCGTTCTGGTCGTCGTTGCTCATAGATTGGTCGGCCCTGACGTTGGGTGAGCCACGCGGCGGCAAGCAGCAATCAGCCTATCGAAAACCGGCCGGCTAGGCCCGTTGGAGCATCAAACTTTAGTCGTGTCTCGGCCAGTGAGTTCGTGACCGAGGTACGCTTCGATGCGCATATCATGCTGATATTGAATGTTTATTCCGCCTTCCGCTGGCCTCATTAAGCAGAATGTTATGCTGGCAAAATGTTTGACATGCCAACAGTTTAAAAAAATACTGGGTTGCATGTTACCAAGGCTCCCAAGCCGAGGGTAGCGAGATGCCCCTTTCGATGCTGATAACGATCACAAACAGCAGGAGCGCCCATGTCTTACCCCTTTCGCGATGTCCGCTTGGGCACCGCCACGGCCAAGCTGATCCCGCGCGCTGACGGAACCCAGCTTCTCAACGTCGAGGAGCCCCTAGGCGATTACCCTGACACTCTGCTCGACTGCCTGGAGCGCTGGGCCGAAGAGGCGCCCGACCGCACCTTCGTCGCACGACGCGGTGCCAGCGGTGAATGGCAGCGCCTGAGCTATGCCGAGACCCTGACGCGGGTGCGCTGTCTGGCGCAGGGGCTGCTGAACCACGGCCTGAGCGTCGAGCGGCCCCTGGCCATCCTCAGCGGCAATTCCATCGAGCATTTGCTGCTGGCGCTGGCGGCAATGTACGTGGGTATCCCCTTCGCCCCGATATCGCCGGCCTATTCGCTGGTCAGCCGCGATTTCGGCAAGCTGCGCCATATCGTCGAACTGCTCACCCCTGGCATGCTGATGGTCGACAAGGCCAAGGATTTTGCCCCTGCCCTGGCGGCGGTGCAGCCGGTTGACTGCGACTATCTCGCCATCGACTCGGGCAATACCGGTGTGCCCACCTTTGATGAGCTACTGGATACCCCCGTGACCGCGGCGGTGGACGAAGCCCGTGCAGCCGTCACCCCTGAAACCATCGTCAAGATCCTGTTCACCTCCGGCTCCACCGGCATGCCCAAGGGGGTCATCAACACCCATCGCATGCTCTGCGCCAATCAGGAGATGCTGGCCTCCCTGATGCCTTTCATGCGCGACGAGCCTCCGGTCCTGGTGGACTGGCTGCCCTGGAACCACACCTTCGGCGGCAACCATAACGTCGGCATCGTGCTCTACAACGGCGGGACCCTCTACATCGACGATGGCCGCCCCGTACCTGGCGAGTTCGAGACCACCATCGCCAATCTGCGCGAGATCGCACCGACGGTCTACTTCAACGTGCCCAAGGGCTTCGAGATCCTGGTGGATTACCTGAAGCGTGAGCCTGCTCTGCGCGAGACCTTCTTCTCCCGCCTAAACCTGATGTTCTTCGCCGCGGCGGGGCTCTCCCAGCACATCTGGGACGAACTCGACCGCCTGGCCATCCGGACCCTGGGCTGCAAGGTAGGCATGCTGACCGGGTTGGGGGCCACTGAGACCGCCCCCTCGGCGATGTTCGCCTCGCTGGAGGAGTCCAGGTCCGGCGTGGTGGGCCTGCCGGCACGCGGCGTGACGATCAAGCTGGTGCCCAACGGCGGCAAGCTGGAGTGTCGGGTGAAGGGCCCCAGCGTGATGCCGGGCTACTGGCGCCAGCCCGAGATCACCGCGAAGAGCTTCGACGAAGAGGGCTACTACTGCCTGGGCGATGCGGTCAAGTTCATCGACCCGGACGACCCCCAGCGCGGCATGCGCTTCGACGGGCGCATCTCCGAGGACTTCAAGCTGGATACCGGCACCTGGGTCAGCGTCGGGCCGTTGCGGGCTCGCATCATCGAAGCCGGCGCCCCGCATGTGAAGGACGTGGTGATCGCCGGGCTCGACCGGCCCTATGTCACGATCATGGTGTTCCCCGACCTGGAGAAGTGCCGCGAACTCGCGGGACTGGGTGGCGCGGCCGATGCCGCTACGGTGCTGGCCAGCCAGCCGGTGCGCGAGCGCTTCCTGCAGATCCTGCGCGATCTGGACGCCCACAGTACGGGCAGCTCCACCCGGGTGCGTCGGGCGGTGCTGCTCGAGGAGCCGCCTCGGCTGGATGCCCATGAGATCACCGACAAAGGCTCGATCAACCAGCGAGCCGTGCTGGAGAATCGGGCCGCGCTCGTCGATGACCTTTATCGCGAATCACCGTTGCCCCATGTGCTGAGTCTCGACTGAGAGTCAGCTTGGATTTGTCCATGCCAACTCATACCCTTTTTCGGGCCATTGAGTGGGGCGACTGCGATCCGGCGGGGATCGTCTTCCATCCCCGCTATTTGGCCTACTTCGATCATGCCACCAACCTCTTGTTTGCCAAGGCCGGTCTAGACTTGGCGACGCTGCAGGAGCGCTTCGAGGTGATCGGCTACCCAGTGGTCGATCTGCGCAGCCGCTTTCTCACACCCTGCCATTACGGTGACGAGGTTCGCATCGAGACGCGGATCGTCGAGTTTCGCAACAGCAGCTTCGATATAGACCATCGCTTATATCGTGGGGATGCCTTGGCCGTGGAGGCGACGGTGACCCGCGTTTGGGTAGGTCGACACCTCCAGAATGCGCAGCGCCTGCAAGCTTTGCCGGTCCCTGAGGAAGTGAAAAAGGGCCTGCAGCATGGTGAGAGCTCTTCGCATGCCAAGCCGCCGCTCGACTAGGCATTCACCAGAATGCCTGTGTTGGCGCTCTGTTGCGCTCAGTCAAGGGCTCGACGCAAGCCGACAAGAGGTGAGCATTCCTCATACCAAAGTCGGGTATCGGTATGGGTTGTGGCGTGGACTATAATCGAGAAGCAGATAGATGATAAGAACCACTGTTTAGTAAATAAACAAATATAATTCGAGGTATCCCATGACACAGTGCACGCTACTCAAGACGCTTTCCGTCACTGCCATCGCTGGCTGTGTGGCTTTCGCCACTCAGGCCCAGGCCCGGGATCTGCGCATGGCGCCTGGGGTGCCGCCGGCGCATCCCGCCTATGATCCGATGTTCACCGAATTCGCCGAGCGTCTGGCCGAGAAGACCGATGGTGAATTGACGGGCAACCTGTTGGGGACCGAGGTGGCCAACATCGGCAACATGCGTAACGCTATCCGTAGCGGCCTGGTGGAGGTCGGTCTTTTCCTGCCGGCATATTTCCCGGCCGACCTCCCCGAGATCAACTTGGTCGGTGATTTGGCATTCCTGGGCACCAACCCGCATGCCATGGGGGCGGCGATGACCGAGTACATCGTCACTTGTGGCGAGTGCCAGGAGGAGCTCAAGGAGCTGGGCATCGTCTATACCAGCTCCCATGCTTCCGATCTCTACCGGATCCTCAGCACCGAGCCGGCGAATTCCCTTGACGATATCCAGGGGCTACGCATGCGCGTCGGTGGCCCCCAGTATTCTCGCTGGGCGGAGGCGGTGGGAATCTCGCCGGCCACCATTCCGGTGGGTGAACAGTATGAGGCGCTCTCGCAAGGAGTGATCGAGGGCACCATTGCGTCCATCGCGGATATCATCTCCTTTCGGCTGGATGACGTGCTGAATTATGTCACCGATGTCGAGCTGGGCACTTTCCACAGCACCATTTCCCATGCGGTCAGTCAGCAGGCATGGAACTCTCTTCCTGCTGGGCAGCGTGAGGCACTGCTCCACGCTTCCGTCGAGGCATCTGCTGCCATCACCCAGCGCTGGGGCTATGAGATGGCGGATGAAGCTCGAGAAATTGCCAAGGATAGCGATATCGAGATATTGAAGCCCGACGCCGAGCTGCTGGAAGCCACCGACACTTTCCTCGAAGGGGACTTGGTCCATGCCGCCGAGCAGGCCGAGGAGCGCTATGGGGTCGAGGATGCAGCGGAGAAGATCGAGCGCTTCCAGGGCCTTGTAGAGAAATGGACTGATATCGTCGAGGAGGTCGACGAGGAGCCCGAAGCAGTCGCTGAGGCCATGAAGCGTGAGATCTGGAGCCAGGTGGACTTTTCCTCCTACGGAACCTGATTTCATACGTCTGGGGCGGTATTTGCCGCCCTCCGGGTCCGCCTAGGCTTTAGGAGACGCGTTCATGGCCGTTTTGTATCGCCTGACCAATCAGGCTGCCGTCGGACTGGCGATGCTAGGTACTCTTGGCATCCTGCTGATGGTGATCCATATCACCCTCGATGTGCTGCTGCGCGCCACTCTTTCCGTGTCGATCCCCGCTACCGTGGAGCTGGTGACTCGCTACTATCTGATCACGCTGGCACTGCTGCCGCTGGGTTGGGTGGAGTGGCGCCGAGGGATGATTGCCGTGGAGGCTCTGGAGGGGCTCATGAAACCGTGGCTGGTGCGCCTGTCCGACGTGCTGGTGTCGCTGCTTTCGGCCGCGGTCTATGCCGTTCTGGCCGTGGCCACTTGGGGCAAGGCGATGGAGCAGTACGATATCGGCTCCTACGTGATGTCGCTGAACTTCCCCATGCCGGTCTGGCCGACCTACTTCGCATTGCCCGCTGCCTTTGCCCTGGCGGCGGTGGTCTGTGTGGTACGGCTGCCGTTCCTGGCCAGGGACGCGGCCTATCCCTCCAGTACGTCAGATGAAAGGTGATCTTGATGTCCGTTGACGTTGGCTTCTACGGCCTCGCCATTTTAATGCTGCTACTGGCGCTGCGGGTGCCGGTGGCGATCTCGCTGGTCGTGGTTTCGCTGGGCGGCATGACGGTGATGTTAGGCTGGGATACCGCCATCGGGCAGCTTTCCTCGGCGCCCTACGAGTTCATCGCCAAGTGGACGCTCAGCGCGGTGCCGATGTTCCTGCTGATGGGTTTCGTCTGCTATCACACTGGCCTTACCAATGGTCTCTTCAGTGCCGCCAAGGTAGTGTTTCGCTGGCTGCCCGGCGGGGTGGCAATCTCCAGCATCGTGGCCAGCTCCGGCTTCGCCGCTGTGAGCGGCTCTAGCGTAGCTTGTTCGGCGGCCATGGGGCGTATCGCCATTCCCGAGATGGTGCGTGGCGGCTACAAGCCTAGCTTCGCCTGCGGCACCATTGCCGCCGGCGGTACCATTGGCGCACTGATTCCGCCCAGCATCCTGATGATCGTGTATGGCGTCTTCGCCCAAGTGTCGATCACTCAGGTGTTCCTCGGGGGCATTACCATCGGCTTGCTGACAGCGGTTAGCTACAGCATCGTGATCCTGATGGTCAGCTGGCTACGGCCGGATATCGTGCCGCGGGAAGCCGTCGGGGCCCGCGACATCACTGTCCGACAGGCGCTGCTCGACATCTGGCCTGTGCTAGTGCTGGGTGTGCTGGTATTCGGCGGCCTGTTCTCGGGGTTTTTTACCGCTACCGAGGCGGGAGCGGTAGGAGCCGCCGGGGCGATTCTCATCGGCCTCCTGCTGGGGCGCCTGAATGGTCAGGCGATGAAGGCTGCGCTGCTCGAAACGCTTTCCACCACCTCGGCGCTGTTGATCATCGGCGTCGGGGCCAGCATGTTCACCCTTTTCCTGAGTCTGAGCGGCCTGGCCGGCTACATCACCGGAGCGGTGACTGGCTGGGAGCTCTCCTATCTCGAATTGATGCTGGTGGTGGTGCTGATCTACCTCTTCCTGGGGCTGTTCATGGAGCCCTTCGGCGCCATGCTGGTGACCCTGCCCGTGCTGCTGCCTGTTTTCGAACTCCACGACGTGAGTCTGATCTGGTTCGGCGTGCTGCTGGTCAAGTTGCTCGAGATAGGCATGATCACCCCGCCGGTGGGCATGAACATCTTCGTCATCAAGGGGGTCGCGGGCCAGTACGCCTCCTTGGTGGATATCTTCAAGGGCGTGGCGACCTTTCTGGTGGCCGACATCGTGGTCGTCGCGCTGGTCATCTTCTATCCCCAGATCGTGCTGGTGCTGACCGGCGGCTGATACGAAGGGGGGGGCTGACGCTCGCCTTTGGCAACTCGAATACGGGCTTATTAGTTTGTTTATACAACAATATATTTAATCCTCAATATGAAATGCCTCCCCAGGAGGGACGAGAGTGTGAACAAGATCATCGACAGCACTACCGCGGCGGGCTTGGTTCAGGATGACGACACCGTCATCTGGACCACCGCCGGCCTGAGCGGCTTCGCCGAAGCCGTGGCCACGGCCCTGGAGGTGCGCTTTCTGGAGACCGGCACCCCTCGCAACCTCACCGTGGCGCACAGCTGCGGCTGCGGCGACGGCAAGACTCGCGGCATGAACCATCTGGGCCATGCCGGCCTGGTCAAGCGGCTGATCAGCGGCCATACCGGCCAGGCACCGCGCATGGGCGAACTGATCCGCGAAAACCAGACTGAGGGCTACCTGCTACCCCAGGGTGTGCTGGCCCATTTGTGGCGGCACATCGCTGGCAAGAAGCCAGGCGTGCTCAGCAAGGTGGGGCTGGGTACCTTCGTCGACCCGCGCCACGAGGGTGGCAAGGCCAACGCCGCTGCCGAGGAGAACCTGGTCAAGCTGGTCGAGCTAGAAGGCGAGGAGTGGCTGCTCTATCGCACCTTCACGGTCGATGTGGCGGTGATTCGCGCTACCACCGCCGACGAGCGCGGCAACCTGAGCATGGAGCGCGAGGCGCTGCTTCTCGAGCAGCTCTCCATGGCTCAGGCGGCGAAGAACAGCGGTGGCATCGTCATTGCCCAGGTGGAGTACCTAGCCACCCAGGGCAGCCTGCACCCCAAGCAGGTCAAGGTGCCGGGCGACCTGGTCGACTACGTGGTGCTGGCCGAGCCCGAGCATCACATGCAGACCATCACTACCGGCTACAACCCGGCACTGGCCGGCGACCTCAAGATGCCGCTGGGGGGGATCAAGCCGCTGCCCCTGGATCCGCGCAAGGTGATCGCCCGGCGTGCCGCCATGGAGCTGGTGTCGGGGGGCATCGTCAACCTCGGCATCGGCATGCCCGAAGGGGTCTCCAGCGTGGCTGCCGAGGAGGGTGTTAGCGACCTGATGACCCTGACCACCGAGCTCGGCACCTACGGTGGCGTGCCTGCCAGTGGCGGCGACTTCGCCACCTCCTACAACGCCGAGGCGATCATCGACCACGGCTACCAATTCGACTTCTACGACGGCGGCGGCCTCGACGTCTGCTTCCTCGGCCTGGCCCAGACCGATCACGAAGGCAACCTCAACGTTAGCAAGTTCGGCGACAAGGTGGTGGGGCCGGGTGGCTTCATCAACATCAGCCAGAACGCTCGCAAGGTGGTGTTCTGCGGGACTTTCACCAACGGCGGTGAGCTGGCGATCGAGAATGGCCGCCTCGCCATTCGGCAGGAAGGGCATCGCCGCAAGTTCGTGCAGCACGTCGACCAGATCACCTTCAGCGGCCGCTATGCCCAGGAGACCGGCAAGCCGGTGTTGTTCGTTACCGAACGCTGCGTTTTCGAGCTGATCGACGGCGAGGTCACCCTCACCGAGATCGCCCCAGGCATCGATATCGAGCGCAACATCTTGGCGGCCATGGACTTCGTGCCGCGCATCGCCGGTGAACTACGCGAGATGCCGGCGGCGCTCTTCCAGCCCCAGTGGGGCGGCCTGCGCGAGCATCTGGCACGCGACTGAACATCGAGGAGAAAAGACATGTTCAAGAATGCCTACATCCCCTATGGCGGTTACTACTCCACTCCCTTCTGCAAGTGGATGGGAAGTCTGGCCAACGTCAACGCCATCGAACTGGGCGCGGTCACCAGCAAGCGTTGGTTCGACAGCCGTGACATCGACCCCACGATCATCGACTACCTCTACTTGGGCGTTTCGGTGGGCCAGAAGTCGATCTTCTACGGCGCTCCCTGGGCCGCGGCCATGATGGGCGCCGGTCAGGCGCCAGGGCAGAACATCACCCAGGCCTGTGCCACCGCCACCACGGCAGTGTTCAATGCCGCTCTAGCGGTCGACTCCGGCAGCTTCGAAACCACCTACTGCCTGCTCGCCGACCGCCCCTCCAACGGCCCCCACACCATCTGGCCCAACCCCAACGGGCCGGGTGGCGAGGTGGTCGCCGAAAACTGGAACATGGATAACATCGCCGCCGATCCGGCCACCGGCAAGGACATGCTGACCACCGCCGAGAACGTCGCGCGCGAGCATGGCTTTACCCGTGAGCAGGCCGACGAGCTGACCCTGAGGCGCTATGAACAATATGCCGAGGCGCTGGCCGACGACCGCGCCTTTCAGAAGCGTTACATGTTTCCCGTCGAGGTGGCGGTCTCGCGCAAGGAGACCAAGCTCGTCGAGGCCGACGAGGGAGTGATCGCTACCAGTGCCGAGGGCCTGGCCAAGCTGAGGGCGGTCCAGCCCGGCGGCATTCACACCTATGGTGCCCAGACCCACCCAGCCGATGCCAACGCCGGCATTGTTGTCACCACCCGAGAGCGCGCCATCGAACTCAGCACGGAACCCCAACTGGCCGTACAGGTGGTGGCCTACGGTCATGCCCGTACCAAGCCGGCGCATATGCCCATGGCGCCGGCGGAATCGGTCAAGCGTGCACTCAACCAGGCCGACCTGACCCTCGACCAGGTCAAAACGATCAAGAACCACTCGCCGTTCATTGCCAACGACCTGCACCTGGCCAAGGCACTGGAGCTCGACGTGCACGCTTTCAACAACTTCGGCACGTCATTGGTATACGGACACCCCCAGGCGCCGACCCTGGCGCGTCTGCTCATCGAGGCCATCGAAGAAACCGCACTCAAGGGCGGCGGTTATGCCTTGGTCACCGGCTGTGCCGCTGGCGACTCCGCTGCGGCGTTGATCGTCAAGGTGGGCTGAGTCCTCTCCGGTCATTCCGACCGGGAGAGTCCGCCAAGGGATTTGGCGGGCGTGAAAGCAGAAAAGCAAGGGATATGACTTGGACGTTGTAACTCGCGGCTTCTATGTCTTCCCCTGATATTGGAGCTGGATTAACTAGAATAATTTGGAGTTTAAACAAGATGGTGAATACAAAAAGACTGGCCATGGCGGTCGCAATTTCAGCCATTTCTGCTCAGGTCCATGCCCTGGATCTGGGAGAAGTCGGTGGAGCTAATCTCAGCATTGGAGGCTATGTCAAGGCGGAGGGTATCTTTACCGACCCTGATGGTGGTGACAGCTCTTTCGATGCTAGCGCTCGCCAATCACGCCTCAATTTCAAGGTGGATAAGGATGTCGAAGGCCACAGTGTGACGGCCTTCGTGGAAGGCGATTTTTGGGATAATGCGACGGACGACAGCGATACTAGTTATGCGATGCGATTACGCCATGCCTATATTCAAGTCGACAATCTGACCCTCGGTCAAACCTGGACCGGCCAGTTCTTTGCCAATGCGCCATTCGATGTCGAAATTCTCGACTTCTACGGCACGGGGGTTGGTAGTGTTTCCGGTAGCGGCGCAGTGGTACGCCCCGACGTGGTCCTGCACTATACGCCGGGTGGATTCCGCTTCAGTCTGCAGGATCCGGTCTATACTGATGCCGACTTTCCGGACATGGTGGCATCCTATACGCATCGCACCGAGTCGGGGCATGCCTTCAATGCGGCTGTCACCGGGCGCGAGGTCGAGACCGGCATCGACGATTCGAAATTCGGCGCCGCGTTTTCGCTCGCCGCCAAGTTTAACTTCGGCGATACCTCGCTTGCCCTGAGCGGCTATACAGGTAAGGGTAATAACGTTTACTCCGGCTGGGGGTATAACGGTGCAACGAACCCGAGCACCATTGCTGCAAAAGGGGAAGTCGATGCCTCTGGTGACCTGGTGAGCACGACCGGCTTGAGTGCAGGTTTGAGCCATCGGTTCAATGAGAAACTCCGGGGTAACGTCCGCTACGCACAAGTAGAAGCGGATGAGGTGGCGCCTACCGTTGCCGACGACACCCTTGAAATGATTAACGTAAACTTGATTTATACTCATTTGCCGAATCTGGATTTTGGCATCGAATGGCGTGACCGTAATGCGACAACCATGCCGCTGCGTCCGGGTGGGCAGCAGGTGGAGCTGATGGCGATGTACAAGTTCTAAAACAAGCTTGGTCAAGTAACCGCTTGACATATGTTTTGATCGTTACAACTGGGGGCGAATCATCGGGTGCTCGATGATTCGCCCTTTTTTTGCCGGATGGTTAGTTGCTCCAGTGAGTCAAGCGACCGGACTGAGCCAAGAAGCCCGAGGTGATTTACCTCGGAGGTAGTGCATTACAAGCCGGGGAGTTAGAGTTCGCCTGGGGAGAGTTGTGCCAATACAGTCCCGGCCTGGCGCAAGGTGTGGGCGTGGGCTCGAGCATGAGGTGCCTGGGTGGCCATGTAGAAGCGGGCCAGTTCGACCAGCCCCAGAAGGAAAGTGGCGTCACCTTCTTCGTGTTCGTGCCGGGCATCGGCGGCGAGTGCTAGCCGTGCCATCTGCCAAGCGCCGCAGGCGATGCCCAGCAGGTGCAGTAGCGGTACCGCACCGGCATAGAGCTCGGCGGTGTCGGCGCGGTGTTCGAGCAGCCAGTCGGTGGTCTCGTCGAGCAGGATCACCTGGTCGTGGAGTGGTTCCGCTAGGTCGCCGAGTCGCTCATGGGTGGCGAGTTGTTCAGCGGTGGTACGAATATCGGCGATCAGTTCACGCAGCGTGGCGCCATCCTCACGCAGGATCTTGCGGCCCAGCAGGTCGTTGGCCTGGATGCCGGTGGTACCTTCGTAGATGGTGACGATGCGAGCATCGCGAAACAGCTGGGCGATTCCCGTCTCCTCAACGTAGCCCATGCCGCCGAACACCTGGATTGCCTCGTCGCACAGGTCGTTGCCCACCTCGGTGCACCAGCCCTTGGCCACGGGCATCAGCAGGTCGATGTAGCGGCGGTACTTGTCGGCGACCTCGGCGTCGGAGTGGTGGCTGGCGATGTCGAACCAGCCGGCGGCGGTGTAGAGCAGACCGCGCATGGCCATCAGCCGGGCGCGCATCGACACCAGCATGCGCTTAACGTCGGGGTGGACGAGGATCGGCTGCCCCGTCTTCCCGCTGACGATGTCGCGACCCTGGACGCGTTCCCGGGCGTAAGCGAGGGCCGCCTGGTAGGCGCGCTCCCCCAGCGCCACACCCTGTACCCCGACGTTGAAGCGGGCCTCGTTCATCATCACGAACATGGTTGCCAGGCCCTGGTGTGGCTCGCCGATCAGATAGCCGTGGGCGCCGTCATTGTCGCCGTAGCTCAAGGTGCAGGTGGGGCTGCCGTGGATGCCCATCTTGTGCTCGATGGCAATGCAGCGGATGTCGTTCTTCTGCCCTGGCTCGCCCCGTTCGTCGAGCAGGTGCTTGGGAACCAGGAACAGCGACAGCCCCTTGACCCCGGGCGGGGCGTCGGGCAACCGGGCGAGTACCAGGTGCACGATGTTAGGGGTGAGTTCGTGCTCGCCGTAGGAAATGAAGATCTTCTGGCCGAACAGGCGGTAGGACTCGTTGCCCTCGGGCTCGGCATGCATGCGGGTGGCGGCCAGGTCGGATCCGGCCTGGGGTTCGGTGAGGTTCATGGTAGCGGCCCACTCACCGCTGACGATCTTGTCGAGCCAGGTGGCCTTCTGTGCCTCGCTGGCGGCGTTCATCAGCGCCTCGGTCTGGCCCACGTTGAGCTGGGGCAGCATGGCGAAGGCCATGTTGGTCGAGAACCACATCTCCCATACCGGGGTTGCGACTAGCTTGGGCAGGCCCTGGCCGCCATGCTCCGGCGGTAGGGAGAGGCCAATCCAGCCAGCATCGCGGAACTGGTCGTAGGCTGCCTGCCAGCCGTCGGGAACGATTACCCGCTCGCCTTCCAGGCTGCAGCCCTGCCGGTCGCCGACCGGGTTGAGAGGGGCGAGCACGCCGGTGGCGAACTTGCCGGCTTCCTCCAGCACGGCGCTCACCAGATCGGGCGAGGCATCCTCGCAGCCGGGCAGCTCACCGATCCGTTCGAGACCGGCCAGTTCCTCGAGGATGAAATGCATATCGCGCAGCGGCGCTTGGTAGTCGAGCATGGAGGTTCTCACACTGAAATCGTGACTGGGCCGCAAGAGATGAGCGCCGGGGACAAGCCGAAGCGAGGGTCTTTTGCCATGGATGGCAAAAGTAGCGCCCAGGGATGGGTTCACAGCGCCCTCGCGCTGGCTTGGCGCCGGGATAGCTCATCGCCTTCATCAAGCTGTGAGAGTGCGTACTATCTTGGTGCCATGCGAATTGAACCATCTAGGCGGATTGTCTCGCCGTTGAGCATGGGGTTGTCGACGATATGGCAGGCCAGACGCGCGAATTCGCCGGGATCGCCCAGGCGGTTGGGGAAGGGGATCGACGCCGCCAGCGACTGTTGTGCCTCCTCCGGCAGGGATTCCATCAGCGGGGTCTTGAACAGCCCAGGGGCAATGGTCATCACGCGGATGCCGTGGCGGGCCAGTTCTCGGGCGATGGGCAGGGTCATGGCGACGATGCCACCCTTAGAGGCCGCATAGGCGGGCTGGCCGATCTGGCCGTCGAAGGCGGCCACCGAGGCGGTGTTGATGATCACCCCCCGCTCGCCGTCGGCCTGGGGCTCGCCCTTGGCCATGGCAGCGGCGGCCAGGCGCAGCATGTTGAAGCTGCCCAGCAGGTTGATATTGACGATGCGCGAGAAAGCTTCCAGCGGCAGGGGCTCGCCGTGCCGGTCGACCACCTTGGCGGGGTCGCCGATCCCGGCGCAGTTGACCAACCCCTGCAGGCTGCCGAAGGTCTCGAGGGTGAGATCCACCGTGGCCTGGGCATCGGCTTCGCTGGTAACGTCGGTGCGCTGGAAGCGCACGCGTTCATCGGCGCCCTGTGCATTCAGCTCGGCGGCCAGTGCTTCACCGCGTTCGGCATTGATGTCGGCAATCGTGACCTTGCCACCGGCGCCGTGCAGGGCGCGCACGGTGGATTCTCCGAGGCCCGAGGCGCCACCTGTGACGATGAAGGTATTGTCCTGGAATTGCATCTGCTATCTCCTGGCGTAATCAGGTACGGGGACCCTGGCCCTTGTTCTTGAAGAAGCTGCCGATCCGTTCCGCGACCTCGGGGCTGGTCTGGGTCAGGGCGGCGGTCAGCGACTCGACGAACAAGCCGTCGTCACTGGCCATATCGTCGATGCGCGAGATTGCCGAAACCATGGCCCAGTTGGCCAAGGGAGCGTTCTCGGCGATGCGTTCAGCCAACTGACGGGCTTTGTCGAGGCTTTCACCTTCACCGGCCACGTAATGGGAGAGGCCGAGGCGCTGGCCCTCATCGGCTTCCATGACGCGACCGGTGAGCATCATTTCGCACAGGCGATCGGGACCGATGATGTTGGCTACCCGCACGGAGGCGCCGCCGCCGACGAAAATACCGTGGCGCCCTTCGGGTAGTTGGTAGATGGTATTGGCTTCGGCGACCCGAACATGGGTGGCGGTGGCCAGCTCCAAGCCACCGCCGATGACCGCCCCCTGCATGGCGGTAACCACTGGAATGCCGCCTTTCTGCAGGCGATCGAAAATGCGGTGCCAACCGCGCGAGTGCTGCACAACGCCGAAAGGATCGCGATGCTGATGTTCGGCGAGATCAAGGCCGGCGCAGAAGTGTTTGCCTTCAGCGGCAAGTATGATGACTCGGGTAGCTTGCGGCGTGGCGACGAGAGCCTTTTCCAGAGCGCCGAGCAGGAGGTCGCTGACGGCGTTGCGTTTCTCGGGCCTTGCTAGGGTGATGGTATAGATACTGTCGTCCAGTGACGTCTTGACGAGGGGCTCGGTCATCAGTGGCCTCGTGATGGCGATTGGGCAATTTTGAGAGTGAAAGCGGCTGCGGCCGGAATGTCTTCAGCTAGTTGTAGTAAAATACTATTGTTGACATAAACAATATGTAGACTACAACAGTCTCGCTATTGGGTCATGCTTGCATGGCTGCGACTTTGGTCGCATGCCGTTACGATGCCAGAGAGGGGCCAAACGAAAAACGGCAGCCCGTAGGCTGCCGTTTTTTTGGAAAGGAAATGCTGAAGATCAGGCTCGGCATTCGTCCTGGAGAGCCGTTGCGGCGTCATAGACCGCTTTTGCCTCCTCTCCAGTCTCTTCCAGATAGCGATCGATGGTCTCCTGCAAGACGGGGCCCCATTCGGGATGCTCGAGTGCGTCTTCTATGACCAGGAACTCGTGGCCGGCTTCTTTGGCTTCTTGGCGTCCTTGGCGGATCAGCTCGTCGTAAACGTCTGCGGCGCGCAGCGACCACTCCAGCCCGCTGTGGTCATCGATGACTTGCTGCAGATCCTGGGGAAGGTCGTTGTAGGTTCGCTGGCTCATGGTCGCGAACAGCGACAGGTCGTAGAGCGGCACCTCGGTGTGATAGCTGGCCAGTTCGTTGAGGCGGAAGGTCTTCATGCCTTCCCAGTTGAAACTCAGTCCATCGACTACGCCGCGCTGCATGGCAGTGAAGACGTCGGGGGCCGGCATGCCTACTGCCTGGGCGTCGAGGCGTTCGAACATGTCTCCGACCAGCGGTGTGGGTCGACGCAGGCGCAGGCCGGCCAGATCCTCGGGGGTCTCGATCAAGCGCTCCTTGGTGTGTAGATAACCGGGGCCGGTGGTGAACAGAAACAGCGGGTGGGTATCGCTGTACTCCTCATCGAGGTGCCCCTGATCGTAGAGCGACTGCAGGATGCAGGCGCCCTGGCGGCCACTGGCCGATACTCCGGGCAACTCGACCACTTGGGTCAGAGGGAAGCGGCCAGCGGTATAGCCTTGTGCCGATGCACCGACATCGGCGATGCCACTGACCGCACTTTCGTAGGTCTTGTCTGACTTGGCCAGGGTCTGGCTGGGGTATACCTCGACCTCGAGGCGGCCTTCCGAGGCTTCTTCTACGCTCTCCGCCCAGGCCTGGAACAGCTCTTCATCGATCAGCGAGCCGCCGGGCCAGACATGGGCAATGCGAAGGGTGGTAGCCTCGGCCAGGGCCGGCGTGGCCATGAGAGCAGAGGTCAAAGCACTGGTCAGGGCAATACGGGTCACGATCTTGCTGGGTGTCATGGGGATTCCTTTTGTCGTTATGTGGGTGATGCTTATAGGTCGAGTACCAGAACCTTGCTCTTGGCTCTGGAGCAGCACGGTGTGAATTGGTCGTTGGCGGCGTGCTCGTGGTCTTCCAGGTAAAGGTCGCGATGGTCGGGTTCGCCCTCCAGCACACGGGTCAGGCAGGTGCCGCAAACCCCCTGCTCGCAGGAGACCATGATCTCGATGCCGTTATCAGCCAGGACCTGATGTACGGTCTTGTCGGCGGGCACGGTGAAGCTGGCGCCGCTGCTGGCGATCCTGACCTCGAAGCTGCCGTCGTCTGCGGTGTCGGCTGCGGCGCCGGTGAAGTACTCAGTGTGCAGCCGATCGCTGGGCCAGCCTGCCTCCTTGCAAGTTGTCAGCACCGCATCGATGAAGCCGCTGGGACCGCATACGTAGACCCGGGCATCGGGATCCGGCGTGCCGAGCAGCGCCTCGAGATCCAGCCGCTGTGATGGCTCGCCGTCGTCGAAGTGGAAGCGCACCCGCTCGGCGAAACTGGAGGCGGCGATACGCTCGCGGAATGCAGTGCGCGCCGGGGAGCGGGTGCAGTAATGCAGTTCGAAGTCGGCGTTGGTGTGGGCCAGGCGTTCGGCCATGCATAGCAGCGGAGTGATGCCGATGCCGCCGGCCAGCAGCAGGCTGCGGCTGGCCGGCTCGAGCGGAAAGTGGTTCTTGGGCGCACTGATCTGGATTAGATCGCCTTCGCGGATTTGGTCGTGCATGGCCACAGAACCGCCCCTTGAGGCAGGGTCGCGCAGCACCCCTATCAGGTAGCGGTCGCGCTCCTCCGGATGGTTGCAGAGGGAGTACTGGTGAGTCACGCCATCCTTCACCCGCACGTCGATATGCGCGCCAGCGCTGAACGCCGGCAGCGGTCGACCATGGGGATCGGTCAGCTCGAAGGTGACGATGTCGCGTGCCTCCTCGTGACGCGCCTTGACTTCGACGATCAGGGAGAGGGGGGGGCTGCTCATGCGCTGGCCTCCGTCTGGTGGTTTTCACGCTCCTCGGCGAGGACCCGGTCGATGATGCGCCGGGCCTGGACGCCGCCGCCGTCGATGTTGAGCTTGAGCAGCTGGCGATCCGGATAGTGCAGCAGGTTGCGCTGCTGGGCCTCGAGCATTTCCAGGTCTTCAGCGAAGATCTTGCCCTGGCCTTCGCGGATCCTCTCGGTGAGTTCGGTGTCCTCGGGTTTGAAGTTGCGTGCCATGCCCCAGAAGTACCAGATCGAGGTGTCGGTCTCGGGGGTGATGAAGTCCACCACGATGCTCGAGGCCTTGACCTCCGCCGGGGCCTGGTAGCCGCCATGTCCGGCATGGGCCACGCCGACCTCGATATGTACTTGGCTCGGCGGTGTGAAGCGGCAGATTTGCCAACGGTCTACCGGTACGTCGTCGGCCAGGCCGTTGCCGCGCAGGGCCGCTTGCCAGAAGGGAGGCGCCGGTATTTTTTCCATGTGCCGGCTGGTGACGACCTCGTCACCGTCGACACGGGTTTCGGGGGCGGCTTCCTCGATCTCCGGCTGGCCTATGCTAGAGGCGTGCACATAGGTCTCATGGGTCAGGTCCATGAGGTTGTCGATCATCAGCCGATAGTCACATCCTACGTGGTAGAGACCACCGCCAAAGGCCCAGTCGGGGCTGTCGGCCCAGTGCAGTTCGGGGATCAGGTTTGCGTCGGCTTTTTCGGGGTCGCCTGGCCAGATCCACACGAAGCCGTAGCGCTCTTCCACGGGGTAGGCGCGGATCCTCGGGAAGCCGCGAACGCGTTGTCCGGGCATGCTGGAACACTTGCCGTCGCAGCCCATCTCCAGGCCGTGGTAGCCGCAGACCAGTTGGCCGTTGCGCACGAAGCCCAGCGAAAGCGGGGCTCCGCGATGGGGGCAGAAGTCCTCGACGGCGGCCACTCGGCCCTCGTCGCCACGGAAGAAGACGATCGGCTCGTTGCAGATGGTGCGCCCCAACGGCTTCTCCGCGATTTCGTCCGGAGTGCAGGCGACGTACCAAGTGTTCTTCGGAAAGGGGGGCTGATGAGTCATGGTTATCTCCTGGCTATCATGTCACGGGAGTATTTTTTGGGATGCTTTTGGATCCAAAAGTAAAGGTTGGTATGGGGTTTTGGGTCAAGTCATGCTTTAGTTGGATCCAGAGTCGATTGCCGGCACAGATCATTGACAGTGATGGGATAAGCTAGTGACAAGCAGCAGTAATGTGGTGAGCCAGCTTCGCAAGCTGATCAGCGAGGGGCTTTATCAGCCGGGCGAGCGTATAGGCGAGGAACGAGTGGCCGAGCAACTGAGCGTGTCGCGTACGCCGGTGCGTCTGGCCTTCCGGACCCTAGAGCAGGAAGGTCTGCTCGAGCGGGCTGGCAAGCGGGGCTTTCAGGTGCGCGAGTTCACCGAGGGCGACGTGCAGTGTGCCGTTGAAGTGCGCGGCGTGCTGGAAGGATTGGCAGCACGCCGTTTGGCTGAACGAGGGGTAGCGCCAGAACTGGATGCCGAGCTGGAGTTTTGGATCCAAACGGGGCGGGAGCTATTGGCCAAGGGCTTCTTGGTCGAGGCGGATATCGAGGGCTGGAGTGAGCTTAACCGACGCTTTCACGAGATGATCGTCCAGGCAGCGGGTAGCCCGGTGATTGGCGATGCAATTGCCCGTAACAACCACCTCCCTTTTGCTTCTGCCGACTCCATCATTATTGATAGCCAGGCTTTGGAGAAAGAGTATCGCAAGCTGCAGCAGGCCCAGCTACAGCATGAGCTGGTAGTCCAGGCTCTCCGTCAGGGCGAGGGGGCGCGTGCCGAGATGTTGATGCGTGAGCATGCCTTCATCGGATTGCGCTATACAGAGCTGCTGGGCTAGCGAGGCGGCTTAGCATCATCGGGCATTAGACCAAAGTGGGTTACCGGATATTGGCGGGGTGAGTTATTTTTGAAACAACATGCGAACGGAAGTTCGCAATACGAACCAACAGCCGCCGACAACGATAATCCTGGAGGATCCTGATGAACCGCACGCTCACCCGCTGCCTGCTGGCAGCCTCCATTGCCGGTCTGACCGTTGCCTCCGCTCAGGCCGCTACCTTGCGCATGGCGCACTTCTGGCCGGGTGCCTCCGGCATCAACCAGGACATCTTCGAGGCCTGGGCCGCGACTCTGGAAGAGGAATCCGGTGGCGAGCTCGAAGTCGAGATGTTCCCCTCCGGCACCCTGGCCAAGCCGGATTCCATCTACGAGGCGGCGGTCAACGGCATTGCCGATATCGGTGCCACCGCTCAGGGTTACACCGCCGGCCGCTTCCCGCTGTCGCAGATCGTCGAGCTGCCCGGAGTGGCGACGACGGCGACCCAGGGTGCCTGCGTGCTGCAGACCCTCTACGACGAGGGGCACCTCGACGAAGAGTATGCCGACACTCGGCCGTTGTTCTTCTTCACCACCGGCCCGGGCGGCATCCACACCATCGACACCGACGTCCAGGAGCCTTCCGATCTCGAGGGGCTGCGCATCCGTCGACCCACCGCCGTGGCCGGCGAGATGCTCGAGAACATGGGCGCCAACCCCGTGGGCATGCCGGCACCGGACATCTATACGGCCATGCAGCGCGGCGTGATCGATGGCCTGAGTTTCCCCTGGGAGGGCTTGAAGGGCTTCCGCATCAACGAACTGGTCGAGTACCACACCGAGGTGCCGTTCTACACGCTGATCTTCGTGGCCACCATGAACCAGCGCACCTATGACGGCCTGAGCCCCGAGCAGCAGGCGGTGATCGACGCCAACTCCGGGATGAAGTGGGCCGGGAATGCCGGCGAGGTCTTCGACCGCCTCGACGTGGAAGGCAAGCAGGAGGCGAAAGAGGCCGGCCACACCATTCGCGAGATCGACAATCCCCTGGAGCATCCGGACTGGCAGAAGCCTCTGCAGGACGGTATCGACAGCTACCTCGCCGAACTCGAGGAACGCGACCTGCCGGGGCGCGAGGTCTACGAAGCGGCTCTGGCGGCTAGCGAATCCTGCGCCGCCGAGCAAGGGTAAGCCGTGATGATGCCTTCCCTGGAAAGGGCCAGCCATTGGCTGGCCCTTGTCTGTCGTCTCGTGGCCGGCATCGCCCTGTTGGCACTGCTGACGGTGACCATCGCCGATGTCGGTACCCGCTACCTGCATCGGATCACCGACGGCGCCATCGCTCTGCGGGTTTCCGGCAGCGTGGAGCTGGTCAGCTACCTGATGCTGTTCTCGCTGCTGGCGGCCATGGCGGCCAACGTTGAGAAGAGCCAGGTGGTGGTGGAAGCGTTCTCTCACGGCCTTTCGTCCAACCTCAAGAACCGCCTGCACGGGGTTTATCTGCTGGGGTTCGCGGCACTTGGCCTGATTCTCTTCATTGGCCTGCTCGATTCGGCTGCAGCGGCGGCGCGCCACGGTGAGGTGACCCAGGATCTGCGCCTGCCCATGGGGCCCATTTATGCCGTGGCTGCGGTGCTCAGCCTGCTGCTCGGGCTGCGCAGTCTGATTCATGCACTGCTCAGCGCGGTGTTCGGTGCCGAAGGGGAGGTGTCTCATGGGGAGTGAGATGATCGGTGCCATCGGCCTCGCCCTGCTGCTCGTGCTCATGGCGCTACGCGTGCCGGTGGCGTTGACCATGCTGGTCGTCGGGGTGGCAGGTTTTGCCCAGGTCATCAGTTGGGATGCGGCCATCGCCCAGCTCAAGACGGTGCCGGTAGAGGTTCTCTCCAATTACAGCTTCAGTGCCGTGCCCATGTTCATCCTCATGGGCGTGCTGGCCGCGCACTCCGGGATGGCCGGCAAGCTCTTCCATTCGACGCGGGTGATCTGCGGCGGCTGGAAAGGGGGGCTCGCCATCGCCGCGGTGGGCTCCTGTGGGGTCTTCTCGGCGATTTCCGGCTCGTCGCTGGCCACTGCCAGTACCATGACCCGCGTGGCCCTGCCGGAGATGGAGCGCTACGGGTACAACCGCGGTCTGGCCACCGGAGCGCTTGCCGCCGGCGGCACCCTGGGCATCATGATTCCGCCCTCCATCGCGCTGTTGATCTACGCCATCCTCACCGAGCAGTCGGTGGGCGACATGTTCATGGCCGGGCTGGTGCCCGGGCTGATGGGCCTGGTGATGTATGCGCTGACGGTCAGCGTGGTGATGCGCCTCAAGCCCTCCCTGGCGGTGGCCGGCGAGCCCACGACCTGGAAGGAGAAACTGGGCTCGTTCGGCGGCCTGATGCCCTTTTTCGCGGTCTTTCTGGTGATGATCCTGGGCATCTACTTCGGTGCGTTCACCCCCACCGAGGGGGCAAGCGTGGGGGCCTTCGCCACCCTGCTCTATGCGCTGGTAAAGGGGCTGCGCGGTGCCGAGCTGTGGCGCAGCGTGCAGGAGACCCTGGCACTCTCCGCGGTGGTGTTCTTCATGCTGGTGGGCGCCGAGACCCTGGGCTACTTCATCTCGGTGTCGCGTATATCCTTCTCGATCAGCGACATGCTGTTCGCGGCGGAGTTGTCGCCGTTCGTGGTGGTGCTTTGCATCCTGCTGATGTACTTCGTGCTGGGCATGTTCATGGACGCCATCGCCATGCTGGTGATCACCGTGCCGGTGGTGTTCCCGATCATCCAGTCGTTGGGCATCGACCCGGTGTGGTTCGGTATCGTCACCGTGCTGACCGTGGAGCTGGGTCTGATCACTCCGCCGGTGGGCATGAACGTCTTCGTGATCAAGGCCATGGCACCCCACGTGGGGCTGGGCGAGATCTTCCGCGGCGTGGCGCCGTTCATCGTTTCGGATTTCCTGCGCCTGGCGCTGCTCATCGCCTTCCCGGTGCTGACCACGCTCTTCCTGATTTGAGTGCGCCATCGTCCAGCATACAACGCCCCGGCAATCGTCGGGGCGCTTCGCGATAACTCCACGGTTATGCCAGCTCGCTGAAACCTCAATTGGCACGTCAAGCGGTGCGGCTCATGCTTCCGGTATGTAAGGCAGGCCGGCCACGGCCGCCACGTGCGATTCGGAGGTGGACATGAGCGACAAGCAGAGCGAACGTCAGGGCTGGCTGGTCCGTCTGGAGGAGCGCCTGTTCGCGGCATCGATGCCGCAGTTGGTGCAGGGAATGCGCAACGAGGCCGCCACGAGCTATCGCGAGATGGTGCGCGATCTCGCCACTCCCATGGCACCGGCCTTCGAGCGCGAGGTGGCGCGCACCCTGAACCGCGGCGGCGATCGTGAGCTGATTCCTGCCGAGACCTTGATGCCCGAGATGATGCAGTGCTTCGATCTGGCCGCTGAGGATTTCGGTGCCGATGAGGCGACCTACTTCGCTGAGCTGCAGTCGGTGTGCAACCGCTGCCCGGCGGTGGGTCGTTGCTGGAAAGCGATGTGTGGCGGTGAAGGTTGGGAAAAGTGCCGGGGATTCTGCCCCAATGCCGGGGCCTTCGAGCGGAAGGCGCTGGCCGTCGCCAACTGAGTCATTTCAGCGGTACCTTGCGTCCCCGGAAGGCATGGCTTTCCGGGGGCGCTTGCGTTGCGTGTCAGGGGGCGGGCTGGCGCAGGCGGAAGTCCCGCGGCGAAAGGCCGGTCAGCCGCTTGAAGAAACGGGTGAAGTAGGCAGGTTCCGAGAAGCCGAGGCTGTCGGCTACCTGGCTGATGGTCATGTTGGTGTAGGTCAACTGGCGCTTGGCTTCCAGCAGCAGGCGCTCGTGCAGCAGCTGCAGGGCGCTGCGCCCGGCCAGCCGCCGGCACAGGGTGTTGAGGTGAGCACTGGTCATGCCCAACTGGTCGGCGAACGCCTCGATGCTGGGTTGCTGGCGGAACTGGGCTTCGATCAGCGCCTGGTAGTTCTTGAGATGGTGGCTGGCGCGATCTTGCTGGCAGGGCAGTGTCCGGCTACCACCGTGCAGCGGGTGATCGGCCCAGCGTGACAGTTCCACCACCAGGGCTTGGGTCAGTGCGTCCAGCAGCCGGTCGCGCCCCGGAGCCGGATGGCGGTATTCGTCGGATATCTGAGCCACCAGGGTGGCAATCCGGCTGGCCTCGCCGGCTCCGGCCAAACGATGGAATGCCGCGCGGTCGAGTACGGCAGCCTGTTCGCCCAGCAGGGACTGCAGGTGTTCGACCAGTGGCTTGGCCAGGGTGAGGATATGCCCGGCGATGTCGGTTGAGAACTGGAAGCCGTGGATGCTCATGGCCGGCACCACGATGACCACCGGTGCCTGCAGAGGATGCGAGCTGCCTTCCAGTTCCAGCGCCAAGCTGCCAACAGTGACGTGCAGGACGTGCACCAGGTCGGCATGGCGGTGGGGGCGGATGCGCCAGTCGTGCAGGCGACTGCGCTCGGGGATCGACTCGCAGTGGAGCAGATCCGGGGTGGGCCAGTGGCGGATTTCGCCATACAGCTTGAAGACGGGGACAGCGGCGTGTGCCATGCGGGCTCCGACCAGCAGGGTGCGACCAAAGTCGACCTATTATGCTGGAATTGTCCAAGTGTTTCTGCCAATAGTGCCTTATAGGGGGGTGGTTTTCAGTGAAAAATGCAATCCGGTAGGCGAACATTTGTTCACTGAAAAGACAGCAACGGAGCCATCCCATGAAAACACAGGTTGCCATCATCGGTGCGGGCCCTTCGGGCTTGTTGCTCGGCCAGCTGTTGGCTCGCCAGGGCATCGACAACGTGATTCTCGAGCGGCGCAGCGGTGAATACGTGCTCAGCCGCATCCGCGCCGGGGTGCTGGAGCAGGGCATGGTCGACCTGCTGCGCGAAGCCGGCGTCGCCGAACGCATGGATGCCGAGGGCATGGTGCACGATGGCGTCGAGCTGGCCTTCGACAACCGTCGGGTGCGGGTCGACCTGGCCGGGCTGACCGGCGGCAAGACGGTGATGGTCTATGGTCAGACCGAGGTCACACGCGACCTGATGGAAGCCCGCGAGGGCATCGGTGCCACCACCCTCTACGAGGTCGACGACGTCCAGCCTCATGACCTCGAATCGGAGACTCCCTACGTCACCTTCGAGAAGGATGGCGAGACACATCGCCTCGACTGCGATTACGTGGCCGGCTGCGACGGTTTCCATGGCATCTCGCGCCAGTCGATCCCCGCCGACCGGATCAAGGCATTCGAGCGAGTCTATCCCTTCGGCTGGTTGGGACTGCTTGCCGACACGCCTCCGGTGGCCGACGAGCTGATCTACGCGCGGCATGACCGCGGCTTCGCTCTGTGCAGCATGCGCTCGGCGACGCGCAGCCGCTACTACCTGCAGGTGGGGTTGGAGGAGAAGGTCGAAGACTGGTCCGACGCGCGCTTCTGGGAGGAGCTCAAGCGCCGCGTGCCGGAGGACGTGGCCGACAGCCTGGTCACCGGCCCTTCCATCGAGAAGAGCATCGCCCCGCTGAGAAGCTTCGTCGTCGAGCCGATGCAGTGCGGCCGCCTCTTCCTGGTCGGCGATGCTGCGCATATCGTGCCGCCCACCGGGGCCAAGGGACTCAACCTGGCGGCCAGCGACGTGCATGCTCTATATCGCGTGCTGGTGGCAGTCTACCGGGAGGGACGCACCGACTTGGTCTCGCGCTACTCCGAGGTGGCGCTCAAGCGCATCTGGAAGGCCGAGCGCTTCTCCTGGTGGATGACCTCGCTACTGCACAGGTTCTCCGAAGAGGAAGACTTCGCCACTCGCATGCAGCAGGCCGAACTGGACTACCTGGCGGGCTCCACCGCAGGGCTGACCACCATCGCCGAGAACTACGTGGGGCTGCCCTACGAGCCCTTGAGGTGACGTCGCCGCGGGTTGGTGACCGGCCGATGGAAGCCGAAATGTCCGATCTATTGGCCTACAGCGACAATATTCGTATTCTGGAAGCACTGGAAGCGACCGGCCGGGTGCCGGCATGAGGAAACGACGACATGAACAAGGTGCTGGTGCTGCACGGCCCCAATCTCAACCTGCTGGGCTCCCGCCAGCCGGAGATCTACGGGCGCGAGACCCTCGGCGATATCGATAACGACCTGCGTCGGCGGGCGGTGCTCGTCGGCTGGGAAATCGACTGTTTCCAGAGCAACCACGAGGGGGCGCTGATCGATGCCATTCACGCCGCGCGCGAGGACGGCACGCGGGCGATCATCATCAACCCGGCGGCCTACACCCACACTTCGGTGGCGATTCTCGACGCCCTCAACGCCTTCGAGGGACGGGTGATCGAGGTGCACCTCTCCAACGTGCACCGGCGGGAAGCCTTTCGCCACCACTCCTACGTGTCGCTGCGCGCGGACGGGATCATTGCCGGACTCGGATCTCAGGGCTATCTGGCGGCCCTCGATGCAGTGATCGCCGCCGCGGATGCATCATGATCCAAGTGGTGAGCACGGTTTCCCTATGAGGATCATGCACAGGGTTTATTGGCCTGGTGAGCGGGTCTCCGGATAAGATTCGATCATTCGGTTCCGGCAGGCATGCCATCTCGTGTCTCACCGAGCCGATCCCCTTCATGACACTATCGCTTGGTTGCCCGTCACTCCCCTGACGGGCACTTTTTTTCGTGCCGTTTTCGGGCTGCGATCAGACCACGACGGTGACCGGGCAGGACGCGCGGTCGATGACCCGGTGGCTCACGCTGCCCAGTAATGCCTCACGCCAAGTGCCGAGCCCGCGGCGCCCCATGATGATCATCGGGTGGTCTGTGTGGCGGCACGCTTCGGCGGCGATGGCGTCAGCGTAGTGGGTGGCGCGGAGCACTCGTTCCGTCACGCCGGCGGGAATCTCACCCAGTGCTTTCCGGGCGTGCTGGAAGATTTGCCGGGCTTCATCGTCCGTGCTGCCGTCATCCGCCGCCTCACCCGCCGGGCGGCAGAACAGCAGCTCCACGCTCGCCTCGGCGCTGCGCGCCAGGTCGCCGGCCAGGGCGGCAGCCTTGTCGCTGTGGCGCGACCCATCGACCGGCAGCAGCACCCGGTCGATGCGCTGTGCGTCGTCACTGGCCGATTCGGCGTGAACCACCGTGACCGGGATGCTGGCACGGTGCACCACCTCGTTGCTGACGCTGCCTTCCACGAACTTGCCCATGTCGCTGAGGTGGCGGGCGCCGATCACCAGCAGGCAGTCGTGTTGTCGCTGGGCATGCGCGACGATGCTGCGTGCCGGATGTCGCACGAAGGTGGCATCCTCCAGGGTCACCTCTTCGGGCGGCGTCGCCAGCGGTGGCTGGATGGCTTCGCGGGCCAGGCGCAAGGCCTCGCTGGCCGATTGCTGGCGCAGTGCCCGATCGTGATCGCTATCGGCCTGCCGGTTGGCCGGCACGTCGCTGAGCTCGGGCGGGTTGAGCGGCATCACGTGCAACAGTTGCAGGCGTGCGTCCAACAGGCGTGCGAGCATGGCGGCATGACGCGTCGCGGCCGCGGCGCTAGGGGAGCCGTCGACCGGCACCATCACCAGCGAAACGCGCTCACTCATCGGAAACTCCCAGTCAGTCCAACATCGTTCTTCCAGACTAGCGCAGTTGGCGAATCGGCGTCTTCATGGTTCATGGAACGTACAGGCGCTTGCCGAACATCAGTCCGCCCCAGTGGCTGCGGTTGACGAACCGGTTGAGCAGGATCGAGCCGCTCATGCCGACCACCGCCAGTGCCGATGCGTAGAGCCACAGCGGAACATTGACCTGCCAGGTGACGAAGTCGACGACGGAAAAGAACAGCGGATGAGCCAGGTAAATACCGAAGGAATACTCGTTGACCCACTTCACCAGCCGCGGTGCCGGACGCCCGGCCAGCCATCTCATGGCCCACAGCGCCGAAAAGATGAACAGCGGCACCACCCAAGTCTCTTTGGAGGAGTACTCGAGCTCGCCGCGTAGCGTGAACAGCACGATGCCTGCCACGGTAGCCAGCAGCCATGCCGGATTGGCGAAGCAGCGAAACCAGCGCCGCCTCATCAGGTTCGGATAAGCACTGACCAGCAGCACGGCGAGAAAGAACAGGTAGATCCAGCCGATAGGCGCGATCCAGTGCAGATACCCGGGTGGTTCGAGGCCCTGCCACCGGAAATAGCCCCAGTAACCCATGCTGATGAGCGCTCCAATCACTAGCCCTGGCCCCGAGGGGATCCAGTGCCAGAGCCGGAAGCGATTGTAGAGCCAGAACAGCACGTAGAATTGCATGGCTATGATCAGGAAATAGCCATGCCAGCCGGCGAACACCAAGTACTCGATCATGTGGCCGGTAAAGCCGAGTGAATCGCCGTTGGCCTTGACCCGCACGTACTCGGCCAGTGAATAGATCAGCCCGTAGACCAGGTAGGGCACCATAACGTACTTGAAACGGTTGGCCAGGAAGTGGTGGGGGACGGCATCGCCATAGCGGGCCGAAAAGAGGAAGATCGAGATGAAGATGAAGATCGGTGTGCCCAATACCAATGGAATGCGGGCGAGATCCAGGATCAGGTGCGACAGGTAGTTGTCTTCGATGCGTAGGATCAAGTGGAACGAGAAGACGGCCAGGCAGCCATAGAACCTGAGCCAGTAGATTTCCTCGATGCGTCCTTTCATGGGCTACCCGGGTCTGTGTTGTGTCGTCGTGTGTAACGAAGTGGAACGTCAGCGCCTGCCAGGCTGTCCGACCACGTCAAAGCGCAAACATTCCTTGCGCAATGACAATGTCATTTTCACTTGGGTATCGGGAGGCCGATCATGACGTTCCGGCACTGTGCCGTTGGCATGCTGGCGCTGCTGCTATGTTCGCCGCTGCTGGCCGGTCAGGTCAGTCATCATCGCTTTGCGTCCGATGTACTGGGCCGCGACTACCCCTACGCACTCTACCTGCCGGACGGTTATCGCAGTACGCAGCAGGCCTATCCTGTCATCTACTTGCTGCACGGCTCGTTTGGCGGTTCCCGAGACTGGCTCGAGCGTGGGCGTTTGGCCCGCACCGCGGATCGCCTGATTCGCGAGGGCACCATCCCGCCGGCGGTGATCGTCATGCCGGGCAGTCGCAGCTGGTGGATCGATGGCCACAACGAACCCGCCCGTCGAGCCTTCTTCGACGACCTCATTCCCCATGTGGAGGCTACCTGGCAGGTGGTTCCGGAGCGCGCCTGGCGCGGCGTGGCAGGGCTCTCCGCCGGCGGCTATGGCAGCGTCAATTTCGCCCTCGAACGCCCCGAGCTCTTCGGCGCCGCGGCCGCGCTGAGCCCGGCCAGCTATCACCCACAGCCGCCGCAGAACTCCTCGGCCTGGCGCCATCCCGCCTTTCTCGACGATGCGGGGGAATTCGACAGCGGACTGTGGGCCGCGCACAACTATACGGCCCATCTCGACGACTACCTGGCGGGAGAGTTCGTGGTGCCGTTGTATATCAGTGCGGGCGACCGTGATGTATTCAACGCGCTGCATCATGCCCGCCTGCTCTACGAGGCGCTGGAGGTCAACCAGCCCCACCGCATCACCCTGGAAACGTTCAGTGGAGGCCATACCTGGAGAGTATGGCGAGCGAGCCTGCCCGGAGCCCTGTCCTGGATGTTCGGCTACCTGGAGGGCCCTGTGCCGCTGGCGCAGCTTGCCGAGGCCGAAGCGCAAGGCAAGATTCCTGCCCAGTGATACTGTCGATGGGCTCGTTCCTGGGGGCCCGACTCCGCTATGCTGACCGCCACCGACGCACCGAGCGGTTCGGGGCGGCGGCGTCGATACAACCGGCAGGGAGGCAGCGATGATTCGAACGCGATGGTTGGATGGCGAGGGCCAGGAACACCTGGGCGGCGAGGAGCTGATCGCCACCTGGCAAGCGGCACCGCAGGGGCATATCTGGATCGATATGCAGGGTGAGTCGATGGCCCGCGAGCGCGAGTTGCTGGAGGCCTTCGGCTGTCATCCCATGGCCATCGAGGACGCCCATCGCGAGCGCCATCCGCCCAAGATCGAGGAGTTCGAGAGCCATACTCTCATTCTCTATCGCGGGATTTCCTCCTTCGATGCCGAGCTCAACTACACGCCCCAGCAGGTGGCCTTCTTTCTCGGCGAGCGCTTTTTGATCACCCTGCACCCCGGCAAGGCGCTGAGCATCGACCGCCTGTTCGGTGCCGAGGGCGGGGTGCTGCTGCGCCGTTCGCCGGAGCATGTGGCACTGCGCGTGATGTACCTCTCGGCCGGATACTATCTGGACAGTCTGCTCGAATTCGAGAATGCTTTGAGCGACCTGGAAGACGCCCTGCTCGACGACGGCAGCGATGCTCTGATGCGCCGCGTCATCGCCTACCGCTCGCGGCTGGTGAAGATGCGCCGGGTGTACAACTACCACGTGGGGATTACCCAGGATCTCACCGCCTACGACTATTCCCATCTGCCGCGCGGCAATGAGGACACCTTCCACGCCATCAACGACGTGCACGAGCGCTTCGAGCGGCTGCACAGCCTGACCCAGATGTACTACGACATCTGCGGCGACCTGATCGACGGCTACATCTCGCTCTCCTCGCACCAGCTCAACCTCACCATGCGCGTACTGACGGTGATCACCGCCATCTTCGTGCCGCTGACCTTCATCGCCGGCATCTACGGCATGAACTTCGCGCACATGCCGGAACTCGCCTACCGCTACGGCTACTTCGTGGTATTGGCGGTGATGCTGGCCATTGGCGTGGTGCTGTTGTGGCTGTTTCGGCACAAGCGCTGGCTGTAGGCCTCGCGCCTTGTCCTGACGATGATATCTCCAGGCGAGCGCAGAAAAAGTTGTGAGAAAACGGGCTGAATCAAGAACGAACCGCTCTTTTCACGCCAAGGCCGATTGCACTATCGTCGCGCCTTTGACACGGCCCAACCGAGGAGGCAGCCGATGGCTAGCGCACCCCTTTCCGACACCGTGCCCGAGACCATGGCGGCCATGGTGCTCACCGGGCATGGCGACATCGACAAGCTGGTCTATCGCCAGGACGTGCCTACCCCCAGGCCTGGCCCCGGCGAGGTGCTGGTGCAGGTCACGGCAACGGCGAAGAACAACACCGACCGCAAGGCGCGCGAGGGGCTCTACCCCACCAAGGATAAGGGCGAGGTGACCTCTTTCGCCATGGGCGGCGAGACGACCCTGACCTTCCCGCGCATCCAGGGTGCCGACGTGGCCGGGCGTGTGGTCGCCGTTGGCGAAGGCGTCGATGCCGGGCGCATCGGCGAACGAGGCTTGCTCGACTTCAACCTCTATGCCGATGAGCGTCGCGACCTCAACCTCATGCCCGACTACTACGGTCACGGTGCCGACGGCGGCTTCGCCGAATACGTGGTCGTGCCGTCGGATCAGTTCCACCACGTGCCCAATCCGGAGCTCGCCGACGCCGAGCTCGCCGCCATGGGCATGTGCTCCTACCAGACCGCCTACCACATGATGACTTCAGCCCGGGTCGGCAAGGGCGAGCGGGTTCTGGTCAGCGGTGCCAGTGGCGGCGTGGGCACGGCGCTGATCCAGCTGTGCCGCATCGTTGGTGCCATTCCCTACGCCGTGAGCCAGCCGGAGAAGGCCGATGCCCTGCTGGCGCTGGGTGCCGAGGCGGTGATCGACCGTGGCAATCTGCCCACCTTCGTCGAGCGCACCCTGGCGGCCACCGGTGGCGTCCCCATCGACGCGGTGATGGATCTCGTCGGCGGCGAGATGACCGACCGCTTCATCGACACCATGATCGGTGATATGAAGGCCCGTAGCACCTATCCGCGGCTCTCCATTGCCGGGGCCAGCGGCGGCAACGTGAGCGAGATCATGTGGACGCGCATCTACCTCTACCAGGTGCAGATCTTCGGTGTCTCCCACGGCACCCGCGAAGAGGCCGAGCAGCTGGTGGCATGGATTCGCGATGGCCAGCTCAAGCCGGTGCTGCACGCCGCCTTCAGGCTTTCCGAGCTTCATGCTGCGGAGCGTTACTTCGTCGCCCGCGGCAACAACTATATGGGCAAGATCGTGATCGTGCCCGACAGCCAATGGAACGCGCACGGGGCGCGCTTCGCTCTCGAGGAGCAGGCATGAAGGAAGAACTCGTCTTCCAGATGATGGACACCCACGCCGGCGGCGACGTCAGTCGCATCGTCTCCGGCGGTATCGATCTGCTGCCCGGCGCCACGGTTCGCGAGCAGATGCACTACCTGCGCGACGATGCCGACGGCCTGCGCAAGCTGCTGCTCGACGAGCCCTACGGTATCCCCGAGATGTCGGTGGATCTGCTGGTACCGCCCAGCGATCCCCAAGCGGCGGCGGGCTACATCATCATGGAGGTGATGGGCTACCCCATCTATTCCGGCTCCAACACCATCTGTACCGCCACGGCGGTGCTGGAACTCGGCCTGGTGCCCAAACAGGAGGGGCGTCAGCGCTTCACGCTAGAGTCACCGGCGGGGCTGGTGCATATCGAGGCTCTGGTGGAGGATGGCGTGGTCGAGGCGATCACCTGTGAGGGGCTGCCCAGCTACATCGACACCCATCGGGCCACCATCCACGTGCCCACCATCGGCGACGTGACCTACTCGGTGGCCTACAGCGGCGGCTTCTATGCCCTGGTGGAGGCCGCCGAGCTGGGCTTCGACCTCACCCGCGACGAGGAACGCGACCTGGCGGCCTGCGCGCACAAGATCGTCGAGGCGATCCAGGCCGAGCGCGGCTTCTCCCACTACACGCTCGGCGATGTGGGGCCGCTACCCTTCCTGCACTTCATGGGGCCGGTGGAGCAGGTGGCCGACGACTTCTACCGCTCGCGTTCCGCCACCTATGTGCATCCAGGGGTGATCTGCCGCAGCACCACCGGCACTGGAACCTCGGCGCGGTTGGCGCTGATGAACCACGAGGGGCGCATCAGGCCGGGCGATAAGCTGGAAACCGTCTCACTGCGTGAAACCGGCTTCATCGGCGAGTTCACCGGCAGGCGGCGCGAAGGCATCCATCAGGTGGTAGATAACACCATCACCGGCAAGAGCTACGTGCTCTCACGTGCCGAGGTGGTGATCAACTGCGACGATCCTCTGGTGGAGTGCGCGGGCCTGCATCACATCCTGACCAGCGGCCATCACGCCGGGGAGTGAGGCCCGGCTGCCAGGCGTTCCCATACCGCGGCGCGCTCGTTCTCGCTCATGGTGCGCCAGCGGGCGATTTCGTCGAGGGTGCGCCGGCAGCCTTCGCAGCGCTGCGTCGCTGAGTCGATCCGGCACACCTGGATGCAGGGGGAGGTGAGGTGTTCTGCGGTGGGAGGCATATTCTTCATGGTCTTCACGTTATCGAGGGTCACTCGCGAACCTTGCCGCGCAGCGCCTTGGTCTTGCCCTTGTGGGTCTTCTTGTCCAGGCGGCGGCGCTGGGAGCCCTTGGTGGGTTTGGTCGGCTTGCGTACCTTGCGCTGCCTGATGGCCTCGCGGATCAGCTCACGTAAGCGCATGAGAGCGTCGTCGCGATTCTGCTCCAGGGTGCGAAAGCGTTGCGCCTTGATCACCACGACGCCTTCCTTGTTGATGCGCTGGTCGCCGAGTGCCAGGAGCCGCTCCTTGTAGAAGGGCGGCAGGCTGGAGCGGGGAATGTCGAAGCGCAGGTGCACGGCCGAGGCGACCTTGTTGACGTTCTGGCCACCCGCGCCCTGGGCGCGGATGGGGTGGACCTCGATTTCCCAGTCGCCCAGTTCAACGGAGTTGGAAATGCGCAGCATTGAGTGATCGTTCCGGCTTGCAGGTGTGGACACAGGCTATCATAAGCGTCGCCGCTGCCGATTCGGCGTCTCGTCTCACCGACATACGTCCACCCACTCGGCGCCGACCAGCTCGGCCAGGCGCTCCGGGCAGAGCCGCACGGCGGTGTGCTCGGCGCCGGCAGCAGGCAGCACTTCCGGGAAGGCTTTGAGCGAGACGTCGCAGTAGATCGGTAGTGGCGTAGCCAGGCCGAACGGACAGACACCGCCCACCGGGTGGCCGGTGAGTGCCAGCACCGTCTCGGCATCCAGCATTTTCGCCTTGCCGCCGAAGGTCTCGCGCATCTTGCGGTTGTCGATGCGTGCCTCGCCGCCGGCTACTACCAGCAGTTGTCGCTCGCCAGCGCGAAAAGCCAGGGTCTTGGCGATCTGCCCCGGCGCCACGCCATGGGCCTCGGCGGCCAGCGCCACCGTGGCAGTGCTACTCGTCAGTTCCAGAATGTCGATGTCGGGCGCCTTCTCGGCGAGAAAGCGCTGCACGCTTGCCTGGCTCACTGGGGGTCCTCGTTGTGATAGTTGTCATCACTCCACTCGGGCGTGCAGTGCCGTCAGGTAGTCGTGGATACGCCCGGCGTTGGTGCCCAGGTCGCTGCGTCCCAGGCGCGAGGCCGAACGCACGTCGACGCGCACGCTGTCGTTCTCCAGCGTCAAGCGGATGGCCACGTCGTCCTTGAAGCCGAACCAGCGCGTGGTGGCCGTCGCCTCGATGCGATTCTCCTCCACTGCGGCGATCTCCCAGCCCATCTCGCGTGCCGTGGCCTCGGCGGCGTCGCGCGCTTCGGCCAATGGCAGCGGCAGGGTGATCGGCCGTACCCAGGGGTAGGCGCTGCGCTGACGGCGGGCAAAGGATTCACCGGGATACTCCAGCCCGTTGGGGGCGGCGCGCCGCGCCTCGGCCAGTGCCTTGAAGGCGGGCGGGTTCGCCGTGTCGGTGGTGATGTCGTGAATGGGCGGCACGCGCTGGGCGCGGTGCATCATTTCCCAGGGCCCCACGAGCATGGCCGCCACCGCGGCGATCACCAGCAGCCCAGCCAGCGCCGGTCGCCAGCGCCGGCACAGCGTGGCGATCAGCAAGGCGATCAGCCCCAGCGCTGCTGCGCCTACGGCCACGTAAGCCCCCAGGCGCAATACATCGAAGGCAGTGCTCAGCGGCAAGAGATCCAGGCGGTACGCCGGCCCGGCACCGCCCATCAACAGTGCCGCTACCGCCAGCAGAACGAAACCCAGCCAGGCCGGCACCACCGGCCAGCGGCCGCCGCGGGGACGAGGTCTCAGGGTGAAGGTCGACATGAAGCCTCCCGGTCAATGAACCATGCCACAGCATACCCATTTCTACGCCGATTTGCGGAGGGATGTTTCACGTTTGTCTGATGGAGGCGTTCCGAATGGTCGCGGGCGGGTGCGCAGCCGAGCTGCGTGAAATCTGGCAAACTGGGAGTTTTCTTCCCTGACACAGCGAGTGATGCCATGAGCGAAGCGAACCAGCCCTGGACTCAGCCCATGCCGGAAGCGCAGTTCGACCTGATGCGGCGAATCCTCGATGCTCCCAGCCCCGTAGGGCTGGAAGGTGCCATGACCTACGGCGTGCTCAAGCCCCATTTCGAGAGCTTCGCTCCCAAAGGCTGGGAGTTGCATCAGTTCAAGGGGCACGCCGGGGTGGTGCTGGACACTCATCCGGGGCGCGACGACATGTTCAAGGTGATGATCGTCGGCCATGCCGACAAGATTCGCATGCAGGTGCGCTCCATCGGCGACGACGGCAAGATCTGGATCAACACCGACTCCTTCCTGCCCACCGTGCTGATCGGCCACGAGGTCAAGTTGTTCAGCGAGGATCCGGCCAGTCCGGGTAGCTATCGCATCATCCGCGGCGGCACCGTGGAAGCGCTGGGGGCGATTCACTTCTCCGACCCGGCCCAGCGCGACGGCAGCAAGGGCATCAAGAAGGAGCAGATCTACCTCGATCTGCAGATTCACGGCGAGAACAAGAAGCAGCAGGTCGAGAACCTCGGCGTGCGTCCCGGTGACACCATCCTGCTCGACCGCCCCATCCGTCCCGGCTTCAGCCCCAACACCTTCTACGGTGCCTACCTCGACAACGGCCTGGGCTGTTTCGTCACCGCCGAAGTGGCACGGCTGATCGCCGAGGCCGGCGGTACCCGCCAGGTGCGCCTGCTGTTCGCCATCGCCAGCTACGAGGAGATCGGCCGTTTCGGCAGCCGGGTGATGGCCGGTGAGCTCGAACCCGACGCGCTGATCGGCGTGGACGTCAACCACGACTACGTGGCGGCTCCCGGCATCGGCGAGCGCCGCATGCAGCCGCTGGAGATGGGCAAGGGCTGTACTCTATCGGTGGGTTCGATCGCCAGCGAGCAACTCAACCGCATCATCGAGAGCTCAGCTCGAGAGCACGGCATTCCCCTGCAGCGCGACATCGTCGGCGTGGATACCGGCACCGACGGCATGGCCGGCGTGCTCGCCGCGGTGGACTGTGCCGCCACCTCGATGGGCTTTCCCATCCGCAACATGCACACCATCTCGGAGACCGGCAACACCCAGGACGTGCTGGCTGCCATCCATGCCCTGACCCGCAGCCTACAGGCCCTGGACGGCCTGTCGGACCCGCACCGCGAATTCCGCGACAATCATCCGCGGCTCGATGCCGCCATTCCGCTGGCACACCAGGGCAGTGCCAAGCCCGACCGCGAAGCGGACGACGCCTGATTCCGAACCACCCGACTGCGAGATACCATGAACCCGACCATCGAACTGCTGAAGTCTCACCGCTCGATTCGCAAGTTCACCGACCGGCCGGTTCCCCGCGAGCTCCTTGAGACGCTGATCGAGGCCGGACAAGCCGCGGCCACCTCCAGCCATGTGCAGGCCTACAGCGTCATCCACGTGACGAACCCGACCCGCCGCGAGAAGATCGCCGAACTGGCCGGGGGGCAGCGCTACGTGGCCACCTGCGGTGCCTTTCTGGTGTTCTGTGCCGACATGAAACGGCCCACCGAAGCCGCCGAGCGCACCGGTGCCCGGGTCGTGCGCGGCATGACCGAGCAACTGTTGGTGGCCAGCGTCGACACCGCCCTGATGGCGCAGAACGTGGCCATCGCCGCCGAGTCCGAAGGGCTCGGCATCTGCTACATCGGCGGCATTCGCAACGATCCCCAGGCCGTCAGCGACCTGCTCGAGCTGCCCAAGCATGTCTATCCGGTGTTCGGCATGTGCCTCGGCTATCCGGCCCACGATCCGGACGTGAAGCCCCGCCTGCCGGTCGAGGCGATTCTCAAGGAGGACCGCTACACCGACGACCGCGAACAGGTGGAGGCCTTCGACGACACCATGTACCGCTACTATCAGTCACGGAAGGGGGGGGCCAAGGACAGCACCTGGTCGCAGAACCTCACCCCGCTGTTCGACACCAAGCTGCGCCCGCACATGTGCGACTTCCTCATCGAACGCGGCTTCGAGATGAAGTGATGGCCCGTTCGAGTTGCTAAGCTGATACCCGACCCCACTGCGGCGTTCGGCGCCCGTTCCGGGGCCCGAGTCATTGTCATGCAGGCTGAGGAGGAAGGTATGGAGGCTAGCATCGAGCACCGCGGGCACTGTCTATGTGGAGCCGTGCGGGTAACGGCGAGTACCCAGGGCAACGCCATCGGCGTTTGTCACTGCACGATGTGTCGCAGATGGGGTGGCGGGCCGCTTCTTGCGGTAGAGTGTGGCAACGACGTGACGTTCGAAGGTGAGGAACACATCGCCACCTTCGGCTCGTCGGAGTGGGCGGAGCGCGGCTTCTGCCGGACGTGTGGCACGCACCTGTTCTACCGTTTGAAGGAGGGAGGGCACTACGCGATGCCTGTCGGTCTTTTCGATGACGGCGACGCTTGGCGTCTCACCGAACAGATATTCATCGATCAGAAGCCGGCGTTCTACGCGTTTTCGCAAACGACGAAGAACCTCACCGGCGAAGAGGTGTTCGCCCTCTATTCCGGAAAGTAAGGCGCCCATGCCCGCGGGGATCAAGGTGGCTGACGGACAGACATAGCCGAACGTCGGGTCCGGCCAGGCTGTCCCCATTACGACCCATGGCTTACCCTTGATGCCCCTGTATCGGCATGAGAGAAGCCATGGCTGTTTCTGCATCGCGTCGCCTTCCTTACCACGTCGCGGATACCATCAAGGGCTGGATCGTCGACCGCCAGCTGATGCCCGGCGATCGTCTGCCCGGCGAAGCGGAGCTCATGGAAACCCTGGATGTTTCCAAGGGCACCATCCGCGAGAGCACACGGGTCCTGGAGGCACAGGGTCTGGTGGTGACGCGTACCGGCCCGGGTGGCGGTGTGTTCGTGTGCAAGATGAGCGAAGCCAAGGCGACCTCGCTGCTCAGCCACTACTTCTATTTCCAGGACATCTCCATCCGCGACATCTACCAGATCCGCCTGGCCCTGGAGCCCGAGCTCGCCGCCTCGCTGGCGGGCAAGGTCGGCGCCGAGGAGTTGGCCCGCCTGCGCGACAGCCTGCACAGCTATGCCACGCCGGCACCCGACATGGAGACCGAGCGGCAGCAGCACATCGATTCGCTGCGCTTCCACGAGATGCTCGCCGAACTGGCCGGGGGGAATCCGCTGCTGTCGTTCATCATCCGCTTCACCGTGCAGATGCTCTCCGATCTGACTGTCTACCGGCGGCTCTACGAGCCCGGCGATCACCAGATCGGGCCCACCGGCTGCCAGTATCACGCGCGGGTGCTGGATGCCATCGAAGCGGGCGATGCCGACCGGGCCCGTGAGTTGATGCGCGAGCACATGCTCTCGGCCCAGGCGGTGATGAACGACAACGAGGCTCAGGTCAGGCGAGGCTTCCTGGCCGACTGAGGCGGCGGGCGTCAGGCCCGGCCGCTGGCCTCGGCGGCCGACCCCAGGTCGCTGAGAAAGCGCATCATCACGCGGGTAGCGCGGCCGGCGTCTTCCTCGCTGATGGCTTCGTCGGGGTGGTGGCTCAGGCCGTCCTTGCAGCGCACGAAAAGCATGCCGATGTCGGTCAGGTCGTGCATGGCCAGGCCGTCGTGGCCGGCACCGCTGAACAGGCGCTGGGTAGGCTCATCGCAGGCCTGGCAGGCACCTTCCAGCGCTTCGATCAGCCAGTCGGCGCAGGCGACCGCTTCGGCGCGGTAGGTCGGCTCGCTGGAGAGTTCGAGTCCGCGCGCCTGGGCGAGCCGCCGGCAGGCTTCCAGGATTTCCTTGCGGCCTTTCTCGCGCACATCCGCGCTGGGGGAGCGCAGCTCCAGCGTGAAATTCACCTCGGCGGGAATCACGTTCACGGCGTTGGGCCGGACATCCAGCTTGCCGACCACGCCAACCAGGTCGGGCGAGGCGTTCAGCGCTCTGTCCGCTTC
Source organism: Pseudomonadota bacterium (assembly GCA_051749645.1). Taxonomy (GTDB): domain Bacteria; phylum Pseudomonadota; class Gammaproteobacteria; order Pseudomonadales; family Halomonadaceae; genus Halomonas. Next base: position 44,061 of record JBNJIT010000001.1, read on the forward strand.
CACCACCATCTCGGCTGCCCCGACCAGGGCATCGCGGCGGCCGGCCATCGGCGTGGTGCCGGCGTGTCCGGCCTTGCCGCGCACGCTCAATCGGTGGCGTTCGATGCCGGTCAGCGCGGTGACGACGCCCACTGCCTGGTCGCGCTGCTCGAGCACCGGGCCCTGCTCGATATGCACCTCGACGAAGCCGAAGACCGACACGGGCTTGCGCGCCACCCGGGGGATGTTCCCCGGGTCGCCACCGAACGCCTTCAGCGCCTCGCCGAGGGTTATGCCCTCGGCGTCGCGCGCCTCCAGGCTGGCCGGGTCGAAGGTGCCGGCCAGGGCGCGGCTGCCGATCAGGGTCGACTGGAAGCGGGTGCCCTCCTCGTCGCCGAAGGCCACCACCTCGACTCCATAGGGCAGCTCGGTGCCAGCCTCCTTCAAGGCCTGCAGGGCCTGCAGCGGCAGAGCGACGCCCAGCATGCCATCGTACTTGCCCCCCTCGGTCACGGTATCCTGATGCGAACCCAGGATCAGGGACTTCTCGCCCTGCAAGGCGCGCGCGTTGCGCCCCACTAGGTTGCCCGAAGCATCGAGCTCGGGGGTCAGTCCGGCCTGGCGCATCCAGTCGGCGATGAGTTCCAGCACCGCGCGATGCTCCTCGGAACAGAACAGCCTCGTCACCCCCGGCCCGGGCAGGGAGTGGCGCGCGGCTTCATCCAGGCGCGTTATCAGTCGACGGCCGAGAGCCGCCTGCGTAGTGGAATCGGTCATGCTTCTCTCCTGGAATCAATGCGTCGGCAGCGAGGCGAGGAAGGCGGCGAACGCCGGTTCGCGAATGCGCTGGACCAGCATCCGAAGTGCGCTGGCGGGGTCGTCGTCCCAGTCCACCCGCAGGTCGATGGGCGCCGCATCGAAGGACTCGATGCGCAGCGCCGCCGAGCGGGTGCCGCGGCAGTCACCGCCGGCCTGCAATGCCGCCTCCAGTGCTTCGGTCAGGCTCTCCGCCAGGCGTGCCTCGTACCCATCGCGGTAGCGGGGCATGGCGGCCTGGCCCCACACCGCGTCGGAGTTGGTGCAGGTCTGCGTCAGAAAGGTCCGCAGCAGCCTCTCCACGACCCACTCGTCGGCCAGCATGTTGCCGGCCGCGGCGGTCGTGGGGCGCAACTCGGCGGCCACCACCGCCAGGTTCTCGCTGCCGGAGTGCACTGCGGCTCGGCCGTCGGCATCCATCACCAGGCATTGGCGCCGCGCCGCGCCGGCATCTCGGCGGGTTACTTGGTCAAGGGCCTGCCTGGCGGTGCGCCCCTGGGTCAGCGCGTGGCGAACGTCTTCCGGGTACCAGGGGTTGGTAGCCAACCCCTGGGTGGCGCAGGCGCCCAGACCGCGCCACGCATGGTGCACGTAGCCACCCACCGCCACGCCGCCGGTTGCCGTCAGCGCGGCGACCGTGCCGGTCGCCGGCTGCACGTGGATCAGAGACAAGGTCATGGCAGGCTCAGTATCCGGTCATATGGCCGATGATCAGGCCGACCCACGCCAGCACGTAGACCAGCACCATGAAGGGCAGGATGGCCTTCAACCATGCCACATAGGAGACCCGCCCCAGAGCCAGCATGGCCAGAGTGCCGCCGGAAGTGGGCACGATCAGGTTGGTCAGGCCATCGCCGACCTGGAAGGCGGTGATCATCAATTGGCGGCTCATGCCCACCAGGTCGGCCACCGGTATCAGAATGGGCATAGTGACCAGGGCCTGACCGGAGCCGGAAGGCACGAAGAGGTTGATCGCTCCCTGCACCATGCTGGCCATGATCGCCGACAGGGCGCCGGGGATGTCCTGAATCAGGCCGCTCAGCCCATGCACAATGGTGTCGATGATCTGGGCTTGGCCGAGGATCACCTGGATGGAGGCTGCCAGGCCGATCACCAGCGCCCCGGGGGTGACCTTGGAAGCGCCTTCCATCATCTGCTTGACGATCTCGTTGGCGGAGAGGCCATTGACGATGCCGATCACGATGGCGATCAGCAGGAACATGCCGGCGATCTCGTTGATGTACCAGCCGCGGGTGAAGACGCCCACCAGCATGGCGGCCAGGCCCAGCACGAACACGCCCAGGATCAACTTGTTGCTCTTGGTCAGCTGGTATTCATCCAGGGACTTGGTCATGGCCTTGGTGTTGTCCGGCTCCTCGAAGTCCATCTTGACCACCCACTTGCAGATGTACAGGGAGAGCAGGGCCAGGGAAGAGACCACCAGCAAGGTGCGTAGCCAGGCGCCGGAGAAGGTGGGCAACTCGGCGATGCCCTGGGCCACGCCCACGGTGTAGGGGTTGATGGGCGACAGCGCGAAGCCGATACCGATGCCGCCGACTGCCATGGTGGTGCCGACCAGGCTGGAGCAGCCGATGGCGCTGGCGATGAGCACGGCAATGGGCACCAGGGCGATGTTGTTCTCGAAGCCCACGGCCACGCCGAAGAAGCCGTAGATGAAGGTGCCGGCGGTGATGATGATGTTGCGCCGCTCGACGCCGACCCGGTTCACCGCCACCCCGATCGCATTCTCCAGCGCACCGGTGCGCTGCAGGATATGGAACAGGCCGCCGGCGATGAACACGATGAACAGGTAGAGCGATGCCTCGTTGAGGCCGCGGGGGACCGCCACGAAGATGTCGAAGGGCGAGATGGCCTCGACATCGGTGAGATAGGTGAAGGATTCCGGGACCACCCGGGTGCGTCCATCTTCCTGGACCCGCTCGTACTCGCCCGCCGGCACCACGAAGGTGAGGGCGTAGGTGGCCAGCAGGATCATGAAGATCAGCACCATGGGGTCGGGTACCGTCTGGTACCACTTCTTCTTGCGCTGTGTCAGCGTCTGCTCGGTTGTACTCATGTCGTTGTCCTTGTTCGCCGCGCGCCGGCGAGTGGGGGTGCCGGCGCATATTGGGCAATTTATCATGATAAATTGCCCGGTCAAGAAACGAGCCGAGAGACAGGGGCGCTCTTGCCAATGGCCGCCGGCCGCGATTGCCCGGAAGGAGTGGTATCGCACGGGCCAAGGCGGCAGGATAGGGTGACAATTCGAACGGAGGCACCATGGAAACGTTGCTGAACGCACGCACGGAAGTCACGAACGCGGCCCTGGCCGCCATTGCTCACATGCCGACGGCCAGCCAGCCGGTTTTGATGGACGACGGCTTCGCGAAGCGGCTCAGCGACGCCGACTTCATGCGCATCGCGGTATTGCTGGCGCAGAAGAGCTTCGACGAGGGTGGCTGTCCCATCGGCGCGGTGATCGTCGATAACGCCACGGGCCGAATCGTCGGCAAGGGCCACAACACCCTGGTGCAGGAGAACCATCCGTATCATCATGGCGAGACTTCCGCCGTGCGCGATGCCGGTCGCATCGACTTCAGCCGCACGACGCTGTTCACCTCGCTGAGCCCGTGCCAGATCTGCGCCACGCTGCTTTACATGCGCGGCTTCTCGCGCGTGGTGGTCGGCGACGTCACCAACGCCTCGGGAACCGAGTCGCTGCTGCGTGACAAGGGCGTACAGGTCGAGATTCTGGAAGACCCTCACGGTATCGAGCTGTATGCCCGCTTCCGTGGGGAAAACCCCGAGTTGGACAGAGAGGACTGGAAAGGGCTGGCAGCCGTATCCGCCCACGACGACAAGGAGGAGCCATGACGACACTAGTAATCGGTGCCAACGGCCAGATCGGTCGCCAGTTCTGCGCCCTGGCCTTTGATGCCGGCGAGCCCATTCGCGCCATGATTCGCGATCCCGGTCAGCAGGCCTGGTTCGAGGAGCGCGGCATCGAAACGGTGGTTGCCGACCTGGAAGGCGACTTTATCCACGCCTTCGACGACTGCGATCAGGTCGTGTTCACTGCCGGCTCCGGCCCGCACACGGGCCCCGACAAGACCCTGCTGATCGATCTCTACGGTGCCATCCGCGCCGTCGACGCCGCCCGCGAGCGCGGCCTCTCGCGCTTTCTGATGGTCAGTGCCATGCGCGCCGAAAATCCCCAGGCGGCACCCGAGAAACTGCGCCCCTACATGGCCGCCAAGTTCGCCGCCGATGCCTACCTGCGCGCTTCCGGCATGCCTCATGTGATCCTCAAGCCGGGGCGGCTTACCGACGACCCTGCCAGCGAGCGGGTGGCCGCCTCGCTGAAGGAGACCGACGGCGAGAACACCGTCTCGCGCGGCAACGTCGCCCACGCCCTGCTGCACCTGGTGAAAGCCCGGGAACTCGTCGACCGCGAGTTCGCCCTGCTCGATGGCCAGCGGTCGATGGCTGAAGTGCTCGCCTGAGGCCGTTTTCATGCAGGCCATCATCACCGAGCGGCCCATCGGCGTCATCAGCGATACCCATGGGCTGCTGCGCCATGAGGCGCTGGCGATGCTGGAGGGCTGCGGGCTGATCCTGCACCTGGGCGACGTTGGCCATCGCGACGAAGACGCCGCCATCCTCGAACGCCTGGCCGAGCTCGCTCCGCTGGCGACGGTGCGCGGCAATATCGACACTGCCCCCTGGGCCGAGACGCTGCCGAAGACCCGCGATCTTGCCGTCAACGGCTGGCGTCTGCACTTGGTGCATATCCTGCGGGAGTTCGAACCCGCCACCTCCTGCGATGCCGTGCTCCACGGCCACTCCCACAAACCGCGTAACGAATGTCAGGATGGCCGGCTGCTGTTCAACCCCGGCGCTGCCGGCAAGCGCCGCTTCCGCCTGCCCATCACCCTCGGCAAACTGTGGGCCGATGCGCGAGGCCTGCGCGGCGCCATCCTGCATCTGCCGCTGTGATTCGGGCCGATGGTGTGACAGCCTTGCCGGCAGACCTCCGCAGATACCTGGAGCTCGACCATGGGCACTCTTGAGGAAACCGATCTGGCGCCGCGCCTGCGCGAGCTGCTCATGCGCCTGCCCGCCGAGGCCGTGCCGATCACCTACCGGCAGGCTGCCGAGGCCCTGGGATTGACGCCGCCGGGTACCATCCAACGCGTTGCCCTGGCGCTGGAAACGCTGATGCGCGAAGACGTTGCCGCCGGCCGCCCGATGATCGCTTCCCTGGTGGTCAGCCGCCGCGGCGAACTGCCCCGTCAGGGTTTCTTCGAACTGGCCGTCGAGCTCGGTCGCTTTCCCTCCGATCCGGTCCAGCACGAGGCCGCCTACCGCCACGAGCTGGCACGGGTCATGATCGGTCAGCCAACCTCGCCATAGGCCTGCTCACCGCTTCATGAAGCCAGTCGTGGAAGGCTGTCATCGCCGGGCTGGGTGGCTGCGATACCTGTCGCGTCAACCAGTAGCGGCCGAGCGACGTAGCGGTGACAAACGGCTGGACGATCATGCCCGTGGCCAATTGGCGCTCGAACATTCGCGGCGGTGTCAGGGCCACCCCTGCACCCTGAAGTGCTCATGCTAAGGACTGTGACTGGTGACTACTCTTAAACTTGGGCATCTGAGCGGGCTCGTGCGTGATACCTCGCTCCATCTGGTGCCAGTTCAGGAACGCCACCTAGCAATATTGCAGAGCTGGTGGCCAGATGCAGACAGCTGCCGCCTGTGGGGTGGTCCTGACATGCATTTCCCCGTCATCCCGGAACAGTTTCGCCAAGACCTGCAACTCGAGAACATGTCGAGCCGCGCGCTGCTTAACGCTAAGGGCGAACTGCTGGGCTTCGGCCAATACTGCCGACGACATGAACGTTGCCACCTGGCACGGCTTGCCGTCGCCCCCCTACTGCCGCGGTCAGGGCCTGGGTGTTCAGCTCATCGCGGCCCTGGCAAGTGAGGGGGGCAAGCGCTGGGTGTCAACGAGTGTGCCCTCTACGTCTACCCCCAGAACCCTGCCGCCAGGCTCTATACCCGCCTCGGATTTCACGATGTCGCGCCCCCGATGGCCAACGTCTGGATGGCTGTCGCTATTTGGTCGCACCCGTCATGCTTGGGTTTCCGTAGCCTCCGATTGACACCGCGCCATGCTGGGGTACGCTAAACGCAGCGCCGCCAGGCGTCCCCGTCCGCGGAAAGGGCTGCGCCCATCGCTTCCAATCGGCTTCCCCATACGATTCCCGGCCTGTCCGGCGGACGCAGGCATATGGAGGGATTCGTATGATCACGCTTCCCCGGCCGGATGCTCGGTCGCATGGCCGCTTCAATCTCGAGCAGCAGCGCAAGCGCGCCAAGGAACTGTTCAAGGCAGCCCGCGCCGATGAGCCGGCCGCTCTAGCGCGAATACTTCGGCACCTCTCGCCACGCGAGGCACCGCTCAAGCTCGCCGATGCCCAGTTCGTCATCGCCCGCGAATGCGGTTTTCCCAATTGGCCCCGGCTCAAGGCGCATATCGAATCCCTGGAGGCATCGCGGCGGCTGATTGCCGAACGGGGCGACGGTGACCTGGCAACGCTGCATATCCGTTGCGGTTCGGATATCGAGCACAGCCTGCGTACCGCCGGTTTTGAGGGCGACTTCCTGGAATTTTCCGATCCGTTCTGCATTGGCCCGCTGCAGGATCTGCCGCCCGAAGAACTGATGCGGTTACGCGCCAATTATCTGGCAGGGGTTTCCGGAATGGCCGAGGGCGACGTTCTGGCGCGTCTTCGCCGGAGCTACCGGGGGCTGGCCGAACTGGACCGTTACGCGCGGCTGGTGCTGTGGTTCGAGCATGACAGTTACGACCAACTGCTGCTGGCCTACCTGTTACACCGACTGCAGGCGAACCCACCCAGCGCCAGGATCGAGCTGGTTGCCGTGGAGACCATCCCTGGCGTGGAGCGTTTCATCGGTATCGGCCAGCTCGCCCCGGACCTGCTGGCCTGGCTGTGGCGTCAGCGTCGCTCCGTCGAGGCGCCGCTGCTCGATCTGGGCTCCCGGGCCTGGGTGGCACTCACGGCCGATACCCCCGAGGCGCTGGAATCCCTGATCGCCACCGGTACGCCGGCCCTGCCGATGATGGGCAAGGCGCTCGAGCGCCATCTACAGGAGCTGCCCGCACCGGATACCGGTCTCGGCCTGACCGAGCGACTCATTCTGGAGATCGTACGCGACCATGGCCCTCTGCCGGTGGGCAAGGCCTTTGCCTACCTGATGCGCGAGTACGAGCCGTTGCCCTATCTGGGCGATCTGATGTTCTGGTGGTTGCTGCAGCCGCTGATCGCAACGCCCCAACCGCCGCTGGAGATCGGCGAGACTCACGAGGAGTGGCCCCATCGCCGACTCAACCTGACCGAACTGGGGCGTGACATCCTCGCGGGAGGCCGTAACTGGTTGGATCATGCCCCCGGCGAGCGCTGGGTGGGCGGTATGCGTATTGCGCCACGCCGGGAAGCGGTACGCCGGCCTTGAAACGGATTGCCGGTCGGGCTTACTTGAAGCGCGAGCGCGCCTTTTCGAAGGACTCGCTCAGCGAATCCCAGGCGCGTTCGGCGCCGGCCTTCACATCATCCCAGGCGTCGTCGCTGGCCTCGCGCATCTCCTGGAGCTTCTGGCGCACTTCCTCGCGCCTCGCTTCGAGGCGCGCGGCCTCCTTCTCCCTCTCGATGCGGGCATTGGCCTCGGCGCCCTTGGCCCGGGCCCGCAGCTTGTCGATCTCCGCCTGCCACTCGTCCAGCTTGGCCTGCAGCTTCTGCTCGTAGGCTTCCCTATCGCTCATGGAACGCTCCTTTCCGTCCGAGGGGGTGTATATCGAGAAGCGGCCCCGGTCTTTCAGGGCGCGCCCTACCTGCTCAGAGTGGATTATCCCGCGGGAGTTTCCCACGTTGGCGACGGTTACGCGGCAGGCCATCGAGTCTCCGCATGCGCTGCTAGGCTGGCCCGTCTTCTTTCGCAATGGGCTCGATTGGCTCGCCATTCTCGTCCAGCAACTGGTAATCGTAGGCCGCCTGAAGGCCGGTATCGTCAAGCACCGGCTGCTCTTCTTGCTGTTCTGCGACGTCTTCTGTCCAGTCCGCCCAGTAATCGATATGGCCCGGATAAATCGGCGACAGCATCGCCAGCAAGATGCCGATCATCGTGAAGATGGCAAACGCATCGGCATACCCGAATCCGTCGACCAGCGCGCCGACGACCGGAGAGCCAACCGCCTGGCCGAGCGCGCAGGCCATGAATGGCAACACCGGCCCCATCGAGAGGCGGCCCGGCAACAGCCGGATGCCGGTCATGAGGTACAGCCCGGTAAGACTCATGTAGGCAAGGCCGAAGACGAGCGCGGAGAAGATCGCCAGCCCCAACCGGCCCGGGCTAGCGGCCAGCAATGCCAGGCTCGAGGCGAGCATCATCAGCATCAAGGCTTGCGTGATCGGCGGGTTATTGCGGTCGGCCAGGTCGCTTATCATGGCACCGCCGAGGCCGGCGATACCGACCGCCAGCCACAGCCAACCGGTGTGGCCAGAGGGAAGCGCGCCGAGAGTGACCGCCAGATCCGGCGCGAAAAGCCAGTACGCTGCAGACACGAAGCCCATGGCAAAGGCGAACAGCGTGAGCCGAGCGAGACGCGACCACTGCAACCGAGTGATCGGAGGTGGCGGTGCGGCGTTTGCCGGCATGATCCGTGATACCGAGGGGAGGAAGAACCACGCGGCAACGATCCCGATGCCGGCCAGCATAGCGAACATGGCATACGTGAAACGCCACTCATCGTATAGGAAGACAACGGTCGGCACTGCGACGATGATGCCGATGCTGGTACCTGCATTCATGATGGAACTCACGCGCCCATGCATCGTGCGGCTCACCAGTGCCTGCATGGCGGCGGTCAGTGCCGGCATCATCAAACCGGTGCAGATGCCGCAGATGAACACGCCGACACCGAGCCATAGTGCATCCGAGGCCTGACTGATCAGTGCTAGGCCGCCAGCACCGAAGCTACCCGAGAGCATCGCCAAGTTGCGAGCGCCTAGGCTATCGGCGGCAAGCGGCGCGACCAGCGTCGCGAGCACGAAACTGATGAACGGCAGCGCCCCGATGATGCCGATCAGGTACGGCGTCATGTCCAGTTCGGCGCTGATGGAAGGGACGAACAGGCCGAAAGCGAAGCGCGCGAGCCCGTAACTGATGGCGATCAGTGCTGCGCCGAATAGGGCGAATCCGATGTTCGACAAGGTTCTCATGGGGTCTCGCTCCGGGCCGTTGCGAGGAGGGTTTCGACCACCGATTGAGTATCAGCCAAAGCCGTCGGCGCGCCCAGCAGGGCCACTGCCATATTGCTGCCTTCCAGTACCAGAAAGAGGCGGCGCGCCAGGCCGGCATGGGGGGCCAGCCCGTCGCGGGCCACGGCGGCTTCGAGGCGTGTCAGCAGCTCGGTCTTGGCGGCCGCCGCCAGGGCATGTATCTCCGCACTGTGCTCGGCGAACTCACCCATCGCTTTGGCCATGATGCAGCCCTGCGGGCTGTAGCGTTCCAGCCAACGACCATGCGCCTCGACCAGGGCGCGCGTCTCCTCGCCCGGCGAGGCGGCAGCCACAGCCGCATCGAGACTGGCGATGAAGCGTTCATGGCGGGACTCCAGAACGGCGGCCACCAGTGCCTCCTTGGAGGCGAAGTGGTTATAGAGCGTCATGCGCACCACCCCGGCAGCCGCCACGATGCGGTCGATGCCCGTGGCGTGAAACCCCTGCTCGTAGAAGAGCCGCTCGGCCGTGGCGAGCAGCTGGTCGCGTTTGGAGGCTGGCATCGGCGGTCTCTCCTATATAGACCGATCTATCTAAATATACCCTATTGCAGTACAGCGTCCCGATGGCGTCAAGCGATTCCATGGCGAAGCGTGCTCGGCATGGGGGTGGAAATCCGAGAGGATGGCGCTATGGCATGCCAGTCGCGGGTTAGGTCGATGCCGCTGTTGGCTCACTGCCCGTCGAATTCAGCAATAATGTCCAAGCCGGTGGCCTGGCGTTACGCCTAGGCTATGCCCGAGTGACGTTCAGGGGAGGCCTGGCACGGTGAAACGGACGAGTCGCTTCGATTACTACAAGAGTCGGCACATTCCCGAGCTCAAGGTGCTGCGGGCAGCGCTGAGCGATTTCAGCTACGACCGCCACGCTCATGAGGAGTATGCCTTCGGCGTGACCCTCGCCGGGCGGCAGGATTTCTTCAGCGGCGGGGAGTTTCACCGCAGCCCGCCGGGTAACGTCATCCAGTTCAATCCCGAGCAGGTGCACGACGGGCACCCGGGCGACGACAGCACGCTGGGCTACGTCATGACCTACGTGCCCGCCGCCCAGCTCGAGGCGCTGTTCGCCGATGCGGCGGGGAGCGAACGTGCCGGCGCTTTCCGCTGTCGCGACACCTTGATCCCGGATCCCGAATTGCGGCGAGCCATCCTGGATCTCTCCCAACTCGTTACCCACCAAGTGGGCACGCGCATCGAGCAGGAGCACGCCCTCTACCGGATAGCGTCACGCCTGGTGCAGCGTGCCGGCCAGTTTCAGGGGGCAGGCAAGGCGGGCCGACCCGATGCGCTGCTGATGCGAGCCAAGGAGTACATCCTCGCGCACCTGGAAGACGATGTGTCGCTGGATGACATCAGCCAGGCCGCCCACCTCTCGAAGTACCACTTCCTACGCCTGTTCCGGCAGCAGTTCGGCATTACGCCGCATCAGTACGTGCTGAACCGCCGGATCAATGCCGCGTGCCATGCCCTGGAAGCCGGCGTGGCGCCCTCGGAAGTGGCCTTCCGCTATGGCTTTACCGATCTCAGTCACTTCAACCGCCGTTTCAAGCGCATCTACGGCAAGACGCCGAACCAGTACCAGCGTAGCGTCACTTCGTAACCGGGAATTCGCCATGTTAGCGATCGTTGCCTATGCCCTGGGCGTCATGTACACGCCCGGGCCAGTGAACCTGCTCGGTCTGAATGCCGGGCTTCATGGACAGGCCAGGGCCACGCTGGGGTTTTACCTCGGGGTGGGGGCGGCCATGCTCATTCTCTTCTTGCTGTTCGGCTGGGTCGGCGCCGCCTGGGTGCAGGGCGACGTGCTAGCCGTGGTGGGTGCCCTGGGCTGCGGATACATCGTCTATCTGGCCATCAAGATCGCTCGCTCGAGCATCGACCTGGGTGCCGTGCGCCAAGCGCCGCGGGTGATGCGCTTTCGCGATGGCCTGATCATGCAACTCTGCAATCCCAAGGGCGTGGTCGCAACGTTGCCGATTGCCACGATCCAGTTTCCCGCCGCGGGCATTCACGGCATTAGCCTGGTGCTATGGTCGATGGGACTGGCCGTGTTGGCGGTCGGCGCGCCCGGCAGCTATGCGCTGGTCGGCGCTCTGCTCGGCAAGCGCATCGAGAACCCGAGAATCCTCAAGGGCTTCAGCCTGGCGATGGCGGCCTTGCTGGTGTGGGTCGCGATCACCATCGGCTACGAGCATGTGTGGCTGCAGTTTGTGGCGGCTGAACGATGAGCCTTCGAGCGATTGCCGGGCCGTGGTTCAGTCGGTTATGACGCTGCCGCCTCCGGGCAGCAGTTCCGTCAGCAGCGGCTCGCCGGCCAGGGCCTGTTGCAGGCGGGTCGCCAGGATATCCACGATGGCGTCGTGCTCGCCGACCAATCGCGTCGCGGTCACGTTCAGGCCGGGCGAGCGCGACATCGCCGCTTGGCAGATCTCGGCGATATCGCCCCCTTCGCCGGCGTGGCGACCCGGGGAGAGGAACAGCATGGCGAGGATCACGTCGCCGTGGGCCATCGCCGGTGAGGCCAACAGGTCGACCAGCAGCGGCTCGTTGAAGCGATAGGCATCGCCGTCGCGGCGTTCCATGGAAGCGAAGGTGACGCAGCTCGCCTCATCGGCCAACAGCACGCTCAACTGGCCGGTGAGGTAGTTGCGTACCGCCGTGACCTCCGGGTTCGGACTGCCGTGATCGACCAGCACGACTTTCGGCCGCGACAGGTCCGCCATCCTTTCCCGCACGTTGTCCGCCAGCAGCCGCGCCAGGCGCAGGTCCACCGTCGTCCGGCTTTCGACCAGGGGCAGGGCCACCTTGACGCCCAACTGTGGGTAGCTGGCCTGCACCTCGCCCAGGCGCTTGGGCAGGTAGCCGGTCAGTGCCTGGCTGGGGCCGAAGAAGAAGGGCAGGATGAGCAGCTCGGTGACGCCCTGCTGGGCATAGCGTTCGGCCAGCGGCCCCAGCGACACGGCCTTGCGGCCGTCGAGCTCCTCCGCGGGGATCTTGAAGGAGTGCAGCAGGGAAGCGGCCTCGATCGCCTCGCCGGTGGCCCGGCTCAGGACGTGGGCCAGGCGACGCAGGTTGAGCGTGGCCTGCGGGCGCAGGGAGCCGTTGTCGACGAGCACGATTTTTCGCATGGCAGGCCTCGGTGCGTTCAGGCGTCGTTCGACTCGCCGATCGTCTGGATGACCTCGAAGCCCTCGAACTTGGGCGGGCCCAGGTAGAGCCCCTCGCGGCGGCTCTGGCCGGCGTTGGCATGGGCGGCACGGAACGCCTCGGAGTGCGTCCAGGCTTCGAAGTCCTCGCGTGAGCGCCAGATGGTGTGCGAGGCGTAGAGGACGTGATCCTCCTCCTCGGGCCCGCGCAGCATGTGAAACTCGACGAAGCCGGGCAGGCCCTGCAGGTGGGTCTCCCGCTCCAGCCAGATCTGCTCGAACTCGTCCGTTCTCTCGGGATTGACCCGAAAACGATTCATGGCGATGAACACGTTGCTCGCTCCTCGTGGTTGGCCGCTCAAGGGGGTCCAGGTGACGATGACACCTTCACCGGTGGCGGGCAAGCCACGCAAAACGTTCGCTTTGACGTACGTTCGTAAAGGCGTACAATCGGTGAAAGATTGAACACGCAAAAGGTGCGTTATGACCGGAATCACTGCCACCGAGGCGCGCAGCAACCTATACCGGTTGATCGATGAAACTGCCGAGTCCCACCAACCCATCGTCATCATGGGTAAGCGGAACAAAGCCGTCTTGGTATCCGAAGAAGACTGGTCGGCAATTCAGGAAACGCTTTACCTCCTCTCCGTACCCGGTATGCGGGAGTCTATTCGTGAGGGGATGGATAACCCCGTGGATGAATGCGATGGGGAGCTGGACTGGTGACATGGAAGTTGGTTTACACCAAGCAAGCTCAGAAAGATGCAAAGAAGTTGTCCTCCAGCGGCCTCAAACCAAAAGCCCAGGAACTGTTAGCGCTGATAGCAGAAGATCCATACCGCAAGCCCCCTCCGTTCGAGAAGCTCATCGGTGATCTTGCGGGGGCCTATTCACGTCGCATCAATATTCAGCATCGTCTGGTCTACCAAGTGCTCGAGGACGAGCGAGTGGTGAAAGTGCTCAGGCTCTGGAGTCACTACGAATGATGCATGACCATGCTATTGTGTCTCCGAGGTGATCGTCATGCACCGAACGCTCATCTTGCTGGCGCAGGCGCAGTGGAGCTGAATGGATGACATGGAGCAATACCGTAGTGAAATGTTCGGGTATTGCGCCCGGCACCAGTGATCGTCGTAGTACCATGCGGCTTCCCCGTTTAGACACAGGTGAGCATCATGACGTCCAATCTGAACGACCGCTACGGCCTGAACCCGGCGCATAGCGAAGTGGTGGAAGCGTGCAAGACGATCGCGCCATGCAGCGCCCTGGACATGGGCTGCTCCAACGGGCGTAACGCGCTATATCTGAGCGAGCTCGGCTTTGACGTGACCGCAGTCGACAACAACCCCGGCGCAATCAGCATGCTGCAGCAAATCGTGGATGCGGAAAGGATCGCCAACGTCACGGCGCAGGTATACGACATCGACACTGCTGCGCTGGATGCGGATTACGACTTCATTGCCTGCACCGTCACCTTGATGTTTCTCGACCCGGCAAGCGTTCCCTCAGTGCTTGCCGATATGCAGGTGCACACTCGGCCCGGCGGCCATAACCTGATCGTGTGCGCCATGAGTACGCAAGAGAACCCGTGCCCGGTACCTTTCCCGTTTACTCTTCAGGAATCCCAGCTGCGTGAGGCCTACACGGGATGGGAACTGATCAAATACAACGAAGACTTGGGCACCATGCACAATGGCGCGCAGTTGCAGTTTGCCACCATGCTGGCGCGCAAGCCGGAGTAGAGGCTCCATTGCGTGATCGTATTTGCGCTGCAACGTGCGGCGCGCCGTGCCAGTCGCCGATCGTGGCCTACCCTCTCTGGACGACCGACCTGGCCTCCGAGGCCTCGAGTTTCGTGAGTGGCAGTGCGATGCCCTTGGACGGTGGATCGTCCATCAACAGGACCTGAATCTCCGTGTTGCAGGGCATTTGACCCTCACGCGACGCGAGGCTCCAGACTTCAGCCACGCGTGGGCAAGGGGAGATGAAGCATGCTGTTACGCGTCGGTGAACTGGCCAAACGCACCGGACTGACCGTCCGGACGCTGCACCATTACGATGACATCGGCCTGCTCGAGCCCTCCACGCGTTCCGACGCCGGTTATCGGCTCTATCGACGCCAGGATGTCGCGCGCCTACATCGCATACAGGCGCTGGATGGCGAAACTCGAGCGCGATACCGCCGGCGACCCGACCCTGCTCGAAAAGCTGAATGCCATGCATGCCAACGAACCCGATGCTCAGGAGCGGCTGGGCATTTCCACGCGGGTGTCGGATTTCGTGATGCAGGCATTCGCCGAGTACAAGCTGACTTTCTATCGGCGCTATCTGTCGGACGCGGAGTTCGATCTCATGCGGGAGCACTATCCGCAGTGCATGCATGAATGGCCGCCCTTGATGGCTCGGTTGCGCCGGTTGCTGGAGCAGGGCACCCGCCCCGAAGAACCGGCCGCGCAGCAGCTGGCCCGGGAATGGCTGGCCCTGCTGCAGCGCTTTGCCGGCGACGATCCGGCCACGCACCAGAAGATCCGGCAGGTCAATGAGCAGGAACCGGCACTGAAGGACAGTACCTGGATGGATGAGCGCATGAAGGATTATCTGGGCCAGGCCGTTGCGAGCCTGACGGCGGGTTGAGATCGTTACCCGTGCCGTTGCGGGGCCACGTCTCGACGTGGCCCCGTTCTTTTGCGGCGTTTCTACGTCCGCGATCCGTTCGGCAAGCTGGTCAATATCCTGCAGCACGAGTGAGCGGGTCTGCTGTCATGAGCTTTCCACCCGCCGGCAGGAATCAGCCTGGGAGCATGTGGGTGTAGCCCAGGCCTGCGATCCATAAGCCAAGGCCGAAACTGGTATGTGTGAAGAGGCTGCGAATCCTGGCAACGTTCGGGCGGGGTGTCTTGCGAGCGGCTATCCCCGCTCCCAAGCAAGGCTGCAGGACAAGAAAGGGGACGAGTACCGTCAGCACGCCAAACACTAGCGGAGGTACGAGTGTCGTTCGGTTGAGCCATTCCGCTCCGGTCAGACCGAGAAATACAGCGGCGAAGGCGATCCCGATGAGGTAGTGCGCAGCCCATCCCAGGGCGGATTCGCCGCGAATCCGCATGCTGTTGTCGATAGGGCGATGGACGATCGTGCCGTTGGGAAGATGCCCCAGCCAGCGTCCCACCATGGCGTAATTCAGTGAGGGAATGCCGAATAGGCGACTTCGCAGCAAGGCGATCACGTCCATGAAGATGGTCGCGCCTACGCCAATGGGCAAGGCATCTATCATCAGGTCGGTCATGGCTGATCTCCTGTTACCAGCGGATCTTTCATTTCAGTGCACTCCAGATTGACGCGACCTTGCCTGTGAGGGGCGCGATCATGGGTACCGGGACTTACCAAGTGACTTGCTTCCCTTGGGACGTCAGCCGAAGTCGAATAAGCTACTACTTCAAGTCAACTTGAAGTCAAGTCGCATGCTGGACATCTCCGAGCTCTCACGAAAAAGCGGGGTTCCTGCCTCGAAGCTGCGCTATTACGAGGAAGTCGGGCTTATTCGATCCGTCGGGCGGAAAGGCCTGCGTCGTGTCTTCGAGCCCGATGTGCTGCCGCGTCTTGCGCTGATAGCCTTGGGGCAGGCTGCTGGATTCTCGTTGGCCGAAATCCGCGGAATGCTTGGGCAGGAGAAGGAGCCAAGCATCGACCGAGACATGCTGGCTGCCAAGGCAGACGCTGTGGATCGCCATATCAAGGAGCTGAGTGCGCTGCGTGATGGCCTGCGTCATGCCGCGACCTGCACCGCGCCCAGTCATCTGGAATGCCCGACCTTCCAGCGCTTGATGCGGATCGCCTTGACGCGCCAGGGGGCACGAGGTCGTGGGCGGAAACGGGCCCGTGCGATGAGCCAGAAAGGAGGGACTGCTCGCGGTGACAGCACATGATGGCAGCCTCGCTGCCATCCCGCGGACATCTTGTCCTGCTATCGTCATGGCATCGTCGCGTCGCGCGCTCCACGCTGCCCCGGGAGGAACCATGCACGAGTCGTCTCTGATCGCATCACTGCAACACGCTGCCCGCGTTGCCGGTGAATGCCTTCTCGAGGGCTACCATGCTGTCGGTGCCATCGACTTCGAAGCCAAGGGGGCCTCCGATTTCGTGACCCACTACGACCGCGCGGCGGAGCGGATCATCATCGACAGCCTTCAGCGCGCTCATTCCGGACTGGCCTTCCTCGGCGAGGAAAGCGGCGCGACGCCGTCCGCGTCCGGTGATACCACGGTGATCATCGACCCCTTGGATGGCACCAACAATTTCCTGCATCGGGTGCCCCACTTCTCGGTCTCCATCGCCGTGCGCCAGGGCCGATCATTGACCCACGGTGTGGTCTATCAGCCGCTGCTGGACGAGATGATGTGGGCGGTGGCGGGGGAAGGTGCGTACCGCAACGAGCGACGCATCGTCGTGCCGCCGGCCAGAGGCCTTCACGAGATGCTGGTCGCCACCTGTCTGCCTTATCACGACAAGGGCGACTGCTCGACCAGCCTGGCCCATCTGACGACGCTGATGCCCCGAGTTGCCGGCATCCGCGTGCCCGGCTCGGCGGCTCTCGAGGTCGCTTATGCCGGCCTCGGCCGCTTCGATGCCTTCTGGTCCCAGGGTGCTCGGCTCGAGTTGTGGGACGTCGCCGCCGGCATCGTCATCGCCCGCGAGGCCGGCTGCACGGTCTCCGATCTTGCCGGCGACCCGACGCCCGACGAGTGGGCCAGCCTGCTGGTGGCGCATCCCGAACGGCACGATGAGTTGCTCGAGATGCTGGCTGCCCCGCGGTAGGCGGCCGAGCCGCTGAATCTTCGGGCTCTCTCCGCCAGGGTACGGCTGACCAGCCCGCGCACGTAGCGCAGTGTGTCGTCGTGGTTGCGAGCATAGGCATCACCCCATGCCTCCAGTTGGCGAGCATATGGAGGCAGCGTGGAGCGATGAGCGGCCGATAGAGGGGATGGTGGAGATTGTCGGATGGCTGGCGTTACATGAAGCGATAGTACGCTGCCATGCGGATTGACACCTGGCACGTTACAGGTTACATTCGAGGAATGATTCGAAGCTTCAAACACAAGGGCTTGGCAAGATTTTTCAAGTCCGGCAGCACCGCAGGGATTCAGGCCGCTCATGCAAATAGGCTTCGGCTCATTCTCGGTAGATTGAATGCAGCGTCGGATGTCAAGGATATGGACTTGCCTGGTCTTCGTTTGCACGAGCTTTCTGGCAATCGTACTGGCATTTGGTCAGTAACGGTCAGCGGTAACTGGCGAGTGACTTTCCGATTCGAGGACGGCGATGCCGAAATTGTGAATTACGAAGATTATCACTGAGGTACCGCAATGTTGATGCACAACCCTCCTCATCCCGGTGAAGTATTGCGAGAGCTTTGTCTTGAGCCCCTTGGCCTTTCTGTCACGGCGGCTGCAGAGGCATTGGGCGTTAGCCGCAAGACTCTGAGTGCTGTTTTGAATGGCAAGGCTGGTATCAGTCCCGAAATGGCTATCCGGCTCTCTATCGCTTTCGATACGTCGGCAGAAAGCTGGCTGAATCAGCAGTCCCAGTATGAGCTCTGGCATGCCGAGCAACACCGTAAAGAGCTCAACGTCAAGAAACTCGTTGCAGCTTGAAACGGCACATGACCAGGCCGTGCAGTGGATGCCATCGCCTCATCCCACCGTCGCCGTGACGCATCGCCGATACAACCTTGCCAGCTTTGCCGCCTGGGTATCTTCATGCCACTGCGCGGCGTGAATCGGGCCGCGGCGGGCGAGTTCTTCGCGTAGCGTCGAGTCGCCGAGTACGCGGTTGACCTTGGCCGCGAAGTCATCGTGCGTCTCTTCGGCGATCAGGCAGCCCTGGCCCTCTTCCAGAACGTCACGGGTGCCCATTGCTGCGGTGGCGATCACCGGCGTGCCCAATGCCAGGGCTTCCAGCAGCACCAGCCCCTGGGTTTCGGTGCGTGAGGCGAAGACGAAGGCGTCGGCGGCGCGGTAGGCGGCCTGCAGGGGGCCGTCGCGGTCCAAGTAGCTCAGAAAGAGCACTGCCTGGCCTAGCCCAGCCTCCCGTGCTCGCCGGGCCAGCGATGCCTGGGCCGGGCCTTCGCCGGTAACGATCAACCGGGCCTCGGGGTGCTCGGCCAGCACTTGCGGCAGCATATCGATCAGAAACTCGATGTTCTTCTCATGGGCGGCGCGTCCCACATAGAGCAGCAGCCGTGCCGTCGGCGGCAGGCCATAGCTGGCGCGAAAGTCGCTCTCTTCGTGGGGATGGGTAAAGGCTTCCAGGTCCAGTCCGGTGGGAATCACGTCGATGGGCGTCGTCACGCCATAGCGCTCCAGGGTCTCGCGCATGGCGCGGGAGGGAGCGACCACGGCACTCACCTGATGGCACTGGCGAACCGACAGCCGCCTGGCGAAAAAACGCAGCCCGCTTCGCGGCAGCCAGCGCACATAGTGGTGCAGGTACTCCTCGAAGAGGGTGTGGTAGGTCGCCACCACGGGAATGCCCAGGCGCCTGCCCAGGGCGATGCCGGCATGGTGCGCGACGAAGGGCGTATGCACATGGATCAGGTCGAAAGCCTGGGCGGGCAGCGCGGATGACAGCGCCAACGCCTGGCGGTAGTGCATCATGCGATCCTCCGGATCGCCGGGCACGCCGCGGGAGGGGATGCGCAGTATCCCGGGGGCATCCGTCTGTCCTACCGGGTAGGCGGGCGAGACCAGCGTCACCGAGTGGCCCAGGCGCTTCAGGGCGGCGCTGAAGCTGGCGATGGAAGTGGAGACGCCATTGACTCGCGGCAGATAGACATCCGTGATCATCAGGATATTCAGGCCGCGAGCGTCAGCTGCCGAGGGTCCGGCGGCCTGCAAGGTGGCAGTGGCCCGGGCCAGCCGTGCTTCCTGCTCGGCCCGGCGCTGCAAGGTCAAGGCATTGCCATGCGCCAGTCGCGTGAGACTTTTCAGCTCTGCCGGGCTGAGCGGTTGACGCGGCGGCATGCAGTCGGACTCCCGTGGCACTTCGCATCGAGCTTGGCGGGTGAGTGTGACAGCCGCGTGTCAAGGCGTTGCCATCGCGGTACCTGGGAGCTCATCCCCACATCGCGGCATGGCGTTCCGGCGGCGAAACCACCGTCGCCGCTCGTCGGGGAATGTCCGCATGGGGCACCGCATCGATCAGCTTTCGCGTGTAGTCGTGCTGGGGCGACGTCAGCACCTCGGCGGTAGGCCCGGTCTCGACGATGCGCCCCCCGAGCATCACGGCCAGGCGGTGGCTGATGCGCTCCACCACGGCCATGTCGTGGGTGATGAACAGCAGGGACAAGCCGTGACGCTGTTGTATGTCCTGCAGGAGTTCGGTGACTTGCCGGGCGATCGACACATCCAGCGCCGATACCGGCTCGTCGGCGATGATCAAGCGGGGCCGCACCGAGAGCGCCCGGGCAATGCACAACCGCTGGCGCTGGCCACCCGAGAACTGATGCGGGTAGCGGTCGAGGTGCGCGCTGTCGAGCGTCACCTCCGATAGCAGCGTGGCGGCCAGGTCGCGCCGCTCGCGTTCGCTGACCAGGCTGTGAATCAGGGCGGGCTCGGTCACCAGCTTCCAGGCCGGCAGGCGGGGATTCAGCGAGGCGAAAGGGTCTTGAAAGATCATCTGTGCCGTGCGGCGCATCGGCAGCAGGTGCCGCCCGTGCAGCTGCGAGACGTCGCGCCCCTCCAGGCGTATCGAGCCGGCCTGGATCGGGGCCAGGCGCAGGATCGAGCGCGCCAGGCTCGATTTGCCGCACCCCGACTCGCCGACCAGACCCAGCGTCTCGCCGCGGCCGATCTGCAGGCTGACGCCATCCACGGCGCGCACCGGTTGACGCGCCGCGAAGGGGTGAGCTCGCCGGCCCGGGTAGGCGGTGACCAGGTCGCTGACTTCCAGTAGCGGCGACGTCGCGGGGGGCGTCGGCGAACCGGCTCCCAGGCGCGGGGCGGCATCCAGCAGTTGACGGGTATAGGGGGCTTGCGGAGCGGTGAACAGGGCCCGAGCGGGAGCCGACTCGATCTGCCTGCCGGCTTTGAGCACCAGCACGCGGTCGGCCATTTCCGCCACGACACCCAGATCGTGAGTGATGAACAGCACCCCCATCTCGGTCTCGGCTTGCAGCCGGCGCAACAGTGCCAGGATCTCTGCCTGGGTGGTGACATCGAGCGCCGTCGACGGTTCGTCGGCGATGAGCAGGCGCGGCCCGGTGGCCAGCGCCATGGCGATCATGACCCGCTGGCGCTGGCCGCCGGAGAGTTCGTGCGGGTACTGGCCCAGGCGTTCGGCGGCTCGCGGTACCTGCACGCGCTCGAGTGCCGCCACTGCCTGACGGCGCAGCTCGCGGCGCGTCAAGGAAGCATGCCGTTCCAGCACCTCGGTCAGCTGCCGGCCGACGGTCATGGTCGGATTGAGCGCGGTCATGGGCTCCTGGAAGACCATCGACACCAGGCGACCCCGTATCGCCTGCATCTGCCGGTCGGAGAGCCGGGTCAGGTCATGGGGTTTTTCATCGAACAGGCGGATGCGTCCGCGCGTGATGGTGCCTCCTTCACGCTCGATCAAGCGCAGTATGGCCAACGCCGTGGCCGACTTGCCCGACCCCGATTCGCCGACGAGCGCCAGGGTCTCATTGCGGTGCAGGGTGAAATCGAGCCCCTTCACCGCCTCGTTGTCACCGAAGCGGACGTGCAGGTCGGACACCTCGAGCAGCGGGGCGCTCATGAGACCGCCTGCCTGGTCAGCGGCCGCGACTCGGGCTGCAGCGGCGCCATCCAACGGCCTGCGCGGGGGGTGAAGCCCACGCTGAGCGGATCCTTGCCGACGACCTGCCAGCGGACGGTGTCGCCGAGTTCGAGGCGTCCCCAGGCCCCGGCCGGCTGGCCATCCGTGGTGAAGCTCTCGGTGAGCGACTGCTGGGCAAGATAGAAGATACCGCCCAGCTGGGTGAAGGCATTCCAGTGTACGTGCCCGGTGAGATGAACCACCGGCACTGCCGCCCGCGACAGGACATCGCGCACCCGGGGCGCCTCCGGATAGGCGCTCAGGTGAGGCGCGCGTTCGAAATAGTAGTTTCCCGAGGGGGCGTTCGGCGAAACCGGAATGTGGCTGACGACGAGTTGCGGCCGTTTCGCCCGGCTCAGGGTGCGTTCGAGCCACTCCAGATCGGCATCCGGCAGGATCAGCCGCCGCGTGCCGCCCGGATGCAGCCGGGGGTCGGCCCGCCACAGCACCAGATCCCAGTCTCCCAGCGAAACGACCTCATGCGCCATGGGCTGGCCAAGGAGCTCGGCATTCTCGGCGACCGAGAGGTGCTCGAGGTCATGGTTGCCGTTGACGTGGAAGCGGGGACAGCGAATATCGGCAAGAACCTCGGCCACCTCGCGTGCCAGGCGCCGGTCGGTGCCGGGGTCGACGTCGGAGATGCGGTCGCCCAATTCGATGACCGCATCCGGCTGACGGGCATTGACGTCCGCCACGAATTCGCGGGTCAGTTCGAGGGCGGCTTGCCCGCACTTGGTGCGGGTGTTCGGCCCATGGTGAATATCGGTGATGACGGCCAGTTGCAGGGGCATGGTTGAGCTCCTATCGAGCGCGCCGCCCCAGGGACGGCGCGCAGTCGCTGACGGATCAGTTGGCTGCCGGCGTGATCCGGCCGGCGCGGAAGTCCAGCACGTAGGGGATATGGCTGGGCAGCGGTTCCCAGTCGATATCCGCCTGCATGCCCCAGGCCTCGTAAGGGCGGTAGAGCGGCAGGACGGGGGGATCCTGCTCGATGAACTCCATCAGCTCGGCGTAGGCGGCGCGACGCTCCTCGACCGCTTCAGAGAAGCGGAAGCGCTCCCACGTTTCCTGGTAGGCCTCGTCGGTATTGAAGCGATCGCAGCTCTCCGACGGACCGCCGGGGCCCCACATCACCCCGAAGGAGCCGAAGGGGTCGGCGAAGTACATGGGGTTCGACCAGTTGCGGGTCATCATCTCCGGCACACAGGTGGTCCAGGATTCGGTCACGTTGATCTCGCCATTCACGCCCACGGCGTCCCACATCTCCATGATCGCCTGGGCGGCCAGCAGGCCGTTGGTGTAGTAGGCGGAGTGGGTGTCGTAGGTGATGGTGGCGCCGTCGTAGCCGGCCTCTTCCAGCAGGCGGCGTGCCTCATCGGGGTCGTAACGGAAGGTCTCGAGCTCCGGCATGTAGAGCTCGCCGAACTCTTCCATGGTGTGCGTCGAGGGCACCTCGGCCATGCCTTTCCACAGCGACTCGTTGAGCAGGTCGCGGTCGATGGCCAGGCTCAGCGCGCGGCGGATGCGCGGATCTTCCAGCTCGGGGTGATTGACGTTCATTATCATCACGTGGAAGAGCGGCGTGACCGAACCGGCCGTCTTCAGGTTGGGGTCGCCCTCGACGAGGTCGAGCTGGTCGGGCGCCAGGTTGGTGATCATGTCCACCTCCCCGGAGCGCAGCGCGGTGACCCGGCTGACCGTCTCGGGAATGCGCGTGGCGACGACACGTTCGTAGGGCGCCGGCTCGCCCCAGAAGTCGTCGAAGCGCTCGTAGACGATGCGCTCTCCCGGTACGAACTCGGCGATCCGGTACGGGCCGGTGCCCATCGGGGCCAGGCCGAAGGCCTCGTAGTCGCCCACCTCATCGACCTCGGGATGCCCCGTGAGCCCCATGAGGTAGCCCTTCGGCACGATCATGGTCTGCTGCATCGACAGCAGCGTCTCGAAGATCGGCTCCGGGCGCGCCGTGTAGACGCGCACCTTGCCATCCTCGGTGGCCTCGGCGCGGGTGAAGTTGCCCAGACGGTCGCGCTTGCGCACCAGGTAGGGCGGGTAGGTCGGCGAGAACATGCGATTCAGCGAGAAGACCACGTCCTCGGCGGTCATTTCCGAACCGTCGTGAAACCGCACCCCTTCACGCAGGGTGAACTCGATCATCTGCGGAGAGACGATCTCCCACTCCGTGGCGAGCCCCGGCACGAAATCGCCCGAGCCGCCGTGGTCGCGATCGATCAGGGTATCGAAGCTGTTGTAGTAGTACTGCGAGCCGGCATTGGAGTGGTCGCTGCCCGGATCGAGATAGTTGTTCATGTTCTGGACGCCGACGCGCAGTTCCTGGGCGCTGGCGGACTGCACCGCCAGCACGGCGGCAATGGCACCTAACAAGACACGTTTCATGATTCCCCCTTGAGCGGCCTTGGGCCGCGATTGATGGCACTTGCGATGGCACTTGGGTCTGGGTTCAGCGCTGCTGCAGCCGGATGTCGGTGCGGTCGCGCAGGGAGTCGCCAAGCAGCTGCACGACCAGGGTGACGAGCAGGACGAGCAGCGACGGAACGATCACCAGCCAGGGCGCGCTGGGCATGTAGTCGCGGCCCTGGCCGACCATGCTGCCGAGCGTGGCGGTCGGCGGACGCACCCCGAGCCCCAGGAACGACAGGGTCGATTCGAGAAGGACGATCTGCGAGAAGCTGAGGGCGAACATCACCACCAGTGGCGAGACCAGATTGGGCAGGAGATGCCGCGTGGCGATCCGCCAGGGAGACGCTCCGGCCGCCAGTGCCGCCTCGATGAAGGGTTGGCCACGCAGCTTCATGACCTCGCCACGCACCACCCGGGCAAAGGTTTCCCAGCCGGCGATGCCCAGCACGATGATCAGCACCGTCAGGTCGCCGCCGAAGATCGCCACGGCAAGCAGTGCCAGCAGCGTGAAGGGCAAGGCGATCTGGATGTCGATGGCTCCGGCGACGAGGTCGTCGACGAGCCCACCCTTGAGCCCGGCGATGAGCCCCAATGTCAGGCCCAGCAGCATGCCGAGCGAGGCGCCGGCCATGCCGATGCCCAAGGTGATGCGCAGCGCATGCAGCCCGCGCGAGAGGATGTCGCGCCCCAGCTCGTCGGTACCCAGCCAGTGTCCCGCCTTGGCTCCCTCGAAACCGACAGGCGGGCTCAGCCGGGCCAGCAGCGTTTGCTGGTCGGGATCGAACGGCGCCAGCCAGGGCGCCAGGGCCGCCACCGTCAGCAGCACCAGGCCGGCGATGACTGCCAGGCGGAACGACAGGTCGCTATCGCGCCAGGCGGCGGTCGCACGGGAAGCGTGAGCAGCAATGACTGTCATGTGAGACGCGCCCCCAGGCGCACGCGGGGATCGACCCATGCATAGGCGATGTCGATCAGGGTGTTGATCGTGACCACGGCAACCGCTACCGCCAGTACGCCGAACTGCAGCACCGGGTAGTCGCGACGTATCGCGGCGCGGACCAGCAGATCGCCGATGCCCCGCCAGGAGAAGATGCTCTCGATCACCACCGCGCCGGAGGAGACGAGTGCGGTGACCATCAGGCCGAACACCGACAGCACGGTGATCAGCGTGTTGCGAAGCACATGCCGAATCACGACCTCGCGCTCGGACAGTCCCTTGGCGCGCGCCGTGCGCAGGTAATCCTGCCCCAGCACATCCAGGGTGGCATTGCGGGTGTAGCGAATGAGCGCCGCGATGTAGGTCAGCGACAGTGCCGTGACCGGCATCAGGTAGTGGGCCCAGGTGTCATTGCCGGCACTCGGCAGGATCTGCAGCCAGTAGGAGAAGACCAGCAGCAGCAGGGTGGCCAGCACGAAGTTGGGGGTGGCATAGCCGAGGAATGCCAGCGTCATGACCCCCTGGGCGGAGGCGTCGCGCCGCCTCACCGCGGCGAAGATGCCGGCGGGCACGGCCACGACCAGGGTCAGCAGGATGGCACCGCCGATCAGCTGCAGGGTGGGGCCGACGCGCTCCCAGAATACCTGAGTGACCGGGCGCCGTTCGGTGAAGGAAAGCCCGAACTCCCCCTCGACGATACCGCGCAGGTAGCGCCAGTACTGGGTCAGGATATCCTCGCGCAGGCCGTAGTAGGCGATCAGCTCGCTGCGGCTCTGGGCGTCCAGCCCCTCGCCGGCAATGAAGTCGATGGCATTTCCCGACAGGCGAGTGGCGAAGAATACCAGCGTGATCACCACGAACAGGGTGACGACCAGCTTGACCAGGCGCATCGACAGAAAGCTCAGCATGTCGCGTCTCCCAGCAGATGCCCGAGACCGAGGTTCGGCACCACCCGAAGAAACGCCATGCCCAGCGCGTCGGCACCGGCGCCGTCGGTCGCCTCGTTGTCCCCGATCATTACCGCTCGGTCGGCGGTCGCCCCGGCACGCTCCATGGCGATGGCGAACAGATGAGGTTCCGGCTTGCCGATCACGTGGAAGCGCTGCCGGGGACGAATGCTGCGGATTGCCGCCAGCAGCGCGCCGGTTTCCGGTACCGGCGTGCCCGCAAGGCTGGGATGGCTGACGTCCGGATTCGCTACGACGAGTTCCGCGCCGGCCTCGAGAAGGCCAAGGATGCGTCGCAATGCGGCGTAGTCGAAGCTGACGTCACGGCACAGCAGTACGGTGCCGGGCTCCTGCTCCGAGACGTCGAGACCCAGCCGCTCGGCGTAGGCGACCAGCGTCTGGCTGGCGAAAAGGGCGACCGGCGTTGCGGGAGATTGCTGTGACAAGGCTCTTACCGCTTCGGCCCCCGCCAGGATCAGACGCTCGTCGGCGATCGGCACCCCCAGGTCGCGCAGCCGGGCCCCGAGGCTCGCGGGCGAGTCCGTCGAGTTGTTGGAGACGATCCAGAGCCGTTCGCCAATGGAGCGGCAGAACGCCTGGACGCCCGGCAATGCCACCTCGCCGCTGATCAAGCAGCCATCCAGGTCGCAGAGAATCGCCTGCCAGTGCGGGGCCATGACATCGGGCGATCGGAAAGGCCGGTTTTCGGCGGCCAGGGTGGGGGCACGTTGCGGCAAGGGTCGGGCTCCGGTGAATGGGCTCACGGGAGCAGAGTGAAGTCACGCTTTGACAATATTGTTGCAACCTAAAGCTGATCTTTTAGTGACTGAACTTTCACTAGGAATCGACCATGACCTTTTCCGCTTCGGCGAGACGCGCGCTGCATGCCGTGCTGACCACCGGCTCCTATGCCGCGGCGGCACGCCATGCCGGGGTGAGCCAGCCCGCCATCGCTCAACAGATCAAGGCGTTGGAGCGCCACTGCGGCACCCCGCTCTTCGAACGCCGCGACGGCCACCTGGTGCCGACCGCCTTCTGCGAGGAACTGACCGGCATTACCGAGGGCATCGACGTTCTGGAAGCGCAGGCGGCCCGGCTGCTGGAACGCCGCCAATCGATCCAGTCGGGCCATCTGCGCATCGGCCTGGGCAACTCGATGCCCGGCATGGCGCTGATCGCTGCCTTTCAGCGTGAATACCCCGCCGTGACGCTGTCGGTGGTGCTCAGCGACTTCGCCAACATCATCCGGGGTGTGGTGGAAGGAGAGCTGGATGTCGGTGTGCTGCCCAACGTGCCGCAGGACAGACGCTTCGTCCGGGAGAGCCTGATCGACCAGGACGTGGTGGCCATCGCTCATCCCGACGACCCCATCTCGCGTTTCGACCGCATCGATTGCGAACAGCTGATGCAGAGCCCCCTGATCTTCCGTAGCCGCGGTTCGTCGACCCAGGCGATGGTCGACGCCGCCTTTCGTCAGGCAGGCCTCGAGCCACGCGCCAGGCTGGTGCTGGATACGCGCGATGGGGTGTGCGAGGCGGTGGCCAACCGCCTGGGCGTGGGTTTCATGTGGCGACACGGAACGGGGCGCACCGATACCATCCACCGCATCACCGTCACCGGCATGGGTGCGCCTTGCCCCGAATCGGTATTTCGCCTATCCGAAACGCAGGACCCCATCGTCAGAGCCTTCTTCGTCACCGCGAAGAATTTCCGCCGGCATGCCGAGGTGTTGAAGGCAGGATGATCCGACAGGCCGAGACCGGCTTCTCGCCGAGGGCATGCCATGCCTTGCCCACGAGGGGACAGCATCGTCTGCATTCTCTCAGGCGCTGTCCGATAGCTGGCACAGCCCTCCCGGCACCCGCATCACCCAGTCGCGGATCGCCCGTATCGTCGGCGCATCGCGCCGGCTTTCCGGATAGACCAGATAGAACGGCTTGCCTTCCAGCTCCGGCCCGAAGGGCTGGACCAGGCGCCCCTCCGCCAGTTCGTCGGCGATCAGCGGGCGGCTCATCAGGGCCACGCCCTGACCGCCGATGGCGGCGGAGATGGCGTGGGTCTCGTCGGAAAATACCAGCCCGGCGCCGACATCCAACCCCGCCACCTTGGCTCGCTTCTGCCAGCCGGCCCAGTCCGCGGGCGTTACCGAAGCGTCCTGGGGCCGAAAGTGAATCAGCGGATGATCGGGCAGCTCGGAGGGATCGTTCAGGTTCAGGTGCGGGCTGCAGGCCGGGATGAAGGTGTTGTCGAACAGCTTTTCCACCACCAGCCCCGGCCACTGGCCGTCGCCATAGCGAATCGCCAGATCCGCGGTCACGCCGTCCAGCGCCACCGGTTCGTGGGAGGCATGGATTCGCAGGTCGATGTCCGGGTGCGAATCCCTCAGCAGGCATACCCAAGGCAGCAGCCAGCGCACGGCCACCGCCGGGGTGGTGGAGAGCGTGGCCGCCTGACGGACGGGCGGCGTCTTCAAGCGCGCAACGGTCTCCCCGATGCTGTCGAACGCCGCTTCCAGGGTCTGGAAGAGCTCCCGACCCTGCGGCGTGAGCAGCAACTGCCGGGGCTTGCGCACGAAGAGCTCCACCTCCAGGGCATCCTCCAACCCGCGGATGTGATGACTGATGGCCGTGGCGGTGACGGACAGCTCATTGGCCGCCCGCTTGGCGCTCTCGTGGCGGGCGGCGGCCTCGAACGCCCGCAGGGCAGAAAGCGAAGGGAGTCGGCGAGGGTTCATGGTTGAGATCATCTCATCTGTATCGGCAAATATTCATCGTTTGTAGCCCCAAGCACTGGGTCATAGGCTCAAGTCGCCCATCAACGATGAGTGAGTTCAGCTCACAAGACAAGGAGCCCGACATGACCCATATCCTGCAACTGGACGCCAGCGCCCGCCCCGGCCTCGCCGGCACCGACGAGCACGGCTCCCTCAGCCGTCGTCTCACCCACCGCTTCGTCACCGGCTGGCAGGCCCGCCAATCGGAAGCCACCGTGATCTACCGCGACGTGGGCGGCAGCCCGCCCTCCTTCATCGACCGGCGCTGGATCCAGGCCGCCTTCACGCCCCCGGAACGCCAGGAGCCCTGGATGGCGGAGGAGCTCGCCGAGAGCGATCGGCTGATCGACGAACTGACGGCCGCCGACGTCGTGGTGATCGGCGCCCCGCTGTACAACTTCGGCATGCCGGCGGCGCTGAAGGCCTGGGTGGACCTGGTGGTGCGCATGGGGCGCACGGTGGACTACGACCCAAGCCGGCCGGACGATCCCTTTACGCCCCGCCTGGCCGACCGGCCGCGCCACGCGGTCGTTCTGTCGTCGCGAGGCGGAGCCGGCTTCGAGCCCGGCGGTGAGCTGGCCCATATGAACCACCTGGAGCCTGGCCTGGCCACGGTGCTGGAATTCATCGGCATCACCCGAATCCACCGGGTGGCCATCGAGCATCAGGAAGAGGGCGGGGAGCAACTGGCCGCCTCCATCGCGGCGGCAGAGCGCCAGGTGGATGCGCTGATCGGCCGGTTGCAGGCGCCGCGACAGGCCAGCCGCGAGCCAGCGGCAACGATCTGAGAAACGGCCCCGGGCTTGCTCCGTGATGCCCGCCCCGATGGACCGATGCCATCGGGGCGAGAAGCTGGCGTGCGGTGCAGTGGCTGTCGAGCGCTG
This sequence comes from Pseudomonadota bacterium, assembly GCA_051749645.1. Classification (GTDB taxonomy): domain Bacteria; phylum Pseudomonadota; class Gammaproteobacteria; order Pseudomonadales; family Halomonadaceae; genus Halomonas. Next base: position 73,152 of record JBNJIT010000001.1, read on the forward strand.
GCAGTGGCATCCTCGTTGCGGTTGCCAGCGCGGTTCCGAGGGGAACGACCCGCGGCACACTGGCACTCACCGCACGACACGCAAAAGGAGCTCGGCATGGCAAAGGAGGAAGCGGCGCTGCATCGCTTGGATGGCGCGCTGGTGTGGGAAGGCTTCAAGGAGCTGCTGCCCATCTCGCTGTTCGTCATCGTCTTCGGTGCCGCCTTCGGCCTGGCAGCGACCCAGGCCGGGCTGAACGATGCGTCCATCATCGCCATGAGCGCCCTAGTGTTCGCTGGCGCTTCCCAGTTCGCCGCCCTGGAGCTGTGGGGACCGCAGGTCCCGTTCTTCACCCTGATGGCGACCGTCTTCGCCATCAATGCCCGCCACCTGCTGATGGGTGCCACTCTCTATCCCTGGCTGAGTCATCACTCGCCGGCAAAACGCTACGGCGTGATGTTCGTCGCCTCCGACGCCAACTGGGCCATGGCCATGCAGGCGTTCGGCCGCGGCCGGCCGGGGCTCGGGCTGGTGCTGGGCGGCGGGATTGCGCTGTGGTCGTTCTGGGTTCTCGGCACCTGGCTGGGCCTGCACTTCGGCAATGCCGTGCAAGACCCCGCCAGCCTGGGGCTGGACATGGTGATGGGCTGCTTCCTGCTCGCCATGGTGGTGGGCGGCGAAAAGAACCTGCGCATGCTGCTGATCTGGACGGTGGCGGCGGGCGCCTCCCTGCTGGCCTGGCGCTACCTGCCCGAGAACAGCCATGTGGTGGTGGGTGCTCTCGCCGGCGGCCTGGCCGGGCTCGCCTGGGGGAGGCGCAGCCATGAGCATTGAAACGGGCGGCATGAGCGCGTTGGCCGTCATTCTGGCCATGGCCGCTGTGACCCTGGCGACCCGCTGGGGCGGCGTCTTCGTCATGTCCTTCGTGCCCATCGGCTATCGCGTCAAGCAGTTCATCCACGCCATGTCCGGCTCGGTGCTGGTGGCCCTGCTCGCGCCCCTGGCGGTAAGCGGCGATCACGGCGCCCGCCTGGCCTTGCTGACCACCGCCGCGATCATGCTGGTGGTGAAGAAGCCGCTACCGGCCATTGCCGGCGGCATCCTCGCCGCGGCGCTGTTCCGGCAGCTGTAGCTACGCATCCACCGGTCTTGGCAGTCGCAATGGCGCCGGCATCCGGTGGCGGTGGACGCTCGTCCTTGCTCCCCCCCCGTCACCGCTTCATCCAGCATTTCGTGGCCGCTTTTCACCACAGTGAGGCAGTTCCGTGCGCGGCTGATGCCGGTGTATACCCGCTCCTTTCCTCAAGCCTCGTTCGTGCCTTCGTGGCTCATCACGACCCGGTTCCTTCCGCCGTGCTTGCCGGCGTACAGGGCCTGATCGGCCTGCTGGATCAGGGCGGGCAAGTCAGTCTCTTCATCGAATACCCCGGCGATGCCGATGGTAACGGTCAGACGGTGGTCGGACATTTCCTCCATCGCCGGCAGTTCGGCGACCTTCCTCTGCACGCGTTCCGCCACCATTTGCGCATCTTTCAGGTGAGTATCCGGCAGGGCCACGATGAACTCTTCGCCGCCGAAGCGCCCGATCACGTCCTGGGGCCTGAGAGATCGCTTGCAGGTCCCCGCGATCGCGGTCAGCACCTGGTCCCCCTGGCTGTGTCCCCAGGTGTCGTTGATGGCCTTGAAGTGGTCCACGTCGATCATGAACAGGCTGAAGGGCGTCTTCTCGAGCTGCGACCGTAGAAGCAGCGCCTCGGCGCGCTTCATGAAATGGCTTCGGCTGTCCAGGTCCGTCAAGGCATCCCGCTCGGCGACCATGCGCAGCTGCGTTTCCAGCGATTTTCGGTGAGCGATTTCCTCGACCAGCTGGCGGTTCTGAACGCGCTCTTCCTGCAGCAGCGCGAACTGCTTTCGTTGCAGTTTTTCAAGACGCAGCAAGGCGAAGAAACCCACGGCATTGGTCATGATGAGCAACAGCAATATGCGCAGTGCGACCACGGCAGGAATATCGGCCACCATCATCGCTGAGGTCAGGAAGCCCAGGCTCAAATAGAGGCTGGCGCATGCCACCACGGGGAGCAGGTTGGGAATCAGCAGGTAGAAGGCCATGGTGGCCACCACCACGGCGGTGACCTGTGTCGAGAGGCTTTCGGGACGCAAGGGAACGATCAGGATGATGCCCGTTGCCAGTATCCAGAGTGGCAAGGCATGCAGCCAGCCCTTGCGTGAATAGTTTCCCCAGCGCCCGATCACGAATGCCAGAGCCAGGCATGAGACGACCACCAGGATTCGCATGGCGAGCAGCAGGTAAAGCTCGATGCTCACGCCGGTATAGTAGTAGTCCGAAATGGCAAACATGCCAAAGACCAGGGCAGCCACGCTGAGTGCCAGGCAGGTTTCGAGGCGAACTCTGGAATCGATGTCACGGCGATACATCGCTTCCCGGCTTGGCTGGTGAAACTGACCGGTCAGCCAGTTGAGCGAGTCTCTCGTTATTGGCGACGACAAAGGCCGACTCTCCCTGTCCTGCATTCAGTGAAAAATGCCGTGTCTGTAGTCATGACCTGGCATCGTCAAGGCGATCCACGGCGGCGGCGAGCTTCTCGTCGATGATATGCAGGGTCTCCGTCCAGTCATCCACGTGGTGCAGCTCCGCCTTGCCGTCCGAGATGCCGCGCAGCACCACCAGCGGCACGCCGAAGCGGGTGCAGGCGCGCAGGCAGGCGTAGCTCTCCATGTCCACCATCTCGGCGGCGATGGCGTCATAGGCCGCGCCCGAGACGATATCGGCGCCGGTGGAGAGCGTCGCCTCGCGAATGCCGGGTATGCGCAGGGGCAGCGGCAGCATCGCCGGCAGATCGAGAAAGGGCGTGACGCCCTTTTCGAAACCCAGCGGCGTGGCGTCCATGTCGCGGTAAGCGACGGAGGTCGCCTGATAGACCTCGGTCTGCTCCAGCACCCGGCTGCCCGCCGAGCCCAGCGACACCACCAGGTCCGGCAGGCGCTCCTGTTGGGCCAGAGTAGCCAGCGCAGCGGTGAGCTCCACCGCCGCCTCCACGGGACCGACGCCGGTCATGAGCGGGGTGAAACGCTGCCTGAGATGCGGACCGTACTCGGCCTCGGCCGCCATCACGAAAAGCACGTGTCGGCCGCCCAGTGTCGTCAGCTGGGGCGCCTCGGTTGCAAGGGCTTGGGAGTCACGGGTACGGGAGTTCTTCATCGACGCGGATTGCCTTGTCATGGGTCTCTTGGGCTCAGTTTACTGCCTGGGGATACTGATGTGCGATGGCGAGCCGTCGCTGGCGCCTCGACCGAGCCGCCTATGGGCCAAGTCATGCTTCGGTGCTAGGCTGACGTTCAATACCTGATAACGATACCGCCGATACGCAAGGGTAATCCTCATGGCAACGGACTCTGCCAGCTCCCGCATTACGGCGCTCCGTGTTCTCGACAGGGGCGGGCGTCCATCGGTGGCACCTCGCTTGCCGGCTCCACTCTCGCCACTGAAGCTTCCGGCAGTTATTGCCATGGTGGTTTGATACATGCGTCACAATCAGAACCCTGAACAGCGCGCCCGCGATCGCATCGACGAGCAGCTCCAAACCTCCGGCTGGGTCGTGCAGGGCCTGGCGGAGCTGAATCCGTCAGCAGGGCAAGGCGTGGCGGTTCGGGAGTATCCCACCGACACCGGGCCCATGGATTATCTGCTGCTGGTGGACGGCAAGACGGCGGGCCTGATCGAAGCCAAGCGCGAGGAGGAAGGCCACCGCATCAGCACGGTGGAGGAGCAGTCGGCCCGCTATGCCGATGCTGAGCTGAAGCATATCGGCAAGGCCGATCTGCGCTTCATCTACGAGGCCACCGGCGAGATCACCCGCTTCACCGACCGCCACGACCCAGTGCCTCGTGCCCGCGAGCTTTTCCGGTTCCATCGCCCCGAGACCCTGGCGGAATGGCATGGCCAGGCCGCGCCGTTCCGTGAACGGCTGCAGGCCCTGCCGGCACTGCAACCCGATGGCCTGCGTGACTGCCAGTTCCACGCCATTAACAAACTGGAGACCTCCTTCAAAGAAAACCGCCCCCGGGCGCTGATCCAGATGGCCACCGGGGCCGGCAAGACCTTCACCGCTATCACCAGCATCTACCGCCTGCTCAAGCACGCCGGAGCCAAGCGCGTTCTGTTCCTGGTGGACACCCGCAACCTGGGCGTGCAGGCGGAGAACGAGTTCCACCAGTACCTGCCCCAGGACGACAACCGCAAGTTCACCGAGCTCTACACCGTCCAGCGCCTGCGCTCGCCCCATGTGCCCACCGACGGCCAGGTCTGCATCAGCACCATCCAGCGGCTGTATTCCATCCTCAAAGGCGAGCCGCTGGCCGAAGAGGCCGAGGACGAAGTGCCGGGCCTGGACGCCCTGCGCAAGGACCCGCTGCCGGTGGTTTACAACGAAAAGGTGCCGCCGGAGTTCTTCGATGTCATCGTCATCGACGAGTGCCACCGCTCCATCTACAACCTCTGGCGGCAGGTGATTGAGTATTTCGACAGCTTCCTGGTGGGCCTCACCGCCACGCCGGACAACCGCACCTACGCCTTCTTCAACCAGAATGTGGTCAGCGAGTACCCCCTGGAGCAATCCGTGGTGGACGGGGTGAATGTGGACCACTTCATCTGGCGCATTGACACGCGCTTAACCCGGGAAGGTGGCAAGATCGAGGCGGAGGAGACGGTCGAGCACCGCGACCGCCTGACCCGCAAGCAACGCTGGCAGCAACTGGACGAGGTTCTGGAATACGAAGGCGCCCAGCTCGACCGCAGCGTGGTCAATCCCAGCCAGATCCGCACCGTTATCCGCGCCTTCCGCGACGCCCTGCCGCGCATGTTCCCGGAGCGCCAGCTACCAGAGGGCGAGGGCGGCCCAGCAGGCGTGGAGGTGCCCAAGACCCTGATCTTCGCCAAGACCGACAGCCACGCCGACGACATCATCAATACCGTCCGCGAGGAGTTTGCCGAGAGCAACGACTTCTGCCGCAAGATCACTTACCGGATCGAGGGCGATCCCCAGAGCCTGCTCAACAGCTTCCGCAACGACTACAACCCCCGTATTGCCGTCACCGTGGACATGATCGCCACCGGCACCGATGTGAAGCCCATCGAGTGCCTGCTGTTCATGCGCGATGTCAAAAGCCGGAACTACTACATGCAGATGGTCGGTCGCGGCACCCGCAGCCTGGATGCCGACGGCCTGCGCCAGGTCAACCGCTCTGCCACCGGCCCCAAGGCGCACTTTGTGCTGGTGGACGCCGTGGGCGTCAGCGAATCGAAGAAGATGGAAACCGGCAGCCTGGAGCGCAAGCCCAGCGTGCCCATGAAAGACCTCATGCAGGCCGTGACCATGGGCGTGCGCGACCCGGACAGCCTTAGCAGCCTAGCCGGGCGCCTGGCCCGCTTCAGCAAGCGCCTCAACGACGAGCAGCACCAGGAGGTACGCGAGATCACCGGCGGCCCGGACCTCAACACCATCGCCTCCGAACTGCTGGCTACCGACGACCCGGATGCCCTGCGCCGCGCCGCCCGCGAGGCCCACCAGCTACCCGAAACGGCCGAACCCAGCCCGGAGCAGATCGAGTCCGTCCGGGAGGAACGCGCCAAGGCGGCCACCGCCGCCATCACCGGCCCGCTGACCACCTACATCGAAGAGGTACGGCAGCGCCAGGAACAGGTGGTGGACGACATCAACCCGGACGAGGTGAGAGTCAGCGATTGGGAAACCGACACTGAGACCCACCGCGAGCAACTGCGCCAGGAATTTGCCGAATGGCTCGCCGCCCACCGGAACGACATCGACGCCCTGACCATCTACTATGAGCAGCCGCACCGGCGGCGGGAGATCACCGCCCGGGCCATCCGCGAGCTGCTGGAGGCCCTCAGGCGCGAGCAACCGAAACTGGCCCCGGCCCGGGTCTGGGAAGCCTACGCCCGCCTGGACGAGGTACAGGCCCGCCGCCCGGAAACCGAACTGGCCCAGATCATCGCCCTGGTGCGCCGGGTCAGCGGCTGGGACGACCGGCTCACGCCCTACGCTGAAACTGTGCGCGCCAATTTCAAGCGCTGGGTTTTTGGCCGGCATTCCGGTAACCAGCCCAAATTCAACGAGCAGCAGATGGCTTGGCTAGAAAAGATCCGCGACCACATTGCCGCCAGCTTCCACGTCACCGTTGAAGACCTGGACTACGCCCCCTTCGATGCCGAAGGCGGGCGAGGGCGCATGTGGCAGCTATTTGGAGAGGATATGGAGGCCGTGTTGGATCAGATGAATGATGAGATGGCGGCGTAACGGTGGATACGGAAAGGGATGAGCAGGTGACGAATCAGGAATTGCTTGGCCAAAGGTATATGGCGCCGGGATCTTGGGAGGTGGCTTCACTCGAAGATGTGGCCTCGATATTAGACGCTTATAGAGAGCCGATAAATAACAAGGAACGGCAGGAGCGAATTGCGGGCAAATCTGAAAGTGAACTTTATCCCTATTACGGAGCTACTGGGCAGGTCGGTTATATAGACGATTATATACTCGATGGGAAGTACGTCCTCTTGGGGGAAGATGGTGCCCCGTTTTTGGAACCGGACAAGCCCAAGGCATATATTGTCAACGGGAAAATATGGGTGAACAATCACGCCCATATACTTGCGCCTAGGATAGACGCTGATTACTTCTGCTTTTATCTGAACTCTGTGGATTATGCGTCCGTTGTAACAGGTACAACGAGGCTGAAGCTGAACCAGCGTGCAATGCGGAAGATTGCGGTTGCGGTCCCGCCGCTCAACGAACAACGGCGCATCGTCGCCAAGATCGAAGAACTCTTCTCCGAACTGGATAAGGGCGTGGAAAGTCTGAAAACCGCCCACGCCCAGCTCAAGACCTACCGTCAGTCGCTGCTCAAGGCCGCCTTCGAAGGCCGCCTCACCGAACAATGGCGCCGCGACAATGCCGATAAGCTCGAGACCGCCGATCAGCTCCTTCAACGCATCCGCGAAGAACGCGAAGCCTGCTATCAGAAGCAGCTGGAAGAATGGAAAGCCCTCGTCTCGGAGTGGGAGGCGGATGGAAGGCCAGGGAAAAAGCCTCGAAAACCAGCTAAGCCAAAAATTGATATTGACGAATCGGTGAGCTACCCAGCTTGCTTACCTGATGGCTGGGCTAGTGCCAAAATTATAAATGTAGCCTTCGTTGGAACAGGAGTGACCCCCCTAAAAAAACGAAGAGATTTTTACGAGGGCGGTGATTTGCCGTGGGTCACAAGTGGAGCTGTGAATAACCTGTATGTTCGGGAGCCCTCCGGCTGGGTCACGGAAACTGCCCTTGAAGAGACGAACCTTCGCATGTACCCAAAAGGAACACTGCTCGTTGCTATGTATGGTGAAGGGAAGACCCGTGGTAAGGCATCTGAATTAGCGATTGATGCGACTACGAACCAGGCCCTTGCGGCCATCGTAACTGAAGGGCTCGCTGCGCGCATTACGCCCTACCTGAAATGGTTCTTGGTTCATAACTACGAGAAAATCAGGCAATCGTCCTCTGGCGGTGTCCAACCCAATTTGAACCTGGGAATTGTTGAGAATACTGAGTTCCCACTTTGCTCTTTAGGCGAACAAGAGCAGATTGTGAAGCAACTCGAGTCGGGAATTTCCGGTTTGACACAGCTTGAAGAGGAGCTTGAGGCGTCTTTCAAGCGCGCAGAGTTACTCCGCCAATCCATCCTAAAACGCGCCTTCGAAGGCAAACTCGTCCCCCAGGACCCTGACGACGAACCCGCCAGCGCCCTGCTGGAGCGCATCCGCCAGGAACAGGCCGATGCCCCCAGCACCGGGGGCCGCAGACGCAAGACCGGGGCCAAGGCTTGAATCCATCGGTCCGGCATCACAGGGAGGTCGTATGAGTGAGATCGTGATTTTCGAGGACGCCCGCCGGCCGGTGGAAGTCCGCCTGGAAGGCGAGACCGTCTGGCTCACCCAGAAGCAGATGGCGGAGCTGTTCGGCACTACGCCGGAAAACATCCTGATGCACCTCAAGAATGTGTATCTGGAGGTGGAGCTGTCGGAATCGGCAACTGCTAAGGATTTCTTAGTAGTTCGTCAGGAAGGCAGCCGCCAGGTCCGCCGCCGGCTCAAGCACTACAACCTCGATGCGGTGATCTCCGTGGGCTACCGGGTCAGTTCCCGGCGCGCCACCCGCTTCCGCCAGTGGGCTACCCGCGTCCTCCGCGAGCACCTGACTCAGGGCTACAGCCTCAACGAGCACCGCCTGGCCCAGCAGGGCCTCACCGAGCTGGAGCAGGCCGTGGAGCTGCTCGGCCAGACGCTCACCCGCCAGGAACTGGTATCGGAACTGGGCCAGGAAGTGGTGAGCCTGATCCTCGGCTACGCCCGAACCTGGCGGCTCTTGCAGGACTACGACGAAGGTGCGCTCGGCGTGCCCCCGGGGGCGCGGCCGGCCCAGGGTGTGCTGGGAGTGGAAGAAGCCCGTCGCGCCCTGGATGCCCTGGCCAGTGAGCTGCGCGGCCGGGGCGAGGCCAGCGAGTTGTTCGCTCGCGACCGGAGCGACGGGCTGGCCTCGATCCTGGGCAACCTGGAGCAGAGCATGTTCGGCGAGGCGCTGTACAAGACACGCGAAGAACGCGCCGCCCACCTGCTGTATTTCGTCATCAAGAATCACCCCTTCTCGGACGGCAACAAGCGCTCCGGCGCCTTCCTCTTCCTCCTCTATCTGCGCCAGGAAGGCATGCGCCTGACCCTGAACGAGCAGGGGCTGACGGCCCTGACCCTGCTGATCGCCGAGAGCGACCCCAAGGCCAAGGAGCTGATGGTGCGCCTGGTGATGAACCTGATCGTCGAAGACGGCAACCCTTCACAAGATAACAGCGAAGCGAACCAATGAACGCCAACAACCTGATTTCCAAGGTCTGGAACTTCTGCCACATGCTCCGCGACGACGGCGTGAGCTACGGCGACTACCTGGAACAGCTCACCTACCTGATCTTCCTCAAGATGGCGGACGAGTACGGCCGGCCGCCCTGGCATCGCGACGTGGGCATCCCCGAGCGGTACGACTGGCAGAGCCTCAAGGCCCGCAAGGGCGCCGCGCTGGAGGGGCATTACATCGAGCTGCTGCGCGAGCTGGGCCGGGAGCGGGGCATGCTGGGCCAGATCTTCACCAAGGCGCAGAACAAGATCCAGGACCCGGCCAAGCTGGCGCGGCTGATCGACCTGATCGATGCCGAGACCTGGGTGATGCTCGACGCCGAGACCAAGGGCGACATGTACGAGGGCCTGCTGGAGCGCAACGCCCAGGACACCAAGTCCGGCGCCGGCCAGTACTTCACCCCGCGTCCGCTGATCCGCGCCATGGTGGAATGCGTGCAGCCCCGGCCGGGCCGGACGATCTGCGACCCGGCCTGCGGCACCGGCGGCTTCTTCCTGGCGGCCTACGACTACATCAAGGACCACCACATGGCGGAGATGACCGCCGAGGAGAAGCAGGCGCTCAAGCACCACACCTTCTACGGCAACGAGATCGTCCCCAGCGCCCGCCGGATGTGCCTGATGAACCTCTTCCTGCACAACATCGGCGACATCGGCGATGAGCCCACCATCTCGCCCACCGACGCGCTGCTGGCGGAGAATCCCCGGCGGCACGACTACGTGCTGGCCAATCCGCCCTTCGGCAAGAAGAGCACGCTCACCATCACCAACGAGGCCGGCGAGCAGGAGCGGGAAGAGTTCGAATACAACCGCCAGGACTTCTGGGCCACCACCTCCAACAAGCAGCTCAACTTCGTCCAGCACATCAAAACGTTGCTGAAGGAAAACGGCCAGGCCGCCGTGGTGGTGCCGGACAACGTGCTGTTCGAGGGCGGAGCGGGCGAGACGGTGCGCCGCAAGCTGATGGAAACCACCGAGCTGCACACCATCCTGCGCCTGCCCACCGGCATCTTCTACGCCCACGGCGTGAAGGCCAACGTGCTCTTCTTCGATGGCCGCCCCGGCCGCGCGGAACCCTGGACGGACGCGGTCTGGTTCTACGACTACCGCACCAACATTCACCACACCCTGAAGAAGAAGCCGCTGAGCGACGAGCACCTGCGCGAGTTCGTCGAGTGCTACCGGCCGGGCGAACGCCACCGGCGCGAAGAGACTTGGAGCGAGGAGAACCCGGAAGGCCGCTGGCGTCGCTACAGCCGGGAAGCGATCTTCCAGCGCGACAAGACCAGCCTCGACATTTTCTGGCTGCGCGATAAGTCGCTGGGCGATCTGGACAACCTGCCCGAGCCCGACGACATCGCCGAAGAGATTATCGAGAACCTGGAATCCGGCCTGGAAAGCTTCAGGAGCGTGCTTTCGGCGCTGCAGTCCGACACTGAAGCCGACTCGATTCGCCGGAGTGGCTGACGGATCATCCAGGCTCCGAGCGATAGATCATCGGTATCGGCTTCCTTCGAGTCCCGCATCGTCCTGCGCCCAAATGGTGGTGGTAACTGCACTTAAGGTGAGCCAGCAGCGATCACTCTGGCCAAGGGCAAGCGAGGAGCTGCCGGCGGTGAGCGCAGCACGCACTGTCGGGTGGCCGAACAGTCGACCGCTCTTCGCTAACATGCCAGACTGCTATCTTGAACCCTCACTGGCGGAATGCCACTGAATGAAGCTCAATCGCCTGACACTGGAGAACTTTCGCGCCAAGCCATCGCTGTCGATGACGCTGGGGCCGCGCCTGACCCTGCTGATGGGCGCCAACGGCAGTGGCAAGACCACCTTGCTGGATGGCATCGCCATCGGACTCGGTGAAATTCTCACCTATCTGCCCGGTGTGTCGGGCATAACCTTCAAGAAACGGGGCGATATTCACCAGCGGTCTAACCACCTGGCCCCCTACACGCGGATTACCCTGGAAACCCTTCAGGGGCCGGCCTGGGATCGGCTGCAACGCCGTGACAACAGCAAGAAGACCGCCGGTGATATCCCTCCGGGACTGGGAGTGAAGGCGCTCAAGCAGCATCTCGACGGTACCGTGATCGACCCCTGGGTGGCCGGTGAGCCCTTCGAGCTTCCGGTGTTCGCCTATTACGGCGTCAGCCGCGCCCTGCTGGACCTGCCTCTCAGCCGCAAGGGGTTTCCCAAGTCCCACGAGCGCTTCGATGCCTTGGCCAATGCGCTGAACGCCGATACGCGCTTCAAGTCGGCCTTCGTTTGGTTCTACAACAAGGAGAACGAGGAGCACCGGCTGCAGAAGCAGCGCAAGAGCTTTGACGTGACACTGCCGGAGTTGGACGCGGTACGCCGTGCCATCACGCGGCTATTCCCTGACCTCTCCGAGCCGCATATCGAGCTCAACCCGCTGCGCTTCGCGGTGAAGCAGCAGGGCGAATGGTTGAATATCGCTCAGCTCAGCGATGGCTATCAGACCCTGTTGGGGCTGGTCATCGACCTCAGTTCGCGAATGGCCATGGCCAACCCGCACCTGGACGATCCGCTGGCGGCGGAAGCGGTGGTGATGATCGACGAAGTCGACCTACATCTCCATCCCGAGTGGCAGCAGCGGGTGGTGGGGGACCTGCTGGCCACCTTCCCCAATACCCAGTTCATCGTCACCACCCACAGCCCCTTTATCGTCGAGGCGCTCAACAACCACCTCAAACGCAGCCAGCTCGATGGCCTCGAGATCACCAGTGAGGCCATCCGAGCGTTACTGCCGCTATCGCCTGACGAGATCGCTGCCTATCTGATCACGCCGGACGAGGCCCAGTCGCTGATGGCGGCCGACCTGGGACTGCTCGATGACAAGCTGCTCAGCCACTTCAATGCCATCAATCGCCTCTATGACGAGATGCGTGATATCGAGTGGGAGCATCGTGGGGCATGAATCTGGGCGAGTATCAGGGCTGCGTGTGTCGGAAGATGGGCAACGCACAGGCGCTGTGCCAGGGGGAACTGACGCTCGGTGAGCAGGGCAAGCAGGTCCGCCTGACGCCCAAGGCGGGGGAGTGGACTGTCGCCGTGGTGCTCGATGGCTGCGTTTTGCACGACAACCAGTCGAAGTGCGACGGACTCTTTCTCTGGCAGGGCAATCAACGCCATGCCGCCGTGCTCGTCGAACTCAAGGGCGCCGGTGATATCCCGCATGCTTTTGAGCAGCTTGCCTACGTGAAGCGTCATCGGGCGGAATATCGGCAGTTGGTGAATCGACTGGAAGAGGAAGTCCGCGGGCGGGTAGCGGAAAAAGCCGTGGTGGTTACAAATGGCCTGTTGTCCAAACCGGAACAAGAACGGCTGGAGAACCACCACGGGATTCGGGTGATGGCGGTTCTACACTGCGAAGCCAGCTCGCCGATTCCTGAATTGCGGGATTATCTCTGATCATGGCGAGGTGGTCGATCATTGAGACCGCCCAGTGTCGTCAGCCGGGGCGCGCCGAGGTCATCGAAGTGGGAGTCAGGGGGAAATGTAGGTTTCATCTCGTCTCGAGAATCGCCTGGCGCAGTGCCTCGGGCGGTTGGGCGCCCGCCAGACCCACTGCATCGTCGATGATGAAGGTGGGCACACCGCTCACACCCAGTCGCTGCGCCTCGTCGAGGGCGGCTATTACCTCATTGCGGCCCTGGTCGCTCGCCAGGAAGGCGGGTACGTCGATATCCGCTAGCCCGCCGTCTCGGGCGGCGTTGGCCAGTACCGCGCTGTCACCGATGTCCTGCCCTTCGACGAAGTAGTACCGAAAAAGCGCGTCGACCACCGCCGACTGGGCGCCATGTTCCCCGGCGAGCCAGATCAGCCGGTGGGCATCGAAGGTGTTGGGCGTTCGCATCATGCGTTCGTGGTGAATCTCGAGACCGGCCTGGGCGGCAGCGGCCTCCACCTGGGCGTCGAGAGCCTGGGAGCGCTCCCAGGAGCCGAACTTGGCGGTGCGATAGTCGCGCCGCGACAGGCCCTCGGCGGGCATGCCGGGGTTGAGCTCGAAGGGATGCCAGGCCACCGATACGCCGACTTCCTCAGGCAGTTCGGCCAGGGCGAGATCGAGGTGGCGCTTGCCGATGAAACACCATGGGCAGATGGCATCGGAGATCACGGTGATGTCGACGTGGGACATGGTCGCTGAGCCATGGGGTAGGGTTCCCTCGAACCCTAGCGTCTTCAGGAGCCATGGTGTGGCACATCGATGCGGCTTGCCTGGCCATTGGCCACCGCGTTGAGTGTACTGCCCCGGCCATTCCGTTGATCCAACGCATGGGGCAAAACATCCTTCGGTGCTAGGCTGAATCCAATGACAGCATAACGACACAACCCGTACGCAAGGGATGGCACCATGGCACCGGCTTCCTCCGAGCCCCGCATCATCCTGCACCCGCACGACCGCCAGGTGCGCGTCGTCGTCGACGGCACCCCGCTCGCCGACACCACCCGCGCCATCGAGCTCCGTGAACGCGGCTATCCGCCGCGCCAGTACATTCCCCGCGGCGATGTACGGATGGACCTGCTGAATCCCTCCGAAACAGTCACCCACTGCCCGTTCAAGGGCGACGCCTCGTATTTCTCGTTTGGCCAGCACAAGGATGTGGCGTGGAGTTATGAGCGACCGTTGGAGGGAATGGAGGAGATAAAGGGGAGACTGGCGTTCTATGAGGAGATAGTGGAATGACTGCCATACCCAAAGCGGCCGTGCCGGGAAAAACAGCCTGCGTGTTCATCCTTTTTATGTAGTGTGCGAGATGATGGTAATAGCTGAAAATGATGTCCACTTTTTTGATCCTGAATCCGTGAGCCAAAGCAGAAATTTTCCTTGACTCTGGCTCTGAGTAATTCTTGGTCACCGATGTTATAAGAATGTGGGTGTGCTTTTATATTTTCTAAATTCGTAATCTAGTTAGATGCCAATAACTGTTAATTTGTAATTGCTGTTGCAAAGAGTAAGATTGCCATACCACTATTGGTTAGTTGCAAGAAAAGAGCTGCATCTGTCAGGGAGGAGAGCTGAAATTCAATAAATAATCAACACAGAAAAATATCCGCCTTCATCTTCAATGCTTCTCTTGAGTCCTGGTGGATGGGGATTTGTCGAAGACTGCTGTCGTATATTGATGGGGCAAGATGATAAATACACGTTTGTACAAAGGATTGGTGGAGCTGGGGATGCTGGCAGAGATATTGAAGCATGTTACGTCGATAATATTTTGTCTAAGCAATGGAATCTTTAACAGGTAAGCGCTATGCAACAGCTATAGGAGAGCCAGCACCTTATCCTGAGCTGGCGAAGGTTTTTCATTATATCAGCATTGAGCCGCATTCTGGACACAATATTTATTATGTTTATTCCCCAAAAAATACCACGCCAAAGTTTCATGACTTGATCGCATGCCATGAAAGATATAAGGAAGCATTCCTGATGTCTTGGGGAAAAGGAAAGAATGGAATAAGAAAATCCTCGTTTCCACTCACAGATAGCGTTAAGGAAACACTGATTCATTCCGCCGCCGGCGGCGATCGAAGCGCAGTACGATCAACCACTTCAGGGGGCCGTTCTTGCAGCGTGACCCAAACCAACGGGACTCCAGGAAATCCAGGGCGGTTCATATGCGGTCATTCTGGTGATGCCATAGCGCCGCGCCAGTGCTGGATTACTCCCGCTGGACGGTGCTTCCTGAAGCTATCGCCCGACCTGGGGCGTGGTGCGCGTTCGAATGACTCGTGCTCGCCATGATGTCATCCCTGCGTTAGGTTGTCAGAAACGATAGGCAGGCAGTGCCCCGTCCAGTGGTGTAAGAGCGGTGAGGTTCTCCTTCGTTGTTGCGAGTTCGGCGACTGCAACTTTAACGAAGGCCCATGGTGGCTTCACCACCCTTGATCTGCACCACTCCCGGGGACGTCCGGATCCGGAGGAGAATGGAACGTTGCGAACTTGGGTCTGGCTCTGATTAAGGCTAATGTGGTGCGGTTATTGTGGCCGGAACCCGGCCATCCGATTCCTGCGAGAGGCACGAGCATGTCAGCAAGACAACAAGTCACGGAACTGCTGAGCAGTGCTGACATCGAGGTCGGCGGCGAGCGGCCCTGGGATCTCCAGGTCTACGACGAGCGGTTGTACCAGCGCGTTCTGGCCGAGGGGACGCTCGGCGCCGGGGAGGCCTACATGGACGGCTGGTGGGACACCGAGCGGCTCGACGAGTTGTTCTTCCGGATGCTCCGGGCCAGCTTGGACCGCAAGGTGCGCACGCCGGCAATGCTCGGGCGGGTATTGCTGAGCTGGCTCTGGAATGAGCAGAGTCGATGGCGCTCGCGGCGGGTCGCGGTGCAGCACTATGATCTTTCGAACCGGCTCTACGAGGCGATGCTCGGGTCGACCATGCAGTACACCTGCGCCTATTACGGCCCCGACGGGGCCGACGCGCACCTGGATGAGGCCCAGCGTGCGAAGCTGGAGCTCATTGCGCGCAAGCTGCACCTGGAACCGGGCATGCGTGTGCTCGAGCTGGGCGGAGGGTTCGGCGAACTGGCCCGGTTTCTGGCCGCGGAGCACGGATGTGAGGTGGCCAGCTACAACATCAGCAGCGAGCAGGTGGAGTACGCGAGAGGGCTTTGCGAAGGCCTGCCGGTCGACGTTCGGCAGCAGGACTACCGCGAGGCGGCCAATGATTCCCGGCAATACGACCGTGTCCTGAGTGTCGGCCTGATGGAGCACGTCGGGCCGAAGAACTTTCGCGCCTTCTTCGAACTGGCCCGGGCCCGCCTGAAGCCCGGTGGCCTGGCGCTGGTCCATACCATCGGCGGCAACATCAGCCACGGCGGCACCGACCGCTGGATCGCGAAATACATTTTCCCTGGCGGCGTGATCCCGGCCGAGGCTCAGCTCACCCGGGCCAAGGAAGGTCTGTTCGTGCTCGAGGACTGGCACAACTTCGGCCCGGACTACGACCGCACACTGATGGGCTGGTACGACAATTTCGTCGCCGCCTGGCCGGATCTGCAACAAAACGAAGGGCTGGATGAGCGCTTCTACCGGATGTGGCGCTATTACCTGTTGAGCTGTGCCGGCGCCTTTCGGGCGCGCCATCTGAATCTCTGGCAGCTCGTGCTCAGCCACGGCGATCTGCCGCGCTATGTGTCAGTCCGATGAGTAGAGCCGCCTGGGACGCCCACCGCGCCCGCGTGGAGGCGATGGCCGCGGCGCTGGCCGAGTCCGACGGGCCGGTACGCCTTAGAAAGCCCACCAGCAACTTGTTCAGGCCGCGCGAGAATGCCCGCCGGACCGGGATCGACGTGGGATCGCTCAACCACGTCATCGAGATCGACGTCGAGGCCTGCGTCGCCGAGGTCGAGGGCATGACGGCCTATGCCGACCTGGTCGATGCAACTCTGCCGCATGGCCTGGCCCCGGCCATTGTGCCGGAACTCAAGAGCATCACGGTCGGCGGCGCAACCACCGGGATCGGCATTGAGTCGGGCGCGTTCCGCTACGGCCTAGTGCACGACATGGTGCAAGAGCTCGACGTCCTGGTCGCCGACGGCCGCGTGTTGACCTGTTCGCGCGAGCAGCGCCCGGAACTGTTTTACGCCTTTCCGAACTCCTACGGTAGCCTCGGTTACACCACGCGGGTCCGCCTCCGCCTGATTCCGGTGCAGCCTTATGTCCGGCTCGAGCACACCCGTTTCCGCGAGCCCGAAGAACTGTTCGCCGCGATCGGCGAGGAATGCGCGCAACCGACCTGCGCTTTTCTCGATGGCGTGTACTTCGCCCCCGACGATTTCGTGCTGACCCGCGCGCATTTCATCGAATCGCTGCCAGCGGGCACCGAGGCCAGCGACTACACCTGGCTCCACCAGTACTGGCGGAGCCTGCGCGAGCAGCGCGAGGATTATCTGAGCATCCACGACTACCTCTGGCGCTGGGACACCGACTGGTTCTGGTGCAGCAGGAATGTCGGCGCCCATCTCATGCCGGTGCGGCTGCTTCTCGGACGCAAGCGCCTGTCGAGCGTCACTTACCAGAAGATCATGCGCTCCAGCCGGCGCTGGCCGCTGAGCCTGCTCCAGTCCATTCGGCCGCGCACCGAGGCGGTGATCCAGGACGTCGACATCCCGATCGCCAACGCCGCGGCGTTTCTGGAAGATTTCGAGGCCGAAATCGGCATCCGCCCGGTGTGGATCTGCCCGTTTGTCGTTCCCGAGGCCGGGTTCTCGTTGTTCCAGCTGTGTACCGATACCCCGTACATCAACTTCGGTTTCTGGGACATGGTCCGCTCCAGCGAGCCCGACGGTCACTACAACACCCGGGTCGAGGAACTGGTCGCGAAGCACGGCGGCAAGAAGAGCCTGTACTCGCGCAGTACCTACGACGAGACGACGTTCTGGCAGAACTACGACCGCCTGGTCTATGAGGCCCTCAAGCGTGAATGCGACCCCGGCGGGCGCTTTCCGGGGCTCTATGAAAAGGCGGTCAAACTGGGCTAAGACCGGTTGTCTTCGTGCGGAAAATGCTTGTCCATCCCTGGCTTGTTGCGCGCCAGGCAATCGGGGGAGACCGGGACGATCGCGATCGACTGTGAATGCCCCGTCGCGCGTCTTGGTTTTCGTGGTCCGACCCCATCAACGGGCCAGTGGTGTCAATGGCCTGGACTTCAACACACGAGTGAACGGCGATGGACTTCGACACGGTGTTGTCGGGGGCATCCACCAGCAGGATGCGTTCATCCGGCGGCGCGATGCCGTCGCCCCGAGCCTGCACTACGGGCGGATCAATCAAACCCCCGGCTCCAACGGCCTTTTGGAGTCTCACGCTGCCTGTCCAATCGGCGCGACCGAGGAGCCGGAACGCTCTCACGGAGACTGGATAGACGTCGAGGTTCGTCAGGGGAGCGGATCCGGCCGGCCGCACGATGTAGCGACATCGCGGGTTCAGTGTGTGCGGTATCAAACATACAATGAACGTGAATGGGGCCAGTATGTTTTACAAGGTTATAGCTATCGTGCCCGGTACCGGATGATGGCTCTGTGTCAGAAACCGGCACGCCGGCGATGGGTTGCGAACCCGAAGGTTGGAGGTCGAGCCTCTTACGGAGTCCATACATGGATCCAGAAGTACCGCACCAAGAAACAACCGGTGATCCCCGAGCGTTACAGCGAGCACTGTCCGCTTATCGTGCACCGCGCCTCGCCCGCAGCGTCTTCGAACTGCTCGTTACGGTGATCCCGTTCGGCCTTTTCTGGTTTTTGACCTGGGCAAGCGTGAGCGCCGGCTACTGGCTCGGCCTGTTGCTGGTGATACCCGCCGCTGGATTTCTCGTGCGGCTGTTCATGATTCAGCATGACTGCGGGCACGGCTCTTTCTTTCCGTCCCGGCGCGCCAACGACTGGGTGGGACGGGTCCTGGGGGTGTTGACACTCACGCCCTATGACCTCTGGCGCCACACCCACGCCCTTCATCACGCGCACTCCGGTAATCTGGAGCGCGCTGACGAGGGGAGCATCGACACCTTGAGCGTGCGTGAATACCAGGCTCTGCCGCGGGCGCAGCGGCTGCGGTACCGGCTATACCGCCACCCGCTGATCCTGTTCGGCCTGGGTCCGGTCTACCTGTTCATGTTGGAGAACCGCGTACCCGTCGGATTCATGCGCGTGGGATGGATGCCGTGGCTGAGCACCATGGGTACGAATGCGGCTATCGTGCTGGTCGTCATTGCGATGATGTCGCTGGTGGGGGCGGGAACCTTTCTTCTGGTGCACCTGCCGATCGCGGTTCTGGCTTCTTCCATCGGCGTCTGGCTGTTCTATGTTCAGCACCAGTTCGAGAATACGCGCTGGGCGCACGATGAGGAGTGGTCGTTCCGCGAAGCGGCGCTCTATGGGAGCTCCTACTATGATCTGCCGGCTCCGTTGCGCTGGATCACCGCGAATATCGGGGTACACCACGTCCATCATCTCGCCAGCCGCATTCCGTTCTACCGGTTGCCCGAGGTGCTGACGGATTTCCCGCAGCTTCGCGAGATCAGTCGTCTCACGCTGAAGCAAAGCTTTGAGTGCGCTCGGCTTGCCCTGTGGGACGAGGAACGGCGGCGTCTGGTTTCCTTCAGGCACGCGAACGCGGAGACGCCTCCGGTACACGCGTGAGTGCATAACCCGACTGAAGGATTCGATCTAACTGCTTCAGGAAAGCATGTGTTTGGCAATGAGGCCGTCCATGCTTTTACTCACCGGCGAAACCGACTAATACCTCTGGATCGCCGAGGACCACGACGCGGACGTCTTCTACAATCTAGGAGAGGTTTCCACAATCCCTCGCCCGTGGCGGCGGTTCTCCGTTGACGTCGCTTCACTGCCACGAGTGCTGCGCCGCCCTTGTTCACGCACTCCAGGAGAGAACCAATGTACCTGCCTTACGTGCGAGCGATACTGATAGGCGTCGGCCTCTGCACCGCCGGGGCCACCCTCGCGGATACGTCGGCGCCTCCAGCGTCGACGGTTCAAGAAATTGAGGCTGCCGAGCTTTTCCCTCTGGTCCCCAGTGGAAGCACGTTCGAGGTGGTGGACGGAGACGGCGAGGGACGGCAGGTCGTGATGGAACTGAGTTCAGCAGACGGTGAAGGCCGCTGGGAAGTTCGATTTGGCGACTACAACATCCTCCATCTATCCAAGCTCCGGGATGGCAGC
The DNA here is from genome assembly GCA_051749645.1 of Pseudomonadota bacterium. Lineage (GTDB taxonomy): Bacteria > Pseudomonadota > Gammaproteobacteria > Pseudomonadales > Halomonadaceae > Halomonas. The sequence continues at coordinate 92,818 of JBNJIT010000001.1, forward strand.
GTGCTGCTCACCGGTCTGGATGTGCTCACGCAAGGTCAGACCGTGCAGTACGAGCCGCCCGTGGTACTGCTACCCAACAGGATCGTGCCCGACAGGACATGGAGCGCCTCTGGCAGGGCTACGGTCGTTAACATAGAGACGCGAGAGGTCGAACACACGGGTGAGTACCAGCACCGAGTCATGCCCATCACTCGAGAGCGATATGTGACTCCGGCGGGTGATTACGAAGGTTTCCTGGTGCCGCTCGAGCAGACCATCGATCTTGAGGCTCAGGCGGTGATCCGGTTGTCGCTCGATCTCGGTTTCTTCCCCGGCAAAGGTCTGGTGAAACGTTCGATGAAGTTCGTCGTCGACAAACCCTTGTGGTTCGGCTCGACCACACGGCGCACAGCAGAGCTCACCCGTTAGGGCCAGGTTTTGGGAGATCAGTCAGGGATTGTTCCTCTTTTCGGCCTTGAACTCAGGAATCTTTTTTTGCTTGCTCATAAACCGCCCTCTCTTTGCGGTGCATGGTGCGAGCGGAGATCACTCAAATGATCATGCCGTTGTATCGACTGACTCTACAACCTCCCCAACCCACTAACCCGCATCACTTCCCTCGTCACCGCTTCATCCAGCATCCCGCGGCCGGTTTCCACCACGGTGAGCCAGTCGCGGGCGCGGGTGATGCCGGTGTAGACCAGTTCCCGGGTGAGGATGGGATTGGGGGCGTCGGGGAGCAGCAGGGCGGTGTGGGTGAATTCCGAGCCCTGGGATTTGTGTACCGTCATGGCGAACACGGTCTCCACCGCCTGCAGGCGGCTGGGTAGCACCCACTTGATCTTGCCGCTGCCATCGGAGGCGGGGAAGGCGATGCGCAGTAGTTTTTTGCCTGGCTGGCGGGCGTCGGGTACGGCGAGGGCGATGCCGATGTCGCCGTTCATCAGACCCAGGCCGTAGTCGTTGCGGGTGACCAGCACCGGGCGGCCTTCGAACCACCCCTGTTCCAACTCCAGGTCGCTGGCCTGGAGCCAGCCGGCACGGCGCAGGGCGTGGCCGATGCGTGGGTTCAGGCCTTCGATGCCCCATGGGCCCTTTCTCAGTGCGCAGAGCAGCTGAAAGCGGCCGTGGGCTTCGAGCACGTCGCGGGCCCAGTCGTCGAAGGGTTGGCGCGCTTCGCCGTCGCCGAAGGTGCTCGAGTCGGGGCGTTTGCTGCGCAGCATTTCCAGGTAGTGGCAGTAGCCCACCGGCGGCGCGATGGGCCCGCCGCGGCGGTCGGTTCGGCCTTCGCCGCTGTTGGCGAAGCCGGCCGGGTCGCCGTTCACCACCAGGCGATCCAGCGCCGGGTCGTCGGCGTCCGCCAGGGCTAGGCGGGCGATGTCGGCGTAACCCTGGTGGAATATCTCGCGCACCGCGCGTTTCTTCTCCTTCTGCGCCGCTTTCTCGTTCTGTGACTCTTGCTGATTCTGGAGGCCAAGCGGGCGGTTGACCGCTTCGGCAAGCCGGCCGATGCCGCTTTGCGCATCGAAGCGGTGGCTTACCCGCAGCATGGCGATGGCCTGGTCCAGTGGCTGGCCGCCTGCGTCCTCGGACCGCTCGGGAACCGGCGTGCCAGTCACGCGTTCCAGCCAGTCGCAGGTGGCAGGGGTGTAGTGGCCGCTTTCGGCGCGCTGGCACAGGTCGCCGAGCACGGCGCCGGCCTCTACGGAGGCGAGCTGGTCCTTGTCGCCGAGCAGCACCAGCCGCGCGCGGCTGGGCAGGGCGCCGAGCACGGCGGCCATCATTTCGATGTCCACCATCGAGGCTTCGTCGATCACCAGCACGTCCAGCGCCAGGGGGTTGTCGGCGTGGTGGCGGAAGTGGCGGGTGTCCGGGCGCGAGCCTAACAGCCTATGTAGCGTCGTGACTTCCGTGGGGATGCTGCTGCGCAGGGTCGAGATATCCACACCCTGTTGGCCCACGGCGCTAGCCAGTTCTACCAGCGAGAGGTCCTTGACCTGCCCGGCAATGGAGTCGTTGAGGCGCGCGGCGGCCTTGCCGGTGGGAGCGGCCAGGCGAATGCGCAGCGAGCGGGCGTGATCGCTTCCCAGGGCCATGGCCTGGAGCAGGGCGAGCAGCTTGACCACGGTGGTGGTCTTGCCGGTGCCGGGGCCGCCGGTGATCACCGCGAAGGGCGAGCGGGCAGCCAGGGCGCAGGCGGCCTTCTGCCAGTCGATCTCCACGTTGGAGGAGAAGAGGGCATCCAGGGCGGTGGCCAGGGTTGCTGCATCCGGCGCGGCTTCGGTGCGGCCGAGCCGGGCGGCGATGCGGCTGCGGATCTCCTGCTCGTACTGCCAGTAGCGGCGCAGGTAGAGGCGGGGGCCTTGGTGTGGGTGACCGGGCGTGGCGACGTCGCGCACCAGCGGGGTGTGGCCGGGGGCGCCCCGGGCGGCATCGGCGACCAGTTCGGGGTGAGCGAGTGCTTGCTGCCAGCGCTCCAGGGGCAGGCCGCCGAGTATCTCGCTGGGCCGCGGCGGCGGGTCGCTGAGGTCGTCGCCCTCCGGCGGCAGCGAGAGGGCGAGATCGGGCGCGGCAAGGGTCGCCGCCAGGTCGAGACACACATGGCCGCGGCCGAGCTGGTGGCTGGCCAGCGCCGCGGCGAGCAGCAGCGGTGCGGGGGCATCGGGCACCTCGCGCTGCAGGAATAGCGCCAGGGCGCGGTCCAGGGCGCGCAGCCAGCCGCGTTCCACCCAGCGCTCGAGCAGGGCGAGCAATGCTGCGGTGTCCTCCAGGGCGGGGTGGGCCTCGGGCGGCTCGGGCAGGTCGTCGAACAAGTCGTTCATCTCTTTCATGCCGGCGCCTCCGCGTCCGTGGAGTGAGCGGTCGCTGTCGGCCCGTGGCCCTGGAAGAGTGCATCCAGCGTTTCGATCAGTTCGCGCGGTGGGCGTTCGGTGTGCACGCCGCGGCCGTCGCCGGGCGTGGCGGGGCCGATGCCGCGCAGGAAGACGGTCAGCGAGCCGCCGATGTGGCGGTCGTAGTCGTAGTCCGGCAGGCGCGCGGCGAGCAACCGGTGCAGAGCCAGCAGGTAGAGCGCGGCCTGCAGGTCGTAGCGCTTCTCGGCCATGGCGGTGCGCATGGCGTCGGGCGTGTAGGCGTCGTCGTCCGGCCCCAGGTGGTTGGATTTCCAGTCGAGCACGTAGTAGCGCCCCCGGTGTTCGAAGACCAGATCGATGAAGCCCTTGAGCATGCCGTTGAGGGTGTCGGCATCCAGCGCCGGGCGCGGGGCGCCGGCGAGTGTGTGAGCGCTTACGGGGGCGTCCAGCGCCTGAGTCGAAACACCGTGCGCGGCGAACCAGAATTCCATCTCCACCTGGTAGTCGGTGAGTTCGCTGAGCCGCATCGGGTCGGCGTCGGGCAGCGGCAGCGGGATGGAAAGCAGCCCGCCCAGCCAGCCGTCGAGCGTTTCCAGCCAGCCGGTCCAGCCGCGCAGTTGGGTGCGGCGGGCGAGCATGTCCTCGCGCTGGGTGGCGTCCTCTTCGGCCCGGGCGAAGTCGTGCTGGCCGGCCCATTCCAGCAGGCCGTGGAGAAAAGTGCCGGGCCCGGGGCCTCTTGGAAAGCGGTGGAGGCTATGGACCTGGGGCGAGTGTTGCAGAACCGTGGCGGCGTCGCGGGGCTCGTCCATCACCTCGAAGGCGGTGGCTTCCAGCGGCGTGGTGGGTTCGGGAAGCATCTCGCTCTCACCGGGGCTCTCGGGCGCCGTGGTCGGGGCGCTGTGGAGTGAGTCAGTGCTCGCTGGGGCGGCCTGCGGTTCGAGCAGGGTGCCGCCGATGCGCAGCGCCGAGTAGCTGGCGATCCACCACTGCTCGCGGGCCGGGCGTTTGGGCAGCCGTGCCTCGCCCAGATCGCCGTCGCCCTGCGCCGGGGAGAAGCGCTCGGCGGTGGCCGGCGGTGCCGGTTGAATGGCGATGGCGGGCTCGTTGCCTCTGAGAGCGGTCAGTTTGTCACCGAGATTCTCCGGCGTCAGCGACTCGCCGTTGCTGAGCAGCTGGCCCAGGGCGCTGGCTTCCAGCCCCTTGAGCGGGGCGATGCCCAGCCAGGTGGCGTGGCGGGCGCGGGTCAGCGCCACGTAGAGCTTGCGCAGGTCCTCGCCCAGGCGCTCGCGCTCGGCGATGGCGAGCGTCGTCTCGTCGGCGGTGAGGCTCAGGCGCAGTTGCCCTTCGGTGTCGTGCCAGCGCAGCGGCGAGTCGTCGGGTTTGGTGGGGCGGTGGTTGCCGATGAACGGCAGGAACACCAGCGGGTACTCCAGCCCCTTGGACTTGTGGATGGTGATCACCTGCACCAGGTCGGCGTCGCTCTCCAGGCGCAGCTTGTGGGCCTCGCCCTGGTCGTCGGGGTCGGCGATGGCCTCGGCCAGGAAGCGGATCAGCGCGTGTTCGCCGTCCAGCTCCTGGCTGGCGTGCTGGAGTAGTTCGCCGAGATGCAGGAGATCGGTGAGATACCTTTCTCCTTCGCTCGCCGGCCCGGTGGCCAGCAGCCGGCCGGGCACCTCGAAGTCGCTCATCAGCCGGCGCACCAGCGGGAGCACGCCCTGGCGCTGCCATAGCCGGTGGTAGTCGCGGAACTGCAGCACCCGCGCTTCCCAGGCCAGCTCGTCCTGCTGCAGGCGGTCCAGGTCGGCGAGATCCAGCCCCAGGCTGGGGGTGGCCAGGGCTGCGCGCAGCAGCCGGTCGTCCTCGGGGTCGGCGCAGGCGCGCAGCCAGGCCTCGAGCTCGCCGGCCATGGGCGAGGCGAACACCTTGTCCTTGTCGGAGAGGTAGACGCTCTTCACCCCGCGCCGGGCCAGGGCGCGGCGGATCTCGCGGGCCTCGTTGATGCCGTTGACCAGCACCGCCATGTCCGAGGGAGCCAGCGCCCGGAAGTGCTCGCCGTCATCGAAACCCGCCTCACCGAGTTGGCCCCGCTCCAGCAGGGCGACCATCCGCGAGGCGCAGCGCTCGGCCATCTCGCCCATGTAGGCGCCCTTGCCGAGGAGATCGTCGGCCTCCAATTGCCAGAGGGTCATGGCCGGCTGGGGCTGGCCGTCGACGATCAGGGCGTCTTGTCTGCCTTTGGCTTTCACTTCTGTGAAAGGAACGGGATTGCTGCCATCGCTTTCCTTGAACAGGAAGGCGCCGGTCGGGTGGGCTTCGGCGAATGCGAAGCAGCGATTCACCGCGGCGACCATGGCGGCGCTGGAGCGGTAGTTGGTGCCCAGGGTGACATGGCGGCCGGCAGTGTCGCGGCGCGCCTGCAGGTAGGTGTGGATGTCGGCGCCGCGGAAGGCGTAGATCGCCTGCTTGGGGTCGCCGATCAGGAAGACGCCGGTCTCCGGCGAATTCTCGGCCAGGCGGTAGACCCGGTCGAAGATGCGGTACTGCACCGGGTCGGTGTCCTGGAATTCGTCGACCAGCGCCACCGGGAACTGCTGGCGAATGCGCTGGGCCAGGGCCTCGGCGCTGGGGCCGTTCAGGGCCCGGTCGAGATGGATGAGCAGGTCGTTGGGGCCCATCTCGGCGCGGCGCTCCTGCTCGCGCTCCAGGCGCGCCCGGCACCATTGCACGGCGTGGATCAGCAGGTCGGCGCGAGATTCGGGCAGGGTGGCCAGCGCTTCGGGCAGGGCGGCCAGCGCCTGCCAGGCCTCCGGCAGGGGCGGCGTGCCTTCCTTCCAGATCTCCGCCATGCCCTCGGGGGTGAGGCGTCTCCAGGCGGTAGGGGTCAGCGCCGGGCGAATCGCCTCGCCCTCGGCCCACTCGCGCAGTGCGCCCAGCCAGTTGGCGCGACTCTTGGCGTTGAAGCTCTGCCCTTTGAAGGCCTTGCGCTGGGCGGCGTCTTCCAGGGCCGGTTCGAGTTCGTCGAGCCAGGCGGCCCAGGGTGCCTTGAGTTCGGCCAGGCGCGCGTCGCGCTCGGCCCGGGCGGCGGCCAGGGTCTCGGCGGGGGGCGGGGTGTCGTGATCGAGGGCATCGTCTCTATTTCTATGAAGCGCTTCGCTATGGGGCAGCAGCGGCCGCACGGCGGCGTAGAGCGGGCACCGGCCCTCGGTGGGGGCATCCCAGTACTGAGTGATCTCGGCCAGCGCCTCGGCATCCAGCGGGTAGTAGAAGCTGCGCCAGTAGTCGCGCACCACTTCCTGTTCGAGTTCGCTCTGGTCGGTCTCCAGCTCCAGCGAGAACAGGCTGCCGCTGTCGAAGGCGTGCTCGCGCAGCATGCGGTAGCACCAGCTGTGGATGGTGGAGACGGCGGCTTCGTCCATCCACTCGGCGGCCAGTTGCAAGCGCCGCGCGCAGGCGGGCCAACTGGCTGGGTCGTATTGGTCGCGAAGGGCGACAAGCAGTGGGTCCAACTCATCCGGCGGGGCTGTCCCCGGCGCCCCTCCAGCATGTTCAGTAGCTGGCTGGAGGAAGACCTCGGCCGCCTCCACCAGACGCGTGCGGATGCGCTCGCGTAGCTCCTGGGTGGCGGCGTTGGTGAAGGTCACCACTAGGATTTCCGGCGGCGTCAGGGGGCGTGAGAAGGCCGTCTCGTCCTCGGTCGAGCGGGCGCCGAGCACCAGGCGCACGTAGAGCAGGGCGATGGTGAAGGTCTTGCCAGTGCCGGCGCTGGCTTCGATCAGGCGGCTGCCGTGGAGTGGAAACGTCAATGCATCCAGCTCGACGGGCTGCGCGGACGAATCACTGCGTTGCATGGTGCTCATAGACTCGCCTAACCCCCTTGTTATGTCTCGCCTCTTGCGCGCCATGCGCCTTGTGCTTCATTCCGCTCGCCGCGTCGAGTGCGGGCTGCGCGGACGAATCACTGCGTTGCAGACTGCTCATTGGCCACCTCCCGGGTTGCCTTTCCCTTTCACCGCCAGATAGAGCGGCGCCAGCAGCCGTTCGGCGAGCGCAGCGAAGTCGTCGCCATCGTCCGACGCGGTGGCCATCAGGGCGGCGAAGTCGGGCCATTGGCGGGCGAGATAGGCGTTGCGTCCGCCCTCGCCGCTGGAAAAGCCGTCGCCTTCGTAGGCCTTGCGGGCGGCCTGCCAGGCGTCGCTGTTGGGACCATTGTTGGCGACCGAGCCGTCGCGCTCGTCGACCTTGCCGAGCCAGGCGAAGGCGGTGTCGCAGGCCAGTGGCAGCGGCTGGCGCATGCCGGCCTGCCAGGCAGCGATCACGTGGCCGAGCCGCTCTCGTGCCGTCTCCGCTTCCAGCGGCGGCAGGGTGACGTGGCCGGCCTTGGAGAGCAGCTCGGTGGTCAGCGGCGCGGCGAGGTTGCCGGCCAGGTGGGCGACCCAGGGGCGCACCAGTTGGGCCCAGCGGTACTGGCCCCGGCCGCGGCTCTGGCCGATCAGGCTGCTGCTGGAGAGCAGCAGGCGGCAGCGGTGGCCGGCGTCGTCCCTGCGCAGCTGGTCCAGCCAGTCTTCCAACGGCGGGGCGGGGCGAGTGGGCAGGTCGAGACGCACCGCCTCGGGCTCCTCTACCGCATGGGGCCAGGCGTCGAGCGCTTCTCGGTAGGCCTCGAACAGCGCTTCCATGGGCTCGGCGAGGCTTTCGCGCATGCGGCTGGCGAAGGCGCCCATGGCGAGTACTCCCTGGCCTTCCAGGCGGGCCAGGGTGTCGTGCAGCGCCGGCTCGCGAGGCTCGCCCGCGTCGATGGCGCGGCGCTGGGCCTGAATCAGGGCATCCTGCAGTTGCCAGTGGGTCAGGCCGTCGAGGGTGAAGGGTTCGTGGTCGAGGCTGGTGATGTCCTCGCGTTCGAGGAAGACCTTCAGGCGGGTATTGAAGAAGGCTTTCGCGGGGTCGCGCAGGAAACTGCCTAACTGGGCCAGGGTGAGCGGATTTTCCTGCTCGAAAGCGGCGAGGGGGCCCGTGACGCTTTGCAGGACTTCGATTCCCGCTTCCGTACCCGCTGGATGCACGTCGTGCCACTCATGGGCATAGGTGAACAGCCGCTGGGTCGAGACGTCGCGCTCGGCCTGCTGCGCCTCTGTGGGGAAATAGGCGCGGCTGAACGGTTGCAGCGGATGCTCGGTGGTCAGTGCCGGGAGCAGCTCGCTGTCGTCTTCGGTGGACCAGCCGGCGGCGAGGTGGTCGCGCAGCTGGCCGACCAGCACCGAGGGCGGCTTCTCGGCGTTGTCGACGATGCTGCGCCCCACCCAACTGACGTAGAGCTGGCGGCGCGCCGAAAGCAGCGCCTCGAGGAACAGGTAGCGGTCGTCCTCGCGGCGCGAGCGGTCGCCGGGGCGGTAGTCGCCGTGCATCAGGTCGATGTCCAACGGCGGCTGGCTGCGCGGGTAGTCGCCGTCGTTCATGCCCAGCAGGCAGACCCGCTGGAAGGGGATGGCACGCATCGGCATCAGGGTGGCGAAGTTGACCGCACCGGCCAGGAAGCGTTGCGACAGGCTGTGCTCGTCGATCTGCGCAAGCCAGTGCTCGCGGACCACGGAGAGCGGCAGTTCGCGGGTCAGGCCGGCCTCGTGGGCGCTCTCCTGGAACGTCTGCAGGCCCTGCTCGAGACGCGAGAGCAGCAGGCTGTCGGCAGCGTCGTCGGCCTGGAAGCAGGCCTCCAGCAGTTCGCGCAGTATCGCCACCCAGTCGTCCACGTCATGCGATTCGCGCAGCCGCTGCCACTGGGTTTCGAGGGTCTCCAGCAACTGCGCCAGGGGGCCGGCCAGGCTCGCCTCCAGGCCGCCGATGTCGTCGAAGGGCTCGATGCCCTGCCAGGCGCCGCCGCTGTTGCCCACCGCATAGCCGAGCAGCAGTCGGCGCAGGCCGAAGGCCCAGGTGTTCTGCTCCATGCCCTCGGGTAGGTCGAGGCTGCCGCGCTGGCGGGCGTCGAGTCCCCAGCGAATGCCGGCACCTTCGATCCAGCGGGCCAGCGTCGGCAGGTCCGCTTCGGCGAGCCCGAAGCGCCCACGCAGCGCCGGCACCTCCAGCAGGTCGAGCAGGTCGCTCACCGCGAAGCGCAACTCCGGCAGGCGCAGCAGCGTTTCCAGGGCCACCAGCAACGCCGCGCGGTGGCGCTCGGCCTGGTCGGAGAGAGTGAAGGGAATGTGGCGCGCATCGTCGCTGGGGTATTGCCCGAACACCGCCTGGATGTGCGGGGCGTAGTGGTCGATGTCCGGCACCATGACGATCACGTCCCGGGGCCGGAGCGTCGAATCCTTGCTGAAGGCGTCGAGCAGCTGGTCGTGGAGGATCTCCACTTCGCGCTGTGGCCCGTGGGCGACGTGAAAGACGATGGAGTCGTCGCGGCTCGGGTCCACCGCCGGCCAGGTGTCGCGGGTCTCGGCTAGCGGGCGCAGCGCGCGGATGTCGTCCTGCAGTTGCTGCAGCAGCAGGCCCGGGCCATCGTCGGGCACGCAGGGTTCGAAGAGGTCGATGCGCAGCGCCTCGCGCTCGAACAGCCCCTGGTAGGCGCCGGCGTCGTCGTGCTCGTCCAGCAGGCGCAGGTAGTCGCGGCCCTGCTTGCCCCAGGCGGCCAGCAGCGGCTGGGCGTGCAGGTGCAACGCCTCTTCTCCGTCGCCGTCGCCCAGTACGTCGAGGCGCTCGGGCATGCCGGCACGGCGTCGCTGACGGCGGCGCTGGGCGCGCAGCAGTTCCTTGTGCTCGATGATGTCGGCCCAGTAGTGCTCGCAGGGGTTGTGCACGCACAGCAACACCTGGCTGACCCGGGCGATGGCGGCCAGCGCTTCGAGGGCCTGCTGGGGCAGCGAGGAGATGCCGAACACCACCACCCGACGCGGCAGTTCGCGGGGCCGATTCTCCGCCGTGAGCGATTCGGCGGCGGCGAGAAAGCGCCGGTGCACCCGGGCGCGGCTGGCGTCGATGCCGGCCGGCCCGTGGGTGGCAGCCACGTCGTCGCAGATGGCCCGCCATAGGGCCGGCTGCCAGCGCTGGGTCTCGTCCAGCGGCCGGGCCTCGCCGCGGGCGGAGATCACCACGTCCTCGCCCGCCGCCCAGGCGTCCAGCCAGTCGGCGCGGTAGACCTGGTACTGGTCGAACAGGTCGGCCAGGCGCTCGGCGAGCTGGTGGTGGCGGCGCAGGTCGGCGTCGTCCGCCAGGAAGCGTGCCAGGGGCGCGAAGGCGGGCTCATCCATCAGGCCCGGCAGCAGGCGCAGTAGCCGCCACACCAGGCGCGTCTTGTCGAAGGGCGAGGTGGCGGGCACCGCCTCGGCGCTGCCTTCTACCTGCTCCAGCACCGCGCGGTAGGCCTGCCACAGGAAGCGCGCCGGTAGGGTGACGTCCAGCGCGGCGGCGATGCCGGCGCCACCGTCGGCGGCGTCCTCGGCCAGGGCCAGCTTCAGCCACTGGCCGATGCCGTTGCTCTGCACCAGTATCGTCTCGTTCTCCAGCGGCCCCAGCGGGTGGCGAGTCATCCACTCCACCGCCAGGCCGCGCAGGGCCTCCAGGCGGTTGCCGTGAATGACCATGAAGCCGGGTTCGAGGGGGGCGGCGTGGGAGGCCGGGAGCATGGGCGATTCCTTCGCAGGCTGCGTCTAGTTGGCATGGTGCCACAGGGCAGGGCGAGATGGGCTACCATCCAACCTTCGCCCCATGATCGGAGACGTGTGCCATGAGCGATTACCTGCTGGAAGAAGACGGGCTCAGCCCGGGCAAGATCTACCGTCTGCTTTCGGGCAGCGTGTGCCCGCGCCCCATCGCCTGGGTTTCCACCCTGGACGCCCGGGGCAACGCCAACCTGGCGCCGTTTTCGTTCTTCAACGTGGTCAGCGTCAATCCGCCGGTGCTGGGGTTCTCGCCGCTGCTCGACGGCGACGCCAACCCCAAGGACACCATCCGCAACCTCGAGGAGGTCGGGGAGTGCGTGGTGCACATCGGCGGCGAGGGGCTGGTCGCGGAGATGAACGCCTCCAGCGCCGGGCTGGACCATGGCGAGGATGAATTCGTTCATGTCGGGCTTGAGAAGGCGGCGATGGCCGGGATCTCGGTGCCGCGGGTGGCGAGCGCGCCGGTAGCTTTCGGTTGCCGGCTGCGCGAGATCGTCCGCTTCGGCGACCGGCCGCTGGCCGGCAACCTGGTGCTCGCCGAGGTGGTGTCGGTCCACGTCGACGACGCTCTGTGGGACGGCCGCCACGTCAGCGTCGAGGGGCTGCGGCCCATCGGGCGCATGGCCGGCAACGACTATGCGCGCTGCACCGACCGCTTCGAGGTGGAGCGCCCAGAGTCGGGCAGCTCGATGAGCGGTCAGCGGCGCGGCGGTCGATGATCTTTACTAGGCTATTAGACCTTGGTCTGAAATTGGCAGTATGCAAGGTTGGTGACAGGTTGGGCCTCTAAGGTTCTCGCTGACAGGCACATCGGCCTGACAACGAAAGCGATAACATGAGGTGAGTCACGCCATGATCGAACAATTTGCAAAACTCGGCGGAAAATCCCTGGCGGTCGGTGCCACGGCCATGCTGGCCTCGCTGGCCATGAGTGCCCCGGCGGCGGCCGACTATCCCGACCGCCCGATCGACCTGATCGTCGGCTTCGGTACCGGTGGCAGTGCCGACCGGATGACCCGCGCCATGTCCAACTACCTCTCCGAGGAGCTGGAAGTGCCGGTCCGGGTGACCAATCGCCCCGGCGCTGGCACGCAGGTTTCCGCGAACTACATCCTGTCCCAGCCGGACGACGGCTATACCGTCTACGCTTCCACCTTCGCCCCCTACCTGACCAACACCATCCTGAATGGCGGGGCGGAGTACGAGATCGACGACTTCTCCTACATCAACCTGCAGTGGTTCGACCTGGATCTCATCGCGGCCAACGAGGACACCGGCTACGAGGATCTGCCGTCGCTGATCGAGGCCATTCGCGAGAATCCCGGTGAAGTGCGCGCCTCGGTGGTGCAGGGCTCGGCCGGTCACATGATGGTGCGCCTGCTGCTCGAGGAAGCCGGCATCCCGCAGGACAACCTCAATCTGGTGACCTACAACAGCGGTGGCGAAGCACGCTCCGCCGTGGCGGGCGGCCAGGTCGATTTCACCTCCATCAGTGCCCAGGGCAGCGAGGGCATTCGCGAATTCCTCACGCCGCTGGCCATCGTCAACGACGAGCGCATCGACCAGTGGGACGTGCCCACGGTGAACGAAGCGCTGGAGCCGCTCGACCTGGAAGTGCCCGTTCTGCAGGGTTCCATGCGCGGCTTTGCCGTCACCGCCGAGACCGAGCGCCAGTATCCCGAGCGCTATGAGGTCCTCGCCGAGGCGATTCAGAATGCGCTGGCCCGCAAGGACGTCCAGGAGCACCTCGCCTCCAACGACATCGGCGGCGTATGGGTCGGTCCCGAGCGCTCCAACGAGCTGATGAAGACCAACTTCGAAGTCTTCAAGAAGTACGCCGACCTGCTCTGAGCGAACCCTTCAGCGAAGTGCGGCCCCGGTACCGTCGTGTACCGGGGCCGCCTGGAGTCGTCCCATGTCTGCCAAGAAACGCGACTATGGGGATCTCTCGATCCTCATGGCCCTGGCGGTATTCACCCTGTGGTATCTGATGGATGCCATCCGGGTTTCCTCGTCCGTCCAGAATCTGTTGCTCATTCTGCCGCTCTCCCTCGTGGTGCTGGCGATCGTGGCCCTCGAAGTGGTGCTGCGTGCGAAGCGGGGAACCCTGCTCCAGCGACTGGAGGAAGAGGCCGAACCCCTGCATCGGACTCTGCCCGTGGTGGGCCTGTTCGCCGCCTATGTCATCTCCCTGGAAACGATCGGCTTCGACGTGGCCACGGTGCTGTTCATCGCGGCCTTCCTGGTGCTGAAGGGCGAGCGCAAGTGGCCGCTTCTGGCGGGCTACAGCCTGGCGTTCGGTTTCGGCGTGGCGTTCTTCTTCGCCCAGATGCTGCCGTATCCCATGCACATGCTGATCCTTCAGGGCTGAGGAGGGTAACACCATGATCGATCTTGCCGCCGTAGAGCAGGCGATGGCCCTGCTGTTCTCGAGTTTCTCGCCCTGGATGGTGGTCGTGCCTGGCATCGTCATCGGGTTGATCTTCGGCGCGACGCCGGGGCTGCAGATTTCCATGTCGATGGCCATCTTCCTGCCAATGACCCTCTACATGGATTTCGTGCAGGCGATGCTCTTCTTGACCGCCATCTTCACCGGGGGCTCGTTCGGTAGCGGCATCCCCGCCATTCTGATGAACATTCCCGGTACGTCGTCGGCGATCGCCACGGCGTTCGACGGCTATCCCATGGCCCGCCAGGGGCGGCACAACCAGGCGCTCGGCGTGGCGCTGGTGTCGTCGGTGCTGGGCGTCCTGATGGGGTATCTGATCCTGTTCGTGATGATCCAGCCGCTGTCGTTCATGGTCCTGAAGCTGGGGCCGGCGGAAATGTTTGCGGTCATCCTGTGGGGCATGACGCTGATCGCCAGCCTCCGGGGCGAACAGGTCTTGAAGGGGTTGATGGCCGGTTTCGTCGGGCTGCTGGTGGGTACCATCGGCTTCAACGAACTGGGCATGGCACGCGGCACCATGGGCCAGACTTATCTGCTCGACGGCGTGCCGGTGATTCCGGCGATGATGGGGATGTTCGCCGCCTCGGAGCTCTTCAAGCTGGCCAACAAGGGCTTCATCGTCGAATCCGAAGCGGCGCGAAAGGTGAGGATCTCGGAGATCTTCCAGGGCTTCAAGATGGCCGTCAGCTATCCCTGGGTGCTGATCCGGGGGGGGCTGATCGGCGTCTTCGTGGGGGCCGTGCCGGGCGTGGGGTCGTCGGTTTCCAACCTGCTCTCCTACGTCGAGACCCAGCGCCGCGACGAGGATCCCGACTCGTTCGGCAAGGGCAACCCCAAGGGCGTCGTCGCCTCGGAGTCGGCCAACAGCACCTCCGAGGCCGGCTCCATGGCGACCCTGCTGGCCCTGGGCATTCCCGGCGGCGGGGCCACGGCGGTGATGCTGGCGGCCTTCGCCATGCACAACATCACCGGGGGACCGCAGTTCATCCGCCAGCAGACCGATGTGGTCTATGCCATCATCTTCGCCAACTTCGCCCAGGTCTTCCTGCTGGTCGTCATCGGGCTGCTGTTCATTCCGCTGCTCGCCAACATCGTCAAGGTGCCGATGCGTTACCTGATCCCCTCGGTGCTGGTGCTGGCGGTGATGGGCTCCTTCGGGTTGACCGGCAACATGACGGGGCCGGCCACGGTGCTGGTGTTCTCGGTGGTGGGCTGGCTGTTTCGTCACTACGGCTATTCGGTGCCGGCGATGGTGATCGGCATGCTGTTGGGGGCCATGGCGGAGAAGTCGCTGCTGCACTCCTATCAGATCAGCGGCGGCGACATCGCCTACGTACTGGAGCGCCCCATGACGCTGGTCATCCTGGTGCTGCTGGTGCTGTCGCTGTTCGGTCAGCGCCTGGCCAAACGGATCACGCGCCGTCAGCCGCGGGCGAGCGCCTGACCGGTGGGGCAGCGTTCCGCCGTCACGCTGGCCATCGGTGTGGTGGGGGGCGGCATCGCCGCCTTGGCGTCGTTGCCCCTCGCCTGGATGCTGGGGCCGCTGTTCATGGTGTTGGCCGCCTCACTGTGGGGCGTGAAAACGGGGGTCGACAAACGGCTGCACCGCAGTTCCATCGCCATGCTCGGCCTGTTCATCGGCAATCGCATCGACCTCTCCGAACTGTGGCATCTGGTGGAGTGGTACCCGAGCGTATTGGCCATGCTGGTCTACATGGTGCTGATGCTGCTCGGCGGCACCTGGCTGTTCTCGCGCAGCGGCATGAGTCGCCTGAGTGCGGTGTTCTGTTCGTTTCCGGGGAGCATGAACGGAGCCGTGGTGCTGGCCGAGCGCCTGGGGGCGGACATTCGCTGGATCGCCATCACCCACGCCATGCGCCTGGTGATGGTGGTGGCCTCGGCAGCCTTGCTCGCCAGCTACATGGCGGGCGACATCGTCGTGGGGCAAGGCAATGGCGCCTCGTGGCAGGATCTCTCGCTATTGGTACTGGCACCCGCCTGCTGGTGGCTGGGCAAGCTCCTGCGCCTGCCGATTCCCGAGTTCCTGGGGCCCATCCTGGTCGGAGCGGTCATGTCGAGCCTGGGCCATGGCGTGGTCATGCCCGATATCGTGCTGATCCTGACCTTCCTGGTTCTGGGCAGTTCGGTGGGGTCGCGCTTTGCCAACACGACCTGGTCGCGAATCGTCAGCGTGGGGCGTTACGGCGTGCTGTTCGGTGCCTATGCGGTGACGATGGCGGTGGCGTTCGCCTGGCTGATCGGCGCCTTCACGGAGCTCACCTTCACGGCAGCCATGCTGGCCCTGCTGCCGGGCGGGGTGGGTGAGATGGCGGTCATCGCCGTGGCCTTGGACATCGATCCCGTCTATGTGGTCTCGCATCACGTGCTGAGGCTGCTTTTGCTGATCCTGATGGGGCCCCTGATCATCTCCCTGGGGCAGCGAATCAGCCAGCGGCCGGGGTCGCCGGAAAAGTGACCGTGACCGACAGCCCCTTGCCCGGCGGGCTGGCGAGTTCCAGAGCGGCACCATGGGCTCTGGCGACCTCGTCGACGATGGCCAGACCCAGGCCGCTGCCCGGCGTTTCGCGGCTGGCGCGGTAGAAGCGCTCGGTGAGGTGCTGCAGCTCATCGGGCGAGACGCCCACCCCGTCGTCGCTGACCCGCAGAGCGGGCTTGCCGTCATGATGGAGCGCCGCCACGTGGATGGTGCCGCAATAGGGCTGACCGCCGCCGGCGTGCTGGCTGGCGTTCTCGATCAGGTTCTGGATCAGCCAGCGCAGCATGATGGCATCGGCCATGATGCGGCAGCCGCCGCTGCGTTCGTGGAATTCGAGCTCCTGGCCGCGTTGGTAGATGCGCGCGATCGCCTCGGTGCAGGCGTCACGGCAGACCTCGCCGAGATCCACCGGGGCCAGGGAGGCGGTGTCCACCAGTTCGTGACGGGTCTTGGCGAGGGTGAGCAGTTGCTGCACCGTGTAGCCGGCGCCTTCGGCGATGCGCTCGATTTCCTGCAGGTTGCGGCGTGCCGCGGCGTCTTCGCACTGCCGGCCGGTGAGCTCGGCGAGCGCTCGAATCTCGGAGACGGGGGTGCGGAGCTGGTGGGAAACGTCGGCGTTGAACTGCTGGGTGTTGTGGATGCTCTGGCGCATTCGGGCCATCAGGCCGTTGATGCTGGCCACCAGCGCCGAGACTTCGCGGGGAACCTCGGCCTCGATGGGCTCCAGGTCGTTGGGTGAGCGCCGCCGCAACGAGCGGCTGATCGCCTTGAGGGGAGCCAGGCCCTGATAGATGGCGAGCAGGGCGATGCTCACCGCGATGAGTCCTCCAGCTGCCACCAGGCCCGACAGCGTCAGCAGGAAGTCGTTGATCAGATCCTGACGCGTTTCGGTCGATTCCGCGACGATCACCTCGATGGTACTGCGCTGGGTCGAGCGCTGAACGGGAAAGGTGATGGCCACGGCGCGCAAGGCGTTGCCGGCGTAGCGGGTATCGTAGAAGACCGGCTCCTCCACTGGCGTTGGCGGGCCTTCCAGGCCCTGGAAGCCGGCCAGCATCTTGCCCTGGGCATCCCGTATTCGGTAGAAGATCTTGCCTTCGCCGCGGCTGCCCAGGGTACTGATGCTGAAGTAGTGGGTGTTGATGCGCAGCTCGCCATCGACGGAGTAGACCCGCCTCTCGACGCGCTCGGCGGCGTTGAGCAGCATGGCATCGAAAGTGCTGTTGATCTGCCGGGAGAGCAGCAGGTTGCCCACGATGAGCGCGGCAACGCCGAGCAGCACGAACGGCAGGCCGATCCAGACCAGCAGGCGGGTGCGAATGGAGATCATGGCGCGCCCCTACCCATCGAGCAGGTAGCCGAGGCCGCGCACCGTCTTCAGGGCGGCATGGGGGCCGAGCTTCTTGCGCAGGCGCGAGACGTAGGTCTCGACGGCACTGTGGGTGATGGGGTCGTCGAGGCTGGAGAGGCGGTCGATGATCTGCTCCTTGCTGACCAGACGGCCCTGATTGATCATCAGGTATTCCAGCACTTCGCGCTCGCGGCGATGCAGGATGACCGGCTCGCCATTCACCAGCAGCTCGTGGCTGTCGGGTCGGAGTTCTAGCGCGCCGCATTTCAGGCTCTCGTTGCCGGCTTGCCTGGCGCGCCTCACCAGTGCTTTGGCGCGGGCCGCCACTTCGACCAGGGAGAACGGCTTGCACAGGTAATCGTCGGCGCCGACCTCGAGGCCGTGCACGCGCTGATCGAGGTCGTCGCGGGCGGAGATGATCAGAACCGGGGTGTGGTCCTGCCGGCCGCGCAGGCGGCGCAGCAGGTGGATGCCGTCGACCTTGGGCAGGCCGAGGTCGAGCAGCACCAGGTCGAAGTTGGAGGCCTGCAGCAGGTGCTCCGCCGACTCGCCGTCGCTGCAGGCATCGACCTGAAAGCCCGACTCTTCCAGGAAGGAGGAGATCGAGCGGGCGAGGTTGAGATTGTCTTCGACGACGAGCACTTTCATGGCGGTATGTTATCACTTTCGGCGCTGGGGCCGTGGCCGGGCGACTCAGCCGGCCAGGTTCTTCACCGGGAGGCCGTCGAGGAAAGCCAGCAAGTTGTCGAAGGCGTCTAGGGTACGGACGCAGTCCTGATGGTCGTCGGGGATCACGATCTTCATCATGCGGCTCCTTGCCGGGGAATGACGGTCCCTAGCTTCGCAGCATTCGACACGGCTGGCACTCGTTTCTCACTCCAGCAGCAGCGGTATTTCGCCCGCTTCGTGGGCCAGCAGCCACTGCTTGCGGCCGATGCCGCCGGCGTAGCCGGTCAGCCGCCCGTCGCTGCCGATCACCCGGTGGCAGGGCACCACGATGGCGATGGGGTTCTTGCCGTTGGCCGCCCCGACGGCGCGCTGGCCGCCCTTGCAGCGCAGCTGCTCGGCGATCTCGGCGTAGCTGCGGGTCTCGCCGAAGGGGATGGTGGCCAGCGCATCCCAAACCCGGCGCTGGAAGTCGGTGCCCCGCGGGGCGAGCGGCAGGTCGAAGGCCTGGCGGGTGCCGGAGAAGTACTCCTCGAGCTGCTGTCTGGCTTGCGCCGTGAGCGCGCTCGGGCGGGCGGCTTCGTCCTCGGCGGCGACGAATTCGACCTCGGTGATGCCCTCGTCATCGGCGCGGACTCGGATCAGGCCCAGCGCATCGGCATGAGGAGGGCGGTAGTAGTCCAGAGCGTCGTGCGGCGAGGCCTCGGTGGTCATGGTAGTGGCTCCGTGGTTCGTGACACTAGGTTCTTGACAGCGTGTCGTGACACCAGAGTTGCAGGGTCAGGTAGCTGCGCCAGGGGGCGGCCGCGGCCGGGTCGGTTTCACCCAGGTGCGGCAGGGCGCGACGCACCGCGGCATCGCCGGCCAGCCAGATGTCGGGGTGGCCGGTGCCGCGCAGGGCGGCGTAGCGCGCCGTCCAGGGCCCGATGCCCTTGAGCGTCGTCCAGGCGAGCGGTTCGTCGCCGGCCTCTCCCGCAGCATACCAGGCCGCGAAACGGCGCAGGGTGGCACGGCGCGACCCGGGCATGCCGAGGAAGTCCAGGTCGCTCGCGGCGATGGCCTCGGGCGCAGGAAAGCACCGCCGGTCGTCCAGCGGCTCGCCCAGGTTCGTCACCAGCGTCTCGACGAGGCGTCGCGCCGCGGTGACCGAGATCTGCTGGCCGAGGATGGCGCGCACGCCGGCTTCGAAGGGATTCCAGGTGCCGGGCAGCCTCAACCCCTCGGTCAGCGCCAGCGTGGGCACGGCTCGAGCGAGGTGGGCCTGGATGGTCGCGGTGTCGGCGTCCAGGTCGAGCAGGCGGCGGATGCGGCGTACCACCGGGGCCTGGGCACTCGGGTCATCCAGGGCGAGCCTTACCCGGAAGTCGTGATGCTCGGGACGATGCTCGGCGGTGAAGTGGCCGCGGGTTCGTCCCCAGTGGAAGGTACGCCCATAGTGCGCCTCGCCGACCCACTCCAGGCCGTCGATGGCCCGGCCGGCGAGGAAGTCGCGCAGGGCCGCCCAGGCGTAGGGCGGGCGATACGACAGAGTCAGCGCCTCGCCGGCTTCCCCGGCGTGGCGATGAAAGCCCTGCGCTGCGGCGATCGGTGCGTTCTCGTTGGTCAAGGCGTGTGCAGCGCCTCTTCCACCATGTCCAGGCGATCCTGCCCCCAGAAGGGTTCGCCGTCGACCACGTACCAGGGCGCACCGAAGCAGCCGTCGTCCAGGGCGGCCTGGCAGGCGGCATCGAGGCGTTGCTGGCCGGCGTCGCCATCCGCTTCCTCGAGCAGGCTCTGTCCGTCCAGCCCGCAGGCGGTGGCGATCTCCACCAGGGTGGCGGGGTCGGCGATGTCGCGCTCCTCGGCCCAGCAGGCGCGCATCAGAGCCAGCGACAGCGCGGCGATGTCGTGGTCGTGGGCCTTGGCGGTGAGCGCCAGGCGAGCCGCGGGGCGGTCATCGGTGGGGAAGTGCCTGGGCTCCGCGTTGAGGGGGACGCCGAGGCGCGGGGCCCACCGCCGCAGCTCCACCAGACGATAGGCCTGGCGTTCGGGGGAGCGCTTGGGCAGCGGCACGCCGCCGGTCTTGGGAAAGATGGCGCTCAGCGTGATAGGCACGTAGTCGACGCTGGCGCCGTGCCGGGCGGCGCCAGCGTCGAGGCGGGCATGACCCAGGTAGCTCCACGGCGAAACGTGGGTGTAGTAGTAGCGGACGGTGGTCGGCATGACTGATCTCCGGTGCGGGCTCGTCACCGTCTAGCGTGGCCGGAATTTCGCCCGGAGGCCAGAAAGTGGCTGGCCTCGGCGTCTGCCGTCAGATGAGGCATCATGACATCACCCAACGAGCAGGTATGACGATGGACCCCCTCGATTCCCAAGGCCACATTGCCACCCAACCGTTGAGCAAGCGGCTGAAACTTGCCACACGGCCGCAGCATGAAAGCGTCGAGCGCACGATGATGGCGTTGCGTCCCTTCGAGAGCTGTACAGGCTATATCAGGTGGCTGACGGTCCAGTATCTCTTTCAGCGCCACATGATGGGGCTCTATCGCGATGTAGCCCTGGTTGAGTGGATCCCCGACCTGTCGGAGCGTTGCCGTTACTTCGATGCTCGGCGCGACTGTGAGGATCTCGGCATCGATCTGGCGGCACTGGACCGGCAGTGCCTGCCGTTGGTGCCCGCGAGCCCTGCAGCCGCTCTGGGCTGGCTGTACGTCAACGAAGGTTCCAGTCTCGGTGCTGCCTTCTTGCTCAAGAGCGCCGTCGCGCTGGGAATGTCCGAATCCTTCGGTGCTCGCCACCTGGCACCCAGCAGCAAGGGACGGGGCCTGCACTGGCGGACGTTCACTGGGTATCTGGATGCGATACCGCTGACCGATTCCGAGATGGCATGGGCAATCGCCGGGGGCCGGGAGGCCTTCGTCCATGTCGAATCGCTGGCTCGGGACCTCGCGGGCTGATATTTCAGCGCAGCCGCCACTAGCGGACGTTCAACCGATGGCCTTGCCCTGGCGCCAGTAGCCCATGCTGGTGACGTAGCGCTTGGGCAGGCCGCACTCGTTGACCAGGTAGCGGCGGATGGCCATCGCCACCTTGGATTCCGCGGCGATCCAGGCATAGAAGGGTGCGGTGTCATCGAGTGTCGCCGCCTCCCAGAAGGGGCGCTCGTCGTCGAGTTCGTCGGGGGCGTCCGCGGTTTCGGGGGTGCCGCCCAGGGCGCGGATCTCGTCGCTGAGATCGATGTCCTGCACGGCCCGTAGCAAGCGCTCGCCGTGGTTGCACCCCGGTTCCGCTTCGCGCGGTAGCCAGTGCAGCTTGGCGTCGTGCGCCAGCGGCTGGATGTCGGCATCGAGTGGAACCTCGACCAGGGCCTCGACCCTGGGGCGCCGGGAGCGCGATGCCAGGCTCTCCAGTATGCCTGCCGCAGCCGGCAGGGCGGTTTCGTCGGCGACGATGAGCACCCGCCGCACGTCGCGCGGTGGCTTCCACTCAAAGCCCTGCGCCGGGCCTTCGGCATTGGCGACGGGGGCGGTCATGGCCAGGCGGTCGCCGGGGCGGGCGCGCAGCGCCCAGCGCGAGGCGGGCCCGGTGTCGCCGTGCAGCACGAATTCCACGTCGACTTCGCCTTGCTTCGGGCGCAGGGCGCGAATGGTGTAGGTGCGCATCGGCGGTCGCTCCTGCTCGGGCAGGGCGCGATAGGCGCCGTACCAGTCGTGCTCTTTCAGCTTGGCGATCTCGAAGAGTCTCTCGAGATCGCCGTCGGCCGTGGGGAAGAAGAGCTTGATGCGTTGGTCGGGCGCATGGGTGGCCATTTGGCCGACGTCCGGACCGGTGAAGGTGAATCTGACCAGCGACGCGCCGACCTGGGTGCGCCGTGCCAGGGTGATATCGAAGAGGCGATAGCTGCTGCGTCCGGCCATGACATGGAACTCCTGTTGGGAGAGACGAACACTACCAATGGTAATAATGATTCTCAATGTCTCGGTGGTTCGAGGGGCCGTGTAGGCTGATGCTGGAGTGACCTGCCAGCGCCCGGCGTACTTGCCTGGCCGGCACGGTTCGGCCATGGTCGGAGCGGTACGGTTCTTCGCTGGGCAGCAAGGGCGCGAATGCCATACGACGTGAGTGAACACCTGGACATCGGGCTGGCATCCAGCGCGCTCTTCGATCTGGCCGAATCCGGTCGGGTGTTTCGTGAGCAGGGCGAGGCGGCCTATCGGCGATCAGCGACATCCTGCCGTCGGTGCATGTGCCGTTCGGGCAGCTCAACCAGGGTTTCGGGGAACGGCAGGAGGGGTGAGGAGTAGAGTGGCCGCGAAGTGATGAACTATGCTGAGATACAGGCCTGCATGGCCTTTGCATTCATCGGAACGCATACAGGAGGTATGTCATGAAGCAGCTGACTCACTTTGGGCATGGAATGCTGTACCTGCTGCCTGTCGCGCTGTTGGCTGCGGCGGCCCCTGCACTGGCCGACGAGGACCACGACCTGACCTTCGCCGGTGATGGCACCTTCAATACGCCCCACGGCGGCCAGACGGTCGAGGTGGCGGTGTATGACGTCACGGCGGGCGAGGTGGTGGCCACCGAATCCACCACCGTGGAGCAGACAGAAGATCCGGCGTTCTCCGTCAGCTTCGAGGGCGTTCTCGAGGAGGGTAAGCTCTACGATGTGCACTACTGGATCGATTCCAACTTCGGCGAGGGCAGCGAGGGTAGCTGCGATCCGGTGAGCGTCGACCACCAGTGGCGCGTGGCGCTGACCGATATCAGTGAGGCAGTGAACCTCACTGTGGCCCACGATCCTGCCGAGCAAGCGCCCGTCTGTACCAGCTTCGAGTGACCCCGTGCGTGCCGGGCCCGCGAGGGGCCCGGCGCTGTCGGCTTTCCGCGGTTCCGCCACGACTCGTTGCTTCTCCCTCCTGCCTGCGCCAAGGCCGGCAGGGCGAAGAGGCAGCGTAGGCTATGGCGCCGGTGCAGCAGGTGCCATCAACGCCTGGCTTGCGGTACGCTCTGGGATTCGATAACGAACAAGCGCGGGCTCGGCCCGCCATGCTGGACTGACAAGGGATCCCTGCCATGAACCGCATCAAGACGTTGACCCTGGCCGTGGCCGCTTCCGCCCTGGCCGCTTCCTCGCTCTCCGCCCAGGCGCGGGACTTCCGGCTGGGGCTGATCACTCCGCCGCAGCACCTGTGGTCCACCGAGGCTGAGGCCTTCGCCGAGACGCTCGCCGAGCGTTCCGAAGGCGAGCACAGCGTCAGCGTTTTTCCGGCACAACAGCTGGGCAACGAGGCGCAGATGGTCCAGCAACTGCAGACCGGCGCGCTGGACATGGCGTTTCTGACCATCGCCGAGATTTCCAACCGCATTCCCGATTTCGGTGCGCTCTACGCCCCTTACCTGGTCGATGACGTCGACCATGCCGCGGCACTGCTGCGCTCCGACACCGCCGGCGAACTGCTCGAACTGATGCCCCAGGGCGTGGGGCTGGTGGGGATGGGTTATGGCATGGTGGGCATGCGCCAGGTGCTCAGCCGCGAGCCCATCGAGAGCGCCGAGGATCTCGAAGGCATGCGCTTGCGCATCACCCCTTTCGAGCCGATCCGCGATTTCTACACGGCCACCGGTGCGGCTCCCGAGCCGATGCCGTTGCTCGAGGTCTACGATGCCCTGGCCAACGGCCAGGTGGACGCCATCGACATGGACTTCGATTCCATCCTGATCCTCAAATTCTACGAGCAGGCCGAGAACCTGCTGATCTCCAATCACATGATGTTTCCCATGGTGGGCGTGGTATCCGGCCGCGTGTGGCGCGAGCTCGATGAGTCGGATCGCGAGCTGATCGAGACGGCCATGTCGGAGCATCTGGAGAACGTGCTGACCGGTTTCCAGGAGATGGATGCCGCTCAGGAGGAGGAGATTCGCCAGCTCGACCTGAACATCGTCGAGGCCGATGCCGAGTTCTTCTCCGAGGCCATCGCCGAGTGGGAGACGATCTGGGCCGAGAAGGCGCCGATGCTCGAGGCGCTGCGCGAGGAAGCCGAGCGGCTGCGCCAGTAAGGGGAGCCGATGCTGTCGCGTCTCTCCGATCGTCTGGCTCGCCTGGAGGAGGTCGCCGCTGCCGCCCTGGCTGCGGCGGTCACCCTGCTGATCCTGCTCAACGTGGCCTTCCGGGCTGCGGGTAGCCCTCTCTATTGGGTCAGCGAACTGGCCATCTACGCCATGATTTGGATGACCTTCCTGATCGCCGCAGCAGTGCTCAAGCGTCGCCAGGGCATTGCCGTGACGCTGCTAGCCGATGCCTTGCCCCATGCGGCACGCCGCTGGCTCGAGGTCTTCGTCGACGCCGCCGTGCTGCTCTTCGCCGTGCTGCTGCTGTGGCTGTGCTGGCGCTGGTACCAACCGCTGACTCTTGCCCAACTGGGCTTCGATCTCCAGGCGTTCCAGGGTGAGACCTTCAACTTCATCTATGCCGAGAACACCCAGACCCTGGGGGTGCGCAAGTTCTGGGTGTGGCTGATCGTGCCGTGGTTCGCGTTTTCGCTCACCTTTCATGGCCTGGTCAATCTGGGCAAGACCCTGCGCAGGCTGCGCGAACCCCAGACGGCATCCACTCCCCCGGGGACTGGCCCATGACCATCGCTGCTTTCTTCCTGCTGCTGTTCGGGGGCGTGCCCATCGCCCTGGTGTTGGGACTCACTGCCATGGTGTACATCCAGGCGTCGGACAATACGGTGCTGTTCGAGTCCTACCCCCAGCAGCTGTTTTCTGCCATCGAGAGCTACGGCCTGCTGGCGATCCCGCTGTTCATGCTGGCCGGCGAGCTGATGAACGAGGGCGGCGTCACGCGGCGCTTGATCGACCTGGCGCGGCTGCTGGTGGGTGGCTTTCGCGGGGGGCTCGCCTACATCAATCTGGTGGCCAACATGATGATGGCATCCATCGTCGGTTCGGCCGCCTCGCAGATCGCCATCATGTCGCGGGCCATGGTGCCGGCCATGGAGGCGGAGGGCTACGACCGCCCCTATAGCGCGGCGATCACCGCCGCTGGCGGGCTGCTCTCGCCGATCATCCCACCCTCGATGCTGTTCGTGCTGTTCGGGGTCATGGCCCAGGTGCCGATCGCCGAGATGTTCATCGCCGGCATTCTGCCGGGGCTGCTGCTGGGGCTGACCTTCTTTCTGGCCATTGCCGTGGTGGGCATCCGTCAGCAGTATCCCAAGGGGCGCTGGCCGAGCCGTTCCGAGGCGCGTCGGGCGCTGGTGATGGGGCTGCCGGCGCTCGGCATTCCGCTGATCATCATCGGCGGCATCCTGCTGGGAGTGGCCACGCCCACCGAGTCGGCGGCGCTGGCCTCGCTCGCCGCGCTGCTGCTGGGGCGCTTCCTCTACGGCGAGCTGCGCCTGGCGTGCCTGCCGGCGGTGCTGCAGCGCACGGCGATGAACGCCGGGCTGGTGATCATGCTCATCGCCGCCGCCGGCGTGTTCGGCTGGGTGGTGACCTACGAGCGCCTGCCGCAGCTCGCGGCAGCGGGAATCGCCGCACTGACCACCGATCCGTTCCTGTTTCTGCTGCTGCTGGTGGGCGTGCTGCTGCTGGTGGGCATGATCATCGACGGCATCGCCGCGCTGATCCTGGTGGTGCCCATCCTGCTGCCCATCGCCGAGCAGCAGTTCGGCGTGAGCCCCTATCAGTTCGGGGTGGTGGTGTGCCTGACTCTGGTGCTGGGCCTGCTGACGCCACCGGTGGGGGCGGGGCTCTACATCGCCTCGTCGATGACCGGAACGCCACCTTTGCGTATCTTCCGCGCGCTGCTGCCGTTCCTGCTGGCCAGTCTGGCCACCCTGGTGCTGCTGGCCTGGCAGCCGTGGCTGACTGAGTGGCTCATCTCGCGCTGAGGGCCGTCACCGGCTGGCCGCCAGGCTCCCCGCCACCACCAGCAGTGCGGCCACCGGCAGCCGCCAGTCCGGGGCGGTTACGCCGGCCAGCACCAGAAAGAGGGTGGCGAGTACCGGTACGGCGTGGGCCAGGTTGCCCAGGTGCCGGCCATTGGGCGCTTTCAGGGCGTAGTCCCAGGCCAGCATGGCGATGCCGTAGGGTCCCAGGCCCAGGGCCGCCATGACCATCAACGCCGGAGACGAGGGCATCTCGCTGACGCCTTCCAGCAGCAAGCTGGCGCTGCCGGTAATCACGCTGGCGATGAGCAGCAGGTGCGGCATGCGCTCGCCGAGGCGCCAACCGGGAACCTGACAGGCCAGCGAATAGAGTGCCCAGCAGAGGGCTGCCGTCAGCGCCAGCAGGTAGCCGTGCCAGGCGCCGGAGAACCCGCCCGCCATGGCTTGAGGAAGCACCAGCAGGGCAGCCCCCGAGAATGCCAGGCCGGCGCCGGCCAGCGTGGCCGGCGACAGACGCCGCCGCGCCAGCCACTGGCTTGCCAGCAGGAAGAGGACCGGCCAAGTGTAGGTGATCAGTGCCGCCTCGGCTGCCGGTGCCAAGGAGAGGCTGGCGAAGCAGGCGCCCACGGCACCGGCCACTAGTAGCGAAACCCCTCCGTACACCGCCACGCCATGGTGCTTCGCCAGGGGCGGCTCATTCCGCCGCCGGCGCTGTGCCATGGGCAGGGTGCCCAGTGCGCCGGCCAGCAACGCCAGTGCCGAGAGCCTCAGGGGAGGAACGCTTCCGGCAGCGGCCACCAGCAGCGGCACCAAGGCCCATAGCACGACCGCCAGCCCGGCCGCGCCGGGGCCATGCCAGGTGGTTCGAGTGAGCCGTGGAGTCTGCAGCTGCATGGTGGTGACCTCCTGTGTCTTGGGGATGGCATCGCCATGCTAGCCGGTCCATAATCATCACGATAACGATCGTTTTTGATGTTATTGATCAATGATGGTGATGTATTCATGCGTGCCCCGACCCTCGACCTTGGCCTGCTGCGTACCCTGGTTGCCGTGGCCGACACCGGCAGCGTGACGGCGGCGGCACGCCGCCTGGCCTATACCCAGTCCACCGTGAGCATGCAGCTCGGCCGCCTGGAGAGCGTGCTGGACGTTTCCCTGCACGAGCGGGAGGGGCGGCGCATTCGTTTCACAGCCGAGGGCGAGCGGCTGCTGGGGCATGCGCGCCGGCTGCTGGCGCTCAATGACGAAGCGCTGGCCGACATGCGTACGCGCCGGATTACCGGTGAGTTGAATCTAGGCATCCCCGAGGACTATGCGCCGCTGCTCACCTCGGTGTTCACCTACTTCCATCAGCTCTATCCCGACGTGGGACTGCAGGTGAACTGCGGCACCAGCGCCGATCTCGTCGAGCGGGTGCGGGCCGACGAGCTGGACATGGCGCTAGTGACGCGTCAGCGGCGCTCACCGGGTGGCGAGGTGATCCGTCGCGAGCCGCTGGCCTGGGCCGTGGGCCTGGAACGCCAGCCCTCGCTCTCGGACCCGCTGCCACTGGCGCTCTATTCGCCGGGAGCCGACCTGTTCCGCGAGGTGGCGGAGCAGGCTCTGGCCGCGGCGGGGCGGGACTGGCGGGTGGCGTACACCAGCCAATCCATGGCCGGGCTGGCGCCGGTGGTACAGGCGGGGCTGGCCATCGTGGTGGTCACGCGCAGCATGCTCGGCCCCCAACTGCGCGTGCTGGACGACACCAGCGGCCTGCCGGAACTGCCCGCCGTGGAGCTGGCCCTGCACCGTGCTGCGCGGCGACCCACCGAACCGGCCCGACGCCTGGCCGAGCTGATATGGGAAGAGCTTTCGCCAAGGGACGTGAACGGAACGGCAATACCGGCTCGAAGACTCCAATCCTGACCGTTATACTCGGGTATTCACTCATTGGCTGTGTTGGCCGCCGATCGGAGTCGCCATGTTTCCCGAGTTCACCTTGCGTTATGCCCGCTTGCCCGAACGTTTCTTCCTGCGCTTCGAGCCCGTACCGGTGCCCGAACCGCAGCTGGTGGCCTTCAACCGGCCGCTGGCCGAAGAACTGGGTTTCGACCTGGGCCGCTTCGATGTCGAGGAGGCGGCGGCGTGGCTTTCCGGCAACGTGGTGCCGCGCGGCGCCGAGCCCATTGCCCAGGCCTATGCCGGCCATCAGTTCGGCCACTTCAACCCGCGGCTGGGCGACGGCCGGGCGGTGCTGCTCGGCGAGCTGACCGACCGTGAGGGTCGGCTGCGCGACATCCAGCTCAAGGGGGCGGGAATGACCCCCTTCTCGCGGGGGGCCGACGGTCGTGCGCCGCTCGGTCCGGTGCTGCGCGAGTATCTGGTCAGCGAGGCGATGCATGCGCTGGGCGTGCCCACCACCCGGGCACTGGCCGCGGTGACCACCGGCGAGCGGGTGTTCCGCCGAGTGCCGGAGCCCGGCGCGGTGTTGACTCGGGTGGCCGCCAGCCACCTGCGTGTGGGGACCTTCCAGTACTTTGCTGCCCGCGGCGACGTCGAAGCGGTGCGTACCCTGGCCGACATGGCCATCGAGCGCCACTATCCACGCTTGCTGGAGTCGACCGACGCCGAACCCGCGGGGGAGTGCTACCTGGCGCTGCTCGATGCCGTGGCGAATCGCCAGGCGTCGCTGGTGGCCAAGTGGATGGGGCTCGGCTTCATCCACGGGGTGATGAACACCGACAACAGCAGCATCGCTGGCGAGACCATCGACTACGGCCCCTGTGCGTTCATGGAGGCCTACTCGCCGACCATGGTGTTCAGCTCCATCGATGAAGAGGGGCGCTATGCCTATCGCAACCAGCCGTGGATCGCCCAGTGGAACCTGGCGCGCTTCGCCGAGACGCTGATTCCGCTGATCGACGATGATCAGCACGCGGCCATCGACAAGGCCACCCAGGTTATCGAGGCGTATGAACCGCGCTATGAGGCCGAATGGCTGACGGTGATGCGTGCCAAGCTGGGTCTGGCAACGCAAGAGGAGGGCGACCGCGAGCTGGCCGAGGGCTTCCTCGAGGCGCTGCGGACTGGCCGCGCCGATTTCACCCTAAGCTTTCGCCGCCTGGCCGAGGCAGTGGAGTCGGATGCCTCTGGGCTGCTCGAACTGTTCGAGCACGGTGAGGGCATCGAAAGCTGGTTGCCCCGCTGGCGCCAGCGTCTGGCAAGCGAGGCGGTAACGGCGAACGAGATCGTCGCCCGGCTCGAAGCCGCGAATCCACTCTATATTCCTCGCAACCACCAGGTGCAGGCGGTGATCGATGCCGCCGAGCAGGACGACTTCGGCCCCTTCGAAACACTGCGCGAGGTACTGGCCGCGCCTTTCTCCGAGCAGTCCGGCCGTGAGGCCCATGCCCGGCCGGCCGAGCCGGCCGAACGGGTGTTGCGCACTTTTTGCGGCACTTGAGCCGGGGTCACGATGGCGGCTCTGCGCGCCACGTTCGGTGCGCTTCACGAAGCTCGGGTGAGCGGCTGTTTCTGCAGGCCATGGGTATGGCAATGGCTGGTGTCGCTCCTGCCCGTACTCGACGCGACATTCCCTTTGGAGGGGCTCGAACTGGCTCCATGGCACCCTCGGCGATTTGACAGCCGTGAAAAGGCGCACTCATATTGACGTGGCGGAATAATAAAACTCACCAATACGCGAGAATGCCATGAAAGGAATAAAAGCATCGCTTCTGCCTGCCGCCCTGATGGGAACCCTGATCATCGGCAGTGGGCTGGCCACGACTGCCTCTGCACAGGATCCCTACACGGTTGGTGTTGAGGCCTCCTTCCCGCCCTGGGCCTATGTGGAGGGGGGAGAATTCAAGGGCATCGCCATCGACGCCATGGAGGCGATCGCCGAGGAGGTCGGTATCGAGATCGAGTTTCAGGACATGCCTTTCCCGTCACTGATTCCGGCACTGGCGGCGGAGAAGATCGATATCCTCGCCACCGGCCTCACCGTCACCGAAGAGCGTAGCGAAAACATCGATTTCACTATCCCCTGGTGGGAAACCAACGATGTGGTGCTGGTGCCCGAAGACTCCGACCTCAACGTCTTTACCGCCGTATGCTGCGGGGCCCGCATTGGCGTTCAGGGCGGCTCTTCACAGCAGGCTTGGATGGAAGAGAACGTGGTGAACTCCAGCGATATCGACGTCGAGCTGGCCAAGTACGACAATTACGTCACCGCCGTGGACGACATGGCGATCGGCCGTATCTCCTCGGTCATCGTCGACGATACCTCCGCCCAGGAGTACATCAATGCTGGCAAGCCGGTGAAGATGGCGGGCAAGATATTCATCCGCGCACCGCTGGCGCTGGCGGTATCCAAGGACGATCCCCAGGAGATCCTCGGCGACCTCAACCAGGGGATCCTGGCCATCTATGAGTCCGGCGAGTGGAGCGAGATCGTCGACGAGTACATCCCCGGTGTCGCTGTCCCAGCGATTCCGGGCCACATGCCGGATTTCGTCGACACCTACCAGAAACCGGTGGCCGGTCTTCCCGAGCTGGGTAACGAATAAGTCGCTGTGACATGGGCGCCCTTCCATCAGGGAGGGCGCCCGTCACGTCAGGGAAGTCGGCATGGATATCTACGACGTACTGCTACGCGATTTCCCCTTTCTGTTGAAGGGGCTGGGGGTGGCCATCGTGCTGTTGGCCGCCCTGTTGACGATCGGCTTCGTGCTGGGCATGGCTATCTGCCTGGTGCAGCTCTATGGCCCCAGGACCCGGCTGGTACAGTGGCCACTGACCCTCTACGAGCGGGTGTTCAGGGGGGTGCCGATCATCATCATGCTGTTCATCTTCTTCTATGGCATATCGGGTGTTATCGACATCTCGGCCTTCGGCGCAGCCATACTGGCCATGGGGCTACGTTCGGCGGCCTACCAGTCGCAGATATTCCGCAGTGCCTTCCAGTCGGTGCCAGCCGGGCAGATGATGGCCGCCCGAGCCATGGGTATGTCCAAGGTCAAGGCGATCCGCCACATCCTCTTTCCCCAGGCGGCGCGGCATGCCATCGGTCCCTGGACCAACGAGTTCTCCTCGGAGATCAAGGAGACCTCCCTGGCCTATGTCATCGGGGTGGTCGAGCTGACCCGCCAGGCGCATTACATCATTACCAGTACCCAGGGCAACGTGTTGACGGTATTTGCCGTGGTGGCGCTGCTGTACTTCATCCTCAATCGGACAGGCAACAGCCTGCTGTATGCCCTTGAACGCAAGCTGGCCGTGCCGGGCTTCGAAAAATGATGCGAGAGGAACGCCGATAATGGCTGACGATCTGATTCTGGACGTGCAGGATGTAAAGAAGGCTTACGACGGCCTCGAGGTGCTCAAAGGCATCGGCTTCAGTCTGAAAAAGGGTGAGACCAAGGTGCTGATCGGTCCCTCTGGCTCCGGCAAGAGCACTCTGCTGCGCTGTATCAATCACCTCACGGTGCCGGATGCCGGGCGCATCTATCTCAACGGCGATGAGGTGCTGGATTCCAACATCGACGCCATGCGGGCGCGGATGGGTTTCGTCTTTCAGGACTTCAATCTCTTCTCTCACCTGACGGTGCTCGACAACGTGCGCATCTGCCAGATCAAGGTCAAGGGTACGGACAAGGATACCGCTACCCAGCGGGCGCATCGTGAACTGGAGCGGGTCGGCCTGGGTGACAAGGCCGCCGCCTATCCAGCCGAGCTCTCCGGTGGCCAGCAACAGCGCGTCTCCATTGCCCGGGCCTTGGCGATGGACCCGGACGTGCTGCTGTTCGACGAGCCTACCTCGGCGCTGGACCCGGAGCTGACCGGCGAGGTGGTGAGGGTGATGCAGCAGCTGGCCATCGAGGGCATGACCATGGTGGTGGTCACCCACGAGATGAGCTTCGCTCGACAGGCCGCCGATGAGATCATCTTCATGGAGAACGGCGTCATCGTCGAGCAGGGGCCACCGGAGGCCATGTTCAACGACTCCACCCACGAGCGGACCCGGGCCTTCCTCAACGTCATCGCGGAGCACGGGTGAGCCATGCGGGATTTCATCGAATTCGGCATCGAGTGGTTGCCTGAGCTTCTCAAGGGTGTACCGGTCACGCTTTCGCTATGGGTGATCGCCATCACGCTGGGCTTTTTCCTGGGGTTGGTGCTTTGCTGGGCCAGGGTCTACGGGAATCGGCTCTTCTACTGGATCAGCACCGTCTACGTGGAGCTGTTTCGCGGCACGCCAATGCTGGTGCAGATGTTCTTCATCTATCTGGGGCTGCCCCACGTAGGCATCGTGTTCGACGCCTTCACCGCGGCGGTGATCGCGATCACCCTCAATAGTGCGGCCTACCAGGCCGAGTACTTCCGCGGCTCGGTGCTGTCGGTGCCCCAGGGACAGCTGGTGGCGGCACGGGCATGCGGGATGAGCCAATGGCAGGCAATCCGCCATATCATGCTGCCTCAGGCGCTACGCCGAGTGATCCCGCAGTGGTCCAACGAGGCGATCATCGAGCTCAAGTTCACCTCCATCGCCTATACCATCGGCGTGGTGGAGATCACTTCCATTGCCTCGGATATCGGTTCGCGCACCCTGGACTTCTTCCTGGTCTTTCTCTGGGCAGGGCTGATCTATCTGGTGCTCACCTCCACGGTGGCGAGTCTGCTAGGGCTCCTCGAGAGGCGGACTTACGTACCGGGGGTGACCAGCCACTGAGCGATCAGGGGAGGCTGAGCGAACCGATGGGGAGATGGCAGCACAGAAGGGCGTCAAGGCCGTCGAGCGCCTCTCTATGCGGAACCGAAGACGAAAAAACGCCCGGGTGCCAGTCACCCGGGCGTTTCCATGCTGCCAGGCATGGCGTTTGGCTTATGACACTGCCACTTTTTCCAGGTCGAAGCGGTCGGCGTTCATCACCTTGGTCCAGGCCTTGACGAAGTCCTTGACGAACTTCTCCTGGTTGTCGTCCTGGGCGTACACCTCGGCGTAGGAGCGCAGGATAGAGTTGGAACCGAACACCAGGTCGATGCGGGTGGCGGTCCACTTCACCTGGTCGCTCTGGCGGTCGCGAATCTCGTAGCGATTGTCGCCCGCCGGCTTCCAGGCGTTGTTCATGTCGGTCAGGTTGACGAAGAAGTCGTTGGTCAGTTGGCCTTCATGGTCGGTGAACACGCCGTGCTTGGTGCCACCGTGGTTGGTGCCCAGCATCCGCATGCCGCCGATCAGCACGGTCATCTCGGGAGCGGTGAGCCCCATTAACTGGGCGCGGTCGAGCAGCATCTCCTCGGGCTTGACCACGTACTCCTTCTTCTGCCAGTTGCGGAAGCCATCGGCCAGCGGCTCCAGGTACTCGAAGGAAGCGGCGTCGGTCATTTCGTCGCTGGCGTCGCCACGCCCCGGCGAGAAGGGAACGAGGACGTCGTGGCCGGCGGCCCTGGCGGCCTGCTCGATGCCCACGCTGCCGCCCAGCACGATGATGTCGGCCACGCTGGCACCGGTTTCGGCGGCGATCTGCTCATAGACCTTCAGCACCTTGGCCAGACGCTCCGGCTCGTTGCCCTCCCAGTCCTTCTGCGGGGCCAGGCGAATGCGTGCGCCGTTGGCGCCGCCGCGCATGTCGGAGCCGCGGAAGGTCCGCGCGCTGTCCCAGGCTGTGCTGACCATCTCACCGATGGAGAGGTCGCTCTCGGCGATTTTCTGCTTGGCTGCCTCGACGGAGTAGTCGGTGCTGCCGGCCGGTACCGGGTCCTGCCAGATCAGATCCTCGTCCGGAACGTCCGGACCGATGTAGCGCGACTTCGGCCCCAGATCGCGGTGGATCAGCTTGAACCAGGCCCGCGCGAAGCAATCCTGGAAGTACTCGGGATCCTTGCGGAACGCCTCCATGTACTCCCGATAGGTCGGGTCCATCTTCATCGCCATGTCGGCGTCGGTCATGATGGGATTGTGACGAATGGAGGGGTCGCTGGCATCGACCGGCTTGTCCTCCTCCTTCATGTCCACCGGC
Source organism: Pseudomonadota bacterium (assembly GCA_051749645.1). Lineage (GTDB taxonomy): Bacteria > Pseudomonadota > Gammaproteobacteria > Pseudomonadales > Halomonadaceae > Halomonas. The sequence goes on from JBNJIT010000001.1 coordinate 126,138, forward strand.
TCCCACTGGTTGGCGCCGGCGGGGCTCTTGCGCACCTCCCACTCGTGGTCGAGCAGCGCATCGAAGTAGCCCGAGTCGAACTGGGTGGGGTGCTTGGTCCAGGCCCCTTCGATACCGGAGGTCACCGCCCTGGAGGCCTTGCCCTGCATGTTGGGGTTGGACCAGCCGAGGCCCTGTTCCTCGACGTCGGCCGCCTCGGGCTCAGCACCGAGTGCCTCGGCATCGCCGTTGCCGTGGCACTTGCCCACGGTGTGGCCGCCGGCGGTGAGGGCGGCGGTCTCCTCGTCGTTCATCGCCATGCGGGCGAAGGTTTCGCGCACCTGTTCGGCGGTCTTGAGCGGGTCGGGGTTGCCGTTCACCCCTTCCGGGTTGACGTAGATCAGCCCCATCTGCACCGCGGCCAGCGGGTTCTCCATGGTGTCGGGTTTGTCGACGTTGCCGTAGCGCTCGTCGGAAGGAGCCAGCCACTCCTTCTCGGCGCCCCAGTAGATGTCCTTCTCGGGATGCCAGATGTCTTCGCGACCGAAGGAGAAGCCGAAGGTCTTCAGGCCCATGGATTCATAGGCCACGTTACCGGCCAGGATGATCAGGTCGGCCCAGCTGAGCTTGTTGCCGTACTTCTTCTTGATCGGCCACAGCAGCCGGCGTGCCTTGTCGAGGCTGGCGTTGTCGGGCCAGGAGCTGATGGGCGCGAAGCGCTGGTTGCCGGTGCCGCCGCCGCCGCGGCCATCGGCGATACGGTAGGTGCCGGCGGCATGCCAGGACATGCGGATCATCAGGCCGCCGTAGTGGCCCCAGTCGGCCGGCCACCATGACTGGCTGTCGGTCATCAGGGCGTGGAGATCCTCCTTGAGCGCCTCGAAGTCGAGCTTCTTGACCTCCTGGCGGTAGTCGAAGTCCTCGCCCATCGGGTCGGTCTTGCGGTCATGCTGATGGAGGATGTCCAGGTTCAGGGCTTCCGGCCACCAGTCCAGGTTGTCGCTGCCTTCCGCGGTGTTGGCGCCGTGCATTACTGGGCATTTGCCTGCCGTGTTTTGTTCGCTCATGGTGTTCTCCCGGTTTTGAGAGGTTGCCTACAAATTACTGCGCTAGGCCATGCTGCGTTGAAACCAACCTCGTGCGCGAGCCCGGTCAAAATGCTCATTTATCAGCTAGTAAACTCCGCTTTTTCGGCTGATTTCGCCTTGCCTGGCCGTCGCTCGTGACTTTTGTAAACAACCTCTGAGGCTGCATTGCGAAATATGGCGTTTTGGCCAATAAACGAGCGTGCCTTCTGTTGCCGTCGATCGAAGTGGGGGTACGGCGGCTGGTCAGGCCTCGCGGCATCTCGTCTACCTGTCGACAAGTTACCCCGCGCTGGCTCTCCGCCTCAATGCGGTATTCATGAAGGTTGCGATAGGTATTACTTATCGCTGATGCGAACGGGCGTGCCCGGGGCTTGCAGTGGCTCAGGGTGAGGGGGCGATCAGGCTCAGCGTTTCGGCCTCGCCCATCAGGAAACCACGGTTGATCTCCAGCGCTTCGCGCAGGAAGTCCCACAGCAGGCGAACGCGGGCCAACTGGCGTTGCTCCTGACGGGCGGTGATCCAGAACTGGCGCACCACTTCGACCTCGCCGGACAGCACGTTGACCAGCGAAGCCGTGGGGGTGGCCATGAAACAGGGCAGTACCGCCAGCCCTGCACCGTGCAGGCAGGCGGCGTGCTGGGTGGTCACGCTGGTGCTGCGCATGGCGAAATGCGGGCCAGGGTGGCCGACCACCGCCGGGTCGAGCAATGGATCGAGGTAATTCAGCTGTTCGCTGAAGATCAGGTCGTCGACGTAGCCGATCAGCCGGTGACGGCTCAGTTGAGACACGTCTTCGGGAACGCCGTGGCGAGCGAGATAGTCGTGACTGGCGTAGAGACGCAGGCGATAGTCGCACAGCCGCGAGATTACCAGACCGGGGCTTGCCGGGCGCTCGACGGTGATGGCCAGATCCGCTTCGTGGCGGCTCAGGTTGACCACCCGCGGCAGGGCGAGCAGGTCCAGGGTGATGCCGGGGTGTCGCTCGCAGAAGGCCGAGAGCAGCGGGGCGATCACCCAGGTGCCGAAACCCTCGGTCACCCCCAGCCGAATCTGGCCGCTGATCTGGTGATTCTTGTCGGTGAGGTTCTCGCTGGCCTCGAAGGCATGGCGGGCCATTTCTTCGGCATGGGCGAGCAACTGCTGACCGGCTTCGGTCAGCTGATAGCCGTGGGTGCTACGCTCGAAGAGCTGGGTGTTGAGCTGCCGTTCGAAGCGACGCGTACGTCGGGAAAGCGTCGAGTGGTCGAGTCCCAGGCGGCGGGCGGCATCGGTCAGGCGCTGGCTGCGCGCCACCTCGAGGAAAATGTGGATGTCCTGCCAGTCGAGCATGGGGCGGCTCCCGAGCGTGCTGTGCGTGAGCGCACAAGCAATGTGCCTGAGTGCCCGTTGTCACGCCATCCGACGTCTGGATAGACTCGATGTTAACTCACTTCGTGTTTTTATACACATAAAGTCTAATCGCACGCCGTGTCGCCACAACAAACTCAAGATCGTCTCGAGAAGAGGAGCATGCCACCATGTCCGTTCGCGAAATTCCCATGTACATCGACGGCCAGGCCGTCCCGTCCCAGAGCGGGGACTGGCGCGACGTGGTCAACCCGGCCAACCAGGAAGTGGTCGCCCGGGTGCCGTTCTGCACTGCCGATGAAGTGGAGCGTGCCGTGGCCAGTGCCAAGGCGGCCTTCAAGGAGTGGCGCAAGGTGCCGCTGGCCAAGCGCATGCGCATCATGCTCAAGCTCCAGGCGCTGATCCGCGACAATACCGACGAGCTGGCCGCGCTGATCACCGAGGAGCACGGCAAGACGCTGCCCGACGCCGCCGGCGAAGTGGGTCGCGGTCTGGAAGTGGTCGAGCATGCCTGCTCGATCACCAGCCTGCAGCTGGGCGAGCTGGCCGAGAACGCTGCCAGCGAAGTGGACGTCTACACCATGCACCAGCCGCTGGGCGTGGGCGCCGGCATCACCGCCTTCAACTTTCCCATCATGCTGCCCTGCTTCATGTTTCCGCTGGCCATCGCCACGGGCAACACCTTCGTGCTCAAGCCCTCCGAGCAGGACCCGAGCTCGACCATGCGGCTGGTCGAACTGGCCCATGAGGCCGGTGTGCCGGCGGGTGTGCTCAACGTGGTCCACGGCGGCCCGGATGTGGCCAACCAGATCGCCGATCACACCGACATCAAGGCGCTCTCCTTCATCGGTTCCACCCACGTGGGCTCGCTGCTCTACAATCGCGCCGCTGCCGCCGGCAAGCGCATGCAGTCGATGATGGGCGCCAAGAACCACTGCGTGGTGATGCCCGACGCCAACCGCAGCCAGGCCATCAACAACCTGCTCGGCTCCGCTTTCGGTGCCGCCGGTCAGCGCTGCATGGCCAATTCCGTGGTCGTGCTGGTGGGCGATGCCCGCGAATGGCTGGATGACATCGTCGAGGGTGCACGTAACATGAAGGTGGGGCCCGGCACGCAGCGCGATGCCGATCTCGGCCCGCTGGTATCGCCGGCGGCCAAGGAGCGCGTCGAGCGCTTGATCGCCACCGGTGAGCAGGAAGGCGCCCGGTTGCTGGTGGACGGCCGCGGCTGCCAGGTGGAGGGCTACCCGAACGGCAACTTCGTCGGCCCCACGCTGTTCGCCGATGTGACCGCCGAAATGACCATCTACCGCGAGGAGATCTTCGGGCCGGTGTTGTGCGTGGTGAGCGTCGACACCCTCGATGAGGCGATCGAGTTCATCAACGCCAATCCCAACGGCAACGGCACCTCCATCTTCACCAATTCCGGCTGGGTGGCGCGCCGCTTCGAGACCGATGTCGACGTCGGCCAGGTGGGCATCAACGTGCCGATTCCGGTGCCGGTGGCCTACTTCAGCTTCACCGGCTCTCGCGCTTCCAAGCTGGGCGACCTGGGCCCCAACGGCAAGCAGGCCATCGCTTTCTGGACCCAGACCAAGACCGTCACCGCCCGCTGGTTCGAGCCGGAGAACGTCTCCAGCGGCATCAACAGCACCATCTCGCTGAGCTGACTTTTACCGCTCAGCGGCACCACGGCCCCGCCTTGCCAGAGGCGGGGCCGTTTCGTTGCGGCGTGACTAGTACCCAGGGTGTATGGACACGAGATTGACGTTGACGTTAACTGAAATAATGTTGCCCCAACAATCACAATGCCAGGAGCCGTCATGACCGCCGCCATCAGCCGTTTTCCGATTTCCGAGAGTCTAGAGGACCTGCCCGCCGACGTACGCGATGCCATTCTCGCCGTGCAGGAGAAGGCCGGCTTCGTGCCCAACGTCTTTCTGATGTTGGCCCATCGACCGGACGAGTTCCGCGCTTTCTTCGCCTACCACGATGCGCTGATGGAGCGAGAGTCGGACACCCTCACCAAAGCCGAAAAGGAGATGATCGTGGTGGCCACCAGCGCCCGCAATCGCTGCCTCTACTGCGTGGTGGCCCATGGCGCACTGGTACGCATCTACAGCAAGAACCCGCTGCTCGCCGACCAGGTTGCGGTCAACCACCGCACCGCACCGCTCAGCGAGCGGCACCGCGTGATGCTCGATTTCGCTGTGTACTGTGGTCTGGAAGTGGGGGAGCTCGACGATGAATGGGAAATGCGACTGATCGAGGTGGGGTTCACCCGCGACGACATCTGGGACATCGGTGCCATTGCCGCTTTCTTCGCCCTCTCCAATCGACTGGTCTCGTTGACCGGCACGCCGCCCAACCCGGAGTTCTACCTGATGGGGCGGGTGCCGAGGGAGAAGCCGGTGGCGCAGTAGCGGGGCAACGCCCTACTTAGCGCTGCGCAGCTAGCTGGCACTCTTCCAGCAATTGCAGCACCGGTGCCAGCTGACTGATGTGCAGGACCAGCAGCGTGTCGCCACTGGCCCCATGGGTGGGGGCCACCACGGCGAACTCGCCTTCTTCGACGTGGAACTCGTGAATCTCGCGAGGGCCGTCGGGAGTTTCGCAGAAGATGGAGCGGTAGGTGTCGTCCTCGCCGTAAGTGAGGCGGTGATAGACCTTGAAGAACGTATACAGGTAGAGCCCCTGCTTGAAGGCGGGCCAGCGTGCGGGAATCCTGCGCGTGTCCTCGTCGAGGTACTGACCGCTGGCTTCGGCACGGGCGATGGCCTCGGCCAGCGGCTGGGCCAGCAGGGAGGTGGCGTCGTCCTGAGGCAGCGGCTGCTGGGCCTCGAAGGCGCGTTGATAACGCTGGGTTACGCTCTCGAAGTCGCTCAGCGAGGCGATGCGGTGGTCGCTGTGCTCGAGGTCCGCCGGTTCGAAGCCGCCATTCTCCCAACCATGAATGATCCGCACCCAGAGCTTTTCTTCATCCATGGGCTGCCGGATCAGGGCTTCGATGGCCACGCGCAGGTGCAGCAGGCGTTCGATGACCTCGTTGCCGAAGGCGGTGTAGGGCTCGGCGAAGATCTCGTGCAGTCGCCCGGAGGCGTGTTCCTTGGCTTCGGAGTAGGACATGGCGGTCTCGGTGTCGTTGGCGTGCGACAGGCATTGATAAGGGAAGTATGACCATTGGTGCTGGCTGATGGAAGCCTGGGTGACCTTTACAGTGACATCGTCACGGTCGAAGATGAGTATCCCGGCACTGCCGGGCCAGCATTCATTCACTGTCGCCAGGGGAGTCTCGGCCATCGAGGGGCCGGAGACTGAGAAAGCGCTGTGCGCTGACCCTGGAACCTGATCCGGTTGATACCGGCGGAGGAAGTGCGACATGCCCTACCTGACGTCTGCCGTGCTCGGTGCGGCGCTCCTGTGCTTTGCGGTTCTGGGTCTGCGGGCGCGCCGCGCCGATGGCCCCCTCGACGACTATGTGACCGCACGGAATTCCCAGGGTGCGCAGACCCTCGGGCTGTCGTTTCTTGCCTCCGGAATGGGCGCCTGGATTCTCTTCGCCCCGCCGGAGATCGGTGCTTTCGTGGGCCCGCTGGCGTTGGCCGGCTACGCCATCGGTTCGGCCCTGCCGTTCATCGTGCTGGGGCTCTATGGGCCGGCCATTCGTCGTCGCCTGCCGGAAGGACGCAGCATCGGCGAGTTCGCCGAGGCTTGCTATGGGGTTGGCGTGCGCCGCTGGGTGTCGCTGGTGTCGATCCTCTACATGGCCTGCTTCCTGGCGGCGGAGCTGACTGCCATCGGCTCCATCACCGCGCTGCTCTCCGATGTACCGCCGAGCCTGGTGATCATCGGTGTGGCCGTGACCACGCTGCTCTACACCGCAGTGGGTGGGCTGCGCGCGAGCCTGGCGACCGATCGCTGGCAGGCATGGCTGCTGATCGCCCTGCTGCTGGTGGTGGGGGGTGTGGCGCTGGCGCGGCTGCCCGCGATGCCCGATGCCGCGGCACTGCCGTCGGTTCCCGTCGGCAGTGCCCTGGGCGTGGCGCTGACCCTGATCATCGCCGTGACGGCGGCCAACCTCTTTCATCAGGGCTACTGGCAGCGGGTGTGGGCGGCCAGGGACGATCGGGCTCTGGGTCGTGGTGCCTGGCTGGGCGGTGGTACCACCGTGCTGGTCGTGGCGCTGGTCGGCGGGCTCGGCATGCTGGCCGCCATGAGCGGCGTGGCGCTGGGCGACCCGCCGATCCCCTTCTTCGCGCTGCTTTCCGAGGCGCCAGGATGGCTCGCACTACCGGCGCTGGTACTGGCAGTCACCCTGGTGGCCTCCAGTGTGGATACCCTGCAGAACGGTATCGCTTCGCTGGCCGTGACCGGCAGTGGCCGCCGCGGGTTGGCGGTCAGCGGGGCCCGCTGGGTCACTTTGGCGCTGATGGTGCCGGTGGTGGTCGTGGCGCTGCAGGGGCTGTCGGTGTTGCGTCTGTTCCTGATCGCCGACCTGCTGTGCGCTGCCATCGTGGTGCCGGTGCTGCTGGGGTTGTGGCGACGCATGAGCCCGTTGGCTGCCGTGGCCGGCGGCGTGGCGGGCATGGCCGGCGCCGTGCTGCCGGGCTGGGTGGCCCAGGGCAGTCTGGCGGCTGGCCTGGCGGCGGCCAGCTTCCCCGGCGGGGTGCCGATGCTGCCGCCTTTCCTGGGTGCGCTGGTGGCCTCCACGCTGGTCAGCCTGTTGATCGCCTGGGGCAGGCCGGCGTGCCGCCAGGCGGTTCACTGAGGTGGCTTACTGAGACAGTGCCGAGCCCATCATGTCTTCGAAAGTCTGGGCATCTTCGGGCAGCTCGAAGCGTGCCGTGTCGGGGCTCTCGCCGCTGAGCGAGGTAAGGCGGAAGCGGTCGCCGAAGCGCAGCAGGCCCAGCTCACGTTCGGCGAGGGCGGCAGCAACGGCATCCGCTTCACCGGTCATCGACTGCTGGTAGGCGTCGAAGCCGGCCGAGAGTTCGCGCACCCGGGCGTCGTCGCTGAGCACCAGTTCGTCGTCGTGGCGGTTGCCGGCCTTGTCCGTCCAGGATATGCGGTAGAGCTCGCCCTCGACGCCCGCCACGGTTTCCGTCTCGCCCGTGGCTTCCAGCGAATTGACCTCGCTGGCCTGTTGATCGGCCATGGGGGTTTCGGCTCCGGCATCGCCCGCCATGCCTTCCGCCATTTCCCTCAGCTTGGCCATTTCCATGATCACGGTCTGTCCCTGCATGTCGCTGACCATGTAGCCCTTGCCGTCCTTGAGCAGCATGAAGCCGGCCTGGGACTGGTCAGGGAAATCCATGCGCAGATCGTCTCCCGCCCAGCTCACTTCCACAACGGCGTGATTCTGGCCGCTGCCGCTTTCCATGGTGGCCGTACCGTCGGCGAGGGCGGGAAGGGCGGTGGCCATTAGCAGGCCGGTGATGAGAGGTCGCATAGCGTCTCCTGTGTATTCTCGAGATGGTGGGTACCTTAGCCTAGCAGCCAAACGTCAGCGTTTGACCCCTGTATTTCGACGGGGGAGTTGTCAGGCGGCGTTCGGGCAGCCACCCTCTGTAGATTCCCTGACCGAACCGAGGAGGCCGCCCATGAGCGATATCCCGAAGGACTCCCGCCGTCGCCACTCCGCTCCGGTGGTGGATGGCCCCGGCAAGGCGGCCAGTCGCGCCATGCTGCGTGCGGTGGGCTTCACCGACAGCGACTTCACCAAGCCCCAGGTGGGTATCGCCTCCACCTGGAGCAATCTCACCCCCTGCAACAGTCATATCGGCGAGCTGGCCGAGCAGGCTTGTCGCGGCGCCGACGGTGCCGGCGGCAAGGGGGTGATCTTCAACACCATCACCATCTCCGACGGCATCGCCAACGGTACCGAGGGCATGAAGTACTCGCTGGTCTCGCGGGAGGTGATCGCCGATTCCATCGAGACGGTGGCCGGCTGCGAGGGCTTCGATGGCGTGGTGGCCATCGGCGGCTGCGACAAGAACATGCCGGGCTGCCTGATGGGCCTGGCGCGGCTCGATCGGCCGAGCGTCTTCGTCTATGGCGGCACCATCCTGCCCGGCAAGGGGCACACCGACATCGTTTCGGTATTCGAGGCCATGGGCTCCCACAGCCGCGGCGATATCGATCTGATCGAGCTCAAGCAGATCGAGGAGACGGCGATTCCCGGTCCCGGCTCCTGCGGCGGTATGTACACCGCCAACACCATGGCTTCGGCCATTGAGGCGCTGGGTATGAGCTTGCCCGGCAGCTCGGCGCAGAACGCCGTTTCCGAGGACAAGCGTGCCGACTGCGAGGCGGCTGGCGCCGCGGTGCTCGACCTGCTAGAACGCGACCTCAAGCCCTCCGATATCATGACTCGGGAGGCCTTCGAGAACGCCATCACCGTGGTGATCGCCCTGGGCGGCTCCACCAATGCCGTACTGCACCTGATCGCCATGGCCCGCACCATCGGGGTGGATCTCGCTCTGGACGACTTCACCGCCATCGGCAAGCGCGTACCGGTGCTCGCCGACCTGCGCCCAAGCGGTCATTACATGATGAGCGAGCTGGTCGAGATCGGCGGCATCCAGCCACTGATGAAAACGCTGCTCGACGCCGGCCTGCTCCACGGCGACTGCCTGACGGTGACGGGGAAGACGCTCGCCGAGAACCTGGCCGATGTCGCCCCCTATCCCGATGACCAGCGAATCATCGCGGCGCTGGATCACCCCGTGAAGGCCGAGAGCCATCTGCGCATGCTCTACGGCAATCTGGCACCGGAAGGGGCGGTGGCCAAGATCACCGGCAAGGAGGGGACTCGTTTCTCCGGCACGGCACGGGTGTTCGGTTCCGAGGAGGAGGCCCAGGCACGCATCAACGACGGCACCGTGGTGGCCGGCGACGTGGTGGTGATTCGCTACGAGGGGCCGCGCGGTGGACCCGGCATGCGCGAGATGCTCACCCCCACCTCGGCGATCATGGGGCGCGGCCTGGGCGACGAGGTGGCGCTGATCACCGACGGCCGTTTTTCAGGCGGCAGCCACGGTTTCGTGGTGGGTCACGTCACCCCGGAAGCCTTCGACGGCGGTCCGCTGGCGCTGGTGGAGGACGGCGACACCATCACCATCGATGCCATGGCCGACACCATCGACGTCGACCTCTCCGACGAGGAACTGATGCGCCGCCGCGCCGCCTGGCGTCAGCCGGTACCGCGCTACGCTCGTGGCGTGCTGGCCAAGTACGCTCGGTTGGTCAGTTCGGCCAGCACCGGGGCGGTGACGGATCAGTGGGAGTGACGGCTCACCAGCCGCCCATGCCGCCGTGGCCACCCATGATACCGAAGCCCATGCCGGCAATGCCCATCAGCATGCCGAGCACGGCGAAGATCAGGTAGATCAGGATCAGCACGCCGAAGATGGTGAAGTAGGTCTTCAGCTTGCTCATGGCGTACTTCATTTCGTGTACATCGCTGCCGGTGTAGACGCGATGGGTGGCTCCGGCGGCCTGCATCAGTACCACGCCGGCCCAGATGGGAATCCATGCCACGATCAGGCCGATGATGGAGAGCGCGGTCATGATGCCCGAAAGGATCAGCATCACGCCGGTCAGTTGCATCCAGAACTTGCCGCGGTAAAGCGGCTCGATGAGATCGCGCAGGGACTCCTGGGAGGCGTCCTTGTCCATGGTCATGCTCCTTGTCGATAGGGAATGGCGTTGCCTGCGCCATTTTACCATCTGCTGCAGCGGTTCTGCCTCAGCACGGCTCCCCAATGAGTCCGGCAGGGGTTGGCAATCCCTCGAACGCTTGGCTAGCGTGAGAGGGACCACCATGCCGGTGGTGTCCGGCACCGTTTCCGAATCGGGAGGGAGAATGCCCAAAGCGAGCAACAAGCAAGCACGCATCGAGCCCATCTACGATGTCGACGGTATCCACCACAATGTCACCGGGTGGAACGTCGTCGACGAGACGGAACCCGAGAACGAAGTCGTCGTCTCCCAGCACGACAGCAAGAAGGACGCCGTGCAGGCAGCCGAGGCCTACGAGCAGCGCGAGAACTGACCCGGCATCCACTGGCTCGGGCCGGTGTCAGCCACTCCCGTGGCAATGTCCGCTCGATGAAAACCCGCGCACGCCTCGTCGTACGGACGAGGCGTTTCGTCATGGGGCGGCTGTGAGAGGGCTGGCTAGTGCGGAGCGCCGTCCGGGTCGATAGTGCGATAGACCAGGCGCAGCTCGTCCAGCGAGAGATGTTCGAGGCGACCGGAGAGCAGGTCGCTGATCTTCTGCACCGGCAGGCCGGCGCGGCGGGCGATGTCGCGACTGCCGAGGTCGGAAACCGCGATCAGCCGGGTAACGATGCGCATGAGGCGTGTACGTTTTTCCAGATCCCTGACGTCGAGGTCAGGGCAACTAGGCGGAGGTTCACTGCGCTCCGCGCTGGGGATCGGACGTGCCGTACTCATGTTGCTCCAGTAAGGAAATGACGACCTCCACATCATGGAAGGAAAGCGGCATTTTTTCCAGCCCTGTCGATCTACGTTTTTCGTCGACTCGCCAGAATCCCGCCGCCCGGCCAGCGGGCGGCGGAGCGGCGGTCAGAAACGGCCGCGCAGGGTGGCCACGACCCCGAAGCCGGGAGCCAGTAGCTCGCCGTCAACGGGCTGGTCCGTCAGGTGCTCGCGATAGCCGCGGTCGAAGAGGTTGTTGACGTCCAGCCCCACCTCCAGGGACGACAGACCGGCGGTCTTGCCGAAACGCCAGCCCAGGCCGAGATCGGCCGTGGCGTAGCCCGGCGTGGTGCGTTCGTTACCGCCCGAGAACGTGTCGGCGGTGCGATCCTGGCCATCGACGGCACGCACCTGGGCATGCCAGTGGAAGCCGGTCGGCGGCTGCTGGCCGATGCCCAGCGTCGCCTCCGGCGCCGGCATCTGGTGGAGCGGTTCGTCGTCCTGCTCGTTGGTGCCACGCAGCCAGGTCAGGCTGCCGTCCAGCTGCCAGTGGCCGCCGGCCAGTTGCCCGTCCAGGGGCAGGGTGAAGCCTGCCTCCACGCCCTGTATCTCGACCCGGTCGAGGTTCTCGGTGCGCTTGATCGGCAGCCCTTGCGGATTGATGTCGCCGGTCACCCGCCCGGCAATGTAGTCGTCGATGCGGGTATGGAAGGCCGCCAGGCGGTATTCGCCGCGCTCGCTGCGCCCCTTCAGGCCGACTTCCAGGCTGGTGGAACGTTCGGGGTCGAGTTTCGGGTTGCCCACATGGTAATAGCCGTCGCCGCGGGTGGCGTCCTCGAAGCGCTCGCGCATGTCCGGGGCGCGATAGGCCGAGCCCAGGCTGACGTAGGGGTTGATCAGCGGTGAGACGTTGTAAATCGCACCCAGCGACCAGGAGAGGGTGTCGCTGGTGTCGCTCAGGCCGTCGCGGGTGGCATTCGCGCCGCTGCCCTTGATGGCGGCATCGCCGCTGGTGCTGTCGTAGCGGGCGCCGGCCAGCAGCGTCCAGTCGTCGAACAGCACCTCGTCCTGGACGAAGAGACCGCGGCTCTCGATCTCGCCGTCGCGGAACGGCGAATTGGCGACCACATTGTCGCTCATGCCCTGGTAGCTGAAGCGTTGCGGATCGCCGCTCATCTCCCAGGCTTCGGCACCCAGGGTGAGCAGGTGGCGCTCGCCCAGCGGCAGGCGGTACTGGGTGCGGATGCCATCGGTGGTGAAGGTGACGTCGTTCCACACTTGGTTGCGCTCGAGTCCACTCGACCAGGCACGGATCTCGCGATACATCTCCTGGCGATACAGGCTCGCTTCCAGAGTACCGGGGCCCACCTTGCCTTCGTATCCCACCTCGTAGAGTTCGCGCTGTTGACGCGGCGAATGGATGGTCAGGGTGCCGAGCGGCGCGGCCGGGGCGAGCTTTCGCGAGCCGGGGTACCAGACGTCGCGGTCCTCCTGGTTCTGGACGTTGAGCGTCAGCCGGTGGTCGTCGGCCAGGCGGAAGGCGTACTTGAGCAGGAGGGCGCCGGACTCGAAGCCGCTGTTGTCGACCCGCCCCTCAGGGGTGTCGTAGTCGCTCACGTCACGGGCGGTGCCGCCCAGTACCAGGGCGTGATCGCGATTGGCGAGCTGCACCACGGCGCCGCCGCCGAGGCTCTCGTCGACGCTGCCGGCGCTGGTGGCGAAGCGCCCGGTGATCGAGGGCTCGGCGGTGAACTCGGCGTCCGGCGTGCGCAGGTTGACCGCGCCACCCAGGGCGCCGCTGCCATGCAGCACCGAACCGGGGCCCTTCACCACCTCGACGCTGTCGAGCAGGCCGAGGCTGGCAAAAGAGGCCAGGGCTCCAGCCGGCTGGGCCGAGTTGACGCGTACGCCGTCCACCTGCAGCACGATGCTCTCTTTCTTCAAGCCGCGCAGCACCGGGTTCTGCCCCCAGGCGCCATCGCTGTGCACGGCGGTGCCCGGCTGTCCGCGGAACAGGCTGCCGACGCTCTCGGCCACGGCGACGGACCCGGGGTCGAGGCGCAGGGTGGCCTTGGGCGTGTCCAGTTCGTCGGCGGCGTAGCCCTTGGCGGTGACAGTGAGGCTGGGCAGAGCGTAGTCAGGCGTCGTCTGGGCGCCTGCCAGCGGGCTTATCGCAGTTGCCATGCCCAGGGCCAGAGGGGTGAGGGTGGTTGATAGTCGCATGGGGTTCCTCCCGAAGATAAGATGAAACTATAATGCAATTTATAGAGATTCGCGTTTTGATCCATGTCAGAAGAGCGGTTTCCGTGTCGCCGGAAGGGGCAAGGCACTGCATCCCGTCGTGGCTTGACCGGCATCAACGCAGCACCTCACGTGCTGAAGCAAAATCCAATCATTCTTGTTTGCTTTGTGGAGAGGCGTATGAAGCGGTCGCTGGCGGCGCGGGGTGTCGCAACGCTGCTGGGCTGGGGCGGTAGTCTCACCGGCGTGCTGCTGTTCGTAGCGCTGTGGGAGTGGGGCAGTGAGGCCTATGGCAGCTTCCTGCTGCCGGGGCCACGCGATGCCCTGGGGGCGCTGGTGCAGCTGGCGCGGCAAGGCGAGGCGGCCAATGCGGTGTGGGCCACCACCTGGCGTGCCATGTCCGGCTTCGCCCTGGCGGCGTTGGCGGGCATCGCTCTGGGCCTTCTGGCGGGGCTGTCGCGCACCCTGGGGCGGGCGCTGGAGCCGCTCTCCACGGTGCTGCTGGGCATTCCGCCCATCGCCTGGATCGTGCTCGCCATCCTGTGGTTCGGCAGCGGATCGGCGGCGACGATCTACACGGTGATGGCCACCACCCTGCCGGTGGCCTTCGCCGGAGCGCAGATGGGAGCGCTGACGCGTGACCGGCGCCTGCAGGAGATGGCCGACGCCTTCCGGGTGCCGCCGTTGATGCGGCTGGTCGATTTCCACTTGCCGCACATCGTCTCCTACGTCTTTCCGGCGCTGATCACGGCCCTGGGCGTGGCCTGGAAGGTGGCGGTGATGGCCGAACTGTTCGCCGCCGAGGAGGGCATCGGTGCCGGCCTGGCGGTGGCGCGGGTCAACCTGGATACCGCGGCGGCCATGGCCTGGATAGTGCTTGTGGTGCTGCTGCTGATCGTTGCCGAGCACGGTCTGCTGCGTCCGCTGCAGCGACGCATGGAGCCCTGGCGCCAGGCCGGGCGGGGGGAGGCGTGATGCTCGATATGAATGCCATCGGCCATACGTTCGGCATGAGTCGCGTGCTCGATGGGGTGAGCCTGACGCTGGCGCCGGGCGAGTCGGTTTGCCTGGTGGGGCCTTCGGGCTGCGGCAAGACCACCCTGCTGCGCATCGCCGCGGGTCTGGTCACCCCCGCCGAGGGGCGCGTCAACGACGGTTTCCGCCGCAGCGCGGTGGTCTTCCAGGAGGGGCGCCTGCTGCCCTGGCGTCGTCTGCTCGACAACATCGCCCTGGGGCTCAAGGCAGACGGCGTGCCGCGTCGCGAAAGACTGGCTCGTGCCCGGTCGCTGGCCGCCGAGTTGGGTCTCGCCGAGTGCCACGACCAGTTTCCCCACGAACTCTCCGGCGGCATGCAACAACGCGTCGCCCTGGCCCGCGCGCTGGCGGTGGATGCCGACTGCCTGTTGCTCGACGAGCCCTTCAGCGCCTTGGACGTGGGCCTGCGCAGCGAAGCTCAGGCGCTGTTGCTCGACCTCCTGGCGCGTCGTGGTATCGCCTCGCTGATGGTCACCCACGATCTCACCGAGGCGTTGCGCCTGGGACACCGGATCGTGGTGCTGTCGCCAGCGCCGGGGCGCATCGTCCATGAAGAGTACGTCGAACGCCCCTTCGCCGAGCGTGACGCTGCCTTCCTTTACGAGGCTGCCGGCGCGCTTCTGCGGCATCCTGCCGTCGCCGAGAGCTTCCTGTTTCGACCCGATGAGGTAAATGCATGATCAACCGCCGACGCCGCCAACTGTTGCAATTCGCCGCCGCTTCCGCCTCTCTGGCCGTTCTGCCGGGAATCGGCCTGGCTGCCGAACCTGGCCTGCGCGCCGCCACGCCGCTGGGGCTGCCCCAGGTGATCCTGGTCCGTGCCCTGCAGGACGAACGCCTGGATGCCCTGGTGGGTGGCAGCGAGCTGCGCGATTGGCGCGACCCCGACCAGTTGCGTGCCTGGATCGCCGGCAGCGAGGTGCAGCTCACCGCCACGCCCACCAATGTGGCGGCCAACCTCTACAACCGCGGCGTGCCGGTGGTGCTGATGAACGTCAACGTGTGGGGCACCCTGGGGATGCTGGCCCGCGAAGCGCCGCTGACCCGCCTCGCCGACCTGGCCGGACGCCAGGTCGGCGTGCCGTGGCGCGGCGACATGCCCGATCTGGTATTGCGCTACCTGCTGGCCCGTGAAGGTCTCGAGGTGGGGCGCGACCTGCGGATCACCTATCAGGCGAGCCCCTTCGAGACCGTGCAGCTGTTTCTGGCCCAGCGCCTGGATGCTGCCGTGCTGCCGGAACCGATGCGCACCGCGACCCGCCGCCAGGCCGGTTCGCTGGGATTCGAGCCGCGCGAGCTCGATCTGCAGCAGGAGTGGGCGCGTCTCACCGGGGCTGCTCCGGCGTTGCCTCAGGCCGGTGTGATCTGTCGTCGCGAGCTGCTAGATGCGCACCCCGACTGGATCGTCGCCGTACAGCGCGCCGTGGGCGAGGCGGTGGAGTGGGTCAATGCCAACCCCGGTGCGGCGGCGCAGCTTGGGGCCGAGAATGCACCGCTGCCGGCTCCGGTATTCGAAGGGGCCATCGCGCGCACGCGGCTGGAGATGCGCACGGCCCAGGAGGCCCGTCCGGCGCTGGAAGACTTCTTTTCGGCGCTGGCCGAGCTCTCCAGCGGCTTCATCGGTGGCGGCCTGCCGGACGACGCTTTCTATCTGGGAGAGGTCTGAATGGCTGCCTTGGCACAAGTAGCCAAGGTCGTCCTGTTGGCAGCACTCGAGGCTATTCCGTGGCAAATGACCCCCTCTTCAACCTGCCCCCGGCGCCTCTCGTTCGGACGGCGATAGTCCAAAGTATGGAGAAAATGCCATGACCGCTTCGTCAGTGACGATTCCCGGCCAGCGCATTGCGCTGCTGGCCTATGGCTTTCGCCCTTTCTTCCTGCTGGCCGCGCTTTATGCGCCGCTGGCGCTGGTGCCCTGGGTGGGTGGGCTGCTGCAGCAGCTGACCCTGGATACCGGCATGCCGCCTCTGTTGTGGCATGCCCACGAGATGCTCTTCGGTTTCGTGGCAGCGGCGCTCGCCGGTTTTCTGTTCACTGCCATTCCTTCCTGGGCGAAGCTGGCGCCGCTCACCGGTCTGCCCCTGTTGGCGCTGGTGCTGCTGTGGCTGGTCGGGCGCCTGGCGATGTGGCTGGCCGGTTGGTTTCCGCCAGCCGTGGTGGCGGTTGCCAACCTGGCGTTTCCGCTGACGCTGGTGGCCTGGGCGCTGCCCGCCCTGTTGTCCCTCGACGGGCGGCGTCATCTCAGCCTGGGGGTTCTGCTGATAGCGTTCGTCGTGTCGCAGCTCGGCTTCTACCTGACCTGGCTGGACGCATTGCCCGTGCGCCTGGTGCCGCTGGACTGGCTGCATCTGGCGGCCAATCTGCTGCTGGTGATGATCGCCGTGACTGCCTCGCGCATCGTGAGGGTGGTGGCCATGGCCGCCGTCTCCGACAGCGGCGCTCCGGGGCCGGTGCGATTCACCCCGGCACGCGAGCACTTGGCGGTGGCCACCCTGCTGGTGTTCGTGGTTGCCGATTTCGTGGCGCGTGGCCATCCGGTTACCGGCTGGATTGCCCTGGCGGCGGCCGCGGCCCAGGCCGATCGTCTCGCCGAGTGGCCCTGGGGGCGGGCTATGGGGCGGCTCTACCTGTTGCTGCTCACCCTGGCTTATGTGTGGATCACGTTGGGGCTGGCGCTGGTAGGGCTGTCGGCGCTGCTCGACGGCTTGCCGTCCTATGCCGGCCGTCATGTGCTGTTCCTCGGGGCCATCGGCACGGCCGTGCTGGCAGTGTTCTGCATCGCCGGCTTGCGCCATACCGGGCGTCCGCTGCAACTGCCGCGGCTGATCTGGGGGGCGTTCGGCTGTCTGCTTGCCGCCACGCTGTTGCGCAACGGCGTGCCGCTGGCCTGGCCGCAGCACTACCTGGTGATGGGCGTGGTGCTTCCGGCCCTGCTATGGCTGTTGGCCTATGGTCTCTATGTGCTGAGCTATGCGGGCATGCTGTGTCGGGCGCGGCCGGATGGCCTGCCTGGATGATGTCGGCTCGGCCAGCCTGGTGCTGTCCCGTGAGCGACTATCCTGAAACGTAGAAAGGACCGGTTGGCCGTGTCCGATGCGGGCATGCTAGGTTCTTGCAGTGCCCGACTGCATCGGGCAGGAGTCGATAATCACAAACGATCCCGTTTCAGGAGGGAGACACTTCATGCGAGCTCTGACATACATTGCGGCAGTATCGCTGCTGGCCACTGCCCCCTTGGCTTCGGCCCAGCAGCTGTCCATCGCCACCGGCGGCACCGGCGGCACCTATTACCCCCTGGGGGGTGGCATGGCCGAGATGATCGGTGAGCACATCGAGGGCTATGAAGCCGTGGCCGAGGTCACCGGTGCTTCGGTAGAGAACATGGGGCTGGTATGGCGTGGCGATTCCGACCTCGCTCTGGCCCTGGCCGATACCGTCCACCAGGCTTACAGTGGCACCGGCGACTTCGAGGGCCGTCAGCTCGAGAACATCCGGGCCCTGGCTTCCGTCTATCCCAACGCAGTGCAGATCGTCACCCTGGCCGATTCCGGCATCGAGTCGCTCTCCGATCTCGAGGGCAAGGTGGTTTCCGTGGGCGCACCCGGCAGCGGTACCGAGCTCAATGCCCGGGCAGTGCTCGAGTCCAACGGTATCACCTACGACGACATCGACCCGCGGCGCTTCAACTTCAACGAGACTGCCGATGCCATCCGCGACGGCGACATCGACGCCGGTTTCTGGAGCGTCGGGCCGCCCACCAGTTCCATCATGAACCTGGCCACCACCCGCGACATCCGCCTGGTTGGCCTGTCCGACGAAGAGGTCGCCAACGCCCGCGAGGCCGTGTCGGTGTTCGCTCCCTACGAGCTGCGCGCCGGCCTCTACGAAGGCATGGAGGAAGGCGTCCAGACCATCGGCATTCCCAACGTGCTGGCGGTGAGCAGCGAGATGGACGAAGAACTGGCCTACCAGATCACCAAGATGCTCTTCGAGCGCACTGACGAACTGATCGAGGTGCATCCGGCGGCCAACGACACCACCGTGAAATTCAGCACCGACTCCACGCCGATCGCCTTCCACCCCGGCGCGCTGCGCTACTACGAAGAAGTGGATGCCGATATCGCCGACCACCAACGCCCCTGAGCGTGGTTGGCGATGCCTGAACGACACCTGAATGCAGGGTGGGCCTTGTTGCCCGCCCTGCTGTCGTGTCTGTCGGTGGTCGCGATGGCCGACCCGGCGCCCGCACGGCTGGAAGTGCTGGATGCCGATGGCGAACCCTTGGTTGCGCTGGCGATGCCGGAAGGAAGTCGCTGGTGCCTGGAGTGGAATCATTCCGTCGAGGGCTTCGCGGTGCTCGACTGCTACCGCCATGACGATGGGCGCATGGTGCTCGAGCGCAGCCACCTGCCCGACTTTGCTGCCGGGCTCGATCATGTGCTGGGTCGGGGACGTCAGGTTTCCGACGGTCAGGGCGGATACTGGATCGAGGACATCGACGAGCCGGTGCCGGGCAACGCCTACCGGCTGCGTGTCGGGTCGATGCGCGTCGATCACCGCTTGGTGGTCGATACCCGGCGTATCAGCCTGAGTGCCCTGGCTGAGGGCGAGCGCGTCACCGTGCGCTTGAGCTCCGCCGACGATGCCCGCGAGTGAACGAAAACCCTAGAGAGAATGCAGATGAGTGATTCGGGAACCTCCCCCGTCATTCCCGGCAGTCAGGCGCCTCACTCCCGTGCGGTGCTGTGGCTGATCACCCTGGTGGCAGTGGGTCTGTCGCTGTTCCAGCTCTATTCCGCCGGCATTCAGCCGCTGGGGCTGTTCTACCAGCGCAGCATTCACCTGATGCTGATCATGGTGCTGGCCTTCCTGATGTTTCCGCTGCTGGGCGCCGCGCGCGCCCGCGGTCCCATCAGCGGCATGGTCGATTTGCTGTTCGTCGTCGGTGCCCTGATTACCGGCGGCTACCTGACGCTCTACCTGGACGAGATCATCAACCGCGCCGGCTTCTGGAGCCAGACCGATATCGTAGTGGGGTGCATCGCCACCCTGACCGTACTCGAGGCGGCACGCCGGGCGGTGGGGCTCGGCATGACCATCATTGGCCTCATCGCCATTTTGTACGCTTTTTCCGGCCCCCGGGGCGAACTGCCGTGGCTGGGGCAGTTCCTGCCCGGCATTCTCGAGCATCGTGGCTACAACCTGGATCGTCTGGTCGGCCAGCTCTACCTGGGCCAGGAGGGCATCTTCGGCCTGCCCATGGGTGTGGCCGCCACCTACATCTTCATCTTCGTGCTGTTCGGCGCCTTTCTGGAAGTCACCGGTGCCGGCAAGTTCTTCATCGACCTGGCTTATGCGGCCACCGGCCGACAGCGGGGCGGTCCGGCCAAGGCGGCGGTCATCGCCTCGGCGGGCATGGGCTCCATCTCCGGTAGCGCCATCGCCAACGTGGTGACCACCGGGGCCTTCACCATCCCGCTCATGAAGCGACTGGGATACAAGCCGCACCAGGCCGGCGGCATCGAGGCGGCGGCCTCCACCGGTGGACAGATCATGCCGCCGCTGATGGGGGCCGGGGCCTTCCTGATCGCCGAGTACACGCGGATGCCCTACCTGGAAGTGGTCAAGGTCAGCATCCTGCCGGCCATCATGTACTTCGGCGTCGTCTACCTCTTCGTGCACATCATCGCCTTGAAGCAGGGGATGCAAGGCATGTCACGCGCCGAGCTGCCGCAGATGCGCGATGTGATGCGCGATGGCTGGCACTTTCTGCTGCCGCTGGCGGTGTTGGTCTGGCTGCTGGTAATGAACATGTCGCCCATGCGCGTGGGCTACTACGCCATTCTCACCATGCTGGCCGTGGCGGCGCTGCGCTTCGCGGTGTGGTTCCTGTTCGTCGCCCCTCGCGAGGGCCAGAGGGTGACCGGGGAGACCCTCCGCGAGGCGTTCAAGGCGGGCCTGATCAAGCTGATGGGCGGCCTGGAGCTGGGCGCGCGCAACGCCGTGGCGGTCTCCATGGCCTGTGCCGTGGCGGGGATCATCGTCGGCGTGGTCGGCCTGACCGGACTGGGGTTGAAATTCTCTTCCATGATGCTGGCCTTCTCCGGCGGCAACCTGCTGCTGGCGCTGGTGATGGTGCTGCTGGCGAGCCTGGTGCTCGGCATGGGCCTGCCGGTCACCGCCAGCTACATCGTGCTGATCGTGCTGGTCGGCCCCGCGCTCACCGCCGAATTCGGCGTGCCGCTGTTGATCGCCCACCTGGTGGTGTTCTGGTACTCCCAGGACTCCAACGTCACACCGCCCATCGCCCTGGCCGGTTTCGCCGGGGCGGCGATTGCCGGTGCCAAACCCATGGATACGGCATTCCAGGCGTGGAAGTTCGCCAAAGGGCTTTACCTGATTCCCGTGTTCATGGTCTACAACCCGGAAATCATCATGGGTGGGCCGGTGCCGGTGGTGGTATGGAGTGCGGTGATCGCCTTTCTGGCGCTGGGGGCCTTTGCCGCCGCGTTGGAGGGGTACCTCTTCACGCGCATGTCGTGGCCGGTGCGTGCCCTGCTGTTGCCGGCCATCGTGGCGGTGTTCTACCCCAACCTGCTGGTGGAGGCGAGTGGAGCGGCCGTGATGGTACTGGCGCTGGCCGGTAACTGGCTGGCCAGCCGTCGTGAGGGACGGGCCGCTCACGGCTGATCGTTCCGGTCTGCCCGACTGGTCAAGATGACGGCGCCGAGAGGCGCCGTTAGAATGTCTGCCCTTCGTTTCCTGCCGACAGTAACCGGGAGCCTCCGATGTCGACTTCCAACCAGGCGCCGCGCGTTGGCGTGATCATGGGTTCCAAGTCCGATTGGCCGATCATGGAGCACGCCGTGACGATGCTCGAGCGTCTGGGCGTGGCCTGCGAGACCCGCGTCGTCTCCGCCCACCGTACGCCTGACCTGCTCTTCGACTATGCCAAGGGTGCGGCCGAGCGGGGCCTTTCGGTGATCATCGCCGGTGCCGGCGGGGCGGCCCACCTGCCGGGCATGGTGGCTTCCCAGACGGCGCTGCCGGTGCTGGGGGTGCCGGTGGAATCCAAGGCGCTCAAGGGGCTCGATTCGTTGCTCTCCATCGTGCAGATGCCCGGCGGTGTCGCCGTGGGAACGCTGGCCATCGGCAAGGCGGGAGCCACCAATGCCGGCCTGCTGGCCGCCCAGATCGTCGGCTTGCAGGACGAGACGGTGCAAGAGGCCGTGGCGGCGTTTCGTGCCGAGCAGACCCGCAACGTGCTCGACAACCCCGATCCCCGCCCCCTGCCCTGATCCAGAGAGAGGAACGAGTCATGAACATCGGCGTTCTGGGAGCCGGCCAGCTCGGTCGCATGCTGGCGCTGGCCGGGTATCCGCTGGCCAACCGCTTCACCTTCCTCGATACCACCGGCCATCCCAGTGCCGGGATCGGCGAGGTGCTCACCGATACCGATCAGAACCACCTTGACGAGTTTCTGGCCAAGGTGGACCTGGTCACCTACGAGTTCGAGCACCTACCGGTTGCGCTGGTCCGTGCCATCGAGGCGGTGAAGCCGGTTCACCCCTCCAGCGAGGCCATTCGCGTCTGTCAGAACCGCGCCGAGGAGAAGGCGCTGTTCGACCGCCTGGGCATTCCCACTCCGGCCTATCGGCTGGTGGAGAGTGCCGACGAACTCGAGGCCGCCGCCCGCGAGCTGGGCTGCCCGGTGGTGGCCAAGTCGGTCACCGAGGGCTACGACGGCAAGGGCCAGGCGGTGATCCGCGACCCGGCCGAGGCGGGCGATGCGTGGCGCTCTATCGGCCATCCGCAGCTGATCGTCGAGTCCTTCGTCGACTTCGTGCGCGAGGTGTCGATCATCGCCGTGCGCGGCCGCGATGGTCGGGTAGCCTTCTACCCCATGGCCGAGAACGTCCATGTCGACGGTATCCTGCGCTACTCCATCGCGCCCTTGCCGGACCTGGACGATGGCGTGCAGCAGACCGCCGATGAGTACATCCGTGCGCTTCTCGGCGAACTCGACTACGTGGGCGTGCTGACTCTCGAACTGTTCCAGACCCGCGACGGTGGCCTGCTGGCCAACGAGATGGCCCCCCGGGTGCACAATTCCGGCCACTGGTCGATCGACGGCGCGGTGACCAGCCAGTTCGAGAACCATCTGCGTGCCATCCAAGGCCTGCCGTTGGGCGACACCGCGGCGCGGATGCCCACCTGCATGGTCAACGTGATCGGCCGCGAGGGCGACAGCGCCGATCTCCTGGCGATCCCCGATGCCCACCTGCACCGCTACGACAAGGGTGAGCGTCCCGGCCGCAAGCTGGCGCACGTCAATCTGCTGGCGCCAACCCATGCCGAGCTGCTCAAGAAGGTGCATGCCTGCGCGGCCCTGCTGCCCGAGGCTCCGGCACCGCGCTTCAGTTTCGAGTGAGGCGACTCGCCGGCCGAAGTGATGGCATCGGCACCGTCTTGACTTGCCATATCTTGTAGCGCTAACGCTTTGTCATACCATGCCGCTCGCGTGATGCCGGAGCGCACCAAGAGCGGCGATGCGATTCGCGTTGATGAGCCATCACTCGCCAAACACAGCGTGATGCGGTAATGATGGGTCGTTTATGACAAACGATCGTTTGGAATTGCTGCATGTCGACTGCCTCGATATCCACCGAGACGCTGGATTCCCGTCCTGAGTCATCGGTGTCTCCCTTCCACCGTCAGCTCGGTCATGAGCAGGTGCGGCTGCTCTATGAGCGGCTGTGGCAGCCCGTGCTCTCCAGCGTGATTGCCGGGGCGCTGCTAGTTGCCGCCATGTGGCCGGTGCGTTCCGGACTGCCGCTGCTGGCCTGGTTCGTAGCGATCGTGTTGGTTTCCGTCGGGCGGTTGTGGCTGGCCCGATACTATCAGCGGTTGGACGAGCACCAGCAGCGGCGGCGTCGTTGGCTGTGGCGTTTTGCCGTCGGGGCGGGGCTCGCCGGGATGCTGTGGGGGCTGGCCGGGGTGTGGATGTTTACCATGGAACATCACGGCCAGTTGGCGGCCCTGACCATCGTGTTGACCGGCATCTCGGCCGGCGGAGTGACCACGCTGTCGGCGGTAAGCTGGGTGGCGCCGCTGTTCGTGCTGCCGGTCCTGCTGCCGCTGCTCGGCCACTTCCTGTGGCATGGGTCGGCGCTGGCCTGGCTGATGGCGGCCATGGTGGTGCTCTTCCTGGGGCTGATGCTGGTCACCAGCCGGCGCCTCAACTGCATCATCCATGACAACCTGGCGCTGAGACTGGCTGTGACCGTGCGCGAACGCGAGCTGCGTGACAGCGAGACGCGCTATCGCGCCATCTTCCACCACACGCCGTTGGGCGTGCTGCACTTCGACCGTACGGGGCAGGTCGTCGACTGCAATGACAAGTGCCTGGAGATACTGGGGACGCGGCGGCGCTGGCTGGTGGGTTTCAACTTGCTGGAACAGGTCGACGACCCCCAGGTGGCATCGGCGGTGCGCGAAGCGTTGACCCAGGGTGTCGGCTACTACGAGGGTACCTATCAGGCGGCGGTCAGCGGCAAGCAGACGCCTCTGCGAGCCTTCTACAACGCCCTGCGCAGCGAAGATGACGAAGTGGTGGGTGGCGTGGCGATCATCGAGGACTTCACCGAGCGCAAGCGTGCCGAGGAGATCATCCACCGCCAGGCCTACTACGATCCGTTGACGGCCCTGCCCAATCGCCGTCTGCTGATCGAGAGTCTGGAGCGCATCGTACAGGCGCGGCGCAAGGATGGCGCACTCGGCCTGCTGCTGTTTCTCGACCTCGACCGCTTCAAGCTGATCAACGACTCGTTGGGGCACGGGGTGGGCGATGAGCTGCTGCAGCAGGTAGGCGAGCGCCTGAAGGCGGCCCTGGATGCCGACGAGATGGCGGCGCGGCTCAGTGGCGACGAGTTCGTGGTGCTGGTGCCCCATCTGCCGGAAGAAGACGGGCCACTCCATGCGCTGGCGCAGCAGCGCGCCGAAACCCTGCTGGCCGCGCTACGGCGCCCCTATGACCTGGCCAGCCGACGTATCAGCATGACCCCGAGCATCGGCTATACGCTGTTTCCCTACGCCGAGGAGACGCTCGGCGACGTGCTGCGCCATGCCGACACCGCCATGTATCAGGCCAAGGAGGGAGGCCGTGCGCGTATCTGCGCCTTCGACCCGGCGATGCAGTCGCGAATAGCCTGGCGTCTGGAGATGGAGCAGTCGCTGCGCCGGGCCCTGGTGGAGCGTCGCCTGTCGATGCAGCTGCAGCCGCAGGTGGATCGAAACGGTCGCATTCTGGCGGCCGAGGCGCTAATGCGCTGGGAGTGTCCGGAACACGGGGCCGTGCCACCGGACGTGTTCATCGGCATCGCCGAGGAGAGCGACCTGATCGTCGAGCTCGAGGCCTGGATGCTCGATGCGGTCTGTGCGCTGCTGGCGGACCTCGACCCGGCCGCGCTGCAGCGGCTGTCGGTCAACATCAGCGTGCGCCATTTCGCCCAGGACGACGTGGTGGCCAATGTGTCCCGGTCGCTGGATCGGCATGGCGTCGATCCGGGGCGGCTCACGGTGGAGCTCACCGAGAGCGTGATGTTCGATAGCCTGAACGAGGCCTGCGAGCGAATGCAGGCGCTCAAGCAACTGGGCGTGCGCCTGTCCCTGGACGATTTCGGCACCGGTTTCTCGTCGCTTGGCTATCTCAAGCGCTTGCCACTGGACGAGCTCAAGATCGACCGCAGCTTCGTCAGTGACCTGGAGACGGACAGCAGCGATGCGGCCATCGTCGAAACGGTGCTGGTGATGGCGCGCCATCTGGGGCTGGCAGTGGTCGCCGAAGGCGTGGAAAATGAAGCCCAGTTGAGGTTTCTCGCGGGGCGCGGCTGTCGGCAGTTCCAGGGCTATCACTTCCATCGCCCGATGTCAGTCGACGCCCTGTGCCGACGCCTCGTGTCCCCATCCTGCAATGATACCGGAGCCGCCGATGCGCCTGGGCCTCCTGCAATGTGACGACGTGGCGCCCGAGCTGCGCGAGCGACATGGCAACTATCCCGAGATGTTCGCGCAGCTGTTTGCCGCCGTGGATTCGAACCTGAGCTGGCGCGTGTGGCGCTGTCTCGACGGCGAGTTCCCCGATGACATCGAGGCGGTGGACGCCTGGATGACCACCGGCGCGAAGTTCAGCGTCAATGACGATCTGCCGTGGATCGCCGACCTGGAAGCCTTCGTGCGGACCCTATGGCAGGCCGGCAAGCCGCTGGCGGGAATCTGCTTCGGCCACCAGTTGATCGCCAAGGCACTGGGTGGCCGGGTGATCCGGAGCCCCAAGGGCTGGGGGGTGGGCCTGTCGTTCAACCAGGTGACCGAGCGTGCCGAGTGGATGGCTCCGGAGCAGGACGCGCTCGATCTGGTGGTGAGCCACCAGGACCAGGTAGTCGAGTTGCCGCCCGGTGCGCGGGTGCTGGGCGGCAGCGACTTCTGCCCTGTCTACCTGATGCAGGTGGGCGAGCAATTTCTTGGCGTGCAGGGCCATCCCGAGTTCACCAAGGCCTATTCCCGCGATCTGATGGCGCTGCGCGCGGGAGTCGTCGGCGCCCCGCGCGTGCGCGAGGGCCAGGCCTCGTTGACGGCGCCGGTGGACGACACCCTGATGGCACGCTGGATCCTCGCCTTCTTGCGTTGCGCGATGCAGCGCCACGCGCATGCCGGCTAGCTCGCTACCCTGGGAGGCTCCGTCATCGGCGACGGCAGCCCTGGTGCTACTGGGCGTGATCCTGTCCAGCAGCATCCTGGCTGACGCTTTGGCAGCCCGTACCCGGCTGCCGCGCATTTCCCTGCTGGTGCTGGTTGGCGTGGGAGTGGCGTTCGTGCAGCAGGCGCTGCTTGGGCATTCGGATGCACGTCCGCTGGATGGGCTTGGCGAACCCTTGATTCAAGTGGCCTTGGTGATGGTCGCTTTCCTGCTGGGCGGGGAATTGACCCTGGATCGTTTGCGCCATACCGGCCCCTTGATTCTCATCGTTTCGCTGTCGGTCATCGGGGTGGGGGTACTGGCGGTTGGCATCGGGCTGTGGCTGCTGGGGTTTCCCCTGGTGGTGGCGGCCAGCCTGGCAGCCATTTCGGTAGCCACCGACCCGGCTGCGGTGAGCGAAACGGTGCGCGAGAGCGGCGACACTCGACTGCGCGCCCGTTTGCTGATGGGCATCGTTGCCATCGACGATGGCTGGGGCGTGCTGGCCTTCGGGCTGACCATGGCACTACTGGGCTGGTGGCTCTCAGGGGAAGGCAGTCTGGCGCTGATGCATGCTGCCTGGGAGCTGGGCGGAGCGCTGTTGCTCGGTACCCTGGTGGGGCTACCGGCAGCCTGGCTGACGGGGCGGCTGCGTCCGGGCGAGCCCACTCAGGTCGAGGCCATCGCGCTGATCCTGCTGCTCGCCGGCCTGGCCGACTGGCTGGGTGTCTCTGCCCTGCTTGCTGCCATGGTGGCGGGTGCGCTGGTAGCCAACCTGTCGCGCCACCATACCCGCTCGTTCAACGAAATCGAGCACATCGAGTGGCCCTTCCTGGTGTTCTTTTTCGTCCTTTCCGGGGCGAGCGTCGACCTGATGCGTCTGGACGATGCGCTGGGGCTGACGCTGGCTTATCTGCTGCTGCGTCTGGGCGGGCGTTATCTGGGCGGAGTGCTCGGCGTGCGGCTGGCCCGCTCGCGCCAGGCCGAGCTGCCCCATGACATCGGTCTGGCGCTGACCCCCCAGGCCGGCGTGGCCATGGGCATGGCACTGCTGGCCATGGAGCGCTTCCCGGAGCACGGCGGCGTGCTGATCGCCGCCGTCGTGGCGTCCACCGTGGTCTTCGAGGTGCTGGGGCCGCTGATGGTACGCCGCGTTTTGCGCTGACAGCCGTCACGGCCGGGCAGGCTGTGGAACCCTGGATTGACGGCGGTTGCGGCCTTCACCGGAGCGCGACGGCGAGTCGGTGAGCAGGCGTAGCCCGTTGGCCACGACCAGCAGACTGGACCCCATGTCGGCGAAAACCGCCATCCACAGCGTGGCGTGACCGCTGAGGGCGAGCGCCAGGAACACTGCCTTGATGCCCAGCGCCAGAACGATGTTCTGGATCAGCACCCGATGAGTGGCATGCGACAGGTCGAGGAAGTCGTTCAAGCGCTGCGGATCATCGTCCATCAGCGCCACGTCTGCGGTTTCGATGGCGGCATCGCTGCCGGCAGCCCCCATGGCGAAGCCGATGTCGGCGCGGGCCAGGGCGGGTGCATCGTTGATGCCGTCGCCCACCATTCCCACGGACCCCTGGCGGGTGCGTGCATCGATCATGGCGAGCTTCTCGTCCGGCAGCAGGGCGCCGTGGGCCTCGTCGATACCGGCGGCCTCGGCGATGCGCGCCACGCTGGCCGGGTTATCGCCGCTGAGCATCAACGTCTTCACGCCGCGCGCGTGCAGTGCCTCGACGGCAGCGCGGCTCGTCTCGCGCAGCGGGTCGCTGACGGCGAACAGCGCCAGCGGCCTGTCTCCTTCGCCGAGCAGCACCACCGTTTCGCCTCGGGCCTCGCGCTCGGCCAGCCGTGCAGCTAGTGCCTCGTCCAGCCTGGCGTGGGCCTCCAGCAGTCGGCGGTTGCCGAGCCATACCGGGCGCTCTTCGAAGGTGGCGACGATGCCTTGGCCGGGCCGTTCGTTGACTTCGCTCACCTCGAGCGGGGCGATCCCGGTCTCTGTAGCTGCCGTGGCGATGGCGGCGGAAACCGGGTGGCCGGAGCGGGTGGCGAGCCCCGCTGCGAGCGCGAGCAGGCGCTGGCGTGTCGCGTCGTCCAGGCTGGTGCCGACGGCTTCCCAGTGGCTTTGCACCGGCTTGCCGCGGGTCAGGGTGCCGGTCTTGTCGAAGGCGAGCCAGGCCAGGCGGTGACCCTGCTCGAGGAAGGCGCCGCCCTTGATCAGGATGCCGCGCCGAGCCCCGGAGGCCAGGCCGCTGACGATGGTCACTGGCGTGGCGATCACCAGGGCACAGGGACAGGCGATCACCAGCAGCACCAGGCCGAGGTAGATGCCTTCGAACCAGCCAACGCCGAACAGCCACGGCCAGGCTAGCGCGGCGACGATGGCCAGTGCGAATACTGCGGGCGTATAGATTGCCGCGAAGCGGTCGATGAAGCGCTGGGTGGGGGCACGGTTCGCCTGGGCCCGTTCCACGGCGTGGATGATGCGAGCCAGCGTCGTGTCGCTGGCGGCGCGAGTGGTGCGGTAGGTGAATTCGCCGTTGCGGTTGATGCTGCCGGCGAAGACGCTTGCCCCGGGTGCCTTGTCCACCGGTAGGCTTTCACCGGTGATGGGCGATTCGTCCAGCGTCGGGTGGCCCGCTTCCACCTCGCCATCCAGTGCCAGACGCTCGCCGGCGCGTACCCGGACGAGGCTGCCCACGCCAACCGATTCGGCCGGCTGGCGTTCGAAGCGGCCGTTGGCCTGGGCCACGCTGGCCGTTTCCGGGGCCAGGTCGAGCAGCTCGCGGATGGCGCGTCGAGCGCGGCCCAGGGAGCGCGCCTCGATGCGTTCGGCGAGGGTGAAGAGCACGATCACCATGGCCGCTTCGGCCCAGTGGCCGATGAGCAGTGCGCCGGTGACGGCCACGCTCATTAGGGCGTTGATGTTGAGCGTGCGGTGGCGCAGAGCGATGAAGCCCTTCTTCCAGGTGGGCAGGCCGACCAGCAGGATGGCGGTCAGGGCCAGGATGCCGGGCAGCCAGGGTGTGGCGAGGGCGGCCCATTCGCTCGCTTCGGCGGTCAGGGCGATCAGGGCCGCTACGACCAGCTTGCCCCAGGGCTCGCGTTCGCTGGGCGGTTCGGATCGACGGGTTTCGCCCAGGGTCTCCGCCGTCATGCCGGTGGCGGCAATGCGCTGGCGGATCGTCTCCTCGTCGGCGTCGCGGTGGTGCACGGTGAGCACGCGCCCCATCAGGTCGAACTCGAGCGCCTCGATGCCGGGCATGCCCTCGAGCGCGCGGCGCAGCAGCCCCTCTTCGGTGGGGCAGCACATGTCGGCGATGTGCAGGCGCAGTGGGCGCGTCCCGGCCGGAGCGCCCTCGCCGGCGGGGGATGAGTCGAGCTCACGTGCCTCGCAGCAACCATCGCAGGTCGGTCGTGTGGTCATGTCGGGCTCCTTGCCAATCCTGTCTGCATGACACACCCTGTAGTGGCTATAGGGTCAAGCGTTGGACATAAGGCGATGACGCATGGCCGCTCGAGGCTGATCCGGCAACCGGCGCCTCTCGCCTCGGCTCACTGCAATCGCCTTACAAGAGGGATGGAGCGAGGAGGAGAGCGATGAAAATCGGCGAACTGGCCTCAGCCACCGGCTGCGCAGTGGAAACGGTCCGCTACTACGAGCGTGAGGGTCTGCTGCCCGAACCGGCGCGCAGTGCGGCCAATTATCGGCTCTACGGCGATGCCCATGCCCAGCGGCTGCGCTTCATCCGCCACTGTCGGGCGCTCGACATGACCCTCGACGAGATCCGCACCCTGCTCGACTACCACGACCACCCCCGACAGCCCTGCGATGCCGTCAACGGCCTGGTGGACGAGCATCTCGCCCATGTGGAGGCGCGCATCGCTCAGTTGGAGGCGCTGCGCGAGGCCCTGATCAATTTGCGCGCGCGTTGCGAGGGGGCGGCGGACTCGGCACATTGCGGCATTCTGCAGGAGCTATCGCAGCCGCTGGGCGACGCGGCGCTGGCCGCACCGAACGAGGCGAGTCATGTACCGGGAGTACACCGCGGCGGTGGGGCGGGCTGAACCCACATCGCCCCGGCCGGGGCCGGGGCGATGTGGGAGTCTAGGCGGGACGAACGCGCTGGCGGTCATCCGCCGTGGCGCTCACTCCTCGCCAAAATACTTGGCGTGGATCTCGTCGTAAGTGCCGTTCTCCTGCAGCGTGGCGAGCGCTTCGTTGAAGGCCTCGGCCAGCGCCTCGTCACGCTTGCGGAAGGCGATGCCGAAACCCTCGCCGAAGTACTCCTTGGGTTCGGTGATCATCTCGCCGACCACCTTGTAATCGCCGGCCTCGCTGTCCAGCAGGGTGGACTTGCCGATGGGGAAATCGAGGAAGACGGCATCGAGCCGGCCGGAGTCCATGTCGAGGACCATGTCGTCGGCGGTGGCATAGCGATTGACGTCGGCCACGTCGCCGTACATATCGGTGACGTAGTTGTCCTGCAGGGTGCCGCGCTGTACGCCGATGGTCATGCCTTCCAGCGTCTCGTCGGAGGGCGTGCCGATCTCCACGTCGGTGGGGGCGAACCAGGCGGAGGGCGGGGTGATGTAGGGATCGGAGAACAGCACCTGTTCGCGGCGCTCTTCGTTGATGGTCATCGACGACATGATGGCGTCGTACTTGCGGGCCATCAGGCCGGGGATGATGCCGTCCCAACCCTGCACGACCCACTCGCACTGGATGCCGATCTCGGCGCACATGGCGTTGCCCAGGTCGATGTCGAAACCGGTGAGTTCGCCGTCCGGCGTGCGGTACTCCATGGGCTCGTAGGGCACGTCGACACCGATGCGAATGTCGCGCACCTCGGCGTTGGCAGTACCGGCGATCAGGGCAGCGCTCAGGGCGCCGAGGCTCAGGATCTTCTGGATCTTCATGGTTGTTGTCCCCTGTGTTGGGTGGATGCACCTCGTGGGTGATGACAGGCCAACCTTAGCGGATAGCCGGATGGCCCGGAAGGGGGAATCGGGGCGGGTTTAAACGCCGGTTCCCAACGCACGTTTTACGTTCGGCTCAGCCGCCGGCCGGCTTGAGGTGGGCCAGCAGCCGCTTCTCCAGCCAGCGGAAGAAAAAGAGGATGGCGAAAGTCACGCACAGGTAGATGGCCGCCACGAACAGGAAGGCTTCGAAAGGGGCATAGTAGCGGGCGTAGACGAAGCGTGCGGCTCCGGTGAGATCCATGATGGTGACCACGCTGGCAATGGCGCTGGCGTGCAGCATGAAGATCACCTCGTTGCCATAGGCGGGCAGGGCGCGACGGAAGGCGCTGGGCAGCACGATGCGGCGCATCATCAGACGACGCGACATGCCGTAGGCCCGCGCCGCCTCGATCTCGCCGCGCGGCGTGGCCTTGATGGCGCCGTGGAATATCTCGGTGGTATAGGCCGCCGTGTTGAGGGTGAAGGCGATCAGGGCCGGCACGAAGGGCTTTTCGAGAATCACCCACAGCCAGGTTTCCTGAATGCCCTCGACGAACACCACGCCGTAGTAGATCAGGTAGAGCTGCACCAGCAGGGGGGTGCCGCGGAACACGTAGGTATAGGCGAAGATCGGCCACTTGACCCAGGGGCGTTTGGAACCCCGGCCGATGGCCAGCGGCACCGCCGCCGCCAGGCCGATGACCAGCGACAGGAACACCAACTGCACGGTAGTCACCAGCCCCTCACCGTAATAGGAGAGGGTCTGCAGCGTGAAGATGCTGTTGTCGGCCAGCAGGCCTTCCAGGCGTTCGAGCAGGGCTTCCATCACTCCACCTCCCCGTAGCCGATGTTGTAGCGCTTCTGCAGTCGGGCGAAGACCCACTCCGAGACGCTGGCGATCAGCAGATAGATAGCTGCCACGATGAGCATGAAGGTGAAGGGCTCACGAGTGGCCTTGGAGGCCTCGGCTGCCACGCGAACCATGTCGGAGAGGCCGATCACCGACACCAGGGCGGTGGTCTTGAGCAGCACCATCCAATTGTTGGAAATGCCCGGCAGCGCGTGGCGCATCATCAGCGGGAAACGGATGCGCCGAAACACCAGCCAGGGGCCCATGCCGTAGGCGCGACCGGCTTCGATCTGTCCCGAGTCCACCGCCATGAAGGCGCCGCGGAAGGTCTCGCCCATGTAGGCGCCGAAGATCAGGCCGATGGTGATCACGCCGGCCACGAATTCGTTGATGTTGATGAAGATGTCGACATCGAACTGGTAATAGAGCCAGTCGGTGAACAGGTTGACGCCCATCTGGCCGCCGAAGAACAGCAGCATCATCAGCACCAGGTCGGGAACGCCACGGATGACGGTGGTATAGAGGGTGCCGAGGCGGTGGGCCAGCCAGCTGCGTGACATCTTGGCGCTGGCGGTGAGCAGGCCGAGTACGACGGCCAGCACCAGCGACAGCAGTGCCAGCTCGATGGTGATCAGGGCGCCCTCGGCGAGGCGCGGGCCGTAGCCATGCAGGTCGATCATGACGTTCTCCTCACGTGCCCGTCAGTGCTTGGGCGCCAGGAACTGCCGGAGGCGCTCCGACTGGGGATTGCCGATCACCTCGTCGGGTGGCCCGGATTCCTCGTTCACTCCCTGGTGGAGGTAGATCACCTGGCTGGAGACGTCGCGCGCGAAGGCCATCTCGTGAGTGACCACGATCATGGTGCGGCCTTCGGCCGCCAGATCGCGCATCACCTTGAGCACGTCGCCGACCAGCTCGGGATCGAGCGCCGAGGTGGGTTCGTCGAAGAGCATCACTTCCGGATTCATGGCCAGTGCCCGGGCGATGGCGCCGCGCTGCTGCTGGCCGCCGGACATCTGCGCCGGGTAGGCATCGGCACGCTCGGTGAGACCGACGCGCTCGAGCAGGGCGCGGGCGTGTTCGATGGCCTCTTTCTTGGGTTTGCCGAGCACGTGCACCGGGGCTTCGATGACGTTTTCCAGCAGTGTCATGTGGGCCCACAGGTTGAAGCTCTGAAATACCATGGAGAGCTTGGCGCGCATGCGCACCACCTGGTTCCAGTCCGCCGGTTCCCGTCCGTGCCGGGTCTGTTTGAAGCGGACGGGTTCGCCATGGACGATCAGCTCGCCCTCGTCGGGCTGCTCCAGCAGGTTCATGCAGCGCAGGAAGGTGCTCTTGCCGGAACCGGAGGCTCCGATCAGGGTGATGACGTCACCCTTGTGGGCCGTGAGCGACAGGCCTTTGAGCACGTCGGTATCGCCGAAGCGCTTCTTGATGTTGCGCACCTCGAGCGGTAGCGGGGTATCGGCCATGGGATGGCTCCAGGTCGGGACGAACGGACGGGCACGGAAAGTGGGCGATTCTAACAGGCCGATGGCGTTTCGGCAGATTCGAGGTCGTTCACTTGCGGACCGGGAGCGAAGGGGTACGGATGACGTGACATGAGCGATCTCCTGATTGTTGTTATCGTCGATTGTGAAGGTGCAAGGGTGATGGCGGCAATCGGCCGACCGGCCGCTCAGTCCCTCCCATCGGGCCGTGGCGCGGGGCGAACCAGCAGTGCCGCACGGGCGCCGAGCTCGACGTCGGCATTGGGAAACACCACGTGCAGCGGCGCTTCATCCACCGTGAAAGGGCCGGCGACATCGTCCTCGGCGAGCCGTGTGCCGGGCGCGAACTCGGTGAAGTTGGGCGTGTCGTCGGGGAAGCAGAGGCGGAACGCCTTCCCCTGGCGCTTGAGTTCGTGGGCGACGCGGAAGAAGGCCATGCGTGCCGGATCGGTGGCGGGGGGCGTTTCACCGGCAACCAGCGCCGCGAGCAGCCGCCCCATGGGGGCGAGGGCGCTCAGGTCGTTGGCACCGAAGGGGCGCACGCGGCCGAGTTCCAGGGTGAAGGCGGCGGCATCATGATAGTGCTTGGAAT
Source organism: Pseudomonadota bacterium (assembly GCA_051749645.1). GTDB lineage: Bacteria > Pseudomonadota > Gammaproteobacteria > Pseudomonadales > Halomonadaceae > Halomonas. The sequence continues at coordinate 159,898 of JBNJIT010000001.1, forward strand.
AGTGCGAGAAGGTCCAACTGGGCTGGTGCTGATGGAGCACGGCCTGGATGTCGGCGGCAGCCAGCCAATGCCACTGTTCGGCTGGCGTGCGGGACTCGGCCCAGGGTTCGACGACGAATCGCGGGTAGCGGCTGTCGCGGATCGCCGTATGCAGATCGTAATGCAGCCGTTGGTGTGCGGAATGACGGGCGAAGAACGCATCCACGGCGGCCATCAGTTCGCGGGCGCGGTCGGGCTCGTCGCCCCGTTCGTCGAGGTCGCGGCGAAACAGCCGGTTGAGGTTGGTGTCGATGAAGCGTACCCCCGCGCCGATGGCGGGGAGGTTGCCGAGGATGACCAACAGCGGCGCGCCCAGGCGGAGCTTGCCGGCCTCGAGTCGGGCCAGGCAATCGCCGAGCAGCTCGATGGGGGCGGTCTCGTTGCCGTGGATGCCGGCCGAGAGCACGCAGGCGCGTGCGGCCGGGCCGGGATCATCGGGCACGAATTCCAGCAGCCCAGGCCCGACCAAGGTGAAACGCCCCCCGTTCACGCTTCCCCGTCGAGTTGCCGGCGGCTTGCCGTCCAGGCTGTTATCGAGCCACTCAGCGAGCATGGCGGCCTCCGGACCGGTTGGGGTGGGGGCGGCAGAGCGTCGGGTATGGCACGTGGACTACTGAGGGCATGCGCAGATCCCGTTGGGTAGTAGAAAGCGAAGCCGGGTCACCATCCTGCGGAGCGTGGCAGCTCACAAGCCCCGGCGTCGGGCTGGTGAAAACGCCGGTGCGATCGTGAAAATGACGCTGCTGCCCCTGACCATGGCCCAATGGGGGCCCGGACCGGGTATCGGTAGACTACATTTTCATCCGCCACGTTGAGAGAGTCCTCATGTCCAAGGATACGCTCGACCTCAGCCGCCAACTCAACGATCACTATGCAGCGGTCGACGCTGGCGGCGACCGGGAGCTGGTGGCGCGGCTATGCGATGCCTTTCGTGAGGCCGGCCACGATCCGGATCGACTGACGCTGGATGTCATTGCCGGCATCGATCAGCTGCATCTGGGCGGGCGCACGGCCAGCCGTTCGCTGGCTACGCTGGGTGACGTGGGCTCGGACGAGCGCGTGCTCGATGTGGGTTGTGGCACCGGCGGGGCGAGCCGATTGCTGGCCGCCGAGTACGGTGCCACGGTGACCGGGGTCGATATCACCGCCGCCTTCGTCGAAGTCGCCACCTGGCTCAGTGCGTCCACCGGATTTTTCGCGCGCACCCGCTTTCTGTGTGCCGATGCCGCTGTCGTGCCGCTCGCCGACGCCAGCTTCGACGTGGTGTGGTGTCAGCACGCGCTGATGAACATGCCCCAGGTGCCGCGTGTCCTGGCCGAGTGGCAGCGTCTGTTGCGGCCGGGCGGAAGGGTGCTGCTGCACGAGGTGGTGGCCGGCGACAATCCCGCGCCGCTGGCCCTGCCGGTGCCCTGGGCGCGCAGCGAGGCGACCAGCCATTTACGCAAGCGCGAGTCGCTCGAGCGCTGTCTGGCTCTGGCCGGCTTCGTGCCCGAGACGTTGCGTGATGTCACCGAAACCGCGCTGGCCTGGCGGCAGACACGCAGCGATCGGGAGGGCGGTGCGGCGGTATCCTCCGTGCAGCCGAGCCTGCCGGGGCCACCCCTGCTCTTCGGCGATGATTTCCCGCTCATGGGGCGAAACCTGCGCGACAACCTGGCTGCCGACAAGGTGCGCATCCTGGAGGGGGTGTGGCGTTGCAGCAATCGATGAATTCGAACCCCGCCAACGAAAACCTTCGCTTTTTTGCACGAAGTTATGCCGTACTCTGTGACCATCAACAACCAACGGAGGAAAACGGTTATGACGAAGGTGCTTGTGCTCTACCACTCCATGTACGGCCATATCGACACCATGGCCAAGCTGGTCGCCGAAGGCGCGAGCCAGGTTCCCGGTGTCGAAGTCACCGTCAAGCGGGTGCCGGAAACCATGGACACCGAGACATTCGCCCAGGCCGGCGGTCAGCAGTTCGATACCCCGGAAGCGGCGCCTCAGGAGCTGGGTGACTATGACGCGGTGATCTTCGGCAGCCCCACTCGCTTCGGCAACATGTCGGCCCAGATGCGTACCTTCCTCGACCAGACCGGCGGTCTGTGGGCCAATGGCGGTCTGCGCGGCAAGGTGGCCAGCGTCTTCACTTCCACCGGCACCGGTGGCGGACAGGAGACCACCATCACTTCGTTCTGGAACACTCTGGCGCACCACGGCATGGTGATCGTGCCGCTGGGCTACGGCATCGGCGAGCAATACGTCTTCGACCAGGCCGGTGGCGGCAACCCCTATGGCGCTTCGACCATCGCCGGTGGCGACGGATCGCGCCAGCCCGACGAGCGCGAGCGCAAGATCGCCCGCTTCCAGGGCGAACACGTGGCCAAGATCGCTACCCAGTTAGCTGGCTGATTAGGGCGAACGACCCCCTCCCAGCCAGGCTGCGAACGACACCCCGACGGTTGGCACCCTGCCAACCGCCGGGGTGTTTTCCTGTCAGGCCGGTCGGCGTTGTGTTCCCGCGTGGGGTGAAGCGCAGTAGCGGTCGGTTGGCATTGACCGGGGTCATCATTCTGCGTTTTTTTCGGTTTATGCTCAAATGGAATCAATAAATTCCCGAAAGTGCTCGAAAATTTGCTGCGCGGCTGTTTGACGCAGGTCAGATTGTCGCAACTTAATGCCGGTCAGGCGCGACAAAAGTCTTGAATTTTGTGGCGCGATTTGTTGACCCCCGTCAGTTTCCCTTCCCCCCTCTCTGCCAGACTTTCAGTGACGTCCCGCACCGGCGCTGCCGGCGATGGGGCAAGCCGTGACAACACGACAAAGCGCCCCGACAACGAGAGGCGCAGGCTGCAGTGAGGGAAAATGGGAATGAACGATACCGACAATCAACGATGGCGAGGGCTGCCAGGCGTGGTGCTGGGGCTATGGTGCCTGGCGCTGGCCACCGGAGCTTTCGCTAGCACCGCCGATCACACCGCCTTCGACGAACTCCAGGGGCCGTTCGATAGGGCCGAGCAAGTCACCGAGGCCTGTCTCGGCTGCCATACCGAGGCGTCGCAGCAGGTGATGGCGACCCGCCACTGGACCTGGGAGTACGAGAATCCGCACAGCGGCGAGACGCTGGGCAAGAAGTCGATGATCAACACCTTCTGCATCTCCGATCAGTCCAACGAGGGGTTCTGCCAGTCCTGCCACGTGGGCTACGGCTGGGAGGACGACACCTTCGACTTCGGCGACGAGAGCCGCGTCGACTGCCTGGCCTGCCACAACACCGGCGACTACGTGAAGAAGGGCGGCTGGGCCGGCTATCCCAACGAGGAGCAGACCGATCTGGTCAATGCGTCGCAGAACGTGGGGCGGACCTCACGGGAAACCTGCGGCGCCTGCCACTTCTACGGCGGTGGCGGCGACGGCGTGAAGCACGGCGACCTGGACTCCTCGCTGGTCGAGGCGAATCACGCGCTGGACGTGCACATGGACGCCGAAGGGGCCGATTTCGCTTGCAGCGAATGCCACCAGACCGAAAGCCACGACGTGCCGGGCAGCCGCATCCAGGGCACGGCGGTGGATGTCGGCGGGGCGCTGCTGCGTGGTGCCCATGAGGATCGCAACCCCACCACCTGCCAGGCCTGTCATGGCAACACCCCCCATGACGAGGGGGCGCACGCCTCGCGGCTCAACGAGCACACCCGGGCGCTGGCCTGCCAGACCTGCCACATTCCCACCTTCGCCCGCGGCGGAGTGCCCACCAAGATGGCCTGGGACTGGTCCACGGCCGGGCAGCTCGACGAGAACGGCGAGCCCATCCAGCGCAAGGACGACAAGGGCCACGTCATCTACGACAGCAAGAAGGGCGATTTCGTCCTCGGCGAGAACGTGGTGCCCGAGTACCTGTGGTGGAACGGCAATACCACCTTCGTCACTGCCGAGACCGAGATCGACCCCAGCGAGCGCGTGCTGATCAATGAGTATCACGGCACGCCGGGCGGGGAAGACTCACGCATCTGGCCGGTCAAGCGGGCGTTCGGCAAGCAGCCCTACGACACCGTGCACGACACTTTGCTGAGGCCCCAGGTGGCGATTCCCGGCAACGACACTTCGTTCTGGTACAACTTCGACTGGGACAAGGCGCTCGAGGCGGGCACCCGCATTGCCGGCCAGCCGTTCAGCGGCGAGTACGACTTCGTGGATACCGCCATGCTGTGGCCGATCACCCACATGGTGGCACCCAGCGAGGAGGCCCTGAAGTGCGGCCAGTGCCACAGCGACGACGGCCGCCTGACCGGGGTCGACGGGGTATGGCTGCCGGGCCGTGACCGCCATGCCGGGCTCGACCGCTTCGGCTTCGGCCTCGCCGGCCTGGTACTGCTGGGAGCGCTGGGCCATGGCGCCCTGCGCTACGTCAACCGCAACCGTCGCAAGGGGCACTGACATGAGCGAGCGACTCTACCTGTTCACCCGCTTCGAGCGCTTCTGGCACTGGGCCCAGGCGGCGCTGATCATCACCCTGCTGTTCACCGGGTTCGGTATCCACGGCGTGCATGACCTGCTCAAGTTCGGCCTGGCGGTACGGGTCCACGAGACGGCTGCGTGGCTGCTTATCGGCCTGTGGGTCTTCGCCATCTTCTGGCACTTCACCACCGGCCAGTGGAAGCAGTACCTGCCCACCCTGGAGCGCATCGGTGCCGTGACGCGCTATTACCTCCACGGCATCTTCGTCGGCGCGCCGCACCCCTACCGGGTCACCGTGGCGCACAAGCACAACCCGTTGCAGCGGCTGGCCTATCTGGGCGTCAAGCTGGTGATCAATCCGCTGATCTGGATATCCGGTCTGCTCTACCTGTTCTGGGGAAGTCTCTACGTCAGCTTGCCTGCCTTCCTCGATCTGGAGCGGGTGGCACGACTGCATACCCTGGGCGCTTTCCTGATGCTCGCCTTCCTGATCATGCATGTCTACCTGGCCACCGCCGGCCACACGCCCCTGGCGTATATCAAGGCTATGATCACCGGCTGGGAGGAGGTGCACGACGAGGCGGCGATCAAGCGACCGCCACCGGCATCGGACAAGGGCACGGCGGGACGCTAGGCCCGAGGTCCGGCAATACAGCGAATTGCGGCCACCCGGCATCGTCGGGTGGCCGCGTTGCGCTGGTGGGCGGTCTCAGCCGGCGATGCGCTCGGCAATGGCGCGGCCCAGGCTCTGCGTGGTGCCCGCTCCGCGCAGGTCGGGGGTGAGCACCGCCGGGTCGCCCTCGGCGAGCACCGCCTCGAAGGCGGCAACGATGGCGTCGGCGGCCTGCCGGTGGCCCAGGTGCTCGAGCAGCATGGCGCCGGACCATATCTGGCCGATGGGGTTGGCGATGCCGCGCCCGGCGATATCCGGAGCGCTGCCGTGCACGGGCTCGAAGAGGCTTGGGAAGGTGCCGTCGGGGTTGATGTTGGCCGAGGGTGCGACGCCGATGGTGCCGGTGCAGGCCGGGCCCAGGTCGGAGAGGATGTCGCCGAACAGGTTGCTGGCCACCACCACGTCGAACCAGTCGGGGTGCATCACGAAGTTGGCGGTGAGGATGTCGATGTGGAACTGATCGACGCTCACCTCCGGGTAGTTGGCCCCCATGGCGGCTACCCGCTCGTCCCACCACGGCATGGTGATGGCGATGCCGTTGGACTTGGTGGCCGAAGTGAGCTTTTTTCGTGGGCGGGAGGCCGCCAGCTCGTAGGCGAATTTCAGCACCCGGTCGACGCCGGTGCGGGTCATCACGGTTTCCTGGATCACCACCTCGCGGTCGGTGCCCTCGAACATCTTGCCGCCGACGCTGGAGTATTCGCCCTCGGTGTTTTCGCGCACGACATAGAAGTCGATGTCGCCGGGTTCGCGGTCGGCCAGCGGGCTCTTCACGCCGGGCAGTAGCTTGCAGGGGCGCAGGTTGACGTACTGGTCGAAGCGGCGGCGGAACTGCAGCAGCGACCCCCACAGCGAGATGTGGTCGGGTACCGTCTCCGGCCAGCCCACGGCGCCGTAGAAGATGCCGTCGAAGCCCTTGAGCCGCTCGAACCAGTCGTCGGGCAGCATCTGGCCGTGTTTTGCGTAATAGTCGCAGCTGGCGAAGTCGAAGTGCTCGAGTTCGAGATCGATGGCGAAGCGCTTGGCGGCGGCTTCCAGGGCGTGAAGCCCTTCGGGCATCACCTCCTTGCCGATGCCGTCGCCGGGGATGACCGCGATGCGATGAGTCATGGGGTGTCTCCTGGTTGGTCGTGGGGAAAGAAGTCGGTGATCTGCGCGAGCAGCGCCTCGGGTGCCTCCTCGGGCAGGTAGTGGCCGCACGGCAGGGCCTCGCCGTTGACCCGCGCGGCCACGCGACGCCACTCGGCGAGGGGGTCGAAGCAGCGCTCGATGACGCCGTGCTGACCCCACAGCACACGCAGCGGGCAGGCGATGCGCCGGCCCGCGTTGCGGTCGGCGCGGTCGTGTTCCAGGTCGATGGTGGCGGCGGCACGGTAGTCCTCGCACAGGGCGTGGGCGGCGCCGGGCTGAGCCAGGCAGCGCTGGTATTCGGCGATGGCCGCCGGGTCGAAGGCGTCGAGGCTGGCGTGGCGGCCGCCCATGGTGCGGGTGACGTAGTCCTCGGGCGAGGCTTCGATCAGGGTCTCCGGCAGTGGCGCCGGCTGGATCAGGAAGAACCAGTGGAAGTAGGCAGTGGCGAAGGTGCGGTCGGTCTGCTCGTACATGGCCAGCGTGGGGGCGATGTCGAGCAGCATCAGCCGTTCGAGCGTTTCGGGATGATCCATGGCCAGGCGATGGCCGACGCGACCGCCGCGGTCGTGGCCGCACAGCGAGAAGCGCGAGAAGCCCAGTTCGCGCATGACGGCAACCTGGTCGGCGGCCATGACGCGCTTGCTGTAGTTGGCGTGGTCAGGCTCGCCCGCGGGCTTGGCGGAGTCGCCGTAGCCGCGCAGGTCGGTGGCCACCACGGTGTAGTGGCGCGCCAGCGGCTCGGCCAGGTGGTGCCAGATCGCGTGGGTCTGGGGGTGGCCGTGGAGCAGCAGCAGCGGCGGCCCGGAACCGCCGATGCGACCGTGGATATGCACGTCGCCATCGGTGGCGATGTCGAAGGTGCGAAAGCCCGTGAACATCGTCTCTCTCCCTCGGGGGTGGCGGTGACAGTCTAGCCCTTGTTGACTGGGGGATAATCGGGCTGAATGGAAAGACATTGTTGCATTGAGGTGGAGAATCCCGTGGCCCCGCTCGACGACCTGGCCTTCTTTCAGCAGTTGGCGCGTGCCGGCAGCCTCACTGCCACGGCGCGCACGTTGGGGCTGTCGCTGTCGGCAGTGAGCAAGCGGCTGAAACAGCTCGAGACGCGGCTGGGCGTGACGCTGGCCCAGCGCACCACGCGCCGGCTGACGCTGACCGCCGAGGGCGAGCGCTATCTGGCGCGTGGCGCGGCGATTCTCGAGGAGCTCACCGAACTGGAAGAGACGCTGGGTGAGCAGCGTGCGGCGCTCTCCGGGCCGTTGACGGTCAATGCCACCTTTGGCTTCGGCCGGCGTCACGTGGCACCGCTGCTCTCGGCGTTCTGTCGCCAGCACCCCGGTATCGAGGCCGGGCTCGAGCTCACCAACTTTCCCCTGAATCTCGGTGAGCGCGATGTCGACGTGGGCATTCGCGTCGGCGAGCCGCCGGATTCGCGCCTGGTGGCACGCCGCATTCTCGCCAACCGCCGCGTGCTGTGCGCGTCGCCCGGCTACGTGGCACGCATGTCGCCGCTGGAGAGCCCGGCCGATCTCGCCGTGCACCCCTGCCTGGTGCTGCGCGAGAACGCCAGCGATTATGCGCTGTGGCGCTTCCAGCACCGCGACGGGGCGGGCGTCAGGCAGACGGTCAAGGTGGATGGCCCCCTGGCCAGCAACGATGGCGAGGTGATCGTGCGTCTGGCCCTGGATGGCCACGGTATCGCCCTGCGATCCTGGTGGGATGTCCATGCCCACCTGGAAAGCGGTGCACTGGTCGAGCTCCTCCCCGCCTGGCAGGGTGTGCGCGCAGACTTTCACGCCGTCTATGCGCAGCGACGTCATGTGCCGCTGCGGATTCGTGCCTTCATCGCCTATCTTGAGCAGGAGATGGGGCGTCGCGTCCCCCCACTGCCGATAACGGAAACCGCCGAGCAAGGAGCAACCTCACCGTGAACGTCCTGATGTTCACCAACACCTATCTGCCGATCGTCGGCGGGGTCAGCGAATCGGTGCAGCGTCTCAAGGTACAGTTGCAGGCTGCCGGTCACCGTGTGCTGGTGGTGGCACCGCGGCTCGAGGGGCAGCCGCGTCATGAGGTCGATGTGGTCAGGGTCACGGCGGTACAGCACTTCAACGGCAGCGACTTCTCCCTGCCCGTGCCCATTCCCGGCCAGCTCTTCGAGGCCATCGAGGCCTTCGACCCCGATATCGTGCATGCTCACCACCCTTTCCTGCTCGGCGACACCGCGGTGCGGGCTGCGGAGACCTACGGTCTGCCGCTGGTGTTCACCCACCACACCCTCTATGAGCACTACACCCACTACGTGCCCGGCGACTCACCGCGCATGCAACGCTTCGCCAAGGCGCTGGCCACCGAGTACACCCACCTGTGCGATGCCGTGATCGCCCCCAGCGAGAGCATTCGCGACCTGCTGCTCGAGCGCGATGCCAACCCGGCAATTCACGTGGTGCCCAGTGGAGTGGATACGGTGCGCTTCGCGGCCGGTAGCGGCAAGGCCTGGCGGCGGCGGCTCGGCATCGCGGACGACGCCTACGTGGTCGGCCACCTGGGGCGCTTGGCCCGGGAGAAGAACCTCGCCTTTCTCGCCGCGGCGGTGGCCCGGGGACTGGCGGCTCTGCCGACAGCGCACTTCCTGGTGGTGGGCGAGGGTGACGCCCGTGGGGCGATGGTCGAGGCCGCGGAGGACGAGGGGGTCGCCGCACGGGTGCACTTCACCGGTCGCCTGGAGGGGCAGACGCTCATCGATGCCTACCACGCCATGGACGTCTTCGCCTTCGCCTCGCACAGCGAGACCCAGGGCATGGTGATCGCCGAAGCGATGGCGACGGGGCTGCCGGTGGTGGCCGTGGACGCTCCCGGCGTTCGTGAAGTGGTCCGAGACGGCAACAATGGGCGACTGCTCGCCAACGACGATGGCGAAGCGTTGACCGGGGCGCTGGTGTCGCTGTCGGCACCGGACGTGCGCAGGCCGCTTGCGAAGGGCGCACGAGCCACGGCCACTGCCTACGACGAGTCAAGCTGTGCCGAGCGCTGCCTGGCTGTCTATCGCGCGGCCATCGCCCAGGGAGGAGCCTTTACCCATGCCGATGACGGTGGGTGGGAGCGGGTGCGCGCCCGGCTGGGCGCCGAGTGGCGCATGCTCTGTCACCGCGGGCGGCTGCTCAAGCAGCTGGTGCAGGAGGAGTGGGAGCACGACCGCCCCGACTGGTGGCCGCGACGACATCACGACGAACCGAAACTGCCCGAGAAGTGAAACGTCAGCGCCGGCGGCGACGCTCGGCCCAGCGCTTGAGTCCGGCCAGCAGCATCACGCCGGCCAGCAGCCCACCGAGGGCCCAAGCCAGGTCGCCACGGCTGTCGGCAGTGGCCAGTTCGCCGAGCTGGCTGCCCAGCAGAGTGACGCCGGCCAGGCCGGGGACGATGCCCAGGGTCGAGCCGATCAGATAATCGCGAAAGCGCAGCCGGAAGGCACCGGCCATCAGGTTGGTGAGCGTGAAAGGGGCCAGCGGCAGCAGGTTCACCAGGGTCATGGTGCGAATGCCGCGGCCGGCGAGGTAGCGCGACAGGCCGCGCAGGCGCTGGCCGCCGTGGCGCAGCAGGGTCTCTCGGCCGAGGCGCCTCCCTACCCACCAGGTGAGCGCCGAGGCGGTCAGGGTGCCCGCCAGCGCATAGGCGAAGCCCCACCAGGGGCCGAAAAGCAGTCCGGTCAGTGCTACCAGCAGGCTCAGCGGGAACATCACCAGCGAGGCGCCGGCGTATATGGCCATCACCACCAGTACCGCCCAGTCGGCGTCGCGCCAGGCGACGGAGCCCTTCGCCAGCATTTGCAGCGCCTCGACGGTGAGCACGTCTTCCAGCGCCAGCCACTGCCAGCCGAGCCCCAGCACCACCAGCATGGCGAGGGCGACCAGCAGGAAAATGACCGAACGGGGCATGGGCGGACGCCTGGGCTGCCAAGGGGTCTACAGGATACGGTGGCAACGCCCGCCTTCCAATGGCGTCCGCGGTTTGGGCGTTACAGCGAAAGCGACTCGCGCACCGTCGACCAGGCGGGTTCGCCATCGCGGTCGGTGACGTCGGCGAGCATCGCTTCCACGCGCTCGGCGTTGTCGCGGATCCACTGGCTGGCCACGTCATCGACGTCACGTTCTTCCTGGCCGTATTCGCGGATCATCCAGCTCTGCTCCTCGGCGCTGAAAGTGAACTGCGAGAAGAACTCGGCCAGATTGGGATGGGATTCGGCGTAGTCGCCGCGCATCAGCGTCAGCACGTCGCTCTCGCCATTGTTTGCGCCGAACAGGTCTTTGGGGTCGTCGAGGTAGCGCATCGGCAGCTCCAGGTTCATCCAGTGCGGCGTCCAGCCGACCCAGACGATGGCTTCCTCGCGCGAGATGGCGTCGCGGGCGGCACCGAGCATGCCGACCTCGCTGGTGTCCACCAGCTGCCAGTCGCCAAGACCCCAGGCATCGTCGTCGATGGCATCGTTGAGGATTTCGCTGGCCGCGGAGCCGGCGCCGAAGCCGTGGATCTTGCCGTCGAACCGGTCGCGGTTCTCGTCGAGATCGGCGAAGCTCCGGATGCCCTCCTCGTACAGGTATTCCGGCACGGCCAGGGTCATCTGGGCACCGTCGACGTTGTTGGCCAGGCTCTCGATGGTGCCGTCGGCCTCGAGCGGCTCGAACATCTCGCGCTGGGCGGGCATCCAGCCACCCAGGAAGACGTTGACGTCGCCGCTCTCCAGGCCCTGGTAGATCACCTGCAGGCCGACGTCGTGGCGGTGGGTGTCGTAGCCCAGCGGTTCCAGTAGCTGCTGGGCGATCTCGGTCTTGACGGTGATGCCCGGCCAGGCCGGTACGCCGAAGTCCAGGGTGGTGTCGTCGGCGCCGGCGTGGGTAGCCAGGCCACCGGCCAGGGCAGCGAGAGAAAGGGTCAGGGGCAGTTTCATACTAGTCTCCTCGTCTTGGTAATCACCGGCGCCTTGTGGTTGGTTTGTGTGACGCCGGGGTCAGTGGAAGCTTGCGTGCGGGGTCAGGACTGGCGGGCCAGTACCCGCAGGCGCGACTCGAGCATGTCGCGGTCCAGGTAGGTGCCCTGCAGGTGGCGCCGTCCGGTGTTGGGATCGAAGGCGCCACGGCCGTGCAGCACGCGGCGGTTGTCGAAGGCGATCATGTCGCCGGGACGCAGGGTCAGGTCCAACTGGTGGCGCGGCTCGTGCAGCAGCGTCCAGAAGCGGTGGTAGGCGCGGTACCAGGGCTCGATGACGTCGGCGGGCAGGCGCAGGGTGTCGCGTATCCAGTTGTTGAAGCGCACGTCGACGACCCGGCCGTTGGCGTTGCAGGTCAGGATCGGTGCGCACACGGCGATGTCCTGCTCTTCGTCCTGGAAGCGGAAGTCGATGGGCGTCTCGCTGAGCAGGCGGAAGGCTTCGGGATCCTCCTGCCGGAGCGTCTCGGCGACCTGATAGCCATCGGCGAACAGCGACTCGCCGCCTTCGGCGTCGTTCTCCAGGCAATAGAGCAGCTGGATGTCCGGCGGGTGCTGCCAGTTGGGCAGGTCGGTGTGCAGGGCCAGGGCGATGGCGGTGTAGGCGGCATTGTTGGGGTTGGGCTTGGACTGCACGTCGAAGCGGGCCCCGAAGTTGGTGGCGCGAAGCGGGCCGATGCGCGTGGCCAGCCGGCTCACCTCTTCGTCGGCGAGCGGACCGTTCTCGAGCAGCACCAGGCCGTCGCGCAGCAGTGCTTCCAGCCAGGCGCGTTCGCCGGCCGCATTGCCGGTGAAGTCGGCGTGGTCGACCCGCTCGAGGCGGTAGTCGTCGCTCCACGGTCGCGGGGCAGGCAGCGGCGAAGCGGTGGCGGCTCCAGGGCGACGCTGATGCAGCCAGCCACCGTCGAAGTGGCTCTGGTGGCCATCGGACCAGGTCAACTGCAGGTGGCCGCCTTGCACCTGGACTTCGCTGGCCGGATCGATTTCGGCACGCGGCAGTACCAGGCGCTCACGGGTCTGCGGATGTCGGCACTCGAGGCAGGCACAGTGGTCGCGTAGCCACAGCCAGGGCAGGTGAGCCTGGGCATGATCTTCCCAGCTCAGGCTGAGCCCATCGGCATTGGGCTGGGCGTCGCTCAGTCGGGGAGCGTCGGCGTAAGGTGCGAGTTCGTGCATGGCCAGCGAGTCGGCAGGCGCATCGGGGGAAGGGGCGGTGAGCATTCAGGCCTCCTCGGGTTGCTGGCGGGTTGATGGCGATCAAGGTTCATTAGAGTGGGGTGTGGTAACGACGCTGACAAACGATTAATCTGACCCCTATGGCCAAACTCAGCTTATGGCACGCTTTCCCATGGATTCCTTGCCTCCCCTGATCTGGTTGCAAGCCTTCGAGGCGGCGGCGCGCACTCTCAGCTTCACTGCCGCCGGCCGCGAGCTGGGCGTGACCCAGGCAGCGATCAGCCAGCGCATTCGACTGCTCGAGGATCGCCTGGGGCAGAAACTCTTCGTCCGTCACCCCCGCAGCTTGACGCTGACCCCGGCGGGACAGGCCTGGCTGCCCAGCATCCACGATGCCTTCGCGCGGCTCGCCGAGGGTACCCAGGAGGTGTTCGGTGCCGCCACGACCCGTGCCGTGACCCTGCGCACCACGCCGGTCATTCAGCAGAGCTGGTTGGCACCGCGCCTGATGTCGTTCCATCGCGCGCATCCCGAGGTGTCCGTGCGCCTGGTCAGTGCCATCTGGCCCGACGATTTCGGTCCCCAGGGCGCCGATCTCGAGATCCGCTATGGGCAGGGTGACTGGTCGGGCATGGAGGCGGTGTCGCTGGGTGACGAGAGTCTGCTGCCGGCATGTGCACCGTCCTTGGCAACGACGCTGCGGGAGCCGGCCGACCTGGCGGGTCACACCCTGCTGCATGCGGTGGGTTTCGCCGTGGGCTGGACGACCTGGCTGGAGCAGGCCGGCGTGGCCGGGGTCGAGCAACGTTGTCCGGCGCTGACCTGCGACAACCAGGTGATGACCCTGACGCTGGCCAGCCTGGGCGGCGGTGTGGCGCTGACCCATCGCCGCCTGCTCGAGGGTCGCGACGACCTGGTGGCTCCCTTTTCCCTGGCCGTGCCCAGCGATGAGTCCTTCTGGCTGGTTCGGTCGGCGCGGCACGGCGCTCATCCCGACGTGATGCTATTGTGGGAATGGTTGCAACCGGCGGCGCTACGGCCGTCGCCAAGGGGGACGTGGACATGAGCCGATATCGCACCCTCACGCTGACCGCTACCGCCTTGTGGGCAGTGCTGGCCATGGCGGGGGTGGCGCTGGCCGATGACTCCGCGGGACGTGGGGAGCGCGTCGTCGAGCCCGCTCGAAGCTGGCAGGAGCGCGCCCCGTGGCGGGAGCGGAGGAGCGAGCGCTACCGGCGGGACGTGGAAGTCGGGGTGCTCTTCGATGGCGAGTGGCTGGAGCGGTGGTACGGTCTGGCGTTCCCCGAGGATCGAGGTGGGCCCGACGTGTGCCGCCAGCGCGGCCGTATTACCTGGTCGACACGGCAGCTGGCGTGTCCGGACCGCCTGCCGCAAGAGGGGTTACGCCGCTGGTCCACGCGCCCGGAAGAGTGACACGATGTGCCGGCTCCGGCTGGCGGTGCGTGAGTCGTGCCGCTGCCCTGCATTCACTTGAATGGATCGACAAGGAGGTCGCCTTGGGTTTTCGTTTCCAGCGTCGAATCACACTGGCACCGGGCATGCGGTTGAACCGGAACAAGCGGAACCTCGAGGTCTCGGTGAGCTCGAACGGTGCCGGTCACGACAGCCGGCCGCACGGTGGTGGCGGGCGTTCCCGTTCTGCCTCGGCACTGGAGGCCCGGTTGGCCCGGGGTGACGCCCTGCCCCTGCGGCTCGAGATCGATGACCGGGGTGCCATTCGCTACTTTCACGACGATGGGACTCTCCTGAGCGAGAGCGAGACGCGCGTGCTCCGCCGCCATGCTCGGGCGTCGCTGCGCGAGCGGCTGGAGGGTTATTGCCAGCGGTTGAACGAGAATCTCGAATATCTGGGTCGGCTACACGAGGATACGCCACCGCCGCAAATGAGCCGCTACACTCCGAGTGACTTCGAAGAGCCACCACCCGCGCCGCCCGAGCCGCGGAAGCCGGCCTGGTGGTATGCGCTGTGGCCACCGATGAAGCGCCGCCAGGAAGCGGAGAACCGCCGCCGGCAGGCGGCTTTCGACGAGGCCTATCGCGACTGGGAGTGGCGCAAGGCCGAGCATGATGCTGCCGAGTTCGCGCGCTATCGCCGGGAAAGCGAGGAGGTGTGGCACGATCGGGGCGCGATGGAGCAAACCCTGAGCCAGCGGCTGGAAGAGATCGACTGGCCGCGCGAGACCGTCATCGACTTCGATCTGGGCCAGGATGATCGCACCATTGCCGTGGACATCGAGCTGCCCGCTGAGGACGAGATGCCGGACCGCGACTGGACCATGCCCGCCAAGCAGGTGAAGCTCACCCCGAAACGGCTCAGCGCCACCCGGCAGCGCAAGCTCTACCGAGACCATGTGCACGGCATGGCCTTTCGCGTGCTGGGGGCGGTCTTCGCGCGCCTTCCCGCCGTCCAGGAAGCCCGTGTTTCCGGCTATCGCCAGGTGACCGACACCGCCACCGGGGGCGAGCGCGACCAGTACCTCTATAGCGTGAAGGTCACTCGCCAGCAATGGGAAAAGATCGACTTCGACAGCCTGGACCGGGTCGATCCGGTGGCCGCCGTGGAGGCCTTCACGCTACGCCGCGACATGACCAAGACCGGCATCTTCAGGGCTATCGAGCCGTTCAAGCTGGTGTAGGCTTCATGCATCACAGCCGCGCCAGCGGCGCCTGGCGGAAGTAGCGCTCGAGCAGGGCGTAGAGCTCGGGGTAGGCGGCGTCGAGCACGTCCGGGGCGGTGAAGAAGTGTTCGCAACACACCGCGAAGCACTCGCCGGGGTGGGTGGCAGCGTAGTCGTCGATGGGCGTGGCCTCGCCGCGCTCGAGGTGCGCCTGCAGGTCGTCCCACACCGCGGTGAATACGCGATGCCACTGCCTGGGGTCGATGTCCCGGGGCAGTGGCGGGAAGCCGTCGACGTCGAGCGAGTTGCCCATGTCGAGCTTGTGGGCGAGCTCGTGGATCACCACGTTGAAGCCATCGAAGCCGCCGCTCTCCATCAGATCGGTGAAGGAGAGCACCACCGGCCCCTGGGAAGAGGTCTCGCCGGCACGCTCGTCCTCGTAGGCGTGCATCACGCCGAACTCGTCCATCTCCTCCACCTGACGGCGGAAGGCGTCCGGCAGAATCTGGATCTCGTGCACGCCGGCGAAGGCTGCGTCGTGCTCGTCATCGCTCCAGCCCAGGGTTAGCAGGCAGGCCTGGGCGGCCAGTGCCAGGCGTGCGGGCAGATCGAAGGGCGTGCTCTCGGCCAGCTCGGGATGCAGGCTGAGGCGTTTGCCGTGCAGAAAGCGCCAGGCTCGCCAGCCGAGGCGCTGGGCATCCTCGGCACAGAGCACTGCCAGCAGCGGCAGGCGAGCGCGCGCCTCGGCCCAGTCCGCCTCGGGCAGGGGGTGGCGGGTGGCGAAGCGTGCTTCGCGCCACTGTTTCAGGCGGCCGAGCACGGCTCAGTTCTCCTCCAGGTCGGCTCCCGACTTCCACGACCAGTCGCGCCAGCGCAGGTCGAAGAGATCCTTGCGGCGATCCTTCAGGTTGGTCACCGAGCCCTCGGCGCGCACCACGGTGAGCCGCGTCAGATCGAGGTCCGAGAACATCACCATCTCGGTATTCGGCGTGGTCTCGGAGAGCACGGCGTCGTGGGGAAAGGCGAAGTCCGAGGGCGAGAACACCGACGACTGGGCGTACTGGATGTCGAGGTTCTCGATGGAGGGCACGTTGCCCACGCTGCCGCACAGCACTACGTAGCACTCGTTCTCGATGGCGCGCGCCTGGGAGCAGTGTCGCACTCGCAGGTAGCCGTTCTTGGTGTCGGTCCAGAAAGGCACGAAGAGGATGTCGAGTTCCTGGTCGGCGAGCAGTCGCGACAGCTCCGGAAATTCCACGTCGTAGCAGATCTGGATGCCCACCCGGCCGGCGTCGGTGTCGAAGACGCGCAGTTCGTCGCCGCCGTCGATCACCCAGTCGCGGCGCTCCTGGGGAGTGATGTGCAGCTTGTCCTGATGCTCGATGGTGCCATCGCGGTGGCACAGGTAGCTGACGTTGTAGAGGCGGTCGTCGTCGCGCAACTCGATCATCGAGCCGGCGACGATGTTGATGTTGTAGGCCACCGCCATGCGCGATAGTTCGGTGACGAACTGGTCGGTGAAGCCGGCCAGGAAGCGGATCGCCGCCTGCTGGTCCTGCTGTGCGGCGCGATCCTGAAGGCCCATCAGCGGGGCGTTGAACAGCTCCGGAAAGACGGCGAAATCGCTCTGATAGTCGGAGAGCGCGTCGACGAAGTACTCCACCTGCTGCAGCACCGCTTCCACGGACTCGAACTCGCGCATCTGCCACTGCACCGCGCCCACGCGGACCTGGGTGGGGCGGTTCTCCAGCACCCGCTCGGCGGGCTCGAAGAGGATGTTGTTCCACTCCAGCAGGGTGGCATAGCCCTGGGACTTCTCGTCCTCGGGCAGGTATTTGCGCAGCAGACGCTTGACCTGGAAGTCGTTGGCCAGCTGAAAGGAGAGGATGGGGTCGTGGATCTCCTTGCGGGCCACCTTGTCGAGGTACTCGGCCGGAGTGAGCTCGTGGGCGTGTTCGTGGTACTGAGGGATGCGCCCGCCGGCCAGTATCGCTCGCAGGTTCATGGAGCGGCACAGTTCCTTGCGTGCCTCGTAGAGGCGCCGGCCCAGTCGGTAGCCGCGATAGTCCGGATGAATCAGCACGTCGAGCCCGTACATGGCGTCGCCATCGGGTTCGTTGAGGATGGTCTCGCGCTTGCCGATCAGGTCATCGTAGCGGTGGGGATTGGAGAAGGTGTCGTAGTCCACCAGCGCGGTCAGGGCCACGCCGACGATGGTCTCGTCATCCTCGATGACGATCTGCCCGTCGGGAAACTCCTTGATCAGCTTGTCGATGGTCGGTTTCGGCCAGGCACCGCCGATGTCGTCGTAGACCCGGTTCATCAGCGCCTGAAGCTGCGGGTAGTCGTCCGGGGTCAGGTTTCGCAGGTTGAGGTGCAGGTCGTCAAGGGACATGGCAAGTCTTCCTGAGCCTAGGGGGTGCGGCATTCTAGCACGCTCGCCCCGTGATCCTGCGAGGTGTCATCGATGTGTCATGCCCGCGTCACGGTGCGTTCATCACAGGGTCATGAGGAGTACGCATCCTGCAGAGAAGACAAACCGGCGCGAGCGGCTACGCTTGAGGGGAGCGGCAAGTGACCCAGCAGGTGATTCCCCTGCCTGTGAGGGCAAGGGGCAGCGATACCGGGCAAGGCATGAGCGACGACAAAAAGCGAATCACACTCGAAGACGTCAGCAAGCACTGGGCCGGGGTGCCGGCGGTGGATCGTGTCTCCTTCACGGTGGCGCCTGGGGAGTTCGTGATCCTGCTCGGCCCCTCGGGTTGCGGCAAGTCCACCACCTTGCGGATGATCGCCGGTCTCGAGCCGGCCAGCGCCGGGCGCATCCACATCGGTGAGCGTGATGTGACACCGCTGGCCCCGGGCGAGCGCGGCATCAGCATGGTCTTCCAGTCCTATGCGCTCTTCCCCCACCTGAACGTGGCCGACAATATCGTCTTCGGCCTGCGCAGCCGCAAGGTACCCAAGCCCGAGCGCAGCGAACGTCTCGCTCGGGTGGCCGAGCTGGTAGGGCTCACGGAGTATCTCGAGCGCAAACCGGCCCAGCTCTCGGGCGGCCAGCGCCAGCGGGTGGCGCTGGCCCGGGCGATCATCTCCGAGCACCCCATCTGCCTGATGGACGAGCCACTCTCCAATCTGGATGCGCGCCTGCGTGGCGAGATGCGCCGCGAGATCAAGGCGCTCCAGCAGCGCTTGGGCATGACGGTGATCTACGTCACCCACGACCAGGTGGAGGCGATGAGCATGGGCGATCGGGTGATCCTGATGCAGGACGGCCGGATCGTTCAGGACGACACTCCCGACGAGCTTTACGACCGCCCGGCCACGGCCTTTGCGGCGAGTTTCATCGGCAGCCCGGCTATGAACCTGGTGGCACTTGCCGCGGCGGCGGACGGCGCGGTGATCGATGGCGAGCCCCGCTGCCATGTCGCCGACCATGCCGCCAAGGGGCACTGGCTGGGGCTGCGTCCCGAGTCGGTTCAGTTGGCTCCGCCAGACGCCCCCGGGGTACCTGCCGAGGTGCTGGATGCCGAGTACCTGGGCGCTGACACCATCGTGCGCCTGCAGGTGGGCAGTCAGCAGCTACGCGCCCGGATGCCGGGGGTGCCCGACCGGCAGCCCGGCGATGCCTGCAGGCTGCAGTGGGCGTCGGCCTCGGCACACTTCTTCGATGGCGAGAGCGGGCAGCGCCTGGCTCTTTCCGGTCATGACGTCGCGGCTCCGCCGCATCCGCTGACGCCGGGCGAGGCACGGAGAGTGTCCTCCCTGCACGGCACCCATCCACAGGAGTGAACACATGAGCGCTTTCCTTCCACGTACCCTGAGCGGTCTGGCCGCTGCCGGCCTGCTGGTGGCCGGGCAAGTCGCCGCCCAGCAGGAGCCGGTCGAACTCACCATGTACTATCCGGTGGCAGTCGGCGGAGCCTTGACCGAGGTGGTCGATGGCCTGGTGGCCGATTTCGAGGCCGAGCACCCCGACATCGCGGTGGATGCCATCTATGCCGGCAACTATGACGACACCCGGGTGCGCGCCATGTCGGCCGTCGAGGCTGGCGATGCACCGCAGCTCTCGGTGATGTTCTCCATCGACCTCTACGAGTTGCTGGAGCAGGATGTCATCGTCGCCTTCGACGAGGTGGTCGAGAGCGACGAGGAGCGCGAGTGGCTCGATAGCTTCTATCCGGCACTGATGGAGAACGGCACTCTCGACGGCCAGACCTACGGCATTCCCTTCCAGCGCTCGACCATCGTGCTCTACTGGAACAAGGATGCCTTCGAGGCGGCCGGCCTCGATCCCGATACGCCGCCGGAGAGCTGGGCGGAAATGGCCGAGATGGCCGCCGCGGTGCGCGAGGCCTCCGACGGCGAGCAGTGGGGCGTGATGGTGCCTTCCACCGGCTACCCTTACTGGATGTTCCAGGCTTTCGCCTTCCAGAACGGCCACCGCCTGATGAGCGAGGATGGCACCGAGGTCCATTTCGACGATCCGGCGGCCGTCGAGGCTCTGGAGTACTGGGTGGCGCTGGCGAACGAGCACGCGGCGATGCCCGATGGAACCATCGAGTGGGGCACGCTGCGCCAGAACTTCATCGAGGAGTCCACCGCGATGATGTGGCACAGCACCGGCAACCTCACGGCGGTGAAGAATGAGGCCGACTTCGACCTCGGCGTGGCCATGCTGCCCATGAACGTCCAGCGCGGCAGCCCGACCGGCGGCGGCAATTTCTATCTCTTCAAGGATGCCAGCGAGCAGGAACGGCGTGCGGCCATGACCTTCATCCGCTGGATGACCGCCCCGGAGCGCGCCGCCGCCTGGTCCATCGAGACCGGCTACATGGGAGTGAGCCCGGCGGCCTACGAGACCGAGGCGCTGCAGGACTACGTCGAGGAGTTCCCGCCGGCAGCGGTGGCCCGCGACCAGCTCGAGCACGCCACCGCGGAACTGGCTACCTACCAGGGCGGACGAGTGCGCCGCGCGCTGGACAACGCCGTCCAGGCAGCACTGACCGGCCAGATGACGCCGAAGGAAGCGCTGGACCAGGCTCAGGCCGAGGCCGACGCGGCCCTGCGGCGCTATGCGCGCTGATCTCACAGCTCGCTGAGTACGGGAGCAATCGCAAGCATGGACGCCGGGGGCAAAGGTCTCTTCCTCCTTTTGACCTGCCCCCGGCTCGGCTTCTCTGCAGGGGATGAACCATGCTGAGCCAGACGTACGATCGTCGAATGCAGATCTACGGCGCTTTGCTGTTGCTGCCGGCGGCGGTGCTGCTGGGCACCTTCGCTTACCTGCCCACCGTCGCCACCTTGGTCAACAGCCTCTTCCTGCCCGGCTTTCGCGGCGCGCCGATCGAGTTCGTCGGGCTGGAGAACTATGCCTTGCTGCTCGAGGACAGCACCTTCTGGCAAGTGGCGCGCAACAACCTTTTCTACGCCCTAGGCACCATTCCCACCTCCATCGCCCTGGCGCTGGGCATGGCGCTGTTCGTCAACGGCCGATTGCCGGGGCGGGGACTGGTGCGGATGGCCTACTTCACGCCGACGATCCTGCCGATGATCGCCGCGGCCAACATCTGGATGTTCTTCTACGCGCCGCAGATCGGGCTGTTCAACCACTTGCTCGGTTTGCTGGGTATCAGCGGCCCCAACTGGCTGGGTGACCCCGCAGTGGCGCTCACCTCGGTGATCGTGATGACGGTGTGGAAAGAGGCCGGCTTCTTCATGATCTTCTATCTGGCGGCGCTGCAGAGCATTCCACCCGAACTCGAGGAAGCGGCGAGCCTGGAGGGCACCAGTCGCTGGAGTTTCTTCTGGCGGGTGACCTTTCCGCTGCTGATGCCCACCACGCTGTTCGTGCTGATCAATGCGCTGATCAACGCCGTGCGCGTGGTCGACCACCTATTCATCCTCACCAAGGGTGGGCCCAACAACGCCACCAACCTGCTGCTCTACTACGTCTACGAGAACGCTTTCTCGTTCTTCGACCGCACCTATGCGGCCACCATCACGGTGGTGATCCTGCTGGTGCTGGCCGTGGTGGCGACCATCAAGTTCCGTGTGCTCGACCGCCGGACTCACTATCAATGAGAGCGATCATCACGATGTTGCCGGGAGCTTGACCATGACCGCTGCCGACGCCGCCAGGCCCGAGACTCGCTTCGTCACCTACCTGCCCAGGCTGGAGACGACGGCCGCCTGGTTGCTGGCGGTGGTGTGGATATTTCCGCTGCTCTACGCCGTTTGGGCGGCCTTCCATCCCGCCGAGTTCATGGTGCGCTTCGACCTGCTGGCGCCGCTGACCCTGGATAATTTCGCCGATGCCTGGGAGCAGGCGCCCTTCGCCCGCTACTATCTCAACACCTTCCTGCTGGTCACCGGCGTGGTACTGGCGCAGTTCGTGGTGTGCACCCTGGCGGGCTTCGCCTTTGCCCGCTTCCCGATTCCCGGCAAGGACGTGCTGTTCATGCTGGTGCTGATCCAATTGTTCGTGTTCCCCGAGGTGCTGATCGTCGAGAACTATCGCATCGCCAGCGGTCTGGGGTTGGTCGACACCATCACCGGCATCGGGTTGCCCTACGTGGCCAGTGCCTTCGGCATCTTCCTGCTGCGCCAGACCTTCAAGACCATCCCCCGCGAACTGGAGGACGCCGCCCGTGTCGAGGGCTGCGGCTGGATGGCGGTGCTGCTCAAGGTCTACGTGCCGCTGGCCAAGCCCACCTACCTGGCCTACGGGCTGGTCTCCATCAGCCATCACTGGAATAACTTCCTGTGGCCGCTGGTGGTCACCAACTCGGTGGAGAGCCGCCCGCTCACCGTGGGGCTGGGGATCTTTTCGGCGCCGGAGACCGGGGTGAACTGGGCCACCATCAGCGCCGCTACCCTACTCAGCATCGCTCCGCTGCTGGTCGCCTTCCTGCTCTTCCAGCGCCAGTTCGTGCAGTCGTTCCTGCGGGCGGGAATTCGCTGAGATTCAGCTCAGGCGCTGTCGTCGCGCGGCCAGCAGCGGCTGGGTCAGGGTCTGGGCCATGAGCACGCCAGCGAGCACCAGGGCGCCGCCGATGACATGGAAGACGGCCAGTCGTTCGCCCAGGGCAAGCATGGCGATGAGGGCGCTGAACAGCGGCATCAGGTTGATGAAGATGCTGGCGCGGCTGGCACCGATCTGGCGGATGGCGCGCATCCACAGGTAGGTGGTGATGATCGAGGCGGGAATGCCGGCGTAGAGGATCAGACCGACATTGCCGGTATCCACTGGTGTCATGGGGCCCAGCAGGTAGGGCGGGAGCAGGAGCAGCACGGCAAAACACACCTGGGCGTAGAGCACCACCCAGGGTGGAAGGTCCAGCGGCCAGCGCTTGAGCATCACCCCGTAGAGGGCGTAGCAGGTGGCGGCGACCACCATCAGCGCATCGCCCACCGCGACCTCGAGGCCGAGCAAGGAGGCCGGATTGCCGCGGCCCAGCAGCACCAGTACGCCGACCAGTGCCACGCCACCGCCCAGAGTGCCGCCGAGGGTCGGTGCCTCGCGCAGGATCAGGGCGCTGAGCAGCACGGTGAGCAAGGGCACCATGGCGGCGAGAATGCCCATGTTGGTGGCGCTGGTGGTCTCCGCGGCGACGTAGGCCAGGCCCTGCCACAGCGCCATGCCGAGCATGCCGAGGATGGCCAGTTTGGGCCATTCGCGGCGAATCGTGGCCCGGTGCTTCCAGGCGCTGGGGGCGACGAAGGGGGTGAGCACGGCGAGTGCCAGCACCCAGCGCAAGAAGGCGATGCTGCTCGGCGCGATGGCGCCTACGGTGAGCTGGTTGATGGTCATGTTGCCGGACCAGATCAGCACGGCGCCCAGCGGTGGCAGCAGGTACAGCAGCGGCATGGCATCCTCGACGGTGGAAAGCGTGAAGCCCCGCCTGTCAGACGGGGCTTCAAGGATACGTCAGCGGTGGGCGTCAGGCGATGGCGGCAACGGCCGCCTTGGCGATCTGCACGTCCTGGTCGGGCTTGACTCCGGAGATGCCCACGGTGCCGGCCATCTGGCCCTCGACCCATACCGGCACGCCGCCGGAGAGCATTCCCTGCAGCGGCACCGAGAGGAAGGCGTTGCGGCCGCCGTTGATCATTTCCTCGAACTGCTGGGTTTCGCGGGCACCGAGGGCGGCACTGCGCGCCTTCTCGGTGGCGATGCCCACGGTCATGGCCGGGGCGCCGTCGAGTCGGCGCAGGCCGAGCAGATGGCCGCCGTCGTCGGCCACGGCAATGGTCACTTTCCAGCCGTTGGCCTCGGCTTCCTGCTGGGCGGCGTCGAGGAGGGCGTTGGCCTCGCTGAGGGTCAGTACGGGCTTGGTATTCATCAGGGACTCCTTGGGTTTATTGGCTACGGGTTTCGGGCCTCGAGCTACGGGCTGCTCGCAGCTCAAGACCCGTAGCTCGTGGCCGGGGTAAGGGCCTCATCGACGATCTCGATCCAGTGCCGGACCTCGGTGCGGCCGGCGCTGGCCAGGTGGGTCTGGCAGCCGATATTGGCGGTCACGATCGTCTCCGGATTCCCCGCTTCCAGGTTGTCGAGCTTGTTGTCGCGCAGTTGGGTGGCGAGTTCCGGCTGGGTGATGGAGTAGGTGCCCGCCGAGCCGCAGCACAGGTGAGCATCGGCCACCGGCGTCAGCGTGAAGCCGAGCTTGGCGAGCACGCCCTCCACGGCACCGCCAAGCTGCTGGGCGTGCTGCAGGGTGCAGGGGCAGTGGAAGGCCAGCTTGCGACTCTCGTTAACGGTGAGGGCTTCGAGGTTCTCGTTGCGCAGCACCTCGGCGAGGTCCTTGGCCAGCTCGCTGACACGCCTGGCTTTCTCGGCGTAGGACGGGTCGTCGGCGAGGATGTCGACGTACTCCTTGACGAAGGCGCCGCAGCCGCTGGCCGTCTGCACGATGGTCTCGGCCCCGGCCTCGATGTGCGGCCACCAGGCGTCGATATTGGCCCTGGCCCGTGCTCGGCCGTCCTCCTGGGCGTTCAGGTGGAAGTCGATGGCTCCGCAGCAACCTGCCTCCTTGACCGGCGTGAGGCCGATGCCCAGGCGGTCCAGAACCCGCGCCGTGGCGGCGTTGGTGTTGGGCGAGAGCCCCGGCTGCACGCAGCCCTCGAGGATCAACATCTGCCGGGCGTGCTGCTGATGGTCGGGGCGCGTGCCGGCATCCACTGGGGTCGGCGGCAGTTTGTCCTTGAGCGCACCCGGCACCAGCGGCTTGAAGGTCAGCCCCAGTTTGAGCAGTGCCTTGAAGCGTTGAGGATCGACCAGTGCCTTGCGCAGCCCGAAGCGCAGCGCCCGCTCGCTGGCCTTGCGCGGCACGCGGCGCTCGATCTCGGCGCGACCGATGTCGAGCAGCTTGTGATACTCCACGCCCGATGGGCAGGTAGTCTCGCAGTTGCGGCAGGTCAGGCAGCGGTCCAGGTGCAGGCGGGTCTGTTCGGTGACCAGGCCGTCGTCGTCCGGGTTCTCGAGCATCTGCTTCATCAGGTAGATGCGCCCGCGCGGCCCGTCGCGTTCGTCGCCCAGCAGTTGGTAGGTGGGGCAGGTGGCGT
Organism: Pseudomonadota bacterium; assembly: GCA_051749645.1. Classification (GTDB taxonomy): domain Bacteria; phylum Pseudomonadota; class Gammaproteobacteria; order Pseudomonadales; family Halomonadaceae; genus Halomonas. Next base: position 184,546 of record JBNJIT010000001.1, read on the forward strand.
TGCAGAAGCCGCAGTGCACGCAGCTGCGCAGCACGCGGTCGGCCTCGCGGATGTGCGGCTGCTTGAGGGCTTCCTCGGTGAAGTGCGTCTGCATGTCAGCTTCTCGTCAATCTCAGAGGTCGGCGTAGAGTCGGCCGGGGTTGAAGATGCCGTGCGGGTCGAGCTCGGCCTTGAGGTTGCGGTGGTACTTCATCAGCACCGCGGGCAAGGACGTGAAGGGCTCGACGCCGGCCGGGCGGGGGCCGTAGCAGGTGGCGTGACCGCCGGCTTCGCGGCACGCCTCGCGTAGCGCCTCGGGGTCGAATTCGGTGCGCAGCCAGCGCTGGGCGCCGGCCCAGTCGTGGAGCATGGCCGTGTCGTCGATCTCGGCCAACCCCAGGTCGGGGGCGCGATGCGGCAGCGAGAGGCGCCACAGCGGTCGGGCATCGTCGGCGGAGAAGAAGGGCAGCTGAAGGTCACGCAGGGTGTCCCACCAGGCGTTGTCGAGGTCGTCGCCGCCGATGCGCTCACGGGTGGCGGCCACCGAACTGGGGCCGCCTTCGAGACGCAGGTGCAATGCGTCGTCGAGCCAGGCGGCAGCGCTGATCGGCAGCGGCTCGCGACCCCACTCGGCGAGGCGCTTGCGGGCATCGACCAGCGGCAGCTCCAGGCGCAGGCTCTGGGTGGTGAGCGGGCGCGGGATCACCTTCAGCGATACCTCGCCGATCACGCCCAGAGAGCCCTGGGCGCCGACCATCAGCCGCGACAGGTCGTAGCCGGCGACGTTCTTCATCACCTGGCCGCCGAAGCGTTGCTCGATGCCCTCGTGGTTGATCAGGCGGATGCCGAGCACGAAGTCGCGCACCGCGCCGGCCCAGGGACGGCGCGGCCCGGAGAGGCCGGTGGCGATCATGCCGCCGACGGTGCTGGCCGCGCCGAAGCGCGGCGGCTCGAAGCCGAGCATCTGGCCGTGCTCGGCCAGCGCCGCTTCCAGCTCGGTGAGCGGCGTGCCGGCGCGCACCGAGACGACCAGCTCCACCGGGTCGTAGAAGGTGATGCCGCGGTGCTCGGCGATGGAGAGGGTCTCGCCCTCCACCGAACGACCGTAGAAGTTGCGCGTGTCGCCGCCGACGATGCGCAGCGGAGCGCGCTCGGCGGCGGCCTGGCGAAGGCGCTCGCCGAGCGCGGCGCTGGCGTCATGGCCGGGATAGTCGGGGGGGGCAGTGCTAGCCATGGGCGCTCCTGTCAGCCGTACGGGTTGGCAGTGAGGGCGGGGGCGTCCGCCGCCTGCTTGATGGTCTTGAACTCCGAACAGCGCGCCGGGGTGGGAATGTTCTTGCCCGGGTTGAGCAGTTCGGCGGGGTCGAAAGCGGCCTTGGCGGCGCGGAAGGTGGCCAGCTCGTCGGGGCGGAACTGGGCGCACATCTGATTGATCTTCTCGCGGCCCACGCCGTGCTCGCCGGTGATGGTACCGCCCACGGCCACGCACAGCTCGAGGATCTCGCCGCCCAGCGCTTCGGCGACGTCGAGTTCGCCCTCGCGGTTGGCGTCGAAGAGGATCAGCGGGTGCATGTTGCCGTCGCCGGCGTGGAAGACGTTGGCGACGCGCAGTCCATAGCGTTCGGAGAGCTCGGCGATGCCGGTGAGCACGCGTGGCAGGGCGCGGCGCGGGATGGTGCCGTCCATGCAGTAGTAGTCCGGCGACATGCGGCCCACGGCGGGGAAGGCATTCTTGCGCCCGGCCCAGAACAGCGCCCGCTCCGCCTCGTCGCGTGCTTGGCTCACCGCGGTGGCGCCGGCGGCCTCGAGCACCCGGCGCACCCGTGCGCAGTCGTCGTCGACGTCGGCTTCCACGCCGTCGAGCTCGCACAGCAGGATCGCTTCGGCGCCCACCGGATAGCCGGCCTGGACGAAGTCCTCGGCGGCCTGGATGGCGAGCTTGTCCATCATCTCGAGCCCGCCGGGAATGATGCCCGCCTCGATGATGTCGCCCACCGCCAGGCCGGCCTTCTCCACGTCGTCGAAGCTGGCCATCAGTACCTTGGCGGTTTCCGGCTTGGGCAGCAGCTTGACGGTGATCTCGGTGACCACGCCGAGCATCCCCTCGGAGCCGGTGAACAGGGCCATGAGGTCGAAGCCGGGGGAATCCAGGGCGTCGCTGCCCAGCGTCAGCGTCTCGCCCTCGATGGTCAGCACCTCGGCCTTGATGACGTTGTGCACGGTGAGGCCGTACTTGAGGCAGTGCACGCCGCCGGCATTCTCGGCCACGTTGCCGCCGATGGAACAGGCGATCTGCGACGAGGGATCCGGGGCGTAGTAGAGGCCGTTGGGCGCGGCTGCCTCGGAGATGGCCAGGTTGCGCACCCCGGGCTGGACGCGGGCGGTGCGTGCCTCGGGGTCGATCTCTAGGATGCGTGCGAAGCGCGATAGCACCAGCAGCACGCCCTGCTCCAGCGGCAGCGAGCCGGCGGAGAGGCCGGTGCCGGCTCCGCGGGTCACTACCGGCACGCCCAGGGCGTGACAGCGGGCGAGCAGGGTGCGCACCTGGTCGAGGGTGTCGGGAAGGGCCACCAGCATGGGCAGAGCGCGATAGACCGAGAGGCCGTCGCACTCGAAGGGGCGCATGTCCTCCTCACGGTGGAGCAGCGTCATGTCGGGCAGGTGGTGGGCCAGGTCGGCACCCACCTCGGCCGGGTCACGGTTGGGGAGCGGCCCGTCGAGCCGTTCGTCATAGAGGATGTTCATGGTCTCTCCCGGGATGGCGATGCCTGAATGCATTCTAGGTGGAGAGGCTGAGATGTGTAAATGGAAAATATTTTCAGATATCTGCACCAATCGGTCGGAGGACAACGACGACGGCCCCGCCGATGTCGGCGGGGCCGGTGAGTTGCCAGGCTTGCGCCGGTCAGCCGAGGCTTAGCAGCGGGTCCGAGACGCCCAGCACGTAGAAGGCCAACAGACCGATCACGCCGGCGAACAGCAGGTAGTAGATCGTCGGCAGAATGGTCTTGCGGATGGTGTCGCCTTCGCGACCCAGCAGGCCCACCGTGGCCGAGGCGGCCACCACGTTGTGGATGGCGATCATGTTACCCGCGGCGGCGCCCACGGCCTGCAGGGAGACCATCATGGCGGTGGAGATGCCGAGCTGCTGCGCCACGTTGAACTGGAAGTCCGACAGCATCAGGTTCGACACCGTGTTGGAGCCGGCGATGAAGGCGCCCAGGCCGCCCACGGCCGGTGCGAACAGCGGGTAGATGTCACCCACGCCATCGGCGACGAAGCGTGCCATGGCCACCGGCATGGAGACCAGGTCGGCAGCGTTGACGCCCGAGTTGATCAGGATGCGAACCATGGGAATGGTGAAGATCAGCACGAAGCCGGCGCCGAGCAGGGTCTTGGACGACTCGCCGAAGGCGGCCTTGAGCTCGCCGGCGCGCATGCGATGGATCACCGCGGTGACCAGTACCACCATCAGCAGGATGCCGCCAGGCAGGTAGAGCGGCTGGATGCTGCCGGAAACTCCTGCCTCGCCGAGGATGTCGTTCCAGCCGAAGGCGAACGAGGTCAAGGCGTTCTTGACCGGCTCGACGGTGCGCGAGATGACCAGGAAGACGGCCAGCAGCACGTAGGGCACCCAGCCCATGAAGGTGGAGATCGGGGCCTTGCCGGTGACGTCGTCGAGCTTGATCTCGAGATTGCCGATCCAGTTGTCCGGCCATTGGCTGGGTTCGGCGAAGTCCCAGGTGTCCTTGGGCAGCAGGAAGCCGCGGCGCGCCGCCGGCACGACGATGGCCAGGCCGACCATGGCGCCGATCATTGATGGGAACTCCGGTCCCAGCAGCACGCCGGCCAGAGCGTAGGGCACCACGAAGGCGACGCCGGCGAACAGGGCGAACGGCGTGATCGAAAGTCCCTCCTTCCAGGAACGGTTGGCGCCGAAGAAGCGCACCATGATCACCACCATGATCAGCGGCATCAGTACCCCGACCAGAGCGTGGACGATGGCTACTTCAGCGGCGATCAGGCGGAAGTACTCGAGCCAGGTGTAGCCGCCCGCTTCCAGCGCCTCGCTGATGCCGGACCGGTCGATGCCGCCGGTGACGCCGACCACGATGGGGGTGCCCACGGCGCCGAAGGAGACCGGGGTCGACTGAATCATCATGCCCACGACCACGGCGGCCAGCGCCGGGAAGCCGAGCGCTACCATCAGCGGAGCGGCTACGGCGGCCGGCGTGCCGAAGCCCGAGGCGCCTTCGATGAAGCAGCCGAACAGCCAGGCGACGATGATCGCCTGTACCCGGCGGTCGGGGCTGATGCCGGAGAAGCCGTTGCGAATCGCCTTGATGCCGCCGGAGTGCTTGAGCGTATTGAGCAGCAGGATGGCGCCGAAAATGATCCACAGGATGGCGACCGTGAGGATCAGTCCCTGGAACGTGGACGCCAGCACTCGGCTGACACTCATGTCCCAGGCGAGTAGCGCGATCAAGGCCGTCACCGCATAGACCACGGGCATGGCCGTGCGTGCTGGCAGGCGAAAACCGATTAGCAGGATGCCCGCCAGCAATAGCGGCGTGAAGGCGAGCAGCGCAAGAGTCGTGTCCGTCATGGGCAGCGTGACCTCGCAGTGGATTGTTGGTTGGAACGCAGGCCGTCTGACGACCGGCGCTGGCGAGGCGCAAGATACGTCGGCTTGGGCGAGAAGGCTACTGATGGGTAATTGGTATTACCAATTATAATGTGCTTCCTTTTTTCTGTTAATCAAATTTTTTCTCTTTTAAACAATTGCTTATGCTTTTATAGGGGAGGCGGTGGAGCTCGTGGTGCTGTAAGAGGGTTAGACTAATGGACAAAAAAGGCACCGGGTGGGCGGCTGCAGCGCCCGTTTGTCAGCGAGTGGGAAAGGCTGGCACTATCGCGTGATGGCCGGGCCGGTGCCCGACGACAACCATCACGCCAGGAGACGAGCATGGCACGGGTACTCTACGAACTCTGCGGAATCGACGAGGGGCTGCGTTTTTCGCCCTACTGCTGGCGGGTCCGCTACGCGCTGGCCCACAAGGGATTGGAGGCGGAGAGTCGCCCTTGGCACTTCACCGACAAGGAGGCGCTGGCCTTCGCCAACCACGACAAGGTGCCGGTGCTCGTCGACGGCGATGAGGTCGTGACCGACAGCTACGCCATCCTGCGTTATCTGGACCGTGCCTACCCCGAGGCACCGCTGCTTGGAGATGGCCTGGCCGAGGCGCGGGCACGCTTCTTCAAGTCCTATGCCGAGCGCGCCCTGGCCCCGGCGATGCTGCGTACCATCATCATGGATCTGCTCAACGCCATTCATCCCAAGGATCGCGACTACTTCCGCGAGACCCGCGAGAAGCGCTTCGGCCGCACTTTGGAAGAGTTCCACTCCCCGGCCAAGGGACTGACGCAGCTGGATACCGCCCTGGAACCGCTGCGTGGTTGCCTGAAAGATACCGACTTTCTCGACGGCGAGTCGCCAGCGGCGGCCGATTACCTCGTGCTTGGCAACTTCATGTGGGCGCGCTGCGTCTCCACCGCGGACCTCGTCTCCAATGCCGACCCGGTCTACGGCTGGTTGGAGCGCATGCTCGACCAGCACGATGGCCTGGGTCGCCACGCCCTGCGGGTGACCGATATCGAAGGCGCGTACCGCTAGCAACCGCTCTGGGCTGCAAAGGCGCCTTGTTGCATTGCACAAGAATGCTTGCTATGCTGCATTGCAACAAGGCGGTTCCGGTGATGGGATCCTGCCTTGGCTACCGAAACCAGAGGAGGTGCATCATGAGCAAGACCCAGTCAACCGCAACCCAACAGTTCGACACCCTGTTTCTCGGCCCGGCCCGCGCCTACGGCGCGCTGAGCCTCGAGTACACCGAAAAGCTGGTGGCAGCTCAGGTCGAGGCCGTGCGCGCCTACACCGATCTGAGCCTGGCTCAGGCCCGGGCGTGGCTCGATGTCAAGGACGCCGAGGGTCTCAAGCAGGTCGTTGAGTCGCAGCAGAAAGTGGCCCAGGATCTCGGTGAGCGCGTCAAGGGCGATGCCGAGAAGGTCGTCACCTTGAGCCAGGAGTACCTGCAGAAGGGTCAGAAGCTGGCCGAAGACAACGTCAAGGCCGCCAGCAGCGCCAAATAAGGCATGACAAGAGCGAGTGCGCCGTCGGCGCGCTCGGGCATCACGAGGCCGTCGCCCCCGCTGGGCGGCGGCCTCGTCTCGTGTGGCGGGGCGGTCAGTTCGTGGACTGCTCCAGCAGGGCGATCACTTCCTCGTCCGGGACTTGGCCAAAGTCGGCGAAGAATTGCCCTACCGCCATGAAGTTGGGCGGAACCTCCAGACACACCACCTCATCCGCCAGGGGCTCGAGGCGGGCGACCGCCTCTTCGGAGGCCACCGCCAGCGCCGCGATCAACCGGGCGGGACGCCCCTGCAGCGTTCTCAGCGCCGCTTCCATGGTGGCGCCGGTGGCGCTGCCGTCATCGACCACCACCACCACGCGGTCGTCGGGCGGAATCGGTGGGCGCACGGGCGTGTAGTGTTTGCGTCGCTGCTGCAGCACCCGGCGCTGGCCCTCGGCCTCCTGCTCCACGGCAGCGTCGGAAAAGCGAGAGGCGGCCGGGTCGAGATACACATTGCCCGCTTCGTTGACTGCACCGATGGCGAACTCCGGGCTACCCGGAGCGCCTATCTTGTGAACGAGCACCACGTCCAGCTCTCCCTCCAGTGCTGTCGCCAATTGCCAGCCCATGGGCGCTCCTCCTCGAGGGATGGCCAGCACCAGGGGATTCTCGCCCTTGAGGTGCATGAGGCGGTCGGCCAGACGCTCGGCTGCATCGCGACGGTCACGGAACATCACTGACCTCCTGAAGACGCTATTCTGCTTTGTCAGTGTAGTGCCAAGGTTCCGGCACGTTCAGCCACGAACCGGGTCATCGGTCGGCGCTTTCACCCTCGGCCAGCATGGTTTCTCGAGGCTCGGGCGGCTGACGGCTTGGCTTGCCGGGCAGTACGGCGTCCAGAACCAGGGCGGCCACGGCAGCGGGCACCAGTCCCGATTTGAGCAGCAGGCCGGCCTGGCCCGGCATGGTTTCCGAGATCGCTTCGACCGCCGGCAGGCCGATGCCCAGACTCAGCGCCACGGCAATGATCAGCATGGCACGCTGGTCGAGTTCGCACTCCTGAATGATCTTGAGTCCCGCCGAGGCGATCATGCCGAACATCACGATGCCGGCGCCTCCCAATACGGCGTGGGGCATGGCGGCGACCAGACCGCCCAGCTTGGGGAACAGCCCCATGGCGATGAGAAGCAGGCCGCCGATGGTCACTACATGGCGGCTGACCACGCCGGTCAGGGTGATCAGGCCGACGTTCTGGGCATAGGCGGTATTGGGCAGGGTATTGAACACCGCGGCGAAGGAGGTGGCCACGCCGTCGGCCATCACGCCGCCGGAGAGTTCGCGATCCTTGGCCGCCCGGCCGGCGCCGCCGGTGGTGATGGCGGAGATGTTGCCGATGGTCTCGAGGCCCACCACGAACATGATTAGCACCATGCCGGTGATTGCGGTCAGCGAGAACTCCATGCCGTATTCCAGCGGCTTGGGAAAGGCGAACCAGCCGGCATCGGTGACATCGGTGAAGTCGACCATGCCTAGCGCGATGGCCACCAGGTAGCCGGCGACCAGACCGAACAGGATCGACGAGGCCTTGATGAAGCCGCGCCCCAACTGGTGAACGCCGATGGTCACCACCAGCACGAAGAAGGCTAGCGCCAGATTGGTGGGCGAGGCGAAATCCTCCGAGCCCACACCGCCGGCCGCATAGTTCAGCCCCACTGGCATCAGGGTGATGCCGATCAGCAGCACCACGATGCCGGTGACCACCGGCGAGAACCAGTGGCGTATCCTCTTGAGGAAGGCTCCCAGCACGACCTGCATCAGGCCGGCGACGAAAGAGGCGCCGAGAACTGCCGGCAAGCCAAAGGCCTTGGCCAGCGGCAGGGCCACCGGCAGAAAGCCGAAGCTGGTGCCCTGAACGATGGGCAGGCGCGCACCGATGGGGCCGATGCCGACCGTCTGGATCAGCGTCGACACGCCAGCGACGAACAGTGCCACCTGGATCAGGAATATCTGCTCTCCGGCACTGGCGCCGATCACTCCGGCAATGATGATCGGCGGGGTCACGTTGCCCGCGAACATGGCCATGATGTGCTGCAGGCCCAGCGGAATGGCCTTGGCCAGCGGCGGCATGGCATCGGGGTTCCGGTTGATGGTCCGCGAGGGTCGGGGATGGGCGGAAGACTGCTCGGATTCGGTCATGTCGGGCTCTCGAACTTGTTGTTGTATTTCGCTATGCGGTTCGAATGTGCACCACGATGTCGATGTTAATGTACACAATCCAGCATGGATTCAAACACAATGCTAGCTTGTTTTGGTGCAGACGCTAGTTGTCGGACTCCTGCTTCGCTACTCGCTCTTCCAGGCGGAAGCGGGCGATGCGGTTGATCTGCTCGATGGCGGTGCGTCGCTCCTCCGCTGGGTCGTTGGGCAGGCGTGCTTCGAAGGCGGCGAGGATGGCATGGCGGTCGCTGCCCTTGACGGCCATCACGAAGGGGAAGTCGAATTTTTCTTTGTAGGCTGCATTGAGGCGCTCGAAACGGGCCATCTCCTCGGGGCTGCACTGATCGAGCCCGGCACCGGCCTGCTCGCGGCTCGAATCATCGGTGAGCTCGCCGGCAATGGCTGCCTTGCCGGCCAGGTCGGGGTGAGCGCGAATCACGGTGAGCTGGCGCTCGGCCGGGGCTGTGCGCAGCGTGTGGCCCATCGCCTCGGCAAGCCCGGCGGGAGTGTCCTCGGCGGTCGTCAGGCCGCGCTCCCAGGTTTCCGCGGCTACCCAGGGAGAGTGCTCGTAGATGTCGCCGAAGTGGCTGATGAAGGCGTCACGGTCGAGCGTACTGGGGCGCGGGGTCAGGGTCAGGTCGTTCATGATCGGCTCCGGATATGGATTTCATGAAATGTATACAGAAAATCTTTGAAATGTACCACGATGCACGCTAAAACTGTTCTTCATAGCATCGCACCATGATGCCGGTCACGTGCCGACATCGCCAAACATGAGGGAGAGACGCATGGGCTACCTGACCACCCACGTTCTGGACACTGCGCAGGGGCGTCCTGGCAAGGGCATTCGCATCGAGGTCTATCGTCTGGAAGGGGTAGGCCGCACGCGCCTCAAGGAGGTGGTGACCAACGACGACGGTCGCTGCGATGGCCCCATCCTGGAAGGCGAGGCGTTCACCGTCGGCGAGTACGAGCTGGTGTTCCATGCCGGCGACTACCTCCGCGTCCAGGGCATCGAAGCACCGGAGCCGCGCTTCCTGGACGTCATCCCGCTGCGCTTCGGGGTGGCCGATGCGGATGCGCATTACCACGTGCCGCTGTTGCTGTCACCGTATGGCTATTCCACCTACCGCGGTAGCTAAGCGTTATCCGCAAACTGGCTGCACGCGACCGTGCTGCGTTGATGATCGGCTCAACTTGCTCATTTGCAACGCGTAGCCGCGGGAGCCCAGTTCGTCTTTTCGATGGTTTCTGCCTTGTCTGGCCTTCGCTCGCCGACGTTTCGAATCAACGCTTCTCATAAAACAATCACGTGACGAGACCCCTCAGATGCAAGCCTATCTGCTCGATTTCGCCAACTTCATGCTGCGCTGGCTGCACGTCATCGCGGCCATTGCCTGGATCGGCGAGTCGATCTACTTCGTAATGCTGGACAACAGCCTGCGCACGCCCAAGGCCGCAGAAGACCGCGACAAGGGCGTGTTCGGCGAGATGTGGGCCGTACATGGCGGCGGCTTCTACCATAACCAGAAGTACGCCACAGCGCCGGCCAAGCTGCCCGAGGATCTGCACTGGTCGTTCTGGAAGGCGTATACCACCTGGCTGTCGGGCTTCGCGCTGTTCGTTCTCCTCTACATGGCGAGCCCGAGCGTCTATCTGGTCAACCCCAACGCCGACTGGACGTGGGCCGCCAACCTGAGCGGCTGGCAGGCCAACGCGATGGCGCTGCTCTTCCTGCTCGGCGGCTGGGTGGTCTACAACGAGCTGTGCAAGCGCATCAGCCCCGACATGACCCGCGACGGAGTGCTGAGTCTGGCAGTGGCAGTGATGATGGTGGTGGTGGCCTACCTCAGTACCCAGATCTTCTCGGGCCGCGCTGCCTTCCTGCTCACCGGGGCGGTGATGGCCACGGCGATGTCGGCCAACGTCTTCTTCTGGATCATCCCCGGCCAGCGTCGCATGGTGGCGGCCATGAAGGCTGGCGAGGCGCCCAATCCGCTGGATGGCAAGCGTGGCAAGCAGCGCTCGGTGCACAATACCTATTTCACTCTGCCGGTGGTGCTGTTGATGATCAGCAACCACTACTCCTTTGCCTATTCCCACGACCATGCCTGGGCGATCATGTCCCTGTTCATCTTCGGTGGGGCCTTGATCCGCCAGTTCTTCGTGGTGATGCACGCGGGCAAGATCCAGCCCGCCTACCCGGTGGCCGGTACTGCGCTGATCGCCGTGGCGTTCTGGGTGGCCATGCCGAGCGGTGCATCGAGCGGTGGCGCGGGGGAGGCGTCGACCAGCCTGGCCGAGATCGAGGCGATCGTCGAGGATCGTTGCGTTGCCTGCCATTCGAGCAGCCCCACGCAAGAGGGGTTCGGTGCGCCGCCGGCCGGCATCGTGTACGACACGTCCGACCAGATCGTTCAGCAGCGGGACAAGATTCGCGAGGTGGTGGCCAGCGGCTACATGCCGCTCGGCAACATGACGGGCATGACCGACGAGGAGCGGGAGGCCATCGCCGCCTGGTCAGGCTCCCAATGAGGGGCGCCTGCGGGATTCGATTGCGTCTGCCGCTAGCGTATACAATGGCATGTCATCCAGGGCAGCGAGGAGTGGGAACATGAGCCAGCCGGCGGAGCGTGGCGAGCCCGGGAAGGGGCACCCCCGGCGCCTGGGCAAGAACGGCGACGGTGCCGAGCGGCACGAGGCGATCTATCGCTCGATCAGCGATGCCATCATCGAGCACCGGCTGAAGCCCGGCGCGCGCCTGCGCGAAGACGCACTGGCCGAGGTGTTCGGTGTCAGCCGTACCGGGATTCGTAAGATCCTGCAGCGTCTGGCGCTGGAGCAGTTGGTGACGCTCACGCCGAGGCGCGGTGCCAGCGTCACTCGGCCCACTGCCGACGAAGCCAAGGATGTCTTCGACGCCCGTCAGATGGTGGAGTGCGGGCTGATGCCCGCCGTTGCCCGGCGCATCAGCGAGGCGGACCTGCAGGAGTTGCGCGACATGGCCAGGCGCGAGCGCGAGGCGCTGCGCACCGGCGAGCAGAGTACCGCCATCAAGCTATCGGCCGCTTTCCATGAGCGCCTGGCCAGGCTCTCCGGCAATGCCACTCTGGCCGAGTTCGTGGGGCGACTCTGCTCGCGCTCCTCGCTGATTCTGGCGGTCTATGGCAGCCCCGGTCACCTGGGTTGCGAGTCCCACGATCACGAGGATTTGATCGCCCACCTGGCGGCCGGCAACGGGGAGCGCGCCCAAGCCTTCATGAGCCGCCACCTCAAGGCCATCGAGGCGTCGCTCTCCATCGTCGAGGAAGTCGACGAGGTGCCCGACCTGCACCGCATCTTCGGTCGCTGAGGGTCTCTTCGGCGGGTTTCGAATCCGCTCATTGGATATCGCTGCCCGCCGCTTGCCAGGCGGCGACCAGGGCCCTGGCGCGTTCGCCGACCTCGGCGGCGGTGAGGCCCGGGGTGTAGAGGGCGCTGCCCAGGCCGGCGCCGTCGATGCCGCCGGCCCGCCAGTCGGCGAAGTTTTCGGCGCCGATCCCACCGACCGCCAGCAGCATCGTGCCCGGAGGCAGCACCGCACGCATGGCCTTCATGCCCTCGATGCCGATCTGCACCGCGGGAAACAGCTTGAGGCCGGAGGCGCCGGCGTCCAGGGCATCGAAGGCTTCGGATGGGGTGGCCACGCCGGGCCAGCTCTCCATGCCCAGCCGCCGGGTCTCCTCGATCACCGCCGGGCGGCAGTTGGGGGAGACGATCAGGCGTGCGCCGGCAGCGAAGGCGTCTCGCGCCTGAGCCGCGGTCAGCACGGTGCCGGCACCGATCAGGGCTCGGTCGCCCAGCGTCTCGGCGAGCCGTCGAATGCTCTGCAGCGGGTCGGGGGAGTTGAGGGGGACCTCGATGCGCTCGATGCCGGCAGCCAGCACCGCGTCGCCGACGTCGACGGCCTCGCCGGGAGAGATGCCGCGCAGAATGCCGATCAGAGGAAGGGACATGGGTCAGGGCTCCAGTGGTGTCAGGGGGCGGGGTGTTCGTGGCTCAGGGCGGCGTGGGCCAGCCGCAGGCCGTCGACGGTGGCGGCTTCGCCGTCGATAAGGCGGCAGTCGATGCCCTGTGTCTCCAGGGCCAGGGCGTAGCGCGTGCACAGTGACTCGGCGCCGATCAGCGTGACGCTCTCGCCGCGAGCCAGGACGGTGCGCACGCCGGCCAGTTCCAGGCCGATCACCAGGCCCGAGAGGCGTGCTGCCAGCCGTGCGCCGCGTGCGTCGCCGGCGGGTAGGTCGCTGTCCAGCAGGTCCTGGGCGCGTAGGCCGAACAGCCGGGTGCTCAGGGCCTCGGGAGCCTCGGTCGACTCCTGTACCGCCGTCACGAAGGCCTGTCGGCAACCGGGCTCGGTCAGGTCGTCCAGGCCGATGGAGTGCTTGAGCACCGATCGCTCGGCGAGCAACCGATAGAGCTCCCCGGTGAGGCAGGTGGCGAAGCGCGTGACGGTGCCGGCCTCGAGGCGGGCCCACTTGGCATGGGTGCCAGGCAGGCAGACGGGCCCGGAAACCGTGGGCTCATGGGCAGCCAGGCCGGCGAGTTGGGTTTCCTCGCCGCGCATGACGTCGAATTGCCGACCGGCATCATCGGGCCGCTGGCAGAGCCCCGGCAGCAGGGTGACGTCGAGTCGCGGATCCTCGACGGTGGGACCGACCGCCCCCGAGGCCAGATCGTCCAGCCGCGTCGGTACCGGCAGGTAGGCGGCCTCCCGCCAGCCCTGGCGGGCGCCGGCCATGCCGCAGACCCGCACGGCGATGCGCCCGCTTGCGGGCAGCCAGTCGCCGATGGCCGTCAGCAGGGTTGCCTCGTAGTCCGCCGGTGCCAGCGAGAGCATGCCGCGGTCGGATGTGGCGCGGGCCAGCACCCGGCCATCCTTCGCCAAGGCCCAGGCGCGCAGGTTGCTCGACCCCCAGTCGACGGCGATCCAGCTGATTCGTTCGGCAATCGGCAGCATGTCGTTCACCATTCGGCGATGGAGCCGTCCTCGTGGGTCCATACCGGGTTGCGCCAGCGGTGGCCCACTCTGGCGCGCTCCTCGACGAAGGTTTCGTCGATCTCCACGCCAAGCCCGGGGCCCTGCGGGATGGCGCAGAAGCCGTCCACGATGGCCAGCGCCGTCTTGTCGACCAGGTAGTCGAGCACGTCGTTGTCGCGGTTGTAGTGGATGCCCATGCTCTGCTCCTGGATGAAGGCGTTGTGGCACACCGCGTCGAGCTGCAGGGAGGCGGCCAGCGTCAGCGGGCCGAGCGGGCAGTGCGGGGCCAGCGCCACGTCATGAGCCGAGGCCAGGGCGGCGATCTTCAATCCCTCGCTGATGCCGCCGCAGTGGGAGAGGTCGGGCTGGATGATGTCGATCATGCCGTCGGCGAGCAGGTCGCGGAAAGCGAAGCGGCTATGCAGCCGTTCGCCGGTGGCCAGGGGGTAGCCCAGGCCGCCGGCGATTTGGCCCAGGCAGGGCAGGTGCTCCGGCGCCACCGGTTCCTCGACGAACATCGGGTGGAAGGGTTCCAGCTCACGCAGCAGTGCCTTGGCCATGGGACGATGCACCCGGCCGTGGAAGTCGATTCCGATGCCCACGTCGGGGCCCACGGCATTGCGGGCCTCCGCCACGCGTGCCACCGCCTCGTCGACCTTGCGGTGGCTGTCGACGATCTGCAGTTCCGGGGTGGCATTCATCTTGAAGGCCGTGAAGCCCTGCTCCACCAGGGCCTTGGCGCCGTTGCCCACGTCGCTGGGTCGGTCACCGCCGGTCCAGGCGTACATGCGCATTCGGTCGCGCACTGCGCCGCCCAGGAGCTGGTGCACCGGTACGCCCAGGTCGCGGCCCTTGAGATCCCACAGCGCCTGGTCGATGCCGGCGATGGCGCTCATCAGGATCGGCCCGTCGCGGTAGAAGCCGGCACGGTACAGGGTATTCCACAGGTGCTCGATACGGTGCGGGTCCTGGCCGACCAGGTAGTCGGCGAGTTCATGGACGGCTGCCTCAACGGTGGCGGCGCGACCCTCGATGACCGGCTCGCCCCAACCGTAGCAGCCCGCGTCGGTCTCGATCTTGAGGAACAGCCAGCGTGGCGGTACCTGCCAGGTCTTGAGTCGGGTGATTTTCATCTGTGTCTCCCTCCGATTCAGCTCTCGGGTTCGGTGGCCGAGGCAGTGACGGGGTGGGTGTCGGTGACGATGCCCAAGTCGATGGCGGTGCGCCGCAGCACCTCCCGGGCGGCACGCTCGGCGGCGTCCGGATCATGACGGCGGATTGCCTCCAGCACACGGCCATGGCGCGTCAGGCTGTCGTCCAGCCCGTCGTGAAACCGATGGACCTGGGCTTGGGAACCCTGGATCAGGGCGATGATCGAGGGGCGAAGCAGGTGGCCCATCTGGCGCCATACCAGGTTGTGGCTGGCGCGGTAGATGGCGTCGTGGAAAGCCACGTCGTACTCCAAATGCAGGTCGCGGGCCTCGGGTGCGGCGGCGGTGCGTGTCATGCCGTGAAAGGCAGCCTCCAGGCGTTCGAGGTCCGCGGCCTCGGCGGCCTGAGCGGCGAGGCGGGCGAGCACCGGTTCGGCCGAGTAGCGGAAGGCGAGGATCTCGCGCACCAGCTTGGGATCGAGGCTCTCGATGCCGGTCATCCAGTCGCTGATCAGCGGGTCGAGCAGGTGCCATTCGGTGACCTCGCGCACCCGGCTGCCGCGCCCGGCGGTACGCTCGATCAGGCCGGTGGCGGTGAGACTGGCCAGCGCATTGCGTACCTGATTGCGGCTCACCGCGAAGTGGGCGCAGAGGTCCAGCTCCCGAGGGAAGGCGTCGCCGGGCTGCCAACGGCCGGCCAGCAGCGCACGGGCCAGCAGCCGGGCCAGAGCCTCGGCGCCGCCGCGGTGGTGGGGAAGGCCATCCAGGGACATGGCTAAGCGATCCTGAGCGGGATGTCGTGGCTAGCCTATTAAATGTCTGACATTTTGGCAAGCTCAACACGAAGACCCCGGGCATCGGCCCGGGGTCGCATCGCAGGCGGTTGGAGTTGGGGGTCAGCCGGTGGCGGCGGCCGGTGCGGCCTGGCGGCGCATCAGGCCATAGTAGAAGAGCCCGCCGAGCGCTGCACCCAGCATCCAGCCGTAGCCGTTCAGGTCGGAGAGGGCCGGGACCAGCACTGTGGACAGCGAGAAGATCGCGGCGATGCCGAAGGCGAGCAGTGCCCGGGTGTTCCAGCCGTGGCTGTAGTAGTAGGTGCCGCCCGGCTCGGACGAGAACAACTGCTGCATGTCCAGTTCCTGGCGCTTGATCAGGTAGTAGTCGACCACGATGATGCCGTAGAAGGGCGCGACCACCGCGCCAAGCGCATTGACGAAGCCCGGCACGCCGATCCGGCTGATCACCGAGATCCATAGCGCCCCGACGAAAAAGGCGATCACGGCGGTGATCAGCCCGCCCACCTTGAAGCTGATCCGGCTGGGGAAGAGGTTGGCCAGGTCATAGGCCGGGGGAATGAAGTTGGCCACCAGGTTGATGCCCACGGTGGCGGCGAAGAAGGTCAGGGCGGCAACGATGGTCAGCGGTAGCGAGTCGACCCGCTCGACGATGTCCGAAGGATTGGTCAGTGCCTCGCCGAACAGCACCAGGGTGCCGGCGGTGATGATCAGAGCGATGAAGGAGAAGAAGGCTACGTTGAGCGGCAGACCCAGGAGGTTTCCGAGCTTCATCTGGCGCTCGGTCTTCACGAAGCGGGAGAAGTCCCCGAAGTTGATCACCACCGCGGCGAAGTAGGCGACCATGGTGCCGACGATGGCCAGGAAGGCGTTGACCGGGTTAGCGCCGCCGTCTCCCGCCTCGCCACTGAAGATGGTGTCCACCGCCGGCAGTAGCTCGCCGCCGGCCTGGAACCAGACGATGGCCATCAGCACCAGCATGACGGCATAGACCAGGGGGCCGGCCCAGTTGAGGAAATGCTTGATGCGCTCGATTCCCTGCCAGAAGATCGCGATCTGGAAGACCCAGACGATCACGAACGACAGCCAGCCGATGCCGGAGAGACCGAGGAAGGTAGTCCCCTCGCCCGCGCCGAACAGGGCGGTGATCAGCAGGGCCACGGCGGTGGAGGCGAAGTAGGTCTGCACCCCGTACCAGAAGATGCCCACGATGGCGCGCAGCATGGCCGGCAGGTTGGCCCCACGCACGCCCATGCTGGCGCGCACCATCACCGGGAAGGGAATGCCGTACCTGACGCTGGGTTTGCCGGTCAGGTTGACCAGGTACATGACGATTATCCCGGCAAGGATGATCGCTGCCATCACCGCCCAGCCGTTGAGGCCGTAGCTGAGGAACAGCGAGGCGGCCAGGGTATAGCCGAACAGGCTCTGGATGTCGTTGGACCAGACGTTGAATATCTCGAAGGCGCCCCAGTTGCGGTCCTTGGGTTGCAGCGGTGCCAGATCCTCGTTGTACAGCGTCGAGTCGGTCGTCTGGATGTCCAGTTCGCTCACTTTCATGGTCGTCACTCTTGTCATTGTATGGAACGGACGCTACCCGCCGTCCGCTCGGACGGCGGCCTGGATCACTGGCAGAAGCGCTGGCAGGGTGCCCAATGCTTCATCAGCAGGTAGTAGGTGAGTCCGGCCGGGATCAGGCTGGCGTACCAGGAGACATCAGAGAAGGCGAGGGCGGCGACGATGCCCACGCCGGTGGCGATCACCGCAGCCATGTTGACGCCCTGATAGGGGCCGGTGGCGTCGTAGAGCTTGGCGAGATCCAGGGTGCGGCGGCGGATCACGTAGTAGTCGACCACCAGTACGGCGAAGATCGGGCCGAGGAAGGCGGAGTAGGTCTGCACGAAGAGCTGCAGGCCGGCGGCGGATTCCGGCTGTACCAGCTTCCAGGGGAAGGTGGCGAAGGCCAGCAGACCGACGATCACGGTGGCGATCGGGTACTTCAGCTTGAATACGTCCATCAGCACGTAGGTCGGCGGTACCACGTTGTTGAGCACGTTGGTGGTCACCTGGGCGAAGGCGATGAACAGCAGGGTGGTCATCAGCAGCGGCGTGTTGTCCACGGCGTTGGCGAACACCTGGATGGGGTCCGCGGTGCCGGTGGCCTCGGAGACCATGAAGCCGATCAACCCCATGAACAGCGTGCAGGGCAGGATCGACATGGCGTAGATGGTGGTCAGCAGTCCCGGCCCGGTGCCGTGCTTGTGCTCGCGGGAGTAGTCGCTGACGTTGAGCATCATGGTGCTGTAGATGCCCAGGAAGAGCATGGTGGCGCCCCAGAACGGCATGCCCCAGGAGCCTTCCATGGTCAGCAGGCTTGCCGAGAGCTCGTCGCCGTAGCGCTGCACCGTGGCATAGAACATGTAGACCAGCGAGGCGAGGATGAAGGCGCTGCCGATGTTCTCCAGCCACTTGATGCCCTGGAAGCCCGTCACCGACAGGCCGATCTGCAGCAGCTGGAAGCTGATGAAGTAAAACACCAGGTTGTCGAAGCCGAACAGGGTGGCGGAAACCATGTTCAAGGCGCCGGCGCCGATCCAGCTCTGGAAGCCATACCAGACGATGGCCGGCACGGCGCGCACCAGCCCTGGAATCCGTGTGCCGGCGAAGCCGAAGGCGCTGCGTGCCTGGACCATGAAAGGGATGCCGTATTTGTAGCCGGCGGCGCCGTTGATGGCGAGCGCGATGCCGATGACGAAACAGCCGATGGCGATGGCCAGAGTGGCCTGGATCAGGTTCAGGGTGCCCACCACGCTGGAGCCCATGGCGAAGGTGCCGATGGACACGCAGCCGCCGAACCAGGCCAGGAAGTAGGAGGAGCGCCCCATGATGCGGACTTGCTGGGGCGCAAGGCTTTCGTCGCCGGGTGCCTTGGTGATGCCGGCCGAGCCGGCAGCGTGAGTAACCGGCTCGGCGGCCGTGTCGTGGGTAGTGGGTGTGGTCATGTCGAAGACCTCGCACGTCGTTGCTGGATGTTGTGGTTATGCGCCGAAGCAGGGCTTCGGTTGCTGGTGCGGCGTGGCGTGTTCGCGGGTCGGTTGTGGTTGTCGTGGCAGGGCGCCGGACGGCGCGCTGAGGTCGTGCAAACGTCGTCAGCGGAGTGCCGACGAGTTGGCATAGCGTTCGAAATGGCCGGTGAAGGCCTTGGGACGGGGAAAGGCCAAATCGCCGTGCTTGCTGGTGCCTAGCCCCAGGCCGACCAGCGCCTCGGCCAGTTTGATGGCGGCGGTGACACCTTCCACCACGGGCAGGCCCACGGCGTCGCTGATCTCGCCGGTCAGTTTCGCCATGCCGCCGCAGCCGAGCACGATGGCGCCGATGCCGTCCTCATCGCGGGCGCGGCGGCTCTCGTCGATGATGCGTCCGAGGGCGGCGTCGCCACTCTCCTCCAGATCGAGCACCGGAATCTCCGCCGCACGCACCCGACGACAGTGGTGGGTGAAACCGTATTGCGCCAGCAGGTGTTCGGCGATGATGCCGGTACGCCCCAGGGTGGTGACGATGGAGAAGCGGGTGCTGATCAGGGTCGCCATGTGGAAGGCCGCCTCGGCAATGCCGATCACCGGCGCGCGGGTCAGTTCGCGTGCGGCAAGCAGTCCCGGGTCGCCAAAGCAGGCGATCACGTAGGCGTCCGTTTCCTCGCGCTCGCCCTCGATGATCTCATCGATCACTCCGACTGCTGCGACCGCTTCGTCGAAGTGGCTCTCGATGGACGCTGGGCCGCTGTCCGGCTGAGTGGCGATGATCCGGGTGCCGGGGGCGGCGATGCTCTGAGCGGCCTCTCCCATGGCTGCGGTCATGGCGTGGGTGGTGTTGGGGTTGATGACCCGAATTCGCATGGCAAGGGCTCTCGGTGCTTTGTGGACAAGGATTCGTTTGTTTTGTACACAAAGATAGAGTGCCGACTTCTGGAGTGCAAGGACGTTTTTTCAGGGCTTCGTCATCAATTTTTTTACAAGTTAAAACAGTGAGTTGTGGTTATGTCGAGCTCTTGCCGAATGGAGCTCTCGTCGCGTGCTGCAGCTGTCGGGCCGACGGGTGCGGTCGACCGTGCCGTAACGTCAGCCCGGTCGGGCGATGGCTGGGTGGGGCGGTAGTATTGGCGGGTCTTGCAATGCATCGGGAGGCGGCATAGCGTGTATTGTATACACGAGCTGTCGTGTCGCCTCCCGAGAGCGGCACGAGTCAACAACAATCTGGATCGTCGCCATGTCGTCTTCTTCGCCCGTCTTTCCCGTTCCCAGTGACTATCCCCGCGACCTGATCGGCTACGGCCGTACGCCACCCCATGCCAACTGGCCCGGCAACGCCCGCATCGCCGTGCAGTTCGTGCTCAACTACGAAGAGGGGGGCGAGAACTGCGTGCTGCACGGCGATGCCGGCTCCGAGCAGTTCCTTTCCGAGATCATCGGCGCGCCGGCCTTTCCCGACCGTCACCTGAGCATGGAGTCGATCTATGAGTACGGTTCGCGCGCCGGGGTGTGGCGCATCCTGCGCGAGTTCGAACGCCGCGGCCTGCCGCTCACCGTGTTCGGCGTGGCCATGGCACTGGAGCGCCATCCCGAGGCGGCCCACGCCTTCAAGGAGCTGGGACACGAGGTCGCTTGCCACGGCTATCGCTGGATCCACTATCAGGAGGTGCCGGAGCACGTCGAGCGCGAGCATCTGCAGAAGGCGATGGCGATCTTCCAGCGCCTCTTCGGGGAGAAGCCGCTGGGCTGGTACACCGGCCGCGACAGCCCCAACACCCGCCGACTGGTGCTCGACGAGGGCGGTTTCCTCTACGACAGCGACTACTACGGCGACGACCTGCCGTTCTGGATGCGGGCCGCTGACAGTCAGGGCGTGGAGCACGATCACCTGATCGTGCCTTACACCCTGGACAGCAACGACATGCGCTTCGCCGCGCCCCAGGGCTTCAATACCGCCGAGCACTTCTTCACCTATCTACGCGATGCCTTCGACGTGCTCTATGAAGAGGGTGAGGAGACGCCCAAGATGCTCTCGGTGGGCATGCACTGCCGCCTGCTCGGTCGCCCCGGCCGCTTCCGCGCCCTGCAGCGCTTCCTCGACCACATCGAGGCTCACGACCGGGTGTGGGTGGCGCGGCGCGTCGATATCGCGCGGCACTGGGTGGAGCATCACCCGGCGCCTGGACGTTGAATGCTAGCTTTATCGTAACCGGACGTCTCGCTCGAGGCTGATTCGGCGACAGGTCTACGAGGGGGCGCTGTGAACCCTTCCCTGGGCGCTACCGATGCCATCCATGGCATCGGACCCCCTCTGCGACCTGTCCCCGGCGCCTCTCGCTTGGGTGGCAGAGTCAGCCTCGAGAGCTGTGAGCCGCTCGACTCAAAGCACGTGACTTTTCCGGTCTTCATGTTTCTGCCAGGACATATCATGAGCCAACGCACCTACTACGCCCCCCACGGCGGCCATCCGTCCCAGACTCAATTGCTCTCCGATCGGGCAGTGTTCACCGAGGCCTACGCCGTCATTCCCAAGGGAGTGATGCGCGACATCGTCACTAGCAACCTGCCGTTCTGGGAGAACACTCGCCTGTGGGTGCTGGCGCGCCCGCTCTCCGGCTTCGCCGAGACCTTCTCCCAGTACATCATGGAGGTCGGCCCCGGTGGCGGCAGCGAACGCCCCGAGCTCGACTCCGCGGCCGAGGGCGTGCTTTTCGTGGTGGAAGGCGAGATGACCCTGACCGTCGGCGGCGAGCGCCACCGCATGGTGCCGGGCGGCTACGCCTTCCTGCCGCCGGGCAGCGACTGGCAGCTGCGCAACGAGGCCGATGCTCCGGTGCGCTTCCACTGGGTGCGCAAGGCTTACGAGTTCGTCGAGGGCATCGAGGTGCCCGAGCCCTTCGTCACCAACGAGAATGACATCGCCCCCAATGAGATGCCGGACACCGAGGGGCGCTGGGCTACCACGCGCTTCGTCGACCCGGAAGACGTGCGTCACGACATGCACGTCAACATCGTCACCTTCCAGCCGGGGGCAGTGATTCCCTTCGACGAGACCCACGTCATGGAGCATGGCCTCTACGTGCTGGAAGGGAAGGCGGTCTACCACCTGAACCAGGACTGGGTCGAGGTCGAGGCCGGCGATTTCATGTGGCTGCGCGCCTTCTGCCCCCAGGCTTGCTACGCCGGCGGCCCGGGGCCGTTCCGTTATCTGCTCTACAAGGACGTGAACCGTCATGCGGCGCTGCGGCTCGGGGCTCGCTGAGACTGAGCCGAGCGCTGACAGTCAGGTCGCCACTCGAGGCTGATCCGGCGACAGGGTTCCGAGGGGGCGCTGTGAATCCGTCCCTGGACGCTACCGATGCCATCCATGGCATCGGACCCCCTCTCCACCCTGTCCCCGGCGCCTCTCGCTCGGATGGCGCCTACTGATCCGCCAGGACCATCTCTTCTTTAACACCACGGGGCTGGAGAGGAATAGACATGCTGAAACTGAAAGCCGAGCCGCTGACGCCGGAGGCCTTCGCCCCCTTCGGCGACGTCATCGACACGCGTACCGCCGACTATTTTCACATCAACGCCGGGCGTACCCGGCGCTACCACGACCTGGCCAGGGTCGAGACCCTGGGCGAAGAGGCTCGCACGCTGATCAGCATCTTCGTCAGCCGGCCGGTGACGCTGCCCCTCGAACTCGACTTCCTCGAGCGTCATCCGCTGGGCAGTCAGGCCTTCATGCCGCTCCATGAGGAAAGGTTCGTGGTGGTCGTCGCGCCGCCGGGCGACAGCATCGACCCGAGCGAGGTGCGCGCCTTCGTCACCGATGGCCGCCAGGGGGTCAACTACCGCGCCGGGACCTGGCACGCCATCCAGTCGGTGCTGGATCGCGAGGGCGAGTTTCTGGTCGTCGACCGCGGCGGCGAGGGCAACAACTGCGACGAGCATCCGCTGGCGTTTCGCGTGACCCTGGAGTGACCCCGCGAGAGGATTTTCTCTGAGCCTCATTCAATGCCCAGGCAGTTGATAGAGCCTGGGTTTTTTACGGCTTTACAGAGATGTGAAAATATTTTCCATTAAATATTGACAGCCAAGCGGTGGCTGCCTAGCTTCGTATACAGAAATAAATTCAAAAATAATTTCCACAAACCTGGTTCCCAATAACAACACCACCCACGGGAGGATCCGTCATGGCTCGCATGACCGCTGCCGAAGCTGCCGTTCACGTGCTGCGCAAGGAAGGCATCGACGTCGCCTTCGGCGTACCCGGCGCCGCCATCAATCCCTTCTATGCCGCGTTGCGAAAGCTCGGTGGCATCGACCATGTCCTGGCGCGCCATGTCGAGGGCGCCTCGCACATGGCCGAGGGCTATACCCGTACCCAGGCCGGCAACATCGGGGTGTGCATCGGCACCTCCGGCCCTGCCGGCACCGACATGATCACCGGTCTCTACTCGGCCAGCGCCGACTCCATTCCCATCCTGTGCATCACCGGTCAGGCGCCACGCGCCAGGCTGCACCAGGAGGACTTCCAGGCGGTGGACATCCAGGCCATCGCCGGCCCGGTGACCAAGTGGGCGATCACCGTGCTCGAGCCTGCACAGGTGCC
This sequence comes from Pseudomonadota bacterium, assembly GCA_051749645.1. Classification (GTDB taxonomy): domain Bacteria; phylum Pseudomonadota; class Gammaproteobacteria; order Pseudomonadales; family Halomonadaceae; genus Halomonas. Next base: position 207,464 of record JBNJIT010000001.1, read on the forward strand.
GCGCGCCTTCCAGCACGCCTTCCAGTTGATGCGTTCCTCGCGACCGGGCCCGGTGCTGATCGACCTGCCCATCGACGTGCAGTTGAGCGAGATCGAGTTCGACCCCGAGACCTATGCGCCGCTGCCCGTCTACAAGCCTGCGGCCACGCGCGCCCAGGCCGAGAAAGCCATCGCCATGCTGCAGCAGGCCGAGCGGCCGCTGATCGTCGCCGGCGGCGGCATCATCAACGCCGACGCCAGCGAGCGGCTGGTCGAGTTCGCCGAACTCACCGGCGTGCCGGTGATCCCCACCCTGATGGGCTGGGGCAGCATTCCCGACGACCATCCGCTGATGGCCGGCATGGTCGGCCTGCAGACCGCGCACCGTTACGGCAACGCCACGCTGCTGGAATCCGACTTCGTGATGGGCATCGGCAACCGCTGGGCCAACCGCCACACGGGCAACGTCGAGACCTATACCAAGGGGCGCACCTTCGTGCACGTGGACATCGAGCCGACCCAGATCGGGCGTATCTTCGGCCCCGACTACGGTATCGTCTCCGATGCCGGGGCGGCACTCGATTTCTTCCTCGAGGTGGCCCGCGAGCTCAAGGCCGAGGGGCGGCTCAGGGAGCGCAGCCGTTGGGTCGAGGCCTGTCAGGAGCGTAAGCGCACATTGCTACGCAAGACTCACTTCGACGAGGTGCCGGTCAAGCCGCAGCGGGTTTACGAGGAGATGAACCAGGCTTTCGGCAGGAATACTCGCTACGTCAGCACCATCGGCCTGTCGCAGATCGCCGGTGCCCAGTTCCTGCACGTCTACAAGCCGCGCCACTGGATCAACTGCGGTCAGGCGGGCCCGTTGGGCTGGACCATTCCCGCGGCTCTCGGCGTCTGCCGTGCCGACCCGGAGGCCGAGGTGGTGGCGCTTTCCGGCGACTACGACTTCCAGTTCATGGTCGAGGAACTGGCCGCCGGCGCCCAGTTCCACTTGCCTTACATCCACGTCCTGGTGAACAACGCCTACCTGGGGTTGATCCGCCAGGCCCAGCGCGGTTTCGACATGGACTACCAGGTGCAGCTCTCCTTCGAGAACGTCAACTGCCCAGCGATCGACGAGTACGGCGTCGACCACGTCTCCGTGGTGGAAGGCCTGGGCTGCAAGGCGCTGCGCGTCACCCGGCCGGAGAGAATTGGCCCGGCCTTCGAGCAGGCGCGGTCGCTGATGGCCGAGTATCGGGTGCCGGTGGTGGTCGAGATCATCCTCGAGCGGGTGACCGACATCGCCATGGGCACCGATCTCGACGGCGTCAACGAGTTCGAGGCGCTGGCCGAGAACCAGCAAGACGCGCCGACCTCGATCGCCGCCCTCGTCTGACACGTGCAACAAGCCCCGTTACATGTTTAGCGACCCAAAGGAGTTCGAGATGCCCAAGTTCGCCGCCAACCTCAGCATGCTGTTCACCGAGGTGGACTTCCTCGACCGCTTCGAAGCCGCCGCCAAGGCCGGCTTCAAGGGCGTGGAATACCTCTTCCCGTACGACTTCGAGGCCGCCGAGTTCAAGCGTCGCCTCGACGACTTTGGGTTGGTCCAGGTGCTGTTCAACCTGCCGGCCGGCGACTGGGGCGCCGGCGAGCGTGGCATCGCCTGCCACCCGGATCGCGTGGCGGAGTTCTGCGCCGGCGTCGACCGCGCCATCGACTACGCCAAGGTGCTGGGCAACACCCAGGTCAACTGCCTGGCCGGCATCCAGCCCGCCGGCGTCGGCGCCGCCGAGGCCCGCCGCACGCTGGTCGACAACCTGCGCTATGCTGCCGACAGGCTCGAGAAAGCGGGCATCCTGCTGGTCGCCGAGCCGATCAACACTCGCGACATCCCCGGCTTTTTCCTCAATCGCACCGAGCAGGCGCTGGCACTGTTCGACGAGGTGGGAAGCGCCAACCTCCAACTGCAGTACGACATCTACCACATGCAGATCATGGAGGGAGATCTCGCGCCGACCATCGAGAGGCACATCGATCGCATCGCCCATGTGCAGCTGGCCGACAACCCGGGACGCCACGAGCCGGGCACCGGCGAGATCAACTATCCTTTTCTGTTCGACCATCTCGATCGGCTGGGTTATGCCGGCTGGGTCGGCTGCGAGTACAAGCCGGCTACCACGACCGAAGAGGGGCTGGGCTGGCTGGATAGCGTCCGCGATTGAACAGCACTGTAGACCCTTAGCGAGGGGCGCCGGGGGCAGGGCAAAAGTAGCTACCAAGGAAGGGGCACAGCGCCTCCTCGCAGACCTGTCGACGGATCAGCCCCGAGCGATACCGCTAACGTCAACGCATTTCGTGAAGGAGAGATACCATGAGCAAGATCGGATTCATTGGCCTGGGCATCATGGGCCGCCCCATGGCGGGCCATCTGCTGGACGCCGGGCACGAGCTCGTTACCGTCGAGCGCAGCAAGCCGCTGGCCAGCGAACTGGCCGACAAGGGCATGCAGACGCTCGCCCATCCCAAGGCCGTGGCCGAGCAGGCCGAAGTGGTCATCACCATGGTGCCGGATACCCCGGACGTGGAGCAGGTGCTGTTCGGCGAGAACGGCGTCATCGAGGGCCTGCAGCCGGACACCCTGGTGATCGACATGAGCTCCATCGCGCCCGTACCGACCCGCGAATTCGCCAGGCGTATCGTCGAGTCCGGCGGCGAGTACGTCGATGCGCCGGTTTCCGGCGGCGAGGGCGGCGCCATCAACGCGGCCCTCACCATCATGGTGGGGGCTACCGACCAAGGCTTCGAGCGTGCCCGCCCGATTCTCGAAGTGATGGGCAAGACCATCACTCACATCGGCGGCCACGGCGATGGCCAGACCTGCAAGGTGGCCAACCAGATCGTGGTGGCGTTGACCATCGAGGCCGTGGCCGAGGGCCTGCTGTTCGCCTCCAAGGCCGGCGCCGACGTGGCCAAGGTGCGCGAGTCGCTGCTCGGCGGCCTGGCCCAGTCGAAGATTCTCGACGTGCACGGCGAGCGCATGATCCAGCGCACCTTCGACCCGGGCTTCAAGATCAAGCTGCATCAGAAGGACCTCAACCTGGCGCTGGACGGTGCGCGCAGCCTCGATCTGGCGCTGCCCGGTACCGCCAACGCCCAGCAGCTGTTCCAGGCCTGCGCGGCCCACGGCGGCGCCGACTGGGATCACTCCGGCATCCTGCGTGCGCTGGAAGGGCTGGCCAACCACGAGGTCGAAGGGTAGGCGCTGGACTTGCCAGTGCCGAACCGTCCATCATCGGACTTCCCGGCCATCAGCAAGGAGTGTTTCCCCGATGAGCGAACGTCCTTCCCTGCCGGAACTGGAGCCCACGGCGGACGTCGCTGCCTGGCTTCGCCAGTTGGCCGACGTGGCCGTGGCTGCGGTGCACCCCGAGACTCTGGTGGCCGACCAGTTGCCCGACCCGCCGCCAGGGCGCACCGTGGTGGTCGGGGCCGGCAAGGCGGCAGCGGCCATGGCCGCCGCGCTGGAGCGCGCCTGGCAGACACGCTGCCCCGAAGCGCCACTCGAAGGCCTGGTCGTCACCCGCTATGGCCACGGGGAAACATGTCGGCGCATCGAAGTGCTGGAGGCCTCGCATCCCATGCCCGACGACCTGGGCGAAAAGGCCGCGCGGCGGATGCTCGAGGCTGTCGAAAGACTCACCGAGGACGACCGCGTGATCGCGCTGATCTCCGGCGGCGGCTCGGCGCTGATGACGCTGCCGGCGCCGGGAATCTCCCTGGCCGACAAGCAGGCGCTGAACCGCGAGCTGCTGCGCTGCGGGGCGCCGATTCGTGACATCAACACCGTGCGCCGCCACCTCTCGGCCATCAAGGGCGGGCGACTCGCCGCGGCGGCCCACCCCGCCCAGGTGATCACCTGGCTGATCTCCGACGTGCCGGGCGACGAGCCCTCGCTGGTCGCTTCCGGACCGACGCTGCCCGATGCCACCACGCCAGCGGATGCCCTGGCGGTGCTCGAACGCTACGCCATCGCGGTACCCGAGGCGGTGCGTCGCCACCTGAGCGGCGATCATGCCGCGCCGGCACCCACGGATGCCGCATTCGCCCGTGACGAGACGGTGCTGCTCGCCCGCGCCGCTGACGCGCTCGAGTCGGCACGCCGTGCCGCCGAGGCCGTCGGCGTGACGGTGCGTGTGCTGGGCGACGACCTGGAAGGCGAGGCCCGCGAGCTGGGGCGTGAGCAGGGGCGCCAGGCACTTGCCGCTCAGTCGGAAATCCGCAGGCCGCTGCTGCTGGTTTCCGGCGGCGAGACCAGCGTCACGGTAACCGGTGATGGGCGCGGCGGGCGTAACGTGGAGTACCTGCTGGGTCTCTTCGAGGCACTGCAGGGAGCGCCGGGCATCCATGCGCTGGCCATCGACACCGACGGCATCGACGGTTCGGAGGACAATGCCGGAGCGTTGTTCTCTCCGCCGGATTTCCAGCGAGCCCGCGAGCTGGGTCTCGATCCGCTCGATTTCCTGTCGCGCAACGATGCCTATACTTTCTTTCAGGCGTTGGGCAGGCTGATCGCCACCGGCCCGACGCGTACCAACGTCAACGACTTTCGTGCCATTCTGCTGTTACCGAGGACACCATGAACCATCCCCCCCACGCCCCCATCCACGAGCCCATTCGTCGTACCAAGATCGTTGCCACCCTGGGACCGGCCAGCGACCGCGAGGGCGTTCTGGAGGCGATGATTCGCACCGGTGTCGACGTGGTGCGCCTCAACTTCTCCCACGGCTCCGCCGACGATCATCGCCGACGCTTGACCCAGGTGCGCGAGATCGCCGCTCGACTCGGCCGCAGCGTCGCTGCCCTGGGGGACCTGCAGGGCCCCAAGATCCGCATCGCCCGCTTCCGCGACGGGCCCATTGAGCTGGAAGAAGGCCAGCCCTTCATCCTCGACATGGCGCTGGGCAGCGAGGACGGCGATGCCGAACGAGTGGGCTGCGACTACCAGCAACTGATCGACGACGTCAGTGCCGGCGACCGTCTGCTACTCGACGACGGCCGGGTGGTGCTGGACGTGACCCGAGTGGCGGGACGTGAAATCCATACCACCGTGACGGTGGGCGGCACGCTCTCCAACAACAAGGGTATCAACAAGCAGGGTGGCGGGCTCTCCGCTCCGGCGCTCACCGACAAGGATCGTGCCGATCTCGCCACCGCCATGGATATCGGCGTCGACTATCTGGCGGTATCGTTCCCCCGTAGCGCGGCGGACATGCAGGAGGCGCGCAGTCTGCTCGGCGAGGCGGGAGAAGATATCGGCTTGGTGGCCAAACTCGAGCGTGCCGAGGCGGTGGCCGATGAGGCCACCCTCGACGCCATCATCCAGGCCAGCGAGGCGGTGATGGTGGCACGCGGCGACCTGGGTGTGGAGATCGGCGACGAGGCGCTGATCGGCACCCAGAAGCGCATCATCAAGCGCGCTCGCACGCTCAACCGCGCGGTGATCACGGCCACCCAGATGATGGAGTCGATGATCGAATCGCCCCTGCCCACTCGTGCCGAGGTGTTCGATGTCGCCAACGCCGTGCTCGACGGTACCGATGCGGTGATGCTGTCCGCGGAAACTGCGGCCGGCGACTTTCCCGTGGAGACCATCGAGGCCATGGATCGCGTCTGCCTGGGCGCCGAGCGCGAGCGCATTGCCCAGGAGTCCGGCCATCGCATCCACGAGGGCTTTTCGCAGATCGACGAAACCATCGCGCTCTCTGCCATGTATGCTGCCAACCATCTGAAAGGGGTGGCGGCCATCGCCTGCATGACGGCATCCGGCTACACGCCGCTAATCGCCTCGCGGATTCGCTCGGGGCTGCCCATCGTCGGCCTGGCGCACAGCGCAATCGCCCAGCGGCGCATGGCGCTGTACCGGGGCGTGGTCTCGCTGCCCTTCGATACCAGCGAGATGACCGCCGACGAACTCAACGACCAGGCGCTGGCACGACTGGTGGCCCACGGCATCGCCGAGCCGGGCGATCACGTCATTCTCACCCGCGGCGATCACATGAACGCCCATGGCGGCACCAATACCCTGAAGATTCTCGACATTGGCGAGCAGCATCGAGTGAATTGATTTTTGTATACAATAAGGGCGGCAAGGTGTGGCCAGCGGCCGATAAACCTGCCAAGCTATGCGCGTTCGTGGTAGAGCGGGAGAGACCCCATCATGAGTCGTGCCTGGCAGGAGGACGCAGCGGCCGCCAGCCGCGCGGGTCGGGATCGTCGGAGCGCCGACCGAATCATCGTCGAGCAGGTGCGTCAGGCGGTGTTGGCCCAGCGCTTGCCGCCGGGTTCCCGCCTACCCGAAACCACCCTCGGCGAAGTCTTCGGCGTCAGTCGCTCGGTGGTGCGCAAGGCGCTGACTCGGCTGGCCGCTGAGCACGTGGTCAGTCAGCGGCCCAATCAGGTGGCACGGGTACGCGCGCCGAGCGTCGCCGAGACGCGCGATACGTTCGCGGCACGCCGTCTGGTCGAGGGCGAGGTCGTCGCGCTGCTGGCCGGCCGGCTCGACGCCGAAGCGTTGAACGCCCTCGAGGCTCGCGTGTCGCACGAAGCCGAGGCCTATGCGGCGAGCGACGAGACGGCGCGCATCGAGCACTCCCTGGCCATCCATCACCTGTTGGCCGAGCGCTCCCCCAACCGAGTGCTGGGCACGATGTTGACCGACCTGATCCTGCGCACTTCCATCGTCATCGCCCTCTACAAGCACCCGCGAGTGGCCAGCTGCTACCTGCCCGATGACCATCCGGCACTGCTTGCCCACCTGCGCAACGGCGAGGCCGAGGCTGCGCGGCAGGGTATCCATGAGCACCTGCGCGCTCTGGAGGAGCGGCTCGAGCTGGGCGGCCGCGATGCCAGCCCCGACCTGATGGCGATTTTTACAGGCCACGCCGCCGTGTAATCGGCTTTACGCCTTGCATCTGCTGCTCGACAATGCGTCATCTTCTTCTCTGAACAGGGATGCTGTGATGCGTGCACTGACCCATTGGGGCCTGGCCCTGTCGCTGCTACTGCTGACCGGCACTGCCCAGGCGGGTGCGCCCGTCGTGGCGGTGGCATCCTCGCTGCAGTTCGCGTTTCCCGAGCTGGTGGCGGACTTTCACGACGAGACCGGCCTGGACGTCCGAGTCAACTACGGCGCATCGGGCAATTTCCGCCGCCAGATTGGTCAGGGCGCACCGTTCGAGCTGTTCCTGTCCGCCGATGAAGTCAGTCTTTTGGCTCTCCACGAGGAGGGCTTTACGGAAGACGAGGGGGTCGTTTACGCCGAGGGGCGGTTGGCGTGGCTGCAACGTGTCGGGCGGGGCGATCTGCCGATCTCCGATGACCCGCTGGCAGCGGTCCGCCAGGCCATCGCACGCCACTCAGCCGGGGAAGGGCGCCCGCGCTTGGCCCTGGCCAACCCCGAACATGCCCCCTACGGCATGGCGGCGCGCCAGGCTCTCGAGCACGCCGACCTGTGGGAAGCCAGTGCTCCGCTGCGCGTGATGGGCGAGAACGTCTCCCAGACAGCCCAGTTCGCGCTTTCCGACGACGCGCGCGGCGGTCTGGTGGCCTACTCGCTGGCCCTGGCACCGACCGTGGCGGAGCGCAGCGAGCATGTACTGATCCCCGCCGACTGGCATGCCCCGCTGGTACAGCGCATGGCATTGATCGAGGGCGCCGGGGAAACGGCGCGAGCCTTCTACGCCTGGCTGCAGGAGCAGGAAGCGCAGGCGATTCTGGCCCGCTATGGATTCAGCGGGCCCGATGCAGAGGGCGATACGCACTGATGGATTGGACGGCACTTTCGGTCTCGCTGCGGCTGGCGGCATTCACCTGTCTCTTGCTGTTGCCGGTAGGGTTGCTGCTGGGGCGCTGGCTGGCGCGGGCCCGCTTCCATGCCAAACCGCTGTGTGAGGCCCTAGTGGCGCTGCCCCTGGTGCTACCGCCCACCGTGCTCGGCTTCTACCTGATGATGAGCTTCGGTAGCGAGGCGCCGCTGGGAGAGCTGTGGCAGCGTATGACCGGAGAGGGGCTCAACTTCACCTTCACCGGCATTCTGCTCGCCTCGCTGGTGGCCAACCTGCCGTTCGCCGTGCAGCCCGTGCAGCGTGCCTTCGAGACGATTCCCCCCAACCTCCGCGAAGCGGCGTGGTGCAGCGGCCTCTCGCCCTGGCAGACCCTGTGGCGCATCGAGCTGCCGCTGGTATGGCCGGGGCTGGTCTCGGCGCTGGCGCTCACCTTTGCCCACACCCTGGGTGAGTTCGGTGTCATTCTGATGGTGGGGGGCGCCATCGACGGCGAAACGCGAACCCTGGCCATCGCCATCTATGACCGGGTACAGGCCTTCGACGAAGCCGGAGCGGGGGCGATGTCCGCCATGCTGCTCACGGTCTCCTTCCTGACCATCGGGGTGGTCTACGGCCTGGCGGGCCGAAGGCGGTGGCGTCGTGGCTGAGCGGCTGACGGGAGGAGATCGCCTGGCGGTCAGTGTTCGTCAGCCTGGGCCGATACCGCTGGCGGCGGATTTCCACTGCGCGGCAGGAGAGCTTCTCGCGCTGGTGGGGCCCTCGGGCAGCGGCAAGACCACCCTGCTGCGTGCCATTGCCGGGCTCTACCGTCCCCTGAATGGCGTGATCGCCTGCAACGGCGAGCGATGGCTCGACACCGGCAACGGCATCATGTGCCGTCCTCAGCAACGCCGCGTAGGCATCGTCTTTCAGGACTACGCACTATTCCCCCACCTCACCGCGCGCGATAATGTGCGCCTCGCGTTGGGTCATCTCGAGCCGCAGACGCGACCGGCACGTGCCGAACAGTGGCTGGCCCGGGTACGCCTCGATGGGCTCGCCGACCGCTATCCGGTCGAGCTGTCCGGCGGTCAACGCCAGCGCGTGGCCCTGGCGCGAGCCCTGGCACGCGAGCCGCAGGTGCTGCTGCTGGATGAGCCTTTCTCGGCAGTGGACCAAGTAACCCGGCGGCGTCTGCAGCGCGAACTGGCGCTGCTGCGCGAGGCAATCCGCATTCCCATCATTCTGGTCACCCATGACCTGGATGAGGCGGTAATGCTGGCCGACCGGCTGTGCGTGCTGCACGGCGGCCGCACGTTGCAGGCCGGTGCCCCGGGGGAGTTGCTGCGTCATCCGGCGAGCCCGGAAGTGGCGCGGCTGCTCGACCGCCATAACGTCTTCGAGGGCGAGGTGGTCAGCGTTGCGGGGCAGCGCTACCTACAGTGGGGCCCCTACCGGCTGGAAGTGGCCGAAGGACTCGCGGCACTGGCCGAAGGGAGTCGGGTAGCCTGGTATCTTCCCGACTCCGATGTGGTGCTGCATCGGCGCGGTCGTCCCTCGCGCGGGGAACGCGAGAACCCCGTGACCGGTCAGGTCATCGAAATGGTGGTTCTGGGTGGCATGACCTCCATCACCCTGGGCTTCGACCACGGCCGCGAGACGCTGCGTTTCGATATTGCCACCCATGCAGCGCGGCGCAACGGTCTGGCACGAGGCGAGCAGGCTACGGTATCGCTGCTCGCCGGCGGCATCCATCTGATGCCGGATGTCGACCCGACGATTGACGAGGAGCGGGCATGAGCGAAAGCATCCAACGGTGCGGTGCCGGCCGCCGGTATTTGCCGGTTGCCGCTGTCTGGCTGATGGCGGTGGCAATGAGCGTGTCGGCCGCGTCGGTGACCTTTGAGCGCGTGCCGCTGGTCATCCATGCCGACGCAACGCAGCACCGCCTGACGGTGGAGGTGGCACGGACCCCGGCCCAGCGCAGCCGCGGGCTGATGGCACGCGATTCGCTGGCCGAGGATGCCGGTATGCTGTTCTCCTATGACCGGCTTCAGCCGCCGTGGGGCAGCTTCTGGATGTATCGCACGCGCATCGCGCTGGATATCGCCTTCCTCGACGCCGAGGGGCGCATCGCTGCCATCCACACCATGCAGCCCTGCGACTCCAGCGATCCCGGCGACTGCCCGAGCACTAGGGCCGGCGTCCCTTATCGGGCCGCGTTGGAGGTCAATGCCGGCTACTTTGCCGAACGCGGTATCGAAATCGGGGACTGCGTTGTCTGGGCAGGCCAGGACGACGGCTGCGCGGCCGAGCCAGTGCGTGACTGAAGGGGGCGTTCACTCTCCATCGTTCTCTGCGGTCGGTGGTCGCCGACGCCCTAGGCGCACCACGATCAGCGCCAGACCGGCGATCACCAGGGCACCGCCGGTGAGCTTGTGCGGGTCGAGCGTTTCGCCGAGCAGCAGTGCTCCGAGCAACACCGCGCCCACTGGCACCAGCAGGCTGAGCGGTGCCAGGCGGTTGACCGGATGGCGGCGCAGCAGGCCATACCACAGGCCATAGGCGGCGATCGAAGACATCACGGCGGTATAGAAGACGGCACCCCAGCCCAGCCAGCCGGCCTGGGCGAGGGCATCGAGCTGCCCCCGTTCGAACCACCAGGATCCCAGCGCCACCTGCGGAACGGCCAATAGCGCCACCCAGCCGGCCAGTGCCATCGGTGCCAACGCTGGCCCATGCTTGATCAGCAGCTGTGATACCGCCCAGCCCATGGCGCTAGTCAGTAGCAGCACTAGAGGCAGTGCCGAAGGTAGGCTGGGTCCGCCGGAGAGTACCGCCACTCCGCCGAAGGAGAGTGCCAATCCGGCCACGCGGCGTACGTCCAGGCGTTCGCCGAGGAAAACCACGGCCAGCAAGGTGGCGAAGGGGGTGCCCATCTGCACCAGCAGGGCACCGGTACCGGCTTCCGCCTGGCCCAGGCCGATGAACAACAGGGCAAAATGCAGCGTGCCGAAGGTCACCGAGAGCAGGGCCAGGAAGGGGAGTTGATGGCGGGCTACCGGGTGAAAGGGCACCAGCAGGGCGGCCACCAGCGCAAAGCGCAGGGTCGTGAGCATCAGCGGTGGCAGTTCCGTGACGCCGAGCTTGATGACGATGATGTTGAGGGCCCAGAGCGTGACGACCAACAGGCCCAGCAGCAGGTCGCGTGGTGGCACGTGACAGCCTTCCTTCCCTGACATGGCGCGGTGAGAGTAGCAGGAAGGCTACCCGTCCGTCGCGATATCCATTATCGGGCTATCATTCAACGCCGCGCTTCGTAGAATAGGGAGAGCCGCCACGCTGCACCTTGCCGCGTCGAGCCAGGCTTCGAAAACCATAACGAGCGATCGAATCGATCGCCCCTGCTGTCAAGGACACGTCATGACTGCGACACGCCGACTCACCCGAATCGCCGCTGCACTGGCCGGTGCCGCCGTGCTCACCACGGCACTCTCCGCCCAGGCGCGTGAACTCTCCGTTTCCACCGTACTGCCCGATGCCTTTCCCTGGGGGCAGGCGGCCGAGAAGTGGGCCGAACTGGTCGAAGAGCGCACCGAGGGGCGCCTAACGCTGCGCGTCTACCCCAATTCCCAGCTGGTCAACGGCGACCAGACCCGGGAGTTTTCCGCCATGCGATCCGGGCTGGTCGATGCGGCCGTGGGGTCGACCATCAACTGGTCGCCCCAGGTGCCACAGCTCAACCTCTTCTCGCTGCCCTTCTTCATGCCCGACGTAGAGGCCGTGGATGCCGTGACCGGCGGCGAAGCCGGCGAGATGGTCTTCGAGGCCATCGAGTCGCGTGGGGTGGTGCCGCTGGCCTGGGGTGAGAACGGCTTCCGCCAGCTCTCCAATTCCCAAGGGCCCATCGACGAGCCGGCCGATCTCGAGGGGTTGAAGATCCGCGTGGTGGGTTCGCCGCTGTTCCAGGATACCTTCACGGCGCTGGGCGCCGACCCCACTCAGATGAGCTGGGCCGACGCCAAGCCGGCGTTGACCACCGGCGCTGTGGACGGCCAGGAGAACCCGCTGTCGGTGTTCGATGTGGCGCGCATCGATCAGGTGGGCCAGGAGTACCTCACGCTGTGGAACTACATGAACGATCCGCTGGTGTTTGCCGTCAACCAGCAGGTGTGGGACAGCCTCTCCGAGGAAGACCGCAGCGTGCTGCGCGAGACTGCCGTCGAGGCCGGTGAGTGGGAGATCGCCATGACTCGCGAGGAGGAGAGCGAACGCCTGGCCGCCATTCAGGAGCGTGGCGTGGAGGTCACGGAGCTCACCGAGGCGCAGCATCAGGCTTTCGTCGAGGCGACCGCCAACGTTCATGAGGAGTGGATCTCGCGCATCGGCGAGGAGCTCGTCGACACTGCCCGTGAGGCCATCGAGGCGCGCTGACCCCTCATGAAACCGTCTCCCGATGCGCGCCCGGAGCGCTGGCTAGGCGCCCTGGCCCTGGTGGTCATTGCGTTGATCAGCCTGGGTAACGTGATCACCCGCTATCTCACCGGGGGCTCCTTCGCCTTTACCGAGGAGCTTTCGGTGTTCCTACTGGTGGTGCTCACCTTTGCCGGCGCAGCCGTGGCACTGCGCCGCAATGGGCATATCCGCATTGGCTTGCTGGAACGCGCTCTGCCTGGTGCGCCGCGTCGGGTGCTGATTCTTTTCCAGGGGCTGTGCGGCGTTGTGGTGCTGGGCCTGATCACCTGGTTCGGTGCTCGCATGGCGTGGCAGGAGTACCACTGGGAGTCGTTGTCGCCGGGATTGGGAGTGCCGCAGTGGTGGTATCTGGTGTGGCTGCCGTTGCTCTCGGCGGTGATGCTGGTGCGCCAGGTGCAGCAGACTCGCGACCGCCTGACGGGGAGGCTCGAGGATGAGCCCTGACCTGTGGATGCTGCTGGCCTTCGCCGGCCTGCTGATCGTTGGCGTGCCGGTGGCTTTCTCGCTGGCGCTGGCCGGCGTCGTGGGCATTCTCACCGGGCTGTCGCCGGCGATGCTCGCCACCCTGGGCACCAACACTTACAACAGCATCGCCAAGTATCCGTTGATCGCCATTCCGCTGTTCATCATGACCGGGCTGATCTTCGAGCGTGCGGGTGTCGCCGCGCGGCTGGTGCGCTTCGCCCAGGCGCTGATCGGCCCGCGACACGGGGGGCTCGCCCTGGTGGCCGTGCTGGTGTGCATGATCATGGGCGGCATGAGCGGCTCCGGGCCGGCGGATGCCGCCGCGGTGGCCATGGTGATGCTGCCCAGCATGACCAAGGCCGGTTATCCCAGGCCCTTCTCGGCGACGCTGATCGCTGCCTCGGCTTCCACGGCCATCCTGATTCCGCCCTCGGTGGCATTGATCCTCTACTCCATCGTGGTGCCGGGGGTCGACTTGCGGGCCTTGTTCGCTGCGGGGCTCTTTCCCGGCATCTTGGCCGGCCTGGCGCTGCTGGTGCCGGCGTTGCTGGTGTCGAAGCGCTACGGATGGGAAGGCGGCAAGCCGGTGGAGGGCGCCGAACGCCTCGAGGTAGGAGCGACCTTCAAGCAGGCATTGCCGGCGCTGTTCGCGCCGGTGCTGATACTCGGTGGTCTGCGCTCGGGGCTCTTCACGCCCACCGAAGCGGCGGTGGTGGCGGTGGCTTACGGGGCCCTGGTGGGGCTATTCCTGACGCGCGAGATTACGCTGCGCGACCTGTGGGAATTGTTCGGCGAGGCGGCGGTGATCGCCGGGGTGGTGATGCTGATCATCACCCTGGCCGGCATCTTCGCCTGGGCCGGCACCATGCTCGGCACCTTCCGCCATCTCGCGGAGTGGATCATCGCTCTCACCGACAACGGTACCCTGCTGCTGGTGCTGATCATGCTGGCGGTGCTGGCTGCCGGGATGGTGCTCGATGCCATCTCCATCTACCTGATCATGATGCCGATCCTGATTCCGGTGATGCAGCACTTCGGTTGGAACCCGGTGTGGTTCGGCATTCTGCTGGCGATGAACATCGCCATCGGGCAGTTCACCCCGCCGGTGGCGGTCAATCTGATGGTGACCACCGAAGTGGCGAAGATTCGCCTCGAGCAGACTCTGGGCTGGGCGCTGCTCTTCGTGGTGGCCATGGCCTCGGCCTTGGCAATGGTGGCTATTTTCCCGGAAATCGCTCTGTGGTTGCCGCGCGTGCTCGGCTATAACGTCTAGGCTAGCTGCGGGCTGCGGGCTGCGGGCTGCGGGCTGCGGGCTGCGGGCTGCGGGCTGCGGGCTGCGGGCCCGTAGCCCGTGGCTGTCAGGTTCTGGGCTTGAGACTTTCCAGGGTGTGTTGAAAGAGGTCGTGGCTGGCGGCGTCGAAGAGCACGAAACGCACCCGTTCGATGTGCGGGCAGGTCGGTAGCGTCTGGAGCACCGTGGCCAGCGCAATGCGCGCAGCTTCCGCAGCGGGATAGCCGAAGGCGCCGGCGGAAAGGGCCGGAAAGCCGAGGCGGCGTATCTCATGGGTTTCGGCCAGTTCGAGGGCATGTCGGTAGCAGGCGGCCAGCAGTTCGTCGGCCGGCTCGTCGATGCCGTAGACGGGCCCCAGGCAGTGGATCACGTAGCGGTTGGGCAGCTCGAAACCCTCGGTGAGCACCGCCTGGCCGGGCTTGATGGGGGCCAGGGGGCGGCAGACGCGATCGAGCTCGGGGCCAGCGGCACGGTGCAGCGCCCCGGCCACGCCGCCGCCGGGGCGTAGTTCCGCATTGGCGGCATTGACCACGGCTTCCAGGTCCGGCTGATTGGCGATATCGCCTTGTCGGCATTCAATACGCGCATTCGAGTCGGGCATGCGTCTTCACCGTTTTCTGGCAAGTGGCTGAATTCAGTGTGGTCATGCTCGGCTCACCCTTCAAGGTCGACCTTGCCGCGACAGGATGGCGCGCCCCTCTGGCGGTGATCTTCCCGCCCGGCATAATTGCTATTTTGTTATAAGCTCATTCTTTTTTTTGCGACTTTGGGAGTGGTCGATGATTCCTGCGCGCTTCGCTCCGCTGCTCTTTTCCGTACTGATGTCGATCTACATGGTCACTCTGATGACCATGGTGATCACCTGGGTCAATACTGGCTTGGGAGAAGGGTTCCTGGGTCGCTGGTGGCGTGCTTTCTATATCGCCTGGCCGGTGGCCTTCGCGCTGATCTGGATCGGTGCGCCACGCCTACAGCGGCTGGTCGGCAAGCTGGTTCGGCGGCAGGTTCAATGATCGTCGGCGAACGGTTGGATTGTTGCGGTTTCTGTTGCTTTGCGTGACATTCGTTGCAAATCGCTGCAGAAGCTTGCAACTAGCCTGCCAAGCCAGTACCAATAGTCACCCCCGAAAAGACCACGGCTTATCGAGTGCTGATCCGGCGACTCGGTCGTGGGTGTCGTCATGCTGTCGGCGCCCCCGGCATGCCGTGTCAGTAGCTAGGAGGTGGCATGAACCAGCGTGTGAACATCGATCTTGGCGACCCGCACGCGGAGGCCTTCGAGGCCCGTCAGTTCAAGGTCTATACCCATCGCCAGCTCGACAAGATCGAGGCGATCCAGAACCTGCCTGACGACCTGCGCTTCGACATGCGGGTGGTCAGCCAGGTGCTGCCGTTTCGCGTCAACGAATACGTGATCGACGAGCTGATCGATTGGGACAACATCCCCGAGGATCCGGTCTTCCAGCTCACCTTTCCGCAGCGTGGCATGCTGCGCCCCGAGCACTTCGACACGGTCGCTGACATGATGCGCCGCGAGGCGTCCGCGGCCGAGATGAAGCCGGTGATCGAGCGCATTCGCTCCGAGCTCAATCCTCATCCGGCTGGGCAGATGGACCTCAACCTGCCGCTGCTCGATGGCGAGCCGCTGTCCGGCATGCAGCACAAGTATCGCGAGACGGTGCTCTTTTTCCCCAGCCAGGGCCAGGTGTGTCACAGCTACTGCACCTTCTGCTTCCGCTGGGCGCAGTTCGTCGGCGACAAGGACCTCAAGTTCGCCTCCAATGAGGCCGATTCCCTGCACCGCTATCTCGCCGAGCACACCGAGGTCACCGACCTGCTGATGACCGGGGGCGACCCCATGGTGATGAAGGCCAAGCACCTGCGTCAGTACCTGGAGGGGCTGATGGCACCGGAGCTGGACCACGTCCAGGACATCCGCATTGGCACCAAGAGCCTGACCTTCTGGCCCTACCGCTTCGTCACCGACCCCGATGCCGAGGACATCCTTGCGCTGTTCCGCGAGCTGACCGCGGCCGGCAAGCACGTGGCTTTCATGGCGCACTTCAACCATTGGAAGGAGATGGACACTCCCATCTGCCGCGAGGCGATCCGCCGCATCCGTGCCACCGGGGCAGAGATCCGCACCCAGGCGCCACTGCTCAAACACATCAACGACGATGCCGACCAATGGGCGAGGATGTGGACCACCCAGGTGCGCCTGGGAATGATCCCCTACTACATGTTTGTGGAGCGTGACACCGGCGCTCGCCACTACTTCGAGGTGCCGCTGGTGCGTGCCTGGGAGATCTACCGCAAGGCGATCAAGGCGGTGCCGGGGCTGGCGCGGACGGCGCGTGGGCCGTCGATGTCCGCCGATCCCGGCAAGGTGGAGATCCAGGGGGTCGCTGAGATCCACGGCGAGAAGGTATTCGTGCTGCGTTTCATCCAGGGGCGCGACAACGACTGGGTGCAGCGGCCGTTCTTCGCCAAGTACGACGAAGCCGCCACCTGGCTCAACCACCTCGAACCGGCGCTGGGAGAGAGCGAGTTCTTCTATGAGGCCGAGTTCGCCGCCATGAAGGACGAGAAGCAGGCGCTGATCATGAAGGCGTCGTGAGCCGGTAGCGATGGCACGGCATTGGCGGGCTTTCCGTTGTGGGGCAGCGGGAAGCCCGCTTGCGTTGTGAGGCGAACTCTCTGAGCGACGCGCCAAAGGCGACCCAAAATTAACGCACACTAAACGCTTGGCATGGCTAGAATCAGGAGTGTTGAAAAATCCCTCATCAAGCAGGCGTTTTTTTCGCTAAAGTAGTCAGGAGCGGTGGAAGCCGTTGCCAGAAGGTATTCGGCTGAAGTCGGTTTCCACCGTCGACTCGTGCAACGTTTGATTGCCCAACGATACAAGAGGTGTGTTCATGAAACGCCACGCATTCACTGCGGCCGCTTTCTCCGGCGCATTGCTGGGAGCTGCCATGCTGTCGGCACCGGCCGTCGCCCAGGAAGAGAACTTCATCACCATCGGTACCGGTGGCCAGACCGGCGTCTATTACGTCGTCGGCCAGTCGGTCTGTCGCATGGTCAATCGCGGCAGCGACGACCATAACATTCGCTGCAACGCACCCTCGACTGGCGGCTCCGTGGCCAACGTCAACGGCATGAAGAGCGGTGAGCTGGACATGGGCGTCGTACAGTCCGACGTGCAGTACCGTGCTTACCATGGCGAAGCCAACTTCGAGGACGACGGTGCCTGGGAAGACATGCGCGCCGTGTTCAAGATGCACGGAGAGCCGCTGACCGTGGTGGCGCGTGCCGATTCCGACATCGAGCACTTCTCCGACTTTCCCGACAAGCGCGTCAACATCGGCAATCCGGGGTCTGGCCAGCGCAACACCATGGAAGTGGTGATGGAGGCCATGGGCTGGGATGAGGACACCTTCGCCCTGGCTTCGGAGCTGGATGCTGCCGAACAGGCCGCAGCCCTGGCCGACAACAACGTCGACGCCATGGTCTATGTGGTGGGCCACCCCAACGGCTCCATCCAGGAGGCCACCACCACCGTCGAAGCCAACCTCATTCCGGTGACCGGAGACGAGATCGATGAGCTGGTAGAGACTTATCCCTACTACACCAAGTCGGTGATCCCCGGCGGTCTTTACCGTGGCAACGACGAAGACGTCGAAACCTTCGGGGTGGCTGCAACGTTCGTGACCCATGCCGGCATCGACGAAGAGGTCGTCTATCAGACCGTCAAGGCGGTATTCGATAACTTCGATCGCTACAAGCGTCTGCACCCAGCCTTCGAGAACCTCGAGCCCGAGGACATGATCTCCGATGGCCTGACGGCGCCGCTGCATGACGGTGCGGCTCGCTACTATCGTGAGCAGGGCTGGATCGAGTGATGTCAGTGCAAGGTCGCTGACGGTCCTTGCCTACTGAGTTGGATGCGCGGACCCTCGGAGGGTCCGCGCATCTGCTTGGTAGGGAATGCGACATGCAAGGTTGCCGAGGCTGAGAGGCAGTCGGAAGCGGTCGTCCCAATGATAGTGCAGGATAAAACCGATGACGGATGACAAAGAGGTTTTCCGCGGCCATGAGACCGACCTGGAGGATATGGTCGCCTCGAGCGATAGTGGGGCTCGCAAGCCTGCCGGGGTTCCCGGCAAGCTACTGGTGAGCATTGCAGCAGTCTGGTCGCTCTTTCAGCTGTGGATTTCGTCGCCGTTGCCCTACATGGTGGGGTTCGGTGTCTTCAATGCCACCCAGGCACGCTCCATCCACCTGGCCTTTGCCATCTTTCTGGCCTTCATGGCCTACCCGGCGCTGAAGCGTTCGCCACGAGACCACATTCCCCTCCAGGATTGGGTACTGGCGGCAGTGGGTGCCTTCTGCGCCGCTTACATGTTCATTTTCTACGATCAGCTTTCCCAACGCCCGGGGGCACCGATCACTCAGGATGTGATCGTCGGCGTGACGGGGATATTGGTACTGCTCGAGGCAACGCGGCGGGCGCTGGGACCGCCGCTGATGATCGTCGCCTCGGTATTTCTCGCCTACAGCCTGTTCGGTCGTTGGATGCCCGGGTTTCTCGCCCATGGTGGGGTGAGCCCCTATGGTCTGATCAACCATCAGTGGTTGACCACTCAGGGGGTCTTCGGCATTGCCCTGGGGGTTTCGACCAGCTTCGTGTTTCTGTTCGTGCTTTTTGGGGCCCTGCTCGACAAGGCGGGTGCCGGCAACTATTTCATCAAGGTCGCCTTTTCACTGCTCGGTCACTACAAGGGCGGTCCGGCCAAGGCGGCCGTCGTGGCTTCGGGCATGACCGGGCTGATTTCCGGTTCGTCCATCGCCAATACGGTAACTACCGGCACCTTCACCATTCCCATGATGAAGCGCGTTGGTTTCTCTTCCGAGAAGGCCGGCGCGGTGGAGGTGGCATCGTCCGTTAACGGACAGATAATGCCACCGGTCATGGGGGCTGCTGCCTTCCTGATGGTGGAGTACGTGGGCATTTCCTACGTGGAGGTGATCAAACACGCCTTCCTGCCGGCATTGATCTCCTATATTGCTCTGATCTATATCGTTCACCTTGAGGCGCTCAAGGCCAACCTGCAGGGGCTCGAATCGAGCAACCCGGCGCGGCCCCTGCTCAACAAGGTGATCGGTTTCCTGGGCGGGCTACTGCTGCTGATGGGGCTGGCACTCGGCGTCTATTATGGCCTGGGCTGGCTCAAGCCGCTGCTCGGCGACGCGACGCCCTGGGTGGTGGCCGTGGTTCTGTCGGGCGTCTACGTGGGGTTGCTCAAGGTGGGATCGCACTACCCGGTGCTGGAACTCGACGATCCGTCATCGCCGGTCGTCAAGCTACCGCAGACCCGTCCCACCGTGATGGTCGGCCTGCACTACATTTTGCCGGTGATCGTGCTGGTGTGGTGTCTGATGGTCGAGCGTCTCTCACCGGGGCTTTCGGCTTTCTGGGCGACGATGTTCATGATCTTCATCATGATTACCCAGCGGCCGATCACGGCGCTGTTTCGCGGCCGCAGCCGGCTTGCCGAGGATATCAAGGAAGGGTTCTTCGACCTCTGGAACGGCCTGGTGACCGGGGCGCGCAACATGATCGGCATCGGCATCGCCACTGCCACGGCGGGCATCGTGGTGGGGGCAGTCTCCCAGACTGGCGTGGGCCTGGTGCTCGCCGATCTGGTGGAAGTGCTCTCCATGGGCAATCTGATGCTGATTCTGCTGCTCACGGCAGTGCTCAGCCTGATCCTCGGCATGGGCTTGCCGACCACGGCCAACTACATCGTGGTTTCGGCGTTGATGGCCCCTGTGATTGTCACTCTGGGGCAGCAGAATGGCCTGATTGTGCCGCTCATTGCGGTGCATCTGTTCGTATTCTACTTCGGCATCATGGCCGACGTGACGCCCCCAGTGGGACTGGCATCCTTTGCTGCGGCGGCCGTGTCCGGCGGCGATCCGCTGCGCACCGGCTTCCAGGCCTTCTACTACAGTCTACGCACGGCGGCGTTGCCCTTCCTGTTCATCTTCAACACCGATCTGCTACTCATCGATGTGACATTCCTGCAGGGGCTGTTGATCTTCGTGGTGGCGACCATCGCCATGTTGATCTTCGCGGCCGGCACCCAGGGGTTCATGCTGACTCGCAGCCGCTGGTACGAGTCGGTTCTGCTGCTGTTGGTGGCTTTCACCCTGTTCCGCCCCGGTTTCTGGATGGACGTCGTCCATGATCCCTATCGGTCGGTGCCGCCCAGCGAGTTCGCCGAGGCTCTGGGACAGGTGGACGAGGGTAGCAACCTGCGCGTGGAGATCCTCGACGAGGACGACTTCGGTGAAACCTTCACCCAGTACCTGCTGATACCGGTGCCCGATGGCGATTCGGCGGACGAGCGCATGGAGAATCTCGGCCTCGAGCTGCGTACCGAAGACGGCAATACCTACGTCGACAACGTGGCATTCGGCAGCCAGGCCGAGCAGCTCGGGTTGGGGTCGGTGTTCTTCGATCAGCAGATTCTCACTGTGATGGCACCGGTGGACCGTTGGCCGAAAGAGCTGATGTGGATTCCGGGCTTTCTGGTATTCGGCCTGGTGGTGATGCTGCAGCGACGTCGCCGTCATGCGCAGAGCGCGCTCGCCGAAGCGGCTTGAAGGAGGCCATGACCATGTATCACAAGATCGTATTGCCGGTGGATCTCAACGAAGAGAGCTCCTGGAACAAGGCATTGCCCACCGCGCTAACCCTGTGCCGTACCTTCGGGGCTTCGTTGCACGTGGTGACCGTGCTGCCGGATTTTCGCATGCCGCTGGTGGGCTCCTACTTTCCCAGCGGTTTTGCCAAGCAGGCGCATGAGGCGGTTTCCGAGGCGCAACATCAGTTCATTGCCGAGCACATACCGGAAGACGTCCAGGTGCAGAGCGTGATCGTCGATGGCTCGCCCTGGGAGTCGATCATCAAGGTTGCCAAGAAGATCGATGCCGACCTGATCGTCATGGCTTCTCACAACAAGCGCAAGTTCGCCGATTACGTGCTCGGTCCCAACGCCGAACACGTGGTGCACCATTCCAAGATATCGGTGATGATCGTGCGCTGATGCCTCGTCCCCCGGTGCCGGCCATGGGCTGGCCACCCGTCGCGACGCCCGCGCCTACCGTTGGTGCGGGCGTCGTCGTGTCCACGCTGCCTGCCGGCAGGCTTGCTCCAGGTCAACTACAGTAGTAATGCATGAAGAGAACAAGACGTTGTCCGGCCGGCTGGCGGGAATGACGCTCTCCTTCGTCCCCTCCCAAGACGAAATACGGGGTATGCCAATGAACGCAACAACACGCTCCTCTCGGCAGTCTGCGGTTCCTACCGTGCGGATCACCATCAACCCGATCGGCATGGACAGGCCCCGCGCCTGGCTGGCGGCCGGCTTCGAGGATTTCCGACAGGCCACGGCGGTGAGCCTGGCCTACGGCATGTTCTGGGTCGGATTGAGCATTGCGGTCACCGTCGGCGCCATCACTCTCGACCTGTGGCATTGGTTGCTGCCCATGGTCGCCGGTTTCATGTTCGTGGGGCCGCTGGTGGCAGTGGGCTCCTACGGCATCAGCCGTGCGCTGGAGGCCAACCGTGCGCCTCACCTGGGCGATGCCTTCAACGCCTGGCGGCCCCATGCGGGCCAGCTGGCGATGATGGGCGTGATGATGATGATCTTCTTCCTGGCGTGGATTCGTGTTGCCACACTGTTGTTTGCGCTCTTCTTCGGCTTCGAGGCGCCCGACCCGGCCAATCTCTACGCGGCCTTGTTCACGTCCCCCGAAGGGTTGGGCATGATTGCCGTCGGCAGTGCCGTGGGTGCCGTACTGGCCTTCGGTGCCTTCACGATCAGCGTGGTAGCCATCCCGACCCTGATGGACCAGGACCTCACCTTCATGGAAGGTATCGAAGCTAGCGTGCGCGCCGTGGCGCGCAATTTCCGACCCATGCTGCTGTGGGCGGCGATTCTCACCGGGTGCGTACTGGTGGGCGTGTTGACCTTCTACATCGGGCTGGCGCTCATCCTGCCGGTGCTGGGGCATGCCAGCTGGCACGCCTATGAGGATCTGGTGCGCTGCGAGCCCGTGGACAATGCGACTGTCTGATGAGGCTCGTGTCGGGCTGGGCTCTTACCAAGGCCCTGCCTGACCTTTTCCGGCCGATCGCGTACCCTTGGCGGCAGACTCCCGTTAGCCACCGGAACTGCCGCCATGTTTCGAGAGTTTCCTCAGCGCCTGCGACGACTCGTGGGACCGGTATTGTTGTATGCCCTCTTTCCTGCCGTGGCCATCGCGGCCGCCTTGCCGCCCCCCGAGGGCGATGTTCTGCTGCGCGTGGAAGGCGATATCGCTCATCCCAACGTCGGGGATGAGCTGCACCTCGACCGCGACCAGTTGATGCAGTTGCCCTCGCGGGTGATCGAGACGCGCATTCCCTGGGCGCAGGGGACGTTCCGGTTCGAAGGCCCTTTGCTGCGTGCCGTGCTGGCAGAGGCTGGTGCACGGGCCGAGCATGTCCGTGTGCGGGCGTTGAATGACTACGAAGCGGAAATTCCCGTGGCGGATTTCCATGACTACGATGTCATCCTCGCCTTGGAGCGCAACGGTGCCCCCATCGCCGTGCGGGACTTCGGGCCACTGCAGGTGCTGTATCCTTTCGACGAGCATCCGGAACTGCTCACCGAAAGCATCCGCTTTCGCTCGGTATGGCACGTGGAGAGCATCCATGTGCCATGAGCCGCACTGACGTCGGGGCCAAGGCAAGCCATGTTGCGTCATCCGTTGCGACTCAAGGCCGGCGCCATCGCGGTGCTGCTGTTTTTCACTGCCGCCCTGGTGGTGGTGGGGCTGGCGGCGTGGCGCCAGGAGGGCCTGCACCAGAGCGTCGGTGGGGATACGGCCTGGCATGCTTACAAGCTGGACCGCGACATCGTGGAGCTGCGCAGCGATCTGGCCCATGCCGACGGTGCGGCGCGCAACCTCGATGCGCTGCGTCTGCATTTCGAACTCATCTACAGTCGCGTCAATTTGCTGCAGCGCGGTGATGCGACGGCACTCATCGAGCGGATTCCCTCGGCGCGCCGCCTGTTGCCGGCTCTAGTCGAGGCGCTGGATGAGGTGGAGGCCGAGCTGGATGCCATGGGTAGCCTGAGCGGCATCGAGCGGCGCAATCTCGGCGAACGCCTCGAACCGCTGGGGGGCATGACCGAGCAGTTGATCATCGCCATCAATGGGCACCTGGCCGAGCAGGCGACCCGCGACCGGGAGGTGTTGCAGGGGCTCTATGCCCTGCTATTGGCGCTGATCCTGGCCATGAGCCTGGCCGGCCTGCTGGTGGTGGCTTTCCTGATCCGTGAGGCGCGCGACAATGCCACGGCCCGGCACTCCCTGGAGTCGCTCAGCCGCGAGCTTCAGGCCACCGCGCGCAGCGCCGAGTCGGCCAGTCGCGCTAAGTCCGAGTTCCTGGCCACGGTCAGCCATGAAATCCGCACACCGCTCAACGGTGTCATCGGCATGAGCGAGCTGCTGCTGGAACAGCCGTTGAGCGAACGAGCCAACGAGTATGCGCGGACGCTGCGTGCCAGCGGCCAGCGCCTGCTGGAGATGATCAACGACATACTCGACTTCTCCAAGATCGAGTCGGGACGGCTGGAGCTGGAGTATCGAGCGGTGGATTTGTCCGCCTTGATCGAGGAGTCGCGCCAGCTGTTCGCGCCGCGCGCCGAAGCCAAGGGAGTCGCCCTGGTCACCCGCCTGGACCGGGAGCTGCCTCCTGCCGTCATGGGCGATCCAGCCCGCCTTCGCCAGGTGATTCTCAACCTGCTGGCCAATGCCATCAAGTTCACCGAGCAGGGAGAAGTTCGCGTCGAGGCAGGAGTGGCAGAAGATGGGCAACTGAGCCTGGTGGTGAGCGATACCGGCCCGGGCATTGCGTCCGGCCAGCAGGAACGCCTCTTCGAACCCTTCCGGCAAGGGGATGCCTCTACCGCGCGCCGCTACGGCGGTACGGGGCTGGGGTTGGCGATTTGCCGTCGCCTGGTGGCGGCCATGGGCGGCGAAATCGGCGTCGATAGCCGTCCTGGGGAGGGCAGTCGTTTCTGGGTTCGTCTGCCGCTGGAAGTTGCCGCTCTTCCTCGCAGCACAGCCGTGGTCGGCACGGCATCGCCGGTCTTCGAGGGGCAGGTGCTGGTGGTCGAGGACAACCCCATCAATCAGCAGGTCGCTTTGGCGTTGCTCGAACGTCTCGGCTGTCGGGTAACGCTGGCCGAAAGCGGCCCCGAGGCACTGGCGTTGACCGACCGGCAGCGTTTCGCGGTGATCTTCATGGACGTACAGATGCCGAGCATGGATGGCTTGGTCGTCACCCAGCGCCTGCGTGCGGCCGGCGGCTGGCGTGCCGAGGTGCCCATCGTGGCAATGACGGCGGGAGGGCCTGGGGCCGATGCAGCGAGTTGCCTGGCTGCCGGTATGACCGACTATCTGGGCAAACCGCTCGTCCGCCGAGCGCTGGAGGCTTGTCTGGCACGCAGTTTGCCGGTTACCACGACAGCGACCGCCGATGCCGAACCGGCTCCGTGCGCTGCGGCAAGCGAACCCGAGCTCGACGTATCCGTTCTGGAGGCGCTGGGAGAGGCGCTGGGCGAAGCACAGCTGACTTCGCTGATCGTCACCCACTGCCGTGAGCTGCAACGTCACGGTGCGACCCTGCATGACGCCGCAGCCGTGGGTGACATGGCGGCATTGGGCGATGTGGCGCATCGCCTCAAGGGCGAATCGGCAAGCCTTGGCGTACAACGCCTGTCGGCGTGTGCGCGACGCCTGGAAGCGAGCGCCCGGGCGGGGCAGCATGACCGAGCCATGCAGCGTGTGCGTGAGCTCGAGGCGGCCCTGCCCATGGCGCTCGATGCCCTGGAGCGCTGGCTTGCTGCTCGCCGGGCCCGTTCGCCATCGCCATGACTTGCCCCAAAGCCGCGTTGTGGCTGCCATGTCGGGGCGCCTACACTGCCAGGGATCATGCAGCCATCGGAAAGTGCCATGCCATCGTCCGTCGTCGATGAGATCGAAGCGACATCCGTGCGGCAGCAGCCGCTGCGCACGGCCAGCAGCCATTGCCGGGAGCCGGCAGGCGCCGCTGCCGAGCTGGCGCGATCCTTGTATCACGCCGACCTGGGGTTCGTGCTCTTCTTCTGCAGTGCCGAGTATCCGTTGGCCGAGCTGGGCGAGGCCCTGGAAGCGGCCTTTGCCGGCGTCACCGTCTCGGGCTGCACCACCGCCGGGGAAATCACTCCGGCCGGCTACTGCCGTGGCTGCGTAGTGGCCATCGGGTTCGACCGGCGTGCCTTCGCCGTCGCTCAGGCGCTGATCGACGACCTGGAAGGCTTCGATCTGCTGCAGGCCCAGCGTCTCACCGGCGAGCTGCTGGCCGCCTGCCGGCGTGTCGCGCAGGATGGCGAAGGCGGCAACCGTTTCGTTCTGACCCTGCTCGATGGTCTTTCCAGCAGCGAGGAGCAGGTGCTGGCCACCCTCGATGCGGCCCTGGGGGCGATTCCCAGCTTCGGCGGCAGCGCCGGCGACGACAACCGCCTGGCTCACACCCACGTCTACAGCGGCGGACGCTTTCACAGCGAGGCCGCCGTGGTGGTGATGGTCGAGACGCGTCTGCCCTTCGAGGTGTTCACCACCCACCATCTGCGCCCGCGCGACACCAAGCTGGTGGTGACCCGAGTCGACCGCGACCGCCGCCGTGTTCTGGAACTCAATGCCGCTCCCGCCGCCGAGGAGTATGCCCGCCTGGTGGGGTTGCCGGTGGCGGAGCTGACACCGGCCGTGTTCGCTCGCCACCCCCTGGCCGTGCGCCTCGGCGAAGCGCACTACGTGCGTTCCATTCAGTGCGTCAATGCCGATGGCAGCCTGAGCTTCTACTGTGCGGTGGAGAACGGCATCGTGCTCACTGCCATGCAGCCGGAGCCGCTGCTCGACGACCTGCGCGACGTGCTGGCCGGGCTGCACGAGCGGCTCGGCGAGCCGGCGTTGATCATCGGCTGCGACTGCTTTCTGCGTCGGCTCGAACTGGAGTCCCTCGGCCAGGTGGCTCAGGCCTCGCGGCTGCTGGGCCGTGAGGGCGTCATCGGCTTCAATACCTACGGGGAGCAGCACCATGGCCGACACGTCAACCAGACCTTCACCGGCGTTGCCATTGGATCTCGCCCGCGAGACTGAATGGCCTGCCGATCCAACGGCTCGCGAAGACGCGCTGCGTGAGGAGAACGCCCGTCTGCGGCGCATCTGCCAGGCGCTGATGGAACGGGTCGAGGCCGGCGGCATGGGCGGCGGTGCGCCCTACGCCGCCTTCGAGCACTCCGTGCTGCTGGCCGAACAGGTGCGCGAGCGCACCGAACAGCTGCAGCACACTCTGGATGCGCTGCATCGAGCCAAGTCCGAGGCGGAGGCGGCCAATCTGTCCAAGACCAAGTTCCTCGCGGCGGTGAGCCACGATCTGCTGCAACCACTCAATGCGGCACGCCTGTTCGCCAGCGCGCTCGACGATCAGCGGCTGCCCGAGCCGTCACGGCGCCTGGTCGGCCAGATCGGTCGTTCGCTCAAGGATGTCGAAGCGTTGCTCGGTACCCTGGTGGATATCTCACGGCTCGATGCCGGCGTGCTCGCGCCCGATGTGGCCACCTTTCGGGTGGGCGAGCTGCTGGATGCGCTGGCCGAAGAGTACCGGCAGATGGCGGCGGCGCGCGGGCTCGCGTTGCACTACGTGGCCAGCAGCGTGGTGGTCGAGTCCGATCTGGCGCTGCTGGCCCGGGTGGTGCGCAATTTTCTCAGCAATTCCATCCGCTATACCGAACGGGGGCGGGTGCTGCTCGGCTGTCGGCGCCGGCCCGACGGGCTGGAGATCGTGGTGGGCGACACCGGTCCCGGCATCGAGCCGGCCCAGCGCGAAGCGATCTTCCAGGAGTTCCGCCGTGTCGGTCCGCGCCGCGAACAGGATCGGGGCCTGGGGCTGGGGCTGGCCATCGTCGATCGTATCAGCGGCATGCTCGGCCATCCGCTGGCGTTGGCCTCACAGCCGGGGCACGGTGCCTGCTTCTCGGTGCGGGTGCCATACGGTTCGCCTGCAGCACTGACGGCTCGCCGTCAGGCCGACGAGGCAGACCCGGCGTCTCACGCCTTGGCCGGTGCGCGCATCTGGGTGATCGACGATGACCCGGACGTGGGCGACGGCATGCGGGCGCTGCTCGAGGGGTGGGGTTGCCGCGTGGTCACCGCCCGCTCGCTTTCCGAACTCGAGGCGGAGGTCGGTGCGGCGCCGGCGGATGTGTTGCTGGTCGACTACCATCTCGGTTCGGCCATGGGCGACGGCCTGGCCGTTGCCGCCGAACTGCAGCGCCGCCAGTCTCAACTGGCTGTGGTGGTGGTGACCGCCAATCACGACGCCGGGGTCACGGCCGAGGCGCGGCGGCGCGGCTACGACTGCTTGCTCAAGCCGGTCAAGCCGCTGCGTTTGCGCATGCTGCTGACCAGCCTGCTCGCTCAGCGCTGACGGCGGGCAGCGATCTGCTCGGCCAGGTCGATCTCGCCGGCCACCAGGATGGCCTGTACGCGGCTCGCCACCTCCAGCTTGCGCAGGATGGCCGATACGTGCGTCTTCACGGTGGTTTCGGCGATGTCCAGGGCCAGGGCGATGCGCTTGTTGGATTCGCCGCGGGTCATGCGTTCGAGCACTTCGAGCTGCTTGTCGGTGAGACGGCCGAGGCGGGCATTCAGCGTAGCATCAGGTGCGGAGCCCGGCGCCGGCGTGGCGGCCTCACGGGGGCGGCGCATGATGTCCGGCGGCAGGTAGACCTGGCCTTCCAGGATGCGCTGCAAGGCGGCCAGCAGGGCCTCGCGCGGCGTGGACTTGGGGATGTAGCCCACCGCGCCCAGATCGATGGCTTCCAGTACCACGCGGCGATCCTGCTCGGCCGAGACGATGGCCACCGGCAGACGCGGCAGGGCCTGCCGCAGGCGGGCGAGCCCCGCCAGCCCGTCGGCATCGGGGAGCCCCAGGTCGAGCAGCAGCAGATCCAGCTCTTCGGCATGCCGCTCGGCCTGGTGCAAGGTGCTTTCCAGGCTGTCGGTTTCCAGCATTCGGCTGCCGGGAAGCCCCGCATCGATCACGGCGGCAATGGCCTCGCGGAACAGCGGATGGTCATCGGCGACCATCAAGGTAGGCATGGTGAATCTCCCTGTCGTCTCCTACCAAGGGACGAGCCGCTCTCCTGCCACGGCAGGATGGCGCTGCCCCTCCGGTTCGCCAAGACTGGGTAGTGCATCAATACAACCACAACAGCTGGAGACACGCCATGATCTATGCCAACCCCGGCCAGTCCGGTGCCGTTGCGCGCTTCGATGAACGTTACGGTAACTACATCGGCGGTGAGTTCGTCGCGCCGGTCAAGGGCCAGTATTTCGACAACGTCAGTCCGGTCAACGGCGAGGTGTTCTGTCAGATTCCGCGCTCCACCGCGGAGGATATCGACAAGGCACTCGATGCCGCCCACGCCGCCGCCCCGGCCTGGGGCAAGACCTCGGCCGCCGAACGCTCGAACATCCTGCTCAAGATTGCCGAGCGCATCGAGCAGAACCTGGAAATGCTCGCCGTGGCCGAAACCTGGGACAACGGCAAGGCGGTGCGCGAGACGCTCAACGCCGACCTCCCGCTCGCCGTTGACCACTTCCGCTATTTCGCCGGCTGCATCCGCGCCCAGGAGGGCACGGCGGCCGACATCGACGCCAACACCGTGGCCTATCACTTCCACGAGCCGCTGGGCGTGGTGGGGCAGATCATTCCCTGGAACTTCCCGCTGCTGATGGCCACCTGGAAGCTCGCCCCGGCGTTGGCCGCCGGCAACTGCGTGGTGCTCAAGCCCGCCGAGCAGACCCCGGCCTCGATCCTGGAGCTGATGAAGCTGGTCGGCGACCTGCTGCCGCCGGGGGTGGTCAACGTGGTCAACGGCTACGGTGCCGAGGCCGGCCAGGCGCTGGCCTCCAGCCAGCGCATCGCCAAGATCGCCTTCACCGGTTCCACCCCGGTGGGTGCCCACATCCTCAAGTGCGCCGCCGACAACATCATTCCGTCCACCGTGGAGCTGGGCGGCAAGTCGCCCAACATCTATTTCGCCGACATCATGAATGCCGAGCCGGAGTTCATCGACAAGGCGGCCGAAGGCCTGGTGCTGGCCTTCTTCAACCAGGGCGAGGTATGCACCTGCCCGTCCCGGGCATTGATCCAGGAATCCATGTACGACGCCTTCATGGCCAAGGTCATGGAGAAAGTGGGGCAGATCCAGCGCGGCAACCCGCTGGACACCGACGTCCAGGTGGGCGCCCAGGCCTCCCAGGAGCAGTTCGACAAGATCATGTCCTACATGGAGATCGCTAGGGAGGAAGGCGCCGAGTTCCTCACCGGCGGCGAAAAGGCGAGCTTCGATCCGGCCTATGACAAGGGCTACTACATCGAGCCGACCCTGCTCAAGGGGCACAACCAGATGCGTGTCTTCCAGGAGGAGATCTTCGGCCCGGTGGTGGCGGTGACCACCTTCAAGGACGAGGCCGAGGCGTTGGCCATCGCCAACGACACCGAGTTCGGTCTCGGCGCCGGGGTTTGGAGTCGCGACATCAACGTCGCCTTCCGCATGGGCCGCGGCATCCAGGCCGGCCGGGTGTGGACCAACTGCTACCACCAGTATCCGGCGCATGCCGCCTTCGGCGGCTACAAGAAGTCCGGGGTGGGTCGCGAGACCCACAAGGTGGCGCTCGAGCACTATCAGCAGACCAAGAACCTGCTGGTGAGCTACGACACCAACCCCATGGGCTTCTTCTAAGCCAGCGTTCGGCCGCCCCTGCCCCGCCAGGGGCGGCTTCCTATCCATTTTTCACTCACGCGAGAGCGGATACACCGCTCCACGATCCCCCGGCGAGCCTGAGGGCACGCGGGCAGTATACGACTGCCCGCCAACCGAGGAGATACAATATGGACAAGACGATGAAAGCCGCCGTGGTACGCCAGTTCGGCGAACCGCTGGCGATCGAGGAGGTCGCTACACCGCGGCCGCAGCAGGGTGAAATCCTGGTCCAGGTCGCGGCCTCCGGGGTCTGCCACACGGACCTGCATGCCGCCCATGGCGACTGGCCGGTCAAGCCCAGCCCACCCTTCATTCCCGGCCACGAGGGAGTCGGTCATATCGTGGCGGTGGGCGAGGGCGTCAAGCACGTCAAGGAGGGCGACCGTGTCGGCGTACCCTGGCTCTATTCCGCCTGCGGCCACTGCGAGCACTGTCTGGGCGGCTGGGAAACGCTGTGCGAGTCGCAGCAGAATACGGGCTACTCCGTGAACGGCGGTTTCGCCGACTACACCCTGGCCGATGCCGGCTACGTGGGGCGGCTGCCCGACAACGTCGACTTCCTGGAGATCGCTCCGGTGCTGTGTGCCGGCGTGACGGTCTACAAGGGACTCAAGATGACCGATGCCCGTCCTGGCCAGTGGGTGGTGATCTCGGGTATCGGCGGTCTCGGCCACATGGCGGTGCAATATGCCAAGGCCATGGGCTTCAACGTGGCCGCAGTGGATATCGACGACGGCAAGCTGGCGCTGGCCGAGCGCCTGGGAGCCACCGTCGTCGTCAATGCCTTGAAGGCCGATCCGGCCGAGACCCTCAAGCGCGAGATCGGCGGTGCTCATGGCGCGCTGGTCACGGCGGTGTCGCCCAAGGCTTTCGATCAGGCCCAGCGCATGCTGCGTCGCGGCGGAACCCTGGTGCTCAACGGCTTGCCGCCCGGCGACTTTCCGTTGCCGATCTTCGATACGGTGCTCAATGGCATCACCGTTCGCGGCTCCATCGTCGGCACTCGCCAGGATCTGCAGGAAGCGCTGGATTTCGCCGGTGAAGGCAAGGTCGAGGCCACCATCGCCACCGAGAAGCTGGAAAACATCAACGACGTCTTCCAGCGCATGATCGATGGCAAGATCGAGGGTCGAATCGTGCTGGACATGATGGGCTGAACCGGAAGCGTTTGTTGAAACGCGGGGCGCGACGAGAGTCGCGCCCCTTCTTTCATCTACACCTTCGCCGGCTTTTGCGGCATCATCGTGGCCCCCATTCGATGAGAAGGACATTACGCGATGCACCGCGAGGCTCCCGACCTTCACCAGCAGCGGCTGCAAGAGGTGCTGTCCCTGCTCAAGGCGAGCGGCGCCCGCGGCGTTCTCGACCTGGGTTGTGGCACTGGGGGGCTGCTGCACCACCTGCTGCGTGAGCCCCAGTTCGACACCCTGGTGGGACTGGAGCAGTCCGGTGAGCTGCTGGCTCAGGCCAAGTTGCGACTCGAGCCCTCGGCAGTGTCTCAGCAGGGGCGCGTGGAGCTGGTGTGTGGCTCCTATGCCGAATCCCAGCCCCGGCTGGCCGGCTTCGATGCCGCCGCGATGGTCGAGACCATCGAGCATGTGCCGCCAGCTTCCCTGTCACGGGTCGAGAAGGTGGTCTTCGCGGAGCTGCGCCCCCGCCTGCTGGTCATGACCACGCCCAACCATGAGTACAACCCGCTGTTCGACATGGCACCGGGCGAGTTTCGCGATCCCGACCACCAATTCGAATGGGACCGGGCACGCTTTCGCCACTGGGTCCAGGGAGTGGCGAAGCGCAACGGCTACCGCGTTACCGTGTCCGGCATCGGTGAGTGGCATTCGGAGCTGGGTCAGCCGACCCAACTGGCACGCTTCGTTCGCCGCGATGAGGCCGCCTGCGGCTGAGTCGGATCAGGCGACCCCCAGCAGCCGCGCTTCCTCTCGGCGTCGGCGTCGTAGGTCCCACAGCACACCACCGGCCAGCACCACGAATCCGGCCAGCTCTAACAGGGCGTGATAGTCGATGAAGAGCGCGTAGAGCACCGTGGTGACACCCGCTGCGGCCAGCAGGGGTGGGCCGGTGGTGCGGTGGCGGCGGAAGCCGGCCACCTGTACGGCGAGCGTGAGCAGCACGAAGGCAGCGATGGCAGTGGCCCAAGCGCCATTGTCGAGGGCCATGCCGATACCCAGCAGTGGCAGCAGGCCGACCAGCGCCAGAGTGCCATAGCAGCTCATCAGCGCCAGCCCCAGAGCCGCCACACCGAGCAGGCCGCGGCGCGCGAGCCGGCGCCAGGCGCGGCGCGGGTCGAGACGCTGGCGCCAGCGGCTGAGCGGGGAGGGCGCTTTGGCGGCGCGGCGCATGCCGATTTCGAGGGTGTGGGCGCCGAAGCCGGCGGCGATCTCGCGGGTCTGGGCGCTGGGACTCAAGGCAAAATAGTCGTGACTGCCTACTACGTCGATCTGCTCGAAGCCCACCTCGGCGAACAGCGCCAGCAGGTCCTCCTCCACCGTGGCGCCCACCACGCACTCCACCCAGAGGCGCGGGTCCTCGTGGCAGTCCACGCTGACCGGGCGGCGGATCACCACGTCGGCAAGCTGCACCCGGCCGCCGGGCCTCAGCACTCGGAACATCTCGGCGATGGCGAGGCGCTTGTCCGGAACCAGGTTGAGCGCTCCGTTGCTGGTGATGTCGTCGAGACTGGCATCGGGTAGCGGTAGCCGCTCCGCCGAGGCCTGGACGACGTCGAGGTTGGCGATGCCCTGCTCTTCAGCGGTTCGCTTGAGCTTACGGGTCATCGCGGCGGTGAGATCTAGGGCGATGACCCGTCCTTCGGGGCCGACCAGACGGCTGGCGATCAGCGAGTCGACGCCGGCGCCGGCACCCAGGTCGAGGACCCGGTCGCCCGGCTCAACGGTCCCGGTGCGAAAGGGATAGCCGACCCCTGCGAAGGAGTCCAGCAGTGCCGGTGGCAGGCCCTGCGTCTGCGCTGCGGGGTAGCCGAGCTGACGGCAGGTCTCGCCGCCGAGGGGAAAGTGAAAGGGGGCGTCGGGCCTTTCCGCCACCTCGGTGTACATGGCCTGTACCGCGGCGACGATCTGCTCGCGGGAATAGCCGAGAATGGCCACCATGAAGGCGCTCCTTGGCGGTCAGGGGAGTTCGTCGCTACCGCCCTTGTCGAAACGGTCGAGAAGCCGCCGGACTCTTCGCTGCAGTCGTGGCGGCGCCGACACCGTGCCCGATGCCGCTACCCTCTCCCGCAGTCGTTTTTCGAATTCGGCGCGCGTGAAGCAGTCGCGGCACCGGGCCAGGTGATGCTCGATATCCTCGGCCTGCTGGGCGTCCAGTTCACGGTCGAGGTAGTCGAAGAGCCGTTCGATCACGTCCTCGCAGCTCAGCTCTCGGGGGATCATGGCGTCGTACCTCCGTGTCCTGGCAGTGAGATGCCCGCTTCCCTGGCCTGTTGCCAGAGCCGTCTCTGCAACTGGCCGCGTGCCCGGCTCAGGCGCGAGCGCACCGTGCCCAGCGGGATTCCCAGCAGCCGGGAAACTTCCTCATACGTATAGCCTTGCACTTCGACCAGCACAATCACCACCCGGAAGGCGTCGGGAAGAGAATCCACGGCACGCTCCAAGTCCCTCTGCAGCAGCCGGTTGAAGAACTGCTCCTCGAGGTTGCCCCACCATAGCAGGAAGGGCTGATGCAGCTGCTGAAAGAGGGTGAAGTCACTCTCCTCCAGGCTCTCCACGGCGTCGGGATCGTTGGCGGGCTGGGGCCGGCACCGACGGCGGCGCCACTCGCTGATGAAGGTGTTGGAGAGGATATGGAACAGCCAGGCGTCGAAGCGAGCCGGATCGCGCAGCTCATCGAGCCGCTGCCACGCCTTGGCCACCGCTTCGGCAACGATGTCCTCGGCGTCATCGGGGTGGCGGGTGAGGCGCAGGGCAGTACCGTAGAGCCGGTCCAGCAGCGGTTCCAGGCGCGCCTCGAACCACTGGCGCCGATCGGATGGGCAATCGCTCATGACTGGCCTCTTCTTCCCCGCGACGCTGCTCTGGTGCTGCGCAAGCGGGGGCAGGGGAAGTGACTGGGCAAGGGGCATGAGGAACTCCTTCGAGCATGGGCCGTTCGGCAGTCGTGAGCAAGCGGTTGCTATCGAGGACGCGGCCGACTCCTATCCGGTTCCCGGAAAAAACGGGAACACAGGTTGGCTTGCCTGCGTCATGGGCGAACACGGCCGACGAGCCGTGTTACCGACGACGACACAACCGATAGGGGGAGGAGAGCGTCATGAACAAGCACAACATCCTGACCACTGCTTTGCTGCTGGGCCTGACGCTGACGGTGGGCACCCTGCAGGCGGAGCCCTACCGTGGCGATGGACACTTGATCGGCAGCGCAGACGAACTGGAGTGGGGACCGGTGGGCTCCATGGGCGAGGGTGCGGAGATCGCCGTCATCGAAGGGCCCATGAGCGAAGCCGAGCCCTTCACCATCCGCCTGCGCCTGGCAGATGGCTACGAGATCCGCCCGCATATCCATCCCGCCTACGAGCGCGTCACGGTGCTTTCCGGCACGCTGCACTTCGCCCACGGCGAGGAGTACGAGGCGGGCGCCGCCCAGGCCCTGGAAGAACATGACTTTGCCATCATGGCGCCGGGCGATCCCATGTTCGGCTACGCCGAGGGCGAGACCGTCATCCAGCTTCACGGCACCGGACCCTGGGGCATCGAGTATCTCGATCCGGCGGACGACCCGCGCAACTGAAGCTCAACGGCCGCCCTCCAGTGATGAGGGCGGCCGTTGAGCTGAGGAGAGTGCGTCATCGAGACGAATGTCGCCGCGCGGTGGCCACCCTTGGAAACCGATAGACAGCGCCCGGCCGGGCGCTGTCGTCATGGCAGGGCAGGATCAGCGTTTGTTGCCGCCGTTGCGCTTGCCGTAGCCCGGCTTGCCGCGGGGAGTCATGGTCGCCTGCATCTCGGCGATCTGCTCGTCGGAGAGCAGTTCGCCCAGGGCGGCACGGTGCTCTTCGCGCAGTGCCTGCCACGCCTCGCGGCGCTCCTCGCGGGAGTCGAACTCCTGGTCGCGCAGGTCCTGCATGTCGGCGTAGAGCGATTCGCGAAGCTCGGTGAGTTCGTCGCGTTCGGCGTCGCTGAGCTCCCAGCCGTCGACCAGTTCGGTCAGGCGCTGCTGCATGGTTTCGCGGCGCTCGCTGCGCCACTCGTCGCGCATTTCGCGGCGCGCATCCTGCAAGGCGTCACGCTGCTCGTCGCTGAGGATCTCATCGAGCCGCTCCTGGTGCTGCTCGCGAAGGTCGCGCATGGCCTGGCGATGCGTCTCGCGGGCTTCGCTCAGCGCCTCGCGGGTTGCAGTGTCGACCCCGGCGCGCTCGAACAGTGCCTGGCGACGCTCTTCGAACTGTTCCTGACGCTGTTCGGACCACTCACCGCCTTTGCCCGGGAAGGCGTTGGCGGAAAGGGCCAGCGGGGCGATGGCCACGGCGAACAGAGTGGGCATCAGCAAACGGTGTGAGAAAGCAGAGAAAGTCATGTCATGGCTCCTGGCGGTTGGATTGACGTTCTCAGTCTCTCGCCGAGTTGTGCAACGCCCTTGCAGGGAGTGTGCAAAGGTGGTGCATGCGTCACCGGCCATCGCCGGTGACGACGCTCTCACTCGTCGGGCTGGTACTTGTAGCCGACGCCGTAGACCGAACGGATCACTTCGCGTTCGGGCCACGCCTCGGCGATCTTGCGCCGCAGCTTCTTGACGTGGCTGTCCACGGTGCGCTCGGACACGATGCGGTGGTCGCGGTACATGTGATCCATCAACTGCTCGCGGGAAAAGATGCGCCCCGGCGAGTGCATCATCACCTTGAGCAGTTGGAACTCCACGGCGGTCAGCCCCAGATCCCGGCCGTCGGCCAGTGCCCGCCAGCCGGCGTCGTCGAGTTCCAGTCCGTTGGTGCTGGCGGGTTCCGCGCTGGCGTGGCTGCGGCGCAGCACGGCGCGGATCCGGGCCACCACCTCGCGGGGGCTGAACGGCTTGCAGATGTAGTCGTCGGCGCCCAGTTCGAGGCCGAGCAGGCGGTCGACCTCCTCGACGCGGGCGGTGAGCATGATGATGGCGATGCTCGGCCAGCGCTGGCGGATCTCGCGGCATAGCGTCAGACCATCGCTGCCCGGCAGCATCAGGTCGAGCAGCACCAGGGCGGGCAGGTCATCGGCAGTGGCCTGCTGGTGCAGCCAGGGCAGCACGGCGTCGCCGTGATCCAGGTGCTCGCTGGGATAGCCGCTGCCTTCCAGGTAGTCGGCAACCAGTCGGGCGATCTTGGGTTCGTCCTCGACGATGAGCACGCGGTCGTGATGAGGGGCAACGTCTTGCATGGCGTTCTTCCTTGTCAGCCGGCGGCGTCGAGCCGCGGGAATTCCAGGGTCCAGCGTAGCCCACCCAGCGGCGAGTTAGAGGGCGTCAAAGTGCCGCCGTGGGCCTTGATCAAGGCGCCGGCGATGGAAAGCCCCAGGCCGCTGCCGCCACTGGCGCGGCTGCGCGAGTCCTCCACGCGGTAGAGACGCTCGGTGAGCTTGGGCAGTGACGCCTCGGGCACCCCGGGAGCGCTGTCTTCCCAGACGATTCGTACCCGGTCCGTCAGGCCCTCGAGGCGCACCTCCAGCCGCCCCGGCGAGTGGGTATAGGCGCAGCTGTTGTCGAGCAGGTTGGTCCATAGCTGGCGCAGGCGTCGAGCGTCACCGCGAATCCACGCCGGGCCGGGGATGTCGGTGGTCAGAGTAAGGCCGCTGTCGGCTAGCCAGCCACGCGCCTCATCCAGGCGGCTCGTCAGGCTGTCGGCAAGGTTCAATGGCGCCAACTGAACTTCAAGGGCGCCGGCATCGCTCTGCGAGAGCAGGCGCAGGTCGGCCACCAGACGCTCGAGCTGACCTACCTCCTGGCCCAGCGAGTGCAGGCCGTTGGCATCGAGCGTACGAATGCCGTCCTGCATCGCTTCGATTTCGCCGCGCAGCACGGAGAGCGGCGTACGCAGCTCATGGGCGATGTCGGAAACCCAGCGGCTGCGCGCCTCGCGGCTCGCTTCGAGCGTGGCGGCCAGTACGTTGAAGTCGTGTGCCAGTCGCGCGAGTTCGTCGCGACCGCGCTCGGGGAGTCGCGTGCTGTAGTCGCCCTCGGTCAGGCGCTGGGTGGCGAGCGCCATGCCGTGGGTGCGGCGCCCCAGCCACCAGGCCAGGCCGCCGGCCAGCAGCAGCGAGGCCAGTCCCAGGGCGGCGACGACGATGCCGAGGTTGCGCTGCTGACGACTCAGAAAGACATGTTCCATGCGTGCCAGGAGTTGGCGCGGTGGACGGTAGCCGAGAGTGCCGACCCGCTCGCCATCGTGGACGATGGGTAGCCACTCGAGATCGGTGGCATCGCCATGCTCACGCTTGTTGGGTGGCAGCCCGATCACCGGCAGACCCTCGGCATCGTGGAGCACGAAGTCACGGGCATCGCCCAGACGCCGTTCGATACCGTGGGGTGGGCGACGTTCACCGGGCCATAGCTGCTGACGCACCAGGCGATGCCATGCCGGCGGTGAGTTGCGCAGCCACTGCCAGCCGCCGCGTCGCGCCCACTCCTCGCCCAGCCCTTCGGCGAGCCTCTCGGCGCGGTTCGCCTGAGTGGTTTCCAGGTACTCGATGAAGCCGCGGTCGAGACTGCGCGATACCGACAGGAACACCAGGCCGGCGATCACCACGTTGACCAGCAGGATGATCAGGAACAGCTTGATGCCCAGGCGCGAGACGGTAGGGCGGGGTAGGCGTGGGGCCATGGGCGGCTCTCGGCGGTGAGGTGGTCGGGGCAGTGTCGCCGACGGCGATGCAGCCAATGGTCAGCAAAGGTGCACGTTCGGTGCAAGCCCGTGCTCTCACAGTGACAGGAAAAACAGGATCAACGGCGGTGACAGCAGCGAGAGCAGAAAGCCCGAGACCACGGCGACGGGTACGCAAGCCACGCCGCCGTGCTGCTGAATCACTGGCAGGGTGAAATCCATGGCCGTGGCGCCGCCGTAGCCGATGGCCAGTGGGGCGTGGCGGCGGATGGTCAGCGGGATCAGCACGAAGGCTGCCAGTTCGCGCAGCAGGTCGTTGAAGAAGGCCACGCCGCCCATCTGGGCGCCCAGCCCGTCGCCGATCAGGATGCCGGAAAGCGAGTACCAGCCGAAGCCGGCAGCCAGCGCCAGCCCTTCGTTCCAGGCGAGGGAGAGCAGTGGCGCGGCAACCAGCCCGCCCAACAGCGAACTGGCCGCCAGGGTGGCGGCAATGGCCAGGCCGCGGCGGTTGAGCAGAATCTGGCGCAGCGGCATGCCGGAGTTGCGCAGTTGGCAGCCGATCAGCGCCAGCAGCAGGTAGAGCACCCCTTCGGCCAGCGTTTCGGCACCGCTGAAAAACCCTTCACCCGCACTCAGGCTGCCGGCGACCAGCCCCGTCAGCACGCCGCCGATCACCACCCCCACCAGCGCCAGCGAGCCAGCCAGGGCCGCGAGCTTGCTGGTCGGCGCGCCGGCCACCGAGCGGCCGGGTTCGATGCGCATCCGCAGGTGCCGGGCCAGCCAGGCCAATGCCGTCAGGTTGCAGGCGGAGAGCAGCAAGAATAGCAACAGTGCCTGGCTGCCCATGCGCGAGAGCTGGCTGGCCAGGTCGTCGAGGCCGGCCAGGCCCACGCCCATCAACAGCAGGATCACGTAGATGGCGGCGTTGACGCTGCGGTTGATGACATCCATTGCGCCGGCGTGACGCACCGGCACCAGATAGCCCAGCAGCAACGGCAGCAGGACGAGCAGCAGACCGCTCAGCATCGAGACTCCCTTCTCCAAAGCGTCTTCGGGCTGCCGGCGGGCAGCCAGAACCGCCACACTTTAGCCGAACCGACGAGGCGGGCCAATGGCGAGGTGGTGTCAAGGCGAGGTGTGCTCGAGCGATGTCAGAGTCAGGCGGCTGCGGCGCTCGCCATCGCGATGATAGTCGGCAGCCAGCAGCAGGCCCGGCAGCTCCGGATGGAAGCGCAGCATCAGGCGTCGATCGGGTTCGTCGGGGTTGGTGACCTCGATCGTCAGTGCCTCGAAATCGCCGGCCGGCACGCTCAGGCGCTGACGAGGCAGCACCCGGAACTGAAGTCTTTCCCGGTCACCCTGGTGGTCCTGGTATGTGAGCCGGCAGGTGACGGCGCACTGGTCGTCATGGGCTCGTTGCGAGAGAACGAAGAGCGCCGTCTGGCGGTCGGGGAGCTTGCGCAGGGTTTCGGATGCGAGCGAGTATCGGTCGCGGATGCCCAGCAGCGAGTAGCCGCTGGAGTAATGCAGCGACTGCACGCCGGTGTCATCGACCATGAACCGGCTGCGCTCATCGCCGCTGGCCATGGCAATGGATGCCTGCATCTCGCTGAGCCAGTAGTGACCCTCCTGGGCCAGCCGGTGCTCGACGGTGACGTCGGGCCAGCCGGCCACCTCCACCCGATAGCGGGCGGTGAAGGGCGAGGGCTCGCTGCTGGCGAACGCCAGGTCCGCCGACCAGGCTGCGAACAGCAACAGGGCCGCCAGCGGGAGGCTAAGAAGGCGAACGAATGACATGGAGGGCTCCCGACGTCGACGAGCGGGGTGTCGGAAGTGAGAGTCACTTCGGCGGTTGGCGGTTCCGTTCCGCGTGGAATTTGTTCGGTGGCGTGGCTAGGCTTGCGGTTGCAGACCGACGCCTCATACACGACGCGCTTTCGCGCAAGGAGAATCCCCATGGCTAGACTACTGCTCATCGCCGGTGACTATGTCGAGGACTACGAGATCATGGTGCCCTTCCAGGCTCTGCAGGCCATGGGGCACAGCGTGGATGCCGTGTGCCCCGACAAGCGAGAAGGCGATAAGGTGCGTACCGCCATCCACGACTTCGAGGGCGACCAGACCTACTCCGAGAAGCCGGGACACGACTTCACCCTCAATGCCACCTTCGCCGAGGTGGAGCTGGCCGACTACGACGCCCTGGTGATTCCCGGCGGGCGGGCGCCGGAATACCTACGCCTCGACGAGCGGGTGCTCGATCAGGTGCGTCACTTCGTCGAACAGGACAAGCCGATCGCCGCCATCTGCCACGGTGCTCAGCTGCTGGCGGCAGCGGTATCGCTCGCGGGGCATCGAGTCTCCGCTTACCCGGCCTGCGCCCCGGAAGTGCGCCTGGCCGGCGGCGACTACGCGGAGATCGCCGTCGACCAGGCCGTCACCTCCGGGCGCCTGGTGACGGCACCGGCCTGGCCGGCCCATCCCGAGTGGCTGCGCCAGTTCCACGCTCTGCTGAGCTGAGGAGCGGCCATGACGGCCGGCTGATGGGCCATCAGGTGCGTGAGCGCAGCCGGTCGAGCGCCGGGCTGAGTTCGACCGGATAGTCGGCTTTGCCCGGTTCGAGCTGCTTCAAGGTTTCAGGCATGGCGTCGAGCGCGCGTTCGACGCGCTCCCGGGCGCCGTCGGCGAGTGCCATGGTGGCAGTGTCCAGCTGTCCCTCCTTGACCGCTGGCACTAGCAACGGTTCGGCACCCTCGATGACGTCGTCGCGCCGGGCGATGACGTCCCCGGTCATCCGGCCTGCGTCGTCGTGATGCCGATAGAGCTGCTTGCGGCCGGGCAGGTTGATCTTGCCCGTGGAGTGCTTGACGCGCGGCGTGCCGGCATACTCGACGAGCTTGTAGGAGAGATCGATCACCGGGGCGTCGGCGGCAACGCCCATTTCGGTGCCCACGCCGAAGGCATCGATGGGTGCGTCGTCGTCCAGCAGGGCGGCGATCTCGTGTTCGTCGAGGCCGCTGCTGGCGATGATCTTCACGTCCGCATGGCCGGCTGCGTCGAGCCGCTCGCGGGAGCGGTGGGCGAGTTTGCCGAGATCGCCGGAATCGAGCCGAATGGCGGCGACGCGAAGCGAAGGTTCCTCGGCCATCAGCTCGATCA
Source organism: Pseudomonadota bacterium (assembly GCA_051749645.1). Lineage (GTDB taxonomy): Bacteria > Pseudomonadota > Gammaproteobacteria > Pseudomonadales > Halomonadaceae > Halomonas. The sequence goes on from JBNJIT010000001.1 coordinate 248,390, forward strand.
CCTTGTCGACGCCTGCCAGGGTGTCGTGGGTATCCACCAGCAGGGTGGTGTCGGGGTAGTGGCGGGCGAAGGCACGAAACGCCTCGCGTTCGTCGTCGTGGGCGAGAATGTAGCTGTGCGCCATGGTGCCGCGCAGCGGCAGGTCGTGGCGCAGCCCGCCCAGCACGTTGCTGGTGCCGGCGAGTCCGGCGGTGCGGTAGGCGCGCACCCCGCGCACCGCGGCATCGATGCCGTGCATGCGGCGCAGGCCGAAGTCGACCACCGGCCGACCGCGTGCGGCGCTCACGATGCGCACCGCCTTGGAGGCCAGCACGGTTTCCAGCTGCACCAGGTTCATGACCAGGCTCTCCAGCAGCTGCGCCTCTGCAATGGGCGCGTCCACCTCCATGAAGGGCTCGTTCTCGAACACCGGCGTTCCCTCGGGGAGCGTCCAGATATCGCCTGAGAAGCGAAAGTTGCCCAGCCAGTCGAGAAAGGCATCGTCGAAGGTGCCGGTTTCGGCCAGGCTGGCGAGGTGGGCATCGGTGAAGCGCAGTCGGGTGGCCAGCTCGGCGGCGTACTGCTGGCCGCAGGCGAGCATGAAGCGCCGCGTCGGCGGCAGCTTGCGGAAGTAGAGGCTGAAGGTGGCGCGCTCGTCCATGTCCTCCTTCCAGTAGGCCTGCAGCATGGTCAACTGGTAGAGGTCGGTGAGCAGCGCCAAGTCACCATCGTCGACGGCAAAGTGCGGGTGCTGGTTCATGCGCGGACCTCGACACCCGCCTGCTCGAGCGCTTCTTGGCAACGCTCCCGTCCCTGCGGGTCGACCGGCTCGGTCAGCGAGCCGAGCAGAACCACCTCGAATCCTTCCGTACGAGCGTCCTTGGCGGTGGCCTGCACGCAGACATCCATGGCCAGGCCGCACACCACCACGCGGCGGATGCCGCGGTCGCGCAGATAGCCGCCCAGCCCCGTACCGTCGAAGGCCGAGTAGGCGTCGGCGTCGAAGGCGGTGGCCTTGCTGACGCGAATGGCCTCGTTGGGCAGCACGAGGTCCGGGTGGAAGGCTGCGCCAGGGGTGTCCTGCACGCAATGCACCGGCCAGGGGCCGCCGCGGTGCTCGAAGCTCGCATGGTCGACGGGATGCCAGTCGCGGGAAGCGAGCACCAGGGCGTCGCCTTGGCGGGCGGCCTCTATCTGGGCATTGATGTCGGGTACCAGCGCGCTGCCGCCGGATACGGCCAAGGCGCCGCCCTCGCAGAAGTCGTTCTGCATGTCCACCACCAGCAGGGCGTCCTGCGGGCCATAGTCGATGTGCGTTGTCATGGCGTACCTCCGTGGTGGGCGATGAGTGAGTCTCTATCAGCCTATCGGTAGATGTGCGGTTCGTGTAGCCGGAGCACAACCCCCGCGGTCGGCCAGTACGGAAATTGACCGGATGGACAGAAAAAGATGATGTCCGTCAATTTTCATGTCGATTTCATGACAAGGGCGCTCAAGCCGGTGCCCTGCGCGCCGACATTTTTGTCGTCAGCGCAGCCACTGCTGCCCGTATACGGTTCTTACCTAGCAAGACAGCCGGCTGATAGCACAACAACAATCGCATCCACCCAGACTCACGACACCCGATATTGTTGTCACCACTCAGCTTCGGCAGGTAAATACGCCATGACCCACTTCCTTCATCGCATTCCCATGTCGCGAAAGTTTCTGCTAGCGCTGGCACTTCCCATTCTCGTCATCGCCTGGTTGGCGACCAGCGGCATCCTCGAGCGCCAGCGTCTGGCCGCCGACATGGCCGAGGTCGAGGAGATGACCCGTTTTTCCAACCGCGCTGGCGAGCTGGTGCACGAACTCCAGGTGGAGCGCGGCCTCTCCTCGGGCTACCTGAGCAGCGGAGGCGAGACGTTCGGCGAGCGCCTCGACGAGCAGCGCAGCCGGGCCGACGAGCGCTTGCGGGCGTTCCAGGAGGCCCGGTCGGCGGTGGATGCCGGCGACGACCCGCGGATCGCAGAACTCGGCCAGGCGATCGACGACGCCCTGGACGAACTGAGCTCGATGCGTGAGGCGATCGACGCTCAGGACATCAAGCCGACGGAGTCGCTGGACTACTACAGCGGTCTCAACGGCACTCTGCTGGAGATGGCCGGGCGACTCACCGCACGCGTTGCGGCGGGAGAGCTTTCGCGCGACCTGGGGGCCTATGTGGCCTTGAAGGAACTCAAGGAGACCGCGGGCATCGAGCGCGCCATGCTGGCCGGCGCCTTTTCAGCCAACCGCATGGCGCCGCAAACCTACTACCGTTTCATGGAACTCCTCGGCGAGGCGTCGGCCTTCGAGGAGAGCTTTCGCATGCAGGCCTCACCGGCGATGGTCGAGCGCTATCGAAACGCCACGGCGGATCACGAAGATGCCGGACGTCTGACCATGATGCGTCAGATCGCCGTCAACCAGGGCATCGACGGCGGCTACGGCATCGATGCGTCACGCTGGTTCGACGCCCAGACCGCCAAGATCGAGCGCCTCAAGGGCGTGGAGGAAGCCATGGCCAGCGGTGTGCTGGCCGATGCCGAAAGCCTGGCGGCCGGGGCGCGCAATGAACTGTGGCGCTTCGTGGTGTTCGCAGTGCTGGCCATCGGGGTCGCCCTGGTGCTGGCCACCCTGCTGGTGCGCAGCATCGTGCTGCCCTTGCGCCATGCGCTGCAGCAGATTGCCGAGCGAGATGGCGACCTGACCCAGCGCCTGCCGGTGCCGGGAACGGACGAACTCTCGCGCTTCTATGCCGCTTTCAATGCCTCGACCGAGAGCATGGAGGCGCTGGTGGCGAGCATTCAGCAAGGCGCCTCCGGCGTCACCTCGGCCAGCGGCGAGATCGCCCAGGGCAACGAAGACCTCGCCAGCCGCACCGAGGAGCAGTCCTCGTCGCTGGTGGAGACGGCCACCAGCATGGAGCAGATCACCTCCACAGTGCGCCAGTCGGCGGACAATGCTCGCGAGGCCCGCAGCAAGACCTAGCAGACGGCGGGCCGTGCCGACCGGGCCAGCCATGTGGCGGCCGAGGCACGCGAGGCCATGCGCGAGATCCACGAGGCCAACCGCCAGATCGATGCCATCGTCGAAGCGATCGACGGCATCGCCTTCCAGACCAACTTGCTGGCGCTCAACGCTTCCGTGGAAGCGGCGCGAGCCGGGGAACACGGGCGGGGGTTTGCCGTGGTGGCCGGAGAAGTGCGCAAACTGGCCAGCCGCAGCGCTGAAGAGGCCGAACGCATTCGCCATCTGATCGGCGACAACGCCCAGCGCGTGGCCAAAGGAGACGACCTGGTCAGCCAGACCCATGAGGCCCTGGCGGAGATCACCCGCGAGGTGCGCCAGGTCGCCGACCTGGTCAGCGACATGTCGGCTGCCACCGACGAGCAGTCGGCGGGCATCGAGCAGGTCAATCAGGCGGTCTCTCAGCTCGAGCAGACCACCCAGGAGAACGCCGCCCTGGTCGAACAGGTGGCGGCTGCCAGCCGCTCGCTGGACGGCCAGGCAGGCGAGATGTCGGGGCTGATCGGGCGCTTCAAGGTTGCCACGGAGCTCTATGGGCGCAGCGTGACGAATCTGTTGCCGTCGGCTTGAGCTCTCGTCGCTAGCCAGTCATGAGCGGCCGGGCCCGGTGCCCGGCCGTTCGCTGCCATAGCGTTGCCCATCAGTAGCCGGCGTCGGGATCGACGGTGTCGATGGGGTCGCCTGCCGCGAAAGCTCGCAGCGCTTCGGCGACCTGGTTCAGCGCCTCGCCCAGCGGAGTGGGGCCGGCCATGTGCGGGGTGACCCACACCCGTGGGTGCGACCATAGCGGACTTGCCGTCGGCAGCGGTTCCTCGGTGAACGCATCGAGGATGGCGCCGCGCAGACGACCTTCCGCCTCGCCCTCGCCCTCGCCCAGGGCATCGAGCAGGGCGGCCCCGTCGATCAGCGTGCCGCGGCCCGGGTTGATCAGGCTGGCGGCGTCGGGCAGTGCGGCCAGCGTTTCGGCGTTGATGATGTGGTGCGTGGCTGAGGTGTCCGGCAGCAGCAGAACCAGGGTGCGCGCCTCTGCCAGCACCTCGTCCAGCCCGGCATCGCCGTGATGACAGTGAATGCCCTCCAATGACTTGGGCGATCGGCTCCAGCCATGCACCGGAAAACCGTCGGCGGCCACCATGGCGGCCACTTTGGCGCCGATGACACCCAGGCCCAGTACGCCCACCGGCCAGTCCGTCTTGTCGACCACGGCATGCTCGCGCCACTCGGCTCGAGACTGCTGGCGGCGGTAGCGGTCGAAGTCGCGCTGGAAATGCAGGATGCCGTAGCGCACGTAGTCGCCGATCAGTTCCGCCATGCCGGCGTCGCGCAGCTTGACGATGGGAACGCCGGCGGGCAGGCCGGGGTTGTTCAGCAGCGCATCGACGCCGGCGCCCAGGTTGACGATGCCCTTGGGTGCAGTGGGCTCGCGCAGCAGCCACTCGGGAGGCTTCCACACGGCTAGGTAGTCGGCCTGGCGGCGCTGCTCGGCGGGTGCCGCACTGGTGAAGACCTCGGCCTCGGGGAGGCGCTCGGCGAGGGCCTTCCGCCACTGCTCGGCATCGTCGATATGGACCAGGATCTTCATGTCGTCTCCTTCGCGTTAGAGAACTCATCATGGCGCTGGGTTGGGGTCGTGAACAAGTATGACCGGCATATGCGTTACATGGCGTCACGAAATGCTTGACCGCCTACCGTGGGTTGGCAGTAACCTCCACTCAAAGGGAGCATTCTCCACTGCCTGGTGCGACTGTTCGGCCCGCGACCCGTTCAGGCATCTCGTTAGTGACCGTCACCCTGGCCCGGCCTTCTCCTCGTCGAGAGGGCCGATTTTCTTGATGTTGCTTTGGCGAGTGGCCCCATGACCCAGGTAAACCTGCCCTTCACGCGAGAGGAATACGCCAGCCGTCTGTGGAAAGTGCGCGCCGAGATGGCCAGTCGCGGGATCGACGTGCTGGTCATCAGCGACCCCTCCAACATGGCGTGGCTGACCGGCTACGATGGCTGGTCCTTCTACGTGCATCAGTGCGTGCTGGTCGGGCTGGAGGGCGAGCCGGTATGGTACGGGCGACGCATGGATGCCAATGGGGCGCTGCGCACCTGCTGGATCGACCCGGACAACATCACCTACTACCCGGACCACTACGTCCAGAATCCCGACATGCATCCGATGGACTACCTGGCGCAGTCGATCATGCCCGATCGCGGTTGGCATCAAGGGGTGGTGGGCCTGGAGATGGACAACTACTATTTCTCGGCCAAAGCCTACCAGTGCCTGCTCCGCGAGCTGCCGCATGCGCGCTTTCTGGATGCCAATTCCCTGGTCAACTGGTGCCGGGCCATCAAGTCGCCCCAGGAGATCGAATACATGCGCGTGGCGGCCAGGATCGTCGAAGGCATGCATTCGCGCATTCTCGAGGTGATCGAGCCGGGACTGCCCAAGAGCAAGCTGGTCTCGGAGATCTACCGCGTGGGCATCGAGGGCTGGACGGACCCGGCGGGCCGGGTCTTCGGCGGCGACTACCCGGCCATCGTGCCCATGCTGCCCACCGGGAAGGACGCCGCGGCACCGCACTTGACCTGGGACGACACGCCCTTCCGTCGGGGTGAGGGCACTTTCTTCGAGATCGCCGGCGTCTTCAAGCGCTACCATGCGCCCATGTCGCGCACGGTCTACCTGGGGAAGCCGCCGCCCGAGTTCGTGCGTGCCGAGTCGGCGCTGCTCGAGGGCATCGATAACGGCCTCGAAGTGGCCAAGCCCGGCAACCGCACTGCCGACATCGCCATGGCGCTGGGCGCGGCCATGGACAAGTACGGCTTCGACCGCGGCGGTGCCCGCTGCGGCTACCCCATCGGCATCAGTTACCCGCCGGACTGGGGCGAGCGCACCATGAGCCTGCGCCCCTCCGACGAGACCGTCCTGCAGCCGGGCATGACGTTTCATTTCATGCCTGGCCTGTGGGAGGACGACTGGGGGTTGGAGATCACCGAGAGCATCCTGATCACCGAGACCGGCTGCGAGACCCTGGCCGACTTCCCGCGCCAGCTCTTCGTGCGCTGAGAGGGCAGGAAGCTTGACCTGCTTCGACACGTAACGAGGGGCGCTGAGGGCAGATCGTAGAGGGGGTCCTACGCCAGGGATGGCGTCGGTAGCGCCCGGGACGGGTTCACAGCGCCCCCTCGCAGATCTGCCGCCAGATCAGCCCCGAGTGGCACCAAGACCACCATGCCCGTGCCATACGAGAACAAGGAGTTGTAAACAATGACCAAGCGTCCCAGCCCCATCTCCGCCACCGTCGACTTCGACGCCGACGGCGTGCAGCACGGTTTTCTCAAGCTGCCCATCTCCACCGACGAATCCGCCTGGGGGGCGGTGATGATTCCCGTCACCGTGGTCAAGAATGGTGAGGGCCCCACGGCACTGCTCACCGGCGGCAATCACGGTGACGAGTACGAAGGCATCACCGCGCTGCTGAAACTTTCCAGTGAACTGCGCGCCGAGGACGTACAGGGCCGGGTGATCATCGTGCCGTGCATGAATCAGCCGGCGGTGATGGCCGGCAAGCGCACCTCCGGGCTCGACGGCGGCAACCTCAACCGCAGCTTTCCCGGCGACCCCGACGGCACGGTGACCGAGAAGATCGCCGACTACTTCACCCGGGTGATGGTGCCGATGTGCGACGTCGTACTCGACCTGCACTCCGGGGGGCGCACCCTGGACATCATCCCCTTCGGCGCTTCCCACGTGCTGGAGAACGCCGAGCAGCAGCGTCGAGCCCTGGAAGGCGCCAAGGCGTTCGGAGCTCCCTATGCCATGATGATGTTCGAGCTCGACGCCGCGGCGCTGTTCGACACGGCGGTGGAGAGCCAGGGCAAGGTCTTCGTGGCCACCGAGCTGGGCGGCGGCGGCACCTCGACACCGCAGAGCCTGGCCGTCACCGAGCGCGGCGTGCGCAACGTCCTGATTCATTTCGGTCTGGTGGAGGGCGAGATTGAGATGCCCACCGAGCCCCAGGTCTATCTCGATATGCCCGATGCCAGCTGCTATGTCCAGAGTGAACACTCCGGCCTGCTGGAAGTGTGCTTTGCGCTGGGCGAACGCGTCGAGAAGGGCGAGGTGGTCGCGCGGGTCTTCGATCCGACCCGCAGCGGCACCGCACCGGTGGAGTATCGCGCCAGCCGCAGCGGTGTGCTGGCGGCACGTCGTCATCCGGCGCTGGTCAACATGGGCGATACCATTGCAGTGATTGCCGATATCGTCGACTCCCTGGGTTGAGAGGGATACCCCACCGATGAAGCTCGATCGTTATGACCTGAAGATTCTCGAGATACTGTCGCAGGACGGCCGCATCACCAAGTCGAAGCTGGCCGAGGCGATCAACCTCTCGGTCAGCCCCTGCTGGGAGCGGGTTCGCCGCCTGGAGAAGGCCGGCATCATCGAAGGCTACAGCGCGCGCATCAACCCCGAAGCGCTGGTCAAACGTACGCCGGTGTGGGTGCAGATCGAGCTCAAGGCCCACAACGCCTCGAGCTTCGCCCGCTTCGAGGCGCTGGTCCACGACACGCCCGAGGTCACCGAATGCGTGGCCGTGGGCGGTGGCGTGGATTACCTGATCAAGGTGGAGGCCGACTCCATCGACGCCTATCAGCGCTTGATCGACGCCTGGCTGACCTCGGACGCCGGCATCGAGCGCTACTTCACTTATATCGTCACCAAGACCGTCAAGCGACCGCCGGCGGGGTTTTCTCCCGAGGACTTCGTCTTGTGACGGCGCGGCACAGAAAAAACCGTGTTCCTGTCGATCAGGACAAAAAAACTCGCATGCTGCAGTGCGGCTTTCAAAAACTCCCGACCCTGCCAAACCCTTATCCTGTAGGCATGGAGCGGTGACAACCGCTTGGCCATTTTTGCCAACGCCGGCTGACCCCTGCAGCCGGCGTGTGAGGGAGGTGCCGCATGAAACTGTCCAAGACGCTGGTCAACGCGCTGAACGATCCGCGCCTGTTCCGCCAGTACGCCTACGTCGACGGCAAGTGGACCCATGGCGAGGGTGGCCGCGAGGAGGCCGTGTTCGACCCGGCCACCGGTGAGGCCCTGGGGCACATTCCCTGGCTCGAGCCCGAGCAGATCCGTGGCGCCGTGGACGCCGCCGAGGCGGCCTTCGTGCACTGGCGCGCACTGCGCGCCGACGAGCGCTGCGAGCGGCTGCTGGCCTGGTACGACCTGCTGCAGGCCAACCGCGAGGATCTGGCCACCATCATGACTCTGGAGCAGGGCAAACCGTTACCCGACGCCCGCGGCGAAGTGGAGTACGGGGCCAGCTTCGTGCGCTGGTTCGCCGAGGAGGGCAAGCGCACCTACGGTGACACCATCCCCAGTCACATCCCCAACGCCGCGCTGGGTACCATCAAGGAGCCGGTGGGCATCGCCGCGCTGATCACGCCGTGGAACTTCCCGCTGGCGATGATCACCCGCAAGGCCGCTGCCGCCATGGCCGCCGGCTGTCCGGTGATCGTCAAGCCGGCCGGCGAGACCCCGTTCTCGGCGCTGGCACTGGCCGAGCTCGCCGAGCGTGCCGGCATTCCCGCCGGAGTGTTCAACGTGGTTCTGGGCGAGCCCGCTGAAGTGTCGAAACTGCTGTGTGCCGAGGAGCGCGTCAAGGCGCTGTCGTTCACCGGTTCCACCCGGGTGGGCCGGCTGCTGCTCGAGCAGTGCGCCAATACCGTCAAGCGGGTGTCGCTGGAACTGGGCGGCAATGCGCCCTTCATCGTTGGCCCGGACATGGACCCCAAGGAGGCGGCCTACGCCGCCGTGGCGGCCAAGTTCCAGACCGCCGGCCAGGACTGCCTTGCCGCCAACCGCATTCTGGTTCACGAGTCGATCCACGACGCCTTCGTCGAGCAGTTCGCCGAGCGCATGGCGGCGCTCACCGTGGGCAACGGGCTGGAGAGCGAGATCGATCTCGGTCCGCTGATCCATCGTCAGGCCGTGGAGAAGGCTGCCAGCATCGTCGACGATGCCATCTCCCGCGGGGCCACCCTGGTCGCCGGCGACCAGAGTGCGGCACCCGGGCCCAACTTCTTCATGCCGGTGCTGATTACCGGCGTGACCCCCGAGATGAAGGTGTGGCACGAGGAGAACTTTTCGCCGGTGGCCGGTATCACCGCCTACTCGGACGACGACCAGGTGATCGAGATGGCCAACGACACCGAATACGGCCTGGCCGCCTACGTCTACACCCACGACATCCGCCGCATCTGGAAGCTGCTGCGGGCGCTGGAGTACGGCATGGTCAGCGTCAACTCGGTGAAGATGACCGGCCCCCCGGTGCCCTTCGGCGGCGTCAAGCAGTCGGGGCTCGGTCGCGAGGGAGGCATTACCGGTATCGATGAGTATCTGGAGACCAAGTACTACTGCCTAGGGGCCCTGGGCTCTGTTTCTGGTAGTTGAGCTTGCTGCGCTCGGCCATACGGCGTTGGATCTTGATTCGAACATGCTCATTTACAGAACGTAAACTCCGCTGTTCTCGTCAAGATTCGCCTTGTCTGGCCTTCGCTCGCAGAGCTCTCGTGCTTAGTGGTTTTGCTTTTTGAATTTGAACTTCCTCCCCGGCGGAGCCGGGGAGGCCTGAGAAAAGAGAGAACGCTATGAGCTTGCATAAGGATTTGATCGATCGCGACCGCCAGGTCTCCTTCCACGCCTCCACCCACCTGCGCGACTTCGCCCAGGGCGACGCGCCGGGCCGGGTGATCACTGGCGGCAAGGGCATTCACATTCGTGACAAGGATGGTCGCGAGTTCATCGACGGCTTCGCCGGGCTGTATTGCGTCAATATCGGCTACGGCCGCACCGAGGTGGCCGAGGCGATCTACCAGCAGGCTCTCGAACTCTCCTACTACCATACCTACGTGGGGCACTCCAACGAGCCGCAGATCGCGCTTTCCGAGCGTATCCTCGAGCTCGCAGGGCCCGGTATGTCCAAGGTCTATTACGGCCTGGGCGGCAGTGACGCCAACGAGACTCAGCTCAAGATCGTGCGCTACTACAACAACGTGCTGGGGCGCCCGCAGAAGAAGAAGGTGATCGCGCGCCAGCGCGGCTATCACGGGTCGGGCATCGCCTCCGGCTCGCTGACCGGCCTCAAGGCGTTCCATGATCACTTCGACCTGCCCATAGAGACGATCCGTCACACCGAGGCGCCGTTCTACTACCACCGTGCCGCCGAGCAGCAGGGCATGAGCGAGCGCGAATTCTCCGCCTACTGTGCCGAAAAGCTCGAGGCGATGATCCTGACCGAGGGCCCGGAGACCGTCGCCGCCTTCATCGGCGAGCCGGTGCTGGGAACCGGCGGCATCGTGCCGCCGCCCGAGGGCTACTGGGAGGCGATCCAGGCAGTGCTGGCCAAGTACGACGTGCTGCTGATCGCCGACGAAGTGGTGTGCGGCTTCGGGCGGATCGGTGCCGACTTCGGCAGCCACTACTATGCCATCAAGCCCGACCTGATCACCGTGGCCAAGGGCCTGACCAGCGCCTACCAGCCGCTCTCCGGCGTGATCGTCGGCGACCGCGTGTGGCAGGTGCTCGAGCAGGGCACCGGCGAGTACGGTCCCATCGGCCATGGCTGGACCTACTCCGGCCACGCCCTGGGTTGCGCCGCGGCCCTGGCCAACCTGGCGATCATCGAGCGCGAGGGGCTCACCGCCAACGCCGCCGAGACCGGCGCCTACCTGCAGCAGCAGATGCAGGCCGCCTTCGGCGACCATCCTCTCGTCGGCGACGTGCGCGGCGTGGGCATGTTGGCAGCGGTAGAGTTTGCCGCCGACCCGGCTCGGCGCCAGGCCTTCGACCCGAGCCTCAAGGTCGGCCCGCGCATTGCCGCGGCGGCGCTGGAGCAGAACCTGATCGCCCGCGCCATGCCCCAGGGCGACATCCTCGGTTTCGCTCCGCCGCTGGTGGCGACACGTGCCGAGGTCGATGAGATCGTCGCCCGCACCCGGCGCGCCGTCGACCAGGTGGCCGACGAGCTGGTGCGCAGCGGCGAAGCCCAGCTCGCCTGAACCGCCGCTATCCCGTCTCGACCTCGCCGCGGCTCGCCCGCGGCGAGGTTCGTCATATGAGGGGAGGTGACATGACCGAACCCGCCCACGGCGTGACGCTGGAAGGCATCTACCGGGCACGCCACCGCCTGGCCGGCCAGGCGGCGCGTACGCCACTGGTGCGCTCGGCAGCGCTCTCCGCGCGCTTCGATGCCGATATCCGCCTCAAGCTCGAGACCTGCCAGCCCACCGGCGCCTTCAAGCTGCGCGGCGCCAGCAACATGATCGCGGCGCTGATCGAGCGCCATGGCCGCGACGCACTGGCCGCCGGGGTCACCACGGCCTCGACGGGCAATCACGGCCGCGCCGTGGCCTATGCGGCGGCGCGGCTCGGCGTGCCGGCGGTGATCTGCCTTTCCAGTCTGGTGCCGGCCAATAAGGTGGCCGCCATCGAGGCGCTGGGTGCCGAAGTGAAGCGCGTGGGCCGAAGCCAGGACGAGGCCTTCGCCGAGGTCGAACGGCTGGTGCGCGACCAGGGCATGACGCCGATCCCGCCCTTCGACGATCCGCTGATCGCCGAAGGCCAGGGCACCATCGGTGTGGAACTATTGGAGGATGCGCCCGGGCTCGACCGCGTACTCGTCGGTCTCTCCGGCGGCGGGCTGCTGGGCGGCATCGGCGCGGCGGTGAAGGCGATCCGGCCGGCGTGCCGGGTCACCGGAGTGAGTCTCGCCCGGGGGGCCGCCATGTGGGAGAGTCTCCAGGCCGGTCGCCCCGTCGCCGTGGCGGAGGTCGAGAGCCTGGCCGACTCGCTGGGCGGCGGCATCGGCCTCGCCAACCGCTGCACCTTCGAACTGGTGCGCGCGGTGATGGACGACCACTATCAAGTCTCCGAGACGGCCATCGCCCGCGCCATGGTCGACATCCTCGAGAACGAGAAACTCCTGGTGGAAGGTGCTGCCGCGGTGGGCCTGGCGGCGCTCGCCGAGCACGGCATCGAGGTGCGTAGCGAGACGCTGGCGCTGATCCTCTCCGGCAACGGCGTAGCGCTGGAAACCTTCGATCGGGCACGTTGTCTGGCGGGGCGTTAGCATAATGCGGATGCCACGCTTATTGCCTTTTTCGCAAAAAAACGCCCACGACAAGTGGGCGAAATACCAAGCGAAGGAGGCGTGCCAAACGCTATTCTTTCCGAGTGTTGATGCCGATCAGTCGATAGACGGGGCAGAAGTTGACGATCCCCGTGGCCAGCGGCACGATACCGATCCAGCCCCAGGCACCAATGGTGCCGGTCACAGTTAGGGCAATCAATAATATTCCGATGATGATCCTGGCAGCCTTGTCAATGCAGCCAATATTGCTTTCCATAATAACATCCTTTTAAATTTACCAAAATGGTCTGGTAGTATTATGATCTCCATCGCCACTTAATTTTATGATTCGCCTATCAATATGATCAGAAAGTGATACCGATAAGCAGCGATGGAGAAGGCACTGTTAGCCTGTTACATTGTCGGCTTTGATGATCATGGGAAAGTCCCATTTCATTCCGTGATGGGGATCATACTGTCCAGCAGGAATGACGTACCATTGACGCAGATCCATCTCTTCGACGGTTTCTGGCGCTTGGGGAAGATTGTCCAGATCCAGGCCAGCTTGTTCGAGATCTTCCGCTCGGTGAAAGCTGACGACCTGCTCATCCTTTTCGGCTGGGTCAATGGCAAAATGAACCATGAAACCTCCTGCCCCCAAGCCGGTATCAAAGCAGTGGTACCCGCTCACTTCGCTCAAATCAATGGCTATATCAGGGTTGTGTATCAGTAGCTGCGAGACGTTACGTGTCAAATCCGCGGCAATGCGTTCCTGTGTAGGTTCTTCTGCCAGCACCGCTGGTGCGGCGAGAAGCGTGGCAGACAACAGGCAAGAACCAACTACTTTTTGAGCTTGAAGATACGTCATGTGTTGCTCCTTTTCCCTTCTTTGGTTTCACTTGCTTTGGGTGCCAAGCTGGTCGAAGGCTTCCAGTGCTTGTGCACCATAGGTGAAGGAAGGGCCTCCACCCATGTAAGCCGATACACCGATCGTTTCCAGGACTTCCTGCCTGGTAGCGCCATGTTTGGCCGCCGCCTTGGCGTGAAAACCGATGCAGCCTTCACAGCGAACGGCGATACTGATTGCCAGTGCCATCAACTCCTTGCCTTTCGATGACAATGCACCGTCGGCATTGGCAGCGTTCGCCAACGACGAGAAGCCTCTGGCGACATCGGGGATACCGTCACGCACCTCTTGGAAGAGAGCCGATAGCTCGGTGGTAATGGCGCTCCAGTCCTTATGCATACTGCGTTTCTCCGAACGTGGTTGAATGTCGTAATCAATACGGGTTCTGCGCTTGCATATCGATTACTAGCTGTTCTTGCTCACGTCGCCGTTGCCAGGCAAGTGGCGACGCGGCACCCGACGTCCTGACTTCCCGAACGATCTCTCCATCTTTCAGTACCAACAAGGTATTGGGCAGCAGGCACTGCCAAGCTTCCTCGCTCAATGGCTTGGTCGCGATCAGGATGACTCGTTGGTCGCAGCCGTCGATACAGCATTCTCGCCGGAGAAAATGCAGTTCCGAATGGGCGTGGACGAACAGATGCTCGTCATTGCCGAGAAGGAAGTTGAATTCGTCGAGTGGATTGATCTTTTCAATGATCGGTACCAGGCATGCCAAGAGCTGCTGGATATCGGCGATTTTTCCGGAATGACTGATGCAGTCGTGGATGGCATCCATGAGTAGGCAGAAGGCCCATTCTGAGTCGGAGTTGCCCATAGGGCGGTAACGACCGAGCTCGAACGTTGCGATGCCCGGCAGGATACCGTTATGGGCGAATACCCAGGCTTTTCCGCCAACTTCACGCTCGAAAGGGTGTGTGTTGGCATAGGCTCGGCCGATCATGGGTGGATTGGCTCTGCGGATATGGGCAATCACGGTCCGGCTTTTGAGGCCATAGCCCTGCAGGAAATGCAGGCAGCGGCTGTTACAGGCGGGTACCGGCTCCTTGAGGAGCCGTGCGGCTCGCTCTTCGAAGAAGGCCAGTCCCCATCCATCCGCGTGGGGGCCTACTTCTCCTCCCCGTGGACGGAACAGGTCCAGCGACGTATCCACATCGGTGGGATAGCGCGCATTCATGCCGAGCAGCTCACACATTCGCTATCTCCGTCACAAAGAGCCTGCTCCATCGAGCAAGGCGTGGGGGCCAATAAGCGTCTTTCAATCATTCAATTTTTCAATGGAATGTATATTTGAAAGTTCGCCTTGTCAACTCGGCATCGATACCGGTACAGCCTATGAGGGAGGAAAACGCGTCTCTTACGGGGCGGCGTCAATTGACACCTTGCTGTCACGCAGCCAGGATTCCATAGATCAATGGAATAACGACAGGAGATCACCGATGACATCGACCCGCGCTCAGGGCCTGGCCACTCGCAGCATTCACGGTCACGGCTTCAAGGACGCCCACGGCAGCCCGCACACTCCGATCTACGACACCACCACCTTCACCTTCGACACGACCCAGGAGGTGCTGGATGTGGTGGAGGGGCGCAAGGTGGGCAGCCTTTACACCCGCTACGGGCTCAATCCCTCCATCTTCGCTCTGGAAGAGACATTGGCAGGCCTCGAAGGCGCCGAGATGGCCTGGGTCTTCTGTTCGGGGATGGCCGCCGAGACGGCGCTGTTCCTGGCCCACGGTCGCCAGGGCATCATCGGTATCGGCGATGCCTATGGCGGCACCATGGAGCTGTTGGGCAGTCAGCTACCGGAACTTGGCATCCCGACCCGGCTGATTCTCGGCAGCGAACTCGACCGGCTGGATGGTCTGCTGGCCGAAGGGGCGAGTCTGGTCTTCCTTGAAACGCCGACCAACCCGACCTTGGAGCTCTTCGATATACAGGCGATCGCCGAACGCGCCCATGCCCATGGCGCCATCCTGGTGGTCGACAACACCTTCGCCTCGCCGGTCAACCAGCAACCGCTGGCGCTGGGTGCCGATGTGGTGGTGCACAGCGCTACCAAGTATCTGGGCGGCCACAGCGATCTGACGGCCGGTGCGCTGATGGGCTCGCAGGACCTGCTGATGCCGATCTGGAACTGGCGCAAGAACCTGGGTTCGATGCCGGCGCCCGCCACCGCCTCGCTGCTGGCGCGCAGCCTGCGCACGCTGGTGATACGGGTCCGCCAGCAGAACGCTTCTGCGCAGGCCATCGCCGAAGCGATGGAGAAGCACCCGCGTGTCCGCCGGGTCTACTACCCCGGACTGCCGGACTTTCCCGGCCATGACCTGGCCAGGCATCAGATGCAGGGCTTCGGCGGGATGCTGAGCATCGAGATCGACGGCGGGGGCGATGCGGCGACCGCGGTCGCCGACAGGCTCGAACTGTTTGCCCTGGCACCGAGCCTGGGAGGTGCCGAGAGCCTGGTGACCCAGCCCTGCACCACCACTCACCATGGCTTGCCAGCCGAGGAGCGTGCGCGTCGCGGAATCCCGGATGGCCTGCTGCGCCTCTCCGTGGGGCTGGAAGACAGCGCCGACCTGATCGCCGACCTGGAACAGGCGCTGGCATCATGACGACGCCCATCTATCTCGATCACAACGCCACTACGCCGGTGGCCGGGCCCGTGGTAGCCGCCATGGCTCGTGCGCTGGAGGAGTGCTACGGCAATCCCTCCTCGCCCTACCGGCAAGGGCAGGAGGCCGCAGCCCAGCTCTCGACCGCACGCGAGTCGGTGGCTCGGCTGATCGGGGCGAGCGTAGACAGTCTGGTGATGACCGGCTGTGCCACCGAGGCCAACAACCTGGCCCTGCTGGGCGTGGCGGCGGCCGCCCCGCCGAACAGACGTCATCTGGTGGTCAGTGCCGTCGAGCACCCGGCGGTGATGGAGCCGGCCCGTCACCTCGAAACGCAAGGTTGGGAGCTCAGCGTGGTGCCGGTGGACGCCGCCGGGCGCGTTGCGGTCGACGAGGTGATGGCCGCGATGCGGCCCGATACGGCGCTCGTCTCGATCATGCTGGCCAACAATGAAGTGGGCACCCTGCAACCGCTGGCGGATATCGCCGCCCGCCTGGCCGGCTCGGCTACGCTGCTGCATACCGATGCCGCCCAGGCGGTGGGCAAGGTGCCGGTGGATGTCGAGGCGCTGGGGGTCGACCTGCTCACCCTGGCCGGGCACAAGTTCCAGGCCAGCAAAGGCATTGGCGCGCTCCATGTGCGCCCTGGTACGCCCATTCGGCGCATTCTGTTCGGTGCCGGCCACGAGCACGGGCTGCGGCCCGGCACCGAGAACGTGCCGGCGATCGTAGGGCTGGGGGCCGCCGCCGAGCTGGCCGCACAGCGCCTGGCCGCCGGGGTGGGTGAGCTTCAGGCACGGCGCGACCGGCTGCATGAGCATCTGCGCCAGGCCATTCCGGGGCTGGCACTCAACGGTCACGAAACGCATCGTCTGCCCAATACGCTCAATGTCTCCTTCCCGGGCGTCGAGGGGCGCGCGTTGCTAAAAGCGGTGGAGCAGGAAGTAGCGGCCTCGGTGGGTTCGGCCTGTCATGCCGACCAGGCAGCCCCCAGCGGCGTACTGGGGGCCATGGGGCTGACCACCGAAAGGGCACTGGGGGCGGTACGGCTTTCGGTGGGCTGGGATACGCCACTGCATGATATCGACAGGGCAGCCGAAACCCTGGTCGATGCCTGGCGATGGCTTGGCGCTTAGCCGCTCTGCTGATTGGCGAGCCGGCGGCGGCTTTGCCACCACACAGTGGCCAGGGCCACCAGCAGCACCGGCGGCAGCATCGCCAGGTTGAGCGCTTCCCAGCCCAGCCGATGCAGCAGTTGCCCGGCCATCAGTGAGCCGATGGCCACCAGCGAAAAGATGATCAGGTCGTTGATGCCCTGCACCTTGCCGCGTTCGGGCTCCGAATGGACGGTGGAGAGCAGGGCGCTGCCGCCGATGAACAGGAAGTTCCAGCCAACGCCCAGCAGCACCAGCGACACCCAGAAGTAGGCGAGCCCTTGGCCCAGCGTGGCGACGATAGCCGAGCCGGCCAGCAGCGCGGCGCCCGTCAGGAGGATGCGGTCTACACCGAAGCGCGCGATCAGGCTGCCGGTGATGAACGACGGGGCGAACATGCCCAGCACGTGGGATTGCATGATGAACACCACCTGGCCCATCGAGAAGTCGTTGGCGCGCATCGCCAGTGGTGTGGCAGTCATCACCAGGATCATTACCGCATAGCCGATGGCCCCGGCCAGCACGGCAACCAAGAAGCCGGGTTGAGTGGCAATGGCGCTCATCGGGCGTGAGGTGTCGCCGGGCTGCGGTTCGCCGCTGGCGGGTACGCGCAGTTGGGTCAACAGGCCGATGGCTACCAGGGCGAGGATGGCGATCACCAGATAGGGGCCTCCCGAGGGAACGCTGGCGACCAAATGCTGTGCCGCGCTGGCGTTCCAGGGGCCGAGGAAGGCTGCCACCACGCCGCCGGCCATCACGAAGGAGATGGCCCGACTGCGAAATGCCGGGCTGGCCACATCCACCGCGGCGAAGCGGTAATACATGGCAAAGCCCTGATAGAGGCCGATCAGCAGGTTGCCGGCGCAGAACAGCCAGAAGGACCCCGCGGCGATGCCGGCAAAGCTGACCAGCCCGCCACCCACGCCACCCAGTGTGGCCCCGGTCATGAAGCCGAGGCGTCGGCCTACCCGCTTCATGAACAGCGAGGCAGGCAGCGTCGTGACCACCGTCCCCATCATCATCGCGGCAATGGGCAGGGTGGCCAGTGCCGGGTCGGGGGCAAGCTGCTGACCGACCACTCCGCTCAGGGTCATTACCGTCACCATGGCGATCATGAACAGGGTCTGGCCGGTGACCAGGATGGCCACGTTGGGCTTTTCGCGGGGCAGCGTCGACATGGGCAAGGCTCCTTGGTTGGCGGTTCAGGTGTGGTTCATCCGGGCAGCGCTCAAAAGACCAGCACCTTGTCGGCCTGCTCGGTGGCCTCGGCCAGGGCGTCCATGGTGCTGCGCTCGGCGCCTTTCACCACTTCTTCGTCGGTGAGGCCGCGGGCGTCCATGCAGGTGCCGCACAGCAGCACCCGGCCTTTGGTGGTGACCCGCTTGACCATGCGTTCGGCGTTGTAGAACCCATCCGGTGTCTTCTGACCGCTCTTGGCGCCGGAGACGGCATCGCCCATCAGGAAGACCGTGACGTCCGACTCGCGCTTGATCAGCGCGTGGGCCAGACGCAGGCCGTTGTAGAGAAGCTCGGTGCCATAGGGCGGGTCGTTGATGATGATCAGTGTCTTCATGCTCATGGTTTCCTTTTATTCATTCAATGAAACAATTGAATGATGTAAATATGCTAGTCTGTTGTCAAGCGATTGGTTACCCTTTCGCGTCTTTCATGGGAGAGTGCGATGACCTCACAACAGGATCTCTTCGATACGCTGGCGCAAGTTGCCCGCGCCCTGGGCAATGGCCACCGCTTGGCATTGCTCGAGCGATTGGCTCAGTCCAGCGCTGCCGTGGAGACGCTGGCCAGTGCTGCCGATCTCTCCATCGGCAACGCCTCTCAGCACCTCCAGCAGCTCAGAAGAGCCGGGCTGGTGACCGCCAGCCGCTCAGGCAAGCAGATGATCTATCGGCTGACCGACGAGCGGATCATCACCCTGCTGGGCCTGCTCAGGCAGGTGGCCGAGACCAACCTGGCCGAGATGGAGCGGCTGGTCAGCCAGCTGTTTGCCGAAGACGATGCGAGTGGGGCCCTGGAAGCCGTATCGAGCCGTGAGCTTCTGGCCGCCCTGGAGCGCGGCGAGGTGGCCCTGCTCGACGTGCGCCCCGCGGACGAATATCAGGCGGGTCATCTGCCCGAGGCGATCAACATCCCGCTGGAGCAGCTGGAGGCAATGCTCGATGATCTGCCCCGCGACAAGGAGATCGTTGCCTACTGTCGCGGGCCCTACTGTGCCCTCTCGCACGAAGCCGTTCAGCGTCTTCGACAGTTGGGGTATCGGGTCAGGCGTTTCGAGGAGGGCTACCCCGAGTGGAAAGCCGCAGGCCTGCCCGTGATGTAGGGCGAGAGGGTCGTCATGAATGACACACTGATGGCGCAGGAACCGTGGATTCGGATCGCCGCCTTCGGCAGTGTCCTGCTGCTGATGGCCGTTTGGGAAGTTCTTGCCGAACGGCGGCCTCAGCAGGTTCGTCGCTGGCAGCGCTGGCCCAGCAATCTGCTGATCGTGGTCGTGGACACGCTCGCCGTTCGCCTGATCTTTCCCCTGGCCGCCGTCGGAGCGGCCCTGGTATCGGCCGACAAGGGCTGGGGCTTTTTCAATCTGATCGCCGCTCCAGGATGGCTGGCCATCCTCGCCTCCGTGGTCGTACTGGACGTGGCGATCTATTTCCAGCACCGCCTCTTCCATGCCATCCCTTGGCTATGGCGTCTGCACCGCATGCACCATGCGGACCTGGAATTCGACGTGACCACGGGCCTGCGCTTCCACCCTCTGGAGATTCTGTTTTCGATGGGCATCAAGCTTTCCGTGGTGACCCTGCTTGGGGCGCCGGCGCTGGCGGTGCTGATCTTCGAGGTCGTGCTCAACGCCACCTCGATGTTCAACCACGGCAATGTGCGCCTGCCCGCCAGGGTCGACCGCTGGCTGCGCCTCGTCGTGGTGACGCCGGACATGCACCGAGTGCATCATTCCATCGTGCGTCGGGAAACCGACAGCAACTTCGGTTTCAACCTGCCCTGGTGGGATCGCCTGTTCGGCACCTACCGCGACCAGCCCGCCGCCGGTCATCTCGGCATGACGATCGGTATCGAGGATTTCCGGGAACCGCGGGATCTCAGGCTGGACCGCATGCTGATCCAGCCTTTCCGGAACCCTGACCGACTCGAGAAACGCCGGCGTTGAAGGGACTTTGCTCGGTTGCCGATAATGGGCTGTCGAATACGGCCCACCTTCCGATTGGAGGCGACTATGCAGCTCTACCAGCGCGATGCCATTGCCGAAGTCGTGACCCTCGACCAGGACGCACTGATGGCGGTGGAGGCAGGCTTCGCCGCGCTGGGCCGCGGCGAGGCGGTGCAGCCGCCGATCCTCTCCATGGCCATGGAAGAGTTCGGCAGCGAGGTGGACGTCAAGACGGCGCACATTCGTGATGCCCCACGCTTCGCCATCAAGGTCAGTACCGGTGCCTTCGACAACCCCCAGCGCGGTTTGCCGAGCCTCAATGGCCTGATGATGGTGTTCGCGGCCGAGACGGGGCTCGTCGAGGCGGTGCTCTTCGACGAGGGCTATCTCACCATGGTGCGCACGGCGCTGGCCGGGGCCATCGCCGCCAAGTACCTGTCGCGGGAGAACAGCCGCCGGGTGGCGGTGATCGGCGCCGGCGAGCAGGCCGAGCAGCAGGTCAAGGCGCTGCGCCTGGTGCGCGACATCGACACCCTCGACGTCTGGGCGCGGCGCCGCGAAGTCGCCGAGGCCTACGCCGAGCGGATGCGCAAGACGGGGCTTTCGGTGAACGTCCACGACAGCGTGCACCAGGCCTGCACCGAGGCCGATATCATCGTTACCACCACACCTGCTCGCGAGCCCTTGCTCTTCGCCCAGGATCTTCCCGAGGGCGTGCACGTCACCGCCATGGGCTCCGACAGCCCCGACAAGCGCGAGCTCGACGACGAGGTGTTGATCCGCGCCGATGCCTTCGTCGCCGATACCCGTGCCCAGAGCGAGACCAACGGCGAGCTGAAGGCCTTCGCCGGCAAGGAGGCTCCCTTCAAGGTCCACGAGCTGGGCCGGGTGATCGCCGAGGGGCAGCGGCTGCGCCTGACCGACGCCACCATCACGGTATGCGACCTGACCGGCACCGGCGTGCAGGACTCGACGATTGCCGCCTTCGCCCTCGAGCGTCTAACCGCCGGATGAAGATTGACTTCGGATCGCCTTGTCACCGCACGGCGACGGGCGCAGGCTGGTCACTGTTCGGTTCTCAGCAGAGGGAGGATGGCGATGTCCGCCAAGGTATTGGCCTTCGATGTCTACGGTACCCTGATCGACACCCATGGCGTGGTCGCCGAGCTGGAAACGCGGCTGGCTGGCAACGCAAAACTCGCCGCCGACTTCTCACGACGCTGGCGCGACAAGCAGCTCGAGTACAGCTTTCGGCGTGGCCTGATGGGCGCCTACGTGCCCTTCTCGCAGTGCACTCGCGAGGCGCTGGACTTCACCGACCGGGCGCTGCAGACCGGGCTGGCCGACGTCGACAAGGACCACTTGATGGGTGTCTATGCTCAGCTGCCGGCGTTTCCTGACGTAGCCGATGCCCTGGCCCGCTTCGACCGCGCCGGGGTGCGCTGCGTGGCCTTTTCCAACGGCACGGCCGAGGCGGTGGAAGGATTGCTCGACCAGGCCGGGATTCGTGGCCACTTCGAGGCGGTGGTCAGCGTCGACGAGGTCAAGCGCTTCAAGCCCGACCCGGCGGTCTACGCGTACCTGCGCCAGCGTCTCGAGGTCGATCCTGGCGACACTTGGTTGATCTCCAGCAACCCCTTCGATGTCATCGGCGCTCGTCATGCCGGCCTGCACGCCGTCTGGGTGCGTCGTAGCCCCGAGGCCCCCTTCGACCACTGGGGCATCGAACCCGACATGACCGTTGCCGATCTCGATGCCCTGGCCGAACGGCTCGCTCGTTGAAACGCCCCGCGACCGGCGGGGGCCACGGGGCGTCCTGGTTGGTCGGCGTCGGTCACTCGATCAAATCGCCGACGGTGACGGTACCCCGCTCGGCCAGTTGGATGGGATGGGCGTCGTCCCGAGTCCAGGCGGCCATGGAGCCGTCGTACATGGTGGCGTTGTCGATGCCGCCCACCTCGCTGAGCTGGAACCAGCCGCTGGCGGCCCAGTGGCCGGTGTTGCAGAAGGCCACGGTGGGGGCATCCGGGTCCAGTCCCAGCGCCTCGATGTTCGCCTTCAGCGTTTCGGGCTCCAGATAGTAGGCGCCGTCGCGTTCCATCAGTGCGCCATCGTGGGGCAGGTTGACCGAGCCCGGGATGGTGCCGGGGACGCGTGCCGCAGGCGACTGGGTCTCGCCGGCGAAGAAGGCCGGCGGTCGTGCATCGACCAGCTGTTCGCCGGCCTCGCGGGCCGCTTCCACTTCTTCCGTGGTGGCCAGCAGAGAGTTGCGCAGCTCACCCTCGAAATCCGCCGCCTGCGGGGCGACTGTCGCTCCGCTGGCGACCTCGTGGCCTTGTGCCTCCCAGCCGGCGAAGCCACCGTTGAGCACCGTCACCTCGTCGTGGCCCAATGCCTTGAAGGTCCAGTAGATCCGGGCGGCACTGCCGAAGTCGGTGGGGCCGGTGCCGGCGGACACCACGACCACGGTGTCGCCGTTGTCGATGCCCAACCCCCCGATCAGCGTCTCGAGGTCGTCGACGGCGGGCATCAGGCCGGCGACTCCGTCGCGCTTTTCGCGCCAGCCGTCGTCGGTATAGCTGCTGTAGCGGCTGCCGGGGATGCGCGCCGCTTCGAAGGCGTTTCGGTCGCCACCGTCGTCGATGCTGGAGCGCACGTCCAGCACCACCAGGTCGTCGTTGCCCAGCTTACCTTCGAGCCAGTCGGCTTCGACCAGAGGGCTGGGGTGCATGGCCAGGGCCGGGCCGGCAAAGGCCAGGCTGCCAGCCGCCAGTAACAGGTGGTATTTCATGGGGTGCGAACCTCCTTCGTCAGGGGTAACACGATGCTAGGCCTGCCTCGCTCGACAGGGCAATGCACCGGCAAGAATCCTTTCTGTCGCTAACATTCCGCCAAGGAATAAAGAACCGGCATCGGTATGCCCGATGCCGGTGTTTCCGGCAACCCTCAGCCCTGCCAGGCGTGGCCGGCGAAGGCGTCGTCCAGCTCGGGATGGTTGAGGTGATTGGAATAGTTGGAGAGCGTCTTGACCGCCAGGGCCAGCACGATCTGCAGCACTTGCCGTTCCTCGAAGCCGGCCGCCAGGAAGGCTTCCACGTCGACCCGGCCGGGCTTGCCGCGAGTCTCGAACATCACCCGGGTGAATTCGCTGAGTGCGGCCAGGCGTTCGTCGGGAATCGCCTTTCCCACACGGATTGCCTCGAGTACGTCGGCCGGCACCTGGGACATCTTGTCGGCGAGCATGCTGTGGGCGGACATGCAGTAGCTGCAGCCGTTGAGATAGCTGATGGTCAAGAACACCACTTCCTGCTCGGGGGGCGTGAAGCCGGATTCCTGGCGAAAGAGGTTGTAGCCGTGAAGGTAGGTGTCCAGCACGCCCGGGGCCTTGGCCATGCCTTGGTACATGTTGGGCACGAAACCGAGCTTGGCGTTGGCCTGCTCGAGCAGGGGCTTGGCCTTGGCATCGGCCGTTTCCAGGGTTTGCGGGGCGAGTTTCAGTTGATATTCCGCTGACATGGTGTCGTCTCCTCGTTGATGGCGAGTGCTTTGCACCCTTTATGGAATGAATGGTTCATAAAAGGCAAAAAAAAGGTTCATCGCACTTTGCCGGGAAACGCGGCACGGATCTTCAGGAAGAAGTACGCCGTGTCGCGGTACCCGTAGGCCATCCGCTTGATGACCTTGATTCGGTTGTTCATGCCCTCCAGCACACTGGTGTTCAGCCGGTGCCGGGCACTGGACAGGATCCCCTCCCGATAGGGAGCCAGCCGCTTGGCAAATTGTTTCAGGGCCTCAATGCCGCTACTCATGGCCATGTCGTACCACTCCTGCCAGGCGCTTCGGGCGGTGGCCTCGTCGTCGGCAAACCATAGGGTCTTGAGCTGATCCTTGAGCAGATACGCCGTGGTCAGTGACGCATTGGCCGCCAACAGTTCCTCCAGCTTCACCGCCTGCTCGGGTTTGAGGTTGTCGGCATTGCGCAGCAGCAGCCAGCGGCTGCCCTTGATGACCTTGCGGGCCGCCTTGTCGTCGCGCAGCTGGTTGGCCTGATCGACGCGCACCCGATCCATCACCTCGCGCCCGTACTTGGCCACCACATGGAAGCGGTCGTAGACCACCTCGGCGTTGGGGCATTGGTCCTTCACCTCGAGATCGAAGGCCGAGTTCATGTCCATGGCGACGGCCTCGATCTGCTTTCGCGACTCCCCCAGCCACTCGAAGAACGGCCGGATCGCATCGCGGGAGCGACCTTCACCGATCCATACCACCTGCTGGGTGTCAGCGCAGGCGACCACGGTGGCGTAGCGGTGCCCCTTGTGCAGGGCGAACTCGTCCATCATCAGGCGCCGCAACCGTGTTGGGTCCGGTGCCGGCAGGTCGCGTTGCAGGCGCTGCTTGTCGATGGCCTTGACGGTATGCCAGTGCAAGCCGACCAGGTCCGCGACATGCCGAATCGGCAGCAACGTGACCAGACGCTCCACCCACTGGCGAAGCGTAGTGGTGACCGGCGAGCGCCCGGGTAACCAGTCGATGCGCTCTCGTGTCGGGCCACAGACCGGGCAGCGCAGGCGTCGCACCGGGACGTCGAGCTCCACCCGGTAGATCAGCAGTGGTGCCTCACGGACGCGCCGGCGATGCACGTCATGCACAAAGAAACAGGCGTGGTCGCAGCCGCTGCAGACGGGCGGGATCCGGTCATCGGGCTCCAGCTGGAGCCGCAGCATCTGAGAGTTCAAGAACGCGTGGTGGGTGACGGTGAAACCTTTCCAGAACAGGCAGAGCGGGGTAGCATCCATGGCAACGGCGGTGTCCGTAGGCTGACGTTTTGGCGAATATCAGCTTACTCGGATTTACCGCCGTTTCTCTATCCTGCCCTCGCCGCAAACCCTGTCTGTTTCACGCTGATCTGCGATGAACCAAAAAAAAGTGGCCTCATTGGCGCAGCGTTTGCAGCAGCAGTTCCACGGTCTGTTCGGCCTGCGCCGGGGCGATACCGCTCTTGAGCAGCGTTCTCAGCCCGGCCATGCCCAGCGTCAGGTAGTGGGCCAGTGCCCGAGCGTCGCGATCGGCCGCGACGTCCCCCTCGGCTTGCGCCCTCACCACCGCTTGATAGAACAGTTCGGTGATGGCGGCCACGCTCTGCGCGGCATGCTGGGAGGGGAGATCTTCGCGTTGCCCCAGCTCACTGGCCGAGTTGAAGATCAGGCATCCCAGTGCGGCACGTTCGGTTCCCGCACAGGCACCGGTTTCGCGAAACAACCCTTCCACGAAGGCCAGGCCGCTGGGGGCGGTGTCGAGCTGACGGTGCAGCCGCGACATCAGGCCGTCCCGATAGCGGCGCAGCGCTTCCAGAAAGAGCTGCTCCTTGCTGCCGAACGCCTGATAGAGGCTGCTGCGCGAGATGGCCATGGCGTCGAGCAACTCACGCATCGAGGTGGCCTGGTAGCCGTGTGACCAGAAGGTCTCCATCGCGGCGTTGATGGCTCGGTCGGGATTGAAGGCAAGAGGGCGTCCGCGTGTCATGTCCTGAATCTAGTACCGATCGTTCCATAATTCAAGGATCGGCTTGATCGGCCGCGATCAAGACGGGCATTCGGGCGGTTCGGGCGAGGCCGAAAAGCCCAGCTGGGCGAACCAGGCCGTGGCGTCGACGCCGGCATTGTCGCCGTCGCTCATCAGTGCCAGGCCGTCGATGTGGTCCGCGGCGCTGTCGAAAAGTTGGCGGTAGTCGTCAGCCACGTGGCGCACTTCCGCCACCCATTCGCCGACTCGTGCCTCGCCGCTTTGCAGTGCCAGCAGGTGAGCGCGCTCGGTGAAGGCGTTGGGCCAGTCGCTGCCGGCCGGCTGGGCGGATGCCCATACGTAGTTGATCGACTGCACCTGCCAGGGCAGTAGCCCCGTCTTGCGCGCCACGTAGACCCGTGCCGGGTAGTCGTCTCCGCTCTTGGTGGTCTCGTCGAGCCCCTCGTGAACGTTCGAGACTTTCCAGCACCAGTGCAGGTAAGGCGTGGCGTCGAGATCGATCTCGCGCTCCAGGTACTTCGCCGAGGCTTGCTGGCGTGCGCGGGCTTCGAGCACCTGGCTTGCGTCGCGCTCGACGAGGCGGTAGGCGGTTTCTCCCTCGAACGAGCGCGTCGGCCAGTCGAGGATGTCCTTGGGAGCGAAGGTCAGGTCGTTGCCGTGAGCCGGCAGGCCGATGACGACGGTGAGCAGGGCGAGAGGGCGCAGGAGGCGAGGCAATGGGGGCATGGTCGACGCTCCTCGAGAGTTGAAAGGGAGGTTTCTACCTTGGTGGTCATGGGGCGATCAACCTTACCCGTGTAAGTCGGTACCGGCGCACTGGCAACGGCAGTGTAAGGAAAAAACGGCGCGACCGACCGAATGCCACGACAATGACAAACGACAGCCTGACAGGAGGTTTCGGCCATGAGCGAACAGCGCGCCCCTGGGCGGCGTTTCTGGTTATCCGGCAGACGCGATGCCGAGCAGGATCGTTTCTTTCGTGAGGCGCTGGAGCCTCGCGGTTGGCAACCGGGAGACGAACGTGACTGGGATACCGCCTGGGTCACCGGCATGCCCGAACCCGCCCAGTTCCGTCGCGTTTCGCCACGTCGCAAGATCAACCACTTTCCCGGTAACGCCGCACTGACGGTCAAGAGCCGGCTGCATGACAGCCTGGCGACGCTGCGCGAGCGCATTCACGACGCTCACGGTGCCGACAGCGAGTTGGCTCGTCGCCTCGACTTCTTCCCGCGTGCCTACGTGATGCCGGGCGATTACCATGCGTTGCAGGCGGCGGCCGAGGCCGATCCGACGCGCCGATGGATTCTCAAGCCCACCAACGCCTCCAAGGGCAAGGGCGTGCGCGTGCTGCGCGACGTGGCCGAGGCGCCCCTGGCTCCGGATTGGCTGGTGCAGGAGTATCTGGCCAACCCCCATACCATCCGGGGGCACAAGTACGTGCTGCGTCTCTACGTGTTGATCGCTTCCCTCGAGCCGCTGCGCGTCTATCGCTATCGCCAGGGCTTCGCCAAGCTGGCCTCGGAGCCCTGGGATCCGGAGGATGCCGACAATCCCTACAGCCAGTTGACCAACCCTGACATCAACGCCTTGAACGATCGCGCCGAGGTGCCGGTGGAGTTCGTCGACCTGGATCGCTACCGCGGCTGGCTGCTCGATCAAGGCCACGATGCCGACCGGCTGTTTTCGCGCCTCGACGATCTGGTGGCGCTCACCGCCATCGCCGGTGTCGACGCCATGCGTCGCCGCACCGACCGTGCCGGGGCCGACCCGCGCGGTTGCTACGAGCTGCTGGGTCTCGACTGCCTGGTGGACGACACCCTGAAGCCGTGGATTCTCGAGTGCAATCTCAGCCCGTCGCTGGGCATCTGTGCCGCACCGGAGAGCGGTGGGCGCGTGGAGGAGGCCGTGAAAGGCGGCTTGGTGCACGATCTCGTCAGGCTGGTCGACATTCCCGGTGATGCCGCCGAACCCGTGGCCGCTGCCAGCTCGGATTCCGGGCCGCTGATGGCCGAGGCCGAGGCGGAACATGCCCGCGCGGGGGGCTTCGAGCGACTGCTGCCGGCGACACAGCCGATGCGCTATCTCCCCTACTTTTCGCTGCCGAGTCTTGCCGACCTGCGCCTGGCCGAGGCCGTGGCGGGCGCGCCGCTTCCCCAGCCGCACCTGCAGCGTCGTCAGGTGATGGAGTTGGTCGAGGACGACCGGCTGGCGCTCTATGCGACCCGCACCGGTCATTACTACCGCCCCAATGACACGGCGGCGCTGATCTGGTTGCTGGCCACCGAGGGAGTGGCCCCGGAGGCCATTGCCGAAGCGCTCGTCGAGGCAGCGAGCGGCACGACCGTGGAACCGGATACGGCACGCAACGAGGTATGGGCCACCTTGGGTGAATGGTGTCGGGAAGGTCTGCTGTGTCAGCAGGGCGAAGCCCGGCCCGCCAGCGACGCCGAACCGGTACCCGAAGCGCCGGCCGTAACGGCGGTGTCCGGTGGCGTCTATCGGCTGGCCCTGGCAGACCGGGAGTGGGTGCTGCGAATTGCCAGCGGCTCGGCGCAAGCGCGTCTGGCGCGCTGGTTCGGCGAGAGCTTGATGCCGCTCGACGAAGACGCGGCCGCACCGACGCTTCGCGTGTTGAGCGACCCGGCCGGCTACACCCTGGTCGAGAATGACCGGGTATTGGCGACCCGGCTCACGCTGGCGCAGCTCGGGCCGACGTTGATCGCTCGACTGATGCGCGGTCTGGCCGACGCCACACGGCCGGTGGTCGATGCCGGCCTGTGGGTCGATGCCGAGGGCCGCGGGGTGCTGTGCCTGGACGGTGACGCGTCAGAGCCAGCGTCGTGGCCCGTTCCCGCAGACGGTACGTTCACTCGCGGCGTGCGCCTGGCTTGGCAGGGTCACGCGTCTCTTCAGGCAGAGCCGCTGGGATTGCCGCTGTCGATGGAGGGAGAGCGGCCCTCCGCCACCCTGCCGCCAGCGGTGCCCATCGTCGGCGTATTGTGGCAGACCGACTCGGTCGATCGGACGCCCCGGCCGCAGCCGGCGCTGGATGCGCTCGGCGCTCTCCTGCCGCGCATCGTCACCGCCGATGCGGCGTCGTTGTCCGCGGCAGCCGTCGCTGCCTTGCATGACTGGCTCGCGGGCACTGCCTGCGCCTCGGTGGCGCCGCCGGTTCAGGGCGCGGCCGTCGAGAACGTTGAGAATTGGCTGACAAAGAAGGCCAGTGAAAGTGACGGTCCGGTCAAGGTCGCCGGCTAGCCGCTCAGGCATGGCATCGCCACGGCGATGCAGCCCGCGGTGCCGGCATGGTGCCGGCGCCGCGGTTCACGCGACATGCCCCGACATGTCGTTCATTCGTCATCATGGAGGTCATGATCATGACACTGCACGACGAGAAACGCCGCAGCTTGCTGAGTCGTCTCAGCCGCCAGCTGGGCTATACGGCACCCGCCCTGGTACTGGCTGCCAGCGGTGCGGCCTTCCAGGCGGTAGCCAGCGATGCACCGCAGGAACCCGCCTACACCAGCGGCCAGGAAGCGCCCTTGATGTTCGCGGAAGGTGGCGCCGAAGGAGAGGGTGAAGCCGAAGGAGAAGGCGAAGGCGAAGGTGAAGGAGAGGCCGAAGCCGAAGGCTGAAGCCAGGCATTCCCCTTCCCCTATGGCGGGGGCCGGGCAAACCGGCTTCCCGCCTGCTGCATCACCCGACAACGACGAGGAGACTGCGATGTCCGTTTCCAACGATTCACCAGCACCTGCCGTGGCGTGGCTCATCGACGAGAACCAACAGGCGCTGTCCCAACTGCGCGAACTCGTCGCGCGCCTCGACGCCGATGACTATGCGCTTCCCGCCGGGGCCGATGGGCGCCATACGCTGGGCAAGCACGTGCGCCACATCATCGATCACTACGAGGCGCTGCTGGCGGGGCGTGCCGTCGGCAACGTCCTGGATTACGAACGACGTCGCCGCGAGGCTGATCTCGAAGGCTCGCCGCGTCTGGCGGTTCGTCGCATCGAGGCCATCATGGCGGGACTGACCGAGTTTGCCGATACAGATGCCGATCAGGCATGGAGCCTTCGCTATCCGGTCGATGCACAGCTGCTCGACCTGGAGATGACTACCAGCCTGGGGCGCGAGCTGGCCTTCCTGACCAGCCATACCATTCACCACATGGCGATCATCGGTCTGCTGGCCGAGCAGCGCGGCCATGAGCTTCCCGAGGCGTTCGGGGTGCATCCTTCCACTCTTCGTCACTGGCAGCGTCAATCGCAGTCGTTCGCTCGACGGCAGGAGGTGGCGTCATGAAGCGTGTGAAGTGGATGGCGGCCCCGTTGCTGACCCTGGGGCTGGCGCTGCCGGCGGCCGCCCAATGGCCCGATGAGGGATGGGAGGTGCGTGCCACGCAGCATGCCTATGCCGAGCTCTTGGATGCTCTGCGTGCTGCGGTCGAAGCCGAAGGCATGGGCGTGGTGACGGATGTGGGGCCGACCGAAGCGGCGGCACGGCGTGGCGAGACGATTCCCGGCAACCGGGTGATCGGGGTGTTCCGCAACGACTATGCCGTACGTGCCGTTCGTGCCAGCGTTCCGGCGATGATCGAGGCACCGATCCGCTTCTACGTCACCGAGCAGGAAGACGGTACGGCCACCCTCGCCTGGAAGACCCCGAGCCATGTCTTCGCGCCGTACCTGGATGATGGCGGTGAGGCGCTTCGCGAAATCGCCGCAGAACTCGATCAGCGTTTCGAGGCGATTGCCGAGCGGGCCGTCGAAGGCGAGTGACGGCGGCTACGCGTCGCCGTCGTCTTTGCCTTGCGTTTCCGGCGCATAGCGTCGCCCGGCGTCATGCAGTAGTTCGAACTGCCGATTGCACTCGCTGCATGGGCCGCACATCGCCAGATGGAAGCGCAGTGACAGGCGCTCCCGCCAGGTGAGTGGCCGGTCGAGTCGCTGTGACATCAGCTGTGTGGCGCGGCGGCACATCATCATGCGCGTTCCTCCGTCAGCCAGCCCTTTTCGATGCAGGCGCGCAGTCGCAGACGAGCGCGGTGCAGGATGACCCAGCAGTTGTTTTCCTTGATGTCGAGCTCCCGACAGATGTCGTCGGTGGAGAGCCCCATCAGTTCGCGTAGCGAAAAGACGCGTGCGGCGCTGTCGGGCAGGCTGATCATGCAGGCATCGAATACTTGCCAGAAGTGCTCATTCTCGAACACCGCCTCGGGCTCGCCCCAACTGGTCGGGCGCGATGCCTCGTGCCAGCGACCGTTCTGCTGGAACAGGCGGTCGATGGCATCGTCGTCGCTCTCGTCGTCCAGCGGTTGCCACTGCCCCTGGCGTTTCTGGGCACGCATCAGGTCGAGAATCTTGTACTTGAGAATGCCGAATACCCAGGTTTCGTAGCCTGAACGCCCTTCGAAACTATCGCTCTTGGTAATGGCGGCCTCCAGGGCATCCTGCACGGCATCCTCGGCCTGGGCGTTGTCGCGCAGGTGAAGGCGCGCAAAGGAGAGCAGGCGCGGGCGTACGGCACTCAGGCGCTGCATGCGGTCGTCCAGTGGCTCTGTAGACACGGTGGGCGCTCCTTCCCAGTGTGCGGTGAGCGTCAGCATGCCGGACCTCCCCGTTCTTCGGCAAGGCGCTCCTCGCGCTGCCAACGCTCGACGTCCTCGGGGCGGTCCACGTCCCACACCGTGGCGGGGCAGGCCAATCGCCAGCCCAGCGTACCGATCCGCTGGCGCGTCTGGGCCATGACTCTGTCCGTGCCCCAGTCGATACCGTCGAACAGTCGCGGTTCGGCGTGCCGCGAGCCGATCAGGCCGTAGCCGCCATCCTCGGCGGGCAGGCAGACGACATCGGCACTCGCCAGTGCCTGCCAGCAGCGCCGCAGCAGGGTGGGAGTGAGCACGGGACAGTCGCTGCCGACGATCAGCCCCGGCCCGCTCATGGCGGCCAGGGCATGATGCATGCGCTGGCCGAGGTCGCCCTCGGGTTGCGCTTTCTGCGCGATGGCATAGCGGCTGACCAGCTCGTGGAAAAGCGGATGGGCATGATTCAGCGCCGTCCACAGCGTGATGCATGGCGCCGGGGTGGCCTGGAGAGCCTGCTCGAGGGTGTGGCGCAGTAGGCGTTCATGCAGGCCGGCGGCGGCCTCGGCATCCATTGACGGGATCAGCCGTGTCTTGACCCGGCCGGGCAGCGGCGCCTTGGCCAGTATGGCCAGTGGAAAGGGGCTTCGATCAGCGGACATGACGATACTCGCGCGCCAGAGCCTCCGGCGTTTCGCCGCGCCAGTAGCGCCAGCGCAGTCGCCACATCAGCCGGATGGTGCGCCATGCGCCGTGCAGTTCCCAGCGTCGCCCCGAGGTGGTAACCCTGGCGCGCAGGCAGGCGGGGCGCGACAGACGCTTGAGTCGCTGCGACATGGCGATGTCCTCCATCAGCGGTTGTTCGGGAAAGCCGCCGACGACCTCGTAAGCCTCGCGGGTCATGAACAGCGCCTGATCGCCGGTGGCGATACCGGTCAGTCGCGAGCGCCGGTTCATGGCGAAGGCGATGATCGGCAGCAGAGGGTGACGACCGGCCAGGCGCACGTCGAAGCGCCCCCAGCAGTGCGACCCGGCCAGGGCTCGTTCCACCTGTCGGTCGGCCCGCTTGGGCAGCCGGGTATCGGCATGCAGGAACAGCAGGCGCTCGCCATGGCTGGCACGGGCGCCGGCATTCATCTGCCGTGCCCGACCGGGAGGGGATTCGATCACCTGCGAGGCAAGGGGGCGAGCCAGCACCACGGTGGCGTCTTGGCTGCCGCCGTCGACCACGACGACTTCCACCCCACAGCCCCACAGGCCGAGCAGGGCGGCAAGCGTTGCCTCGATGCCATCGGCTTCGTTCAGGGTGGGAATGATCACGCTGAGTCGGGGTTGCTTCATGGTGTCTCTTCGGTGTGGCCTTCAGGATGGTGTCGTTGCCGATGGCGTTCCCTTACAGCATGGCCAAGTTGGCGATGCCTTGACGGCCATTGCCACCGAAGCGGCAGGGGAGTGAGCGCCTGGCGTCATTGTCCCAGCTCGATGACTCGCCCTCGGGCCGCCGCGGCGTCGTTGCGGTCGTGGGTGACCAGCAGGCTGGGCAGTCCGGCCTGGCGCAGGTGGTCGAACACCAGTTCGCGCATCTCCTGGCGCAGATGCGTATCGAGCTTGGAGAAGGGCTCGTCGAGCAGCACTGCACAGGGTGTCGAGAGCAGCAGGCGCATCAGTGCGACTCTTGCCTTCTGCCCGCCGGAGAGTGTCGCCGGGTCGCGGCCGCCGAAGCGCGCGAGGCCCACGTCGTCGAGCGCCCGGTCGATACGCCGTGACTTCTCGGGCGTATGGCGCGGCATGCCGAAGCGCAGGTTGCCGGCTACCGAAAGATGCGGAAAGAGCAGTGGATCTTGGAACAGCAGTCCGATGCCACGCTCCTCGGCGGGCAGTTCGGTGAGGTCACGGCCGGCCAGCAGCACGCGCCCCCGGGCCTCGAAAGCCGGGTCGAGAAATCCCGCCACAAAGGACAGCAGGGTCGACTTGCCGGAACCCGACGGGCCCATCACGGTGAGCACCTCGCCGGGACCGATGGTGGCATCGAGCGCAACCAGCGGCTG
Source organism: Pseudomonadota bacterium (assembly GCA_051749645.1). Taxonomy (GTDB): domain Bacteria; phylum Pseudomonadota; class Gammaproteobacteria; order Pseudomonadales; family Halomonadaceae; genus Halomonas. Next base: position 281,551 of record JBNJIT010000001.1, read on the forward strand.
ACCGTCGAGGCGGATGTCGATGTTCTCCAGGTCGAGGCGATGGGAAGTCATGGGGCTCCTTGCAATCCGCGGCGGCGTGCCCAGAGCAAGCGGGGCACGCCGATGGCAATCACGAAACCCAGCAGCGGCAGACTGGCCTGGACCAGCGCCCACACGCCGATCACCCGGCGGTTGGCGCCGGAAGCCAGCGACACGGCCTCGGTGGTCACGGTGGTGATGCGTCCGGCGCCGAGCAGGTGGGTGGGTAGATACTGGCCGATGCTGACCGCCAGGCCAACTGCCGCAGCAGTGAGTACCGGTGCCAACAGCATGGGCAGGCGTATCCGCCAAAAGGTGGCGTTGGGGGAGCGGCCTAGGGTCCGGGCGAGCTGCGACCAGCGCGGATCGAAGCGGCGATAGGCCTCGGCCAGCGACAGGAAGACGTAGGGCAGCACGAACAGCAAGTGGCCGAAGATCACCAGTGCCATCCGTGCCCGCGCCTCCAGACTCTCCAGCAGTACTACCAGGCCGAACAGAAAGGCGATCTGCGGCACGATCAGCGGCAGATAGAGCAGCGACAGGGCTGAGAGCAGTCGCCCTTCGGCAGGGTGCTTGCCGCTGCGTTGCTCGTTCTCCAGCGCCGCCAGGGCGAGCAACAGGGCGAGCAGTGTGGCGCTGGCCGCGATGATGAGGGTGGTGCTCACCGGCCCGCCCAGCGAGGGCAGCGTGCCGAGCCAGTGCCGGGGCGTCAGCGTGTCGGGCAGGGCATCGGGGAAGCGCCAGAAACCGGCCGCAGAGTAGAGGGCCAGGCCACCGAGGCCCAGGCCGGCAGTGAGGGTGCTCATGAGCAGGGCACCTTTTCCCGAGAGACGCAGCCAGCGCTCGCCGCGCCGGCGTTGGCCAGCGTCGATCCAGCGCCGTCCCAGCCGCCTGGCCAGACACTCCAGCCCCCACCAGCCGGCGAGCGCCGCCAGGGTCACGCCGAGCTGTAGCGCGGCGCCTGCAGAGGCGAGAAAGCGGTGGGAGAGATCGGGGTCGTTGAACCACTCGAGGATCGATACGGCAAGCGTCGGCGGCAGGGTGGGGCCGAGGATCATTGCCACGTCCACCACCGAGGAGGCGAAGGCGATGACCGCGTAGACGGGCAGGCGGATCAACGGATACAGCGCCGGGGCGACGACCTTGAGCCAGGCCAGGGTGGGGCGGTAGCCCAGCGAGCGGGCCATGGCCACGCGCCGCGGCACTTCGAGCTGGGGTAGGGCGGCCAGGCTCATCAGCAGCAGGAAGGGGATCTCCTTGAGAATCAGCCCCGCCATCAGCGAAAGCCCCCAGGGATCCTGAACGATGAGCCAGTCGGGCGGCCGCTCCCAGCCGGTGATGCCGGGCGACAGCAGGCGCGCCACCAGCCCCGAGGGAGCGATCAGAAAGGCCAGGCCAAAGGCCGCCGCGGCGTGCGGTACCGACAGCAGCGGCGATACCAGGCGGCGCAGCCAGCGGTCGAGTCGCGAGCCCGAGGTGCCGGCCAGAAACAGCAGCACGATCGCCAGCGATACTGCGGTGGTGACCAGGCCGCTGGTAAAACTCACTGCCACCGAATGCGCCAGGCCCGGCTGAGCGAAAAGCTCTCGCCACGGCGCCAGGCTCAGGGCATCGCCACCCAGCGCCGGCAGGTAGCCGAAAGCCGGCAGCAGCACCATGCCCACGCCGGCCACGATGGGCCCGACCAGCAGGGTGACGATCAGCGCGGGAGTCAGGCGCAGCAGCATGGCGTCAGTGTGTGTCGGAGTTGACTGGCTCGATCATTCGTCGACGTAGCGTGCCTGCCAAGCGTCCTGCAGGGCCGTCATCCAACTGGGGTGCGGTTCGGGCAACGTCTTCTGCAGCGCGTCGGCGGGCAGCATGGCCGGGTTGCTGTCATCGACCTCGAACAGCGCCTGGGTGTCTGCGTCCAGGTGGGCAACGTCGAGCACGGTGCGGTCGCCCCACACGTCGATATCCTGCTTGTGGGCCTGGGCCTTCGGTGAGAGCAGGAAGTCGGCCAGCACCAGGGCGCCGGCCTTGTGGGGGGAGTTGAAGGGAATCGCCACGAAGTGCACGTTGCCCAGGGTGCCTTCGTCCAGCACGTAGCTGCGCGTGCTCTCCGGTAGCTCGTAGTCGGCCACGGCGGCAGCCGGCTCCGAGGGGTAGAAGGTGAAGGCCAGCGCCAGTTCGCCGTCGCCCATCAGGCTGCGCAGCTCCGGCCCCGAGCTTGGGAACTGGCGGCCGCTGCGCCACAGGTGGGGGTGGAGGGCGTCGAGGTAGTCCCACAGCGGGGCCGTTGCCGCCTCGAAGTCGCTCTCCTCGACCGGTGCGTAGAGGGCTTCGCGCTCGTCGGTCAGGGCGATCAGGGCCTGCTTGAGGAAGGTGCTGCCGGTGAAGTCGGGAATCCGCGGGTAGGTGAAGCGCCCGGGGTGGGCTTCGGCCCAGTCGAGCAGTGCCTCGATGCTGGCCGGTGGCGTCGTGACTTCCTCGCTGTCGTAGTAGAAGGTGATCTGCGCCTTGCCCCAGGGCGACTCGTACCCTTCGGTAGGCAGTGTGAAGTCAGTGACCATCTCCGGATTGGCGTCCGGACGCGTCAGGGCGAAGTGGGGCAATGCCTCGGCGAAGGGGCCGTAGAGCAGGTCGTGCTCCTTCATGGCCGCGAAGTTCTCGCCGTTGATCCAGATGAGGTCGATGCTGCCGTCGGTGACGTTGCCCGCCGACTTCTCGGCCAGCACTCGGGAGACGGCAGTGCTGGTGTCGTCGACCTTGACGTGCACCACTTCGATGTCGTGCTCCTCGGCCATGCGTTCGGCCACCCAGTCTATGTAGCCGTTGGTGCGCGTATCGCCGCCCCAGGCGTTCCAGTAGACCGTCTGGCCGCGTGCCGCGTCGCGCACGGCGTTCCAATCGTCGAGATCGGGGCTGGCAACCGCAGGCATGGCCAGCACGAGGCCGGCCAGCAGGGCGGCACGAGACAGGGTGGGGGTGGCAAGCAGGCGGGGCATGTCAGGTGTCCTTTTCCAGGGCGTTGGCCAGCGCGTCGAACTCGCGCCGGACGTGATCGATGGTGGCGAGCGACAGGTAATGCTCGACCCGGTCGCGCACATGGGCGATCAGCGCGGCATCGCTGAGCTCGGCGGACCAGTCCTCGCCGTGGGCCTCGGCATCGCGGGCGCGGGCATGGCTGGCGTGCCATTTAGCACACCAGGTGAGCGACCAGAGCCACATGGCGCGGCGACAGGCCAGCAGGCTGGTCGTGTCGGAAAGGCCGGTATCGCTCATCCAGCGACGATAGAAGGCGGCTACCTGATCGACGCTCAGCACGGCGTGACTGGCAACGTCCCATGTGGTGGAGGTGTAGAGGCTGGCATGCGCCAGGTCGAAGCCGGGCAGGCCGTAGCGGCACTTCTCCAGGTCGACGAGCACGGCGCTTCCGTCGTCTCGGATCAGGAAGTTGCCGGGGTGGGCGTCGAAGCTGATCAGGCGTGGCTGGGCCGTTTCGCTATTGCCAAGCAGGGGCGGCAGCGCGGCCAGCTCGGCCTGCACCGTCGATACCACGGCAGAGGATAGGTCGGCTTCGCCGAGGAACTCGGCTTGGGCCTCGACCTCCTCGCGCATGGCGACCCAAGGGTCGTCCGGCGCCATTAGCGGGGCGCGCTCATCGCTTGGCGGAAGCGGCAGGTCGTGCAGGGCGGCCAGCGCCTCGGCGATGGCCGGCAAGTCGTCAGGCAATCGGGCGGCGCGCCCGCGCACGGCACTGACCAGCAGGCCGCCGCGGGGCAGTGCCGCCGAGGGCGTGAGCAGGCCGTGCAGTGCCGGGGTATGGCCGCAGCGACCGGCGCGTTCGAAGCAGGCGGCCTGGTAGTCCAGGTTGGCATGGACATCCAGGCCCAGTTGGCTCTGCTTGGGCAGTCGCGCCACCCAGTCATCGCCGCCACGGGCGAGCCACAGATGGTGGTGCGCCAGACCGGTGTCGGCCATCAACGCCAGGCCCTGCACATCCTGTCGATACCCCTGTGCGGCCAGAGCCTGCTCCAATCGGTTGCAGATATCGTCACGCGTCATGGCTTGGGCGCAGGTGGCGGTCTCCGTCATGGGGTTCCTCGAGTGGGTCGCAAGCTGGGGTGTGAAGATTGTCGCGTCGAGCCGGCATTCCTTACAGCGCGGCTTTCCGTCCGTCCTTGTAAGGTTTCGCCGAACATCGCCTACCAAGGCATACCGCTGAGCTGCAGCGGTAACCATGACCCTGGCTGTCATCGAGAATCCCAACAACCCTTTGGGAGCCATGGAGGAGAACCACTATGTCATATCATGACGACAAACGTCGCAAGCTGCTGGGACGCTTGAGTCGACAGGTCGCCTATACTGCACCCGCCCTGCTCCTGGTGGCAGGAGGAACGGCCCTGCAGGCCACGGCCGGTGACACGGCGAGGGCTCCGCTCGGCGCAGATTCCCTGCTGTTGGCCAGCAATCATGCCGAAGGCGGCGCCGAAGCGGAGGCAGAAGCAGAAGGGGCTGGCGAAGGTGAAGCCGAGGCAGAAGGTGAGGCCGAGGGCGAAGCAGAAGGCGAGGCAGAAGCAGAAGGAGAGGCAGAAGGCGGCTCGAATGCCGATGTGGCGCGTCCCGCTGACTACAGTCCCGGCTATGAGGAAACCGGCGGCAATGACGCCGAGCTGCTCGCGCGCGGTGAAGAGCTCTACTACGACACCTCGTTGAGCAGTAACGGCCTTGCTTGTGCCAGCTGTCATGGCAGCGATGGCAACGACATGGGCTACAACGATACCTTCGAACAGCCCTTTCCCCATGAGGTTGCGATGGCCAGCAACCAGTTCGGCATGGACCAGGTGCATGCCGACGAGATGACCCAAATCTGTATGGTCGCTCCCATGGAAGCCGAGCCGCTGGCCTGGGGCAGCGAGGAATTGACGTCGTTGGCCGCCTACATGGTCGAAGTGCAGAAACGCTTCGCCGGTGAGCCGCACGACCTTTGAACCTCCTGGGCGGTTGCCCGCTTCCCGGTGTCACTGGCACCGGGTCTTTTGTCGCTGGTGTCAGTCGGCGATAACGTCGACGGCCTGCTAGGCTGAAATAAGAATAAGCTGAACCAGTCCACGTCAGCGGCTGTCTTTTGCAAAGGGCCGATTCGGGCGGTCGCCATGGGAGGATCGGGCTTCATGAGCGCACGTGCAGACAATGTCCGCCACTGCCTGTTGCTGCTTCTCAGTTTGCTGTGCCTGTTGGTGGGCGGGTTAGCGGCCTGGCAGAGCCATGCCCAGCAGGATGAGCGCGTCGCCCTGGTGATGACCGTCGAGGGGGCCATCGGCCCGGCTACCAGCGATTACTTCAAGCGCGGCCTGGCACGAGCCGCCGAGCGCGATGCCGAACTGGTGGTGGTGGAAATGGATACGCCGGGGGGCCTGGATGCCTCCATGCGTGACATGATCACCGCCATGCTCAACGCCAGCGTGCCCGTGGCGATCTACGTCTCGCCGAGTGGCGCGCGGGCTGCCAGCGCCGGCACCTACCTGCTCTATGGCAGCCATGTGGCGGCCATGGCGCCAGCCACGCATCTCGGCTCGGCGACGCCGGTGCAGATGGGCGGCGGTGGCCTGCCCGGCCTGGGAGGCGGTGAGGAGGAGAGTGGCGACGAGTCCACCGAGGATCAGCAGGCCAACGGCGACGACGAGGCTGCCGAGCCGGAAGGCGGTGATGCGACCGAAGACCAACCCCGCCGCGGCGAGACGGCCATGGAGCGCAAGGTGCTGGAGGACGCCGTCTCCTACATCCGCTCGCTGGCCGAGCGCCACGGTCGCAATGCCGACTGGGCGGAGGAAGCGGTGCGCGAGGCTGTCAACCTCACCGCCAGCGAGGCTCTGGAACAGGGCGTCATCGATGTGACGGCTCGCGACATCGGGGATCTGCTCGAGCAGATCGATGGCCGTACGGTGGTGATGGAGCGCGGCGAGCGGACACTGGACACCGCCGAGCTGACGCTCGAGCGCTTCGATCCCGACTGGCGCACCCAACTGCTCTCGGTGATCACCAACCCCAACGTGGCCTATTTCCTGATGATCATCGGCTTCTACGGGTTGATCTTCGAGCTGTCCAACCCGGGCAGCCTGGTGCCCGGTACCATCGGCATCATCTGCCTGTTGCTGGCACTGTTCGCATTCCAGGTGCTGCCGGTCAACTATGCCGGACTGGCGTTGATTCTGGTGGGGCTGGCGCTGATCGTCGGCGAAGCCCTGATGCCCAGCTTCGGCATCCTTGGCATTGGCGGCATCGCTGCCTTCGTGTTCGGATCGGTGATACTGATGGACGCAGACAACTTGAACATCTCGCTGCCGCTGATCGGCGGCGTGGCTCTGCTGGCGGCTGGCTTGATGCTGTGGGTGATGACCCGTTTCATCGGGCTGCGGCGCCGACCGGTGCGCACCGGCCAGGAGGAGCTGGTGGAGAGTGAAGCCAAGGTATTGGAAGACTTCGAGGGCCAGGGCCACGTGCGACTGCACGGCGAGCGTTGGAATGCACGCAGTACCCAGCCGTTGCGCCGGGGGCAAGCGGTGCGGGTAGTGGGCATCGACGGCCTCACCGTCGATGTCGAGCCCCTGGAAGACGCCGAGCGCCGCACGGATGAGTGACGGCTCACTGGTCCGACCGTTGATGATTCATAGGGAGACGCAGCCATGATGATTTCCTATCTCGTTCCCGTCGTACTGCTGCTCATGCTGATTGCGGCGTCGATCCGCATTCTGCCCGAGTACAAGCGCGGCGTGGTGTTCTTTCTCGGCCGCTTTCAGGCGGTGAAGGGGCCGGGGCTGATCATCATCATTCCCGGCATCCAGAAGATGGAGGTGGTCGACCTGCGGGTGATCACCATGGACGTGCCGGAGCAGGACGTGATCTCTCAGGACAACGTCACCGTCAAGGTCAACGCGGTGATCTACTTCCGGGTGGTGGATCCGGAGAAGGCCATCATCCAGGTAGAGCACTTCGTCAATGCCACCAGCCAACTGGCGCAAACCACGCTGCGTTCGGTGCTCGGCAAGCACGACCTCGACGAGATGCTCTCCGAACGCGACAAGCTCAACGATGACATCCAGGAGATCATCGACGCCTCGGCGGAGGGCTGGGGCATCAAGGTGGCCAACGTGGAGATCAAGCACGTCGACCTCGACGAGAGCATGATTCGCGCCATCGCCCGCCAGGCCGAGGCCGAGCGTGAGCGGCGTGCCAAGGTGATCCATGCCGAGGGCGAGCTGCAGGCCTCGCAGAAGCTGGTCGAGGCGGCCAACGTCATGTCCGAGAACTCCGCCGCGTTGCAACTGCGCTATCTGCAGACCATGAGCGACATGAGCAACAAGAATGCGTCCACCATCGTCGTTCCGCTGCCCATCGATCTGATGGAAGCATTCCGCGACATGCGCGCCGCCAAGGTTGGCAAGGCGTCACCCAAGGCGAGTGATGACGATGCCTGATGGGCAGCGTGCCCATGTTCTGGCACTCTGAGGCGACTCACCGGCATGCGAGGTCGCCTTGACGCACTGGTTGTCGCACCGCCAGCAGGGTCTGCTGATGACCGGCGGCGGTGCCCTGATCATTTCTCCCGACGCTCTGCTGATCAAGGTGATCGGCCTGCCCGATGCCGAGATCCTGGTATGGCGTGGCCTGCTCACCGCCCTGGGATTCATCGCCATCGTCGCGCTGCGCCATGGGCGCGGCTTTATGGCGGCCTATCGGCGCTGCGGCTGGACCGGCATCGGCGTGGCGCTGCTGTTTAGCGCCTCCACCTTCGGCTTCGTGCTGGGCAACCAGTACACCAAGGGTGGCAACGTGCTGATGATCCTGGCCGGGGCACCACTGATCGCCGCGCTGCTGTCGCGTCTGTTTCTTCACGAACGTCTGCCCCGGCGCACCTGGCTGGCCATCGGGCTGTGCCTGCTGGGTACGTCGTTGATCGTGCTCGACGACGCCGGCAGCGGCTCGTGGATCGGCAACGCCTTCGCCTTGCTGGCGGCGACGGGTCTGGCCGCCAACTTCACTCTGTGCCGCACCCGGCCGGGTATCGACATGAGCCCCATGCTGACCCTTTCCGGCCTGATCGTGGCGGGCGGGGCGGCAGCGTTCGGCAGCCTGGCCGACGGTTTGCAGCTCCCGCCGGCCGACAGCCTGGTTTGGCTGGTGTTGCTGTGTCTGCTGTTGTTGCCGCTGGGCTTCACGCTGATCCAGCGTGGGCCGCTCTATCTACCGGCGGCCGAAGTGGGGCTACTGATGCTGCTCGAGGTGGTGGCGGGCACGCTCTGGGTGTGGTGGCTGCTGGGCGAGCGCCCGGCGCCCATCGCCTTCGTCGGTGGCGCTTTGGTGCTCGGCACGCTCGTCGCCAAGGGGCTCTACGAGCGTCGTCTGGAACGCCGGCTGCGCCAGGGTGCGCTGCAGCATGATCTCTGCTAGACTCTCGCGCTCTTGTCGTGAGCGGAACTTTGACTTTCGTCTATATCCGCTTCGCCATGACTGAGCAAGGGATTCTTTTTCTCGTGACAATACCTTCCGCCGGGCTGGCCACGCCGCCCTAGCGCACCTTCCTCTTCTTCGCCTTGCGACGCCACGTCGGTGTCGGAACCAGGCATTACGTTGTCGCTCCGGTTGCCTTGGCTGACTGGCGATGCGCTGACGCTGGGCGTCAGCCGGCACGCTCGCGATATGGCACCGGCCTTGCAAGACACGATAACCCCCCCCCTGACTGGACCGTAGCATGTACGAAAAAATGAAACTGAGTTGGTTCTCCAACCTCAAGGGCGACACCCTGTCGGGCATCGTCGTCGCCCTGGCGTTGATTCCCGAGGCGATCGCCTTCTCGATCATCGCCGGCGTCGATCCCAAAGTGGGGCTCTACGCCTCCTTCGCCATTTGCGTGATCATCGCCTTCACCGGCGGACGTTCCGGGATGATCTCGGCTGCCACCGGCGCCATGGCGCTGCTGATGATCACCCTGGTCAAGGAGCATGGTCTCGAGTATCTACTGGCCGCCACCCTGCTCACCGGCGTCTTCCAGATCATCGCCGGGTATCTCAAGCTCGCCGATCTGATGCGCTTCGTGTCGCGCTCGGTGGTCACGGGCTTCGTCAATGCCCTGGCGATCCTGATCTTCATGGCTCAGTTGCCGGAACTGACCGGCGTCACCTGGCACGTCTACGCCATGACGCTGGCCGGCCTGGCGATCATCTACGGTTTCCCCTACGTGCCGGTGATCGGCAAGTCGATTCCCTCGCCGCTGGTGTGCATCGTGGCGCTCACTGCCGTCTACATGGCCACCGGTATGGAGATCCGCAGCGTCGGCGACATGGGCGAGCTGCCCGACAGTCTGCCGGTGTTCCTGTGGCCGGAGGTGCCGCTCAATCTCGAGACGTTGATGATCATCCTGCCCACTTCGCTGATGCTGACCGTGGTGGGCCTGCTGGAGTCGATGATGACTGCCACCATCATCGACGATCTGACCGACACCAAGAGCGACAAGAACCGCGAATGCAAGGGCCAGGGCATCGCCAACATCGGTGCCGGCCTGTTAGGCGGCATGGCGGGTTGCGCGATGATCGGCCAGTCGGTGATCAACATCAAGTCGGGCGGTCGGCGGCGGATGTCGACGCTGATTGCCGGCGTGGCACTGCTGCTGATGGTGGTCTTCCTGGCCGACTGGGTGTCGCAGATTCCCATGGCGGCACTGGTGGCGGTAATGATCATGGTGGCTATCGGCACCTTCAGTTGGAGCTCCGTCAAGGATCTCAAACAGCATCCGATGAGCACCAACCTGGTGATGCTGGCCACGGTGGTGGTCACCGTGGGCACCCACAACCTGGCCATCGGCGTCTTCGTCGGCGTGCTGCTGGCGGCCATGTTCTTCGCCAACAAAGTGGGCAACATTCTCTACATCGGCAGCGAGGAAGCCGAAGAGGGCAGCCGTCGTGTTTACACGGTGGTGGGGCAGGTGTTCTTCGCCTCCTCCGAGCGTTTCAGCGCCGCCTTCGACTTCAAGGAGTCCGTCGAGACCGTCACCATCGACCTGTCGCGGGCGCACTTCTGGGACATCACCGCCGTGCAGGCGCTGGATCGTGTGGTGATCAAGTTCCGCCGCGAGGGTACCGAGGTGGATATGATCGGTCTCAACGAAGCCAGTGCCACCATCGTCGACCGCTATGCCGTGCATGACGACCCCGAGGCCGTCGAGAAACTGATGGGGGGACACTGACATGGCAGAACAGGTAATGGCCGCCATCGACGGCTCGCAGTTTTCCGAAGGGGTATGCGACTACGCGGCCTGGGCCAGCCTGGCGCTCGACGCGCCGCTGACTTTCCTGCACGTGGTCGACAATCACCCCCAGACAGCCGAGGCGGATCTTTCCGGCAACATCGGCCTGGGTTCGCGGGAGCATCTGCTGGAAGAGCTGGCGAGTCTCGACGAGCGGCGCGCCAAGGTGGCCCAGGAGCAGGGCCGGCTGATGCTCAAGGCGGCCAAGGAGCGGGCCGTGGCGGACGGCGTGGCATCGCCCGCCACCCGTCAGCGCAACGGCACCCTGGTGGAGACCCTCGAAGAGCTCGAGCGCGAGACTCGCCTGCTGGTGGTGGGCAAGCGCGGCGAGACGGCTCACCAGGCCAGCGAGCATCTGGGCTCCAACCTGGAGCGGGTGGTGCGGACCCTGCACCGGCCGATCCTCATGGTGCCGGAGACGTTTCGGCGGCCCGAGCGGGTGATGATCGCCTTCGACGGTAGCAAGACCACCCGCAAGGGGGTGGAGATGCTGGCCAAGAGTCCGCTGTTCGCAGGAGTGGTCGTACACGTGGTGATCGTCGGTGCCGAGACGGGCGACAACCGTTCGCAGCTCGACTGGGCGCTGGCCACGCTGCGCGAGGCCGGTCACGACGCCGAGGGGGCGATCCGTGCCGGCGAGGTGGAAGCCACGTTGCGCGGCTATCAGGCGGAGCACGACATCGACCTCTTGGTGATGGGCGCCTATGGCCACTCGCGGATTCGCCATCTGCTGGTGGGCAGCACCACCACGGCGATGCTGCGCCAGGCCGAGCAGTCGGTACTGCTGTTGCGATAAGCCCATTCTCTGCCGGTGGCGGTATGCCGCCAACGACCCTGGACATGGTCGGCAAGACCCAGGAGCAGGCGCAGAAAGACTTCGTGGCGCTCGATGGCGAATTCGAACGCCTGCAACTACTGGGGGAGAGAAGTCTTGCCTTCGGCCAGGGTATCATCGTCTGCACGTCACACATGGCCAGAGGCCTGGAGTTCGATCCCATCCACTCAAATTCGACGAGGTACCACGGTGAGTCAAACGATAGCGGTATTGAAAGGCGACGGCATCGGCCCGGAAATCATGGACGCCACGCTGCGCGTGCTCGATGCGCTGGACTGCGATCTGACCTATGAATTCTTCGATGCCGGGCTGACCGCTCTGGAGCATCACGGCACGCTGATTCCGGCCGAGACGCTGGCGGCGATCGAGAAGCATCGTATCGCCCTGAAGGGGCCGCTGACCACGCCGGTGGGCAAGGGTTTCTCCTCGATCAACGTGCAGCTACGTCGCCACTTCGACCTCTACGCCAACGTGCGCCCGGCGATCAGCTTCCCGGGCACCCGTTCGCGCTACGATGATATCGACCTGATCACGGTGCGCGAGAACACCGAGGGCGCCTATCTCTCCGAAGGGCAGAGCGTCACCGACGATGGCGATACAGCGCTGTCCACCATCCGCGTCACCCGCCAGGGTTCCGAGCGCATCGTCCGCTACGCCTTCGAGCTGGCACGGCAGCGTGGCCGCAAGAAGGTCACCGCAGTGCACAAGGCCAACATCATCAAGACCAGTTCGGGGCTGTTCCTCGACGTAGCCCGCGAGGTGGCCGGCGACTATCCCGAGATCGAATTCCAGGAGATGATCGTCGACAATGCCTGCATGCAGCTGGTGATGAACCCCCAGCAGTTTGACGTCATCGTCACCACCAACCTGTTCGGCGACATCCTCTCCGACCTGTGTGCGGGGCTGGTGGGCGGCCTGGGACTGGCGCCCGGTGCCAACATCGGTGCCGATGCCGCCATCTTCGAGGCGGTCCATGGCTCGGCACCCGACATCGCCGGCAGGAAGATCGCCAACCCCTGCGCCTTGCTGCTGGCGGCTGCCGACATGCTCGACCACCTGAACATGGTGGACAAGGGAGCGCGGATTCGCGGTGCCATCCGCGAAGTGCTGGATTCGGCCCGCGACCAGGTGACCCCGGACATGGGGGGAAGCGGTACCACCGATACCTTCGCCGATGCTCTGGTGGCCCACCTGCAGCGCTAGTCGGTTCCGACCTGGGGTTCGTTGATCCATGTCCTAGGCAAGCTCACCCCGATGCGGTAGAAAACCAAGGGTGACACATCGCGATAACACGCAACGCCAGCCAGGACAGCACTCAATGACAGAACAGGTAATGGCCGCCATCGACGGCTCGCAGTTTTCCGAAGGGGTATGCGACTACGCGGCCTGGGCCAGCCTGGCGCTCGACGCGCCGCTGACTTTCCTGCACGTGGTCGACAATCACCCCCAGACAGCCGAGGCGGATCTTTCCGGCAACATCGGCCTGGGTTCGCGGGAGCATCTGCTGGAAGAGCTGGCGAGTCTCGACGAGCGGCGCGCCAAGGTGGCCCAGGAGCAGGGCCGGCTGATGCTCAAGGCGGCCAAGGAGCGGGCCGTGGCGGACGGCGTGGCATCGCCCGCCACCCGTCAGCGCAACGGCACCCTGGTGGAGACCCTCGAAGAGCTCGAGCGCGAGACTCGCCTGCTGGTGGTGGGCAAGCGCGGCGAGACGGCTCACCAGGCCAGCGAGCATCTGGGCTCCAACCTGGAGCGGGTGGTGCGGACCCTGCACCGGCCGATCCTCATGGTGCCGGAGACGTTTCGGCGGCCCGAGCGGGTGATGATCGCCTTCGACGGTAGCAAGACCACCCGCAAGGGGGTGGAGATGCTGGCCAAGAGTCCGCTGTTCGCAGGAGTGGTCGTACACGTGGTGATCGTCGGTGCCGAGACGGGCGACAACCGTTCGCAGCTCGACTGGGCGCTGGCCACGCTGCGCGAGGCCGGTCACGACGCCGAGGGGGCGATCCGTGCCGGCGAGGTGGAAGCCACGTTGCGCGGCTATCAGGCGGAGCACGACATCGACCTCTTGGTGATGGGCGCCTATGGCCACTCGCGGATTCGCCATCTGCTGGTGGGCAGCACCACCACGGCGATGCTGCGCAGGGCCAGCGTGCCGGTGCTGCTGTTGCGTTGATGCACCCCCTCAGTCGGTCGCGGGCCGGGTGCCGAGCCTACCGGCAACGGCTCCGTTTCTCAGGCTTAGAGAGCTGCAATCCGCCTTGGTTTGCAGCCCGCTAATTACCTTGACAGGACAAGGCATTGAACCACGTCCAGCTCATCGATAAGCGCCTGAAGGCTTGGTACGTCGACAATGCAGGATCGGGCTGGTTGTTGCTTCTCGGAGTGCAAATCGCCCTGGCCATTTCGTATGTCCTGCTTCCCTACGGCAGGCTTGCCAGCGCTCTCTATATTTTCGCCACTGCCCTTGCGGCGGGCAGTATCTGCATTGCCGTGCGTTTTCGTCGCCAGCTCTTCTCGCCGCTTGCCTGGGGGCTCATCGCGGGTGCACTAGCCCTGGCCGCCACAGGGCATGGCATCTGGTACTGGCTTGATCTGCAAGGCCTGGAGCCCTTTCCGTCGCTTGCCGATCTTTTCTATCTAGCCGTCTACCCCCTGTTCGGGATCGCGCTATGGCAAGTTGGGCGTCACGGTAGGGATGATGAAGCGCTGGGAGATGCGCTCATTGTGGGCATATCGGCGGCCGTGCTGGCCTGGGCCTTGCTGATTGCCCCCCACAGCTATGATCCCGAGCTCGCCTTGGTACAGCTGCTGGTTTCAGCCGGTTATCCCGTGGCGGACCTCATCCTGCTGCCGTTGATCCTGCGGTTGGTATTTCTGCAGCGGACCCGCATTTGGGCGCACTTCCTGCTGCTCATGGGAATGCTTGCCTATTTGCTGGCCGATATTCTCTATGCCCAGGGCAATTCCTTGGGCTGGTACGCTCCGGGTGGCCTTGTCGACAGCTTGTGGCTGGTGGCCTATGCGCTCTTCACGGCAGCGGCATGGCATCCCTCGGCCAAGGTCAAGCCGCGCTCCCACACCTGCGACGCCGAGCTGTCGATGCGGCGGCTCTATGTCCTTGGCACGGCATCGGTGCTCGTGCCCATGGTGATGCTCTTTGCCTCCGGATCGGAGATGGATGTCGTGCGCGTGGCTGCTATCGGCTCGATTCTCCTCTTTCTACTGGTCATGTGGCGCATGGCCGGTCTGCTGAAGAGAACACATCACCAGGCCCGGGCCCTGGAGACGCTTGCCCGCACCGATCCGCTGACCGGTGCCGCCAATCGTCGCCATCTCGAACAGCAGATGGCAAGGGAGATGGCCCGTGCCGAGCGCAATGACTCCTCACTGGGCTTGGCCTTTCTCGATCTGGACTATTTCAAGCGCTACAACGATACCCACGGGCATTCGGCTGGAGATGTGCTTCTCCAGGAGATGGTGGCCGGCTGGCAGAAAACGCTTCGCAACCAGGATGTGCTGGCCCGGTTTGGCGGCGAGGAGTTCGTCGTTCTCCTTCCCGATACCGACACTACCCAGTGTCAGGTAGTACTCGAGCGGCTGCGCAAGCGAGTCTCCTTTGGCCAGACCTGCTCGGCCGGGCTTGCCCTCTTCCAGTCGGGCGAAACAGCCGATGCTTTGATCAAGCGCGCCGACGATGCCCTCTATGTCGCCAAGCGCAGCGGTCGAGACTGCGTCGTGCTTGCCGAGGCGGAGCCATGAGAGCCGGCTCTCTGTACGTTGCTGCTAGTCTGATCTCGCCCTGCAGTGGATGAGCACGCCCTGCGACAGCCACCAGCCCCCCACCAGAAAGGCCAGCATGCCGGCCAGGATCCACTGGAAAGACGCCCCCAGGTCGAGAACGACACCGAGTACCGCCGGCGCCAACCCGGTGGAGAAGACCATGGCGGCACTCAGGGTGGCGCGGACCGTACCCAGGTGCTCGGCGCCCCAGATGCGCACCAGCAGGCTGGTGGCGATCGATTCCTGGGCGCCCATGGCCAGGCCGCCGCCCACCATTAGCATCCATACGCCGAGATTGCCGCCCAGCGTGAGTGCCACGCCGAGTGCCACGGCGTAGGGCAGCAGGTAAAGTCGGGCCAGGCGAACCGGCCCCAGCCGGTCGACCCAGCGACCCCCCATCAGCGCTCCGGGCAGCTTGGCCAGCCCCATGCCGGTGAGTGCCAGGGCATATACCGCCAAACTGCTGCCCAGGTCTTCCGTCAGCCGGGCCTGGTAGATGAACAGCCCGGTCATGGTGATCGGCAAGGTCATCAGTAGCGGCAGCAGCTGCCAGAAGCGCCGCTCGCGGAAGGGGCGCGGTCCGTCGCGGCGTTGGCCGCGCCGGGGGCGCTTTCCCGGCGCCGGGGGCCAGGGGCCGCGCCACATGGCGTACCCCCACAGCGTCAGCAGTACCAGGCCGAACAGCCACCACAGCTCTCGCCAGCCGAGCCACACCAGCAGGGCGGCCATCAGCGGCGGCAGTGCCGTTTCGCCGAGCATGATGCCCATGCTCACCAGCCCCAGGGCGCGCCCGCGCAGATTGGAAAACTCGCGCCCCGCCAGAGTGTTGCCCAGGTGAGTCAACATACCTTGGCCACACAGCCGAACGACTCCCAGGCCGATGAGTCCCAGTCCCCACCAGGGCGAGAGCGTCAGCAGCAGCACCCCGAGGGTCAGCGCGGAGAGCACCAGCAGCGCGAAGCGTCGTGGTGAAACCCAGTCGATGGTTGGCCCGAGGCGCAGCATGGCGAACCCCGCCACCAGCGTGACGGTGGCGTAGGCGGTGCCGAACTGACCGGCGGTCAGCCCCAGTCTTTCGCTGATCGGAGCCTGGAAGAGGCCGATGAAGAAGCTCTGGCCCAGGCTCGACGAGAACATCGCCAGAAAGGCGATGCCGAGCAATCCGTGGTGATCGCGCAGAAGCGTGCGGTAACCCATGACGCTATTCCAGTGCAGTGGCAAGATGGCCGCTGGCGGCAGTCGGTCGCAAAGCCCTACATGATAGCAGCTGAGCACCACTGGCAGATGCCGGACTCAGCCGGCCAGCGTAGACGGGAGAATGAGATGAACCATCCAGAACTGGATACGGACGCCGTGGTGGTGCGCCTGCATGCCTTGCGTGAAGAGTTACGGGCGGAGAGCGAGTCGAGCCGCTCGGCGCGAGACACCGTGATGCTCGACCAGACCTCGGTGGGGCGGCTGTCGCGCATGGATGCCCTGCAGGGGCAGGCCATGGCCAAGGCCGAAGAGGAGCGGCGCCAGCTCGCCCTGAAACGCATCACCGCGGCCCTGCAGCGCATCGAGCGCGGTGAGTACGGCGAATGCATCGAATGCGGCGAGTGGATCGGCAAGCAACGCCTGGAATGGGATCCGCTGGTGCTCAAGTGCATCGAGTGTGCCGAGTGACGCGGCGCCGAGTTACCGGCTAGCGGGATCCTCGATGGGGGCCTCGCGCGGGCGCAGACGCCGCGACAGGGTATCCACGACGATGTTCAGCGCGGCGGTGATCAACAGCAGGAAGAACGCCACGTCGAACATCAGATAGTCGAACCCCTCTTCGATGTAGAAGCCGAGCGTGGCGACACCCAGCATGCCCAGCACCGCCGTCTCGCGGAGGATGACCTCGGCACGGTAGTAAAGCAGCGCCAAAAGCCCCGGGTAGACCCGCGGCAGCAGCTCGTAGGCGAGGCGGCCCGAGGCCGGTAACCCTGGCATGCCGGGGGGGATGGCGTCGGCGTGGCGTGCCACCAGGAAAGCGATCAGCGCACCGTTGTGCAGCGCTAGCGCCAGCCAGGCGGGCAGCAGCGAGGGGCCTAAAAGCAGCAGGAAGACGAACGCCAGCATCAGCTCGGGGGTGGAGCGCAGGAATACCAGCAGGCCATGCCCGGCCAGCCGCGTGGCGCGATTGCCGAAGTGGCGGCAGGCCAAGGGCCACAGCGCCAGCGCCACGACGAGCGCGCCCACGGTGCCGAGCAGCCCCAGCAGCAGGGTGTTGCCGATGGCCGGCCCCAGCTCGGGCAGGCGCACGACCCACTCCACGAGCTCGGCCCAGTCGCCGGCGAGCAGCGGCGCCGGCCAGATGTCGGTCGATACGAAGTGCCACAGCAGGGCGCCGTCCACGCTCGGCCAGGGGCCTAGCAGCCAGGCGCCCACCACCAGCAGTACGGGGATCAACCGGCGATGTCCCCACCAGGGCAGGCTGGCGATCAGCAGATAGAAGAGCCACAGCAGCGCCCCGGCCTCGGGGTAGCGCCCCTCGCGAAAGGCCGTTTCCAGGTGGAAGCCCAGGGTGGGCAGGCCGACGAAGCCGAGCAGCACGCTGGCGCGCAGGGCGCACTCGAAGCGGTAGCGGGTGTAGGCCGCCATGCGAGCCCAGGCCAGCGGCAGCTCGGCGTAGACGAAACGTGACAGCCGGCCGACGCCGGGGGCGAGAGCGTCCCGCGCAGCGTGGGGAGTCTGCTCGAGGATCTCCGCATAGACCTTGGCGAAGATGCCGGCGTAGGGAACGGCCAGCGCCAGCAGGGCGGTCAAGGCCGACAGCCCGAACACCTGCAGGAAGAGCACGGCCCAGAACAGTTCGTGGATGGCGCGCACGAAGGCGCAGCCGGCACGCACCAGCCGTGAGCGAGTGAACAGCAGCGCCAGGGGAAACCCGAGCACGAGCCCACCTAGGGTCCCCCACAGGGCCACCGACACGGTGAGGCCGAGTGCCGAGAACGGCGACTCCAGCGTCCCCCAGGCCGGCCAGACCAGTCCTCGCGCCATCCGCCCGAGCTCTGCCCAGGGATCGCGCGTGAGGATCGCCAGATCGGCGAGCGGCAGCAGCACCACCGCCAGCGCCACCAGGGTCAGCGAGTGGCGCGCCAGGCGCACGCCGGGCGTGGCGCCGGTCAGCCAGCCCGGGCGCCGCTCGTCGATGCTGGCTTCGCTCATGCTTTTCCCCGGCCGCAGGGCAGGGTGGCCAGGTCGAGGGGAGTGGAGGTGGGCGGAGTGCCTGGCGGGGACGAGTCGGCGTCGGGGTAGAGGGCGTCGAGGTCGGCGAGGCTCAGGTCACGGGTCGCTGCGTCGATCGCCAGGTGCCCGTCGCGCAGCCCCCATACCCGGTCGAAGTGAGATAACGCCAGCTCGCGATGATGCAGGACGACCACCGTGGTGGCATGGCGCGCCTCGATCAGCGCCAGCAGGCGCAGCGCCTGGTGGGGATCGACGCTGGCCAGCGGCTCGTCGCCGAGAAACAGCGCGCGTCCCTGATAGAAGGCACGCGCGATGGCCACGCGCTGACGCTGGCCGCCGGAGAGCTCGCCCACCGGACGACGCAGCAGGCCGTCGAGGCCGAGTTCCTTCGCCAGCTCGGCGATCTCGCGCCAGGGTGCCTTGAGCGGGCGCACCAGGTTCCATAGGTTTGCCAGCGCCGAGCGCTCGGCGAGCCGACCCATGTAGACGTTGTGGTAGACGCCAAGCTGAGGCACCAGACCGTGGTGTTGTGGACACCAGGCGGCACGCTGGCCCAGTCGCGCCCGCAGGGCGGCGAGCAGCGTCGATTTGCCGGCGCCGCTGGGGCCCAGCAATGCCACCCGCTCGCCCTCGTGCAGCTCGAGCGAGAGGTCGTGGAGTACCGCGCGATGCTGCTTGCCTCGGCCATGGCCCAGGGATTCGCCGTTTAGGACGATCAGGGGGCGGCGTTGCTCGCTCTCCATGTCGCGATCGCTCAGCGCAGCAGGCCGAGGTCTTCCGCCACCCTCTCGATGGGCTCGTACATGGCGTTGTCGGCGGGGATGAATGTGTCGCGCGGGAAGGAGGCGAGCAACTCGGGGTCGCTCATCTCCAGGAAGGCGGCCTGGACTTTCTCGGTGAAGCCCTCGCCGAAGCGTTCGTCGGCGTCGCCGCGCAGGGTCCAGTTGTAGTCGGGGTAGGATGGCGTTTCCCAGATCACGCTGACCTTGTCGGTATCCACGCGCCCCTCTTCGACGGCGGCGTCCCACACGGTGTAGTTCACGGCGCCCAGGTCGTAGGTGCCGGCCTCCACCAGGGCGATGGTGCGCGAGTGATCGCCGGAGTAGCCGATCCGCGAGAACAGTGCCTCGGGGTCGGCGCCATCGAAGCGCTCGCGCAGGAAATGTTCGGGCATCAGCCGCCCCGAGGTGGAGGTGCGCGAGCCGAAGGTGAAAGTCATACCCTCGATCTCATCGGAGAGTGCGTCGCTGCGCTCGAGCCCGGTGGATTCGTGGGCGATGACGTAGCTGACGAAGGCGTCGTCTTCGCTGCCCTGGGCCAGTGCCTGGGAGCCCGGTACCAGGCGTCGCGCCTGCACGCCCGAGAAACCGCCGAACCACGCCAGCTGCACCTGGTCGTTGCGAAAGGCGGTGACCGCCGCACCGTAGGATTTCACCGGCACGTACTCCACCGCGACGTCCAGCCGTTCTTCCAGGTAGTCGGCGACCCGCGAGAAGCGCTCGATCAACCGCGACTGGTCCTCGTCGGGAATGGCGGTGAAGCGGAAGGTCTCGGCCGCTGCGGCCGGGGCGGCGAGCGCGAAGGCAATGGCGATGACCAGAGCGCGGTACATGGGGCTCTCCTTGGCGATGGGAAAGCGGCCATTGTTCCGCTGCACCATCTCCATGGCAAGTGGCATTCGCGGAGGCCGGCGCTGTGGCAGCATTTGTTCGTAAACTTACTTCAATAAATGATTTTTTTGCGACCAAGGCCTCATGTATGAATCGGTTCAGCTGACTAGAATGTCGTTTGTTATCTTACATTTCAGGCATCTCGCCGGGAGCATTGCCCGGCCGGGCCGCACAGCCGACTCGAAGGAGGCTTCCATGCACGCCCTCACCCTGGCGTCCTTCCTGTTCTTCACGGGGCTGGTCGCCTTCATCACCTGGCGCCTGACGCGCCGCGACGACCACTCGAGCACCAGCGGTTACTTCCTTGCCGGGCGCACGCTGACCTTCCCGCTGATCGCCGGGTCGCTGCTGATGACCAACCTTTCCACCGAGCAGATGGTGGGCCTCAACGGTGCCGCCTTCGCGGACGGCCTCAGTGTGATGGCCTGGGAGGTGGTGGCGGTCATAGCCCTGGTGGCGTTGGCGCTCTTCTTTCTGCCGCGCTTCCTGAGAAGCGGCATAGCCACCCTGCCGCAGCTGCTGGAGATCCGTTTCGACCGGGGTACACAGCTGATCTGCAATATCATCTTTCTGATCGCCTATGCGGTGATCCTGCTGCCGATCATCCTCTATTCGGGCGCCATGGGGCTGCAGGGCATGCTCGACCTGCAGGGCCTCACCGGCATTCAGTCGCCCACCGTGCTGCTGTGGCTGACCGTCTGGGTGGTGGGCATCATCGGCTCCGTCTACGCGCTGTTCGGCGGTCTGCGCACCGTTGCCGTCTCCGACACCCTCAATGGGGTGGGCCTGCTGATCGGCGGCTTCGTGATCGTCTACTTCGGCTTGCAGGCGGTGAGCGACGGCAGCGGCGTGCTGGAGGGCTGGAACATCCTCAAGGAGAGCGACCCGGAAAAGCTCAACTCCATCGGCGGCGCCGAGCAGCAGGTGCCCTTCTTCACCCTGTTCACCGGGGTCTTCTTGATCAATGTCTTCTACTGGACCACCAACCAGCAGATCATCCAGCGCACCTTCGCCGCCAGAACCCTGGCCGAGGGGCAGAAGGGCGTTCTGCTGACCGGCTTCCTCAAGCTGCTCGGGCCGCTCTACCTGGTGCTGCCGGGGATCATCGCCTACCACCTCTACGCCGACCAGGGCGTGCGCGCCGACGAGGCTTACGGCGAGCTGGTGTTCAACGTGCTGCCGCCCTACCTGACCGGCTTCTTCGCCGCGGTGATGGTGGGTGCCATCCTGTCGTCGTTCAACTCGGCGCTCAACAGCACCACCACCATCTTCAGCCTGGGCGTCTACAAGGGCGTGCTCAAGAAGGATGCCAGCGAGGAGCAGGTGGTGAAGTCGGGCAAGGTGTTCGGCTGGATCATGGCCGCGGTGACCATGACCATCGCTCCGCTGCTGGCCGGCCAGGAGAGTCTGTTCGGCTACCTGCAGAAGATGAACGCCATCTATTTCATTCCCATCCTGGCGGTGGTGGTGGTCGGCCTGCTGACGCGTTGGGTGCCGCCGATGGCAGCCAAGATCGCCCTGGTGGGCGGCTGCCTGCTGATCGCCGCCGGCTACTTCGTGCCGCCCTTCGACAAGCTGCCGGTGATCATGCACGAGTTCCACTTCGTGGCCCTGGTGTTCGTATTGCTGGTGGCGATGATGCTGCTGATCGGCAAGCTGCGCCCCCGCGAGACCGCCTGGGTCCACGAGGACGTGCAGGCGGTGGATCTGACACCGTGGAAGGGCGCCGTACCGGTAGGCGTTGTGTTGGTGCTGCTGGTGGTGACCATCTACGCGGTCTTCGCCGACTTCTGAGCCGCCGTCACGGCTCGGTTCCTGCAGCGTGATGCCGCCCCGATGGGTTCCGGCGGGGCGGCATCGTGAGGAGGCAAGAGGAAGAGTGCCTCTCAGCCGCGGGGCGTGGCCGGGTAGCGGGTTTCCTGCAGGCTGTCCTTGATCTTCTTCAGGTGGGACAGGAAGTCCTCGCCGCGGCGCAGCGTGACCCCGGTGGCCAACACGTCGATCAGCGTCAGCTGAATCATCCGCGAGGTCATCGGCATGTAGTAGTCGGTGTCCTCGGGGGTGGGGATGTCCAGCGTTTCGGTGCATTCCCGGGCCAGCGGTGAGCCGGGAGCCGTGATGCCCAGTACCACCGCGCCGCTTTCGCGGGCCAGGCGGGCGATGTCGACCAGCTCGCGGGTTCGTCCCGTCCAGGAGATCACCACCACCACGTCACCGGTGTGGCAAGCGGCGGCGATCATGCGCTGCATCAGCACGTCGACGTAGGAGGTCACCGGCAGGTTGAAGCGGAAGAACTTGTGCTGGGCGTCCTGGGCCACCGCGCCGGAGGCGCCGAGGCCGAAAAAGTGGATCTGCTTGGCCTGGGTGAGGTAGTCGACCATTCGCTCGATCTTGGCGGGATCGATTTCGCGGTGTGCCTGGTCCAGGGCAGCGATGGTGGCGCCGAAGATCTTGCCGGTATAGGCCGCCGCCGCGTCGCTGGGCTCCACTGCCTGGCTGACATAGGGCGTACCACCGGCCAGGCTCTGGGCCAGCTTGATCTTGAAGTCCGGATAGCCCTTGGCATCGAAACTGCGACAAAAACGGTTGACCGTGGGTTCGCTCACCGAGGCGGCCTGCGCCAGGCTGGCAATGCTCAGGCCCGTTGCCCGGGCGGGATCGGCGAGAATCACATCGGCTACCTTGCGCTCGGAACGATTGAGCTCGTCGAGGCGCTGGCGTATTCGTTGCAGCAGGTCGTGATCGGCCATGGTGTCGGAGTGTCTCCATAGGGCGGTAGGGAGTCGGTACGGCTCGGCTATACCGAGGATGTGGTGATTTTACGACATCATGCTCGACATGCTACCTCGTCACGGGGAAGCGATGCGAGCATGGGCCGCTAGGCAAAGTTTTTTGTTTGGTAAAGTTACATCTATTATTGCGTAATACCGTACATATGACGTACATTTTTTGGTAAATTAACCAGATGGGAGTCGGCATGAACGCAGCCACGCGGTCAAGTGAGGAGAGCGGTTCCGCGATCGATCTGGCTCTTTTCGGGGCCTTGGGTGATTTGTCGCAGCGCAAGCTCTATCCCGCGCTCTACCATCTGGATCGCGAAGGGCTGCTGGCCGATGGGACCCGTCTGCTGGGGCTGGCGCGCCAGCCCCTGGATGCCGCCGCCTTCCGCAAGGAAGTGGAGGCGGCACTGGCGACCCACGTCAAGGCGGCCGAACTCGACCGGGCGACGCTGGCGCGCTTTCTGGCCCGCCTCGACTATCGCCAGCTCGACTTCACCGCTGAAGAGGGTTACGCGGCGATCCGCGAGTGGCGCCAGGAGGGCGCGGAACGGCCATTGGTGGTCTATCTGGCGGTGGGGGCGAACCTGTATGGCGACATCTGCCGGTA
This sequence comes from Pseudomonadota bacterium, assembly GCA_051749645.1. Taxonomy (GTDB): domain Bacteria; phylum Pseudomonadota; class Gammaproteobacteria; order Pseudomonadales; family Halomonadaceae; genus Halomonas. Next base: position 304,739 of record JBNJIT010000001.1, read on the forward strand.
CCTAGAGGCCAGCGGCAGCCTCGACGACGCGAGCCGAGTGGTGGTCGAGAAGCCCATCGGCTACGACCTCGACTCATCCGCCGAGATCAACGACGCCATCGGTGCGGTCTTCCCCGAATCGCGCATCTACCGCATCGACCATTATCTGGGCAAGGAGACGGTGCAGAACCTGATCGCCCTGCGTTTCGCCAACCCGTTGTTCGGTACCCAGTGGAACCAGAACCACATCTCCCACGTGGAGATCACCGTGGCCGAGAAAGTGGGCATCGAAGGGCGCTGGGGTTACTTCGACGAGGCGGGCCAGCTGCGCGACATGGTTCAGAACCATCTGTTGCAGCTGGTCTGCCTGATCGCCATGGACCCCCCGGCCAATCTCGATGCCGATGCCATTCGCGACGAGAAGGTCAAGGTGCTCAAGGCGCTCAAGCCGTTCAGCGAGGCCTCGCTGGGGCGCGACGTGGTGCGTGGCCAGTACATCGCCGGTACCATCGACGGGGCGAGCGTGCCCGGCTACCTGGAGGAGGAGGGGGCCAATCGCCACAGTGCCACCGAAACCTTCGTGGCGATGAAGACCGAGGTGGCCAACTGGCGCTGGGCCGGGGTGCCGTTCTACATCCGCACCGGCAAGCGCCTGCCCGAGAAGCTCTCGCAGATCGTCATTCACTTCCGCCAGCAGCCGCACTACATTTTCGACCCCGACCAGCGCAACCTGGCCGCCAACAAGCTGGTGATCCGCCTGCAGCCCGACGAGGGCATCGCGCTCGAGGTGCTGACCAAGGACAGCGGTCTGGACAAGGGCATGCGCCTGCGCCGTGGCCCGCTGCACCTCGACTTCAACAGCGCCTTCCCCAAGACACGGATTCCCGATGCCTACGAGCGACTGTTGCTCGAGGTGATCAAGGGGCGGCAGTATCTCTTCGTGCGCCGCGACGAAGTGGAGCACGCCTGGCGTTGGTGCGACGGCCTGATCGAGGCCTGGCACGATCTGGGCGAGGCGCCACGGCGTTATCCGGCCGGCTCCTGGGGGCCCGTCGCCTCCATCGCCATGATCACCCAGGATGGCCGCAGCTGGTATGAAGACTACTGAGAGGCGGCGACCGCTCTCCCACAACCGTCATTACCTTCGGGATGCCGAGGGCCGCTACGAGGACGACCGACATGAATGCATCTCCCCGCGAGCAACTGGCCGGTCAGCTCGCCGAAGCGGCCGCCGCCGGTCTGCGTGCCGATCTCGCCAGCCGCGAGCGTGCGCTGCTGGTGGTTTCCGGTGGCTCGACCCCGGTGCCTTTCTTTCAGGCGCTCGCTGCCGCCGAGTTGCCCTGGGAGCGCATCGAGGTCACGCTCGCCGATGAGCGCTGGGTGGCCGAGGACGACCCCGACAGCAACGCCCGCCTGGTGCGCGAGCACCTGCTGCAGGGGCCGGCGGCTGCCGCTACCTTCGTGCCGTTGACCTCCGGCCATGATACCCCAGAGGAGGGTGTCGCCGAGGTGGCCGGGCGGCTCGAGCGCCTGGCCTGGCCGGCCAGCGTGGTGGTGCTGGGCATGGGCGGCGATGGCCACACCGCCTCGCTGTTTCCCGACAGCCCCGAACTCGCGCTGGCACTGTCCACTGCCGATACGGCGGTGGCGGTACGCACGCCCAGTCAGCCCCAGCCGCGCCTCACCCTCAGCGCTGACCGACTGCATCAGGCGCGACGTCATCTGTTGCACATCACCGGTGACGACAAGCGCGCCGTGCTGGCACGGGCGCTCACCGATGACGACACTCGCGAGTTGCCGATTCGTGCCTTTTTCTCCTGCCCATTGGCCGTCTACTGGGCCCCCTGACCGATCACCGCCGAACGCTTCTGGAGTGCTTGCCATGACCATCGACAAACAGCTGCCATCCACGCGCACCACCGAACTCGATAGCATCTGCCTCAAGGCCGAGGTGATCCCAGTGCTGGCCATCGAGCGGGTGGAAGATGCCGTGCCCCTGGCCCGTGCCCTGGTGGACGGCGGCCTGACGGTGCTGGAGGTGACTCTGCGCACCGATTGCGCCCTGGAGGCGATCCGCCGCATCAACGAGGCGCTGCCCCAGGCCAGCGTCGGCGTGGGTACCGTGCTTACGCCGGCGCAGTACCGCCAGGCCGAAAGGGTGGGGGCGGACTTCGTGGTCACGCCCGGCACCACCGAGGCGCTCTACCGTTATGGTGTGGAAAGCCCGGTACCGATGCTGCCCGGCGTGGCCACTGTCTCCGAGCTGATGGCCGGCTGGCAGTACGGCTATCGGCGCTTCAAGTTCTTTCCTGCCGAGGCCAGCGGTGGCATCAAGGCGCTCAAGGCTTTCGCCGGCCCCATTCCCGAAGCGCGCTTCTGCCCCACCGGCGGCATCAACCTCGACAATGCCGAAGATTACCTGGCGCTGAAGAACGTCATGTGCGTGGGTGGCTCCTGGCTCACCCCCAAGTCGCTGGTCGCCGCCGAGGACTGGAACGGCATCCGCCAGCTCGCTCGCGAGGTGGCGGAGCGTTTCCACCACTGACGCTCAGAACGCTTCCCACTCCGGCTCGGCTTCGCCGGCGGCCCGTGCCTTGACCCGCCGGTGGCGGGACGTCGGGTCGATGGCGGAGGGTTGCGAGGGATTGGCGGTCTTGCGCGTACGTTGGCGGGGTGGTGCGCTATCCGGCAGAAAGGCCTGGGCGCTGTGTGACAGAGCCTGGATTTCCTGGCTGAGCGAGGTCGTGGCCGCCTGGTAGCTCTGCATGCTGCTCGCGCTGGTCTGGGTTGCCTGGTCGATTTCGCCGATGGCCTGGCTGATCTGCCCGATGCCTTGGCTCTGCTCGGCGGCCGCTGCGCTCAGCTCACCCATCAGGTCGTTGACCCGGTGGCTGGCCTGCTTGATCTGGGACATGGCGGTTTGCGCCTCGTCGGCCCGACTTTCTCCAGTCTGGATCTCTTTGCGTGCCTGAGTGATCAGCGACTGCACGCGATGAGCGGCGTCCGCCGACTGGCTGGCAAGTTTGCGCACCTCCTGGGCCACCACGGCGAAGCCGCGGCCGTGCTCGCCGGCCCGTGCGGCTTCCACCGAGGCATTTAGTGCCAGGATGTTGGTCTGGAAGGCAATCGCATCGATAGTGCCGACGATGCCGGCCATGTTCTCCGCCTGGCGGGTGATGGCCTGCATGGAAGCAGCCAGCGCCTGCATGGTGTCGGCGGCCCTGTCCACGGCTGCGACGTTGCCTGCCGAGGCCGAACTGGCTTGCTGTGCGTGTTCGGCGCTCTGGTTCACCGTGGCGCTGATCTGTTCGGTACTGGCGGCGGTCTCCTGTACTGAGGAGGCCTGTTGCTCCAGCCGGCTGGCCATGGCGTCGTTGTTGCGGATCAGTCCGGCAACCGCTGGGTTCACCACTTCGACACGGCGGTTGAGATCGCCGATCAGCGCGTCGAGGGACTGGCGCATGAAGTTCAGCGAACCGAGCATGCGACTCAGCTCGTTGCGTCCTAGCGCCGGCAGATCGGCCTTGAGGTTGCCGGCGGCGACCTGCAGCGCGAAATCGTTGGCCTGATGAAGCGAGCGGCGCGTCGTGCTGCCGGCCCGCCAGGTGAATGTCGTGAGCAGTGTGCCGCCCACTACCCCGATACCGCCCAGCCACAGGGCGGCGGTGGCCGCTACCGGTTGCAGCAAAGTGGCCGTGGCCACGCCGAGCCCGACGGTGAGCAGGAAGGTGGCCGCCGAGCTGGCGACAGTCCGTGCCTTGATACTGCGCAGGTCGAGACGGCTCGGCAGGTGCAGCAGTCCGCGTCGATAGGCTTGGCCGTGCTTGACGCCATAACGGCCTCTGCCTTCGCGAATGTCCTTGTACACGGCTTCGGCTTGAGCGATCTCTTCGGCACTGGCCTTGACTCGAATCGAGGCAAAGCCCTTGAGCACTCCATCCTCGCGAATCGGCACCACATTGGCTCGCACCCAATAGTGATCGCCGTTCTTGCGACGGTTCTTGACCAACCCCGACCAGAACTGTCCGGCCTGAAGGTCGTGCCACATGTCGGCGAAGACGCTCCCCGGCATGTCCGGGTGACGTACCAGGTTGTGCGGCGATCCGTGCAGTTCGTCGTAGTCGTAGCCGCTCACTTCGATGAAACGCCGGTTGGCGTAGGTGATGATGCTGCGCGGGTCGGTCTTGGAGATCAGGACGTCATCGTCGCGCAGGGCGTACTCGACCTGGGTGACGGCACCGGTCTTGCGCATGAGGCTTCACTTCCTTGGCTGGGTGATCGATGGTGTGAGGATCCACCACGACACAGCGCCTTGTAAAGCTATCGTCCCGATAAAGTAAAATTCTTGTACAGTTAATTATCGTTGGTTTGTTTGGAAAGGCCCGCAACAGCCCACGCGGGGGCTGTGCGGGTAGCCGTCATGCCGGCAGCCTTCATCGGCGCTGTTTGCGCCGAGGGCGAGTCGCGCCAGTGGATTGGGTAGCTGGGGTGTCGGCCGCCTTCTCGTGGGAACGGGCATCTCGTGTGCCGCGGGTGAAATGGTTGCGCACCAGTGCCAGCAACCCCTGGGTGGAGGCGTCGAAGTCCTGGCTGTGGGCGTCGATGCGGCTGCTGATCTCACCGGCGATCTGCTTGCCGAGCTGAACGCCCCACTGGTCGAAGGAGTTGATGTTCCAGATTACCCCCTGCACGAACACCTTGTGCTCGTAGAGCGCGATCAGCGCTCCCAGGTTCTTGGGCGTCAGCTCGTCGAGCAGCAGGGTGCTCGAGGGGCGATTGCCCGGGCAGCTGTAGGGGTCTAGCTGGCCGCCTTTCTGGCTGCCCTCCATGAAGGCGTTGGCCTGGGCCAGCATGTTGGTGAGCAGAGCGAAATGGTGATCCTCGAAGCCCGGCTCGGGCTTGAGCGAGGCGATGAAGTCGATGGGCACGTAGCGGGTGCCCTGATGGAGCAACTGGAAGAAGGCGTGCTGTCCGTTGGAGCCGGTCTGCCCCCAGACGATGGGACCAGTCTTGTAGTCCACCGGCTGGTTGAAGATGTCCACCGATTTGCCGTTGGACTCCATGTCCAGCTGCTGCAGGAAGGAGGGCAACTGGTGCAATGCCTGGTCGTAAGGGACGATGGCGTGGGTCTCGGCACCGTGGAAGTTGATGTACCAGATGCCGATCAGTGCCATCAGCACCGGCATGTTGTCGCGGAATGGGGCCTTGAGGAAGTGCTGGTCCATCTCGTAGGCGCCTTCGAGCAGCTCCATGAAGCCGTCGAAACCGATGGAGAGCGCGATGGGCAGGCCGATGGAGGACCACATCGAGTAGCGCCCGCCCACCCAGGCCCAGAACTCGAAGACGTTCTCCTCGCGAATGCCGAACTCCATGGCCGCGGTCTTGTTGGTGGAGGCGGCAATGAAGTGGGCGCCTACGTCGGCGTCTTCGCCGGCGTTTTCCAGAAACCAGCGGCGTGCCGTCTTGGCGTTGAGCAGCGTCTCCTGGGTGGAGAAGGTCTTGGTGGAGACGATGAACAGAGTGGTAGCCGGGTCGAGGCGGTTGAGCACCTTCTGGATATGGGTGCCGTCGACGTTGGAGACGAAGTGGAAGCTGAGATCGGGATGACGGTACTTGAGCAGCGCCCGGCAGGCCATGTTGGGCCCCAGGTCGGAGCCGCCGATGCCGATGTTGACCACGTCCTTGATGCGCTGCCCGTTGTAACCCTGCCATTCGCCGCTGCGCACCGCGTCCGAGAAGCGCTGGATCTGTTCGCGGGTGCGTTGAATTTCCGGCATCACATCCTGGCCGTCGACCATCAGCGGTCCTTCGCCCAGGGTGCGCAGGGCGGTATGCAGCACCGGGCGATTCTCGGTGACGTTGATGATGTCGCCGGAGAACATCTGTGCGCGGCGCTGCACCAGTGCCGAATGTTCGGCGAGCTCGATCAGGGTGTCGAGCACCGCTTCGGAAACCTGGTGCTTCGAGTAGTCGAGGAACAGTCCGCCGACGCGCAGGCTCATCTTGTCGAAGCGTTCGGGATCGGCGGCGAAGTAGTCGCGGATGCGGTCGTTGGCGGTCTCGGCGTGCAGGCGCTCGAGCGCCTGCCAGGTGACGCTGCGGGTCAGGTGGAACATGGGGGCGCTCCAAGGTGTTGAGTCGGTAAGATGCCGTTTATGTAATAATACTACAAGATTGGGCGTGCAAGGCGAAGCCATCCAAAGCCTCGCCGATTTCTCGTAATAAAACGTCATGGGCGGCCCTCGGCCTGCCCATGACGATGCGGGTTCAGGCGTTGGCCGTGACGGCGACGGGCGCAGCACTTCGTTTGAGCGCAGCATAGCCGAACCCGGTGACCAGCGAACCGATGACGATGGCGCCGAGGTAGAGGAATGCCGGCGTGATGGCGTTGGGTATCAGTAGCACGAAGATCCCGCCGTGGGGTGCCATCAGCTGGGCGCCGACCAGCATGGAGAGCGCACCGGTGATCGCGCCACCCACCATGCACACCGGGATCACCCGCAGCGGATCCTTGGCGGCAAAGGGGATCGCGCCTTCACTGATGAAGCAGAAGCCCAGCACGAACGACGCCTTGCCCGCCTCGCGCTCCGGCTCCGAGAACTTGGACCGGGCGATGAAGCTGGCGATGCCCATGCCGATGGCGGGTACCATGCCGGCAGCCATGATCGCCGCCATGGGGCCGTAGGTCTCGGAGGCCAGCAGGCCCACGCCGAAGGTATAGGCGGCCTTGTTAACCGGCCCGCCCAAATCGAAGCACATCATGGCGCCGAGCAGGATGCCCAGCAGCACGGCGTTGGCCGAGCCCATGGTCTCGAGGAAGGCGGTCAGCGCCGACAGGACGGCTGCCACCGGTTCCCCGATCACGTAGATCATCACCAGTCCCGTGACCAGACTCGCCACCAGCGGGATGATCAGGATCGGCTTGAGCGACTCGACGCTGGAGGGAAGCTTGACGTGCTGCGCTACCGCCTTGGCCACGTAGCCGGCCAGGAAGCCGGCAAGGATACCGCCGATGAAGCCGGCACCGATCTCCGAGGCCAGCATGCCGCCGATCATGCCCGGGGCGATGCCGGGGCGGTCGGCGATGGAGTAGGCGATGTAGCCGGCGAGTACCGGAATCATCAGCGCGAAGGCCGTGCCGCCGCCGATCTGCATCAGCGCAGCGGCGAGGGTGCCTTCCTGTTCGAAGGCCTCGATGCCGAACACGAAGGAGAGCGCGATGAGCAGGCCGCCGGCCACCACCATGGGCAGCATGAAGGAAACCCCGGTGAGCAGGTGCTTGTAGACGCCACGCTCCTTGACGCTCTTGTGCGTCGCATCGCCGGCAGGGGCTCCGCCGGGGCTTTCCACTGCGGCCTGCTCCAGCGCCGCCTCGATGGTCGGCCGGGGTTTCTTCAGCGCATTGCCGGTGGAGGTGCGGTAGACGCGCTTGCCGGCGAAGCGGGTGGGTTCCACCTCGATGTCGCAGGCCAGGATCACGATGTCGGCGTCGCGGATCTCCTCGTCGGTGAGGGCGTCCTGGGCGCCCACCGAACCCTGGGTCTCAACGCGGATGGCGTGCCCCAGCGCCTTACCCGCCTCGGCGAGCGCTTCCGCGGCCATGAAGGTGTGGGCTACGCCGGTGGGGCAGGCGGTCACGGCAACGATCTTCCGGCCGTTGGTCGCCTGCTCGTCGAGAGGTGCCTCCTGCTCGGTGGGGGGAGTGTACTCGGTCGCCTCGCGGCTGGCGCGCTCGAGAAAGGCCTGCGGGTCGGGCAGCGACGTATCGATGGATGCCTGGAACAGCCGCTTGCCGGCAAAGCGTTGCGGAGCGGGCACGTGGTCGGCGGCGATGACGACCAGGTCGGCGTTGGCAATTGCCTCGGCACTGACCGGGGTCAGCGGTTCGAGTTCGCTGTGCATCTCGACTTCCACTTGCCAGCCGAGGCGGCCGGCGGCTTGTTCGAGACGGCGGGCAGCGAGGAAGGTGGTGGCCATGCCGCTGGGGCAGGCGGTGACGAGGATGGCGTTCATGCGAAGGCTCCCCCCGCATCGACGTCGTTGAGGCGCCGCACGCGGGTCTGCTGTTGGAGTTGCGGGAAGTCGGCGGCGCGGGGGTCGCCCACGCCGACGTGACGGACGGACTCGGCGGAGAGCGCCGTGGCCAGGCGCAGGGTCTGCTCGGCGGTGTGCCCCGAGAGCACGCCGTGCAGCAGGGCGGCGACCAGGGTGTCGCCGGCGCCTACCGTGCTGACCACGGCGAGGCGCGGCGGCATGGCCTGCCAGGCGCCGCGCCGGCTGACCCACAGCACCCCCTGGTCGCCGGCGGAGATCAGCGCTTCCTCGATGCCCTCGGCGTAAAGCCGCAGCGCGGCCGAGAGGCGTGCCTCGACGCTCTCCAGGCGGCGACCCGCCCAGGCAGCCAGTTCGTGCTCGTTGGGCTTGACTGCGGTGGGGCGAGCGGCGATGGCGGCGGCGAGCGCCTCGCCGCTGGTGTCGACCCATACCGCCAGCCCGGCGCCGCGCAGGCGGGTGACCAGGCTGGCGAGGTTCTCCGCGGTCACGCCCGGTGGCAGGCTGCCGGCGATCACCACGGCATCGGGGCGGCGGCGAGGATCGGCCAGACGCGTGTCGAGGCCGTCGAGCAGCCGCTGCCAGGCAGTCTCACCGATGGTCGGCCCCGGGCCGTTGATGTCGGTGACCCGGCCGTCGGCTTCGGCGAGCTTGGCGTTGATACGCGTCTCGCCGGGCACGCGCAGAAAGGCGTCCTCCACGCCCAGCGCTTCGAAGGCGCGCAGGAACGGGCCGTCGTTGTCGGCGCCGAGAAAGCCCGACACCGTGACGTCGTGCCCCAGCGCGACCAGCACGCGTGCCACGTTGACGCCCTTGCCGGCGGCATCGAGGTGGGTTTCTCGGGTACGGTTGACCTTGCCGAGTTCGAGCCGTTCGAGGCCGATGGAGAGGTCCAGCGCCGGGTTGAGGGTGAGAGTGAGCACGCGGGCCATCAGCGTACCTCCAGGGCGTCGCGCACCGCCTCGCTGGTGGCCTGGGCCAGCGCCAGCTCGGCCTGGGCGCTTGCCTCGCCGAGATCGAACTCGCGCAGGCGGGCCTTGACCAGCGGCACCTGGCGGGCGCTCACCGAGAGCTCGTCGATGCCCAGGCCCACCAGTACCGGCACGGCGGTGGCGTCACTGGCCAGCTCGCCGCACACTCCGACCCACTTGCCGTGGGCATGGGCGGCCTGCACGGTCATCTCGATCAGTCGCAGCACCGCCGGGTGCAGGCCATCGGCCTGGGCGGAGAGCTGAGGATGGTCGCGGTCGATGGCCAGGGTGTACTGGGTGAGGTCGTTGGTGCCCACCGAGAAGAAATCCACCTCGGCGGCCAGGCTCGGGGCGAGCAGGGCGCAGGAAGGCACCTCGATCATCACGCCCAGCTGGAGGTCGCTGGCGCGCTCCTCGGCGGGGATCTCCTCGAGCAGGCGGTCGACGATCTGCCGGGCGGCGCGAAACTCCGCCACGTCCTTGACCATCGGCAGCATGATGCGCAGCGGCCTGCCGGCGGCGGCCATCAGCAGGGCGCGCAATTGGGTCTCGAGCACCTCGGGGCGGGTCAGGGTCAGGCGGATGCCGCGCAGGCCGAGGAAGGGGTTGGCCTCCTGGGGTACCGGCCAGTAGGGCAGCGGCTTGTCGCCGCCGACGTCCAGGGTGCGCGCCACCAGCGGCCGGCCGTCCAGGGCATCGAGCGCCTCGCGGTACTCGGCGATCTGGGTATCGAGATCGGGCAGCTTGGCGTGGGCCATGAACAGGAACTCGGTGCGCAGCAGCCCGACGCCTTCGGCGCCGCGCTCCACGGCATCGGCGGCGTGGGCCGTGTTGCCCAGGTTGGCGGCCACCTCGATGCGGTGGCCGTCACGGGTGCGTGCCTCGTCGAAGCGGGCCTCCCAGGCCTCGGCCTCGCGCCGCTCGCGCTCGGCCAGGCGCTGCTGTGCAGCGTCGCGCCGTTCGGCGGAGGGTGCCGGCGTGATGCGCCCACGCTCGCCGTCGAGGATCAGTTCGGTGCCGTTCTCGAGCGTCATCACCCGCGGTCCGGCGCCTACCACAGCGGGTATGCCCAGCGCTCGGGCGAGAATGGCGCTGTGGGCGGTGGCGCCGCCACGGGCGGTGAGCAGGCCGCGTACCCGGCGGGTGTCGAGACGCGCCACGTCGGAGGGGCCGATGTCGTCGGTGACCAGGATATACGGATGGTCCGGCGGGTCGGGCATTTCGACGTCGCACAGGATGCCCAGCACGCGGCGCCCCACGTCGTGCAGGTCGGCGGCGCGCTCGGCGAGCAGCGGGTCGGCGAGCCGCTCCTGGGCTTGGGCGGCGGTCTCGATGGCTTCCCACCAGCCGGCTTCGGCCGAGGCGCCTTCACCGATCGCCTCGCGGGCTGCCTGATGCAGCTCGCCGTCCTGGAGCATCTCCTTGTGCATGGCCAGTATCTGCGCGACTTCGCCGCCACGGGCCTCGCGGACCAGCGCCTCGAGCTGTTCGGCGCCCTCGTGGATCGCCGCCTCCAGGCGCTGGGTCTGGGAAACGGAATCGTCGGCACGCTTGGGGTAGTCGAAGCGCGGCGTCTGCAGCACGAAGGCCGGGGCGATGGCGAGCCCCGGCGAGGCGGCCACGCCGGGGTGGGGCTCGTCGGCGGGCAGCGGTTCGGGCGGCGGGGTGTCGTCCTCGCGTGGGGCGACGTGTTCGCGGCTTTCGTCGAAGGGCAGCACCGCCTCGCCGAGCCCGTTCGACACGGCCTCGCACACCGCGGTCAGCGCTGCTTCGGCGTGCTCGCCCTCGGCGGAGAAGGCGAGCTGCTGGCCGCGCCGCGCACCGAGGTTGATCACCTTGGTGAGGCTGGTGGCCGAGACTGGCTGGCCGCCCGCTTCGGCGAGGCGCACGCGAACGGGCACGGCCTGCTCGCGGGCCACCTGCACCAGCTGCTTGGCGGGGCGGGCGTGCAGGCCGTGGGCGTTGAGCACGCGGGCCAGCCGGGTGTGGGCCGCGGTGGACTCGCCGGAGAGACGCGCCAGCACGGTGGCGGCATCGGCGCCGCGCAGGCTCTCGGCGGCGCCGCTCTCCAGCAGGGCGAGAAGTCGCTCCAGCAGGCTCTTGTGAGCGCTGCCGTCGGCGGCCAGGCTGAACACGCCGGTGACCGTTTCGTCCGCCTCGCGCAGGGTCGTTTCGGGGGTCGTCAGGGCCAGCGCCGGCGTCTCGACGCCGCGCCCGCTGGTGGCCAGCCACAGCCCCTGGCCCAGGCGCACCGGGGCGTGTTCGGCCACCGCGGCGACGAATTCGCTGCCCACGCAGCCGAGCTGGCGCAGCCTAGCGGCACCGGCCAGCGCCAGTTCGCGAACGTCGCGCGCGGGAAAGTTCAGGCACAGGGTATCGGCGCCCAGGCGCGCCTCGACCACGGCCTTCGACAGCAGCCGTGCCACCGCAGTTGCCGACTCGGCTGCGGCCAGACGCTGCGCGACGCTGTCGTCGTCGAGCACATGGGTGAGCTGGCGCAGGATGTCGAGATGCTCGTCGCTCTGGGCGGCGATGGTCACCAGCACATGGACGCGCTCGCCGTCGTGCCACTCGACCCCAGCGGGGAACTGCAGTACGCGGATGCCCGTGGCGCGCACGTGCTCGCGACTCTCGGCGGTACCGTGGGGAATGGCGATGGCATTGCCGAGATAGGTGGAAGACTGCGCCTCGCGGGCGTAGAGGCCGTCGCGATAGGCGGGCGCCACCAGCTCGGCGGTTTGTAGTGCCTCGGCGGCCTGGTCCAGGGCGTCGCGCCAGTCCGAGGCCTGGCAGCCGAGCCGGATGTCTTCCGGGCGTAGGGTCAACATGGGGCTCTCCTCTTTGCCGGCGCGCCATGGGTGGCATTCGGGTGCCGACAGCGGCGGTCGTTGGCGATGAGCTGAATCGTGTCACCTGCTATGATTTAATGCTGGATCGATTCATGCATTTTGGCAAGGCGAGCCATCTTAGACTTTGGCAGGGGGCGGGAGGCCGATGAGTCGCGTAAACTGGGTTTCCTGGCAACGAGGACGACCATGACACTCGCCGAAATCGCGCGCCTGGCCGGCGTGTCGCGCACCACCGCCAGCTACGTCATCAACGGCAAGGCCGAGGAGCGGCGCATCAGCCCCGACACCGTCGAGCGTGTGATGGCCGTGGTGCGTCAGCATCGCTACCGGGTGGATGCCCAGGCAGCGGCGCTGCGCCGGGGATCGAGCCGCACCCTCGGACTGATCGTTCCCGATCTGGAGAACGTCAGCTACGCGCGGCTGGCCAAACGCCTGGAGCGCGGCGCTCGGGAGCGCGGCTATCAACTGCTGATCGTGGGCTCCGACGATCGGCCCGAAGCGGAGCGCGACCTGGCCGCAGCGCTGCGCGCCCAGCGTTGCGAGGTGTTGATCACGGCGAGCTGCCTGCCCCAGGACGATCCCTTCTACCGTGAGCTGATGGCCGACGGCCTGCCGGTGGTGGCGGTGGACCGCGGCTTCGACCCGGCCCACTTCGCCAGCGTGGTGAGCAACGACCGCGAGGCCGCCGAGCGCCTGACCCGCTCGGTGCTCGACGAAGAGGTCACGAGCGTGGCTTGGCTCGATGCCGTGCCGGCGCTCTCCATCACCGGCGAGCGGCGCGCCGGTTTCGAGCGGGCGCTGGCGGGCCGCTCCCTGCAGCCGGTCATCCTGTGCGCCGAACGCTACGACCGCGCCGAAGGGGCGCGGCGAATGCGCGAGCTGCTCGACCGCCATGGCCTGCCCGACGCCCTGGTCACGGCGTCCTATACGCTGCTCGACGGTGTCTTCGACGTACTGCTCGAGGAGGGCGGCCTGCCACAGGGGCTGCGCCTGGCCACCTTCGGCGACAGCCGCCTGCTCGATTTCCTGCCGCTGCCGATCAACTCGGCGGTGCAGGACTACGACCGCATCGCCACAGCGACGCTCACCGCCGCCTTGGCCGCCGCGCGTGGTGACTACCGGGCCGGCGAGCAGGTGGTTCCACGCACCCTGCGCTGGCGGTTGCCGGAGCGGCTGGCGGTGGAGTAGCCAGCGGCAGCCGTTGTACCGGGAGGTCAGGCTTGCGATGATTCCAGGCACTTCAGGCTGGCTTTGAGTGGCGCGCATCGTGGACAAGTTCGAGAGAAGGCTGGATCAGGCTGCCCGGACGGCCTGGCTGTCCTACGTCGGTGGGCGTACCCAGGACGAGATCGCCGCCCAGCTCGGTGTGTCGAGGCCGGGCGTGCAGCGCTTGCTGGCTCTCGCTCGCCAGGAAGGCCTCGTCAAGGTCCACATCGATCACCCGATCGCCAGCTGCATGGCGCTCTCCGAGGCCCTGTGCGAACGTTATGGGCTGGAATTCTGCGACGTCGTTCCCGCCGATCCGGACGATGCATCGGCCAACAGTGCACGCTACCTGGCCGTTGCGGCGGCCGAGCGGCTTTCCCACTATCTGAACCGTACCGAGCCGCTGACCCTCTCGCTGGGCACCGGTCGTGCCGTGCGCGCCATGGTCGAGGCCCTGAGCCGCATCGATCGTCCCCAGCACCGCTTCGTTTCCCTGGTCGGCAACGTGGCCCGCGATGGTTCCTCCAACCGCTATGACGGGGTCATGGTGCTGGCGGACAAGACCGGTGGAGAGCGTTTCCTGCTGCCGGCGCCAGTGGTTGCGGATTCGCTGGAAGAGAGTGATGCCCTGTGCAGACAGCGCCTGTATCGTTCGGTGGCGGAAGTGGCGCGCCAAGCCGAGGCCGCTTTCATCGGGGTCGGGCGTATCGACCGTCAGGCGACCCTGTTCCAGGATCACTTCATCAGCGAAAAAGAGCTCGAAGAGCTGATCTCCGGTGAGGCGGTGGGCGAACTCCTGGGGTGGCCATTGAACCGGCATGGCGAGGTCATCGATTGTTCCATCACGCGTCGTGTGACCAGTCTTCCGCTGTCCATCTTCCGTGACCGACCACTGGTGGCCGTGGCCGGCGGGCGCGACAAGGGGGCGGCTCTGCGTGCGGCCCTGCGCGGGGGGTGGCTCAAGGGACTGGTCACCGACGAGGGTGCGGCACGGCTGATCGTCGAGAGCACGGTCTGAAAGCCTTTCTCGTCCTAAAGTCTAACTTGGAGGCTTTGCTTTTTTTGGGGCCTTGTTCGATCATTTGTTCACGCATTGATTTGAATGATCAATAGCGGCATAGCGAGTCGACAACAACACAAGACGTCTCAAGAGGAGCCCACCATGAAGCTCACCCGAGCCCTGCCGCTGGCTACCCTGGCGGTAGCCGCCACCGCCGCTTGCCAGGCCCAGGCACAGACCGAGATCACCGTCGCCACGGTCAACAACAACGATATGGTGATCATGCAGAGCCTCACCGAGGAGTTCGAGGCGCAATATCCCGATATCGAACTCGACTGGGTGGTGCTGGAGGAGAACGTGCTGCGCCAGCGCTTGACCACCGATGTGGCTACCGGTGGCGGCCAGTTCGATGTCATGACCATCGGCACCTACGAGGTGCCCATCTGGGCCGAGCGCGGCTGGCTGACGCCCCTCGACGACCTGCCGGCCGACTACGCGGTCGACGATCTGCTGGAGTCCGTCCGCGACGGCCTATCGCATGACGACACCCTGCATGCGCTGCCGTTCTACGGTGAGAGCTCGATGATGTACTACCGCCAGGACCTGTTCGACGAGGCGGGGATCGAGATGCCTGAGCAGCCAAGCTGGGAGGAGGTGCGCGACTGGGCCGGTCAGCTCCACGACCCGGACAACGAAGTGGCCGGCATCTGCCTGCGCGGCAAGCCGGGCTGGGGCGAGAACATGGCCTTCGTCTCGACCCTGGTGAATACCTTCGGCGGACGCTGGTTCGACGAGGAGTGGAATCCCGAACTCGAGTCGCCGGCCTGGCAGGAGGCGATCGGTTTCTACGTCGAGCTGCTCGGCGACTATGGTCCGCCCGGTGCGAGCTCCAACGGCTTCAACGAAAACCTGGCGCTGTTCTCCCGCGGTAACTGTGCCATGTGGGTGGATGCCACCTCGGCGGCTGGCAAGCTCTACGACCCGGACGAGTCCGACGTGGCCGACCGGCTGGGCTTCGCTCCGGCCCCGGTGGCCGAGACGCCCAAAGGCTCCCACTGGCTGTGGTCCTGGGCGTTGGCGATCCCGACCTCCTCGGAGAAGCAGGAGGCTGCCGAGACCTTCATCACCTGGGCCACCTCGCGTGAGTACGTCGAACTGGTCGGCGAGACCGAGGGCTGGACCAGCGTGCCGCCGGGCACCCGTGAATCCACCTACGCCAACGAGAACTACCAGCAGGCGGCCCCCTTCGCCGATTTCGTGCTCGAGGCGATCCGGGATGCCGACCCGATCGACTCGACCCTGGAACCCAATCCCTACGTCGGTGTGCAGTTCGTGGGCATTCCCGAGTTCCAGTCGATCGGCACCCAGGTCGGCCAGACCATCGCCTCGGCGTTGACCGGTGACGTCAGCGTGGAGCAGGCACTGCAGACCGCGCAGCGGGCCACCGAGCGCACCATGCAGCGCGCCGGCTACCTGGACTGACCCCTCGTGCCGGCCGGGGGCACCCCGGCCGGCTGAACCTCTCTCCATCCCAACGGGCCGGATCATGACCAAGACACGCGCTGCCGGGCGCACCGTCGGGGGACTTCGGACCCTGTCGTTGCAGGCGCCCGCCGTTACTCTGCTGTTGCTATGGATGATCGTGCCGCTGGCGATGACCGTATGGTTCTCGCTGCAGCGCTATAACCTGCTGATGCCGGAGATGACCGGCTTCGCCGGTCTGGAAAACTACCGATACCTGTTCACCGATCCGGCGCTGTGGACGGCGATGGGCAACACCCTGCTACTGGTCGGATCGGTGCTGGCGATCACCGTGGTGGGCGGCACTCTGCTGGCGGTGCTCTTCCAGCAGGAGTTTCCCGGGCGCGGCGTGGCCCGAGTGCTGGCCATCTCGCCGTTCTTCGTGATGCCCACGGTGAGCGCCCTGGTGTGGAAGAACATGATGATGCACCCCTCCAACGGTGTGCTCTCCTGGCTGGCCGAGTCCTTCGGCCTGCCGGCCGTCGACTGGTTCTCATCGCTGCCGCTTACCTCGATCATCATCATCGTCTCCTGGCAGTGGCTGCCCTTTGCCCTGCTGATCCTGCTCACCGCCATCCAGTCGCTGGACGACGATCAGGTCGAGGCGGCGCGCATGGACGGCGCCGGGCCGGTGGCGATCTTCTTCTTCATCACCCTGCCGCACCTCAAGCGGGCGATCAGCGTGGTGATCATGATCGAGATGATCTTCCTGCTGACCATCTTCGCCGAGATCTTCGTCACCACTTCCGGCGGGCCGGGGCTGGCCACCACCAACCTGGCTTTCCTGATCTACATCCAGGCCCTGCTCGACTTCGACGTGGGCATGGCGTCCGCCGGCGGGGTGGTCGCGGTCATTCTCGCCAATATCGTCGCCATCTTCCTGGTCCGCATGGTGGCCAAGAACCTGGAAAGCTAGTGCCGGAGATCTCTGAT
This sequence comes from Pseudomonadota bacterium, assembly GCA_051749645.1. Taxonomy (GTDB): domain Bacteria; phylum Pseudomonadota; class Gammaproteobacteria; order Pseudomonadales; family Halomonadaceae; genus Halomonas. The sequence continues at coordinate 321,250 of JBNJIT010000001.1, forward strand.
GACCACCGCCAAGACCAAGATTCTCGCTACCGCCGACCGGATGCCGCCCCAGGCAGCCGGTGTCTCGCCGTTGCGCTCCGCGTTTGCTCGTCGACTGGGCCTGACGGCGCTGGGATGGGTGATCGCCTGCCTGATCTTCTTCCCGATCTTCTGGATGGTGCTGACCGGTTTCAAGACCGAGTCGGCGGCCATTGCCGATCCCAGTCTGATCTTCTCGCCGACGCTGGAGAGTTACATCGCGGTCCAGGAGCGTGCCGGCTATTTCAAGTTCGCTTTGAACAGCGTGGTGGTGGCCTTCGGCTCGACGCTCGCGGCGCTGCTGATCGCCATCCCTTCGGCCTACTCCATGGCCTTCCTGCCCACCAGGCGCACCAAGGGCACCCTGTTGTGGATGCTCTCCACCAAGATGCTGCCGCCGGTGGGCGTGCTGGTGCCGATCTACCTGCTGTTCCGCGATGTCGGGCTGCTCGACACCCGCACCGGCCTGATCATCGTCTACACGCTGATGAACCTGCCGATCGTGGTGTGGATGCTCTACACCTTCTTCAAGGATCTGCCCAAGGACATCCTCGAGGCGGGGCGGATGGACGGTGCCAGCACCCTGCAGGAGGTGTGCTTCCTGCTGCTGCCGCTGACCCTGCCGGGCATCGCCTCGACCGGGCTGCTGTCGGTGATCCTGAGCTGGAACGAGGCCTTCTGGAGCCTCAATCTCACCTCCTCCAAGGCGGCACCGCTGACCGCCTACATCGCCTCTTTTTCCAGCCCCGAAGGCCTGTTCTGGGCCAAGCTCTCCGCCGCCTCGACGATGGCCATCGCGCCCATCCTGGTGTTCGGCTGGCTCACCCAGAAACAGATGGTGCGCGGCCTGACCTTCGGCGCCGTCAAGTAATCCGGGAGTTTTCGCATGGCAACGCTACAACTCAATCGGGTCACCAAGAGCTTCGGTGACACTCACGTCATCCAGGGCGTCGACCTGGAGGTCGACGACAAGGAGTTCGTGGTCTTCGTCGGCCCGTCCGGGTGCGGCAAGTCCACCCTGCTGCGCATGATCGCCGGCCTGGAGAGCGCCACCTCCGGCGACATCCTGATCGACGGGCAGCGCATGAACGACATCGGCCCTGCCGACCGTGGCCTGGCCATGGTGTTCCAGAGCTATGCGCTCTACCCGCACATGACCGTCGAGGACAACATGGGTTTCAGCCTGCGCCTGGCCGGGGTCGACAAGCCGGCGCGCCGCGAGAAAGTGCGCGAGGCGGCCCGGATCCTGCAGCTCGAACCGCTCCTCGACCGCAAGCCCAAGGCGCTCTCCGGCGGACAGCGTCAGCGAGTGGCCATCGGCCGTGCCATCGTGCGCAATCCTGGCATCTTCCTGTTCGACGAGCCTCTCTCCAACCTGGACGCGGCGCTGCGGGTGCAGATGCGCATCGAGCTGGCGCGGCTTCATGAGGAGCTCGATGCCACCATGATCTATGTCACCCACGACCAGATCGAGGCCATGACCATGGCCGACAAGATCGTGGTGCTGCAGGGCGGCGTGGTGGAGCAGGTGGGTTCACCCATGGAACTCTACCACCACCCCCGCAACCGCTTCGTGGCTGGCTTCATCGGCTCGCCGAAGATGAACTTCCTGCCGGTCCAGGTGGTGGAGGCCGATGCCGATGGGGTCGGCGTGCGCCTGCCGGGCGGTAACGTCATTCGGGTGCCGGTGGTGGGTGACGAGCTGTCTCCCGGTACGTCGCTCGAGTTGGGGATTCGTCCCGAGCACCTGGTACTCGACGAGGCACAGGGCCCGCTTTCCGGTGAGATCCAGGTGCTCGAGCGCCTGGGCGGTCAAACCTCGCTTTATGTGTGGATGGACGACGCCATGGTCACCCTCATGGCCGATGGAGATATCGCCCATTGCGTGCATGACAAGGTGCGCTTCGGCTTCGAGTCGCACCGTGCCCATCTCTTCGATGCCGAGGGCCTGGCCCTGCCAAGCCTCGAAAAGCATCCGCTGGCCGGCCTGCGCCGCCAGGACAACCGCGTCGCCTCCGACGCCAACGGCGCCTGAGGGGAGCCCATGGAAACCCTGATCTTCGATTGTGATGGCGTGCTGGTGGATAGCGAAGCGATCGCCGAGGCGACCCTGGTGACCCTGCTCGGCGAGTGGCTACCGGACCTGGATGCCGACACCGTGCTCAGCCAGGCGCTGGGCATGACCACCACCGATATCTTGTGCCACCTAGAGGGTCTGAGCGTGCATTGCCTGCCCCCGGCAGCCAGCGAGCGAGTGGACGACACCATCGAGGCGCGGTTGGCCCGGGAGCTGCAGGCGATACCAGGAGTGGCCGAGGCGATCGCCGCCATCGATCTGCCCAAGGCGGTGGTATCCAACAGTCGGCGTCGACGAGTGCTGGCATCGCTGGCCACTACCGGCCTGGATGTCCGGCTCGACGGGGCGCCGGTCTTCACCGCCGAGCAGGTGGCCCGCCCCAAGCCGGATTCCGCTCTCTACCGGCTGGCCGCCGAGATGCTGGGCACCACGCCGATGAACTGCCTGGTGGTCGAGGACAGCGTCTCCGGGGTCACCGCCGCCCACGCTGCCGGCATGACGGTGATCGGCTTCACCGGTGCCAGTCATGTGCAGCCGGGTCAGGCCGAGCGTCTGCAGGAGGCCGGTGCCTGGCGGGTCATCGAGCGCATGCAGGATCTCGAGCCACTGGTGGGAGCGTGGTACCGACGACTGCAGGCCTGAACCCAGCGCCCTTGCCATCCACCCCGCATTGCGAGACACGAGACATGAAACTGCTAGATCGGATAGCCATCGTCACCGGCGGTGCCCGCGGCATCGGCCTAGCCATCTGCCGAGCCTATCTGGAGGAAGGCGCCTCGGTGGTCATCGCCGACATCGACCAGGGCGCCATCGACGAGGCCCTGGCCACGCTGGAAATCGAGGGGTGCGACGCCTCGCGTCTGATGGGCGTGCGCCTGGACGTCTGCGATCGCCAGGCCATCGCCGCCATGGTGGCAAGCGTCACCGAGCGCTTCGGTGGCATCGACATCCTGGTCAACAACGCCGCCGTCTTCGACATGGCCCCGGTGCTGGAGGTGACCGAGGCGAGCTACGACAAGCAGTTCGCCGTCAACGTCAAGGGCCTGTTCTTCACCCTTCAGGCGGTGGCCAAGGCCATGGTGGACCGTGGCAAGGGAGGCAGGATCATCAATATGGCCTCCCAGGCGGGGCGCCGCGGCGAGCCGCTGGTGAGCATGTACTGTGCCACCAAGGCGGCGGTGATCAGCCTGACGCAGTCCTGTGCCCTGGACCTGATCCAGTACGGCATCCGCGTCAACGGCATCGCCCCCGGGGTGGTGGACACCCCCATGTGGGGCGAAGTGGATGCCCTCTTCGCCCGCTACGAGAAGCGGCCCCTCGGAGAGAAGAAGCGCCTGGTGGGCGAAGCGGTGCCCTACGGGCGCATGGGGCGACCGGAGGACTACGCCGGCCCGGCGGTCTTTTTGGCCAGCGATGACAGCGAGTACGTGGTCGCACAAACCCTCAACGTCGATGGAGGCAACTGGATGAGCTAGGCGTATTCGAAAACTGGCTGCGCTCGACCATACGGCGTTAAAAATCGACTCAAATTGCTCATTTACAAAACCGTAAACTCCGCTTTTTCGTCGGTTTTTGCCTTGTCTGGTCTTCGCTCGCTGCCTTTTCGAACACGCCTAATGCCTGCGTCCTGAAGTAGGAAAACAACGATGAATCCAAATATCCACGACATGGCGGTGCGCCTGCTGGAAGCCGCCGAGAACCGGCGACGCTTCATCGTGGCGCTGGCGGGGCCGCCCGCCGCCGGCAAGTCCTTCCTGTCGGGCTGGCTGTGCCGCGAGCTCAACGCCCGCCGGGCCGGCTGTGCCGCGGTGGTGCCGATGGATGGCTACCACTATGACAACGCCGTGCTCGAGCCCCAGGGGTTGATGCCCGTCAAGGGCGCACCGCAGACCTTCGACTGCGATGGGCTCAAGCACGACCTGGAGCGCATCCGCCGCACCGATAGCAGCATCGCCGTACCGGTATTCGACCGTCCCCTGGACCTGGCCCGGGCCGGCGGCCGGCTGATCACCCTTGAGCACCGCATCGTCATCGTCGAGGGCAACTACCTGCTGCTCGACGAGGGCCCCTGGCCGGCCCTGCGCCCGCTGTTCGACATGACGCTGTTCCTCGATGTGCCCGACGAGCTGCTCGAGGCTCGCCTCATCCAGCGCTGGCGGGAGATGGGCCAGGATGCCGAGGGCGCCCGTCGCAAGGCCCAGGACAAGGACATGCTCAACGCCCGGCTGATCAAGGCGACCTCGGTGACCGCCGACCTGCACTGGGCTGCGAGCGACTGAGTCCCCATTTCCTCACACGACGCCATTGCCACGAGCGGTAGGAGATCCTTCATGACCCGACTCAACAACGCCAACCTGGGCCGGCTGGCCCCCGAGGTCGCCACGCCCGATTACGATCGCGACGCCGTCACCCCGGGCGTCCTCCACTTTGGGGTCGGCGGCTTCCATCGTGCCCACCAGGCCATGTACCTGGATGCGCTGATGAATCGCGGAGAGGCACTCGATTGGGGCATCGTCGGCGTCGGGGTGATGCCTGGCGACCGCCGCATGCGGGAAGCCCTGGCCGCCCAGGACCACCTCTATACCCTGGTGATCAAGCATTCCGACGGCCGCCGCGAGCCGCGAGTCATCGGCAGCCTGGTGGATTACCTCTTCGCCCCCGACGATCCGGCGGCGGTGGTGGAGCGTCTCGCCGATCCGGCGATCCGCATCGTCTCGCTGACCGTCACCGAGGGCGGCTACAACTTCCATCCGGTCTCCGGCGAGTTCGACCTGGCCAACCCCGACATCCGTCACGACCTGGACCATCCCGAGGCGCCGAAGACGACCTTCGGGCTGATCGTCGAGGGGCTGGCGAAGCGCCGCGAGCGCGGCATCCCGCCCTTCACGGTGATGTCCTGCGACAACATCCAGGGCAACGGCGAGGTGGCGAAGGAGACCTTCACCGCCTATGCCCGGGCCCGGGACCCGGCGCTCGCCGACTGGATCGAGGCCTCGGTGGCCTTTCCCAACGCCATGGTGGACCGCATCACCCCGGTGACCGCCGAGTCCGACATCGCCGAGCTGAGCGAACGCTTCGCCGTCGAGGACGCCTGGCCGGTGGTCTGCGAGCCCTTCACCCAGTGGGTGCTGGAGGATCGCTTCGTCGCCGCCCGTCCGCCGCTGGAGGCGGTCGGGGTGCAACTGGTGGACGACGTGGTGCCCTACGAGTTGATGAAGCTTCGCCTGCTCAACGCCAGCCACCAGGCGCTGGCTTATTTCGGCTATCTCGCCGGCTACCGCTACGCCCACGAGGTGTGCCGGGACCCGCTGTTCGTCGACTTCCTGCTCGACTACATGCGCCGCGAGGGCTCACCGACCCTGGCCCCGGTGCCGGGCATCGACCTGGAAGAGTACCGACTCACCCTGATCGAGCGCTTCGCCAATCCCGAGGTGAAGGACTCCCTGGCGCGGCTCTGCGCCGAGAGCTCGGATCGCATTCCCAAGTGGCTGCTACCGGTGATTCGCGAGCAGTTGTCCCGGGGCGGCGATATCCAGCGCAGTGCGGCGGTGGTGGCCAGTTGGGCGCGCTACGCCGAGGGCGTGGATGAGCGGGGCGAACCCATCGCGGTGGTGGATCGTCTCAAGGAAGAGCTGATGGCGATTGCCGCCGAGAATCGCACTCGGCCGACGGCGTTCATCGAGAACCGCGAGCTGTTCGGCGACCTGGCCGAAGACCCGCGCTTTCGTGAGGCCTATCTGTCGGCCCTGAACTCGCTCCACGAAGGCGGCAGCCGTGCCACACTGGAGTCACTGATGACGACACGAGGAGAGGCCTGATGTATGTCGGGGTGGACTGCGGCACCCAGAGCACCAAGGTGGTTCTGGTCGATGTCGACGATGGCCGGGTTCTCGGTGAGGCGAGCCGGCCGCACCGCCTGGACGAAGGAGAGGGCGGCCGCCGTGAACAGGATCCCGGGGAGTGGATCGCAGCGCTGCGCGGCGCTTTCGAAGAGATGCTGGCGACGACCGGCATCGACCCCCGGGCGATCCGCGCCATCGGCGTATCCGGCCAGCAGCACGGCCTGGTGGCCCTGGACGGATCCGGCCAGCCGGTACACCCGGCCAAGCTGTGGTGCGACACCGAAACCGCCGCCTGGAACGCCGAGCTGATCCAGCGCCTGGGGGGCGAGGCGGGCTGCCTCGACCGGCTCGGCCTGGTGCTACAGACCGGCTACACCGCCTCCAAGATCGCCTGGCTGCGCGATGCCCGGCCCGAGGCCTACGAGCGCATTGAAAGCCTGCTGCTGCCCCACGACTACCTCAACTGCTGGCTCACCGGCGAGCGGGTGGCCGAGGCGGGAGACGCCTCCGGCACCGGCTACTTCGACACCCGGGCTCGGCGTTGGCGCCACGACGTCCTGGCCGAGATCGCCCCGGAGCTCGACCCCGAGCGAGTGCTGCCGCGGTTGATCGAGTCCCACGAGCCGGCCGGCATCGTTCGCCCCGAGCTGGCCCGCGAACTGGGGTTGAGCGACGGCGTGCTGGTTTCCAGTGGGGGCGGCGACAACATGCTTGGCGCCATCGGCACCGGCAACATCCGTCCGAGCTTGGTGACCCTGAGTCTCGGCACCTCGGGCACTATCTGCGCCCACTCCCCCGAGCCGGTGGTGGCCGACAGCGCCATGGTAGCCAACTTCTGCGCCAGCCACGGCGGCTGGTTGCCGCTGGTCTGTACCATGAACGTCACCTCGGCGACCACGCGCATCCGCGAGCTGTTCGGCCTCGACCTGGCGAGCTTCGGCGAGCGGGTGGCCGCCGCACCCATTGGCGCCGAGGGCGTGACACTGCTGCCCTTCTTCAACGGCGAGCGGGTGCCCATGCTGCCCGAGGCCAACGCCAGCCTCGACGGCCTGACCAGCGTCAATACCACCCAGGCCAACCTGTGCCGGGCGGTGGTGGAGGGTGCCACCCTGGGTCTGCGATACGGCCTGGATCAGTTCGGCCAACTGGCCGAGGGGGTGCACGAGATCCGCCTGATAGGCGGCGGCTCGCGCAGCCCGGTGTGGCGGCAGATGGTCGCCGACGTCACTGGCAGTCGGGTGATCTGTCCCGAGATCGCCGACGCCGCGGCCCTGGGCGCCGCCCTGCAGGCCGCCTGGTGCCACCGTGGCGGAGAACTGGCCGACCTCTGCGCACGTCTGGTGCACCTCGACGAAGCCTCGCGGGCCGAGCCCGAGCCGGCCAGCGTCGCCGCCTACCGTGAGATCTACGCCCGCTATCGCCATCGACTGGCCGAACGCCACGGAATTCACTGAAGCCTTATCGGGAGGAACCGCATGACCACACGACTCGATGCCCTGAAGACTCTCTCCCTGGTGGTCGCCGATACCGGCGACCTGGATGCCATCGAGCGCTACCGGCCGCATGACGCCACCACCAATCCATCACTGCTGCTCAAGGCCTTTGACATGCCGGGCTACCAGGCGCTGATCGATGAGGAGCTCGCGGCCGTCGAGACCGAGATTGCCGATCCGCAGGCCAGGGTCGAACACGCCGTCGACCGCCTCGCCGTGGCCAAGGGGGTGGAGATCGCCAGGCGCATTCCCGGAAGGGTCTCCACCGAGGTGGCCGCGCGGCTCTCCTTCGATACCCAGGCCAGCATCCGCAAGGCTCACGAGCTGATCGAGCTCTACGAGCGGCGTGGCCTGGGGCGTGACCGCGTGCTGATCAAGCTCGCCTCCACCTGGGAGGGGATCCGTGCCGCGGAGCGTCTGGAAAAGGAAGGCATCCAGTGCAATCTGACCCTGCTGTTCAGCGAGGCCCAGGCCCAGGCGTGCTTCGATGCCGGGGTCTTCCTGGTGTCGCCCTTCGTCGGCCGGGTCACCGACTGGTACAAGAAGGAAACCGGTCACGACTATGCCCCGGAGGATGATCCGGGCGTACGCTTCGTGCAGCGAGTCTGCGAGCGGGTCGGCAGTGGCGGCTACGACACCGTGGTGATGGGGGCGAGCTTCCGCACCGTCGGCCAGGTACTGGCGCTGGCCGGCTGCCCGCGGCTGACCCTGTCTCCGGCGCTGCTCGAGCAACTGGCCACCGAGGAGGGCGAGGTCGCCCGGGCTGTGGATATCCCTGCTGCCGGCGAGCGTCCTGCGCCGCTCGACGAACCCGCCTTCCGCTGGGGCCACAACCAGGACGCCATGGCCAACGACAAGCTGGCCGAGGGCATTCGGCGCTTCGACGAGGACCAGCGCACCCTGGAGGCACGAATCGCCGAGCGGCTGGGCGTCTGAACGGCGCCGTCGCCATCCCTTGCCGGTCGACGCGTCACGGGCGCTCGGCGGCGCGGGATGCCGCCGAGCGCCGCGTTCAGAGTCGTGACAGGTCGTCTTGGGTGGGCAGGGCGACATAGGCACCGGGCCGAGCCACGGCATGGGCGCCGCAGCGGCAAGCGGTGTCCACGGCGCGGGCCAGGAAGGCGCTGTCCTGGTGCCAGTCGTCGTCGATGCCCGACTCTCCGAAACGGCCGGCCAGCTCGGCCAGCAGCCCGCCGATGAAGGCGTCACCGCCGGCGGTGGTGTCCACGGCGTTCACCTGCGGTGGCGTCACCCGGTCGTCGAGGCGGGCGGTGTGGAGCCTGACCTCGCCCGGGCCGTCGGTGATCACCGCCACCTTGACGCCGGCGGCCAGGCGTTCGGCCAGCCAGGCGTCGCGGGGATGGTCGGCGCGAAGGTAGTCGAGTTCCTCGGCAGAGAGCTTGAGCAGGTCGGCGGCGTCCAGCAGCCGGGTGACCAGGCCGATGTTGGCCTCACCGCTCTCCCAGAGGTTATGGCGCAGGTTGGCGTCGACGCTCACCAGGCAGCCGGCACGGCGTGCCATCTCGGCCATGGCCAGGGTGGTGTCGGCGATCTCGGGCTCGGTGAGGCTGTTGGTGCAGAAGTGCACGATGGCGGGCTCGGCGAAGATCCCCGTGGGCAGGTGTTCCAGGCGATAGAGCAGGTCGGCCGCCGGCGGGCGGTAGAAGTCGAAGGTGCGCTCGCCAGCGGCGTCGCGGGAGACGAATGCCAGAGCGGTACGTGCCTCGCGGGTACGCAGCACCCCGGTGGTGTCGACGCCGTGGGCGGTGAGTTCGGCGGCCAGGAAATCGCCGAAGTGGTCCTCGCCGAGCATGCCGAGAAAGCGGCTCGGCACGCCCAGGCGCGCGCAGGCCACGGCGACGTTGGCCGGTGCTCCGCCGGCAAAGGGAGTGAAGGTCTCCGGTTCATTATCTCCGGCCACCTCGCCGAGGCGGCTGGAGAGCATGTCGACCAGGGCCTCGCCGAAGGCGATCACGGGCGTCATGATACGGTCTCCCGAGAGAGGGTGGTCCCTAACAGGTGTTGGGCGCCGGGCACCAGCCATACCGGATCGAGACGGGTGTTGGCCGACTCAACGCACAGGAAGTGATGCGCCGCGGCAGCGGGGGTGTCGTCGGGCAGTGTCTCGCCCGGGTGCCAGACCACCGCCGAGTCGCTGCTCTGGCGGGCGATGCGCAGGCGCCTCCGGCCGTCGTCGAGGCATAGTTCGGCATTGCTATGGTAGATGCGGTCGAGCCCACCGCGCACGGCGAGCTCGCCCTGCTGTTCCTGCTCGGCGAAGCCGGCCAGTTTGTCCAGATAGCGCGCGCCTGCCAGCCCTTCGACGCGGCAGGCGAAGGCATCGGCCACGGCCAGGTAGCTGTGCAGCGCACCGCTGATCTTCTCCGGCGTTTCGCCGACGTGCTCGGTAATCAGCTCCACGTGCAGGCGGTTGGCATTGGCCTGGATGACGGCCCGGGGGGATAGCTGGGAATGGAGGCGCTCACGGGGCGACAGGTGCAGTTCCACGCCTTCCTTGTGCTCGTCCGCGGCGTCGAGCCGCCACTCGGCCTGGCGCGCCAGACCATGCAGGGGGCCGGAGCGGTCGGGCGATTCGTCGGCGGTGTTCTCGTCGGCGAACCAGGGCCAGCACAGCGGAATGCCGCCGCGGATCGTGCCGGGCAACGGCTGGGGCGTGGGCGTCACCCATAGCCAGCCGCCGGGCACCATGCCTTCTGGCGCGGGGCCTGGTTCAGTTGTCGCGGCCTCGGGCGAGGCAGGGGGAGCGCCTGCGGCGGGGTTGGGTAGAAAGTGCAGCACCTGAGCGCCCTGGAGCGACACGGCCAGCTCTCCCCAGGCTTCGTTGACCAGCCACACCTCGCGGCCGGCCCATTCGGCACGGCGCTGCCCCTCGGTCGAGTCGATCAGCGCGGCAAGCGTATCGGGAATCATGCGATCTCCTTCGTCGAGTCACTCGACCTCTTCGTTGTGCAGTGCCTCGGCGGCACCCAGCAGCCCCGGCCAGGCGGCGGTGACCAGCTGGACGGGAATGGCCGCTGTGTAGCCGCTCAGTCGTCCTTTGGCGGCGAACGCTTCGCAGAAACGGCTCTTGGGCAGCCAGTCAACCAGGCGTGGCAGAATGCCGCCGCACAGGTAGACGCCGCCGCGGGCGCCCAGCATCAGTGCGGCATCGCCGCATACGTCGCCGAGGATCTTGAGAAAACGCAGCAGGGTATCACGGGCCATGCCGTCGCCGCTTGCGGCGGCCTCGGTCACTTCGGCCGGGTCGCGGCAGCGCGGGTTGGCGCCTTTCAACGAGCAGTGGGCCAGGTAGAGGTCGTAGAGCCCCTGGCCGGAGAGGATCCGCTCCACCGAGACGCGGCCGTAGCGGTTGCGAAAGTGGCGCAGCAGGTTCTGCTCGCGCTCGTCGGTCGGTGCGAAGGTGACGTGACCGCCTTCGGTGGGCAGTACGACCCAGGCGTGGCGACCGGGGTAGAGACCGGCCACGCCCAGTCCGGTGCCGGGGCCGATCACCAGGCGGGTCGCCTGGGCGTCGGACTCGCCGGACTGGATCGTGACCAGATCGCCGTCGGCCACGTGGGGCACGCCCAGTGCCTGGGCGGTGAAATCGTTGATCGCCTTGAAACGCGTCAGTCCCAGGTCGTGCTGCGCCTCGGCCCGGGAGAACGACCAGGCGTTGTTGGTCATGCTCACGCGGTCACCGCGAATCGGGCAGGCAAAGGCCAGGCAGGCCTCGCGTGGGGCGGACTCTGCCGTGGCGCCCACCCGCGCCAGATAGTCGGTCACCGCCTCGACGAGACCCGGGTAGTCCGCACAGGGCAGGCTCAGGACGTCGCGAGGTTCGAAGGCACCCGGGGTCACCAACGCGAAACGGGCGTTGGTGCCCCCGATGTCGCCGATAAGAGCGGGTCGAGTCATCGTCAACTCATGTCTTCAGGCATTCGCGGATGCAGGGCTTGGTCCCCCGCTCTCGATAGTCACCACCGATCAGGGCCGGACGGGTCATCAGGCGTCCTCGTCGTGGATTTGCCCCTCCTGGCGCGCCAGGTCGTCGGCCTCGAAGCCGCCGAACACCCCGGCACCCTCTTCTCCCCGCATGGCCAGGTGGCGGAATCCACCGAACAGCTCACGGCCCAGGCCCACGTGGTAGTGGTCGAGACTGGCCACGTGAAGCGCTCGGTCGGCCCACTCGCGAGGATCCACCTTGGCTTCCAGCGTGCCCGCGTTGGCGTCCAGGCGCACGATGTCGCCGTCGCGCAGCTTGGCCAGAGGCCCGCCGTCGAGTGCCTCGGGGCTAATGTGGATGGCCGCCGGCACCTTGCCGGAGGCGCCGGACATGCGCCCGTCGGTGACCAACGCCACCTTGTGGCCGCGATCCTGCATCACGCCGAGATAGGGAGTGAGCTTGTGCAGTTCGGGCATGCCGTTGGCCTTGGGGCCCTGGAAACGCACCACGGCGATCACGTCGCGGTCGAGCTCGCCGGCCTCGAAGGCGGCCTTGAGCTCGTTCTGGTCCTCGAAGAGCTTGACCGGCGCCTCGACCAGGCGGTGCTCTTCGGCCACGGCCGAGACCTTGATTACCCCGCGGCCCAGATTGCCGTCGAGCACGGTGAGGCCGCCGGTGGGCGCGAAAGGCGCCTCGACGCCGCGCAGCACCTCGGTGTCGAGACTGGCATCGGGGCCCTCGCGCCATACCAGCTTGCCCTCCTCCAGAAAGGGCTCCTGGGTGTAGGCGGTCAGGTCGGTGCCGAACACCGTGGGGATGTCGCTGTGTACCAGGCCGGCGCCGATCAGCTCGCGGAACAGGTAGCTCATGCCGCCGGCGGCCTGGAAGTGGTTGATGTCCGCCTGGCCGTTGGGATAGACCTGCATCAGGCTCGGGGTCACCGCCGAGAGGTCGGTGAAGTCCTCCCAGGTGATGGTCAGGCCGGCGGCGGCGGCCATGGCGACCAGGTGCAGGGTATGGTTGGTCGAGCCGCCGGAAGCCAGCAGGCCGACGATGGCGTTGACGATGGCGCGCTCGTCGATCTGCCGATAGAGGGGGCGGTAGTCGCCGCCCGGCTCGGTGTTGCGGATCGCCTGCTCGGTGGCGAAGCGTGTCAGCGCCTCGCGCATCTCGGTGCCCGGGTTGACGAAGGAGGTGCCCGGCAGGTGCAGCCCCATCATCTCCATCATCAGCTGATTGGAGTTGGCAGTGCCGTAGAAGGTGCAGGTGCCGGGGCTGTGGTAGGACTGCGACTCGGCCTCGAGCAGATCCTCGCGGCTCGCCTTGCCTTCGGCGAACAGCTGGCGGATGCGCGCCTTCTCCTTGTTGGGCAGGCCGCTGGGCATGGGGCCGGCGGGCACGAACATCGCCGGCAGGTGGCCGAAGCGTGCCGCGGCGATGAACAGCCCCGGGACGATCTTGTCGCACACGCCCAGGTAGAGGGCGGCGTCGAACATGTTGTGGGAGAGCCCCACGGCGGTGGCCATGGCGATCACGTCCCGGGAGAACAGCGACAGCTCCATGCCCGGCTGGCCCTGGGTGACGCCGTCGCACATGGCCGGCACACCGCCGGCGAACTGGGCGGTGGAGCCCATGGCGCGGGCGGCGGCCTTGATGGTCTCCGGGAAGGTCTCCAGCGGCTGGTGGGCCGAGAGCATGTCGTTGTAGGCCGAGATGATGCCCAGATTCGCCGAGTTCATCAGCTTCAGCGAATTCTTGTCCTCGGCGCCGCAGGCGGCGAAGCCGTGGGCCAGGTTGCCGCAGGAGAGCTCGCCACGATGCACGCCGCGTTTGTGCTGGTCGGCCATGCGCCGCTCGTAGAGAGCGCGGCGTTCGGCGGAGCGCTCGCGGATACGCCGGGTGACGGCGTCGACGGTGGGGTTGAGGGCGGGGGTGGAGCTAGCCATGGTGCACCTCGGAGGTTCGAATGTTTGGTAATTTTACCAAATGCTGCCGCGGATTTTCGTCCATCCTAGCGATGTCTCCGGCCTTTTTGTAGTTTTATGACATTACAGGCCCAGGATTCTCAGCAGCCAGTGCCGATACGGTGGATTGAGCAGCCCGACGGGATTGTGGCGAGCCTGGTCGAAGACGCTGCGCTCGTGACTGAAGCGACGGAAACCCGCCTCGCCGTGATAGACGCCCATGCCGCTTTCGCCGACCCCGCCGAAAGGCAGCGCCGGGACGGCGTTGTGCCACAAGGTGTCGTTGAACACCACGCCGCCGGAGTGGGTTTCGGTCAGCAGCCGCTGGCGCAATCCGGCATCGTCGGTGAAGGCGTAGAGCGCCAGCGGGCGCGGCCGCTCGGTGATGAACGCCAGCGCCGTGTCGAGATCGTCCACGCCGATGATTGGCAGCCAGGGGCCGAAGATCTCCTCGCGCATCAGCGTCAGCCCTGCCGTCGGTTCGATCACCAGCGTCGGCGGCAGCTTGACGCTCTCGCGCAACTCGACCGTCTCGCCCAGCGAGACGATGCGGCAGCCGTGATCCCGGGCCTCTTCGAGCATGGCAGCCAGCCGCTTGTGCTGCGAATCGCCGAGGATGGCGCTGTAATCGTCGCCGGCGGGCCCTTCAGGGTGGAAACGCTTCACCGTGCGCTCCAACGCGGCTACGAGTGCCCCGAGATGCGGCTGGTCGACCAGCACGTAGTCGGGCGCGATGCAGGTCTGGCCGGCGTTGAGCCACTTGCCGAAGGCGATGCGCTCGGCCGCCTTGTCCAGGTCGGCGTCGGCGCACACCACCGCCGGCGTCTTGCCGCCCAGCTCCAGGGTGACGGGAGTCAGATTGGCGGCGGCGCTGCGTGCCACCTTCCGTCCGGTGGCGGCGCTGCCGGTGAACAGCAGGTGATCGAAGGGGAGAGCTGCGAAGGCGCGAGCGGTTGCCGCATCACCGTTTATCACGCTGAGTTCGTCGGCGGCGAAATAGCGCTCGGCGAGAGTCGCCATCAGTTGGCCGGTGGTGGGGGTGTGTTCGCTGGGCTTGATCATCACGCGGTTGCCGGCGGCCAGAGCGTCTACCGCGGGCAGCAGCGCCAGGTTCCAGGGATAGTTGCCGGGAGCGATGATGCCTACCACCCCGAGCGGCTGGTGGTGTACCCGGGCGCGGGCCGGCTGCAGGCGCCAGGGTACGCTCACCCGGCGTGGCCTCATCCAGCGCTTGAGATGCCGGCGAGTATGAGCCACCGCTTGGTGCAGCGTGGCGATCTCGGCCAGCCGCGTTTCGGCTTCGGCACGATAGCCGAAGTCCTGGCGGATCGCCTGGACGATCTCCTCGCGGTGGCGGTGAGTCATCTCCGCCAGGCGGTTCAGGCGGTCGCGGCGTGTGGTCAGCGTGGGGTACGGTTCGCTGCGGAAGGCCAGGCGCTGTGCCGCGAAGCGCGCCTCGGGATGGCGGGCATCGGCCATTCACGTCTCCCTGTGTGACGGTGATGGTAGGAGTGGGGTGAGTCTGGGCACAATGTAGGCCGTTTGTCGGTCGCTTGTCAGCCGCACACCGTTGCGCAGCAGGGCTATCGTAGTTAGCAATGTCACTCGGGGCCGATCCGTTTCGACCTGTCCCGGGCGCCCCTCGTCATGTCCAATTGCGATCGCCCTACGTTGCGCAGGAGAGCCCATGTCCGAACTGGTCCTCAAGGAGTTGCCCGCCATCGAGGCGGTGTCGGCGGCGGCGTGGAATGCCCTGGTCGACGACGATCACCCTTTCCTGCGTCACGAGTTCCTGCACGCTCTGGAGGCGAGCGGGGCGGTGAGCGCGGCCACCGGCTGGGTGCCGCGGCATCTGACGCTGTGGCAGGGCGACGCCCTGGTCGGCGCGATGCCGCACTATCACAAGCATCACTCCTTCGGCGAGTACGCCTTCGACTGGGCCTGGGCCGATGCCTGGGAACGTGCCGGTGGACGCTATTATCCCAAGGGGCTCACCGCCATTCCCTTCAGCCCGGTGCCCGGGCCGCGCTTGTCGCTGGCGCCGGGCGTCGACTCCCGTGCCGCCCGCGAGACGCTGGCCGCCGCCTGGGAGAAGGGCGAGCTCTCCAGCTGGCATCTGCTGTTCGCCGAGGATGCCGAAGTCGACGCCTGGCTCGCCGTCCGCCCCGAATTGTTGGTGCGTCATGGGGTGCAGTTCCAGTGGCGCGATGCCGGTTTCGGCGACTTCGAGGACTTCCTGGGGAGCATGACCTCGAAGCGGCGCAAGGTGATTCGCCGTGAGCGTCGCCGGGTCGCCGAGCAGGGCCTCACCCTGCATCGCCTGACGGGAGAGGCGATCGACGCGCCAGCACTCGAACACTTCTATCGCTGCTATGAAATCACCTACCTGGAGCGTGGGCGCCACGGTTATCTCAATTTCGACTTCTTCCGCCGCCTGCACGCCGCCATGCCCGACTCGCTCGTGCTCGTCCAGGCGCGCCTCGACGATCGGCCGGTGGCCGCGGCACTCTGCCTGAAGGGCGAGCGCACTCTCTATGGCCGCTACTGGGGGAGCGAAGTCGTGGCCGACTGCCTGCACTTCGAGGCGTGCTACTACCAGGGTATCGAGCACTGTCTCGAGCGCGGACTGACCACCTTCGACCCCGGCACCCAGGGCGAGCACAAGGTGACGCGCGGCTTCGCGCCGAGGCGGCTGCGTTCGCTGCATCACATCGGCGATCCCGCGTTTCGCGATGCGGTGGCGCGCTTCTGTGCCGAGGAGCGTGCCCACCTCGACGCCTACTGCCGGGCCGCCGAGCAGGCGCTGCCATTCAAGGCGTGAGCGAGGCACGTGAAACTGGCATAATGACGGCCGTTTCACCTGCCGAGGAAGGCTCGATGCTCAAGTGGTTGGCCATAGCGCTCGCGCTGCTGCTCGCCATGCTGCAATACCGCCTGTGGCTGGGCGATGGGGGCATTCGCGAGTTGGGCCAGATCAGTGAGCGCGTCGAAACCCTGGATGCCGAGAACCAGCCGCTGCGCGATCGCAACGCGCGGCTTGGCGCCGAAGTGGTCGATCTCAAGACCGGGCTCGATGCCATCGAAGAGCGTGCCCGCAGCGACATCGGCATGGTACGCCGCGACGAGCGCTTCTACTGGGTGCCGGGAGTGGCCGTGCAGACCGACGCCCTGGAGCGGCACGCCACGGCGCTGGTGGAGGAGGCGCCCCAGGCGTCGGGAGCGTCCGATGAGTGAGCGCCTATGGCTGGTGGTGCCGGCGGCAGGGCGCGGGCGGCGCATGGGCGCCGAGCGCCCCAAGCAGTATCTCGAGCTGGCCGGCCGGCCGCTGATGGTACATACCCTGGCGCGGCTGTATGCGGCCTTTCCCGGCGCGCGGCTGGCACTGTGCCTGGATGCCGCCGACAGCGACTTCGACTCGGCCTGGGTGCCCTTCGCTGACTGGCAGCGGGTCGACGGAGGGGCGGAGCGTGCCGATTCCGTGGCCAATGCGCTGGCCGCCATCGGCGCCGAGGCACGCCAGGACGACCTGGTACTGGTGCACGACGTGGCTCGCCCTTGCGTCAGCGTGGCGGATCTACAGCGACTGCATGCCTGTCTCGTCGACGAGCCGGTGGGCGGGCTGCTCGCCGCGCCGGTGGCCGACACCATGAAGCGCGATGACGGCGCCGGTCGGGTTGCCGCCACCGAATTGCGTGACGGCCTGTGGCACGCGCTGACGCCCCAGGGCTTCCGCTACGGCCTGCTGCGACGCGCCCTGGCCGCGGCCCGCGAGCGAGACATGGCCGTGACCGACGAGGCGTCGGCCATCGAGGCGCTGGGCCTATCGCCTCGTCTGGTGTCCGGGCGGCGCGACAATCTCAAGATCACACACCCCGAGGATCTGGCGCTGGCCGAACGGATTCTCGCCGCCCAGTGGAGCGAGGCGCCGACCGCCGGGGAACCGACTGCCAAGGAGACGCCCTGAGATGCTGCGCATCGGCCACGGCTTCGACGTACATCGCTTTGGCGACGGCGACCATCTGATGATCGGTGGCGTCGCCATTCCTTTCGCACACGGCTTCATTGCCCACTCCGACGGTGACGTGCTGCTGCATGCCGTTTGCGATGCGCTGCTCGGAGCCTGTGCGCTGGGTGACATCGGTCGTCACTTTCCCGATACCGATCCGACGTGGGCCGGGGCCGACAGCCGCGCGATGCTGCGCCGGGTGGTGGCATTGGTCCGCGATGCGGGCTACCGGGTGGGCAACCTCGATGCCACCGTCATCGCCCAGGCGCCCAAGCTCGCTGTGCACATCGCCGCCATGCAGGAGTGCCTCGCTGCCGACCTCGGCGTTGGGCAAGAGGCCGTCAACGTCAAGGCCACCACCAGCGAGCGGCTGGGTTTCACCGGTCGCGGCGAAGGCATCGCCGCCGAGGCGGTGGTGCTGCTGGAGTCGCGCGTCGTCGAGGCGGCGGAGGGGCGCCGGTGAGCGAGTCGCAACCCGGATCGCTGCGCGAGGGAACGCCGTGGCCTCCCGTCTGGCCGCGTGCGCTGGACGCCGAGTTCGGCTCGCCGCCATCCGGTGAGTACCGCGCCAGCCCCGAGGACTTCGTGGTCGAGGAATGTCTCGACTTCGCCCCGGAAGGAGAGGGCGAGCACCTTTGGCTGTGGGTCGAGACACCGCGTCTCGCCACCCTCGACATGGTGCGCGAACTGGCACGCGTCTGCGACGTGCCGGCCCGCGCCATTGGCTATTCCGGCATGAAGGACCGCTTTGCGGTGACCCGCCAATGGCTCTCGGTACACTTGCCGGGCCGGGGCGCGCCGGAGGGGCTTGCCGAGGCGTTGGCCGTGCGCGGCATTCGTGTCTTGTCCCAGGCGCGCCATCCACGCAAACTCAAACGCGGCGTGCATCGGGCCAATCGCTTCAGCCTGGCCGTGTCCGGACCGGCCGTCGACGATCCGCAGCTGGCCGCACGCTGGGAACGGCTGTGTGCCTGCGGCGTGCCCAATGCCTTCGGCCCCCAGCGATTCGGCGCCGGCGGACGCAACCTGTTGCGGGCAGCAGCCCTGCTGGCACGCGGTTGGCGCAAGCGCGACGACCGCCATGGCATGATGCTTTCCACGGCACGCAGCTTTCTGTTCAACGAGCTGCTGGCGATCCGGCAAGGTGAGGGCAACTGGCATCGGCTGGTGCCGGGAGATGTGGCGGTACTCGACGGCACCGCGAGCCAGTTCGCCGTGGAAGTGCCCGATGCCGACCTGGCAGAGCGGGCGGAGCGTCTCGATCTGCATCCCGGCGGCGTGTTGTGGGGCAGCGGGGAAAGTCTCGCCACGCGATCGGCCGGGGAGTACGAAGCGGTTCTGACGGCACGCCACCCGGCCCTGTGCGCCGGGCTCGAGCGGGCAGGAGTGCGCCTGTCACGCCGTCCGCTTCGCGTCCGGCTTGGCGAGCCGGCGCTGGCCCGCGATGGCGAGCGGCTGCGTCTCGACTTCCGCCTGCCGCGGGGCAGCTTTGCCACGGCCGTGCTGCGTGAGCTGATCGACCATCCGAGCCTGACGTTCGAGATGCCCGAGAAGGGCCAGTGAGGAGATACATGCGCCGACTGCTGCTTTCCAACGACGATGGCGTGCACGCCCCCGGCCTGCGCGCGCTCTACGATGCCCTGATGCCCCATGCGCGGCTGCGCGTGGTGGCGCCCGACCGCGACCGCAGCGGGGCCAGCAATTCCTTGACGCTGTCGCGGCCGCTGTCGCTCACTGCCCTGGAGAGCGGCTTCTACTGCGTGGACGGCACGCCGGCGGATTGCGTCTACCTGGGGGTCAACGGCGTGTGGGACGAAAGACCCGACCTGGTCATCTCGGGCATCAACCATGGCAGCAACCTGGGTGACGACGTGCTCTACTCGGGCACCGTGGCCGCGGCCATGGAGGGGCGCAACTTGGGCATGTCGGCGATCGCCATGTCCCTGGCCGGCGAACGCCACTTCGATACGGCGGGTCGCGTCGCCGCCAGCCTGGTGGGCATCGCCGATCAGCTGTC
Organism: Pseudomonadota bacterium; assembly: GCA_051749645.1. Taxonomy (GTDB): domain Bacteria; phylum Pseudomonadota; class Gammaproteobacteria; order Pseudomonadales; family Halomonadaceae; genus Halomonas. The sequence goes on from JBNJIT010000001.1 coordinate 340,613, forward strand.
GCTGCCGCCGCGCAGCCTGCTCAACGTCAACGTGCCGGACCTGCCGTGGGACGAGATGCGCGGGGTGCGGGTCACTCGCCTCGGCTATCGTGGCCCGGCCGAACGGCCCATGGAGGTGCGCGATCCACGAGGCCGGTTGCGCTACTGGATCGCTGCGGCCGGCGAGAACGCCGACGACGGGCCGGATACCGATTTCGCCGCCGTGGAGGCCGGCTACGTTTCCATCACGCCGCTGCAGCTCGACCTGACGCGGCATTCCGCTCTCGATGACGTACGGGATTGGTTGAATGCACTCACCTGAAGGCCTTGCTGAACGCCTGCGCGGGGTCGGCATGACCTCGCAGCGCACGCGCAACCGCATGGCCGAGCGTCTGGCGAAGCAGGGCATCGCCGATCCGCGGGTGCTGGAAACCCTGGCGCGGGAGCCGCGGCACCTGTTCCTCGACGAGGCGCTCGCTCACCGTGCCTACGAAGACACGTCGCTGCCCATCGGTCACGGTCAGACGCTTTCGCAGCCGTGGATCGTGGCGCGCATGACCGAGCTGGTGCTGCGCGAGGCGCCCCGCCGAGTGCTGGAGATCGGTACCGGCTCGGGCTACCAGACGTTGATTCTGGCTCGCCTGGTGCCGGAACTCTGGTCGGTGGAGCGAATCAATGCCTTGCATCACCGCGCTGCTGCGCGTCTGCGTCTGCTCGAAGCGCGCAACGTCCATCTGCGACTCTCCGACGGAGGGCATGGCTGGCAGGATGCGGCGCCGTTCGACGTCATCCTGCTCACCGCCTGCGCCGGCGAGCTGCCGGAGCCGCTGCTCGCCCAGCTCGATGAAGAAGCGGGTGTGATGATCCTGCCGCTGGCCGACGCCAAGGGGGCCCAGTGGTTGACCCGGGTGCGGCGCAGTGGCGACCAGTTCGAAGTCCAGCGGCTCGAGAGGGTCCGTTTCGTGCCGCTGCTGCAAGGAGTGATTCGTTGAACCGTCAAGTCAGTGTGTTTCTCAAGGGGGCCGGGATGGGCGCCGCGGATGCCGTGCCCGGGGTTTCCGGCGGCACCATCGCCTTCGTCACCGGCATCTACGAGGAGCTGATCGAGACCATCAAGCAGTTCGGTCCGGCCGCTTTCGTGGCCTGGCGGCGGGGCGGGTTGGCCGGCCTGGCCACGCACCTCAACCTGGCCTTTGCACTGCCGCTGCTGGCCGGAATCGCCGGCAGCCTGATCAGCGTGGCCCATCTGGTGGGCTGGCTGCTCGAGGATCACCCGCTGCTTCTCAACGGTTTCTTCTTCGGCCTGGTGGCGGCTTCGGCACTGGTGGTGAGCCGTCATCCGGCCGACTGGAAGTGGTGGCACCTGCTGCCGCTCATCGCCGGACTCGTGCTGGCCCACTGGCTGCCGTCGCTGATGCCCTGGGTCAGCCAGCTGGGCAACCCGTCGCTAGTGCTGGTGGTGGGGGGCGCCATCGCCATCAGCGCCCTGTTGCTGCCGGGCGTCTCGGGAAGTTTCCTGCTGCTGACCATGGGCCTCTACGGCACCGTGATGCAGGGCATTCGCGGTTTCGATCTGGAATTGCTCGGCCTGTTCGCCGTGGGCTGTGCGATCGGCCTGTTCGGTTTCTCGCGATTGCTGTCGTGGCTGCTGCAGCGTCATCACACGGCCACCCTGCAACTGCTGGTGGGCTTCATCGTCGGCTCGTTGCCGGTGCTGTGGCCCTGGCGCGAGCTGGTGCGCTATCAGCTCGGCCCCCAAGGGCAGATGATTCCGCTCGATCACCGCTACCTGACCCCCGGCGATTATGCCGTACTGACCGGCGAATCCGGCTTGCTGTGGCCGGTGCTGGCCACCATGCTGGTAGGCGCTGCACTGGTGCTCCTGCTCAGCCACTGGCAAGGAGCGGGGCCGGCCAGCCCCCGACTCGCGCCCGGTACTTCGCGACTGCCCGACAAGGAGGATGGCTCCAATGCGTAAGCTGCTTCTCGTTTCCGCCATTGCCCTGGCGATGAGCGGCTGTGCCGCCCAGCAGGAATCGGCCTCGCCTCAGGTTCGTGACCTTTCCGCCAGCCGCGAGCGTTCGCCGGACAGTCACTACACCGTGGAAGCCGGCGACACCCTCTACGGGATTGCCTGGCGCCACGACATGGACTATCGCGATCTGGCCAGGCTCAACCAGATCGGGCCGCCCTATCGTATCCAGCCGGGCCAACGGCTGCGATTGCAGCCGGGAGAGCAGGCGCCGTCGGGTAGCGACACGACAGCGCAGGTTGAGGATGGGGCCGTAGCCACCGCTACGGCCCTGGGCGGCGGCGAGGCCGAAACTGACAATCCCGACTGGCTGCTGCCCGATGAAGAGGCCATCGCTCGCAACCGTCGCACGACCGATCGGCCGGGGGATGACGCCCCCGCACCGGACGAGTCGGTGGATGGCCAGGCGGCCGAGCAGGTCGTTGCTGCCGAGGATTCGACAGAATCCGTGCCCGACACGCAAGCGGAACGCGAGCCACAAGAGTCGAGCGCGGATGACGAAGCGTCCGCTGCGCAAGAGGTCGAGCAGGCTGAAGCCGAGGCGGGTTCCGAGCAAGACCAAGGTCGCCAGGAGGATGACGAATCGTCCCAGGCGGATGCCGGTACCGAGGTGGCAGGCTCTCCGGAACGCTCTTCGGACGCGGCTCGCCGCACCTATACGCCGGTCGAAGAGGTACCCTGGCAGTGGCCCGTGGACGGTGAGGTCATCGGCCGCTATGGCGAGGGCGACAGCATCACGGCCGGCATTGATATCGCCGGACAAAAGGGGCAATCTGTCAAGGCAGCCGGCCCGGGCATCGTGGTCTATGCGGGTAGCGGAGTTCGCGGGTACGGCAACCTGGTGCTCATCAAGCACAACGATCAGTATCTTAGCGCCTATGCCCACAATGACTCGCTCCAGGTGTCGGAAAACGACGTCGTCGATGCCGGCGATGCGATTGCCACCATGGGCGACAGCGACGCCGAGAGCGTCAGACTGCATTTCGAGGTACGCAAGGATGGCCAGCCTCAGGACCCGTTGGAGTACTTGCCTTCCCGGTAGTCCGGCCGTGTTTCCGGGGCCTTACTTGTCGATGCGGATCACATAACAACAATAGTGGGTGCCGGCAGGATTCGTGATCGCGACGGCACCTCTTTGGCGAAACCACGGGGTAGCAACGATGAGCATGCTGGAACGGGACCTTCAGGACATGGACCTCGACGAGGCGGAGACCGATGAGATCGCCGCTACCGAGGATGACGATAGCGGTGCTGACGAGCAGGCGTTCGAGAAGGCGCTCAGCCGGGAAGACCGGCAGTATCACCACAGCCTGGACGCCACCCAGATATACCTCAACGAAATCGGTTTCTCGCCGCTGCTGACGCCCGAGGAGGAGGTCTACTACGGCCGCCTTGCCCAGGAGGGCGATCCGGCCGGGCGTTCACGGATGATCGAGTCCAACCTGCGGCTGGTGGTCAAGATCGCCCGCCGTTACCTCAACCGTGGCCTGACGCTGCTCGACCTGATCGAAGAGGGCAATCTGGGTCTGATACGCGCCGTTGAGAAGTTCGACCCCGAGCGCGGTTTTCGTTTCTCGACCTACGCCACCTGGTGGATTCGCCAGACCATCGAGCGGGCGCTGATGAATCAGACCCGCACCATCCGCTTGCCCATCCATGTCGTCAAAGAGCTCAACATCTATCTGCGTGCGGCCCGCGAGCTCACCCAGAAGCTCGATCACGAAGCCACCGCCGAGGAGATTGCCGACTATCTCGACAAGCCCGTGGAGACGGTCAAGAAGATGATGGGTCTCAACGAGCGAGTGTCGTCGGTGGACTATCCCATGGGCGGCGAAAGCGACAAGCCGCTGATCGAGACGCTGGCCGACGATAACGACCTGGGGCCCGAGTCTTCGCTGGTCGACGTCGACGTGCGCCAGCACGTCGACGACTGGCTGGCCGAGCTGACCGAGAAACAGATGGAAGTGGTGGTGCGCCGCTTCGGCCTGCGCGGCCACGAGGCAGCGACGCTCGAGGAGGTCGGCGACGAGATCGGCCTGACCCGAGAGCGCGTGCGTCAGATTCAGGTCGAAGCCCTCAAGAAGCTGCGCCGCGTGCTGGAAAAACAGGGACTGTCGATGGACTCCATCTTCGAATGAGCCGACCGCTAGTTGCCGATATCGACCTCGACGCCCTGCGTTACAACTACCGCCATGCCCGAGCCCAGGCACCGGACAGCCGGGCCCTGGCGGTGATCAAGGCCGATGCTTACGGCCACGGCAGCGTGGCCTGTGCCCGGGCGCTGGAAGCGTTGCCGGCTGGCGAGTGCCCTCCGGCCTTTGCCGTGGCCTCTCTCGAGGAGGCGCAAGCCCTGCGCCAAGGCGGCATCCACTCCCCCATTCTGCTGTTGGAAGGCATATTCGATGCTGCCGAACTCGAGGCCGTCGAGGCGCTCTCGCTGTGGATGGCCGTGCACAGCGAGTGGCAGCTCGAGGCACTGCTTGCCTATCGTCCGGCGCGACCCATCCCGGTATGGCTCAAGGTGGATTCCGGCATGCATCGACTGGGCTTCCCCGTCGAGGCGGTGCCGCAGGCCTGGGCGCGTCTTTCGGCAGTGCCCGAGCAGGCGACCGACCTGCACCTGATGAGCCACTTCGCCACGGCCGACGCTGCGGACACCGGCGAGTGTCGGCGTCAGCTGGTGCGCATGCAGGCGCTTGCCGAGCAACTGGCCGCCCCCCTGTGCCTGGCCAATTCGCCCGCCACTCTGGCGTGGCCCGAGGCTCACGGCGCCTGGGTGCGCCCCGGGGTGATGCTCTACGGCAGCGATCCGCTGGAGGTGTCCAATGCCGCCAGCCGTGCGCTCCAGCCGGTTATGACGCTACGCTCGCGAATCATCGCCGTGCGCGAGATCGCGCCGGGCGAGGCGGTGGGTTACGGACGGCGCTGGCTGGCTGCGCGGCCCTCACGCATTGCCACGGTAGCGTGCGGTTACGGCGACGGTTACGACCGTCATGCCGTCGACGGCACGCCGACCCTGGTGGCCGGCCGGCGCGCGCCCCTGGCCGGTAAGGTCTCCATGGACATGCTGACCGTGGACATCACCGACGTTCCCGAGGCCGGCATCGACAGCGAGGTGGTGTTGTGGGGGCGTGCGGCGAACGGGGCGCTGCTTTCCATCGACGAGGTGGCCCGCCACTGTGACACCATCAGCTATACGCTGCTCACCGGGGTGCTGCCGAGGGTACCGAGACGCTATCATGGCGGCTTTGACTGACGGACCTCTCACCGCATGCAGCAGCGCAAGTCTCGCAACGGCTACCCTCGCTCCTTCGCCCATCCCCGTTACTGGCCTACCTGGCTGGCCATTGGGGCCATGCATGTCGCCGCCTGGCTGCCGTGGCAGCTCAAGCTGTGGCTGGGCAAGGGGATTGGCCTGGCCGCCTGGCGCTTCGCCAAGCGCCGCCGTCATATCACCGAGACCAACATCCGGCTGTGCTTTCCCGAGCGTGACGAGCGGCAGCAGGCACGGCTGGTCCGCGAAACCTTCATCGCCAACGGCATCGGCATCCTGGAGACGGCGACCGCCTGGTGCCGCGACCCCGAGCACCTGCGGCATCGCGTGACCTTCAAGGGCCAGGAGCATATGGAGCGGGCCCTGGCCCAGGGCAAGGGTGCCCTGATCGTCGGCGTGCACTTCTCGACCCTGGATATCGGCGGTGCCTTGCACGCCTTGTTCTTTCGAACCGACGCCGTCTATCGCCCCCACGACAACCCGCTGTTCGATCGTTTCATGACCCGTGCGCGGGCGCGCCTCTATGAGACGAACATCGACCGGCACGATCTGCGAGGGCTGGTGAGATGCCTCAAGGCGGGACATGCCGTGTGGTATTCGCCCGACCAGGATTTCGGGCGCGATGCCAGCGTCTTCGCGCCTTTCTTCGGCATCGATGCCGCCACTGTCAAGCTCACCGCCAAGATCGCGCGCATCACCGGCGCCCCGGTGATGCCGCTGATGTACCACCGCAATCCTGATGACCGCACCTATACCCTCGAATACCTGCCTCCGCTGGAAGACTTCCCCAGCGATGACGAAGTCGCCGATGCCGCACGGGTCAACGCCTTCATCGAACAGGCCATCCGCAGGCACCCCGAGCAATACCTGTGGCTGCACCGGCGCTTCAAGACCCGGCCCGAAGGGGAGCCCGGTTTCTACTGAAGCGGAGCTTCAATAGAAACCGGGAGCTCGAAGCTGGAAGAGCGGCGCCCCGCGCCTGGAAGACCCCGGCTTCGCCGGGAGCTGGAAGAACGCCCGCTGCGCGGGCTTGAGCTGGAAGCTGGAAGAGACAACCCCACAGGCCTCGCAGCCGTGGGGTTGTCTTACAGCTTCAGGCTTCCAGCTTACGGCTCCGGCGAAGCCGGTTAAGCGTCGATACGCTTATACTTCATCCGATGCGGGGTGTCGTCGCCCACGCGCTTCTTGTGGTCCGCCTCGTACTCGGTGTAGTTGCCCTCGAAGAACTCCACGTGGGAGTCGCCCTCGAATGCCAGGATGTGAGTGGCGATGCGGTCGAGGAACCAGCGGTCGTGGGAGATCACCAGGGCGCAGCCGGGAAAGGCCAGCAGGGCCTCCTCAAGGGCGCGCAGGGTCTCGATGTCCAGATCGTTGGAGGGCTCATCGAGCAGCAGCACGTTGGCGCCCTGCTTCAGGGTCTGGGCCAGCTGCAGGCGACCCCGCTCGCCACCGGAAAGCTCCGAAAGACGCTTCTGCTGGTCGTTGCCCTTGAAGTTGAAGCGGCCCACGTAGGCCCGCGAGGAGACCTCATAGCCGTTGATGTTGAGGACGTCCTGGCCGTCGGAGACCGCTTCCCAGACCGTCTGCTTGTTGTCCATAGCGTCGCGCAGCTGCTCTACATAGGCGATGTCGACGGTCTCGCCGACCACCACCTCGCCGGCGTCGGGCTGCTCCTTCCCGGTGATCAGCTTGAACAGCGTCGATTTGCCGGCGCCGTTACCACCGACGATGCCGACGATGGCGCCCTTGGGCACACTGAACGAGAGGTTCTCGTAGAGCAGCTTGTCATCGAAGGCCTTGGCCACGTCGTGGAACTCGATGACCTTGTCGCCCAGGCGCGGGCCGGGCGGAATGTAGATCTCGTTGGTCTCGTTGCGCTTCTGGAAGTCGCCGGACTGCATCTCCTCAAAGCGGTTGAGGCGCGCCTTGCTCTTGGCCTGGCGCCCCTTGGCGTTGCTGCGCACCCACTCCAGCTCATGCTTGATGGCCTTGTTCTTCGAGGCTTCCTGCTTGGCCTCCTGCTCGAGGCGCTTCTCCTTGGCCTCCAGCCAGCCCGAGTAGTTGCCCTCGAAGGGAATGCCCTGGCCACGGTCGAGCTCGAGGATCCAGCCGGCCACGTTGTCGAGGAAGTAGCGGTCGTGGGTGATCGCTACCACGGTGCCGCTATAGTCGTGCAGGAACCGCTCCAGCCATGCCACGGATTCCGCATCCAGGTGGTTGGTGGGCTCGTCGAGCAGCAGCATGTCGGGATTGGAGAGCAGCAGGCGGCACAGCGCCACGCGGCGGCGCTCGCCACCGGAGAGGTGACCGACGCTGGCCTCCCAGGGCGGCAGGCGCAGGGCCTCGGCGGCCACTTCCAGCTTGCGGTCCAGGTTGTGAGCGTCGGAGGCCTCGATGATGTTCTCCAGGCGCGCCTGTTCACTGGCCAGGGCGTCGAAGTCGGCGTCCGGTTCGGCATAGGCGGCGTAAACGGCGTCGAGCTTCTCCTGGGCCTCCTTGATCTCGCCCAGCGCCTCTTCCACGGTCTCGCGGACGTTCTTGGCGTCGTCGAGCTTCGGTTCCTGGGGCAGGTAGCCGACGTTGATGCCCGGCATGGGGCGCGCCTCGCCTTCGAACTCGGTGTCGACGCCGGCCATGATGCGCAGCAGGGTCGATTTGCCCGCGCCATTGAGGCCCAGCACGCCGATCTTGGCACCGGGAAAGAAGGAGAGCGATATGTCCTTGAGAATCTGTTTTTTGGGGGGCACGATCTTGCCCACCCGGTTCATGGTGTAGACGTATTGCGCCATGGGAACCCGTCGGTTGGAGGATTTTCAGTGGCCACGATGATAGTGGCCACTGGCGGGAAAGGCCAGCGCTGTGCCGGGCCTGGCCAGCGTCCCGCGCTACTCCTCTTCGTCGATGGCCCAGTCGTCCTCGATGGCGCGGCGCAGTCGACGCTCTTCCAGCAGGGCCTCGATCCGGCGGCGAGCGCGCAGGCTGTCGGCGCGGCTCGTCGAGCGCGGGCGTTCGTAGTCGTCGTCGTTGACGGCTTCGAGGAGGTCGTCGTCGATGGATTCGTTGACAAGGGACTCACGGCGCATGCGAATTCTCCCATGGCCTTGCCGAACGGGCGCATCCGGCAATTCTCACATTCGCTTCGTGTCCGCGTCGACGGATCGGAAGCACCATGGGTGTCGTGAAGGACACCTGACGGCTATATAAAGCCGCTCAGGCGAAAGCGCAATAGCCGACGGTGGAATTTTTACGATATCGGGGCTGTATCCGCACGGCGCGCGATTCCGGCGACGGCAGGGAGCACGAGGGGCGTTATCAGGCGATGCCGTGCTCTCGCTTGAGCCGCTCGAGCTCCTGCTGGGCCTCGACGCGTTCGGTGACGTCTTTCTGCACGCCGATGAAGTAGGTGAGGTTGTCCTGCTCGTCGAAGACGGGAGTGATCGACAGCTCGTTGTAGAAAAGCGTGCCGTCCTTGCGATAGTTGCGCAGCACTTCGCGGCACGGGAGCCCTTCGGTGAGAGCCTTGCGGATGGCGTCGAGTCCCGGCTGGTCGCGATCTCCATTCTGCAGGAAACGGCAGTCGCGATAGAGGATCTCGTCGGTGCTGTATCCGGTCAACCGCTCGAAGCCCTGATTGACGTAGATGAGAATGTTCTCATCGCCTTCCTGTTCGGCGACCACGATGCCGTCTTCCGAGGCATCGACGATGCGCTCGAGCAGTTCCGGGCTGATCAGAGAGGGGCGTTTCATACGGTCTTCCTGTCGCGGCTGCGTGGTATCAGTGCTATATCATGGCCAGCTGGCGCGTCATTGACAATGATTGCCGCCGATTGTCGCGTTCGGCGCCGGTGTCGAGCGGTACTCACCGGTAGGGGTCGGCCGGGTGTCGGTGCCGGCCGGCCCGAGGCGACCAGACGCGTTTCTGGCTGGTAGGATGAGGCTATCATCGCTGCAACAGGAACCGCCCCGTGTCACGCATTCGGATCCACTACTGCACCCAGTGCCAATGGCTGCTGCGCAGCGCCTGGCTGGCCCAGGAACTGCTTTCCACTTTCGGCGAAGATCTCGATGGCGTTGAGCTGGTGCCCGCTCATGGTGGGTATTTCGAGATTTTCTACGACGACGACTCGCTCTGGGAGCGCAAGCGGGACGGCGGTTTCCCCGACAGCAAGACGCTCAAGCAAGCGGTGCGCGACCGCCTCGACCCGGGCCGCGACCTGGGGCATGTGGATCGCGTCGACCGGGATGCTCGGACATGACCCAGGATGGCCGGGCGATGCTGTATGGGCTCGGCGCGGTGGGCCTGTGGTCTACGGTGGCCACTGCCTTCAAGGTGGCGCTGGGACACATGTCGCCGCTGGAATTGATGTGGCTCGCTTCGCTGGTGTCCTGGGCGCTGATGGGGGCGCTGGTGATACGCCAGGGACTGGCGGGCGAAGCCTTCCAGCGTGGCTGGAGCACCGCCGCCTGGGCCGGCCTTCTCAATCCGGTGGCCTACTACCTGGTGTTGTTCGGCGCCTACGATCGCCTGCCGGGCCAGGAGGCCATGGCGCTCAACTATACCTGGGCGCTGACCATGGCCTTTCTTGCCGTGCCGATCCTGGGCCAGCGTCTCACCCGTCTCGACGTGGTGGCGGGCGTGATTGCCTATTCCGGGGTGTGGGTCATCGCCACTCGGGGGGCGGTGTTCGACGTGGCGTTCGCCGACTCGCTGGGTGTCGGCATGGCTCTCGCCTCGACCTTGATATGGGCGCTCTATTGGCTGCTCAACGCCCGCGATCATCGTCCGCGGCTGGTGGCCCAATGGCAGAACTTCAGCGTCGGCGTGCCGGTGCTCAGCGTGCTGCTGCTGGCGGGGCCGGGGCTAGAGTGGCATGGCTGGGCGGGGCTCGGCGCGGGCGTCTACGTGGGGCTTTTCGAGATGGGCATCGCCTTCGTGCTGTGGCAGCTGGCGGTCCACCAGGTGTCGCGTACCGCCAAGGTTTCCAACCTGATCTTCCTGTCGCCGCCGGTGTCGCTACTGCTGCTGTTTCTCGTCGTCGGCGAGCCGATACTGCCCTCGACGCTCATCGGCCTGGTGCTGATCCTCGGCGGGCTGGCACTGCAGCAGTGGCAGAAGAGTCCGGCGCCGGCGGTTCAGTCCTGACCGGCTTCGGCCAATTCGGCACCGTTGGCTTCCAGCAGCGGCGCCAGTTTGGGCCACACGTTGTCGAGGATGATCGACTGGGCTTCTTCCGTGGGGTGGATGCCGTCGGACTGCATCAGTTCCTCTTCCAGGGCCACGCCATCGAGCAGAAAGGGTAGCAGGACCAAGTCATGGTCGTCGGCGAGGCGGCGGTAGACGCCGGTGAAGGCGTCGCGATAGGCCTGGCCGTAGTTGGGCGGAATGTCGATGCCCAGCAGCAGTACCTCGGCGCCGGTTTTCCGACTCGCCTCGATCATTGCGGTCATGTTGGCCTCGAATTGGCCGGGAGGCAGGCCGCGCAGGCCGTCGTTGCCGCCCAGTTCGAGCAGAACGATGTCCGGCTCGTGCTGTCCCAGCAAATCGGGTAGCCGGTTCGCACCGCCGCTCGAGGTTTCGCCGCTGATGCTGGCGTTGACCACTTCGGCCTTCTCTCCCAGGCGCTGCTGCAGCAGACTGACCCAACCCTGCTCGGCTTCGATGCCGTAGGCCGCACTCAGGCTGTCGCCCATGACCAGGAGCACGGGGCGCTCGTCGGCGACGCTCGGCGTGACGACCAGCCAGAGCGAGAGGACGAGCCACCCCAACCGGTGGCCACTGTGTGCCGCACGGCCCAGGAACGTTCGAACCCAACCACCAGGGAAGCCAGTTACCATGTCCCACTCCTCGACTCGTGATATCGCTGCGGATGTTGTGCCGATTCTACACGCCGAAGGGCTGACCAAGCAGGTCGACAGCGGCGAGCGTCAGCTCACCATTCTGAGTGATCTGGACCTCACCGTGTTCCCCGGCGAGAGCGTGGCGATCCTCGGGCAGAGCGGTGCCGGCAAGTCGACCCTGCTGGGGCTGCTGGCCGGGCTGGATTCGCCCTCGCGCGGCAGGCTGGCGATGTTCGGACACGCTCTGGGTCAGCTCGATGAAGACGGCCGCGCCGCCCTCCGTGCCGGCCGCGTGGGCTTCGTGTTCCAGAACTTCCAATTGTTGCCCACGCTCACCGCGCTGGAGAACGTGCTGCTGCCGCTGGAGCTCACCGATATCGACGATCCTCAGGCTCGTGCGCGGGACTGGCTGGGTCGGGTGGGCCTTGCCGAGCGGCTCGATCACCTGCCCAAGCAGCTCTCCGGCGGTGAGCAGCAGCGGGTGGCCCTCGCGCGCGCCTTCGTTACCGGTGCCGAGCTGGTGTTCGCCGACGAGCCCACCGGCAATCTCGATCCGACGACCGGTGCGCGCGTCATCGACCTGCTGTTCGCACTCAATCGCGAGGCGGGCACGACCCTGGTGTTGGTGACCCACGATCACGCCCTGGCGCGGCGCTGCGGGCGCTGCCTGCGCCTGAGCGATGGCCGCCTGACCGCGATGGCCCGCGAGGAGGTCGAGGCATGAAAGCGCTGGCCCTTTCCGCCCGCGGCCTGCGTCGCGACCTGCGCGCCAGCGACGTGCGTGCGCTCTTCGTGGCCCTGGCGCTGGCCGTGGCCGCCTCGACCATGATCGGCTTCTTTCTCGACCGCCTCGACCGTGGCCTGACCCGCCAGGCCGGCCAGCTGTTGGGCGGCGACCTGGTGCTGGAGCAGTCGCGACCCTTCGCCGAGGACGTGCGCAGCGCTCTCGAGGATGCCGGCCTGACGCTCTCCGATCAGGTCGACATGGTCTCCATGGTTTCTCACGATGGGGGCTTCCAGCCGGCCAGCCTCAAGGTGGTCGACGATGTCTACCCGCACTACGGCGAGGCGCGCGTCGACCTCGGAGACGGGGTCGAGCGCATCGCCAGTGGTCCGGATCCCGGCGAGGTGTGGATCGCTCCGCGCCTGGCGATGCTGCTCGAGGTCGAGCTGGGCGGCCGGGTGCGCGTCGGCGCGACCGATTTCACCGTCGGAGGCCTGATCGAGCGCGAGCCGGATCAGTCGGCGGGCTTCGGCAACTTCAATCCACGCCTGATGATGCACCGTGACGACATGGAGGCCACCGGCCTGGTGCAGGAGGGCTCGCGGGTCGAGTTCGAACTGCTCGCCGCCGGGCCGGTCGAGGCGGTGGACAGCGTGGCGCCGTTGCTGGAGCGGCTGCGCCGCGACGGGGTGGAAGTGCGTGATGTGCGGCGCGACCGCCCCGGTCTGGGCAACGCCCTGGAGCGCGCCGAGAAGTACCTGAGCCTCGCCGGCCTGGCGGCGGTGCTGCTTGCTGGCGTGGCGGTGGCCATGGCCACCCGGCGCTACGTGGACCGCCACCTGGATACCGCCGCACTGCTGCGCTGCTTCGGGGCCTCCCAGCGACAGCTGGCACAGCTCTTCGCCTTGCAGCTGCTGTGGTTGGCGCTGGCTGCGTCGGTGCTCGGAGCGGCTCTGGGGCTGGCCGGGCAGGCGGCGCTGCTGGCGCTGCTCACTGCCTTTCTGCCGCTGGAGCTGCCGCCTCCCGGGGTGCTGCCCCTGGCGCTCGGCGTATTCACCGCCGGGGCGGTGCTGGTCGGCTTCGCCGGGCCCACGCTGTTGCGCCTCGAGCGGGTCAGTGCGCTGAAGGTGCTGCGACGCGAGCTCGACCCGCTGCCCGCGTCGGCATGGCTGGTCGTAGCCGTGGCCAGCCTGGTGTTCGGCGGTTTGCTGTGGCTCTATTCCGGTGACCCGGTGCTCGCTGCGGTGCTGCTGGTCGGCGGGCTCGCGATGCTCGGCGCGCTGTGGGGCATCGGCGCCGCGCTGCTCGGCCTGGTGCTGCGTTTCACCGCTCGGCTGCCCCAGGGCAGCGGCAGCGATACCCGCCGTGCGCTGCGTCTGGGCGGGCGTCAGCTGGCACGGCGGCGCAGCGCCAGCCTCGGCCAACTGCTCGCCTTCGCCGTCACCTTCTTCGCTATGGCCATGATCGCCCTGGTGCGCGGCGATCTGCTCACCACCTGGCAGGCGCAGCTCCCCGAGGACACTCCCAACCACTTTGCCATCAACATCCAGCCGGACGAGCGCGATGCCTTCGTCGAGACGCTGGAGCCTGCCGCCGACGACCGTACGGCACTCTATCCCATGGTGCGCGGACGCATCACCGCCATCAACGGCCAGTCGCCCCAGACGGCGGTGCCCCCCGAGTCGCGTGGCGACAACGCCCTGCGCCGTGAACTCAATCTCACCTGGCAGGAAACCCTGCCGGAGGGCAACCGTCTGGTGGCGGGGGAGTGGTTCGACGCCCTGGGAGACGACAGCGCGCAGGCAGACTGGCTGAGTGCGGTCGATGCCAAGCCCCTTACCCAGCGCGTGCCGATCTCCATGGAAGATGGCCTGGCCGGGCGCTTCGGCCTCACGCTCGGTGACACCCTCACCTTCACCATTGGCAGCCAGGAGATCGTCGGTGAGGTGGCCAGCCTGCGCGACCTCGACTGGGACAGCTTCCGGCCGAACTTCTACGTGATCTTCCCGCCTGGCGTGCTGGAGCGCTTCGGTCACAGCTACATCACCGCCTTCCATCTGGATGGCGACGACAGCGAAACCGTCCGCCAACTGGCACGGCAGTTTCCGGGCGTGTCACTGCTCAACGTGGATGCCATTCTCGCCCAGGTGCGCGACCTGCTCACTCAGGTCACCCGCGCCGTGGAATTGGTGCTCGGCTTCGTGCTGCTGGCTGGTGTGAGCGTGCTCTACGCCGCGCTCACCGCGAGCCGTCCGGTACGCAGTCACGAAAGCGGCCTGCTGCGCGTATTCGGTGCCGGCAACCGGCTGATCTCGCGCGTGCAGGGCGCCGAGTTTGCCATTCTCGGCCTGGCCAGCGGCGTGATGGGAGCCTTGCTGGCCGAACTGGCCACGGCGGGGCTCTATGTCGCCTGGCTCGATCTCGCTCCGCGGCCGCACCCATGGCTGTGGCTGACGTTGCCACTGGGAGGGGCGCTGCTCATCGGCGCCATCGGCCACGCCCTCTCCCGCGGCCTGCGTCGCCAGGCCCCGGCGGCGAGCCTCGCCCTGCTGGGGGAGGCGTGACCCCTGCAAACGAAGGGGGCATTGCCCGATAGGGCGGCTAGAATCGGCTATGATTCGCTTGTCATACAGTTCACGCAGTCTCAAGGGAGGAGTTGTCGTATGTCCGTTTTTCGTGGGTCGCTGAGCGCAGGGGCCGCCCTGCTACTGACCGCACCGACGGTGCTGGCCGATGCTGATCGGCTGGAAGCCGACCTGCGCGGCCTGTTCAGTGCCGATAGCGAGGTCGAGATCGGCGAGGTGTCGGACGCCATGCTGCGTTCCCGGGTCACCGCCGAGGATGTGGTGTTCATCGGCGAAGAGGGGGAGCGCCTGACCATCGACCGCTACGTGGTCAGCGGTGACTATGACAGTCCCGATGAGGTCACCCTGGAAGGGCTACGCCTGGACGATGAGCGATCCGAACCGGCGCTGGTGGAGGTGGCACGCATCGTGCTGGGTGAGCCGTCGCGGGCGGTGTTCCCCCTCGATGACAGCCTGGCCCCGCAAGACGTCCACATCGGCAGCCTGACCATCGACGACATCACCGTCGACCTTGCCTCGGAGCTGGCCCGGGAACTGTTCGACGAGGCCGAGCTGGACGATGCCCAGGGCCTCGTCACCATCGCCAGCATCACTGGCGAAGGGTTCAGTCACGACGCCATCGAGCGCCTCGAGATGACCGATGTCGCCGGGCAGGGCGAGAACCTCGGCGAGTTCGGCGCCGGCTCCTTCAGCCTTGCCTCATTGATGTTCGAAGGTCTGCGCGGCCTCGACCAGGAGGATGAAGAGCAGCTCGATGTCCTGGTGCTCAGCGACCTCGTCGTCGATTCCGATCGGCTCGTCGGCAGCCTGTCGCAGTTGAGCGTCGACGGCGACTTCAGCGACGGTCAGGGCGGCGTGGAGGTCGATGATTTCCAGGCCGACCTGGCGCGCATGATCGAACTGGCGCCGGAGCAGGAGCGAGCGCAGCTGCGCATGGTCAGCAACGTGCTCACTGACGGCAGCGGCGAGCTGCGTCTCGACGCCGCTTTCCTCGGCAATTGGGAGGAGGGCGACGAACAGAGTCGAATCACCAGCGACAGCCAGGTCACGATCCACGACGCTCTGAAGCTGCTGCTGGATGTCGAGTTGCCGGTGGTGCTGCCAGCGGGCGTCACCCCCGAGGCTGTGTTCGCCGACGCCGAAGTGCTCGAACTGGCCACGCTGCTGGGCGGGGACATTCGCCTGACCCTCGCCGAGCAGGGGTTGTTCGGCCGTTTGGTGACCTTGGGCGCCGCCATGGAGGGAGTGACCGAGAGCCAGTATCTCGAGCAGGCGCGCACCCAGGCCGAAGGCTTCGGCATGATGTTCGGCCCTGAAATGCAGCAGTTCCTGCTGGGGCTGGTGAGCCTGGCCGAAGGTGCTGCCGAGGAGATCGAGTTGACGGTGAACCTGCCTGCCGAGAGCAACCTGAAAACCTATACCGGCGATCCGCTGGCGCTGCCCGACAAGCTGTCGCTCAAGGTCGAGACCCGCTGAGCAAGGCCGGTAGAGGGGCCGCTCTTCAGCGGTTGTAGGCATCGCGAAGGCGCCTGGCGGCGCCTTCGTTCTATGCGTGCCGGTTATGTCGATGTCGCTTCCGCGTCGAGCGGATGGATCGGGCGCGGTACGCGGCGATACGTCAGCCGCGAGAGGTCGGGGCTGGTCAGCCCGCCGCTGTCGACCAGGTGGATCGCACCGGCGATGGGGCCGTAGGCCGCTCGGAAGTGCTGGGTCGACTTCAGCGCGACCACCCGCTTGGCGGCCGGGTCGGCACCCAGGCTGCGGAAGATGCCCAGATCCAGCGCCTGGGTGGCCAGGCTGGTGACCAGCAGCTCGATGGCGCCGATCTCCAGCAGTGCGCAGCGACCGCATGACTGTTCCACGCCTTCCCACATCGGGCTTTCCACTCGATACTTGCCGTCGCCCAGGCGCTTGACCCGAACCGTGGCGATGAAGGGCCCGCCGCCGAAGTGCGGATCGGCCTTGCCGCCGATGGCCATCTCCAGCGTCTGGCCTTCACCGGCCTGCCAGGCTGCCTCCACCGCCTGGGGGTCGTGCAGGGCGCCGAACAGCGTCTCCGGCGGGGCCTTGGCGCGCCCGTAGGCATGGTCGAGAGCGGCCAGCAGGGCGGTGCTGTCTGCATAGGCACCGTCGCCGGGGTTGTCCGAGAGGTCGGCCAGCACCAGTGGGCCCTGGCGTTTTGGGTCATAGGCGAGCGCCACGCAGGCTGCCGTCTCGGGGCTGAGAACGGCTTCCTGTTCGGCGTCCCGGGCCTGCCACATCGCCTTGCCGATCTCCTCGGCAATGTGTTGGGCCAGTGCCGGGGCGCTATGGTGCACTACCGTCACCGAAGGGCCGATCTCCGGCACGTCGGAAAACGAAAAGCCCGCATTCAGGCTCACGTCGACGATCTCGGGATGAGCGACCTCGTGCCGTTGAGCCAGCGTGAGCAGCGAAGTCATGGGAAGGCGGTCGGTGCGACCGCCTTCCGGCAGGGTGATCATCGGCAGCTTGACCACCGCGGTGGCCAGCGGGCGCTGAGAGCCGTCGAGCCTGTCGGCCAACAGCTGCGCCGCCTTGCGTCCCGTGGCCCGCATGTCCACGTGAGGAAAACTCTTGTAGGAGAGGATGGCCTGGGCGTGGTTGGCCATGTCCGGATCGAGGTTGGCGTGCAGGTCGAGGCTCACCACGATGGGGACATGCGGACCCAGGCGTTCGCGCAGTTCGCGCACCAGGCGGAAATCGCCGTCGCGACCGTCTTCCAGCACCATGGCTCCGTGCAGCGAGAGCAGTACCCCGTCCAGCGAATCCGCTTTGCTGGCCGCGGCGAGAATGCGTTCGCCGAAGCTTTCCCAGGCGGCCTGGGTGACCGGACCGCCTGGCGTGGCGAAGGTGGCTACCGGCGTGATCAGAGACCAGGCGTGCTCACGGGCCACCTCGACCATGCCGCCGATCTCGTTCTGGGTATCCGCCAGGGCGGGAATGACCGCGTCATCTTCGTGGCAGTAGAAACCCCGGAAGGCCTCGACGCCCGTCGTGCGGGCGCAGAAGGTATTGGTCTCGTGCATGAACTGCGCGAGCAAAATGTTGCGCGGCATTGGTGAGCACCCCATCGTTTCGTTCAACGCGTTGGGGCGTCATGCATGCGGCATCGGAAAGGCCGTTTTTACTCGCGGTGTCATGGGGTGTCAATACGCACTGCGGCAATCCGTCGGTTGTGGCAGTGCCGACGTGCGCCGATGATGGAAGGCGACGACGATACGGGACGAAACGATGCGAGACGTGCAGCTGCGCTATTTCTACACCGTGGCCAACGAAGGTTCCATCCGCAAGGCAGCGGAGAAGCTCAACGTGGCGGCGTCGGCGTTGAGCCGGCGCATCACCCAGATCGAAGAGGATCTGGGGGTGCCGCTGTTCGAACGTCATGCGCGGGGACTCAGGCTCACCGATGCCGGACGAATCTACTACGACCATGCCCGCCAGACCCTGATCAACGAAGAGTGGGCGGTGGGCGAGATCGAGGCGATCAAGGATCTGCGCCGCGGGCAGATTCGCCTTTACTGCGTGGAAGGCACCATCGGCAGCATCCTCACCGATGCCATCGCCGCCTTCCGGCCGGGCTCGCCGGGGGTCAAGATATTCGTCAACCGTGCCGGCAGTACTGGCGTGGTGCGTGCCGTGGCTGCCGACGAGGTCGACCTGGGCCTGGCACTCGATCCGCCGCTACACCGCGACGTCATGGTGCTCGAGGAGGTACCCGCTCCGCTCTATGCCGTTCATTCACCCGACTTCGACTTTCCCCACACCGCCCCCGAGCTGGCTGACCTGGCCGACTACCCGGTGGCCATCCCGCCGGACAGCAGCTACGGCCTGCGCGATCTCATCGACCGCGTGGTTCGCCAACGAGCGGACATTCAGTTGCAGGTACCGCTGCACTGCGACTCGATCTTTGGTCTAACCGGCTTCGCCCTGAGCGGGCAGGGGGTATCGATCCTGCCCAAGTGCTCCTTCGTCAACGAGCTGCATGACGGACGACTGCTGGCCAAGCCGCTGCAGGATCCGCCACTGCGCGATGCGCACCTGACATTGATGGCGCGACGACACCGCACCCTACCGCCCGTGACGCGCCGTTTCGGCGACATCCTGGCTGAGCATCTGCGCGAGGCACCCTCATAGCGTTCTAATTTCAGCAATCCGGTGTCGAATATTGATGCTTGTTGTCGAACGCTTCGCGCATACACTCGGTGAAGGGAAG
Source organism: Pseudomonadota bacterium (assembly GCA_051749645.1). Classification (GTDB taxonomy): domain Bacteria; phylum Pseudomonadota; class Gammaproteobacteria; order Pseudomonadales; family Halomonadaceae; genus Halomonas. Next base: position 359,279 of record JBNJIT010000001.1, read on the forward strand.
GCGTCGTGACATGCCGAGCATCGGACACTGGGCAACACAATCGAGTCTTTCGGATCGTTCGCGGGGTGGGGCAGACACCTTGCTTCCGCGAATCGCCACCATCCGACGGGCGGCTTCCGCCGCGTCGCACAACAACAGAGGGTGCCATGAACGCATACAAGTCGATAAAAACGCTGTCACTCACTGCGCTGGGCGCGTGCCTGGCCTTTCCGCTGTCATCGCTGGCGATGACCATCACTCTGGCCCATGAGGAACCGGCCAACGTCGAGACCTCGGCGGCGCACCTCTCGGCCATGGTCTTCAAGGACGTGATCGAGACACAGTCGAACGGTGAGATGACCGTCGACATCCAGGCGGCCAGCGCCATGGGCAACCAGCGCGATCGCATGGAGCTGACTCAGGGTGGCGTCATCGACGTCAACGTGGCGGCGATCGGCGGACTGAGCCAATTCTATCCGGCCATGAACGCCATCGACCTGCCGTTTGCCTTTCCGGACACCGTCGTGGCCGAGCGCGTCTTCGACGGCGAATTCGGCGAGCGTCTCTCCGCGCAGCTACAGGAAGCCACCGGCCTGCACCTTCTGGCGGTGACCGCCGGGGATTTCTACGTCTTCACCAACAGTGAGCGACCGGTGAAGAGCCCCGAGGACATGGAAGGCCTGCGCGTGCGCACCATGCAGGTGCCGAGCCACATCACCATGATGGATGCCCTGGGCGCTTCCGCCACGCCGGTGCCCTGGGACGAACTCTACGGCGCCATGGAGACCGGCGTGGTGGACGCGCAGCATAACCCCATTCCCATCATGGCCATCGGCAACCTGCAGGAGGTGCAGGACTACGCCACCCTCACCAACCACCTCTACGGTGCCGACTGGTGGGTGGCCAGCGACGACTTCATGAGTGGACTGGACGACGAACAGCGGCGCATCTTCCGTCATGCCGTGGAGTCCGCCAAGGTGGCCGGGCGCGGCGCCAAGCTGGGCTTGCGCGCCACCCAGTTCGGCACCGAGTTCCTGCAGGAGGCCGGTCTGGAAGTCTATTCGCCGAGCCCGGCAGAGCTGGCCGAGTTCCGCGAGCGTTCGGTACCGGCCGTCATGGAATCTCTGGAAAGCGAGTTTGGCGACGATGCCGTCGCGCTGGCCGAGGCGCTGCTCGACGCTGTGGAAGCCGCCGAGTCCGCCGTCTACGGTGCTGAGTGATCGGCCCGTGGTGACCTTGGGAGCCCGTTTCGGCGGGCTCCTGTTGTCCTTCACCTGACGGGAGGCGCCGTGTGTCCGTCTTTCATTCCTGGATTCATCGTCTGGCTCGCTGGCTGGAAATCGCCACGGCGATTCCCCTGATCGTGGCCGGCGGCGGCATGGTGGTCGTGGTGCTGGCGGGCGTGCTGTTTCGCTACGTCATCAACGACCCGCTGATGTGGAGCGAAGCCCTGGCACGCTATCTCATGGTGTGGATCGGCCTGGTCGGTGCAGCCATCACCCTGAGACATGGCGAACACATCCGCATCAACGCCATTCGCCAGCGCTTGCCCCGCCTGCTGCGCCTGATCGGCGATCTCGCCGTGGCCCTGGCCATCGCTGGTTTCCTTTGGGTCATGACCGTCGAGGGCTGGTCGGCTGCCTGGCGCGGTGCCAACCAGTCGGCCTCGTCGCTGGGTATCTCCATGCTCTGGCCGCTGCTCGCGGTGCCCGTGGCCGGTGCGCTGATGCTCGTGCAGCACCTGCTGCGCACCCTGCTGTTGCTGACCGGCGGGGTACCCGATGACGTGCACGCCGCCGAACCGGGAGGCCTGTCATGATCTGGATGGTCGGCCTGTTCGTGCTGCTGGTGATGCTCGGCACGCCGCTGGCGTTCGCCATCGGCATCACTGCGATCTACGCCCTGCTGGAAAGTGGCGGCACGGCGTTGCTGCGGCTGGTGCCCATGCGGCTGTTTTCCGGTATCGACATGTTCTCGCTGATGGCCATGCCGTTCTTCATCTTGGCCGGCGACATGATGAACCGCATTCGCATCACCGACCGCCTCGTCGATCTGGCCAACGCCATGGTCGGGCGCGTGCGTGGGGCGCTCGCCTACGTCAACGTGCTGGTCTCGGTGCTGTTCGCCGGCCTGACCGGTGCCGCCGTGGCCGACACTGCGGCCATCGGGCGCATGATGATCCCCACCATGCACGCTCAGGGCTACGACCGTGCCTTCGCCGCCGCCGTCACCGCTTCGTCGTCGGTGATCGGACCGATCATTCCGCCCTCGATCATCATGGTGATCTACGGCTCGCTAATGCAGGTCTCCATCGCCGGCCTGTTCGCCGCCGGCATCCTGCCCGGCATCCTCATGGCCGTGGCGCTGATGGGCTACATCGCCTGGCGCGCCAAGCGCGACGACCTGCCGGTGGCCGCGCTGCGCAGCGACACGCCGCCCCTGGCTGCGGCCACGCGCCGGGCTTTGGTGCCGCTGATGATGCCGGTGATCATCCTCGGCGGCATCCTGGGTGGCATCGTCACGCCCACCGAGGCGGGCGCGCTGGCCGTCTTCTATGCGCTGGTGGTGGGCGTGGTCGTGTACCGCAACCTGGGCTGGAAGGACATTGGCGCGCTGCTCTACGACATGGTGCGCACCTCCGGCTCGGTGTTCATCATCCTCGCGGCGGCCTCGATCCTCGGCTGGGTGCTGGCCAAGGAGGGCGTGCCCAGGGAACTGGCGGCGCTGCTGCTGGGCATCAGCGACGACCCGCTCATCTTCCTGTTCGTCGTCTCCTTTGCCTTGCTGATCGTCGGCATGTTCATGGAGATGACCGCCGTGCTGATCATCCTGGGGCCTATTCTCCACCCCATTGCCGTGTCGCTGGGCATCGACCCGCTGCACTTCGCCATCGTGATGATCGTCAACCTCAACATCGCCCTGGCCACGCCGCCGCTCGGGGCCTGCCTGTTCGTGGCCGCTTCGGTGGGGGAGGTGTCCTTCGAGCGGCTGATGCTGCGCATCCTGCCGTTCATCCTGGTGGAAGTGCTGGTATTGGCACTGGTCATCGCCTTTCCCGCTATCGCCCTCACGCTGCCGGCGTGGCTGGGGCTGCACTGACCTAGAGAGGAACCCTGCATGCCCAACGACCTGATTCTCTGTGGCCTGGGCGCCATGGGGCAGCGCATCGCTCGCCTGGCGCTGGCCCGCGGCTACCGCATCCGCGCGGTGGTGGATCGCGACCCCGCCAAGGCGGGCAAGCTCCTGCATGAGCTGCTGGATAGCCCCGCGCCCGAGAGGCCGCTCACCGTGTCCCCGGACCTCGATGCGGCGCTGGACGGCGAAAAGGCCACCGTGCTGCACGCCACGGGCTCGTTCCTGGCCGACGTGGCACCGCTGTTGCGCACCTGCCTGACGCATGGCCACGACGTCGTCTCCATCGCCGAAGAGATGGCCTATCCGGCGGCGGCCGATGCCGGGCTCGCCTCCGAGCTCGACGCGCTGGCCAGGGCGCACGAGGCTCGCCTGCTGGGCACCGGTGTCAATCCGGGGTTTGCCATGGATGTGCTGCTGCTGGCACTGACCGTGCCTTGTGGCGAGGTCAGCCACGTGCACGCCCGGCGTTGCAACGACCTCTCCGACTTCGGCGCCACGGTGCTCGACAGCCAGGGTGTGGGGCTCGTGCCCGAGGCCTTCGAGGCGGCCATCGCCTCGGGCGAGGTGGTAGGGCATGTGGGCTTTCGTCAGTCCATCGGCCTGATGGCGGCCCACCTGGGCTGGACCATCGACCGCATCGAAGAGCGCAAGTCGCCCATCGTCTCGCAGGTGGCGCGTTCGACGCCCTACGTGTCGGTGGCACCGGGCGAGGTAGCCGGTTGCCATCACGAGGCCGTGGCCTACTGCGGCGAGCGGGAGGTGATCCGCCTGGAACACCCCCAGCAGATTCGCCCCGAGCTGGAGGACGTCGAAACCGCCGATGTCGCGTGCATCAGCGGCGACCAGACCATCGAGATGCGCATCAGCCCCGAAGTCGCCGGCGGTGCCGGTACCGCGGCCTGTGCGGTGAATGCCATCGCCTACCTTGCCCAGGCCGCTCCGGGGCTCGTGCACCTCAACGAGCTACCGCTGACCAGCCCACGCTCCGTTCATTCACCAGCCGCCTGAAGGAGGCCACCATGCAAAGCCATTGCGGCCAGTGGGTGCAGATTCGCACCACGGTACTCGCCCCCGGCGAGCGTGCCGACAGCATTCCCGCCGAAACCCAGCATGTTCCCCTCGACATGCGCGTGAAGGGGTGGCAGGTCGCCCCCGAAACCGCCCGGGCCGGCGACGACGTGGAAGTGCGTTCGACGCTCGGCCGCCACTATCGGGGCCGGCTGGAGGCGATCAATCCGCCTTACGGTCACGACTTCGGGGCGGCGATTCCCGAGCTGCTGGAGGCCGGCGAGCAGGCACGTGCCATTCTCACCCAGGGGAGGAAGAGCTCATGAAACAGGTGGATTACGCCTCGGTCATGACGCGTCGCAACGAGACCATGCTCTCGGCGCTGGGGCTGGATTACTCTCCTTTCCTCGAACATCCCATCGCCTTCGACTACGAGGCGCTGATGGGCATGGTCGATTACGACATCGATGCCATCCGGCGCATCCAGGCCGACTCGGGCGTGGGCGATACTGCGCTGATCGAGCTCAGGCAGATCACCGAACTGGGGCGGCTTCTGGCGCCGCCGGGCAAGGGGGCACGCATCTTCGTCAAGGACGAAGCCGCCAACCCTTCCGGCAGCTACAAGGCGCGCCGGGCCTCCCTCAGCCTGCACCATGCCCAGCAGGCCGGCTTTCGTGGTGCCGTGGCGGCCACCAGCGGCAACTACGGTGCCGCGGTGGCCAGCCAGGCAGCCATGCGCAACCTGGACTGCATCGTCGTGCAGGAGGTCTTCGACAGTCTGGGCATCGGCCAGCCGGAGATCCTCGAAAAGGGCCGGGCGTGCGAGATCTACGGCGCCGAGGTGCTGCAGCTCAGCGTGGGGCCCGAGCTCTTCTACCAGTTCCTGCGCGTGCTCGAGGAAACCGGCTACTTCAACGCCTCGCTCTATACGCCCTACGCCATTGCCGGGGTGGAACCGCTGGGTGTCGAGATCGTCGAGCAGATGAGCGCCGCCACCGGCCGCGCCCCCGACGTGGTGATGTGCACCCACGCCGGCGGTGGCAATCTGACCGGGACCGCCCGGGGCCTGCTCAAGGCGGGTGCCACCGATACCCAGGTGGTGGCCGCCAGCGTCGACCTGACCGGCCTGCACATGGCCAGTGACCGCGACTTCAATCGCAAGCACTTCACCACCGGCCACACCGGCTTCGGCATTCCCTTCGCCGGCTGGCCCGATCGCACCGACGTGCCGCGCAACGCCGCCCGCGCCCTGCGCTACATGGATCGCTACCTGCTGCTCAAGCAGGGCGAGGTCTTCTACATGACCGAGATACTCGCCAGGCTGGAAGGTCTCGAGCGCGGCCCGGCCGGCAACGTGGCCCTGGCCGGCGCGCTGGCCTTGGCCCAGGAGATGGACGAAGGCCAGACCATCGTGGTGCAGGAGACCGAGTACGCCGGCGCCGGCAAGCAGCCCTCGGCGCAGCTCAGCTTCGCCCGCTCTCGCGGTATCGACATCCGGCGTGGCGACAGCGATGACGAAGTGCCCGGCGAGTCGGTGGTCATACCCGATCACCCCTCGCGGCTGCGCGTTCGCGACGTGGATCTGGACCGGGTGCGCAAGAGCCTCATTCGCAAGGCCACCACGCTGGTGCCCGCAGGGCGGGTCACGCGCCAGGAAGACATCGCCTTCCTCGCTGCGGAAACCCGCACCGATACCGCCTTCGTCAAGCAGGTGCTCGAGGCGCAGGCCAGGGACTGAGCGCAGACACCGTGCCGCACGGGGATGCTGGCGGGGTCGGCTGTACGGCAGTCAACGCTTGCGTACTGAGAGCCGTCTCTTGGCCTAGAACGTCTCCAGCGTCTCGCGGTAGTCGATGAAATCCTCGCGGCGCGTTTCGATGCGGCTGGCGGCGGAGCGATTCCCGTCGCGTTCGGCAACGTCGCTGGCGACGTCGAGCTGGCGGATGGCGCGGTCGATCTCGCCGCTGAGCTGCAGCTGCTCGGCGCGAGCCAGATGACCCCAGGCTTCGCGTCCGCTACGGCCTGCGGCTTCGGCGAGCAGGCCGAAAATCTGGGGATCTTCAGGGCGGTCCTGGGCGAGATCGCGCAGCACGCGATAGGCTTCGTCGGGATCGCGCTGCAGGAGCGCTTCGCCGAGCACCAGGCGGGCCGGCATGTGGCCGGGCATCAGGCGTAGCAGCCCCCGGCTGCGCCGGATGGCTTCATCGTAGCGGCCGGCCTCGAAGGCGACTTCGGCGGCGCTGGCCGGTAGAAGGGGCAAGTCGGGCAGCATCTCGGCCAGCCGATCGAGTTCGTTCAAGGCACTGTCCACGTCGCCGCGCTGGGCAACGATCAGCGCATCCAGGTAGCGTCGGGCCGTCTCGGGGGCATCGCCCTGGGCCAGACGGGTGACGGCTTGCTGAGGTTCTTGATCATGCAGGGTCAGCAGTGCCCGTGCCCGGATCATGTGGTAGACCGGCGTGGCCTGTGCCTGCGACGTTTCTGCGGCCTCCAACTGGCCGGCGCGGGAGGCGATGTCGCTGAGACGTGAGTCGGTGAGCGGGTGGGTCATCAGGAACTCGGGAGGGTTGCCGCCTTGCAGGCTGACCTGGCGCTGCATGGCGCGAAACATGCGTACCATGGCCTGAGGATCGAAGCCGGCCTGAGTCATCGCCTGGAGTCCGATACGGTCGGCCTCCTGCTCGAAGCGCCGCGAATAGCTCAGTTGGTCCTGCAGCAGTGCCGCCTGGGAGCCCATTGCTGCCGCCATGCCGGCATCCCCGGCGCCGCTGGCAGCAATCAGTAGCCCGGCCAGCATGGCAGCCATGGCGGGCAACTGGGTCTGTTCGGCGCGTGACATGCTGCGGGCGTAGTGACGCTGTGACAGGTGGCCGAGTTCGTGGGCCACTACTGAGGTAGCGGCATCCTCCTCGTCGGCAAAGGCGAATAGCCCGGCATTGACGCCGATCACGCCGCCAGGGACGGCAAAGGCGTTGAGCGTACGGCTTTCCACCAGGGTGACCACCGTGCGGGTGTTCGCCAGGTCGCTGTATGGTGTTAGCCGGGATACCAGCGACTCGACGTACGCCTGCGCGAAGGGATCTTGCCAAGTCGGTGCCTGGGCACGGAACTGACGCAGCCAGGCGCGTCCCAGATCGTACTCTTCGTCGCTGGCTCCCTGGCTGGCCCCGCCCAGGCTGGGCAGCCCGTAGTCTTCCGCGGCCATGGCCTGGGCGGGAAGCAGGGCAAGGCCGGCAACCAGTGAGCCGGCGAAGAGGCCGGAGCGAAGGTGACGCAGCATGGCCTTCCTCGTGGTGATTGAGCGATCGGTTCTGTATCGGACATTGCTTCGGCCTGCAAAGTGCCTTTAAATCGCAAGGGATTCGATGGCGCTGGCCGGCGACATCGCCATTCATTTTCTCGGGAGACACCATGACTGTGCAACCTGACGACGTGCTCGACGCTCGTGGCCTTCCGTGTCCGCTGCCGTTGCTCAAGGCCAAGCAGGCGTTGTCGCGCCTCACCGAGGGACAACTGCTCGAGGTGCTGGCCACGGATGCCGGTTCGTGGCGCGATTTCGAGTCCTTCGCTGCACAGAGTGTGCATCAGCTCGTAGCCCGTGAGACGCGCGACGATACCTTTCATTATTGGCTGCGCAAGGGCGGGGAGCCAACGCCATGACGCTGCGCACCGTCTTCAAAGGCTGGATCGAGCATTACTTTTCCGACGAAGAAGCCGTAATCCTGCTGGTGCTACTGGCACTGGGATTTGCCGTGGTCGTGCTGCTGGGCCGCATGCTGGCGCCATTTCTCACCGCTCTGGTCATTGCCTTCCTGCTGCAGGGGGCCGTGAGCTGGCTGGAGCGACAGGGTGCCCCGCATCTGCTGGCGGTGATGGTGGTATTCCTCGCCTTCATCGGCATACTGCTGGCCATGGCTTTCATCCTGATGCCGCTGATCTGGGACCAGCTGGTGGGCCTGGTGCAGGAGACGCCGCGAATGTTCGCTAGCGGCCAGCAGCTGCTGGACGACTTGCAGGAGCGCTACCCCAACCTGATCACACCCGATCAGATCCAGAACTGGATCGCAGCAGCGGGTCGCGAAATGACGCAGTTCGGTCAGCGTGCGCTGACGCTGTCGCTGGCATCGCTGGGCAACGTCGTGGCGCTGATCGTCTATCTGGTGCTGGTGCCGATCCTGGTCTTCTTCATGCTCAAGGACCGCGACCGGCTGGTAGGCTTCACGCTGTCGCTGCTACCGCAGCAGCGCGACTTGATGACACGCATCTGGCAGGAGATGGACGACCAGATCGCCAACTTCGTGCGCGGCAAGTTCATTGAGATCGTTATCGTCGGCACCGTCTCCTATCTCACTTTCGCCTTCTTCGGGCTACCCTATTCGGCGCTGCTGGCCGTGCTGGTGGGGTTTTCGGTGCTGGTGCCCTACATCGGGGCCGCGGTGGCCACACTACCGGTAGCGGCGGTGGCCGGCTTTCATTTCGGCATGACCGACGAGTTCGTCTACGTGCTCGTCGCCTACGGTATCATTCAGGCGCTGGATGGTAACGTACTGGTGCCGATCCTGTTTTCCGAGGCGGTCAATCTGCATCCGGTGTCGATCATCCTGGCGGTACTGTTCTTCGGCGGGGTTTGGGGGTTCTGGGGCATCTTCTTCGCCATTCCGCTGGCCACGCTGATCAAGGCGCTGGTCTATGCTTGGCCGCGGGGTATCCAGTCCCGCCAGGCCGAAGTGGCGCAGCAGGAGCTGGTGGAGGAGTGACGGCGCGCTTCAAGACCCTGCGTGCAGCTCCTGTGCGGCTTCCAGCACCTCCTGAGCATGGCCCTTGACCTTCACGCCCCGCCACTCCCTGGCCAGGCGGCCTTCGGCGTCGATCAGGAAAGTGCTGCGCTCGATGCCCAGATGCTCCTTGCCGTAGAGTTTCTTTAGCTTGATGACATCGAACAGCCGGCAGAGCGTCTCGTCCTTGTCGGAGATGAGCTCGAAATTGAAGCCCTGTTTGGCCTTGAAGTTCTCCTGGGCGCGAAGGCCATCGCGGGAGACGCCGAGGATGACCGTGTTGGCGGCATCGAAGTCTGGCTTGCGGTCTCGGAAGTCGCCTCCCTCTGTGGTGCAGCCCGGGGTGCTGGCCTTGGGGTAGAAGTAGACGACCACCTGCTTACCCTGGAGTTCGGAGAGGGTCACGGTGGTGTCGCCGGTGGCGGTGGCAGTGAAGTCGGGAACGGGCTGGCCGATGGCTACGGTCATGGAAGCTCCTTGGCAGTCATGAGCAGTCAGGGGAGTCCGATTACACGCAACTGTCGCCACGCTGTCAAAACCGCGAAGCCGTCGGTGTGCTGTACAGCCTTCGGCTGCCTGAGTACCATTTACCCTTTGGCAACCGGGCGCTGCGGCAGGGCCAATGCGCGAGAGCGGCAAGAGCGAGAGGTAGGACATGATCACAGGCAGCATCGTCGCCCTGGCGACGCCGATGAAAGTCAATGGCGACATCGATTGGGAGGCTCTGCGTCGCCTGGTGAACTTCCACCTCGACAACGGTACCGATGCCATCGTCGCCGCCGGTACCACCGGCGAGCCCACCACTATGTCGTTCGCCGAGCACTTCGACGTCATCCGCACCGTGGTCGAGGAAGTGAACGGCCGTATTCCGGTCATTGCGGGTACCGGTGCCAACGCCACCTCCGAGGCGGTGGAGCTGGCACGCTACGCCAGCGAGGTGGGAGCCGACTACTGCCTGTCGGTGTGCCCCTATTACAACAAGCCTACCCAGGAAGGGCTCTACCAGCACTTCAAGGCTGTGGCCGAGGGTAGCCGACTGCCGGTGATCCTCTACAACGTGCCGGGGCGCACCTGCTCGGATCTCTACAACGAGACGGTGTTGCGTCTCGCCGAGGTGAACAACATCATCGGCCTCAAGGATGCGACCGGTAACCTGGAGCGTGCCGAGGACTTGATCGCGCGCTTGGCAGGCAGCGGCTTCATGCTCTATTCCGGCGACGATGGCACGGCCTGCGACTTCATGCTGATGGGCGGCCACGGTGATATCTCGGTGACGGCCAATGTCGCGCCGCAAGCCATGCATGAGCTGTGTGCCGCCGCAGTGGCAGGCGATACGGACCGGGCGCATCCCATCAACACGCGTCTGATGCCACTGCACACCAACCTCGGTATCGAGGCGAACCCGATACCCGTCAAGTGGGCCCTGAACCGGATGGGGCTTATCGAGCCGGGCATACGCCTGCCGTTGACCTGGCTTTCCGAAAAATACCATTCGACCGTGGGCGAGGCCCTGCAGCTGGCCGGCGTGATCGATGATTGAGCGGTGCCCGCCCACCCGGCGACGCATTGCCCCGACAACCCGATGCAAGGTGGATGCATGAATTCTGCGCTGAAATGGATGCCGCTGGTGGCGGTCGCTGCTCTGGCCACTGCCGGCTGTGCCCGCGAGGGCTTCTACGATGACCGAAACCTCGACTACGTGGATGCACAGCGCAGCGATCCACTGGTGCTGCCCGATAGTCGCAACGACCGGCGTTATGAAGATGCCATGCCGGTCCCTCGAGCCAATGCTTCGCGTCTCGAAAGCGAACCCGCCGACACGCCGCTGCCTTCTCGCCTGGCTGCCGGCCGTGCTGTCGAGCGTGACTTCGTCGAGCGCCGTGAAGTGGGCAGCGACCGCTGGCTGGTGGTAGGAGCCGATCCCGGCACGGTATGGCCGCAGCTGCAGGATTTTGCCAATTCCCGTGGCCTTGCCGTGCAGGGAGTGGACAATGAGCGCGGCGAGATCGTGACCGGCCAGGGGCGGTTGAGCGTTCGCCAGGGACTGCGTGCCGGCGACAGCGAAGTGCGCTGTGAGCAGGGGGGGCGTCCGGTGGCGAGTTGCCTGGATGCGCTGGAGCAGCACTTCAGTGCACGCAGTGCTACCGCCAGTGCCGCTTCGCTCAGTGGGCAGCGCCTCGCCACGGAAGATCGCCTGCGTTTCACCCAGCGCAGCAGCGGTGAATGGGTCGTCGAGATTCCGCTCGACATCGACCGCGTCTGGGCAGAGTTGAGCCACCAGTTGGAGGCCGATTTTACCGTCGAGGGGCGCCGTCAACTGCTCGAGCAGGACGCCGAGAGCCATGACTTCCTGGTCGAGTACATGACGGCCAGCGAGCGCGAGCGAGGCATGATCGACATCATCCTCAGCCCGGACGTGCGTCAAACACCGCAGACGATCCGTCTGGCCCTCGAGTCCGACGGTTCCGAGCGGACGGTGCTGCGGGCCTTGAACGAGAGCGAGCGTCGCTATACTGAAGAAGATGCCCGCGAACTGCTGGAGCGGGTGGCGGGCCTGCTGCGCTGATGGCCGAGTGGCGTGCGCCGGCCGGCTCGGCGGGGCGACTGCATTTCGCATCACTGGGCAGCGGCAGCAAGGGCAACGCCACCTTGGTCAGCGACGGCGAGACGTGCCTGCTCGTCGACTGCGGCTTTGGTCTGCGCGAGACGGAGCGGCGCCTGGCGCGTCTCGGCGTGCATCCGCGCCAGCTCGATGCCGTGCTGGTCACCCACGAGCACGGTGACCATCTGCGTGGCGTTGGGCCGCTGGCGCGGCGCCATGGCGTACCGGTCTACCTGACCCCGGGCACCTGGCTGGCTGGCCGTCTGGGCGATGTGCCGAGCCAGCACTGGATCACGCCACAGGCGCCCTTTGCGGTCCGCGGCATACGCGTTCAGCCGGTCACGGTGCCCCACGACGCTCGCGAACCCGTGCAGTTCCGCTTCACGGCCGGTGCACGCAGTCTGGGTGTGCTCACCGATCTCGGTCATGGTACTGAACACGTGACCCGAGCGTTCGCCGGTTGCGATGCGTTGGTGCTGGAATGCAACCATGACGTGCAGATGCTTGCCGAGGGCCCCTATCCGCCGCGACTGAAGCGCCGCGTGGGCGGCAACTGGGGGCATCTGGCCAATGCCCAGGCGGCGTCGCTGCTGCCGAGGCTGGGGCTCGACCGGCTGCAGCGCATCGTCTGTTCGCATCTTTCCGAACACAACAACCGTTCCGAGCGGGTCAGAGAAGCCCTGACACCGCTGCTCGACGGTGACGACTCACGGCTGCTCGTGGCCGCCCAGGCCGAGGGCGTGGGTTGGCAGCGCATCGATTGATCCCCCTTCCTTCTCGTATCCCTGCCTGGAGACATTCATGGAAAAGCGTCAAGAACTCTATGCCGGCAAGGCCAAGTCGGTCTTCGCCACCGATGATCCCGACCATCTGATACTGACGTTTCGTGACGATACCAGCGCCTTCGACGGCGAGCGCATGGAATCGCTGGCGCGCAAGGGGATGGTCAACAATCGCTTCAACGCCTTCATCATGGAAAAGCTCGCAGCGGCGGGCATTCCCACCCACTTCACGCAGCGCCTCTCCGATACCGAGAGCGTGGTCAAGAAACTCGACATGATTCCGGTGGAGTGTGTGGTACGCAACATCGCCGCTGGTGGCCTGGTCAAGCGCCTCGGTGTGGCGGAAGGGCAGGCACTGAATCCGCCTACCTTCGAGCTGTTCCTGAAAGACGATGCCCTGCACGACCCGATGATCAACGAGTCGCTGGCCGAAACCTTCGGCTGGGCCACCCCCGAGCAGCTTGCCGAGATGAAGGCGCTGACCTTTCGCGTCAACGACGTGCTCAAGCAGCTGTTCGCCGATGGCGGCCTGCTGCTGGTCGACTACAAGCTCGAGTTCGGCCTGTTTAAGGGCGAGATCGTGCTAGGTGACGAATTTTCGCCGGACGGCTGCCGTCTGTGGGACGCCGAGACCCGCGAAAAGCTGGACAAGGACCGTTTCCGCCAGGGGCTGGGTGGCGTCATCGAGGCCTACGAGGAAGTCGGGCGGCGCATCGGTGTCAGTTTCGACTGAAACCGTAGCTCAGTCACTCATGGGCTGGCACGATCTCGACGACGTGCAGCCAGGGCGGACCGACTGCGTTCGCTTCGGCGCAGAAGCGCACGTCCACGTCGCGCAGCCGCACCCCGTAGATCCGTGACTCGCTCCCGTTGCGGTAGGCGGGGCGCGGATCCTGGGCCAGCACCTGTTCGATCAGGGCGCGTAGCGAATCGCCATCGGCGCGGGTGGCCAGCGCTGCATTCGCGGCGGCCGAAAAACTCACGGCCAGACGCTGGGGCGCCGCGCTGGCATAGCCGCCGCGTGCCTCAGGGCGTGACTCGGTCCAGGGCAGGTAGGGCTTGATGTCGAGTACCGGCGTGCCGCTGACGAGGTCGGCGCCGCCGAGTAACAGCCTCACGCCGTGGCGCGTATCGATGTCGAGGAGTTCCACCAGCGACAGGCCCAGCCGGTTGGGCCGGGAAGGACTGCGGCTGGCGAACACGCCTACCTTGGCGTTGCCGCCCAGGCGCGGTGGACGAACCAGCGGCGTCCAGCGTGGTGGGCTTCGGTGGAAGAGGAAGGTCAGCCACAGGTGGCTGAAGGCATCGAGCCCACGTACGGCGAGCGGGTCGTCGTAGGGCGGCGCCAGCGTCAGCACGGCACGAGCGGCCGGCGCCAGTCCGGGCTGGCGGGGAATGCCGAACTTGTCGGGAAAGTCGCTTTCCAGATGGCCGATCGGGGTCAGCGTAGGAACGGGTGCAGTTGTTTGCGTCATGCGGCGATTATGCCCGTCCCAGATGAGGCGGGCGAGTCCATTGGCGAGCGGCTCCGGCTTGTGTACTCTCGTTGCAGTCTCATTGGCGCAGGGCAAACATGATGCAAACGGCGATGAGCGGCGCCAGGCAGGCAACGCCGCGCATCCTCTATCGGCTGGCCAAGGCGAAGGATGCCGCCGACCAGGCCGAAGTCTTCCACCATGCCGTGATGCAGGGCGCCGCGGCGCACTACAGCGTCATTCAGCGCGAAGCCTGGGCCGGGGTGCTGCCCCGGGAAGCCAGTGCCTGGGTGGCCCGGCAGGCGCTCTATACCACGCTGGTCGCGACCTGTGACGGTCGCTGCGTGGGTTTTACCGAGCTCGACATCCCTACGGGGCGCATCGTCACCCTCTACGTGTGGCCCTCGCTGGCCCGACGCGGCATCGGCACGACACTGCTGGTTCATGCCGAACGGTTGCTGCTGGAACATGGCGTCGATCGCGTGTTGATCGAGGCGAGCCTGATGCTCGCCGATGCCTTGGTGCGGCGCGGATGGCGCGATCTCGGCGACGAGTGGGTGGAGCGCGGCGGCGAGCTTCTCCAGCGTCGCCGCCTGGAGAAGCGCCTGGTCGCCGTAGAGACGTGATGGAGGTCAGCCCTGCTCGATGAAGCGCATCGAAAGGTCGACCGCCTGGATGTCCTTGGTCAAGGCACCGCTCGAAATGCAGTCGATGCCGGTCTCGGCGATGTCGCGCAGGGTCGACTCGTCGACGTTTCCGGAGGCCTCCAGGGTGGCACGCCCGGCCGTGCGGCGTACCGCCTCGCGCAGGTCGTCGAGCGCGAAGTTGTCGAGCATCACGATATCGGCGCCGGCTTCGAGCGCCTGATCGAGCTCCTCGAAGGTTTCCACTTCGACTTCCACCGGCAGGTCGCTGGCGATGCGCCGTGCTTCATCCACTGCCGCAGCGATGCCGCCGCAGGCGGCGATATGGTTCTCCTTGATCAGGAAGGCGTCGTACAGGCCGATGCGGTGGTTGTGCCCGCCGCCGCAGGTGACGGCGTACTTCTGGGCGAGGCGCAGGCCGGGCAGTGTCTTGCGGGTATCGAGCAGCCGCACGCCGGTGCCGTCGAGCAGATCGAGGTAGCGGCGGGTGCGGGTGGCGGTGGCGGAGAGCGTCTGCAGCAGGTTGAGCGCGGCACGCTCGCCGGTGAGCAGGCTGCGCGCAGGGCCCTCCAGCTCGAGCAGACAGTCGCCGGCCTCCAGGCGGTCACCGTCGGCGGCGGCCCAGCGCAGCGCCACGCTGGCATCCAGGCGGCGAAAGAGCTCGTCGACCCAGGCCACGCCACACAGCACCGCCGGCTCGCGGGTGATGACACGTGCCCGTGACCACTGCACTTCGGGAATCAACTGAGCGGTAATGTCGCCGGGCCCGACGTCCTCGGCCAGCAGGCGAGCGGCGCTGGCACGGATTTCCTCGGCAAGGGCTTCCTGATAATGCATGGGGTCTCGGTCCTGTTGATGGGACGTTAGCGGCGACATTATAGAAGAAATACCACCCACAGCGTCAGGGGAGCGGCATGCGAATCGACGATCATCGGCTGGATGGCGCACGGCAGTCACACTCGCCCAATCAGGATGCGCGGCCGGCGGGCGAAGTCTCGGCGGTGGTTTTGCATTCGATCAGTCTGCCGCCCGGGGTGTTCGGCGGCGATGCCATCGAGCGGCTGTTCACCAATCGTCTCGACCCCGAGGGGCATCCTTTCTTTGCTGCCATCGGCGGGTTACGTGTCTCGGCGCACCTGCTGATCCGCCGCGATGGCGAATGTGTGCAGTTCGTGCCTTTCCACGCGCGTGCCTGGCATGCCGGTCGCTCATGTTGGCGTGACGCTGGTCGGCAGCGTTGTGCACTCAACGATTTCACCGTGGGTATCGAACTGGAGGGCGATGAGATAACTCCGTATCGCGCCGTTCAGTACCATGCCCTGTCGGATACGCTGAAGGCCTTGATGGCTGCCTATCCGGCCATCACGCCATCACGGATTACCAGCCATGCCCATGTTGCGCCGCTGCGCAAGAGCGACCCGGGGCCGGCTTTCGACTGGGCCTATCTGCGCAGCTGTCTGACGGAAAAGGGAGAGCGCGAATCAATCATACGGTAGTTTTATTACATCCGGTGCGATGGCAAGCGATTCCGGGCATTGGTTGCGTAAGAGCTTGTGTTGCAATGCAATGTAGAAAAAATGGAAAACGATTTCACTGCGTATGAATTGGCAGCGAGCCCTGTTTGCGGTATGTTCTGCGACATTGGTGGTATGTACCACAGCACCCATTATGTAAAACCACTACAAGATGCCGCCCGGCGGCCGGTTCCCCTGATCGTCAGCCAAGCTACCGCCCCCGTCGTGATGACGTGGGCCATACTGACATCACATCGTCATTCGGAGAGACGTCTATGAGTCTGGAAGCAAGAGAGGATCTGGATCCGATCGAGACCGAAGAGTGGCTGGAATCCCTCGAATCGGTTCTGGACCATGAGGGCGAGGAGCGTGCCCGCTATCTGCTGACGCGTCTGGCCGATCGGCTGCGTCGCGACGGTACGCAACCCCCTTTCTCGGCAACCACGCCGCATCGCAACACCATTCCGGTGCATCGCGAAGCGCCGATGCCGGGCGACTTGTTCATGGAACGCAAGATTCGCTCCATGATCCGCTGGAACATGGCGGCGATGGTCACCCGCGCCAACCGCAAGCACAAGGGCATCGGTGGCCACCTGGCCAGCTACATGTCCAGTGCGACACTCTACGAGGTGGGCTTCAACCACTTCTTCCGAGCTCCCAACGGCGACTTTCAGGGCGACCTGGTGTTCATCCAGGGCCATAGCTCCCCGGGTATCTACGCCCGCGCTTTCCTCGAAGGGCGGCTGACTGAAGATCAGATGGACAAGTACCGTCAGGAGGTCGATGGTGACGGTCTCTCCTCCTATCCGCACCCCTGGCTGATGCCCGACTTCTGGCAATTGCCCACTGTTTCCATGGGGCTGGGGCCGATCATGGCCATCTACCAGGCCCACGTCATGAAGTATCTCGATCAGCGAGACCTGCAGCCGATGCAGGATCGCAAGGTCTGGGCCTTCCTCGGCGACGGCGAATGCGACGAGCCGGAATCGCTGGGTGCTATCCATCTGGCCAGCCGCGAGAAGCTCGACAACCTGATCTTCGTCATCAACTGCAACCTGCAGCGTCTCGACGGTCCGGTGCGCGGCAATTCACGGATCATGGACGAGCTGGAGGGCGTCTTCCGCGGCGCTGGTTGGAACGTGCTCAAGGTGGTCTGGGGTCGCCTGTGGGATCCGCTGTTCGAGAAGGACAAGAAAGGTGTCCTGCAGAAGGTGATGGACGAGACTGTCGACGGCGAGTACCAGAACTGCAAGTCCAGCGGCGGCGCCTATACCCGGGAGAACTTCTTCGGCAAGTACCCGGAAACCGCCGAAATGGTCAAGGACATGTCCGACGAGGACATCTGGAAGCTCAACCGCGGCGGCCATGATCCCTTCAAGGTCTATGCGGCCTACCATGAAGCCGTGAACAACACCAACGGGCGCCCCACCGTGGTGCTGGCGCACACCGTCAAAGGCTACGGCCTGGGTGCCGACGGTGGCGAGGCGGACAACGAAGCCCACCAGGTCAAGTCCATCGACGACCCGGAGGTGCTCAAGCGCTTCCGCGACCGTTTCGGCATCCCGATCTCCGACAGTGAGATCGAGCACGAAATGCCCTACTACAAGCCGGCCGACGACACGCCCGAGCTGAAGTACATGCACCTGCAGCGCGAGCGGCTGGGTGGCTATCTGCCGGCGCGTCGTCACGACTTCGAGCCCCTCGACATTCCCGGGCTGGACGACAAGATCTTCGCCAGCCAGATGGGCGGCTCCAAGGGGCGCGAAGTCTCCACGACCATGGCTTTCGTGCGCATTCTGAATGGGCTGGTCAAGCACAAGGGCTTTGGCAAGCAGGTGGTGCCCATCGTGCCCGACGAGGCACGCACCTTCGGCATGGAGGGGATGTTCCGTCAGCTCGGCATCTATACCTCTGAAGGACAGAAGTACGAGCCCATGGACAAGGGCCAACTGATGTTCTATCGCGAGGACAAGGCCGGCCAGGTGCTCGAGGAGGGCATCACCGAGGCGGGCGCCATGTCCTCGTGGATCGCCGCGGCCACCTCCTACGCCAACCATGGCCTGCCGTTGCTGCCGTTCTACATCTACTATTCGATGTTCGGCTTCCAGCGCATCGGCGACCTGGCCTGGGCAGCCGGTGACCTGCAGGCGCGCGGTTTCCTGGTGGGGGGCACTGCCGGACGCACCACGCTCAATGGCGAGGGCCTGCAGCACCAAGATGGCCACAGTCACATCCAGGCAGCGACGATCCCCAACTGCCGCAGCTATGACCCCACCTACGCCCACGAAGTGGCGGTGATCGTCCAGCACGGTCTGAAACGGATGTTCGTCGACAAGGAGCCCTGCTTCTACTATCTGACGGTGATGAACGAGAACTACGAGCACCCCGAACTCGAGGAGGTGCCGGCCGACGACATCATCAAGGGCATGTACCGGTTGCGCGGGACCCAGGGCGACAAGGGGCACGTGCAGCTGCTGGGCTGCGGCACCATACTGCGCGAGGTCGAGGAAGCGGCCGAACT
Source organism: Pseudomonadota bacterium (assembly GCA_051749645.1). GTDB lineage: Bacteria > Pseudomonadota > Gammaproteobacteria > Pseudomonadales > Halomonadaceae > Halomonas. The sequence continues at coordinate 377,714 of JBNJIT010000001.1, forward strand.
GCTCTCCGACGACTGGGGCGTGGGCGCTGACATCTGGAGCGTGACCAGCTTCAACGAGCTGCGTCGTGAGGCGCTGAGCCTGGACCGTGAGGCCTTCCTCAACCCTGAGGCCGAGCCGGGCAAGCCCCACGTGACCGCCTGCCTCGAGGGCCGTGAAGGGCCGGCCATCGCCTCTACCGACTACATGCGCCTGTTCGCCGACCAGGTTCGTGCCTGGGTGCCGACCGACTACCATGTGCTGGGTACCGACGGCTTCGGCCGTTCCGATACCCGCGAGAAGCTTCGCCACTTCTTCGAGGTCGATCGCTACCACGTCACGGTAGCGGCGCTCAAGGCACTGGCGGATCGCGGTGAGTTGGATCGCAAGGTCGTCGGCGAGGCGATCGCGAAGTACGGCATCGACCCCAACAAGCCCAATCCGCTGACCAGCTGATCCCGGTGGCCGGGCGGGGAACCCCGCCCGTTCCAGGCACGATTTGGAAGGAGCGCGACCTTGAGTAGCGAAATCATCAAAGTTCCCGATATCGGCGGTAGTGAAGATGTCGAAATCATCGAAGTGGCCGTCGCCGAGGGCGACGTCATCGACGCCGAAGACACCCTGATCACGCTGGAGTCCGACAAGGCCAGCATGGACGTCCCGTCCCCCAAGGGCGGCAAGGTCGCCAAGGTGCTGGTGAAGGAAGGCGACACCGTCTCCGAAGGCGACGCTATCGTCGAACTCGAAGCGGAAGATGCCGGCGAAACCTCTGCCCAAGATCAGGCCAAGGCAGCCGAGGAGCCCGCTCCTGCCGAGGAAGCATCGGCTGCACCCGAGGCGAAGCCCGGGGCTCGGTCAGGCGGTGGCGGCAAGCGCACCGTCGAGGTCAAGGTGCCCGACCTGGGTGGTTCCGAGGACGTCGAGATCATCGAAGTGGCCGTCTCCGAGGGTGACGAGATCGCCGAGGAAGACACCCTGATCACGCTGGAGTCGGACAAGGCCAGCATGGACGTGCCGAGTCCCTACCAGGGCAAGCTGGTGTCGCTGGCCGTCAAGGAAGGCGACACCGTTTCCGAGGGCGATGTCATCGGCACCGTGGAGGTCACCGAGGCCGGAGCCGGCGAGGGCGGTGGCGAGGCCGAGGCGTCTTCCGAGCCCACGCCGGCCGAGAGCGAGTCGAAGGAAACGGCGGAGCAGGCTACCGCCGGCGAGCCCGAGCGCAAGGAGATCCGCGTGCCGGACCTCTCCGGCGCATCCGACGTGCCGGTCATCGAGATCGCCGTCAGTGCCGGCGACGAGGTGAACGAGGAAGACCCACTGATCACCCTGGAGTCCGACAAGGCCTCCATGGACGTGCCGAGCCCCTACCAGGGCAAGCTGGTCGAGCTCACTGTCAAGGAGGGCGATACGGTTTCCGAGGGCGACCTGATCGGCTATATCGAGACGGCAGGAGTCGCCAAGTCCGAGCCGGCGGCGAAACAGCCGGAAAAGTCGGAGAAACCGGCCAAGGCGTCCCAGGCCGACAAGCCCACTCCGACCCCTGCCGGTACGCCGAGCCCCGAGGCGCAGATGGCGGCTCACAAGCCGCGCGATGGCAAGCTCGTCCATGCCGGTCCCGCGGTGCGCATGCTGGCCCGCGAGCTGGGTGTCGACCTGGCCCTGGTCAAGCCTTCCGGCCCCAAGGAGCGGGTGCTGAAGGAGGACGTGCACGCCTATGTCAAGCAGGTGATGGCGGGCAAGGCCCAGGCGCCGGCACAGGCTGCCGCTTCCGCTCCGGGCGGCAGCGGCATTCCGCCGATCCCCGATCAGGATTTCAGCCAGTTCGGCGAGGTGGAAGAGAAGCCCATGGGGCGCCTGATGAAGATGGGCGCTACCAACCTGCATCGCAGCTGGGTCAATCTGCCTCACGTCACCCAGTTCGACGAAGCGGACATCACCGAGCTGGAGGCCTTCCGCAAGTCCATGAAGGCCGAGGCCGAAGCTCAGGGTGCCAAACTCACGCCGCTGCCGTTCCTGATCAAGGCATGCGCCTTCGCGCTCAGGAAGTTCCCGCAGTTCAACGTCAGCCTCAAGGCCGACGGCGAGACCGTGGTGCACAAGAAATACGTGCATATCGGCATCGCCGTGGACACCCCGGATGGGCTGATGGTGCCGGTGATTCGCGATGCCGACCGCAAGTCGCTGATCGAGTTGGCCAAGGAGTCCGTAGAGCTGGCCGGCAAGGCGCAAGGCAAGAAGCTCAAGCGCGAGGAGATGACCGGCGGCTGTTTCACCATCTCCAGCCTGGGCTCGATCGGTGGCACTGCCTTCACGCCCATTGTCAACGCCCCGGAGGTGGCCATTCTCGGCGTCTCCAAGGCACAGACGAAGCCGGTATGGGATGGCCAGGAGTTCGCGCCGCGGCTGATGATGCCGCTGTCGCTCTCCTACGACCACCGGGCGGTCAACGGGGCCGATGCGGCACGCTTCACGGCCTTTTTGGCCGCTGTGCTCAGCGACATCCGTCGCCTATTGATGTGATGCGGTTCGGCTTCGTCGAACCGCAACGGCGCCCCTTCCGGGGCGCCGTCGTCGTCTAGGGATACCAAAGTGCAACTTGGTGGCTAATTGGCTGAAATGGAAGCCCCTTCCGGGGTCTGCGAACGTTCGTGGGAGTGCCTTCCGGTTGTCTGGCCGACGGGCCGCGGGTAAGGTTTGTTGCCAATCGTTTTCCACCTGAGATTCCAACCTCTATTACCTCATTCAAGGAGCACGACGATGCGTTTGATCCTGTTGGGCGCGCCCGGGGCCGGCAAGGGCACCCAGGCCCAGTTCATCTGCGAGCGATTCAATATTCCGCAAATCTCCACCGGCGACATGCTGCGCGCCGCGGTCAAGGAGGGCAGCGAGCTGGGCCTCAAGGTCAAGGAGATCATGACCACCGGCGGGCTGGTGTCCGACGACATCATCATCGCTCTGGTCAAGGAGCGCATCGCTCAGCCGGACTGTGAGAACGGCTTCCTGTTCGATGGTTTTCCGCGCACCATTCCCCAGGCCGAGGCGATGAAGGAGGCCGGGGTGAAGATCGATCATGTCCTGGAGATCGCCGTGGACGACGAGGAGATCGTCAAGCGGCTGGCAGGCCGCCGCGTGCATCCCGACTCCGGCCGCGTCTATCATGTCGAGTACAATCCGCCCAAGGAGCCGGGCAAGGACGACGTCACCGGCGAGCCGCTGATCCAGCGCGACGACGACCGCGAATCCACGGTGCGCAACCGCCTCTCGGTCTATCACGAGCAGACCGCGCCGCTGGTCGACTACTACCAGCAGTGGGCCAAGGAAGATCCCGAGGCGGCACCGGCCTACCACCGCGTGGCCGGCGTGGGCAGCGTCGACGAGATCACCGGCCAGGTGCTCGAAGCACTCGAGAGTTGACCGCGTTCCGGCTTGGTTCATGAAGGCCCGCCTCGGCGGGCCTTCGTCGTAGTGGGGCGGGTTGCGTATAATGCGCTTCTACACTGAGCTGCCACGAACCGAGATCATGTCGACCCTGCTGGCCCTGGACGCCTCCTCGCGCGCCTGTTCCGCTGCCCTGCTGATCCGCCGCCCGGATGAGACGGACACCCTGATCGCGCGCTTCGCCCACACCCCCCGCGAACACACCCGCCGCCTGCTGCCGATGATCGACGAGGTGCTGGCCGAGGCGGGCCTCGCTCCCAGTGCGTTGGATGCCGTGGCCTACGGCCGCGGCCCCGGCTCCTTCACCGGACTGCGCATCGCCGCCGGCGTCGCCCAGGGGCTCGCCTTCGGCCTTGACCGCCCGCTGCTCGGCGTCTCCACGCTGGAGGCACTGGCGCTGGGTGCTCATCGGCGTCATCACTTCCGGCATATCGTCACGGCCTTGGACGCGCGCATGGGGGAGATCTACGTGGCGGCCTGGCGCTGTCGCGACGGGGTTGCCGAAGCGCTCAGTGCCGAGGCGGTGCTGCCGCCCGAGCGCCTGCGTCTACCGGAGGAAAGCGACGAATTCGACTGGGTGGGCGTGGGCTCCGGGTGGGCGCTGTGGGAAGCCATGCCCGCCACGGTTCAGGCCAGTCTCGGTCAGTGCCTGGTCGAGCCGGAACCCGCTGCCGAGGAAATGGCGTTGCTGGCTGCGCGTGACCTGGCCGCGGGGGACGGTCAGCCGGCCGCGGCGGTGCAGCCGGTTTATCTGCGCGACCAGGTGGCCTGGCAGAAGGGTCGATGAGCGGCGCCCGTCCGGCGGTCGTGGTACCGGATACTGCTTTGGCGCAGCGCCTGGGGTTGCCCCGGGGCGCCGCCGGCGAGGGAGAACTGCTGTTGTGCCGCGAGGGAGACCGGCTGGTTCTGGCCGGCGACCCGCGGCGCTTCGGTGCACCGCTGGCGGTGGATTTCGCTGCCGGCCGGGCCGCTCACCGGCGCCATTTCGGTGGCGGTCGCGGCCAACTGATCGCCCGGGCCTGTGGTCTGAGCAAGGGCGTGACGCCGTCGGTCGTGGATGCCACCGCAGGGCTGGGGCGAGACGCCTTCGTGTTGGCGAGTCTCGGCGCCGAGGTCCTGATGGTGGAGCGGGTGGCGGCGATCTTCGCCCTGCTCGAGGATGGCGTGGCGCGCGCCCTGGCCGATCCCGAAATCGCCGGGATCGCCGCGCGGATGCACCTGGCCCGTGGCGATGCCGCGCGGGAGCTCGATACCCTGGTGGCGGAGGGGGACGTGTCGCCCCAGGTGGTCCACCTCGATCCGATGTTCCCGCACCGCGACAAGTCGGCACTGGTCAAGAAGGAGATGCGGCTCTTCAGGGTGCTGGCCGGAGACGACGGCGATGCGCCGCGGCTGCTGGAGGCCGCGCTGGATGTGGCCACCCATCGGGTGGTGGTCAAGCGTCCGCGCCAGGCCCTCCCGATTGCGGGGCCCGCGCCCCGGCATGTCATCGAGGGCAAGACCAGCCGCTATGACATCTACGTGCACCGTTCGCTGCGGGCGTAGGCGGTTTCGGCTTCAATCGCGGGTCATGAGTTGCAAGCGGTGGCGCAGTGCCGGGTCGAACAGCGCCTGGGTACGCTGCGCCGCTTCCGGCAGGGCCGGTGCGTAGCGCAGGCGCCCCTCGGTCCCGTCGATCCAGCCTTCCGCTTCCAGGCTGTCGATCAGCCGGTCGAACAGGCGGCGATCGAAGAACTCCGGGGCGTTGCGGCCGGAGAGCATCGCCAGGCGCTCGGCCATCTGCTGGCTGCGGGCAATGAGGCCGTCGCGGTCATAGCTACCTGGCGGTGCATCGAGCAGCAGCGACAGCAGCAGGTAGCCGCGCTCGAGTGAGGGCTGCATCAGTCGTCCGAGCATGCGTAGCTGCTCGCTGGCTTCGAGTGCTGTGGCGCGCTGCCAGTCCCCAGCACCGGCACTGAGCAGCCCTGCCTGGGTCAGGGCATCGAGCACAGAGGGTAGGGCCGACTGCAGCGCATTGCTGGGCAGGAAGAGCTCCCTGGCCAGGATCGGCCAAGGGGGCTCGAGGCGCTCCTGCAGACTCGTCAGGTCGTGGTGCGCTTCGTGGCGGAAGGCGAAAGCGACGAGACCCGCCAGGGCGAACAGATGCAGTACGTTGTTGCGATACCAGGCGAGCAGCTCGGCCTGCTCCGGCGTGGTCGTGAGGATGTCGCCCAGCGGATGGTGACGTCGCTGGATCATCCCCAGTTCGATGACATGATCGATCCAGCTGCCAGGCTCTCCCTCGGGAAGGCTGGCCTGGGCGCCGCCCGGGCAGCGTCGTTGCAGCGAAGCGAGCAACCCTAGCTGACGCGCCATGAGACTCTCCTCGATGGCGTGGTGGGGCGTTGCCAGCAGCACCAGCGCAACCAGGTTGACCGGGTTCAATGCCGCGGCGGCGTTGATGCGTTGAGCGAGTTCCGTTCCCAGGTGGGAGAGCGACTCGGTGAGCCAAGGGGCTCGCGGCGTGACGTCGTCGTTTCGCCAGCCTGGCACTCTGGCATCGAGGAAGGGCGCCAGCAGCAGCGGCTCGCCGACGTTCACGACGACCCGGCCGAAGGGTTGACGCAGTCGTCCGAGCACGCGCAGCAGCCCCAAGGGGGATTCCTTGCGCTTGCCCGCCCCGCGCAGTTCGCGCTGATAGCTGTCGCCTTCGGGGATGCGTTCGTAGCCGATGTAGACAGGCACGAAGGCCAGGCGTTGATGATCGTCGCCGGCTGCCAGGCGATGGAAGGAGCGCAGCGTCATGGCCAGCATGCCGGGGCGAGGGGGTAGCATTCGTCCACTGCGCGAGCGACCGCCTTCCATGAAGAATTCCAGCGGGTGGCCGGCGGCCAGCAGGCGGTGCAGGTACTCGGTGAAGACAGCGGTGTAGAGGGGGTTGCCACGGAAGCTGCGACGCAGGAAAAAGGCGCCGCCACGGCGAAGCAGCGGGCCGATCAGTGGCATGTCGAGGTTGCGCCCCGCAGCGATGTGCGGCGGCATCAGGCCATCCCGGTAGAGTACGTAGGAGAGCAGCAGGTAATCGATGTGGCTGCGATGGCAGGGCACGTAGACCAGGGTATGGTCGCCGGCCAGGGCCTTGATGCGTTCGAGGCCGTTTACGTCGACGCCGTCGTAGAGTCGGTTCCACAGGCGCCGTAGTACGCCGTCCAGAAAGCGCAGTACCGGATAGGTCATGTTCGAGGCGATCTCATGACCATAGCGCCGTGCGCGCCTTGCCAGGCGAGCCGTGGATTGCTCCGTGGCGCTTGCCTGCTCATCGATGACCTGGCGCACTACGGGGCTGGCCACCAGGCCCTGGATCAGCGTGTGACGGTGGGAGAGATCGGGGCCCAGCACGCGAGTGCGGACACGCCGGAAATGGACGCGCAGCAGCCGGGCCGCCTTGCGTTCCGCCAAGGCGGTGCCGCGGTCGTCGATCAGGTCGCTCAGGTTCAGCGGTGCGCCGAACTGGACTTCCACGTCACGTCCGTTGACCAGCACCGACAGCGCGCGACGCAGGCGTCCGGTGAGCGGCCAGCTGTCGGCGGCCAGCAGTCGCCACAGCCCGAAGCGCTTGCCGGGTGCGCGCCCCCAGAAAATACTGACGGGAACCAGTTGGATGTTCAGGTCGCGATGCTCGGCGAGCAGGTCGACGGCGTCGTGAAGGGCGCGTCGTCGCGGCCGACGTTGCGGCCGGGGCAGGGCGAGCAGGGCCGAGAGCCGCTGCGTAGCCACCCGGTGGCGACCGGTGGCCGGCGGCAGGCCATGGCGTCGGCACAGGCACTCCAGTAGCAGGGCATCGGAGAGGGCGGGGCGAGGCAGCACGTACAGCGTGATGGCCCGTGGATCCAGTGCCAGCGAAGCCGGGTCAGGTTCCAGGTGACGCACTGCCACCCAGCCGCTGAGCAGTCGCTTCAGCAGGGAGCGCAGGGGGTTGGGCAGGGAGCTTGCAGCGGCCATCCGTTTGCCTGTCCGATAAGCGAAGGAGCAGTATAGCCCGCGAGGGCGTATGGGTCAGGCGGATGACTTTCCCGTCGCGTGCGAACGTGCGTCAATTCCATCGTACCGAAAGGCGAAAACCGGGAGGCGGGGTATGCAGGGTATCTGGCGGGAGGGCAATCGATTTCGGTTATTGGCGGAGTCATCGCGTTTCCTGCCCGCCGTGTTCGATGCCATCGACGCCGCGCGTGAGTCGGTGCTGGTGGAGCTCTATCTGATGGAGTCGGGGCGTCTGGCCACGGCGCTGATCGATGCCTTGACCCGAGCCGCGGGGCGCGGCGTAGCGGTGGCCCTGATGCTCGACGGTTATGGCGCCAGGGGGCTTTCGGCGGCGGACCGGCGGCGCCTGGAAGAGGGGGGCGTGGCTCTGCGTCTGTTCAACCCGCTGGGTTTCCACTCGCTGGTGCGCAACCTCACCCGTGACCACCGCAAGCTGGTGGTGGTGGATGGCCGACTCGCTTTCACCGGAGGCTTCGGAGCCGTGGACGAATTTCTGGAGGCCTGGTACGAGGTGGCGGTGGCCATCGAGGGGCCGGTGGTGGCGGACTGGGTGCGTCTGTTCAGTCGGCTGTGGGATTCGCCGTTGACCCTGGGGGGTGGCACCCAGCAACTGGTGCATCGAATCGCCGTGGCCGAGCAGCAGCGCGAGGACTATCGCGGCATGCGCGGTCGAGTCGTGTGGGGGCAGGGCTACCGTTACCAGGCCATCCGCCACTCGCTGCATGGCCGCATCTCTGCGGCTCAGCAGCGCATCTGGCTGTGCACGCCCTACTTCGTGCCCACGCTGACGCTGCGCATACGGCTGGCCCGGGCGGCGCGGCGTGGGGTCGACGTGCGTCTGCTGCTCCCTGGCAAGAACCATGATCACCCCGGGGTGCGCTATGCCGGGCAACGTTTCTATCGGCGTCTGCTGCGCAATGGGGTGCGCATCTTCGAGTTCCAACCCAGCTTCATCCACGCCAAGTTCGCTCTTGTCGACCGATGGTCGAGCCTGGGCTCGTGCAATTTCGACCACTGGAGTCTGCACTGGAACCTGGAGGCCAACCAGGAAGTGGACGACGCTCGCTTTGCCGGCGAGGTGGCGGCACTGTTCGAGCGCAACTTCGCCGCCAGCCATGAGATTCACCACCGTGAGTGGATACAGCGTCCCTGGTGGCAGCGCGTGAAAGAGTGGTGTTTCGGTAACCTAGATGCGTGGCTGACCCGGCTACGCTGACCCGGCTTCGCCGGGAGCTTTAACCGGGCTTCGCCCGCCCGGACTGCGTCCGGGAGTTTGAAGCTTGAAGAGCGGCACTTCGTGCCTGGAAGCTGGAAGAAAAAACCTTGACACCTGATTGGGTGACAACAGGCTAGCTTCCAGCTTCCAGCTTCCAGCTTCCAGCTTCCAGCTTCCAGCTTCCAGCTTCCAGCTTCCAGCTTCCAGCTTCCAGCTTCCAGCTTCCAGCTTCCAGCTTCCAGCTTACCGCTTTCCTTTCCCGCGTCTTGCCGGTTTCTTCTTGAGCGGCGTGGGCTTGGCATTCTCCGGCGGTACGCGAAAGTGCAGGTAGATGTCGAGCACCAGTTCTGGCAGCTGGCCGGCCAGCTCGTCGAGCCGCGCGGCATCGGCGCTGAGTTCGGCCATGTCGGGCTCGTCGTCGAACAGGCCGGAAAGCGCCATGAAAGGTAGCAGCAGGGTGGCGACAGCCTCTTCGTCCTGAGCGAACCAGGCGGCCTCGTCGAGGAAGACGCCTTCCATGAACCCCGCGCACCAGTCGCCGATGGGCGTCTCTTCCGGAGGCAGGCCGTCCAGCGTCGTTTCGAAAGGCAGTTCGGGCAGCCCGCCCTGTTCCAGGACGTCGATGGCGTTGCTGCGCAGCCGCTCGAGAAGGTCGAGGATCTCGCTACGCTCGGCGGCGTTCGCGAAGCGTGGCTCGCCGTGGAACAGCTCGGCGATCCACACTGCCGGTTCCAACTCACGCGGGGCGACGGCCAGCGCCACCAGGTAACCGTGGGAGCCAATCAGGTCGAGAGCCTCTTCGCTGACCTGGTCGGAGGCGAAAAAGTCATCGAGCCGCTCGAGAGCGTCGTCGTCTAGCAGCGGCTGGGGAACGGGGGTGTCGGACATCGTGGCTCTCGCTGGATTTCAAGGGATCGTACGGTTGCGGGCTGGACGCCGCCATGTCAGGGCGGCATTCTAGCATCCCATGAACCGACCAGCCCTCTCCGACCTTAGCGTCGACTGGCTCGACGGCCTCAACGAAGCGGCGTTGCACCGGGCGTTGCATGAGCGCATCGAGGCGGCCTTCCAGCTGTGCAGGGAAGTGTATCCTCATCTGCCTCGACCTCGAGTGTGGCTCGACCTGCGTGGCCAGTGCGCCGGGCAGGCGCATTTCGGCCGCGGCGGATTGCGTTTCAATCCCGTGCTGCTGAGCGAAAACCGTCGGGACTTCTTCGTCGATGTGGTGCCCCACGAGATGGCGCACTGGTTGGTGCACCACCTCGAGGAGGGGCCGCGCCTGCAGCCCCACGGTCGCGAATGGCGCACGGTCATGCGCCAGCTGTTCGGCCTGCCTGGGCACGTGACCCATCGCTTCGATACTCGCCGTGCGAGTCCGGCACCTTATCTCTATCGCTGCGCTTGCCGCGAGCATGCCTTCACGGCTCGCCGCCATTCACTGGCCCGCGGCGGGCGCGTCTATCGCTGTCGCCACTGCGCTCAGACCTTGGTCTATCAATCTTTGGAATCGGTTTCTACATAGATTGCAAGCTCATGAAAATAAAAAGAAAATCGTTGATACCAAGGTCTAAGTGGAAGCTGGCGTGCAGGGGTATATGCTGAAAGGCACATTCCGGCTCCGACCCACCAATAACAAGCGGTCGGTGACATATACTGAGAGGGTGCATTTCCTGGAAGAGGCCATTCAATGACCGAACAGCAGAAAGTCTATCCGGTACGCGACGACTTCGCCGCCAACGCCTGGGCCGACAAGGCTAAGTACCAGGCCATGTACCAGCAGTCCGTGGACGACCCCGAGGGCTTCTGGGCAGAGCAGGCGAAGCGCCTCGACTGGTTCAAGGCACCGACGAAGATCAAGCATACTTCCTTCGACTCCCATAACGTCGACATCCGCTGGTTCGAAGACGGTAGCCTCAATGCCAGCGTCAACTGTCTCGACCGCCACCTCGAGTCGCGCGGCGATCAGACGGCGATCATCTGGGAGGGCGATGATCCCAAGGACTCCAAGCACATCACCTATCGCGAGCTCCATGCGCGCACCTGTCAGATGGCCAATGGACTCAAGGAACTGGGCGTCAAGAAGGGGGACGTCGTCACGCTGTACATGCCGATGATCCCTGAGGCGGCCATGGCCATGCTGGCCTGTGCGCGCATCGGCGCCATTCACTCGGTGGTATTCGGCGGCTTCTCGCCGGATGCGCTGGCCCAGCGTGTGGTCAATGCGGATTCCAAGCTGGTGATCACTGCCGACGAGTCGGTACGCGGTGGCAAGCAGGTGCCGCTGAAGGACAACGTTGACGCCGCCCTGACCCGCGACGGCACCGAGGTTTGCGAGAAAGTGCTGGTGGTCAAGCGCACCGGTGGCGAGATCGACTGGAAAGATGGCCGCGACGTCTGGTTCCATGAACTGGTCGACAAGCAAGCCTCCGACTGCCCCGCCGAAGAGATGAACGCCGAGGATCCTCTGTTCATTCTCTATACCTCGGGTTCGACCGGTGCTCCCAAGGGGCTCAAGCACACCACCGGCGGTTACCTGCTGCATGCGGCGCTCACTCATCAGTACGTCTTCGACTATCACGACGGCGAGGTCTACTGGTGCACCGCCGACGTGGGCTGGGTCACCGGGCATAGCTACATCGTCTACGGCCCCCTGGCCAACGGCGCCATCACCCTGATGTTCGAGGGGGTGCCTAGCTACCCGAGTCACGGCCGCATGGGCGAGATCGTCGACAAGCACGAGGTCAACGTCCTCTACACGGCGCCGACGGCGGTGCGGGCACTGATGGCCCATGGCGACAACGTCATGGATTCCAGCTCGCGCGATAGCCTGCGGGTGCTCGGCTCCGTGGGCGAGCCGATCAACCCCGAGGCCTGGGAGTGGTTCCACCGGGTGATCGGCAACTCGAAGTGTCCCATCGTCGATACCTGGTGGCAGACCGAGACAGGCGGCATCATGATTGCGCCACTGCCGGGGGCCATCGATCTCAAGCCGGGCTCGGCGACGCTGCCGTTCTTCGGGGTGATGCCGGCGCTGGTCGACAACGAAGGCAACCTCCTGGAGGGTGCCACCGACGGCAACCTGGTGATCCTCGACTCCTGGCCGGGACAGGCGCGCTCCATCTGGGGCAACCATGAGCGCTTCGTCCAGACCTATTTCTCCACCTACCAGGGCATGTACTTCACCGGCGATGGCTGTCGCCGCGACGAGGACGGCTACTACTGGATCACCGGCCGTGTCGACGACGTGCTCAACGTGTCCGGACACCGTATGGGAACGGCCGAGATCGAGTCGTCGCTGGTGGCCCACGAGGCCGTGGCCGAGGCCGCCGTGGTGGGCTTCCCCCACGACATCAAGGGGCAGGGCATCTACATCTACGTGACCCTGGGCGATGGCTTCGAGGAGAGCGACGAGCTCAAGAAGGAGCTGACCCAGTGGGTGCGCAAGGACATCGGGCCCATTGCCTCGCCGGATGTCATCCAGTGGGCGCCGGGTCTGCCCAAGACGCGCTCGGGCAAGATCATGCGTCGCATTCTGCGCAAGATCGCCGCCAACGAATGCGATGGGCTGGGGGATACCAGTACCCTGGCCGACCCCAGCGTGGTCGACGAGCTCATCGAGCATCGTGCCAACCGCTGAGGTGGCTCGGCCCCTTTTCGCTTGATCCCTTTGCCGGCCCCCTGGGCCGGCTTTTTGCTGGCCGTCGTCAAGGAAATGTCAGTTGCCGTGCCGAGCGCTTGGGAAACGCTTTGGCGTTGGGGTAACATGCCGTGACCGTACGCCGTGATCGATGCCCCGCTCGATCGTGCCAGCGCCGCTGCAGTCGGCTTGTCCACTGCTTGAGGAACCGGAGGAGAATCCATGGCCTTTGCCCAGAAATTCATCGTTGCCGATGACCATCCGCTGTTCCGTGCAGCTCTGACCCAGGCGTTGCGTCAACTGGCCCCCCAGGCCGAGATCGTCGAATCCGATACCATGGAGGCCACCAATGAAGTGGTCACCCGTCATCCCGATGCCGACCTGATCCTGCTCGACCTGCACATGCCCGGGGCGCACGGCTTTTCGGGGTTGATCCAGTTGCGCGGCCAGACGCCGGATATTCCCGTGGCGGTGGTGTCCGGCAGCGATGAGCCCCACGTGGTGCGTCGCGCCATCGACTACGGGGCTTCCGGTTTCATCCCCAAGTCGTCGTCGCTACAGCTGATTGCCGAGGCGGTGAGCGAAATCCTCGACGGTGAGGTATGGCTGCCCCAGGAGCTGGCCGATGCGCTGGGTGATGTCGACGAGGAGGAAGCCCGTTTCGCCGAGGCCATCGCCTCGCTGACGCCGCAGCAGTTCCGCGTGCTCAACATGCTGACCGAAGGACTGCTCAACAAGCAGATCGCCTACGAACTCAACGTCTCCGAGGCCACGATCAAGGCCCATGTCACCGCGATCCTGCGCAAGCTCGGCGTACATTCCCGCACCCAGGCGGTGATCGCCGCTCAGAAGCTCGAGGTGGAGCCGCCGAAGGTCGAATCCTGACCGGGCTTCGCCCGGAGCTGGAAGAGCCCGGACTGCGTCCGGGAGCTTGAAGAGCGGCACTTCGTGCCTGGAAGTTGGAAGAAAAACCTTGACACCTGATTGGGTGACAACAGGCTGCCTTCCAGCTAGGCCTTGGCCGCCCGGCTGGCCTGCAGGGTGCGGGTGAGCAGGGCGCGCAGGGCGGCGGGGCGCACCGGCTTCTGCAACAGGTGATAGCCGGCACGCTTGACCTCCTCGGCGACCTCTTCGGTGCGATCGGCGGTGATCACGATGCCCGGCACGGCATCCTCGAGACGCTCTGATAGGGCTTCCAGAGCCATCAGGCCGGTGACCTCGTTGTCCAGGTGATAGTCGGCGAGAATGGCGTCGGGGTCGCCGTCCAGATGGCGCAGGATCGACTTGGCGCCGCCGATGCTGGTGGCGGTGAACACCTCGCAGCCCCAGCCGGAAAGCATGGCCTTCATGCCTTCGAGGATCAGCGTCTCGTTGTCGATGCACAGGATGCGCGTCCCCGCCAGCTTGTTGCCGGCGCGACGGGTGGCAGGAGCATTGCTGGGGGCACTCGACTGCCGGGGCGCGACCGTCGACACGCTCACCGAGAAGACGGTGCCGAAACCTTCCCAGGAGCGCAGCCGCAGGGGGTGCTGGAGCACTCGGCTCATGCGGTCGGCGATGGAGAGACCCAGCCCCAGTCCCTTCTCGCTCTCCTTGTGGCGCGATACCTGATCGAGGCGGCGGAACTCCTGAAAGATCTCCGCCTGCTTCGACTCGGGAATGCCCGGACCCGAGTCCCATACCTCGATGGAGAGCTGCTCGCCGTGACGGCGGCAGCCCAGCAGCACGCGTCCCTCCTGGGTGTAGCGGATGGCATTGGAGAGGAAGTTCTGAATGATCCGGCGCAGCATCTGGGGGTCGCTGTCCACCCATTGCCGGGTCGGCACCACCACCAGGTCGAGGCCGCGGTTCTCGGCCATGACCTCGAACTCGGCGCGCAGCGGCTGGATGATGTCGGCCAGCGCGAAATGGCTGCGGCGCGGCGTCAGCGCGCCGGCATCGAGCTTGGAGATGTCGAGCAGGGTGCCGAGCAGCTCCTCGGCGGCCTGCAGCGAATTGTCGATATGGCCGATGGTGCGGCGCAGCTCTTCGGCGTCCACCTCCGGGGAGAGTGCTGACGTGAACAGACGCGCGGCGTTGAGCGGCTGCAGCAGGTCGTGGCTGGCTGCAGCGAGGAAGCGGGTCTTGGAGGCGTTGGCGTCTTCGGCGACCTGCTTGGCCTGGCGCAGCGCCTGTTCGGCCTCGGCGCGCACGCGGTTTTCCTGGCGTAGGGCGGCGTTGGCCTCCGACAGTGCCTGGGTGCGTTCGCGAACGCGCTCTTCGAGGGTTTCGTTGGTCTCCTTGAGGGCGAATTCCGCCAGACGACGCTCGGTGATGTCCTGGTAGAGGGAGAAGAAGCCGAGGATGGCGCCGCTGTCGCCGAAGTGTGGCGTATAGGTGACCAGCATGTAGCGAATGGCATCGCCACTGCCCATGGAGACCTCGAAGCTCACCCGTTCACCGGCCAGGGCACGACGGATCCAGGGGGCGCGCTCGCGAGCCATCTCGCCGGTGATCACCGTGTCGACGTGCTTGCCGATCACTTCGTTGCGGTCGATGCCGAAGGCCTGTTCGTAGGCGCGGTTGGTGAAGAGGTAGCGACACTCCTTGTCGAAGTAGGCGATCAAGGCCGGCACGTTGTCGGTGTAGATGCGGATGTTGTTTTCCGAGCGGATCAGGGCTTCTTCGATGCGCTTTTGCTGGGTGATATCGAGGTAGGTGTAGACGAAGCCGCCGCCGGGCATGGGATTGCCCTGCACCTCGAGCACGCTGCCGTCCTGGCGGTAGCGCACGTACCGGTGGGGCTGGCCGTCGCGGATGTTGTCGAGCAGCAGGCGCACGTGCTCTTCGGGGTCGCCGGGACCGTATTCGCCGTTGTGGGCGTTGTAGCGAAAGATCTTGTCGATGGGGGCGCCCACGCGAATCAGGTGGTCGGGAAAGCGGAACAGCTCCAGATAGCGCTGGTTCCACACCACCAGGCGCAGGTTCTGGTCGACCACGCTGATGCCCTGGCTGATGTTCTCGATGGTGGCCTGAAGGAGGGCACGGTTGAATTCCAGCACCTGGGAGGCTTCATCGACGATGGAGATGACGTCCGAGATACCAATGCCGCGTCCCTGTAGCGCCGAGTTGACCACGATGCGTGCCGACGAGGCACCGAGCACCGAGGCGAGGAAGCGTTCGGTGAATTGAATGACGTCGATGGAGGCGCGGGCGCTCTCGTCTAGGCGCTGGCCGCTGCGCCGCGCGTAGTCCTCGAAGGCCCTGGCCACCTGCCCGGCTCCCAGGAAGCGTTCGCACAGCACCTTGAGGTCGCCCACCGTGGTGGCGCCGGTCCAGGGACGGTTCACCGAGGTTTGCCGGGTCTCCACGCTGTCGACGAACAGCGAGGCCTGGATGCGCTCCACGACCCGCTGGGCGGTGACTTGCGACACGAAGATGTAAAAGA
Source organism: Pseudomonadota bacterium (assembly GCA_051749645.1). Taxonomy (GTDB): domain Bacteria; phylum Pseudomonadota; class Gammaproteobacteria; order Pseudomonadales; family Halomonadaceae; genus Halomonas. The sequence continues at coordinate 393,429 of JBNJIT010000001.1, forward strand.
ACAGGTTGAGCCCCAGCGAAAGCATCACGCCGTGGGTGAAGGAGTCCCCCACATTGAGTCCGAACAGCGCGGTGGGCGTGAGCCAGGCTGCCCCGAAGGGGCCTCCGTTCAGCCAATCGTTGGGTAGCACGCCGGCGTTGATCATCGCCGGCATCAGCAGGCTATAGGCCCAGATCGCAAAACCGGCGTTCATGCCGGCCACCACGCCCATGCGGTTGCCGCGCTTCCAGTAGAGACCGCCGATCAGCGCCGGGGCGAACTGGGCCGCGGCCGCAAAGGAGAGCATGCCGATGGAGGCCAACGAGCCGAACTCGGCGACCATCTGGTAGAAGCCGTAGGCCAGGCCGAGAATCACGCCGATGGTGATGCGTCGCGCGCGCAGGACCAGGCGTCCGTAGTCGCGGGGGCGGGCATCGAGCCAGCGCAGGCGGAACAGTGCCGGAATGACGATCTCGTTGGAGATCATGATGGATACCGCCACGGTGGCCACGATCACCATGCCGGTAGCGGCCGAGAAACCGCCGATGAAAGTCAGCAGGGTGAGCCACTCGTTGCCCGATGCCATGGGAATGGCCAGCACGAAGGTGTCGGGCTCCACGCTGCCATCGGGAAACAGGGCCAGGCCCGCGGCCGCCAGTGGCACGACGAAGAAGGCGAAGGCCAGCAGGTAGAGCGGGAATAGCCAGCGGGCCTTGGTGGCGTCGTCGCGGTGGGTGTTTTCCACAACGGCCACGTGGAACTGTCGCGGCAGGCAGAGAATGGCCAGCATGGCCAGCAGGGTCTGTGCCCAGAAGCTCTGGCCGAAATCCTGATCGGCGAGCTGGCGTTGCAGTTCGAGCTGGGTGTCGGCCCGTCCCAGCAGGTCTTCCAGACCGTCGAACATGCCCCAGGTGACGAAAGCGCCGAGCAGCAGGAAAGACAGGAGCTTGACCAGGGACTCGAATGCCACGGCGTGGATGAGCCCTTCGTGATGTTCGGTGGCATCGGTGTGACGAGTGCCGAAGAGAATGGCGAAGGCGGCCATCACCAGGGCCACGAAGAAAGCGGTGTCCGTGAACAGGGGCGTCGGGCCCACCTCGCCGCTGCCGGTCAGGATGTCGAAGGAGACTGCCACGGCCTTCAGCTGCAGGGCGATGTAGGGCAGCGTGCCGATCAGGGCTACCAGGCTGGCGAAGGCGGCCAGCGACTGTGCCTTGCCGTAGCGCGACGCGATGAAATCGGCGATGGAGGTGATGTTCTGTCGCTTGGCGACGCGGATCATTTTGGCCAGTACCGGCCAAAACAGCAGAAAGGTCAGGATCGGTCCCACGTAGATGCTGGCAAACGACCAGCCGGCGGTGGCGGCCTGGCCGACCGCGCCGTAATACGTCCAGGAGGTGCAGTAGATGGCCAGTGCCAGGCTGTAGATCACCGGCCGCCGGCGGCTGGCACCATGCTCTCGGGCATGGCGGTCACCACGCCAGGCGATGGTGAACAGCACGGCGATGTAGAGCAGCGATACGGCAATCAGTAGCCAGCCAGCGAACATGCGAACTCCCCCTGTGTGTGCGGCCATTCTAGCAGCCCGTCGGGCTTGACCGATCGTGGCGAGAAATTCGGATTTCGAGACAAGTTTATCGATCGGATAGGGCGAATAGCAGGTTATTTAACGAATCCGATCGCATGAAATTGGCCGGAAGCTCAGGTTTCGCAGCCGATCGGCGCTGAGCCCGACGGGCTGCCAGGGGCAAGGCAGGGGGCGGCGGCATCCGACGCCGCCGCTATCGTCAGGCCAATGGGCTCGCTTGCGGTCACTTGTCGGCACAGGCTGCCTTGAACAAGGCGTCGTCTTCGTCGAGTCGACGCATCTGCTCGGTGCGGGGTTCGCGGCTGTCGTCGGCCAGTGGTACCAGTTCGCGACTGGAGCAGTTCATAAGGTGGGCCTGGTGGGAGATCTGGTCGACGTACTCCTTGTCGAAACGATAGAGAATGAATTCCACCAGGCGTTCGTCGGCCTCGCGAACGACCCGATTGTCGTGGTCGATGACGTGAAAGCTCGTCGTCATGGGCACCAGAAAGGTCCACGGACGCCATACCATCGCCTCTTCTCGCGAGCCCACGACTTCGGCCGAGGGAGGCAGCTGTTGCTGCTTGTGCTCAAACCAGGCGTACTCGGTCTGGATCTGGTAGCCCAGCATCCCCAGACCGGCGCACACCGGAATGATCCAGCGGGGCAGGCGCTTGCCGCTGAGGGTGCGCAGCAGTAGGCCGATCCCCGCGGCGCCCAGGCCGGCGAAAAGGGCTGCAATCAAGTGCCATATCATAGAACAACCTTCCTGACAGCAATCGGGCTTCCCGCAGGAAGCCCGATCTTGGTGTGATTCCTGACCCCGTGAGGGGTGCCGGGAATCGATTATGGCTTAGTGGTCGACGGCTGTGCCAGCGCCTTTCGGGAAGCGCACGCTTTCGACCAGATCCTGGATCTCCTGCGGCGGCTCCTCGGTGGCGCTGGAGACGGCGAATGCGACCGCGAAGTTGATCATTGCGCCGATGGCACCGAAAGAGAGCGGAGAGATGCCGAGGATCCAGTTGTCCGGCGTGTTCGGCAGCATGTTGGTGCCCGGAATGAAGAGCCAGCCCAGGTAGGTGAAGATGTACAGCAGGGTGGTACCCAAGCCAGCCAGCATGCCGGCGACCGCCCCTTTGTTGTTCACCCGCTTGGAGAAGATGCCCATCATCAGTGCCGGGAACAGCGAGCCGCCGGCGATACCGAAGGCCAGTGCCACCGTCTGGGCGGCGAACCCGGGTGGGTTGAGACCCAGATACGTCGCCACCAGAATGGCCCCGGCCATGGAGATACGGGCTGCCAGCATCTCGCCTTTCTCGGTGATGTTGGGATTGATGGTGTTCTTGATCAGGTCGTGACTAATCGCCGACGAGATGGCCAGCAGCAGGCCCGCGGCCGTGGACAAGGCTGCCGCAATACCGCCGGCGGCGATCAGGCCGATGACCCAGCCCGGCAGGTTGGCGATTTCCGGGTTGGCCAGCACGAGGATGTCGTTGTTGACGGTCAGCTCGCTGCCTTCCCAGCCGCGCTCTTCTTCTACGTCGGCGAAGTCTTCGTTGCCGTCGTTGTAGAACTGGATGCGGCCGTCATCGTTCTTGTCCTCGAAGGTGATCAGCCCGGTCTCCTCCCAGGTGCGTACCCAGCCGGGACGCTCCTCGTAGGGCAGCGCGTTGCTGGCGGCCTCTTCGTAGTCATCCACCTGGCCGGCCATCTCCGGATAGACCGTGGTCATCAGGTTGAGGCGTGCCATGGAGCCCACGGCCGGTGCGGTGAGATAGAGCAGGGCGATGAACACCAGCGCCCAGCCGGCCGACCAGCGGGCATCCGCGACGCGCGGCACGGTGAAGAAGCGGATGATGACGTGAGGCAGGCCTGCGGTACCCACCATCAGCGACAGGGTGAACAGCACCATGTTGAGCTTGTTGTCGACATCTGCCGTGTAGTCCCTGAAGCCCAGTGCATTGACCACTTCATCCAGCTTGGTCAGCAGCGGCAGCCCCGATTCGGTGTGCGTGCTGAACATGCCGAACATCGGGATCGGATTGCCGGTCAGCTGCATGGCGATGAACACCGCCGGGATGGTATAGGCGATGATCAGCACGATGTACTGAGCGACCTGGGTATAGGTAATGCCCTTCATGCCACCGAACACGGCGTACAGGAAGACGATGGCGGCGGCGATCCAGATCCCGGCCGTGTTGGGCACTTCCAGAAAGCGCGAGAAGGCCACGCCGGCACCGGTCATCTGGCCGATGACGTAGGTCACCGAAGCCACGACCAGGCAGATTACGGCGACCAGACGTGCTGAGGTGCTGTAGAAGCGGTCACCGATGAAGTCGGGCACCGTGAACTTGCCGAACTTGCGCAGGTAGGGCGCCAGCAGCATGGCCAGGATGACGTAGCCGCCCGTCCAGCCCATCAGGAAGGTTGAGTTGGCATAGCCGCCTGAGGCCAGCAGGCCCGCCATGGAGATGAACGAGGCCGCTGACATCCAGTCCGCGGCGGTGGCCATGCCGTTGGTCACGGGATGGACGCCGCCGCCGGCGACGTAGAAGTCCTTGGTCGATCCGGCGCGAGCCCAGATCGCAATGCCGATATAGAGGGCGAAGGAGGCGCCCACGAACAGCAGGTTGATGGCAAATTGACTCATGCTCGCTTACTCCCCCAGGCCGAACTTTTCATCCAGCTTGTTCATCTTCCAGGCGTAGAAGAAGATGATGCCGATGAAGGTCAGAATGGAGCCCTGCTGGGCAAACCAGAAGCCCAGGTCGGTTCCGCCGACGGGAATGCCGGCCAGCAGGGGGCGGAACAGAATCGCGCAGCCATAGGACACCAGAGCCCAGACGATCAGGCACCCGGTGATGAGGCGAACGTTCGCCTTCCAGTAAGCAGCAGCGTTGGATTTATCGTCTGCCATGTTGTTGCTCTCCACTTGTTGTTGAGGTCGAGAAGCTGCTCGAAGAGTTGGGGTCGTTCATCGGGGTCGGCTCGGCGGGTTGGCGACGTCTCGGCAGGAATGTCAGCTGTCGATGTCGCCGTGCAAGGCTACCCCGACGCCCTATGCTTGTTGCTGCCGGTGACGTCCGTTAGCGAGCAAAAGCCCCGTATGACTCACTGGCAATAGTGGTCAATGAATGAGGAAAAAAAATCCCAGACTTTGGTATCATGAACGAATGCCGATGCAAGTCATTTTAAATGATTATTTTTAAATCAACAATTTATGTGAACTTTTGAGGTCCGCCCTCCAATCGAATTCCTCAGTATGGGACGATGGTATAGTCCTTTGTCGGTATGTCAGATGCGGCGTGTCGACCGTGATTGAGACGATGGTCGAAGCCTGAAAAGCTAGGACGATCGTCTAGCTATTACCCCCTGAGACCCCTTTGCTATGCTGCCCGTGGTATTGCTTGGCATGTCGCCCTGGCGAGACGTTGCACGCCCCCGTCTTCCGGCGTGGGCAAGGTCTCTCCAAGCCAGAGGAGGGTGCCGGCGGCACGATGACCGAGCGATCGACGACCAACAACAACAAAGGCGGCAACGGGGATGAAACCTGGCCAGGCGTGCGGCCGCCGTCTCTCGAGGAGAGCGCCATGGTTGACATCGATCTATCCCAACCCCCTTTCACGTTACTCGACGACGACGGGCGTGAGCGCGTACGCGGTGGCGTCGATCTGGCCTATTTCGACCATGATGAAATCATCCTCGAGGCGGGGCAGCCGGGAGAGTACGTTTTCCTGATCCACAAGGGCGAGATTGCCGAACTGGATACCACGCTGCCCGGGGCGCGTGAGCGTATCGGCCACTACACCCAGGGCGATCTGTTCGGTGCCATCAGCATACTCAACGGCAAGAGCCGCTACCGTTTCCGAGCCGAGCAGGAGAGTCTGTGCTATCTGCTGCCCAAGTCGCTGTTCCTGGCGCTGTGCGATGACTACCCCGCCTTTGCCGAATTCTTCCGCCAGACGCTGGCCCACAAGACGCGGCTGCTGACGGAGCAGCGCGCCGAAGGCGGCGTGACCATGGCCGGCTTCATGCTCGCCCGAGTGGGCGAGTGCATGCGCGAGCCGTTGTGCGTCGGCACCGAGGCCACCATCGCCGAGGCGGTGACGACGCTTCGCGACAGCCATGCCGACAGCCTCCTCGTGCAGGGGCCGCAGGGTGCCGGCATGGTCACCAAGACCGACCTGCTCAATGCCCTGGTGCTCGACGGTTTGAGCCAGGAGCAGCCGGTGCTGGACGTGGCGCACTTCGAGCTGGTCACGGTCACCCCAGCCCAATACCTCTTCGAGGCGCTGGTGATCATGACTCGCCACAAGGTGGAACGCGTCGTCGTCATGGAGCAGGGAGCCCCCAGCGGCGTGGTCGAGCTGACCGACGTGTTGAGCTTCTTTTCCAGCCGCAGCTACGTAGTGAGCCTGCAGGTGGAGCAGGCGAACAGCCTGGAAGCGCTGACTCGCGCCAGCCACCGCACGCCGGAACTGGTCAAGGCGCTGATGGCTCAGGGGGTCAAGCTGCGCTTCGCCATGGAACTGCTGGCCGCACTCAACGGCCGCATCATGTCCAAGGCGTGGAATTTTCTGATCGAGGAGCGTTACCACGCACACAGTTGCCTGGTGGTCATGGGGAGTGAAGGGCGTGGCGAGCAGATCCTCAAGACCGATCAGGACAATGCCTTGATCCTCGAGGACGACCTGGAGTGGCCGGACCTCGACGAGCGCATGCAGGCGTTGACGGATACGCTCATCGAGCTGGGCTACCCTCCTTGTCCGGGCAATATCATGGTCTCCAACCCCGATTGGGTGGGTACCGAATCGCAGTGGCGCCAGCGTATCGTCAAGTGGGCGGCGGCACGCGACGGCGACAGCCTGATGAAACTCGCCATTCTGCTCGACAGCCATGCCGTGGCGGGAAATCCGGTGCTGCTGGATCGAATGCGCGAGGCGCTGTTCGAGCAGTGTTCGCGAGACGAGCTGTTGCTCTCGTACTTCGCCCGGGCGGCGCTGCGTTTTTCCACTCCGCTGACCTTGTTCGGCTCGCTGAAGAAGCCGCAGCACGGTATCGACATCAAGAAGGGCGGCATCTTCCCCATCGTTCATGGCGTACGCACCATGGCGCTGGAACGGCGCATCAAACCCACCTCGACGCTGGAGCGGCTCGACGCCCTCGCGGCGGATGGGCGACTCGACGAACGCACCGCCGAGAATCTCGGCGAGGCGCTGTCACTGTTCACCGAGCTGCGCCTCAAACAGCAGTTGGCCCGGCTCGACGGCAAGCTGGAGGGCCAGGATGCCAACCGGGTGGTGGTACAGGAGCTGTCGTCGCTGGAGCGCGATCTTCTGCGTGAGGCGCTGCATATCGTCAAGGAATTCAAGCAACACCTTTCGCACCGGTATCACCTCGAATACAGCTGATTGCCGGCGTGCCCGACGTTAGGCATCGCGTGGCATGAGAGTGCCGCGACACCATCATCGACGAACGAGAGGAGTCATTCGGCATGCTACGAGCCTTGCGCCGGGTCAGTGACCGCCGCCGACATGCGGACGGTGAGTACGGGTGGTTGTTCCACCCCTACACCGGCGACGAGTTGGTCGCCATCGATTGCGAGACGACAGGGGTGGATACCCGTATTGCCGAACCCGTGGCCATTGCCGCGGTGAAGGTGCGAGGCGATCGTGTTCTGACCAGCGAGTCGCTGGATTTGCGGCTGCAGCGGCCCGAGACGCTGTCCGGCGACTCCATTCGCATCCACGGCCTGCGCGGTGTCGACCTGGACGATGGCGAGCAGCCCGAGCGGGCACTGATGCGACTGCTCGACTTCATCGGTAACCGCCCGTTGTTGGGTTGGCATCTGGATTTCATTCTGGCCGTGCTCGATCGTCAGTTGCGCCCGCGTTTCGGTTTCGACCTACCCAATAGCGGCATCGATGTCTCCCACCTCTATTTGCGGCAGTTGCGGCGCAGTCACGTGGAGGCCGATGCCTCGGGGGTGCGCTTCGAGACCGTGGCCAAGAGCCTGGGTGTGCCGGTGATGGGGCGCCATACGGCGCTGGGCGATGCGGTGACCACGGCGCTGATGTACCTACGCCTGGAGCGTGGCTCCCCGGTGCAGCGCCGGGAAGCCTGAATCCGCCCTGGAAGCCGTGCCAGGCGGCGTCGGCAGTGGTAGCATGGCGCCCCTCACCCACCCGATGACTGTTGCGCCGTGACCATGTCAGACGTCGTTACCTTCGATCCGCTCGCTGGCGATGCCAGCCGCCATGAGACTGTTGCTTCCTCTTCCGCGACCACTGCGGACGACACGCCCGTGACCCGACTCGGCACCAAGGGGAAGCGCGAGTTCAACAAGTTGCAGAAGCGTCTTCGCCGCCAGGTGGGTAACGCCATCATCGATTACGGCATGATCCACGATGGCGACAAGGTGATGGTGTGCCTGTCCGGCGGCAAGGATAGCTACACGCTGCTGGAGATCCTGCGTAACCTGCAGCGCAACGCGCCGGTGAATTTCTCGTTGGTGGCCGTCAATCTCGACCAGAAACAGCCCGGCTTTCCCGAGCACGTGCTGCCGGAATACCTGGAATCGAGCGGTGTCGACTACCATATCCTGGAGCGCGACACCTATTCGGTGGTCAAGGAGAAGACACCGGAAGGCAAGACGACCTGCGCGCTCTGCTCGCGGCTGCGGCGCGGCTCTCTTTACGGCTTCGCCGAGGAGATCGGCGCCACCAAGGTGGCGCTGGGTCACCATCGCGAAGATATTCTCGAGACGCTGTTCCTCAACCTGTTCTTCGGCGGCAGTCTCAAGGCGATGCCTCCCAAGCTGCTCTCCGACGATGGCAGGAACATCCTGATCCGTCCGCTGGCCTATTGCCGCGAGGCGGACATCGCCGAGTTCGCGCGGCTGATGGATTTCCCGATCATTCCCTGCAACCTGTGCGGTTCCCAGCCCAACCTGCAGCGCCAGGCCGCCAAGGAGATGCTGGCCGAGTGGGAGGCCAAGTACCCCGGTCGTCTGGAGAGCCTGTTCAAGGCGGTCACCAATGTGGCGCCGTCACAGCTCGCCGATCGCGACCTGTTCGATTTCCAGGGTCTGGAAGCGAAGCAGGCGCGGATGCAGGCCGATCGAATCGCTCTGCGCAATGAACCCTGAACCTCCGACCGCAGCCTGATGCAGCGCGCCCCCGCTGTCGTTCCAACGGGGGCGCGTAACTGTCTGGGCTGGCGCTGAGGCGGTTCAGTGCTCTTCCTGGGCCTGTTCGATCAGCGCCTCCAGGTTGAGGATATTCACCTCGCGACCCGAGACTTCCACCAGCTTCTGCTGCTGGAAGCGCCCGAGGATGCGGCTCACGGTTTCCACCGCCAGCCCCAGGTAGTTGCCGATATCGGCACGTGACATGGAGAGGCGGAAGCTGTAGGGCGAATAGCCGCGCCGACGAAAGCGATCCGAAAGGCTGGTGAAGAAGCTCGCCAGGCGCTGATCGGCGGTCTTGCGTGAGAGCAGGCGCATCATGCGGCGGTCGTCGCGCAATTCCTTGCTCATGCTGCGATATAGCTGGCCGCGCAGCTCGGGCAGCTGCTCGGAAAGCGAGTCGAGGCGGTCGAAGGGTATCTCGCAGACAGTGGTGGTCTCCAGGGCGATCACGCTGCCCGGATAGGCTTCCTCGTCGATGCCGTCGAGCCCCACCAGCTCGCTGGGCAGATAGAAATTGGTGACCTGGTCCTCTCCCGAGCCTTCGGTGGTGATCTGCTTGAGGCTGCCGGAGCGCACCGCATACACGCTGTTGAAGCCACTGCCCTGGCGGAACAGGGCCTCGCCCTTCTTGAGCGGGGCGCGGCGACGAATGATCGCATCGAACTGTTCCATGTCCTCGATCTCGAGCGCCAGTGGCAGGCACAGGGAACTCAAGCTGCAGTTCTGGCAACGGGTTTCGTGCAACAGCGAGCGCCGCTTGCTGGCCGCATTGACAGCCATGGCCACCTCCTCATCGTGATCATGACGTCATTATGGAGCATTCTGCAGCGCGGGAAAATGCCAGTTGCGACGATTGGACGCAGCCTGGAGGGGAACTCCGTGTCTGATCGGGCTAAAAGCTAGCCGGGGAGCACCGATGGTTCGGGGGATGGCGGTGCGGGATGGGCATCGAAGGCGCGGGCCAGATGCGATGCACGCAAGCGGCCCAGCGGCGTGACCAGCAGGCGGTTGCCCTGGCGCTCCATCAGGCCATCGCGGAGGGGCGCTTCGAGGCGCTGCAGTGCCTCGGCGAAATAGCGTGAGGCGTCCAGGTCGAAATGTTCTCCGAGGGCATCCAGATCCAGCGCCATGTCGCACAGCAGTCGTTCGATGGCGTGGCGTCGCACCCGGTCATCGAAGGTGAGGCGCAGGCCACGGGCGACGGGCAGGTGGCTGGCGTCCAGGGCGGCTTCGTAGGCGGCCAGGTCCACGGGGTTGCGGCTGTAGGTGTCGTCGATGCGGGAATACGCCGAGACGCCCAGCCCCAGCAGGTCGTCGGCGGATTGGTCGGTGTACCCCTGGAAGTCGCGCGCGAGCCGGCCGTGGCGCTGGGCGACGGCAAGGCTGTCTTCGGGGCGAGCGAACTGGTCCAGCCCGAGGTACACGTATCCCGCTGCAGTTAGCTGGGCGACGGTGGTACGCAGGATCGCCCGCCGCTCGGCGACGTCGGGCAGCTGTTCGGTGCGAATGCGACGCTGGGTGGGAACGCGCTCCGGCTGATGGACGTAATCGCTTACTCGTAGCCGCGGGGGGGCCATGGCGATGACCTGCTCCAGGGTGGCGGCGAAGCTGTCGCGGGTCTGGCCGGGCAGGCCGGCGATCAGGTCCAGGTTGAGCGAATGGAAGCCCAGACGGTCGGCTTCGTCGATCAGCGCTTCGGTGAGAATGCGCGGCTGTACGCGATTGACGCCCTGCAATACCTGCGGGTCGAGGTCTTGCACGCCCAGGCTCAAGCGGTTGAAGCCCAGGGCCTGGAGGTGCCGCAGGGTGAAGACGTCGGCCTCCCGCGGGTCGACCTCTATGGCGTAATCCCTCTCCCGGCTGCTCGACAGGCCGAAGCGCGCGTCGAGCCGGTCGATCAGGTCGCTCATCTGGTCCAGGGAGAGAAAGGTGGGCGTGCCTCCGCCCCAGTACAGCCGCTTGACCTCCCGCCCGGTGTCCAGATAGCGGCGTGCCAGTACCATTTCTCGGTCGAGCCGGGAAATGTAGGGATCCGCCTGGCGGGTGAGCTTGCTGGCGACCTTGGAACGATTGCAGTAAAAGCAAATCTTTCGGCAGAACGGCAGGTGCACGTACAGCGCGAGAGGGCGGCCGTGGCGATTGCTGCGTGCTAGGGCGGATTCCAGGTCCGGCTCGCCGAAGTCGCTGCGGAAGGCGTCAGGTGTCGGATAGCAGCAATAGGAGTCGCCGCCGCTGGGGTAGCGCTGCAGCGTGGCATCGTCCCAGGCGGGAGGGTCGGGCATCTCTCGATGGGCTGACGTCGCGGAGACGAGCATGGGGCACTCCGACATGGCGAGAAGTGTCTTCATGCTAGCGGCCCCTCGGCCTAGGCGGATTGAGCTGTGTCAAACGAAGTGCAATAGCGAAGAACTCCCGCCTCAATGCGCCGGTGGGGCGCTCCCTGTCGGCAACAGCGCCCAGAGTTGCCATAGGGCGAAGGCGATGATCGTCAAGGCGGCCACGCAGCGCGTGGCCGGGTGGCGGATCAGCGCCCCCATCTGGCGTGCGGCCATACCGGTGACCAGCAAAGCGGGCAGGGTTCCCAGGCCGAAGGCACCCATCAGTGCGGCACCGCGCCAAGGGTCGGCAACCGCCAGGCTCCAGGCCAGCATCGAGTAGACCAGGCCGCAGGGGAGCCAGCCCCAGATGGCCCCAAGAGCCACCGCCTGTGGCACCTGGACCACCGGCATGAGCCGCCGCCCGAAGGGTTCGAGGTGCCACCACAGCCGCTTGCCCAGCGCCTCGACCTTGAGCAGTCCTTTCCACCAGTCGGCGATGTAGAGCGCCATCAGGATCAGCATGACGGCGGCAAAGGCCTGCAGCATCAGGCGCAATTCGGCGCTCAAGGTGAGCAGGGTGCCGAGGCTGGCGACCAGCGCACCGGCGACCATGTAGCTGGCGATGCGACCGGCGTTGTAGCCGAGCAGCAGGCCGGAAAGCCGCACCGGAGAGCGCATGCTGGGCGGTACGGCAAAGGTCAATGCGCTCATGATGCCGCCGCACATGCCGATGCAGTGTGCGCCCCCCAGCAAGCCGAACACGAAAGCGGCGGCCAGTGGGGGCAGGTCGAGGCCGGTAGGATCCATCAGCGGTCGTCGCGCTCGGAGGGCGGGGCATCGTCCGTCGTGTTGCGCCGGGCTCGGCGGCGTTCGCGTTCTTCCGGGGTGAAGTCGTTTTCGTCCTCGTCGAAGAGGATGCGGTGGGCGGGGCCCTCGAGGTCGTCGAACTGGTCGTTCTTGACGGCCCAGAAGAAAGCCCACACGGCGAGGCCCAGAAGGATCAGCGAGAGGGGGATCAGCAGATAGAGAATGCTCATGCGGTCACCGGACGAACGGCAGCAGATGGATCGTGTGCGATGGTGCGGCGAAAGCGGCCGAGACGCAGGGCATTGCCCACCACCACCAGCGAACTGGTCGACATTCCCAGTGCGGCGACCCAGGGGGGCACGATGCCCAGCGCCGCCAGTGGTAGGGCCGAGGCGTTGTAACAGACCGACCAGATCATGTTCTGGCGCATGATGCGACGTGTGGCGCGGGCGATCTCGACGGCCTCGACGATACGGCCCAGGCGCGGACTGAGCAAGACGGCATCGGCGCTGGTGCGGGCCAGATCGGTGGCCCCGTTCATGGCCAGCGAGACATCGGCGCCGGCCAAGACCGGTACGTCGTTGATGCCGTCGCCGACCATGGCGACGGTATAGCCCTCTGCCTGGCGTTGGCGGATGTGGGCCAGCTTGTCCTCGGGGCTGGCCCCGGCGTGCCAATCGGCGATGCCGAGCTGATCGGCAAGGGTTGCAACGGCGGTATGCGTGTCGCCGGAAAGCAGCTCGACGGCAATGCCGCGTTCGACCAGGGTGGCCAGCGTTTCGGCGGCATCCTCGCGCAGGCGATCGTGCAGGGCGAACCAGGCCCGCGGTTCACCGCCCTCCGCGAGCAGCAGCCAGGTGCCCCCGCCGGGAGGTGTCAGGTCATGATCGGGGGCGGCGAAGGCGGGCTTGCCAAGCCGCCAGTGAGTGTCGTCGAGCACACCGCTCACGCCTTGCCCGGTTAGGCTGGTGCGTTCGCGTACCCCGGATACGCTACCACGCCAGGGCCGGAAGGCACGGGCAATGGGGTGCTCAGAGTGCGCTTCGAGGGCTGCCGCGATGGCCCGCGCCCGTTCGCCCGACAGCTGGCCGAGAGGCTGCGTCTCGACCAGCTGCATTTCGCCACAGGTCAGAGTGCCGGTCTTGTCGAAGATGACGCGGTCGACCTGGGAGAGCGTCTCGATGGCGTCGGCGCGAGTGACCAGGATGCCGCGGCGGCGCAACTGGCCATGACCGGCGGTGAGCGCCGTCGGTGTGGCGAGCGCCAGCGCGCAGGGACAGGTTACCACCAGCACGGAAAGCGTCACCCAGAGTACCCGGCTGGGGTCGATGAACCACCATACGGTGGCCACGCCGAGGGTGACGAACAGCAGGCGCAGCACGAACAGGTGCGCCATCCGCGAGGCCAGTTGGGCGAGACGCGGGCGGCTGGAGAAGGCGCGATCGGTGAGGTCGACGATGCGTGCCACGCGAGCGTCCTTGCCGGCGTGGGTGACGCGCACCGTCAGCGGGCCGTCGATGTTCTGGCTGCCGCCGGTGACGCTGTCGCCGCTGCCCCGGGTGACCGGCTGATATTCGCCGGTTAGCATCGATTCGTCGAGGCTCGATTCGCCTTCCTCGATGATGCCATCCGCCGGGACGCTGTGACCGGGCTTGACCAGCACGCGGTCATCGCTGGCCAGCTGGCTGGCCGGCAGTATGCGCTCGTCACCGTTGGCCTCGAGGCGTATGGCCGAAAGCGGCAGGGCGCCAGCGAGGGCATTGCCGGTATGCCCGCTGCGCCGACGAGCCCGTGCTTCCACGTAGCGGCCGAAGAGCAGGAAGAAGGTGAACATCGCCACCGAGTCGAAATACACCTCACCGGTGCCGGTGAGCACCGCATAGCCGCTGGCGAGGTAGGCGCCGCCAACGGCGATGGAGACCGGCACGTCCATGCCCAGCACCCGGGTGCGTACGTCGCGCAGTGCGTTGCGGAAGAACGGCATGGCCGAGAAGAACACGACCGGGGTGGCCAGGGCGAAGGAGAGCCAGTGGAAGAGTGCCAGGAAGTCGGCGCTAATGGCGCCCGGTTCGGACACGTAGATGGGAATGGAGAACATCATGACCTGGACCATGCCCACCGCGGCCACGATCAGACGGCGCACCGTCATGCGCTCCTCGAACTGCAGCCGCTGCTGGGCGATATCCGGCTCGTAGGGCTGGGCGGTGTAGCCGATGGCGGCAAGCTCGGCGAGCAGGCGCGAAAGCTTGAGCTTGTCAGGATCCCAACTGACGCGCACGCGATGATGACTGAGGTTGACGGCGCTGGTGCTGACTCCCTCCAGCGCATTCAGGCGGTGCTCGATCAGCCAGGCGCAAGCGGCGCAGGTGATGCCGTCCACGGCCAGGGTGGCATGGACGAAACCGCTGTCGCCCTCGGGGTGCACGAATTCGCGTTGCAGGCCCGGGTCGTCGAATACCGCCCAGGTCTCGGCTTTCACCGTCTGCCGCTCATCGGGGCGTTCGGGCAGCTCGGTGCGAAAGCGATAGTAGCTTTCCAGGCCCCCATCGATGATGGCATGGGCGACCGCTTCACAGCCGGGGCAGCACAGCGGATGTCGCGCGTCGTCGAGGGCAATCGACCAGCTGGCGCCGGCTGGCACCGGGCTGCCGCAGTGGTAGCAGTCGGTGGCGGCAGAATCAGCGGCGGATGCGGACATGGTAACCGGCATGAGGGGTGAGAGAGGCGGTCATCAGTTATCCCCGGGCAGGCTCGGCGTCAGGGCGAATCCCCCTTCGCTGGGGAAATCGGCTTCGCCGAGCAGGCGCCACTCGGGCTCTTCCTGGCTGGGTTGCAGCTGCAGGTACCAGCGATGGCGCAGGTTGTCCGGTGCCTGGCCGAGATAGCGACCGTTACGGGCATGTTCGAGGGTGATCTCCTGGTCGCGGTCGCCGCGAGTCGGGAAGATCAGCTCGAGATAAAGGCGTTCGGGGCGAGCCTCACCCTCCAGGTCGACGACGATATCGCTGGTCAAGGGGTCGATCCGCAGTTCGGCGGTGAGCGCCAGCTCAGCGGCACGGCGCTGCTTGGCCAGCACCATGTTGATGGCCGTACCGTGCTTGTAATAGTCGTCCTGCACCATGCCATCGAAGGAGCGTACCGAGAGCACGGCGAAAGTGGTGCTGACACCGATGGCACTGAACAGCAGGCCGATCAGGAACCAGGGCCAGAACTGCTTGTACCAGGGGGTGATGGGGTGCTGTTCCATCGTCATCTCCGGGCTTCTCCCAGGAAGCGGATTTCATGTGTCAGGGAAATATCGTCATTCTGCAGGGATTGCAGGTGCAGCTGGATGGCGTGGCTGGGTTGCTCGAGCACATCGGGATCGGCGGTGACTTCGATCACTTCCAGGCGCGACTCGCCTCCGGGCACGCGAAGCGTATCGGTGTCCAGGGTCAGCCCAGGCAGTCCGCTGACGGCGAGGCGGTAATCGTGCGCCTCACGGTCGAGATTGCGCACCCTGAGAGTATAGATGTTGCGGATCTGCCCTTCGCGCGTCATCTGGTAGAGCTGGCCACGTTCACGTTCGACATCCACGTTGACGAGACTGCGGTCGGAAACGGCCCAAGCGAACAGCCCGATCATCACCAGCAGTGCCGCCAGGTAACCGAGCAGGCGCGGTCGCAGGATATGCGACTTCTTGCCCTCCAGGGCGTTCTCCGTGGTGTAGCGGATCAGTCCGCGTGGGTAGCCCATCTTGTCCATGACGCTGTCGCAGGCGTCGATGCAGGCAGCGCAGGTGATGCATTCGTACTGCAGGCCGTCGCGGATGTCGATGCCGGTGGGACAGACCTGTACGCACAGGTCGCAGTCGATGCAGTCGCCGTGCCCTGCGGCCCGTGCGCCCTCGTGGCCGAGGCTGCGTTTGCGTGGGCCGCGGGGTTCGCCCCGCGAGGCGTCGTAGGAGACGATCAGAGTGTCGGCATCGAACATCACGGACTGGAAGCGCGCGTAGGGGCACATGTAGATGCATACCTGCTCGCGGAGCCAGCCGGCGTTGAGATAAGTGAAGAGCGTGAAGAAGCCGACCCAGAAGTAGGACCAGCCGTGGGCGGATAGGGTCGGCAGTTCCACGACCAGGTCACGAATCGGAGTGAAGTAGCCGACGAAGGTGACACCGGTAGCGGCGGCAATGGCCAGCCAGATGGCGTGTTTACCTGTCTTGCGCCACGCTTTTTCGGCATCCATGGCGGCGCGGTCGAGCTTGATGCGGCGATTGCGCGGGCCTTCCAGACGATGTTCCACCCAGATGAACAGGAAGGTCCAAACGCTTTGCGGGCAGGTATAGCCGCACCATACGCGTCCGGCGAAGACGGTGATGAAAAAGAGCCCGAAGGCACAGATGATCAGCAGCCACGACAGCAGCATGAACTCCTGGGGATAGAAGGTGGCAGCAAAGAGGTGGAATTCCCGTGAGGGCAGATCGAACCAGATCAGCGGTCGGTCGCCCCATTGCACCCAGGGCAGTCCGAAGAAGGCCAGCATCAGCAGCCAGTTGGCGCCGCGTCTCAAGCGTTGGAAGACACCCTTGATCTCGCGCACGTAGATATGGCGGCGCCGGGCGTACATTTCCTGCCCCTCGGAGTGGTGTGGCGTCTTGCCACGCGGTGCAGAGTGGCCCGCGGTGTCCGGGGTCACGTCTTGGGTCGGGATCTTGTCACTCATGGCGAACTCGCGGCGGGAGCCTGGGTCAGGCAAGCGATGATGGTCGCCTCATTGTACCGGGGCGGGCACGGGGATCGGCAGGGTGCGACGGGAGGCCGCACCCTGCCGTGCCGGGCTTAGTCCTGACGGCTCAGGCTATAGACGTAGGCGGCGACCAGATGGACGCGCTCCTCGCCGATGTAGGCTTCCTGGGCCGGCATGTGGCCGTTGCGACCGTTACGCAGGGTCTGGCGGATCGAGTCGGCAACGCTCTGACCGGGTGCCTGGTAGAGCCAGGTGTCGTTGGTCAGATTCGGTGCACCCAACCCTTGGTTGCCGGTGCCTTCGGGTCCGTGGCAGGCGGTGCAAACGGAGGCGTAAGTCGAGGCGCCCTGCTCGGCTCGTTCGGCGTCGTGCTCCAGGTCGGAGAGTGAGAGCACGAACTGGGTCACGTTCTCGATGTTCTCCGCGCCCAGTTGCTGCCACGAGGGCATCAGGCCGTTGCGCCCCTGAACCAGGCTGGTCACGATCTGCTCCGGCTCGCCCCCATACAGCCAGTGGTCGTCGGTGAGGTCGGGGAAGCCATAGCCGCCTTCGGCATTGGCGCCATGACACACCGCACAGTTGTTCTGATAGATGCGCTCGGCCACCTGCATGGCTTCGTCGTCCTGCGCCAGCTCGGGGATCGGCACTTCCTGGTACTGGGCGAAGATCGGCGTGAAGCGTTCCTCGGCACGTGCCACTTCTTCCTCCCACTGGCCTTCCTGGGTCCAGCCCAGAAGGCCGGCGAAATTACCCAGCCCCGGGTAGAGCAACAGATAGCCCAGTGAAAAGACGATGGTGCCGATATAGAGCTGCAGCCACCAGCGCGGCAGCGGATTGTCGTACTCCTCGATGCCATCGGCGGCATGGCCCGTGGTTTCGACGTTGCCTTCGGCGTCCGGCGTCTTGTCGGTCTTGCGGTTGGCATACAGCAGCCAGAAGGCGAACACCAGCGAGCCTAGCGTGATGACGATGATCCAGGCGCTCCAGAACCCGGAAAGGGAGTCGTCCCAAAGATTATTCATGTGTTCCTGTCTCCCCTGTCTTGGCGGGAATCGGCGGGTCGGGAACCGGCCTCCTCGTGCGACGTCTCGCGGTGGCGAGTCGTGGCGTGGCTGTCACGGTCGCGGGTGTCATCCTCATCGGCGAACGGCAGGTTGGCCGCCTCGTCGAAGTCCGGTTTGCGTCGTCTCGAATAGGCCCAGGCGGTGATGCCCAGGAAGGCGAGAATCAGCAGGCCGGTGATGATGCCGCGGAAGGTTCCGGTATCCATGATCAACGCGTGCCCTCGAGCACGGTACCCAGTTGTTGCAGATAGGCGATCAGCGCGGTGACCTCCTGCTCGCCGCGTACCTCGCTGGTGGCGTTCTCGATCTGCTCGTCGGTGTAGGGCACGCCCAGGGTGCGCAGGGTGCGCATCTTCTTGGGTGTGTCTTCCCCGTCGAGCGTGTTCTCGAACAGCCAGGGGTAGGCGGGCATGATCGACTCCGGCACCACATCGCGCGGGTTGTACATGTGGGCGCGGTGCCAGTCGTCGCTGTAGCGTCCACCGACTCGGGCGAGGTCGGGACCGGTGCGTTTGGAGCCCCACAGGAAGTTGAAGTCGTAGATGAATTCCCCGGCCACGCTGTAGTGACCGTAGCGTTCGGTCTCGGCGCGGAACGGGCGGATCATCTGTGAATGACAGCCGACGCAGCCCTCGCGGCGATAGATGTCGCGACCTTCCAGTTCCAGAGCGGTGAGCGGGCGCAGGCCGTCGACCGGTTCCGTGGTCTGTTTCTGGAAGAACAGCGGCACGATCTCGGCCAGGCCGCCGAAGCTGATCACCACCAGGATCAGCACGGCCAGCAGGCCTACGTTCTTTTCGACGATCTCGTGTCTCATTGGTCTTGGTATCCCCGGTTGCTCAGGCGGTCTGCGGAATCGGCTGACGGGCGGCTTCGCTGCCCTTGACCGTCATGAAGACGTTGTAGGCCATGATCAGCATGCCCACGACCCAGAAGACGCCGCCGATCAGGCGCACGATGTAGCCGGGCCCACTGGCCTCGACTGCCTCGATGAAGGTGTACATCAGCGTGCCGTCGGGGTTGATGGCGCGCCACATTAGGCCCTGCAGGATGCCGTTGACCCACATGGAAGCGATGTAGAGCACGGTGCCGATGGTGGCGAGCCAGAAGTGCACGGCAATCAAGCCCACCGAGTGCATTTCGGTGCGGCCGAACAAGCGCGGGATCAGGTGGTACATGGAGCCGATGGTGATCATCGCCACCCAGCCCAGGGCGCCGGCATGCACGTGGCCAATGGTCCAGTCGGTGTAGTGGGAGAGCGCATTGACGGTCTTCACCGCCATCATCGGCCCCTCGAAGGTGGACATGCCGTAGAACGACAGGGCGACCACCAGGAAGCGCAGGGTAGGGTCGGTGCGCAGCTTATGCCAGGCGCCGGAGAGGGTCATCATGCCGTTGATCATGCCGCCCCAGGAGGGCGCCAGCAGGATGATCGACATGATCATGCCCAGCGATTGTGCCCAGTCGGGCAGGGCGGTGTAATGGAGGTGGTGCGGGCCGGCCCACATGTAGACCATGATCAGCGCCCAGAAGTGGACGATAGACAGGCGGTAAGAGTAGACGGGGCGTTCCGCCTGCTTGGGCACGAAGTAGTACATCATCCCCAGAAAGCCCGCGGTGAGGAAGAAGCCCACGGCGTTGTGGCCGTACCACCACTGCACCATGGCATCGATGGTGCCGGCGTAGATCGACGTCGAGTAGAACGCGGTGACCGGAATGGACAGGTTGTTGACGATGTGCAGCACGGCCACCGTGAGGATGAAGGCCGCGAAGAACCAGTTGGCCACGTAGATGTGGGAGGTCTTGCGTTGCTTGATGGTCATCAGGAAGACGATGGCGTAGCTGACCCAGACCACGGCGATCAGGATGTTGATCGGCCACTCCAGTTCGGCATACTCCTTGGTGGTCGTCATGCCGAGCGGCAGGGTGACGACCGCGGAGAGGATCACCGCCTGCCAGCCCCAGAAGGTAAAGGCGGCCAGCTTGTCGGCGAACAGGCGCGTCTGGCAGGTACGCTGTACGACGTAATACGACGTGGCGAATAGTGCCGAGCCGCCGAAGGCGAAGATGACGGCATTGGTGTGCAACGGACGCAAGCGACCGAAGCTGGTCCAAGGTAGGTCGAGGTTGAGTTGCGGCCATACCAGCTGTGCGGCAAGGATGACACCGAGGAGCATGCCCACGATGCCCCACACTACTGTCATGATCGCGAACTGCCGAACTACCTTGTAGTTGTAGGTCGGGTGCTCTAATGCTGTGCTCATGTCAGATTCCCATCGAACGCGGTAACGGGAGCCGGCCGTGGCAGAGTGCCGCAGTCGACGCCCCCGGTAGGGTAATGCAGGTCAAAACAGGGCGAATTCTAGCGCAGCCGACTTGTTCACTGAAACACGATCCAAGGGAAAAACCCTGTCGAGACTTTGACGTGCGTCGAGTTTTTCGTCACTAGGCATTGCCGGAGTCCCGGTTCGCGGGGCGTGGTCGTCTTCGCGGCGCTCATCGGTGGCTGATCGACCGGGTCAGGGTGCGACATTGCGCCACATGCCGGCGGTCTTCGGTTGGACGCTTTACCGTGTATCGACACAGGGGCGGTGGCAGCGCCAAGGGAGGAAAGGCGTTGACAAGCGCCCGGGGGCCTGTAGAATGCAGCGCCACGTGGCCGGGGTGGTTAGCTCAGTTGGGAGAGCACCAGCCTTACAAGCTGGGGGTCACAGGTTCGAACCCTGTACCACCCACCATCATCGCCAGTCGGCGTTGTCGATCACGTGGAAGCATGCTGCGGACCGGTAGTTCAGTCGGTTAGAATGCCGGCCTGTCACGCCGGAGGTCGCGGGTTCGAGTCCCGTCCGGTCCGCCACTTGCCTTCCGTTGCCAGCGTAGTTGTGGACCGGTAGTTCAGTCGGTTAGAATGCCGGCCTGTCACGCCGGAGGTCGCGGGTTCGAGTCCCGTCCGGTCCGCCACCATGGCAGCAACGACAAGCGGTAATCGTGGGTGATTAGCTCAGTTGGTTAGAGCACCAGCCTCACATGCTGGGGGTCACTGGTTCGAGTCCGGTATCACCCACCATGCGGACCGGTAGTTCAGTCGGTTAGAATGCCGGCCTGTCACGCCGGAGGTCGCGGGTTCGAGTCCCGTCCGGTCCGCCATCGCGAAT
Source organism: Pseudomonadota bacterium (assembly GCA_051749645.1). Classification (GTDB taxonomy): domain Bacteria; phylum Pseudomonadota; class Gammaproteobacteria; order Pseudomonadales; family Halomonadaceae; genus Halomonas. The sequence continues at coordinate 414,236 of JBNJIT010000001.1, forward strand.
TTCGACCCCGAGCCCTGCGGGCTCGGGGTTTTCGTACGCGAACGATTCGTTCACGCCGCCACTGGGTAGCCCCTCCTCGTCTCGCCTTTCCCCAGCCGTCCTGCGCAGGTCGTCGCGCCAATCCGTGCGATGCCTTGGCAGCTTTTTGCGCTTCGCTGTCATCTATCATACAGTTGTTTGAAAATGGTGGTGCGACCACCCCGCGACGCGAACACCAAGAGGATTCCGCCGTGCATTTTCCGCATCTGTTTCGCCCTCTCGAGCTGGGCCATCTGACGTTACCCAACCGGGTTCTGATGGGCTCTATGCATACCAACCTGGAGGAGACGCCGGACGGTTTCTCCCGTCTGGCGACGTTCTATGCCGAGCGCACCCGCCAGGGCGTCGGCCTGATCGTCACCGGAGGCATTGCCCCCAATCCCGAGGGGGCAGTCTTCCAGGGAGCCGCGACTCTCCAGCATGCCGCCCAGTTGGCCGATCATCGCCAGGTCGTCGAGGCGGTGCATGCCGAGGGAGGGCGCATTTGCCTGCAGATTCTGCATGCCGGGCGCTATGCCTATTCGCCGGAGCTGGTCGCTCCCTCGCCGATCCAGGCGCCGATCAACCCCTTCGTGCCGCGCGAACTGAGTGACGAGGAGGTGGAGCGCCAGATCGAAGACTACGTGCACTGCGCCACCTTGGCGTGCCAGGCCGGTTATGACGGCATCGAGGTGATGGGCTCCGAGGGCTACCTGATCAACCAGTTCCTGTGTCGGCGCACCAACCACCGTGAAGATCGCTGGGGGGGCTCGTTCGAGAACCGCATGCGCTTTGCCGTGCAGATCGTGTCGCGCATTCGCCGGGCGGTGGGCGACGACTTCCTGCTGATCTTCCGCCTGTCGATGATCGATCTGGTGGAAGAGGGCAGCACCTTCGAAGAGGTAGTGGCGCTGGGGCGTGCCATCGAAGCCGCCGGGGCGGACTTGATCAACACCGGCATCGGTTGGCACGAGGCGCGCGTGCCGACCATCGTGACCAGCGTGCCGCGGGCCACCTTCACCGAGGTGACTCGGCGCATGAAGGCCGAGCTGTCGGTGCCGTTGATCACCACCAACCGCATCAACATGCCCGAGGTGGCGGAGCGGGTGCTCGCAGAGGGGCATGCCGACATGGTCTCCATGGCGCGCCCCTTCCTCGCCGATCCGGCCTGGGTGAGCAAGGCGGCCGAAGGGCGTGGCGACGAGATCAATACTTGCATCGCCTGCAACCAGGCCTGCCTGGATCATACCTTTCAGGGCAAGCTCACTTCGTGTCTGGTCAATCCCCAGGCCTGTCATGAGACGGAGCTCACCATCGAGCCCGCCGACGCGCCCCGTGAGATTGCCGTGGTCGGTGGTGGTCCCGCAGGCCTGGCCGCGGCATTGACCGCAGCGAGGCGTGGGCATCGGGTCACACTCTTCGAACGCAACGCCGAGCTGGGAGGGCAGTTCAACCTGGCGCGACGCATTCCCGGCAAAGAGGAGTTCGCCGAGACGCTGCGCTACTTTCGCGTGATGCTCGACAAGCACGGCGTCACGCTGCGTCTGGGTACCGAGGTCGATGCCCAAGCCCTGAAGGATTTCGAAGCGGTGGTGCTGGCCACTGGCGTACGTCCGCGCCCTCTCGAACTGCCGGGCATCGACCACCCCTGCGTGCTCGCCTATCCAACGGCAATCCAGCATCCCGAGCGAGTGGGGCCGCGTGTGGCGATCATCGGAGCAGGTGGCATCGGCTTCGACGTGGCCGAGCTGCTGACTCATGCCGGGAGTCCGTCGTTGGACCGCGAGGCCTGGTGTGCCGAATGGGGGGTCGACCTCAGCGTTGCCGAGCCCGGCGGTATCGTTGCCCCGCAGCGGCCGGGGGTGCCACGTCAGGTCACGCTCCTGCAGCGCAAGACCACCAAGCCGGGCAAGGGGCTCGGCAAGACCACCGGCTGGGTACACCGTGCCTCGCTCAGGCATCGTGGCGTGGAGGCGTTGACGGGCTGCGAATACCTGCGCATCGATGCGACGGGATTGCATATCCGGCACTCAGGAGAGGAACGCTGTCTGGCGGTGGACAGCGTAGTGGTCTGCGCCGGCCAGGAGCCCGTGCGCGAGCTGCTGGACCCGCTGACCAACACCGGCATCGAAACTCACCTGATCGGCGGTGCCGACGAGGCGGCCGAACTGGATGCCAAGCGTGCCATCGAGCAGGGCACGCGCGTGGCGGCGGCGCTGTAAATCATTCCAGCGATACGGCCATCGAGCCGGATAGCACCAGTGCAATGAGGTCGGCCTGGCGATGGGTGTCGGTTTTCTGAAAGAGATTGCGCAGATGGAAGGCCACGGTAGTGGGCGATACGGCCATGCGTTCGGCAATTTCGTCGCTGCGCTGCCCTTCGGTCAGGGCCAGAGCAATACGCGCTTCGGTGGGCGTCAGCCCGAACAGGCGGGCGAGCACCTGCCGGGAGACATGGGCTCGCTTCTCCGGATCGGAGAGCATTACCACTGTGACCGGCTCCTTGCCGGGTTGGGCGGTGTCGCGGCTCAGCGAGCAGACCAGAACCAGCAGGTCACGCCGCTTGCCGGGACGGCTCAGGCGCAGGCAGTCCACACGCTCCTCGCCGTCCCGGCTAGCCGCCAGGGACATGCGCAAGGTGTGACGCAATGACTGGCGATCCCCCGGAGACGAGGTGGCAAGCCGTGCCTCCAGGCTCAACCCGGGGGTCGTGTCCGCAAGCTGCTGTGCGGCACGGTTGGCGAACAGGATGGATCCATTCTCATCAAGAAGTACCATGCCGGGCGCTACCAGGTCGAGTGCGCGCGTTGCCGCCTGGAACGCCTGCTGGCTTGCCTGTTGGTGCAGTCCGCTCATCGCCTGGCGAAGCTCGTCGATCTCCTTGGCGACCTTGTGCCGCATGCGCCCTACCTGGCGCAGGCGTGCATCCAGGGTGGCCAGCATCAGGTCGAAATCGATTGGCTTGATCAAGTAGTCGTCGGCGCCTAGGCGCTTGCCCTCGATGACTTCACGGGTGTCCGACAAGGCGGAGAGGAAAACGAAAGGGGTGTCGGCGAGGTCGGGACGCGTGTCGCGGATCACACGCAGTACCTCATAGCCGTTGCACCCGGGCATGCTGATGTCGCAGAGGATCAGGTCCGGTACGGCGGCCTGGATCTGGGCCAGCGTTTCTTCACCGTCACTGGCTTCGATGACGGCGTAGCCGGCTTCACGCAGCTCATCGCGGATGTCGCCACGTAGCTCGGCGTGGTCCTCGGCGAGCAGAATGAGCGGGCTGGCGGTGTCGGTGAGGGAGTCGCTCATGGTGTTGTGGCCTCCTTGTCGGCGAGCGGTAGCGTCAACGTCATTGTCGTGCCGACGTTTATCCGTGAGGTCACGGTGATGTCTCCGTGCTGGAGACGCGCCAGGTGGCGGGCGATGTGCAGCCCCAAGCCGATGCCCTGGGTCGAGGTGGCATTGCGGGCACGGAAATAGCGCTCGAAAAGATGGGGCAAATCTTGATCTGCAATGCCGATACCGCGATCCACGATGTGACATTCGGCCCGATCGGCATGTCGGGTCAGATGCACGCTGACTCGGGTGTCCTCGGGCGAGTACTTCAAAGCGTTGGCGATCAGGTTGGCCAGGATCTGTTCGGCCAGCGAACGGTCACAGCACACGGCGAGCCGTGCGGGCCCCTCGAGGTCGATGCGATCTCTGCCGGCGGCCTCTTGCTGCAGCCGGCACACCTGTTCGGCGATCTCGCGCAGGTCGTACCGGGCGGGAGCTACGGTCACCTGTCCACCATCCAGTCGCGCCGTAGTCAGCGAGTTGTCGACCAGGCGCGTCATCTGCGCCACAGCGTCACGAACCCGCTCGTAACGCGTCTGGCGTTCATGGGGCGACATGCGCTCGCCACGCCGAATGAGACGCTGCAGGCTGGAGTCGATCACCGCCAGTGGAGTGCGGAACTGATGTGACACCATGGCCGCAAAGCTGCGGTAGAAGTCGCTGATCTGGCGCTCCTGGACGAGCGAGCGTTCGAGCTGCTGGGCCGCCAGGCGCTGGCGTATCGCCTTGATCAGCAGGACGGCCAGCAGCAGCCCACTGAGCAGGATTCCGACCACCGAGGCGATCACCTGTACAAGGCTACGGCGATGTCGATCCAGGCGTTCGCCGGTGTGTTCCCATCCTTCGATCATCACGGCGTTGGCGATACGATTGAGCGACATCATCACCGGCTTCAGCCGTTCGTGAATCGCATCGGCTGCCGAGTAATGGCCGGGCTGGACGTCTTCCAGCAACGGCTCGATGGCAACCAGAGCCTCGAAGGCGTCATCCACCGGGTCGGCGAAGCCGATGTCGGCCAGATAGCGACGCTGGGGGCCCTCGTCGAGCAGCGCTAGCCGGCTGGCCAGAATGTCATGGCGTAGCGCAGGGCGCACCTGCTCGTCTCCCAGAGCTCGGCGATGCACTTCCTCGTCCAGGCGATGGCTGGCGACCTGGGCCTGGGTGATTACCCACAGCATATTCTCGCTGACATGGACGCGCATATCCTGCTCGACTTGAAACAGCCGGAACAGCGAAAAACCGAGAAAGGTCGCAAAGGCGACCACCGCGACAATCGGCAGTAGATGGGCTGGACGTCGCCGAAGCGTGAATGTCATTGAATCTCCAGGTGCTCCAGTTGCCACACCCAGCGATAGTCGTAGCGGATATCCTGCAGTTCGTCATGATCGTCGCGGGGATAGACGATCCATAGTGGCCCCTTGTCGCGCGGGGTCAGCGCCTTGCCGTCCATGTGGGTGGCGACCACGACATCGAATTCTTGAAAGTCCTTGCGTGGGATCTCGACCACGTAGTCGTTGAGTGCCTTGGCCACGACCGTGTCGCCTTCGGCGCCGACCCTCGCCAGCAGGTCGCGCATCAAGAACCCCTCGAAGTGATTGATGCCGTCGGTCACCACGGTGGACGTGGCCAGCTTGCGTTGCGGCAGCGAAGCCAGCATTTGGCGGTCGAAGTGTGCCTCTTCGCCGACGTTGGTGTGGGCAATGGTTCCTCCGATGCGCAACAGGGGGGGGCCGTCGGGTGGGGGCAGGGTGTCAGTCGCAGCAGGCAGTGCGGTCAGTATCAGCAGCCCGCCGACCAGAAGACGCAGGACCCGAGCGGTGAGTGAGGCGCGGTAGTGCTCCAGCATGGCGAGCTCCTCGAGAGTCACTGGGAATCATGGTCACCATAGCCAATATCACCCGTACTATCTTCCGACTACCCAGGTTTCCTGTCCCCGTTCGAACGGACGGGGGCGGCCTGGTGCGAGTGAATTAGGGTGGGCCGGATGAATGATGGAGGCCGAAGACCCCGACCCGGTGGCGGCACCGGGTACCCCGACGAGCCAGCCGGTTTGGCGCGCCGACGGGCGTCGTGCGAAATGTCGGCGCTCCGGTGGGCGATTGGCGGTGTGAGAGAACAACAGGAGGTAACGATGTTCCATCGAGAACCTGCGGGTCGATGCGTCCGTGACAAGGCAGGACGTGGCGCGATCGCTCTCGGCCTGGCGGCGAGTGGGTGGCTCGCCCCAGCCGTCGTCAGCGGGTCGCCGGGCTGGTCTGCCGCGGAGCTGAAACACGAAATCGAACTGACGGGAGATCGCGTGGAGAGGCTGGCACTGTCACCCGAGGGGGAGACCGTGGCCAGCACTGCAAGCGGGCACCTTGCAGTGTGGGAGCTAGCTACCGGCGAGCTGCTTCATCGGCTGGATGGTCACCGTTCCCCGGCGGTGGAGCGGCCGCTCCCCGTCGCCGGGCTCGCCTTCAGTCCCGATGGCACGATCCTGGCGAGCACCAGTTGGACCCCGGGGGTGGCGCCCGAGGCATCGCTCAAGCTCTGGAGCCTAGTCTCGGGAGAGCGACTCCAGGCGCTGGCGGGTGAGCAGGGGTGCCGTGAAGTCAGCTTCTCGGCCAATGGCGACAGTGTCTGGGCGGCCTGTGGTCGGGATGTGCAGCGCTATGCGCTGGACTCGGGCCGGGTTGTCGAGCGCTCGGCGCACTTCCCAGCCGAACTGGAACCGTCGGGTGACGCCGAGGCTGCTGCCGCTGCCCTGCCGATGCCCCGACAGGGCGACGCCGATGCACTGGCCTTGAGCGAGGATGGCACCCAGTTGGCCTGGGCCGGGCAGCCGCCGACCTATCCCTCGCCGGTCATCCGCCTCTGGCAAGCCCATGCCGGCGATGCCGCTGGCGAGGTGGCCGACGATGGGGAGTCAGCAGCCTTTCGCGGCCAGACGCTTCCCGAGGTCGCCCCCACCCGCGATCCGGTGGCTCTGTCGCGTGACCTTTACGGCCTGGAGATGCCAAGCCCCGTTACCGAGGAGCGTGTGGCACAGCGAATGCTGGCGTCAGGAGAGGTGCGCGTCATTCTCACCTTGAGCAACCTCGAAGACGATGCCGTGCGGGCCTGGCGGTATCGGCTGACGTTCGAGCCCTTGGAAGACGGCGAATGGGAGCTCGTCGGCGTGGGGCGCCAGCAGCAGTGTCGCCGCGGGCCGACCGAACCGGATTCGTGGACCACTGAGCTCTGCCTGTAGGTGCGCACTGCCGGTCAGAGCGTGCTGGCGTCCACTGGGGTCCGTTTGCCATGCCAACGGTGGCTGACCGGAGGCTCCCCGTTCATACGAACGGGGCCATAAGACGGTGGAATGGCTAGTCTGATGAGATTGGTGACCTGAGTGTCGTTGGCTGAGGTTTTGACAATTGCGCAGGAGGATTCATGTGGGACTTTCAGATCGGTCGTTCGCTCAGCCTGATGATCAAGACGCTGCCGTTCATCCTCTTCCGCCTGGCAGTCTACTTCGGAGTGGCGCTCGCCTATGTGCTGATGACCGGCGTGGGAGCCGGTGTCGGCTGGGGCATCGGCGGTCTGGGTGATGCCGGATTTCGCGCCGGGGCCACCTTTTGGGGCGGGGTGGTCGGCTTCGGCATTGTGGGGGCCGTGATGTACGTGCTGCGTGAGTACTTGCTCTACATGGTCAAGGCCGGCCATATCGCTGTGCTGGTGGAGCTGCTCGACGACCAGACCCTGCCGTCGGGTCGCAGCCAGATAGATCACGCCTCGACCGTGGTCAAAACGCGCTTCGGTCAGGCCAGTGTGCTGTTCGGGGTGGATCAACTGATCAAGGGTGTGCTGCGGGCCATCACTGGCATGACCCGTGGCCTCTTTCGCCTGCTACCGATTCCCGGTGCTCGTCAGTTCATTGCGATACTCGAGGCATTCCTCAAGGTGGCGGTGGGCTTCATCGATGAGGTGATTCTCGCCTACTGCATCCGCACCGGATCCGACAATGCCTGGGCGTCGTCGAAGGATGCCCTGGTGCTCTATGGCCAGAATGCCAAGCTGATGCTCAAGAATGCCGCTTGGCTGGCGCTGATCGTCTATGGGCTCTCCTTCGTCATCTTCCTGGTCATGCTGGCACCGGCGGCGCTGGTGGCCTATCTGATTCCCGGGGGCTGGTCGGCCACCGGCGTGATCGTGGCGCTGCTGTTCGCCTGGAGCGTCAAGGTGGCAGTGCTGGAACCCTTTGCCATCACCTGCCTGATGCAGGCCTATTTCAAGATCATCGATGGCCAGTCCCCGGACCCGGAATGGGAAGCCAAACTGGAGGGGATATCGAAGAAGTTCCGCAAGCTCAAGGAGCGAGCCACGGAAGATGGTAGCCAGGGCTTGGCCGACAGCGTCTCTGCACAGAGTGCCCGGTAAGGGGGGATACACGCTCGCCGAGTTGCTGCTGCGGCTGCCCGCCGAGCGTCCTTGCAGCGTTTATTGTCTCTGGTTTTTGCTCATCGAACCCTGCGCTTTCCCTGCGTTCTCATGGGTAGTGTCCACTGCGTTGACACGGCGCGGACCGCAAGATCCGCAAAGCTGTCTAGGCTGATGGACAACCCGGGGCGCTCATCTTGAGGGCCTGGGGGCGGGAAAACAGGAGGCTTCGATGAGCATCTTCGATCATGTGCAGAATCGCTTCGAGCGTGTCCAGCAGGAAGAGATGACCCTGCAGGAGTACCTGGAGCTGTGTCGCGAGGATCCCATGGTCTACGCCAGTGCTGCCGAGCGCATGCTCGAGGCCATCGGCGAGCCCGAGGTGATCGACACGGCCAAGGATTCGCGGCTCTCGAGGATCTTCTCCAACAAGGTGATTCGCCGCTATCCGGCGTTCTCCGAGTTCTACGGCATGGAAGAGGCGATCGAGCAGATTGTGGCCTACTTCCGTCATGCCGCCCAGGGGTTGGAAGAGCGCAAGCAGATTCTCTACCTGCTGGGGCCGGTGGGCGGCGGCAAGTCGTCGCTGGCCGAGCGGCTCAAGCTACTGATGGAGCGCGTGCCCTTCTATGCCATCAAGGGTTCGCCGGTCTACGAGTCGCCGCTGGGGCTGTTCTCGCCGGAAGAGGACGGCGAGCTGCTCGAGAAGGAATACGGCATCCCCCGTCGTCAGTTGAAGAGCGTGATGTCGCCCTGGGCGGCCAAGCGTCTCAAGGAGTACGGCGGTGACATCTCGCAGTTTCGCGTGGTGCGCCTCTATCCGTCGCGGCTCAACCAGATCGCCGTTTCCAAGACCGAGCCGGGTGACGAGAACAACCAGGACATCTCGTCGCTGGTGGGCAAGGTGGACATTCGCCAGCTCGAGCTCTACTCCCAGGACGACCCGGATGCCTACAGCTTCTCCGGCGGCTTGTGCAAGGCCAACCAGGGGCTGATGGAGTTCATCGAGATGTTCAAGGCGCCCATCAAGGTGCTGCATCCGCTGCTGACCGCCACGCAAGAGGGCAACTACAACCCCACCGAAGGCATGGGGGCCATCCCCTTCGACGGCATCATTCTCGCCCACTCCAACGAGAGCGAGTGGCAGACCTTCCGCAACAACCGCAACAACGAGGCGTTCCTCGATCGCGTCTACATCGTCAAGGTGCCCTACTGCCTGCGCGTGACCGAGGAGATCAACATCTATCGGAAACTGCTCGAGCACTCTTCGCTCTCCGAGGCACCCTGCGCGCCGGACACGCTGCGCATGCTGGCGCAGTTCTCGGTACTCTCACGGCTCAAGGAGCCGGAGAATTCGAGCATCTACTCCAAGATGCGCGTCTACGACGGCGAGAATCTCAAGGACACCGACCCCAAGGCCAAGTCGATCCAGGAGTATCGCGATGCCGCCGGCGTGGATGAAGGCATGGACGGGCTTTCCACCCGCTTCGCCTTCAAGATCCTTTCCAAGGTGTTCAACTTCGACAACCACGAGGTGGCGGCCAACCCGGTGCACCTGCTCTACGTGCTCGAACAGCGCCTCGAGCAGGAGCAGTTGCCGCGCGAGACCTTCGAACGCTACCTGCGCTTCATCAAGGAATTCCTGGCGCCGCGCTATGTCGACTTCATCGGCAAGGAGATCCAGACGGCCTACCTGGAGTCCTACTCCGAGTACGGCCAGAACATCTTCGACCGCTACGTCACCTACGCCGATTTCTGGATCCAGGATCAGGAGTACCGCGATCCCGAGACCGGTGAATTCCTCGATCGCCAGGCCCTCAACGAGGAGCTGGAGAAGATCGAAAAGCCGGCCGGCATCTCCAATCCCAAGGATTTCCGCCACGAGGTGGTCAACTTCGTGCTGCGGGCGCGTGCCCAGAACAACGGCATGAATCCGAGCTGGCAGTCCTACGAGAAGCTGCGCGGGGTGATCGAGCACAAGATGTTCGCCAACACCGAGGAACTGCTGCCGGTGATCTCCTTCAACGCCAAGGCGTCTTCGGCCGACCAGAAGAAGCACGAAGACTTCGTGGCACGCATGAAGGAGCGTGGCTATACCGAGAAGCAGGTTCGCCTGCTCTCCGAGTGGTACCTGCGCGTGCGCAAGTCGCAGTAGCCTGACGGCCACGGGCCACGGGCCACGGGCCACGGGCCACGGGCCACGGGCCACGGGTCGGGAAGGGCGCATCGGCCGCCCCTTTCCGTGTCGACCAGCGCCGAGAGGAGGTCCGCATGACCTATTTCATCGATCGGCGTGCCAACGCCAAGCACAAGAGTGCCGTCAACCGCCAGCGCTTCCTCGATCGCTATCGCATGCACATCAAGCGCTCGGTGGAGGAGGCGGTCAACCGCCGCTCGATCACCGACATGGAGCGTGGCGAGAAGGTGTCGATCCCCACCCGGGACATCTCGGAGCCGTTGTTCCAGCACGGTCCCGGAGGCAAGCGCACCATCGTCAGCCCCGGCAACAAGGAGTTCGTCGAGGGAGACCGCCTGCGCCGTCCGGGTGGCGGCGGGGGCGGTGGTGCTGGCGAGGGGAGCGCTTCCAATCAGGGCGAGGGCATGGACGAGTTCGCCTTCACCCTGTCCCGAGAGGAGTTTCTCGACTTCGTCTTCGACGGGCTGGAGTTGCCGCATCTGGAGCGCAAGAATCTGGTCGATCTCGACGAGGTACGACCGGTACGTGCCGGCGTCTCTCGCGATGGCGTGCCGGCCCGGATCAATATCGTACGCTCGATGCGCGAGGCCCATGCGCGGCGCATCGCCATGCGCGCACCGATTCGCCGAGCCCTGCGCGAGGCGCGCGAGGCGCTGGAAGAGGAGGAGAGCAAGGATCCGGTGCTGCGCAATCCGGCGCGGATCAATGAACTCAAGGCGGAGATTGAGCGCCTAGAACAGCGCCTCGAGGCGGTTCCGTTCATCGATACCTACGACCTGCGCTACAACCATCTGATCAACCAGCCGCAGCCCTCCAGCAAGGCGGTGATGTTCTGCGTGATGGATGTCTCGGGCTCCATGACCCAGGCCCACAAGGACATCGCCAAGCGCTTCTTCCTGCTGCTCTATCTCTTTCTCGAGCGCAGCTACGAGAAGGTCGAGCTGGTTTTCGTGCGCCACCACACGGCAGCCAAGGAGGTGGATGAAGAGGAGTTCTTCTATTCCCGTGAAACCGGCGGCACCATCGTCTCCAGCGCGCTCTCGCTGGTGGACGAGATTGTCACCGATCGCTACCCGCCCTCGCAGTGGAATCTCTACGTGGCACAGGCCTCCGACGGCGACAACTGGGACGATGACTCGGTGACCTGCCGCAAGCTGCTGCTCGAGCAGTTGATGCCGCGATTGCAGTACTTCACCTACGTGGAGATCACGCCGCATGCCCATCAGGCGCTGTGGGAGGAGTACGAGACGGTGGCCGCCGAATTTCCCGAACGCTTTGCCATGCGCCAGATCGTCGAGGCCGGTGACATCTACCCGGTGTTCCGCGACCTGTTCAAGCGTCGCGCCGCACAGTAGCCGGCCGAGGAGGCAACATGACGCGTCGTACCCCCATCGCCACCGGATCCGACTGGACCTTCGAGGTGCTGGAAGCCTACGAGCAGGAGCTGGCTCGTCTGGCCGACGAGTATCGCCTGGATACCTATCCCAACCAGATCGAAATCATCACCACCGAGCAGATGATGGACGCCTACGCCAGCGTGGGCATGCCGGTGGGCTATCATCACTGGTCCTACGGCAAGCAGTTCCTCGCCGTGGAGCAGGCTTACCGGCGGGGCCAGATGGGCCTGGCCTATGAGCTGGTGATCAATTCCGACCCCTGCATCGCCTACCTCATGGAGGAAAATACCCTGATGATGCAGGTGCTGGTGATGGCACATGCCTGCTACGGGCACAATTCCTTCTTCAAGGGCAACTACCTGTTTCGCACCTGGACCGATGCCAGCTCCATCGTCGACTATCTGGTATTCGCCCGCAAATACGTCGCCGAGTGCGAGGAGCGTCATGGGGTGACTGCCGTCGAGCAGTTGCTGGACGCCTGCCATGCGCTGCAGAACTACGGGGTCGATCGCTACAAGCGCCCCTCGCCGATCTCCGCCGAGGAAGAAGCACGGCGTCAGAAGGAGCGCGAGGAGCACCTGCAGGCTCAGGTGAATACCCTATGGCGGACCATTCCCGGCCGCCAGGGCGGCGATACGCTTCCCGGTAGCCTCGGCGACGAGGAGGATCCACTGGGTCTGCACAGCGGTGAGCGCTATCCGCCCGAACCCCAGGAGAACCTGCTCTACTTCATCGAGAAGAACGCCCCGCTGTTGGCACCCTGGCAGCGCGAGATCGTGCGTATCGTGCGCAAGCTCGCCCAGTATTTCTACCCTCAGCGCCAGACCCAGGTGATGAACGAAGGGTGGGCCTCGTTCTGGCACTATACGCTGATGAACCGCCTCTACGACGAGGGTCTGGTCGACGAGGGCCTGATGCTGGAGTTCCTGCAGTCGCATACTGCCGTCGTCAGCCAGCCGGCCTTCGACAGCCCCTACTACGGCGGCATCAACCCTTATGCGCTGGGCTTTGCCATCTTCAGCGACATCAAGCGCATGTGCCAGCAGCCCACTGACGAGGATCGCGAGTGGTTCCCCGATACCGCCGGCAGCGATTGGCTCGAGACCGTGCATTTCGCCATGAAGAACTTCAAGGACGAGTCCTTCATTCAGCAGTTTCTGTCACCCAAGGTGATCCGCGACCTCAAGCTGTTCACCGTGGTGGACGATGACCAGGACGAAATGCTGGAGGTGACGGCAATCCATGACGAGCGCGGTTACCGTCGCGTACGTGAGGCGCTCGCCGTCCAGCATGCCCTGGCCGTGCGTGAGCCCAATATCCAGGTCTATGCTGCGGATATCCGCGGGGATCGCTCGCTGACCCTGCGTCATGTCCAGGACAATCGTCGTCCACTGGCACGCAGCGTCTATCCGGTGATGCGCCATCTGCATCAGTTGTGGGGCTTCCCGGTCAAGCTGGAGTCGCTGCTCGATGACGGCAGTGTGGCGCGCCGCTACCATTGGCCGCTGCCCGACGAGGAGGACGACCGGCAATGAATGGCCGGCTGTCCGTCGGCCGTGTCGCCGCCGGTTCAGTTGGCCGGCGCCCAGGACTGACACCAGCCATCGGGTGTCACTCGGTATTGCGGGAAGATCTGGCACCCTTGGGTGTCGGCTTCGAAGAACAGGCAGTTGCGGCAGCTCTCGCCAGCGCTGTAGGCAGGGTGCTGACTGGCATCGCTGGCGTTTTCCACATAGCTGAGAGCGCGCGCTTCCTCGGAATCGGGATCGAGAGGCGGTAGCGCCTGAGCCGTGGAATGGCGAGCCAGCAGGCCCGCGCCCAGCGGCAGCGCGGCCAGGCCCAGCAGGCCCTGGCGCAGGAAAATACGACGGCGCTCGTCGGTCATGTTGCCTCCCCGTTGTCGTCACGTGTCATGGTGGACCCACCGTAGCGTCGTTGATGATACCGCGCCCACCTGCCGTCCCGTGATACCTCCTTTGGCATGCCCCGGCGATTCTGCCGCCCGGCCGGGCCTGATATACTCGACTCAGGTTGCGGCGTGCCTCGCCGCAGGAGTCACCGAGCGGGAGGAAGCCCGATGCAGAACGCCGTGATCCTTATCAACACCGACAAGGGCCAGGTCAAGGCCGTGGCTGAGCGGCTCGCCGACGTGGAGGGGATCAGCGAGGTCTATTCCACCTGCGGGCGCTACGATCTGGTGGCCATTGCGCGTACCCGCGATTTCGAAAGCCTCGCCGAGCTCGTCACCGAGCGCCTCAATGCCGTGGAAGGGATCAGCGATACCGAGACGCTCAACGCCATGCAGGTGCACTCCCGCCACGACCTGGAGACCATGTTCTCCCTCGGCTGGTAAGAGCCCGCCGCACCGCCATACTCACCTCAGGAGCCCTTGCGTTCACGGATGACACGCCGCCGAAAGTCCCGACTTCGCTCCCGCTGGCGCCGTTCGCTGCGCCGTTTCGCCGTCACCCTGCTGTTTGTGCTGGTGGGCAGCGCTCTCTGGTACGGCCAGGAGCAGGCGTACCGTGACAGCCTGAGCTGGATGGGGGTGCCCATCTGGGAACGCCTTTCGCCGCTGACCTTGCACCGCGTACTGCGTAACGACGGTTTCCTGGTCGGCTGGTCGGACGTGCGCGTCAATCCACTGTGGGTCAGCTATTGGCTGCACGAAGCGGACGACGCCGACATCGGCGCACGGCCGGCCTTTCGCCGCGATTGGCGCACCCTGTGGCCGATTGCCCCGGACAGCTATTTCGGCAGTGGCTACGACCGCGGCCACCTGGCGCCAAATTATGCCATCGCCACGGTGCACGGGGGCGAGGCCCAGCGCGACACCTTCCTGATGAGCAACCTGGCGCCGCAGCGTCCCGACCTCAATCGCCGGCTCTGGCAGCGCCTCGAAGAGGTGGTGATCGATCGCTTCGTGCCGCGCTTCGGTGCCGTTCAGGTAATCACCGGGCCGGTATTCAGCGAGCGCTTCCTCGATGGCGCCCGGCGCCGCGTGGGGCTGGTGGAAGTGCCGGAGGCGTTCTACAAGATCGTCGTGGTGCCTGCCGAAACGCCCAGAGTGCTGGCTTTTCTCATGCCTCAGACGGTGCGCGGCGACGAGCCGCTGGATGACTACCTGGTGACTATCGACGAGCTGGAAGCCCGTACCGGGCTAGACTTCTTTCCGCAGCTGCCCGAGTCGGTTGCCAAGTCGCTGGAGGGAGAGGTGGCGACCGAAGGGTGGGCGCTGGAAGCGGTGAGCCGGCTGCCGGCGCGTTTTCAGTAGACACGAAAAAACCGCGATCCAATGTCGCGGTCTCGGCTAGGGGGGGGGCTGGCTCTGCTTGCGGTTCGTTCCTGCATGATACGTGAAGCGTGGTGCCCAGGAGAGGACTTGAACCTCCACGTCCGTAAGGACACTAGCACCTGAAGCTAGCGCGTCTACCAATTCCGCCACCTGGGCGTATCATGCCGTTCGTCGTGTTCGGGCTCCCGCCAAGGGATGGTGCCCAGGAGAGGACTTGAACCTCCACGTCCGTAAGGACACTAGCACCTGAAGCTAGCGCGTCTACCAATTCCGCCACCTGGGCGAACACGAGCGAATAGAACTGACAAAGAGCATGGGAACGCATTCCCGGCGGTTCCAAGGGAACCATGGTGCCCAGAAGAGGACTTGAACCTCCACGTCCGTAAGGACACTAGCACCTGAAGCTAGCGCGTCTACCAATTCCGCCATCTGGGCAGGCGTGGCGTATGGTACCGTAATCCCTGCGCAATGCAAGCCTCTCGCACCGGATATCCGGGTTTCCGACAGCACAGTGATTGAACGGGGCGTGTCGCTGGGGTTGGGGTCGTCGCGGGGCGGGCGCTATACTGCGGCCATGACAATCGACCCGACTAACTCGACCCCACGCCTGCGGTGCTTTTTCGGCGCCTTTCCGGGCCCGCTTCCAACGATGCCGCCAAGGATGCCCCTCGCATGACCCAATGGACGCTCAGTGACGACCCCCATGCCAGCCGCGAGGCCCACAAGTACGACAAGCCGGCGCCCAGCCGCGAGTACCTTCTGGCGCGGCTGCAGGAGTACGGCAAACCCATCACTCACGAAAAGATGAGCCGTCTGCTGGGTCTCGACGACGAGGATCTGCAGGAGGCGGTAAGGCGTCGCCTGGCGGCCATGGAGCGCGATGGCCAGGTGCTGCGCAACCGCGCCGGCGCCTATGCGTTGATCGACAAGCTCGACCTGGTCAAGGGCAAGGTGCTCGGCCATCGCGATGGCTTCGGTTTCTTGCTGCGCGACGATGGCAAGAAACCCGATCTGGTGCTGCCGCCGCGCCAGATGCGCCGGGTCTTCCACGGCGACCATGTGCTGGTGCGCATCAGCGGTCGCGACCGTCGCGGTCGCGACGAGGCCACCATCGCCGAGGTGCTGGCGCGCAACACCCAGACCATCGTTGGCGTCTATCGCGAGAATACCCCCGAGTTCGGGGTGCTGATTCCCGAGAACCCGCGCATCACCCAGGAGGTGATCATCCCGCACAGTGCCTGCGGCGGTGCCCAGGACGGCCAGGTGATCTCGGCACGCATCGTCAAGCAGCCCGAGACCCGTGTTCAGCCAGTGGGAGAGGTGGTGGAGGTGCTTGGAGAGCGTATGGATCCGGGGATGGAGATCGATATCGCCATCCGCAGCTACGAGATTCCCGCCGAGTTCCCGCCCGAGGTTCATGACCAGATCGCCGGGATGTCCGCCGAAGTGGCCGAAGACGACAAGGCGCACCGGGTCGATCTGCGCGACGTGCCGCTGGTGACCATCGACGACGAGAGCGCCAAGGACTTCGACGACGCCGTGTGCGCCTGGAAGACCAAGTCCGGCAGTTGGAAGCTGCTGGTGGCCATTGCCGACGTATCCCACTACGTGCGGCCCGGCAGCGCCCTGGACCAGGAGGCGATCCGCCGTGGCAACTCGGTGTACTTCCCGGGGCAGGTGGTGCCGATGCTGCCGGAACTGCTTTCTAACGGGCTCTGCTCGCTCAATCCGGAGGTCGACCGCCTGGCGCTGGTCTGCGAGATGAACATCTCCCAGAGTGGCGCGATCAGCCGCTATCGCTTCTACGAAGCGGTGTTCCGCTCCCATGCCCGCCTCACCTACAACAAGGTGGCGGCGATCCTCGACGACGAGGGTGAAGAGGGCGATGCCCTGCGCGAGCAGTATCGCGAGCTGGTCAAGCCGCTCGGGAATCTGCATGCCCTCTATCGGCTGCTGCGCGAGGCGCGCGAAGCGCGTGGTGCCATCGACTTCGAGACCACCGAGACAGCCATCGTCTTCAACGACGAGCGCAAGATCGAGAAGATCGTCCCGCGCACTCGCAACGATGCCCACAAGATCATCGAAGAATGCATGCTGGCGGCCAACGTGGCGACGGCTCGCTTTCTCGACAAGCATGACTTGCCAGCGCTGTATCGCATCCACGAAAAACCCTCGCCGGAGCGCCTCGACAAGCTGCGGCTGTTTCTCAATGAGCTGGGGCTGTCGCTGGGCGGAGGGGATGACCCCAGCCCCCAGGACTACCGGGAGCTCGCCGAGGCCATCAAGGATCGTCCCGATGCGGACGTCATCCAGACGGTGATGTTGCGCTCCATGAGCCGGGCGGTCTATTCGCCTCAGAACGACGGCCACTTCGGCCTGGCTTACCCGGCCTACGCTCACTTTACCTCGCCGATTCGTCGCTACCCCGACCTGATCGTGCATCGCGCTATCCGTTCGGTGATTCGTGGCCCGCGCCAGACCAATACCGTGCTGCGCGCCGAGGGAGCGCCGGTGGAGCCGCCGAGCAAGTGGGCCCCTTACACCTTCGAGCAGATGCTCGAACTGGGCGAACACTGCTCGATGACCGAGCGCCGCGCCGATGACGCCACCCGCGATGTGGAAGACTGGCTCAAGTGCGAGTTCATGTCCGACAAGCTGGGCGAGATCTACGATGGCAGCATCGCTTCGGTGACCCAGTTCGGCATCTTCGTGCGTCTCGACGAGGTTTACGTGGAGGGGCTGGTGCACGTCACCTCGTTACCCTCCGACTATTATCACTACGAGCCGGAAAAACACCGCCTGAAGGGCGAGCGCAGTGGCATGAGCTACCGTCTGGGGGACGGCGTGACCGTGCAGGTGGCCCGCGTCGACCTGGACGAGCGCAAGATCGACTTCGCCCTGGCCGACGACAAGCCGCGCCCCAAGCGTCAGCCGCGTCGTCGGCGTGCCGCGGATGCCGCCCCGAGCCGTGGGCGCGCCGAGGCGGGCGCGCAGAAGAAAAAGCAGGGCGAGTCGTCGACTGCGACGGAAGCCGAGAGCAAGGGCAAGCGACGTAGCCACGGTGGGCGCGGCAACAAGTCGCGCTCGCGCAAGCGCTGAATCAGGGTAGACCCCGGTGACCGAGAAACGACGTACCAAGGCCAGGCCGGGGAGCAAGCCCCGGCGAGATCGCCGTGCCGCGGAGGCGGGGCCCCCCGGGCTCGAGGCGGTGTTCGGCGTGCATGCGGTGGAGGCACTGCTGGCACGCGGCGAGCCGCCCCGCGAACTGTGGGTGCAGGAAGGGGCAGCCGAGCGGCGCCTTGCAGCTCTCGTTGAACGAGCTCGGGCGGCAGGGCTGAGGCCTGTGTCTCAGTCTCGTGAAACCCTGGATGCGCTGGTTGGCAGTGCGGCCCACCAGGGTGTGGTGGCATTCTGCACGCCGCTTGCCGGACAGGATGAGGCGGAGCTGTGGTTTCGGCTGGAAGCCTGGCCGTTGCCGGTGTCGCCGTTGCTTCTGGTGCTCGATGGCGTCACCGACGTGCATAACTTCGGTGCCTGTCTGCGCACCGCCGATGCCGCTGGCGTGCATGGCGTGATCGTGCCCAAGGACAAGTCGGCCCCCCTCAATGCCACGGTACGCAAGGTGGCCTGCGGCGCTGCCGAAAGCATGCCGGTTTATCAGGTCACCAACCTGGCCCGGTCGCTGGCCCGGCTGAAGTCGCTGGGCGTGTGGCTGATCGGCACTGCCGGCGAGGCAGAGACGATGCTGTTCGACGCCGACTTGTCCGGCCCTGTGGCACTGGTGATGGGGGCCGAAGGCAAGGGGCTTCGTCGGCTCACCCGCGAAGCGTGCGATCACCTGGTCAAGCTGCCCATGGCCGGCAGCGTCTCGAGCCTCAACGTTTCCGTGGCCACCGGTATCGGCCTTTTCGAGGCTGTGCGGCAACGAACCTCCTGAGCCACGAGTTTCGGGTTTCGGGTTTCGGGTTTCGAGGGGCGAGTTAGGCTATTGCCCGCAGCCCGCAGCCCGCAGCCCGCAGCCCGCAGCCCGCAGCCCGCAGCCCGCAGCCCGCAGCTTGCACTCTCCGCGCGCAGTCTTTAAAATGTTTGCGCCCGTTCCTGTGTGAGCGGGCGTTTCCATTTCACCTCCTTGCTTCCTCTGAGCGACAAGGCTCCTCATGTGGAAGCTGCTAACCCGCAAGGAGATCCCATGCGTCATTACGAAATCGTGTTCATGGTCCATCCGGACCAGAGCGAGCAAGTGCCGTCCATGGTCGAGCGCTACTCGAGCATCGTCACCGATAGCGGTGGTACCGTGCATCGCCTCGAAGACTGGGGCCGTCGTCATCTGGCCTACCCGATCAACAAGATCCACAAGGCCCACTACGTGCTGATGAACGTGGAGTGCAGCGGTGAGACCCTCGACGAGATCGAGAACATCTTCCGCTTCAACGACGCCATCATTCGTAGCCTGGTGGTGCGTTGCAAGGAAGCCATCACCGAAGCATCACCGATGATGAAGCCGGCCGAAGAGAAGCGGGCGCGTCGCGAAGAGAAGCCGCGTAGCACCGAAGCCACCGCTGAAGCCAACTGATCCGCTCGCCCCAAGGAGTCTTTCCATGGCACGCTTTTTCCGCCGTCGCAAGTTTTGCCGTTTCACCGCCGAAGGCGTGAAGCAGATCGACTACAAGGATCTGGACACGCTCAAGGCCTACATCACCGAGACCGGCAAGATCGTTCCCAGCCGCATCACCGGGACCAAGGCGCGTTACCAGCGTCAGCTGGCGACCGCCATCAAGCGCGCTCGCTACCTGGCTCTGCTGCCCTACAGCGACAGCCACCAGTAAGCCGGTCGTCCGATGTTGCCGATCGCTCGCTGGCTGATGCGCGGCACGCCCCATGCAACCGGTGGGGCTGCCGTGGCGGCCATCGTCCCCTGGCTGTTCTGGCTGAGCGGCGCCGTTGCCGCTCTGGTTACGCTGCGTCGCGGTCTCTCTCCGGCACTGCCGGTGATCGTGGCGGCAGCCGTGCCTGCCGGATGGTGGTGGACGCAGGGCGATGCGATTCCCCTGGCCAGCGTGCTGCTGGTCACGCTGATGGCACTGGTGCTGCGTGAGCGCATGCGCTGGAGTGAGGCGCTGATCGTTGGCACCCTGGCGGCCGCGGTCATGGTGCAGTTGGAGCTCTTCGTGCCATCGGGGGGCACCGGCCCGCTGCTGGAACAGCTGCGTGAAGGGTCGGCCGAGATCGATGCCATGCTCAACGAGCTGGCGCGTCAGGGCTATGACACCGAGGCGCTCACCACCCTGCTGGTCGGTGGCGTTACCGGACTGGTGGTGCTGCTGGCATCGATAGCCTGTCTGGCGCTGGCACGCAGCTGGCAGGCGGGGCTCTACAACCCCGGCGGGTTTCGCGAAGAGTTCCATGCACTTCGCCTGTCGGGTCGCGAGCTGGCGGTGCTGGTGGGGGTCGCCGTGGCAGGCGGCCTGCTGGGTATACCGGCGCTCATCACGCTGGCCTGGGTGCCGCTGCTGGTATGCGGTGTGGCGTTGGTACACGGCTTCATCGGAGCCAAGGGCATGAACGGGCTGTGGTTGATCGCTTTCTATCTGTTGCTGATCACCACCTGGCCCATGATACTGATCGTGCTGCTGGCGGCTTTTCTCGACGTGTTCGCGGACTTCCGCGGCCGTCTGGCCACCCGCAGCGATTGACATAGAGGTTAACGAGATGGAAGTCATTCTGCTCGACAAGATTGGCAAGCTGGGCAGCCTGGGCGACCAGGTCAACGTCAAGCCCGGCTACGGCCGCAACTACCTGGTTCCCTACGGGCTGGCCGTACCGGCGACCAAGGACAACGTCGCTGCCTTCGAGGCACAGCGCGCTGAACTCGAGGCCCAGGCCGCCGAGCGCAAGGCCGAAGCCGAAACGCGTGCCGCTCAGCTCGCCGATATCGAGCTGTCGCTGGTCGCCAAGGCCGGTGACGAGGGCAAGCTGTTCGGTTCCATCGGTCCGCGTGACCTGGCCGAGGCGATCTCCTCCGCTGGCATCGATGTCGCCAAGAGCGAGGTGCGTATGCCGGAAGGGCCGATTCGTGCCACCGGCGAGTACGACGTCGACCTGCACCTGCACGCCGAAGTCGATGCAACCGTGCGCGTGGTGGTGGTGGCCGAATAAGCCTCTACGCCTGCTGGCGCGCTGCCCCGCACCCGACAGGGTTGCGGGGCTTTTCATTGGCGGTCGACGCATTTGGACGGCCGCCGGGTTGCGCTAGAATGATTCTTCGGCCCCGTGGAGTCCGCCTGCCATGAATGATGTCGTCGCCCCCGATCAGGAAACCGCCGCGCTCAAGGTGCCACCGCACTCTCTCGAGGCCGAGCAGTCGGTGCTGGGCGGTCTGATGCTCGACAACTCCGCCTGGGACAACATTGCCGACCGGCTGGTGGGCGACGATTTCTATCGCTATGAGCACCGGCTGATCTTCAACGTCATGGCGAGGCTGGCCGAGGCGGCGCACCCGCTCGATGTGGTGACGCTCTCCGAGGCACTGGAAGGTCGCGACCAGCTCGAGACGGTAGGAGGGCTCGCCTACCTGGCAGAGCTGGCGCGCAACACGCCTTCCGCCAGCAATATCCGCGCCTATGCCGACATCGTTCGGGAGCGCGCCACGCTGCGCAAGCTGATCCGCGCCGCCAGCCAGATCGCCGACGGAGCCTTCAGCCCCCAGGGGCGGCCTGCTGACGAGCTGCTCGATGAAGCCGAGCGGCTGGTCTTCCAGATCAGCGAGGAGCGGCCCAAGTCCGGCGGGCCGATCGGCATGAGCGACCTGCTGGCCAAAGCGGTGGATCGTATCGATGAGCTGTTCAACATGCAGGGCGAGATGACCGGTCTTTCCACCGGCTTTCGCGACCTCGACGAAATGACTTCGGGACTGCAGGCGTCGGATCTGGTGATCATCGCCGGACGTCCCTCCATGGGCAAGACGACGTTCGCCATGAACCTGGTGGAGCATGCGGTGATATCCAGCGACAAGCCGGTCATGGTGTTTTCCATGGAAATGCCGGCCGATGCGCTGATGCTGCGCATGCTGTCGTCGTTGGGGCGCATCGACCAGACCCGCGTGCGTACCGGCCAACTCGAAGACGAAGACTGGCCGCGCCTGACCTCGGCGGTGAACCTGCTCAAGGACAAGCAGCTGTTCATCGATGATACGGCGGCCCTGTCGCCCAGCGAGATTCGCTCCCGGGTCCGCCGAGTGGTGCGCGAGCACGGCAATCTCTCGATGATCATGGTCGACTACCTGCAGTTGATGCAGATCCCCGGCTTCTCCGAGAACCGGACCGGAGAAATCTCGGAGATCTCGCGCTCTCTGAAAGGCATTGCCAAGGAGTTCGGCTGTCCGCTGGTGGCACTTTCCCAGCTCAACCGCTCGCTCGAACAGCGTCCCAACAAGCGGCCGGTCATGTCGGATCTGCGCGAATCCGGGGCCATCGAGCAGGATGCCGACATCATCGCCTTTGTCTATCGTGACGAGGTCTACAATCCCGACAATCCCGATAACCAGGGGCTGGCCGAACTGATCATCGGCAAGCAGCGTAACGGCCCCATCGGCACGGTGCACATGGCCTTCATCGGCAAGTACACTCGCTTCGAGGATCTGGCGCCCGACAGTTATGGCGAGGCATTCGGCGGCTGAGCGACTTGAGTCCCGCTGGCGGGTTCGTATAATGCCGACCCCCCGATCAGTACAGGAAGGAGGCACCATGGCAGGCGGATTTAGGCGCGGCAAGCGGGCACCCAAGCTGGAAGCCCGTGGCGAGCTGCAGTCGGTGGAACGGGAAGGGCCATTCAAGGAGTGGTTGGGGATGCCGGACCTCTACCGTTTCCAACTGGTGGTGGATGGCGAGACGTACAGCTACCAGACCGAAGAGGCGGAGCTCACCGTGGCGGTCGGTGATCGCGTGGTCTTTCGCTACAAGGAAACCAAGGCCGGTAAATGGGTCGACCGAAACTCGCTTGCCAAGGCGATCGATCCCTCCGATTATCAGTAGATTGTGGAACCCTTCCGGGCGTCGAGGAGTCTCAGTCCCAATCTTGGCTCGTCACCGTCGCGTCATCTTCCGGCGTCAAGCTGTGGCGGCACGCCAATCACAAGACACTTGGAGAACGCCATGGAGTTTCACGACCTAGAGGCCTTCGCGACCCATCGCGACAACTTCGAGATTCGCGTCATCACTCATGCCGGCAGTCATTGCTATCAGGTCGAGCTGGAAGACATGGAAGGCGCCCGCCACACCCTCGAACGTCGCGGTAAACCCATGCTCTTCCGTTCGCTGGAGGACGTCTACCTGGAGCTCAAGCGGGCGGGCATTCATCGTGCCTACCTGGTTCAGTACGTTCCCCAGGACGAGATCATCGGCCGCGAGACGCACTATCACGATCCGTTGACGTCACGCATGCCGCTGGTGTTTTGAGCACTAAGACCACGAGTTTTCTGTAAGCTGTACAGATCGGCTTCATAGTACAACTTTATGCCACGGGCAAGCATTGCCTGATACACTGGGCCCCACGTCGCTACTGACCACAAGGAGCCCAGGCATGACCGCATCGCAAGTGGAGCAGGATCAACCTGGCCAGGGACGTCTGGCTCATTCGCCCGCCGATCATCCGTCGATTCCGCGTGCCAAGGTGGGTGTCGTGCTGGCCAACCTGGGAACGCCCGATGCCACCGACTACTGGTCCATGCGCCGCTACCTCGGCGAATTCCTCTCCGACAAGCGGGTGGTGGACTACCCGAGCTGGAAGTGGCAGCCGCTGCTGCAGTTGATCATCCTCTCCCGGCGTCCCTTCAGTTCCGGCGCCGCCTATCGGGGCATCTGGAACACCGAGAAAGACGAGAGCCCGCTGCTGACCGTCACCCGAGAGCAGACCCGCAAGGTAGCCGAAGGGCTGGAATCACTGTACGGCGACGTAGTGATGGTCGACTTCTGCATGCGCTACGGCAACCCTTCCACCGACAGCGTGCTGAGCCGGATGCAGGCCGCGGGCTGCGAGAAGATTCTGTTCTTCCCGCTCTATCCCCAGTACGCCTCGCCGACCACGGCAACGGCCAACGATCAGGCCTTTCGCACCTTGATGAAGCTCAAGTGGCAGCCGGCGATTCGCACCGTTCCCGCCTACTTCGAGCATCCGCAGTACATCGACGCCCTGGCCAACTCGGTGAACGAGGCCTATGCCGACGCCGAAGGACGACCCGAGGTGCTGGTGGCGTCGTACCATGGCGTACCCAAGCGCTTCCTGACGGAGGGTGACCCCTACCACTGCCAGTGCCAGAAGACCACGCGGCTGTTGCGCGAGCGGCTGGGGTGGGAGGCGGACGCCATTCACACAGCCTTTCAGTCGCAGTTCGGCCCCGAGGAGTGGGTGGGGCCGCAAACCGTGGATTACGTCGCCGAGCTGGCGAAACGGGGCAAGAAGCACATCGCGGTGATCTCGCCGGCGTTCTCGGCCGACTGCGTGGAAACGCTCGAAGAGATCAACGAGGAGATCAAGGAGAGCTTCCTTGCTGCCGGCGGCGAGCGTTTCACCTACGTGCCCTGTCTCAACGACCGCGACGACCACATCCAGGCGTTGCTCGCGGTGATCCGCAACGAGCTCGCCGGCTGGTGTTGAGAGTGCGCTTTAGGCGGTCTCGCGGCGCTTGAGCCGTGACCGCTTGGCCTTGGTCTTGGTACGCCATGGATGGCGAGCTCGGGCCGGGCGCGCGACCCGGCTCTGGCCGACATCCTCGTCGCGGAACTCGGGCAGCGAGCCACGCGTACCGGTGTAGAAGCGCAGGTGCATGTGCAGGCCGGTCTTGGCCAGCATGTGGCCGGTTACCGGTGCGGTGATGAACAAAAACAGCGTGATCAGCAGCTCCTGTACGTGGAACTCGCGCTGGGTCACGGTGAAGTAGAGCATCGAGGCGATCAGTATGCAGCCGATGCCCAGGGTAGTGCCCTTGGTGGGGCCGTGCAGCCGCATGAAGAAATCCTTGAGCTTGAGCATGCCCAGCGAACCGGTGAAGGCGAATAGCCCGCCGGCGACCAGCAAGAAGGCGATGACGCCTTCGGTAATGACATAGAACGTCATGGTCTCGCTTTCTCCGTCATTCGATGATGTCGCCGCGCAGCAGGTAGCGACAGATGGCCATGGTTCCCACGAAGCCCAGCATGGCGATGAGGATCGCGGCCTCGAAGTAGGTCTTGGTGTTCAGCCACAGGCCCAGCAGCACGATCAGCGCGATGGAGTTGACGTAAAGCGTATCCAGCGCCAACAGGCGATCCGGTACGTCAGGGCCCACGGCCAGGCGATAGACGTTCATCGCCATGGCCAGCACGATCAGCGTCAGGCTGATCCACAAAGCGGTGTCTAGCATTCGAAGATCTCCTTGAGCGGCCGCTCGTAGCGCTCCTGGATCTCGCGGATCAGGGCCTGCTCCTCGCCCATGTCCAGGGCATGGATCAGCAGTGACGAGCTGTCCAGGCGAATGTTGGTGGAGACGGTGCCCGGCGTCATGGTGATGGTGTTGGCCAGCAGGGTGATGGCGAGGCGGTCCTTGAGAGCCAGCGGATACTCGATGAATCCGGGGTGTGCTTCGCGCTTGGGCGAGAGAATCAGCAAGCTCACCTGCAGGTTGGCCATGACGATATCCCACAGCACGATCATCACGAAACGGGCCAGCTTGAGCGGGTGCTTGACGCGCGGCAGCGGCTCCCAAAAGCCCTGGGTCAGCAGCGGGATCACCACGGCAAGGAAACCGCCCAGCAGAATGTGGCCGAAGGCCAGGCTGCGTACCATCAGCAGCCAGGCCACCAGCAGCACCAGCGACAGCACGGGGGTCGGAAGGTAGCGTTTCAAGCGTGTCATGGCGACTCTCCCTGGATGGCTTGGAACTGGGTCGCCTGGGCTGCGGGGGCATCGCCCAACAGTTCGGCAATGACGGCCTGGGGTTGGGCGAGCTGGCGGGCCGTGGCCTGTGTGTACTCGCTCATCGGCCCACCGAAGATCACCAGCAGCGGGGCACACGCCAGCAGCCACAGCACGCCCCCAAGCTGGGTACGGGTGACGCGGCCGCTAGCCACTTCACCCTTGTAGCTGGCCCAGAACAACACCGAGCCGGCCCGCGACAGAGCGACTAGCGCGCACAGTCCGGCCAGCAGCAGCAGCGGCCACAGCCACAGCCGGGCGCTGCCCTCGACGGCCTGCATCAGCATCAGCTTGCCCAGAGCGCCGGCCAAGGGCGGCAGACCGGCCACGGCCACCGCCGCCACCAGAAACAACCCGCCGAGCAGGAAACGCTGGTATAGGCGCCGGGCACGTACGAGTCGGGTGCCGGCCTTGGCACGCTGCTGTCCGATCAGTTCGGCGATCAGGAACAGCGATCCGCAGATCAGGGTGGTATGGGGCAGGTAATACAGCAGGGCGGTGTTGGCTGCCGGGCTTTGCAGCGCCGTGCCCGCCAGCAGTGTGCCCACCGAGATCAGTACCAGATAGGCGATCAGGGTGCGAAGGTCGCGGGCAGCGAGCACGCCCACCGCTGCCAGCACCAGCGTGGCCAGCCCCGACCACCACAGCCAGGCATCGATGGCTGCCGCTGCCGGGCTGTCGGCAAAGATCAGCGTCTGCACGCGGAGAATGGCGTAGAGGCCCACCTTGGTCATGATGGCGAACAGCGCCGCTACCGGAGCAGGAGCCGCGGCATAGGTGCGTGGCAGCCAGAAGTAGAGTGGCAGCAGTGCGGCCTTGAGACTGAACACCACGATCAGCAACAGGCCGCCGGCCGTCACCAAGGCCGCTTGATCGTTGGGCATGCTGGCCACCCGGCGAGCCATATCGGCCATGTTGAGGGTGCCGGTCGCGCCGTAGAGGATGCCCAGCGAAATCAGGAACAGCGCCGAGCCGGCCAGGTTGAGGATCACGTAGTGCAGGCCGGCGCCCACTCGCGCCTTGCCGCCACCGTGCATCAGTAGAGCGTAGGAGGCGAGCAGCAGTATCTCGAAGAAGACGAAGAGGTTGAAGATGTCGCCGGTTAGGAAGGCACCGTTCAGCCCCATCAACTGTAGCTGGAACACGCCATGGAAGTAGGCGCCGCGCTGGTCGTCGCCGGCACAGGCGAAGATCACGCAACCCATGGCCAGCACGGCGGTGATGGTCAGCATCAGCGCAGAGAGCCGGTCGAGCATCAGAATGATGCCGAAGGGCGCCTGCCAGTTGCCCAGGGCATAGAAGGCCAGCTCGCCGCTGCTGGCGTGCGACAGCAGGACGAGGTTGACCAGCACGAGCAGGGCAGTGAAGGCCACGCTGAGGAGGCGCTGGCGCTGTTCGGAGATGCGGTTGGAGAGCAGCAGCAGAACCAGTGCCGCGAACATCGGCAGCACGATGGGCAGGGCGAGCAGATGTTGGCTCATCAGCGAGTGTCTCCTTCTTCGCCCTGCTGGCCGTCCACGTGGTCGCTGCCGAGTTCGCTACGTGCGCGCACGGCGAGGATGACCACGAAGGCGGTCATGGCGAAGCCGATCACGATGGCGGTAAGTACCAGCGCATGGGGCAGCGGGTCGGTGGGGCTGATCGAGGCGCCGATGACCGGCGCCGCGTTGGTGCGAAGCCCGCCGCTCGAGAACAGGAAGAGGTTCACCGCATAGGAGAGCAGCGAAAGGCCGATGATGACCGGGAAGGTTCGGCCGCGTAGCAGCAGATAGACGCCGCTGGCGGTGAGTACACCGACCATCAGTGAGAAAAGGGCTTCCATCAGCGTTCCTCCAGAGTCGGGCGGTGAATGGTGGTGACCCGGCCGAGGTTGACCAGAATCATCAGGGTGGCGCCGACCACGGCAAGAAAAACGCCCAGGTCGAACAGCATCGCCGTGGCCAGCTCGAAGTCGCCGATCAGCGGCAGGTGGAAGTGGCCGAAGGCCGCGGTCAGGAAGGGATAGCCGAACAGCCAGCTGCCCAGGCCCGTGGCGAGGGCGACGGCCAGCCCCGATACGGCGATCACCGGATAGGAAACGGGCAGGCGAGCCCGCGTCCAGTCGTGGCCGCGGGCCATGTACTGCAGCAGCAACGCGGTGGCGGTGATCAGTCCGGCGATGAAACCGCCGCCGGGCTGGCTGTGGCCGCGCAGGAAGATGTAGACCGAAACCAGCAGGGCGAGCGGCAGCAGGATCTGTGACACCACTGCCAGGATCATCGGGTGACGCTGCTGGGACCAACGGATGCCTTCGACGTTGCCGGCGGGCATGAACAGCTTCAGGCGGTTGAGCAGCTTGAACGTGGCCAGGCCGGCCAGGGTCAGCACGGTGATCTCGCCGAAGGTGTCGAAGCCGCGGAAGTCCACCAGGATGACGTTGACCACGTTGGAGCCGCCGCCGCCGGGGACGCTCTCGCGCAGGAAGTAGTCGGCGATGGTCAGCGTCTCGCGGGTCAGCAGCGCGTAGTTGAGCATGGCGATCACCAGCCCCATGGCCACCGCCAGGATCAGGTCGCGCAGGATGCGCCGGCCGGAGACCAGCAGCGGTGGGCGCTGGGGCAGGAAGAAGAGTGCCAGGATCAGCAGGATCATGGTCACCACCTCCACCGACAGCTGAGTCAGGGCCAGGTCCGGTGCCGAGAAGCGTACGAAGGTCAGCGACACCACCAGGCCGACCACCGATAGCATCAGGATCGATACCAGGCGCCAGCGATGGCTCAAGGCACTGCCGATGGCGCCGAAGATGGCCAGGGCCGCGCCCAGCACCAGCATGGCGTCCAACGATTGCAGGCCGGCCGCGCCGGTGAGCGTGTCCAGTTTCATCAGGCCGATGCCGGCCATGGCCAGGGCGCAGAGAATCAACAGAGCCTGATAGCGCTGCAGCGAGCCGTTTTCCAGGCGCAGGGTCAGCCACAGTGACGCCTTGACGACGCGCAAGACGGCCGCTTCGAAGAGCCGACTGGCATCGCGCGAGGGGAAGAGGGTGGCGAGACCGGCGATGCGCTTGTGCTGGCGCAGTACGATCACACCGCCGGCAATGGCGATCAGGCTCATGACCAGTGGCAGGTTGATGCCGTGCCACAGCGCCAGGTGCAGTTCGGGGGAGGCGTCGCCCTGCACCGCCAGGCTGGCCGCACGGACGATGGGTTCGGCCAGCGTCATGGGGAAGAGACCGACCAGCAGGCTCATGGCGGCCAGGAAGAGCCCGGGGGCCAGCATGCCGCGGACCGGGTCGTGTACCTTCAGCTGTGGCAGGGCCTTCTCCTCGCGGGACAGCTTGGGCTCGGCGAAGAACAGGCTCCAGATCAGGCGCAAGGAATAGGCCACCGATAGAGTGGCGCCCACCAGCACCAGCAGCGGGATGACGGCGCTGAGCGCTCCCAGCAGGCCCGTCTGCAGGCTCTGGTCGAGGAGCATCTCCTTGGACAGGAAACCGTTGAATGGAGGAATGCCGGCCATGGCGGCCCCGGCCAGCAGCGTCAGGGTGCCGGTGAGCGGCATCATCGACCACAGGGCGCCGAGACGGTCGATGTCGCGGGTTCCGGTTTCATGGTCGATGATCCCCACGCTCATGAACAGTGCCGCCTTGAAGGTGGCATGATTGAGAATGTGGAAGGTCGCTGCAGCCAGCGCCAGCGGGCTGCCGAGGCCCAGCAGAAGGGTGATGAGGCCCAGGTGACTCACCGTCGAGAACGCCAGGATGCCCTTGAGGTCGCGCTGCAGCAGGGCGAACCAGGCGGCATAGATCAGAGTGGCGAGGCCGGCCAGGGTCAGGCACAGTGACCACAGCGCCGTGTCGCCCAGCGCCGGGTTGAGCCGTGCCATCAGGAAGACGCCGGCCTTGACCATGGTCGCCGAGTGCAGGAAAGCAGAGACCGGCGTAGGTGCCGCCATGGCGTGGGGCAACCAGAAGTGGAACGGAAACTGTGCCGATTTGGTGAAGGCGCCGAACAGCACCAGGGCGACGATCAGCGTGTAGTGTTCGGAGGCTCGGATGGCGTCGCCAGCGGCGAGCACTTCGCCCAGGGCGAAGGTGCCGGCGGCCTGGCCGATCAGCAGGAAGCCGGCGAGCAGCGCGAGCCCGCCGGCTCCGGTGACCGCCAGTGCCATGCGCGCGCCGCGCCGGGCGTCGCTGCGGTGCCCCCAGAAGCCGATCAGCAGGAAGGAGGAGATGCTGGTCAGCTCCCAGAACAGCCACAAGAGAATCAGGTTGTCCGCCATGACGATGCCGAGCATGGCGGTCATGAACAGCATCATGTAGGCGAGGAAGCGGCCGTCGTCCTCGTCGGCACTGAGGTAGTGGCCGGCGTAGTAGAGGATCAGGCTACCGATACCCAGGATCAGCAGGGAAAACAGCAGCGTCAGGCCGTCGATGCGCAGGGCGAGATCGAGGCCGAGCAACGGCATCCAAGGTATCTGTAGGCTGACCACGTCGCCGGAGAACACGGCCGGGGCGTTGCTGAGTACCAGGGCCAGGGCGAGCAGTGGGGCGACGAGAGTGGCCTTGACGCAGAACATGCGGCCACGGCGAGACGTCATCACGGGCACGAAGATGCCGGCAATGGTGAGAAGGGGAATCCACAACAATGACATTGGTGGTTCGTCCATTCTGACGGCGGTTACGGTGGCATCGCCGCCACGACCTGGCCGTCGCATGATCGGGGTATCGATGCGTGGCGTTGTGCAATGTGCCAAATACCACGGGCAGGCGCATTGGGTCGGAGGCGATACGAGATCGCGCCGCTGACCCGTTGGGAGCGTCACATGAACAAACGGTAGTGGCTTGTTATTCTGTCTGGCCGTTTTGCCCGAGGGGCGACGCTGGTGGCGGTCAGCTGCGGCGCAGAGTTTATCGGCTTTGAGTGGGCAAATACAGCGCTCCCAGCCGATGCGGATTCATCCATTGGACTAAGCCGGCATGGAAAGGTGATTGACGTCAAGAAAACGCCATCGGGACGCGAGTGCCATGCTGCAGCCGGTGCCGTTGGCGCGATGGTCGCACCCTGCACTAGGCTCCTAAGGCGTCACGGGTATGGCAACGTGTCGGGAATGGTGCGGGCCGTTCAAGCAGGCAAAATCAGCGGGAAGAGGGAGCGATGATGCAGATAGCCGTGCTGTCGGGGTTCGTACTGGCTGCCTTTGCGCCGCTGTTGTATCGCTGGCTGGGCCAGCGTACGGCGGCGATCATGGCCCTGTACCCCTTGGCCATCGTGGTGTGGCTGCTGGCGCAGTGGTCCACCGTGGTGGCTGGCGGTGAGCCGGTGTGGCTGGAGATGGCCTGGGTGCCCAGCATGGACATCACCCTGACCTTCCTGATCGACGGACTCGGTCTGCTGTTCGGGTTGCTGATAGCGGGTATCGGCGTCCTGGTTCTCGTCTATGCCGGCGAGTATCTGCGTGGCCATCCCGACCTGCCGCGCTTCCTGGTGATCATCACGGCCTTCATGATGTCCATGCTGGGGCTGGTGCTTGCCGACAACCTGGTCACCCTGTTCGTGTTCTGGGAGTTGACCAGCATCACCTCCTACCTGCTGATCGGCTTCAACCACACCGATATTTCCGCGCGCAAGGCGGCACTGCAGGGGCTGTTCGTGACCGTCGCCGGAGGGCTGGCGCTGATGGCCGGCCTGGTGATGTTGGGTGTCGCGGGCGAGAGCTGGTCGCTGGCTGAACTCACGACACGCGGCGAACAGCTGCGCAACCATGATCTCTACACGCCGATGCTCATCTGCCTGCTGTTGGGTGCCTTCACCAAGTCGGCGCAGTTTCCGTTCCACTTCTGGCTGCCCAACGCCATGGCGGCTCCCACGCCGGTATCGGCCTATCTGCATTCGGCGACCATGGTCAAAGCGGGTATCTACCTGATGGCACGCCTGCAACCGAGCCTCGGGGGAACCGACCTCTGGGTCGTCACTCTCTCGCTGGTCGGGGGAGTGACCATGTTCACCGGCGCTTTCCTTGCCGTTCGCCACACCAACGTCAAGAAGCTGCTTGCCTATTCGACGATCATGGCGTTGGGCACCTTGACCATGCTGCTGGGCATCGGCACCGAGGGGGCGTTGATCGCCTTCGTGACCTTCCTGCTCGCCCACTCCCTCTACAAGGGGGCGTTGTTCATGGTGGCGGGCATTCTGGACCATGAGACCGGTACCAAGGACGTTACCGCCATGGGCGGGCTCCGGGCCTTGATGCCGATAACGGCAGGGGTGGCGTTGGTGGCGGCGCTCTCCCTGGCGGGGGTGCCGCCCTTGCTGGGTTTCATCGGCAAGGAGCTGATGCTCGATTCGGTGATGAATGCCTCCCATTTCATGGCGTTGCTTCTGCTGCTGGCCTTCATGGCCGCCATTCTGACCATCGCCGTGGCGGCCGTCGTGGCGCTGCGCCCCTTCTTCGGCGAGCAGCGTCAGACCCCGCGTGCAGCGCACGAGGCACCGCTGGCGATGCTGCTCGGGCCGGCGGTGCTGGCTGGGACGTCCCTTCTTCTGGGGTTGGTGCCGGGCAGCCTGGATCGCCTGGTCGGTGTCACCGTGGCGGGCATCGGCGCGGCGGAGGCGGACGTACATCTGGCGCTGTGGCACGGCATCAACCTGCCGTTGCTGCTCTCCCTGTCGGCCCTTGCGCTGGGCTGGGTGACGTATCGGCGCTGGGACCGGGTACGGGCCCGGCTGGCCTATCTCGACCCGCTCATGGCGCGCGGTCCCGAAGCGGCTTACGACGCCGTCATGGTGGCCATCGTGCGGGTGGCGGAATGGCAGACTCGTGTCCTTCAGAATGGCTATCTGCGCAACTATCTGGCGATGACGCTGCTGGTTCTGGTCGGCCTGG
The DNA here is from genome assembly GCA_051749645.1 of Pseudomonadota bacterium. Classification (GTDB taxonomy): domain Bacteria; phylum Pseudomonadota; class Gammaproteobacteria; order Pseudomonadales; family Halomonadaceae; genus Halomonas. Next base: position 446,685 of record JBNJIT010000001.1, read on the forward strand.
TGGGGCATGCCTTCTTCTTTCGGCATGCGCCGCAGTTCGCGTTGTCGATCGACGTCTACCTGCACGAGGCAGTGGTGGCCGGTTTGATGGTTGCCGGTGCCGTGGCGGCCTGCCTGATGAAGTCGCGGCTGGCTGCCGTGGCTGCGGTGGGTGTGATGGGCTTCTCCATTGCGCTGACCTTCGTGCTGTTCAGTGCCCCCGATCTGGCGATCACGCAACTGCTGGTTGAGACGCTGACGGTGATTCTGCTGGTGCTGGTGCTGTTTCGTCTGCCACGTTTCGCCAATCTCTCGGCACCGGCGGAGCGCTTGCGCGACCTGGTGGTGGCCAGCGCCTTCGGCATCATGGTGACGTTGCTGATGCTGGCGGTGCTGGGCGGCGAGCGGCTGCCGCGCATCTCGGATTACATGGTGGAGAACAGCCAGCCGCTGGGCCATGGTCACAACATCGTCAACGTGATACTGGTCGATTTCCGCGCGCTGGATACGCTGGGCGAGATCTTCGTCTTGGCCCTGGCGGCGATAGGGGTCTATGCCATGCTGCGTTTCCATTCCACCACGCCCGGCGGGCGCCAGCCGACACCTCGGCGGGAGGACGACGATGGTTAGGTCGGGTACGCTGATTCTCAATGTGGCGGCGCGTTTCCTGTTGCCGCTGCAGCTGCTGTTTTCGCTCTTTTTGTTGCTGCGCGGACACGATGAGCCCGGTGGGGGCTTCATCGCGGGCCTGGTGGCCGCCGGCGCCTTCGCCCTGTACCTGTTCGCCTTCGGGCTGAGAGCTCTGCGCGCGATGATCAAGGTGTCGCCGCGCGATCTCGTCGGGTTGGGTCTGCTGCTGGCGATGCTGTCGACCTTGCCGGCCTGGTGGCAGGGGGAGCCGTTCTTCACCTCGCAGTGGTGGACCGTCCCCCTGATCGGTTACAAGGCTTCGACGCCGCTCATCTTCGATATCGGCGTCTATCTGGTGGTGCTGGGGTCGGTGCTGACCGCGCTGACTGCGCTGATGGCGACCGACCGCGATTCCGAGGAGGCATGATGGAACCCTTGATGGCCGTGTCGATCGGCGTGCTCTTTGCGTGTGCCATCTACATGATGCTGCGCCGCTCCATCGTCAAGCTGGTGATCGGGCTGATGCTGCTCTCCAATGCCGCCAACCTGCTGATTTTCTCCACGGCGGGTATGGTGCGGGGCAAGCCGCCGCTGGTGCCCGAAGGGCTGTCGGCACCGGCAGGCAGCGTGGCCGACCCGCTTCCCCAGGCGCTGGTTCTGACGGCCATCGTGATCGCCTTTGGCGTGCTGTCGTTTTCCGTGGTGCTGCTGCGTCGTGCCTGGGAGGTCGTCAGGGCCGATGACCTGGACAAGATGAAGGATACCGATACGTGAACCCGCTGATCGCTCTCCCCATCCTGATCCCATTGTTTTGCGGTGCGCTGTCGCTGGTTTTCTGGCGCTTTCGCGGCATGCAGCGCTTCATCGCCGTGGGAGGTACGGCGGCCCTGCTGCTGTCCGGCATCTGGCTGCTCGGCGAAGTCAGTCGGGAAGGCATCCTAGTCTCCCAGATGGGCGGCTGGCCGGCGCCGTTCGGCATCAGTCTGGTGGCCGACCTGCTTGGCGCGATCATGGTGCTGCTGACCGGCATCATCGGTTTTGCCGTGGCGATCTACTCCCTGGCGAGCATCGGTCGCGGCCATGTGGCCTTCGGTTATTTTCCGCTGATGCATCTGCTGCTGGCAGGCGTGGCAGGTGCCTTTCTCACCGGCGACATCTTCAACCTCTACGTGTGGTTCGAGGTGATGCTGGTGGCTTCCTTCGCCTTGCTGATACTGGGCAGCGAGAAGGCGCAGATGGAAGGCGCCATCAAGTACGTGACCCTCAACCTGGTGTCATCGGTGATCTTCCTGATCGCGGTCGGGCTGCTGTATGGCAAAGTGGGCACCCTGAACATGGCGGACATTGCCCAGCGCCTGGCGCTGTTGGAAGGCGACGGCATGGTGGACGTGCTGGCCATGATGTTCATGGTGGCGTTCGGCATCAAGGCGGCGGCGTTTCCGCTGTTCTTCTGGCTTCCGGCCTCCTATCACACGCCGCCGGTGGCGGTGTCGGCGCTGTTTGCCGGTTTGCTCACCAAGGTCGGCGTTTATGCCTTGTTCCGAGTGTTCACGCTGATCTTTCACCACAGTCCGGGTTACACCCACCAGATTCTGCTGTGGGGCGCGGGACTGACGATGCTGTCCGGGGTGCTGGGAGCGGCCGCTCAGTTCGAGTTCCGCCGCATCCTGTCATTCCACATCGTCAGCCAGATCGGCTACATGATCCTGGGTCTGGCACTGTTCACGCCGCTGGCCATCGTCGGCGGCGTGTTCTATATCATGCATCACATCATCGTGAAGACGAACCTGTTCCTGATCAGCGGTATCGTGCACCGGCTGCGCGGCACTTACGACCTAAAGAAGCTCGGCGGCATCTATCGGCGCTACCCGTGGCTGGCCGTGCTGTTTCTCATACCGGCCCTGTCGCTGGCCGGAGTTCCCCCGCTGTCGGGCTTCTTCGCCAAGTTCATCGTGATTCGTGCCGCCATTGAGGCTGAGGCGTATGGCGTGACCTTCATCGCCCTGCTGGTGGGGCTACTGACGCTCTATTCGATGATCAAGATCTGGGCCGAGGTGTTCTGGAAGACATCGCCGGAGGCTGGGGATACCGACCCGTATCCGGAAGTGAGCCATCGCGAGATGTGGCTGGTTGGGGCGCCGGTGGTGGCACTGGCGGTGTGCACCCTGCTGATCGGCTTCAATGCCGAGCCCATTTACGCCCTCGCCGAGGCCTCGGCCGACCAGCTGCTGTCGCCGGAGCGCTACATCGAGGCGGTACTCGGCGCGAACTCGGAGGTGCTGCCATGATAGGGGCCGCCTGGAATCTGCTGCTGGGCTTTGCCTGGGTGGTGTTGTCCGGTGACTTCAGCGGGCGCAACCTGCTCGCCGGCCTGGTGTTCGGCTACCTGGCTCTGGCACTTCTGCAGCCCCAGGTGCCAGCGTTGGCCGGCTATGCCCAGCGTCTGCCGCGGTTGATTGCCTTCGTGGGGTTCTTCCTCAAGGAACTGCTGCTGGCCAACCTCAAGGTGGCCTTCGACGTGGTGACGCCTCCCTGGTACATGCAGCCGGGGGTCATTGCCATGCCCCTGAGCGCCGAGAGCGATTTCGAGATCGCTTTCGTGGCCAACCTGATCTCGCTGACGCCGGGAACGCTGAGCCTCGATGTCTCGGATGACCGCAGGGTGCTCTACATCCATGCGATGTTCCTGGACGACGAGGAAGAACTCCGCAGCGGCCTGGCCGAGCTCGAACGACGAGCGCTGGCACTGTTCGATTGAATGAGGAGGTGACATTGCCGACCGTGATTCTGCTGAGCCTCATGTTGATGACGCTGGCGCTGTGCTTGGTGTTCGCGCGTCTGTTCATCGGTCCCAGCCTGCCCGACCGTGTCGTGGCACTGGAGCTGTTCTCGTCGATGATCGTCGGGATTATCGGCGTGGTGGCGATTGCCACGGACGTGCCGAGCCTGCTGGACGTGGCCATCGTCATGGCGCTGATGGCCTTCATGGCGGCCATCGGCTTCGCCCGCTTTCTGGAGCGTGGGGGGCCCCGAGATGATTGAGGTCGTCAAGCAGGGACTGGTCCTCGCGGGGGCCATCTTCATGTTCCTGGCATCGCTGGGTCTGCTGCGTTTGCCGGATCTATTGACCCGCATGCATGCCACTACCAAGGCAGCCACGCTGGGGGCGACCCTGATCATGCTGGCCGTTGCCCTGCACTTTGCCGATGTCGCCATCGTGGCCCGGGCGTTCGGGGTCATCATCTTCATCATGATGACGGCGCCGGTGGCGGCGCACGTCATCGGTCGCGCCGGCTACTTCGTGGGTTCCAAGCTGTGGGATGGCACGGTGAAGGACGAACTGCGGCCCAACTATGACCCTCTCACCCATGAGCTCAAGAGTGGACACGAGACCGAGGCCAATGCGCGGCACGCAACAAAGCCCACGCCACGAGAAGGCGACGGTCAATAGCGTAGGGTGCCACGATCCGAGCGGTGTCTGTGTGACGTGCTGGCAGTCCGTCTGACGCATGTTCTGCTCCGAGCCACGATCGGCCATGTCTCTGATCGAGTACCGGGTTTGCCGGGGTGGCCGTGATCTCCGATCTGCGCGATGATGCGCTCTCAGCATACTCCATGGAGAATCGGAACCACCATGAAGCGCACCCTGACTCTCGGCTTGATGATGGCGCTGCTAACCGGCTGCCAGGGCAGTCCCGCCGGCATGGCGAATGCCGCGGAAGATCCGGTTGCCGACGAGGCGGCCAAGTCCGCCGATGACGTGGCGGAGGCCGCGCCTGCCGGCGACTTCACCAGCTGGCTGATAGACTTCCGACGCGAGGCTCGTGCAGCGGGAATCGACGCCGCGACTCTCGAGCACGCTCTGGACGGGGTGCGCTATCGGTCAAGGGTCATCGAGCTCGACCGCTCCCAGCCAGAGTTCGTGCGGCCCATCTGGGAGTATCTCGACAGCGCCGTCTCGGCGAGTCGTGTCACCAATGGGCGCGACCGCCTGGCCGAGCATCGCGATACGGCGCGCAAAGTCGAGAGGCGCTATGGGGTGCCGGCCGAGATACTGGTGGCTATCTGGGGCGTGGAGAGCAACTACGGCGGTAATTTCGGCGATTTCTCCACTCTCGAGGCACTCGCCACCCTGGCTTTCGAGGGGCGTCGCCGTGATTTCGCCCGTGGCGAACTGCTGGCCGCACTGCGCATCATCGAAGCGGGAGACATCGCCCCTGACGACATGATCGGCTCCTGGGCGGGAGCCATGGGACATACCCAGTTCCTGCCCTCGAGTTTCACGGCCTATGCCGTCGACGCCGACGGTGATGGCCGCCGGGACATCTGGGGCAGCATCCCCGACGTGCTGGCCTCCACGGCCAACTACCTGGACGAGGCGGGCTGGCAACCGAACGAACCCTGGGGAGAGGAAGTGCGCCTGCCACAGGGCTTCGACTACGCCCAGGCCGAACTCTCCACCCGTCGCTCCAGCCGCGAGTGGGCCGCCCAGGGCGTGCGCCCGGTGGGCGGCGGCGAGCTTCCGGCCTTCGAGGCGGCGGCAGTGATCACGCCAGCCGGGGCGCGTGGGCCGGCCTTTCTGGTGGGGCCCAATTTCCGGGCCATCCTGCGCTACAACAATGCCACCAGCTATGCCTTGGCTGTGGCCACGCTGGCCGACGAGATCGCCGGACGCGATGGCATCCTGGCTGGCTGGCCGCGCGACGAGCAGCCATTGGCACGTCGGCAGGTCCGGGAAATGCAGCGCGCGCTCAATCAGCGCGGCTACGAAGTGGGCGTGGCCGACGGCATTCTCGGCCCCAATACCCGACGGGGCCTGCGTGACTTTCAGCGCGCCATCGGCGAGACACCCGATGGCTTCGCCACGCGTCGCTTGCTGGAACGGCTGACCCGATAGCGCAATGAGGAGAACGTGGATGAGACAGCGGAGCCTGGCAGCCGCAATGGCCGCGACACTGCTGGCGTTCGCCACGGCCAGTGCCCAGGGTGAGGCGAAGGTCTTCGGCTGGGTGGAGAAGGCAACGCTCGAGCCCTGGGGCGTCGAGGTGAAGGCCAAACTCGACAGCGGCGCCTTGACCTCCTCGCTAGACGCCCACGACATCGAACGCTTCGACAAGGATGGCGAGCGCTGGGTGCGATTCCGCCTGGAGCTCGAGGACGAGGCGCGCGGCGAGGCCTTCTCCAAGACGCTGGAACGGCCGGTCTACCGTCGTTTGAAGCTGATCGGCGCCGGTGGCAGCGATCGCCGTCCGGTGGTTCTGCTCGATGTATGCCTGGGCGACACCGTCTACGAAGAGCAGTTCAGCCTGCGTGACAGAGGGGGCATGAATTATCCGATGCTGCTTGGGCGCCGTACCATCGGGCACCTGGGGCTTCTCGACGTGACCGAGACCTTTCTGACCGAGCCCGACTGTGGAGAGGATGCGGATCTGGTGGAGCATGATCCCGATGAGGAAGCCCCAGCTGACGGCGGGAAGGCAGAAAAGAGCTAGCCGTCCGTTGGAGTTGACCGATCGCCACGAGAAGTACCGATTCCGCAGTCGGTCGGCGTCGGGTCCGGCAGTTTGCTAGAAGAGGCGTGCCAGCAAGGCAGTCACCGCCGTCTCTACGCGCAGGATGCGTGGCCCCAGGTGAATGCCCTGGCAACCCGCGGCCTGTAGCTGCTCCACCTCCCAGGGAATGAAGCCGCCTTCCGGCCCTACCAGCAGCAGGGTCGGTTCGTGAATCCCGCGTGGGCATTCGGCCGGCATCCCGGGGTGGGCGAGCAGACCGCGACGACCGTCGAGCAGGCCGGGTAGTTCGTCCTCGACGAAGGGACGAAAGCCCTTGGCCAGGTTGACCTTCGGCATCGCGGTGTCGCGCGCCTGCTCCAGGCCCAGGACTAGGTGGGCATGGATCTTGTCGGCGGAGAGCTCCGGCGACTGCCAGTAACTCTTTTCCACACGCCGGGTGTTGAGCAGAGTGAGCTCCTTCACGCCCAGCGCGGTGACATGCTCCAGCGTCCGCGCCAGCATGCGGGGGCGTGGCAGCGCCAGAACCAGATGCACCGGCAGCGGTGGCGGTGAAGTCTGGTCCAGCGTGTCCAGGGCGAAGCGAGCCTCGTGCTCGTCGAGGGAGAGCAGTTCGCCACGCCCGATGCCGCCATCCTCGATCCCTACCGTCAGGTGGGCGCCCGGACGAGCGTTATGCACCTCCCGCAGATGACGCAGGCGTCGCGGGTCGCAAACCCTTGCCAAGCGGGGGGAAACGAAGTCAGCGGGAGCAAGCAGTATCAGGTTCATCGGCTCTCGTGGAATGCTCGGATTTGCATGGGCGGTGGGGCGGTGCACAATAGCGGCATGACGAGCGCCTGCCAGCCACGACAAGGAGAAACGCCGTGCGCGTGATTCGCAAGTATGCCAACCGTCGGCTCTACGATACGGAACAGAGTCGCTATGTGACCCTCGAGGATCTGCGCCGCCTGATTCTCGATGAAATCCCCTTTCGCGTCGAGGATGCCAAGAGCGGCGAAGACCTGACCCGCACCATCCTGTTGTCGATCATCATCGAACAGGAGCAGGCCGACGGTGAGGCGCATGTCTTTTCCAACGACCTGCTGGCGCAGTTCATCCGCGTCTACGACATGGCTCAGCCGCTGCCGCTGGCCCGCTACCTCGAGCAGGGCACGCAGCTGATGCTCGAACAGCAGAAGCACATGCAGGATCAGTGGCAGCAGGCCATGCGTCACTCGCCCATGGAATTGATGCGTGAGCTGGCCGAGGAGAACATGCGCTTCTGGCAGCAGACCATCGGTCAGGCCGCCAACGGCAAGGGCCCCGGCGATGGCAAGGACGACGACAAGACGTCATGAGCGAGGCGGCGTCATCCGGTGCTTTCTGACATAATGCTGCGACGTTTCGAGCTGGCAAGAAGGTGTTGCAGATGAAAGTGCTGATCATCGGCGGTGGAGGCCGCGAACATGCCCTGGCCTGGAAGATCGCCCGGTCGCCGCGGGTCGATCGTGTCTTCGTGGCACCCGGCAATGCCGGTACGGCACAAGAGGCCGGCGTGGAGAACGTCGCCATCGATGTCGCCGATCTCGATGGCCTGGTGGCGTTCGCCCGCGAGCGTGACGTGGCTCTGACCGTGGTCGGTCCCGAGGCGCCGCTGGTGGCCGGCGTGGTCGATCGCTTTCGCGCCGCAGGGCTGACCGTCTTTGGTCCCACGGCGGGTGCCGCCCAGCTCGAAGGGTCCAAATCCTTTTCCAAGGACTTCCTGGCCCGCCATGCCATTCCCACCGCCGAGTACCGCACCTTCACCGCGGTGGCCCCGGCGCTGGACTACCTCGCCGAGAAAGGGGCGCCCATCGTCATCAAGGCCGATGGGCTGGCCGCCGGCAAGGGCGTGATCGTCGCCGAAACCCTGGCCGATGCCGAGTCGGCGGTGCGCGACATGCTCGAGGCCAACGCCTTCGGCGATGCCGGAGCGCGGGTGGTGATCGAGGAGTTCCTCGACGGCGAGGAGGCGAGCTTTATCGTCATGGTCGACGGCGAGACGGTACTGCCGCTGGCCACCAGTCAGGATCACAAGCGCGCCTACGACGGCGATGCCGGTCCCAATACCGGCGGCATGGGCGCCTATTCGCCGGCGCCGGTGGTTACCGAGGCGGTCCATGAGCGCATCATCCAGCGGGTCATTAAGCCCACGGTACAAGGCATGGCAGCGGAGGGTTATCCCTACACGGGCTTCCTGTATGCTGGCCTGATGATCGACCCCGAGGGCAACCCCAGGGTGATCGAGTTCAACTGCCGCTTCGGCGACCCCGAGACCCAGCCGATACTGCTGCGTCTCGAATCGGACTTGGCCGCGCTTTGCTTGGCCGGCGCGCGCGGCGAGCTGGCCGGCCACACCTGCGATTGGGAGCCGCGCGCCGCCGTGGGCGTGGTGATGGCCGCCGGCGGCTATCCGGGCAGCTATCGCAAGGGCGATGCCATCGAGGGGCTCGACGCTGCGGAGGCTAGCGGCTGCAAGGTCTTCCACGCCGGCACTGCCGAGCAGGACGGCCGGATCGTCACCGCCGGCGGCCGGGTGCTGTGCGTCACGGCCCTCGGCGAGGACGTCGGCGCGGCTCGCGACCTGGCCTACCGTGGCGTGGCGGCGATCGACTGGTCCGGCGTTGAGTATCGTCGCGACATCGCTTTCCGTGCCATCGAAAGAGAGCGCCAGGCCGGCTGATCCTCGGCCGATACGCCACGACCCGCGAACGACATGATCAGGAGTCAGCATGGAGCGCATCAGACTGGACTTTCCCGACGCGGCGATCATTCATCGTCAGGCGCTGACGGTACGCATCACCGACATGAACTATGGTCGCCATCTGGGCCACGACGCCCTGGTGTCGCTGCTCCACGAGGCGCGTGTGGCGGCACTGGCATCGCTGGGCTTCGCCGAGTGGGATCTGGGTGGCTGCGCCAGCGTGGTCGCCGATCTCGCGGTGCAGTACCAGGCCGAGGCGCGCTGGCCCGACGCTCTCGTGGCGGAGACCGCCATGCGCCCACCCGAAGGCAAGGCGCTCACCGTCTACCAGCGGCTGCGTCGCGAGGATGGCGATCGGGTGGTGGCCACGGCGCGGCTCAACCTGGTGCTGCTCGACCCGGTCAGCGGGCGGCCCACGGCGGTGCCGGCAAGCGTGCGGGATGCATTGACCCGGGCGGGGGCGGCCTGATGTCCCGCGAGTACCCGGTCATTGCGGTGACCGGCTCTTCCGGCGCCGGCACCACCACGGTGAAGCGTACCTTCGAGCGCATGTTCGCCCGCGAGGACGTGCACGCCGCCTACGTCGACGGCGATGCCTTCCATCGCTACACCCGCGACGAGCTGACGCGGATCTTCCGCGAGGAGCCCGAACGCAAGGACGAGCTCTCCCACTTCGCTGTGGAGGCCAACCTGCTCGATCGTCTCGAGACGCTGTTTCAGGAGTATGGCGAGCACGGCACCGGCACTTACCGTCATTACATTCACGCCGAAGACAAGCAGATGATCGAGGCCGGCTGCCAGGTCGGCACTTTCACCGAGTGGCAGCCGCTGCCCTGCGGTACCGACCTGCTCTTCTACGAAGGGCTGCACGGCGGGCTGGTCACCACCGATCACGACATCGCTCGTCATGTCGACCTGCTGATCGGCGTGGCGCCGACCATGAACCTGGAGTGGATCCAGAAGATCGACCGCGACACCAAGCTGCGCGGCTACTCTCAAGAGGCGGTGATCGACACCATTCTGGGGCGCATGGACGACTACGTGCGCTACATTCAGCCGCAGTTCTCGCGGACACACATCAATTTCCAGCGCGTGCCGACCGTGGACACCTCCAACCCCTTCGAAGTGCAGGACATTCCCACCGATGCCGAATCCTTCGTGGTGATTCGTTTCCGCGACCCCTCTACGGTGGACTTCCCCTGGCTGCTGGCAATGATCCAGGATGCCTTCATGAGCCGCCCGCACACTCTGGTGGTGCCGGGCTCGCGCATGCCGCTGGCCATCGAACTGATCATCGCGCCGCTGGTGCGCCACCTGCTCGCCCAGCGCCGTTTCCGCTGAACCGCTCATTCGAACCACGGAGATCGATGACCATGGATTGCCTGTTCTGCAAGATCATCAATCGCGACATACCTGCCGACATCGTCTTCGAAGACGACGAAATACTGGCCTTCAACGACATCAACCCCCAGGCGCCCACCCACATCTTGATCATTCCCAAGCGCCACATCGCCACCCTGAACGACATCGCCGACGAAGACCGCGCCCTGGTGGGACGGCTGCCCCAGGTTGCCGCTCAACTGGCCAGGGAGAAAGGCTTTGCCGACGACGGCTACCGGGTGGTGATGAACTGCAATGAACAGGGCGGCCAGACCGTCTATCATATACACATGCATCTGATGGGCGGCCGACGCTTTACCTGGCCGGCTGGGTAGTCGGCGTTTCTGCGGGCAACCGCGCGAGTTGCGGCGTTCGGTACATCGGATGCATCCCCAGGTGTCGCCGTATGGCGCACCTGGGGCTTCGTCTGAGGCTATGTCTGAAAAGTCGGCGAGCGCGGCCGGTTCTCGGCACGGCCTAGGCGTAGACGATGGAGAACGAGTGGCTGATCTCCACGCCCCCCTGAGCGAGCATGATCGAGGCGCTGCAGTACTTGTCGGCTGAGAGCTCCACGGCGCGCTGCACCTGTTTCTCCTTCAGCCCGTTGCCACTGACCGTGAAGTGGACGTGAATCCGGGTGAACACCGCCGGCACGGTGTCGGCACGCTCGGCCTCGATATGGGCCACGCAGTCGCTGACCGGGGCGCGGGATTTCTCGAGAATTTCCATCACGTCGAAGGCGGTGCAGGCGCCCATGCCCATGAGCAGCATTTCCATGGGCCGCGGGCCGGTATTGCGGCCGCCGTGGTCGGGCGGACCATCGATGACCACGCTGTGGCCGCTTCCCGATTCGGTGACGAACTGGCGGCCGTCGGTCCATTTCACAGTGGCTTGCATGGCGGGTTTCCTCGAGTCGTGGTGAAAACGCAGGCGGCCAGCATAGCAGCTGCGTCGTGCGCGCTCAGCCTCGAGCCGTGCGTTGGCTTGCGCCGTCGACAGGTCCCGGGGCGCCGGACCGTCGAGGAGGCGCTGTGAACCCCTCCCTGGGCGCTACCTTCGCCATCCCTGGCGAAGGACCTCCTCTTCGACCTGTCCCCGGCAAGCCGTCATGTCTGGCTGGTCAGGCCGCGCAGCCGGGCGTCCAGCGCGGCCAGCCGTTCGGGGGTGCCCACGTCGACCCAGGCGCCGCGGTGATGGGTTCCACCCACTCGCCCTGCGTCCATGGCCGCCTTGAGGTGCGGTGCCAGAGGAAAGGCGCCGGGCGCCTGATCGGCCACCAGCGCCGGGTCGAGCAGGCTGATGCCGGCGAAGGTCAGGCGCGGCTCGCCCACGGCATGCACGCGACCACCGGCATCCAGGTGAAAGTCTCCGCTGGGGTGATGGTCGGGGTTGTCGACCATCACCAGGTGGGCCAGGTCATCTCCCAGAGCCGGCAGGCCGGGGAGTTCGAAATCGCACCAGACGTCGCCGTTGATCAGCAGGAAGGGCGCCTCGCCGAGCAGCGGCAGGGCCTTTCGGATGCCGCCGCCGGTTTCCAGGGGGGTGGGTTCGTGGCTCCAGACGATGCGCACGCCGGTGTCGCCGCCGTCACCCAGCGCCGTTATGATCTGCCCGGCCCGGTAGCTGACGTTGATCACCACGTCGCGAATGCCGGCGCGGGCCAGTCGTTCCAGGTGGTGGACGATCAGCGGCTTGCCGCCCACCGGCAGCAGTGGTTTGGGGCAGCGGTCGGTGAGCGGACGCATGCGCTTGCCAAGCCCGGCGGCGAGGATCATGGCCTTCATGTCGAAGCCTCATCCGCCGCGGCTAGCCGTGCCGTCAGCGCCGGGCGGAACGTCTCGTCGAGCCAGGCCCGGAAGTCGTCGTGGCCGTCGAGGCCGGCAAGTGCCGTTTCGAGGTGGTCGAGAAAGTGCGGGAGCCGCTCGAGGTAGCCCGCGCGACCGTCGCGCAGCGTCAGCCGGCAGAATATGCCCAGCACCTTCAGCGAGCGCTGGGCCGCTATGGCCTGCGTCTGCTCGAGGAAGGTGGCAGGCGGCAGCGAACTCGGCAGTCGACCATCGCTCACGGCCCGCTGCCGGAAGGCTTCCACCCAGGCGCCGAAGCGTGCCGGAGGAAAGTGGCAGTAACGCCCGCACAGCAGGGAGATCAGGTCGTAGCTGATGGGCCCGGCCACGGCGTCCTGAAAGTCGATCAGGTAGAGGCGGTCGTTCGCCACCATCAGGTTCATGGCGTCGAAATCGCGATGCACGCTGACTACCGGCTGTGCCAGGGCGCTGTCGATGAGCACCCCGCGCAGCGTCTCCCAGCCCGGCGGTACGGCCAGATCGAGCCATTCGCTCAGGCACCAGTCGGGGAAGAGATCGAGCTCGCGGCCGAGCAGGCCGGCATCGTAGGCCGGCAGATCGTCGGGCCCGGCACGATTCTGCAGTTCGTGAAGCAGCGCCATGGCGCGCTCGTGCCACGCCAGGGTGTCGGGGTGCTCGTTACCCGGGAAGCAGTGCTGCAGCGAGGTATCGCCGAGGTCGTCGAGTTCCAGGAAGCCGGCGTCGAGGTCGATGGCGTGCAGCGCCGGCACCGGCAGGCCGGCAGCCCGCCAGCGCTGGGCGATGGCTACGAAGGGGCGGCTGTCCTCGTGCTCGGGGGGCGCATCCATCACCATGCGCGTGGTGCCGTCGGGCAGGGTCAGGCGAAAGTAGCGGCGAAAGCTCGCATCGCCCGCTGCCAGGCGCAGGCGAATGGCGTCGGGGGACAGGTCATGGCACTCAGCCGCCCACCGGTGCAGGTGGGCTAGGCGCAGGTTGGGGGTCTCCTCGGACATGCAGGCTCCTTGCGAATGGGCAGGCGAAGTCAGTTGGCTTCCGCTTCGGCCTGCCCCCGGCACCCCGCCGAGCCCGGCTGCGATTGCCATGGCGGTCGGGGCGGCGGTTGACGCTCGTGGCGGGCCAACGCATGCTGAGCCGCGGGTGCGGCGCATGCGACAGGCGATTCGGCCTGTATAATACCGATTCTCTTTGCCAAGGACACCGAGGACCATGGGCAAGCGACATTCAGGGATGGCCCTCGCCGGGCTGTTGACTGCGGGGCTGGCCGGCGTTTCGGCCGCCGCCGCTGCGCCTCCCGAGCCGCTACCGGGGGAGCAGCTCGATTTCCGTCCGTGGGGCGATGATCGACCGGCCGGCGCTCTGTGCCGTGGGCGCTACCTCATGCCCGATTACCGCATACCGGCCGCGGACGACCCGGAGCGGGTGCGCAGCGAATCGGAGCGTGCCGACTACGGCGAATCGGGCGAGACGATCCTGCGTGGCGAGGTGGTGCTTCGCCGTGGCGACAGCCAGCTGGAGGCCACCCGCGTCACGGTGCCGGCCGCCCGCGAGCGGGCCCTTGCCGAGGGTCCCCTGGCGCTGCGCGACCCGGGCCTTTTGGTGCGCGGCGAGGCGGGCGAGCTCTCTCTGGTGAGCGATGCGGCCAGCGTCGATGCTGCCCATTACGTGGTCCATGACCAGCATCTGCGTGGCGATGCGCTGCGCCTGGCGCGCCTGGAGGATGGCCGTTACCGGCTGACCTCGGCGAGTTTCACCACCTGTGATCCAGGCGACGACCTGTGGCGGCTGGTGACCAGCGACCTGGTGCTGGACCGCGAGAGTGGCTTCGGCACGGCTCGCCACGCCCGGCTGGAAGTGGGGCGGGTGCCGGTCTTCTACTGGCCCTGGGTGCGTTTTCCCATCGACGAGCGCCGCCAGACCGGTTTCTTGTGGCCGGAGTTGCGGGTCTCCGGGGATGTCATGGACTACGCCCAGCCCTTCTACTGGAACATCGCTCCCAACCGGGATGCCACCATCACGCCACGCTGGATCAGCGACCGCGGCCTGCTGCTGGGCGGTGAGTACCGCTACCTCTTCCCATCGGATCGGGGGCAGGTCGAGGGCGCCTATCTGGCCGACGACGATGGCGGCAGCGGCGATCCCGATGCCGCCTCGCGGCGCCACGAGGGCGAGTCGCGCTGGTATGTCGACTACCGGCACCGCGGTCGTTTCGATGCCCGAAACACCTACAACCTGCGCTACGGTGCCGCCAGTGACGGCCGCTATTTCGATGATTTCGGCAGCCTGTTCGGCGACGAGCCCGCCAACATGCAGCGTTTGGCGCGCCTGAACCACCGTGGCGAACGCTGGCAGCTGGAAGCGCGCGCCCAGGGCTTCCAGCGCCTCGACGACCCGTTACGCGACCGCAACAAGCCTTTCTATCGGCTGCCCAGCCTGAGCGCCAGCGCGCGCTGGTCGCAGCCGAGCGGTTTCTATCAGCAGTGGGGCTCCAGCTACACCTACTTCTGGCGCGACGTGGACGAGGCGGGCTTGCCCGGCAACGAGCGCTATGACCGGGAGTCGGCCGTGGGGTCGCGCGTACATTTGACGCCGGCGGCCGGCTGGCGTTTCGACGCCAGCTGGGGGCACCTGGAGCCGCGGGTGGAGTGGTTGGCCACCGCCTACGATCTGGACTATGGCGAGCGCGACGTCGACCGCGACACGACCTTGACCCGGCAGGTGCCGGTGACCTCCATCGACGCTGGCCTGGTCTTCGAGCGCGAGTTCGACGTTTGGGGGCGCGATTATCGTCAGACCCTGGAGCCACGCGCCAACTACGCCTTCGTGCCGGGCCGCGACCAGCGCGAGTTTCCCGACTTCGACACCAACCAGCGCGCCTTCTCCTGGGGGCAGCTGTGGTCGCCGCACCGCTTCACCGGCGCCGATCGGGTCGGCGATCTCAACCGCCTGTCGCTGGGCGTCGACTCGCGCCTGCTCGAGGACGACTCGGGTCGCGAGCGCCTTGCCCTGGGCCTGGGGCAGGCGCTCTACTTCGATGACCGCTACATCGACATGGGCAACGACGAAGCGTCCGGCGACCCCGACGTACTCCCCAGGTCACCGGAAGAGGGTGGCAATTTCCAGCGCCACTACCGTGCCACCCGCGAGCGCTCGCCACTGGTCGCGCGGCTTGACTGGCAGGTCACCGACGCCTGGCGAACCCGCTGGCAGTGGCTCTACGATGACCAGCTCGAGCGCACCGAGCGCGCCTCGTTCGGCGTGCAGTATCGCGCCGATGCGGGCCATGTGGTGAACCTCGGCTACCGCTGGGAACTCCAAGGTTTCGATCCCTCGGTAGAGCGCGACGATGACGACTTCCGCAACTTCGACCGCGAAGAGGTCGACCTCTCGGCGGCGTGGAAGCTGTCACCGCAGGTGGAGCTGATCGGCAAGGCGGCCTACGACAACACCAACGACCGCATGCTGGAGCAGCTGCTGGGTGTGCAGTGGAACGACTGCTGTTATGGTCTCCAGCTGGTGTGGCGCAAGTGGGTCGATGACGGTGACACGGCACGTCTTGCCGACGACACCACCGATCGCGGGTTCTTCCTGCGCTTCGTGTTCAAGGGGCTGGGCGGCGTCGGCGGCGATGCCGGCAGCGAGTTTGGGCAGGTCGTGCCCGGCTATCACGCCACCCCCCTGCGGGTCGGCCAAGACGATTTCTGACAACAGACGACATGAGAGGAAACATCGACATGCGCAGTGAGCGAACCACGAGGCTGGGCGTGGCCCTGGCGCTGGCCCTGGGTATCGGCATGGCCCCGCTGGCCCTGCACGCCCAGGAGAGCGAGAGCGATTTTCAGCCGGTGGCCAGACAGTCGCTGGATCGCATCGTGGCCGTGGTCAACGACCGGGCCATCATGGCCAGCGAGCTGGAACAGCGTGTCGAGCAGGCTCGCAGCCAGTTGATCGACAACGAGGTCGAGGTTCCGAACGATGCCTCGTTACGCGAGCAGATGCTAGATCGCCTGATTGTCGAGGAGGTTCAGCTGCAGCTTGCCGAGGACGCCGGCTTGTCCGTCGACGACACCGAGCTCAACCGCCAGGTGCGCGGCATTGCCGAAAGCAACGGCATGACCCTGGAAGAGTTTGCCGATGCCCTAGAGGCCGATGGTCTGAGCCTTGGCCAGGTGCGCGACGAAGTGCGTCGTCAACTGCTGCTGCGCAAGCTTCAGCAGCGTCAGGTGGGAGGCCGCGTCAATCTGACTGAACGGGAAGTCGAGCGCTTCCGCGAACAGCAGGGCGGCAACGTTAGCCGCGAGCAAGCCAGTCAGGCGTTGTTCCAGCGCAAGGCCAACGAGGCGCTGGAAGCCTGGATTCAGGAGATCCGCGCCGAAGCTTTCATCGACAAGCGGCTTTCCGAATTACGGTGATGACGCACCAGTCGCAGCCCTTGCTGGCATTGACCACCGGCGAACCGGCCGGGATCGGCCCGGAGCTCGTCGTTCAACTCGCCGCGGCCGGTGAGCTGCCATCGCGAACGGTGGCGGTGGGCGATCCCACGTTGCTCGCCGAACGTGCGAGGCTGCTTGGCGTGACGCTCGAACTGCGTGAGTTGGCCCGGGACGAGGCCGTGCCCGCCCCGGCACCCGGCGTGCTGCCGGTGTGGCCGGTAGCGCTACGCGCGCCGAGTCGCCCCGGTACGCTTGCCGTAGCCAATGCCGCCTACGTGCTCGAGACCCTCGACGTGGCGGTCGAGGCCTGCCGTGCCGGTCACGCCGGCGCCATGGTCACCGCTCCCCTGCACAAGGGAGTGATCATCGAGGCGGGACATGCCGGATTTCGTGGCCACACCGAGTACCTGCGCGATGCCTGCGGCATCGACGAGGTGGTGATGATGCTCGCCACCGACCGGGCGCTGCATGCTCGCGATACGAGCTGGCAGGGCAGCGGAGCCCTGCGCGTGGCATTGGCCACCACCCATCTGCCGCTGCGCGAGGTGGCCGAGGCCGTTACCGCACCGCGTCTCGAGCGCATCCTGCGCATCCTGAGTGCCGACCTGATGCGCTGGTACGGTGTATCGACACCACGTATCGCCGTTTGCGGGCTCAATCCCCACGCCGGCGAGGGCGGGCACCTGGGGACGGAAGAGCTTGACGTGATCGTCCCCGTGATCGAGGCTCTGCGCTCCGAGGGCTTTGCCCTTGACGGCCCGCTGCCGGCGGATACCCTGTTCACGCCACGCCACCTGGCCGACATCGACGCCGTGCTGGCCATGTATCACGATCAGGGGCTGCCGGTGCTCAAGTACGCCGGCTTCGGTCGTGCCGCCAACGTGACGCTGGGCCTGCCGTTCCCGCGCACCTCGGTGGATCACGGCACCGCCCTCGACCTGGCCGGCCGCGGAGAGGCCGATACCGGCAGCCTGTGCGTGGCACTCGCTCTGGCTGCCGAGATGGCCGGTCGCGGGGCGTGACGGCCAACCTGAGCAGACCCCTTTGAGGGGCCCCGGGGACAGACCCCCGCGAAGGCCTGTCGACGGAATGCCCCGCATCAGCGGCGAGGCGCTTGTTCGAAGACATACCGATAGAAGGACGACCCTGAATGGCATCTCGCCCGCCGGCCCCTCGCGCCCGCAAGCGCTTCGGCCAGAACTTCCTGCGCGACCCCGGCCTCATCGCGCGCATCGTGCGCGCCATCGGTCCGCGTCCCGGTGAACGGCTGATCGAAATCGGCCCCGGCCAGGGCGCCCTGACCGAGCCGCTGCTCGAGGCAACCGATGGCCGCCTCGAAGTGATCGAACTCGATCGCGACCTGGTCCCGGGACTGCGCGTGCAGTTCTTCGCCCATCCCGACTTCGTCGTCCACGAGGCCGATGCGCTGACGTTCGATTTCCGCGAACTGCGCGGCGATGGCGAGCCGCTACGCGTGGTGGGCAACCTGCCTTACAATATTTCCACTCCCTTGATCGCTCACTTGCTCGAGGCGGGTGATGCTATCGCCGACATGCACTTCATGCTGCAGAAGGAAGTGGTCGAGCGGCTCGCCGCCGAGCCTGGTGGCGCCGAGTGGGGTCGGCTGTCGGTCATGGCTCAGTATCGCTGTGCCGTCGAGGCGCTGTTCACGGTGCCGCCGGAGGCCTTCGTGCCGCGCCCCAAGGTCGACTCGGCCATCGTGAGGCTCACGCCCCATGCGGCGTTGCCTTTCCCGGCCCGCGACGAGACGCTGCTCTTCGA
Source organism: Pseudomonadota bacterium (assembly GCA_051749645.1). Lineage (GTDB taxonomy): Bacteria > Pseudomonadota > Gammaproteobacteria > Pseudomonadales > Halomonadaceae > Halomonas. The sequence continues at coordinate 464,946 of JBNJIT010000001.1, forward strand.
TGTGGTGCGCCAGGCCTTCGGCCAGCGGCGCAAGACGCTGCGCAACAACCTCAAGGGCCGCATCGGTGCTGAGGCGTTGCAACGGCTGGGAATCGATCCCGCTCGCCGGCCGCAGACCCTGGCTGTCGAGGAATTCGTGCGCATCGCCAACCACCTGGCGACGGCAGAGGAGGGGACGTCATGAGTCAAGCCCCTGATGCGCTGCAGCCCCGCTCCATCCGCATCGATGTGGAGCCGACCTATCGCGAGGAAGAGTCGTCCTGCGCCGAAGCCCGCTACGTCTTCAGCTACACGGTGACGATCCACAACCACTCTACCCGCAGCCTGCAGCTGCTGGCGCGTCACTGGAAGATCACCCAGGGTAGCGGCCAGGTGCAGGAAGTGCGCGGCAAGGGCGTGGTCGGCCAGCAGCCGATGATCGGTCCGGGGCAGACGTTCCGTTACACCAGTCGCGCCATTCTCGACGCCCCGGTGGGCGTGATGGAAGGGGAGTACACCTGCGTGGACACGGTCAGCCAGCGTCCCTTCGAGGTGCCCATTGCACCGTTTCGGCTGGCCAGCCCCAACCAGGTGCACTGAATCGCTGGACGAGGAGACGCCATGACCACCTATGCCATCGGGGATCTGCAGGGCTGCCATGCCGAATTCGTCGAACTGCTCGAACGGCTCGCCTTCGACCCCAGCCGCGACCGGCTGTGGCTGGTCGGCGACCTGGTCAATCGCGGCCCCGAGTCGCTGGCTTGCCTGCGCGAGGTGCGGGCCCTGGGCAAGGCAGCCGTCACGGTGCTCGGCAATCACGACCTGCACCTGCTGGCGGTGGCCCGCGGCGGTGCATCGCTCAATCGCAAGGATACCCTGACGGGGATTCTCGAGGCGCCGGATCGCGAAGCGCTGCTCGACTGGCTGCAGAGCCAACCGCTGCTGGTGCGCCGGGGAGGCGATGCCATGTCCCATGCCGGGCTGCTGCCGCAGTGGTCGCTGGAGCAGGCCGTGGAGCTGTCGCGAGAGGTGGAGGCGCGGTTGGCCGGGGAGCAGGGCGGAGCCTTCCTCGAAGCGATGTACGGCAATACGCCGCGCTGCTGGCGCGATGAGCTCGACGGGCTCGACCGTCTGCGTGTCGTCGTCAACGTCTTCACCCGCATGCGCTTCATCGATGCCGACGGATGCCTGGACTTCACCGCCAAGGAGGGGCTCGACAGCGCGCCGTCCGGCTTCGCTCCCTGGTTCCAGTTCCCGCGCGGCGACGAGGTGCGCTTGATCTTCGGTCACTGGGCCGCGCTGGAAGGCAGGACGCCGGGCAGCCGCGTACGCACCGAGGCCCTGGACACGGGTTGCGTATGGGGAGCGAGTCTCACCGCTCTGAACCTGAACAGCGGCGAGCGGGTGAGCGTGCCCAGCCGGCAACGACGCTGAGGTGGTTATGACCGGCATGGACGACCCCGTCATCGAAGGACTCGACGTCTATCGTGTGGGCGGGGCGGTACGCGACGCCTACCTCGGCTGGCCGGTGAGCGACACCGACTGGGTGGTGGTGGGCGCGACGCCGGAAGCGATGCGACGCCGCGGCTTCAAGCCGGTGGGGCGCGACTTTCCGGTCTTTCTGCATCCCGAAACCCATGAGGAGTATGCCCTGGCGCGCACCGAGCGCAAGTCGGGTCGCGGCTACACCGGGTTCACCGTGCACGCGAGTGCTGAGGTGACCCTGGAAGAGGATCTGGCGCGGCGCGATCTGACCATCAACGCCATGGCCGAAACGCCGGACGGCCGGCTCGTCGACCCTTACGGCGGGCTCGCCGATCTTCGGGCACGAACATTGCGCCATGTGTCCCCGGCCTTCGTTGAAGACCCGCTGCGCGTGCTGCGTGCGGCGCGCTTTCTGGCCCGCTACGATCACCTCGGTTTCACCATCGCTGACGAGACCCGGGCGCTGATGCGGCAACTCGCCTGGAGTGGCGAGCTCGAGCACCTGGTGGCCGAACGGGTGTGGACGGAAACCGAGAAGGCGCTGGCAGAGCCGAGCCCGGCTGCCTACTTTTATGCCCTGCACGATTGCCAGGCACTGGCAGCGCTACTGCCGGAGCTGGCCGACGATGAGCGGCGGCTCGACACTGCGCTTGGCCGGCTCGACCGGCTTCCCGCCATGCTCGAGGCCAGCGATCGGCGGTGCTGGCGCTGGGCACGGCTGGTGGAGCACCTGGACGATAATGCCCGCGAGGCAATCGCCGAACGGCTGCGCCTGCCGCGCGTCTATCGCGACCTGGCACGCCAGGTGGCGCTGACGCGCTGGCTGTGGCAGGCCACCGTGATCGATGCCGACAGTGTGCAGCGGTGGCTGGATGACATCGACGCCTGGCGGCGCCCCGAGCGGGTGTCGCCCTTGGTGAGCCTGTTGCAGCGCGAAGCGCCACCGCATGGCATGGCCGTGGCGCGCGGCTGGGCGGCGGCTCGACAGGTGGCGCCACAGCCGCTGTTGGAAGCGGGGTATCGCGGGGCCGCTCTGGGCGAGGCGCTGACGCGGGAGCGCCGCGTCAGGCTGGCCGAGGCGCTGGAAATCGCCTGATGCGCCCCGGCCCGGCGGTCGCTCAGCCGTCGGCGTTGATGCGGGCGATGATCTCGTTAAGGATGGCATCCGCCCGATCGTTGTCGATCTGGCAGGTGCCGGCATTGCGGTGACCACCGCCGCCGTACGTCAGGCACAGTTCGCCGACATTGGTGCGGCTCGAGCGGTCGAGGATCGACTTGCCGATGGCCAGCACGGTGTTCTGTTGCTTCAGGCCCCACATCACATGGATGGAGATGTTGCACTCGGGGTAGAGCGCATATATCACGAAACGGTTGGTGGCCCAGATGGTCTCCTCGTTGCGCAGGTCGAGTACCACCAGGTTGTCGTGCACCGTGGCGCAGCGGCGAATCTGTTCCTTGGCTCGCTCGCTGTGTTCGCGGTACAGCTCGATACGCTCGCCAACGTCGGGCAGCTCGAGAATCTCCTCGATGGTGTGCGCCCGGCAATAATCGATCAGCTTCATCATCAGCTGATAGTTGGAGATGCGGAAATTGCGGAAACGACCCAGTCCGGTGCGCGCGTCCATGATGAAGTTGAGCAGCACCCAGCCCTGGGGGTCGAGGATCTCGTCGCGGGTGAACTGCGCCGAGTCGCCCTTGTCGACGGCTTCCATCATGTCGTCCCAGCGAGCCGGGAAGGCTTCGTGGCCGCCGTAGTGGCGCCATAGTACGCGGGCCGCCGAGGGGGCGTCGGGGTCGATGATGTGATTGTCGGCCCGCTCATCGTTGCGCAGGGTTTCGCTCAGGTGGTGATCGAAAGCGAGGTGGCAGTCGGGCACATAGGGCAGGTTGGTGGTGATGTCGCGCGAGGTAATGTCGACCTTGCCGTCCTGCATGTCCTTCGGGTGGACGAAGAGGATGTCGTCGATCAAGTCCAGGTGCTTGAGCAGGGCGCCGCACACCAGCCCGTCGAAGTCGCTGCGGGTCACCAGCCGGAATCGTTCAGTCATGTCGTCTCCTGTTCGTTGGTTGCATCTACCGCGTCAGGGGAGGCTCCCAGTAGAAATCGATGGGCCACAGGCGCTGTTCGCCGGGCTCGAAGTCGCTCCATAGCTCGGCGTAGGTCAGCCCGAGGCCGGGGTGTTTCCCATCCGGCAGCAGCTCGGCCAGCGGCTGGAGGACGAAGGCATGATGAAGGATTTCGTCGCGGGGCAATTCAACGCCGTCGTTCACTCCGATGAGGTCGCCGACGGTGAGCAGGTCGATATCCAGGGTGCGGGGGCTGAACTTGGGGCTGTTCGGGTGACGCCCATGAGCGGTCTCCAGCCGTTTGCACCAGGCCTGAAGTTCGCCCACGCGCCAGTCGCTTTCGAAGAGTACCACCAGATTGTAGAAGTTGCGGCCGTCCTCGAAGCCCACCGGCTCGCTTTCGAAGACGCGCGATACCCGAAGCGGGCCGAAGGTCTTGGCCAGGGCGTCCAGGCAGCCGCGCAGATGGCGTTCGCGGTCGATGTTGCTGCCCAGGCTGACACTGATCAGGCGCATCCGTTGCCCTCCGCAAGGGTGCCGCGTTCGATGCATATCCCCACGGCGCGTGCGTTGGGCACTGCGCCGGGCTTGCGTAGGGTCATGCGTAGCCAGGCGACGGCGAACTCGTTGCGCAGCTCTTCGGCGAGGCGCTCGGCGAAGGTTTCCACCAGCAAGAAGGCATGGTCGGCGGCGAAGCGGGCGATGCGCTCGCTGATGGCGGCATAGTCCAGGGTCTGGCTCAGGTCGTCGTTCGCCGCCGCCGGCCGGATATCGGTGGCGAGCTCCAGGTCGAGCAGCAGGCGCTGGGTGATGCGGCGCTCCCAGTCGTAGACTCCGATCACGGTATCCACGCCGAGTGACTCGATCAGTACACGATCCATTCTGGGCGTTCCGGGGCTGGCTAGGATTGGACGCCGATTGTACGTGAGCCATGGGAGGGATGACAGTCGGCCGCTGTTCCCGGTGGGCCGGCCCTGGCAGAATGCGGTGAGGTCCCGCAGTCGGCCGGGCTCGACGCTGATCGTTTGCAGAGTCCGGTCTCCCGGCCAATTGCATTCGATCCGATGCGTCAAATGGCTCGATATTCGCCTCATCGGATCGGTGAGCGTGTCTCGACATCCTTATTGGTTGCGACGATCGTTCGAAATCCACAGGTGGCAAAGAGGAGCGAATCCGGGTGACAGCGCTCGAGTGGCAGCTGCTGTGGATGGTGGCACTGGGCTATCTCAGTGGCTCCTGGCTGGGGGCGCTCAGCGTGTGCCGGCTGGCTGGCCTGGATAGCCCGTTTCGAGCGGGTTCCGGCAATCCGGGCTTTTCCAACGTGCTGCGTCTGCATGGGCCACGCCTGGCATTGGCCACGCTGGTAGTGGATGTCGTCAAGGGCATGCCGGTGCTGTGGCTGGCCATGGCACTCGGCTTTCCGCCCTGGGCGCAGGGGGTGGTGGGGCTGGCCGTTCTGCTCGGGCACAGTTATCCGGTATGGTACCGCTTTCATGGCGGCAAGGGCGTGGCCAGCGCTTTCGGCGTGATGCTGGTGCTGATGCCCGGAGTGGCGCTGGTCTGTGCCTTGATGTGGCTGCTGGCGGCTCGTTGGCTGCGTACCGCGGCAGCGGCATCGCTGGCCAGCGCGGGGCTGGCGCCGCTGGCGAGCCTGTGGCTGGCTCCCGACTACGTCCTGGTGGTGATCGCCTTCACGCTGCTGGTACTGGTTCGCCACCTGCTCAACATTCGCCGCCTGCGTCGGGGCGAGGAGCCGGGTTTATAAGCCTGAAGCTGGAAGAGCGCGGCTTCGCCGCTGGAAGGGCCGGGCTTTGCCCGGAGCTGGAAGCTAGAAGAAAAGGCTTGACACCTCGGGTGGCGAATTCAAGCTGCCTTCCGGCTTACGGCTCCCGAAGGGAGTCCAACGGCCAGCGCGGTACCGCCTGCATGATGCCGGGCTCGTCGCGCTCGCCGGCCACCAGGCGTTGAGCTCCCACATAGGCGATCATGGCGCCGTTGTCGGTGCAGAAACGCCCGCGTGGGTAGTAGGCGCGGGCACCGCGCTTTTCGCATGCCGTCGCGAGGCGTTCGCGCAGCCTCGCGTTGGCGCTCACGCCGCCGGCCACCACCAGTCGCTTCAGGCCGGTGTCGTCCAGCGCGCGGCGACACTTGATCGCCAGGGTGTCGACCACCGCCTCCTCGAAGGCGCGAGCCACGTCGGCGCGTGCCTGGTCGTCGAGCGCTCCGGCGGCCTCGAGTTCGCGAATGGCCGTGAGGGTATGCGTCTTGAGCCCCGAGAAGCTGAAGTCCAGGCCCGGCCGGTCGGTCATCGGACGCGGGAAACGCAAGCGCGTCGGGTCTCCCTCCGTGGCCAGCTTTGCCACCTGGGGCCCGCCGGGATAGTCGAGCCCCAGCATCTTGGCCGCCTTGTCGAAGGCCTCTCCTGCGGCGTCGTCCACCGATTCGCCGAGCAGCCGGTAACGGCCCAGCCCCTCCACTGCGACGAGCTGGGTGTGCCCGCCGGAAACCAGCAGGGCGACGAAGGGAAAGTCGGGCGATTCCGGCTCCAGCATCGGTGCCAGCAGGTGGCCTTCCATGTGGTGTACGCCGAGCACGGGAATCCCCAGCGCGTGGGCCATGCCGTGCGCGGTGGCTGCGCCCACCATGAGTGCTCCCACCAGCCCAGGTCCGGCAGTGTAGGCGATGGCGTCGAGCTGGCTTTGCGTCAGACCGGCTTCGTCGAGCACCTGCTGGATCAGCGGCAGTAGTCGCCGGGTGTGATCCCGGGAGGCGAGTTCCGGCACCACGCCACCATATTCGGCGTGCATGGCCACCTGGCTGTAGAGGGCATCGGCGGTCAGGCCGCGCTCGGTGTCATAGAGGGCGACGCCGGTTTCGTCGCAGGAGGTTTCGATACCGAGGACTCGCATGGAACGCTCTCGCGCTGGGGTGAGGCGGGCATTCTAACAAAGCCCTGCTATTAGTGCTGCTACTTGTCCTGATCGAAAGCATCCTATCGTGATGGTTTCAGGGCATGCCGTGCAAGGTCAATAAAGGGGACGCTGCATTAGCCATCATTGATCTGTGTCATGTGTCTTGTTTGACATTCGCTTACGCTGCGATATGGAAAGCCGAGATTTAAGCCGGACGACAACACAACAATATCGTGGCACTCGCTGGGGGCCCAAGGGGGGGGTGAAAATGCATTTTCTGCATAATATTTCAATTGGATATAAGATATTGCTTGCACTGATTCTGCCGTTACTGGCCATGGGAGGATTTGCTGGGTTGCAGTTATTGGAGCGCCAGAGTGTGGTCACCGACATGGGGCAACTGCACGGTTTGACCAGACTGGCACTAACTGCTGGGGATCTCGTCCATGAGCTGCAGCGTGAGCGAGGCGGTACGGCGATTTTCATCGGTACGCAAGGAGATCAATTCGTCTCTGAACTACAGGAGCAGCGAGAGCAAACCGATCAACGTGTTGCGCTATTCCAGGAACGGCTACAGGCATTGAGTGACGCCATCGGTGATGCGCAAACCCAGCAGCTGATCGAGGGTGTGCAAGACGGGCTATCCGGCATGGCTGCACTGCGGAGGCAAGTGGATGAGTTGAGTATCAAGGCTGAACAGGCGTCTGGTAAGTACACCGAACTGAATACCGAATTGATCAGCATCGTTGGCCAGCTTAGCCATGCTACCGATGAGGCGCAGACTACGCGCTCCCTGGCAGCCTACTACAGTCTTTTGCGAGCCAAGGAGCTGGCAGGAATCGAGCGTGCACGCCTCTCGCTTGCTTTTGGTCGGGATCGTATCGATTCAAATGAGTATCAGCACTTTGTTTCCCTGATTGGTGCCCAAGAGGCGCAACTGGACACTTTTCGGATTTTAGCCACTTCGGCGCAGCGTGTGCTGCTGCGTGAGGCGTTGGCCGAAGCTCCGATTGAGCGCTTGGAAGGGCTCCGGGAGATGGTTTTGCACAGCGAGTCGCGACGAGCGTTTGGCGTCAATCCAGAGGTCTGGTTTGAGCAGCAGTCGGTGAAAATCGATCGTCTCAAGAAGGTTGAAGATGATCTGGCGGATAGCGTGCTGATATCGGTGCAAGCGTTGCGTAATGCAGCCAAACAGGATCTGGTTATAAACGGTGTGATTGCCGGCAGTGTGGCGGTATTGGTGGTCTTGGTGGCGGCGCTGATTGGCCGTGGTACGGTGCTGCGGCTGCGTCAGACGGCACTAGCCATGCGTGAGATTGCTGAGGGGGACGGTGATCTGACACGGCGCTTGAGTGTAACGCACCATGACGAAATCGGCACGCTGGCAATACAGTTCAATGCCTTTGCGTCGAGGATGCAGGAGCTGTTGCTGGAGGTCAAAGGCAGTGCCCAGCGTGTCCATGTAGCCGCTGAAGAAATCGCTCGCGGCAGTGAATCCCTGGCGGCACGCACTGAACAAGAGGCATCTAGCCTGCAGGAGACATCGACTTCCATGGAGCAGATTACCGTAACGGTCAACCACAGTGCCGAGTCTGCTCGGCAGGCCAGTGATATGGCGCTTTCGACTGCAGAAGTGGCGCGCAAGGGGGAAGCGGCTATGGAAGAGGTGGAAGGTACCATGAAGGATATCAATTCTTCTGCCGCGCGTATTGCCGAAATCATCACATTGATCGACAACATTGCATTCCAGACCAACATACTGGCGCTGAATGCCTCGGTAGAAGCGGCGCGCGCCAGTGAGCACGGACGTGGCTTTGCCGTAGTGGCGCAGGAGGTGCGTATGCTAGCTAGTCGCAGTGCCGATGCCGCACGGGAAATACGCCAGCTCATTGAAGCCTCGGTAGGTCATACCCGGCGCGGTGAACAGATCGTGCAGAATGCCGGTACCACCATGCAGGAAATTGTTCATAGCGTCGAGCGTGTCAACGCTGCGATTGCCGAAATCAGTGCCGGTGCCCGCGAGCAGAGTGTGGGTATCGGCCAGGTCAATCAGGCGGTCAACGAACTGGATGGCAGCACCCAACGCAACGTTGCCTTGGTAGAACAGACTTCCTCTGCAGCGGCCGAAATGCGTGAAGAGTCGGAGCATCTGAATGCACTGATGGGCGGGTTCGTTCTGGGGGGATGCGAACGAACGAAGCCCGAGTCCGAACCATCACCAGAACGGCTGGTGGCAGAGCCAGCTGTATGTGGATAGCTGCTTAGCCCGTTGAGCCAGGGGTTTTTCCCTGCCTGGGGAGATGAAGATCGCGGTTCAGTGCGCCTATGAGGGCACGGTGGTCGACATGGGATTGGGCGTGATGTCAGTTGCAGGGAGTGTCGGTGAGTGCTTCGCAGCCCGCTGCGGCCAATGAGAAGGCGTCTTGCACCTGCGTTTTCAGCTCTTCGTTCCGGCAGTCCTTGTTCAACCAGCCGTGGAGTTGGCCACGTTCGGTTGCGCCGCGTGCCTGGGCGGCATCCTGTGGTCCGGCCAGAGCTAGTCGGGCGATTTCCGGGTAGAGTGCTCGGACTCGCTCCAGAAACTCGAGCCCGGGCATGTCCGGCAAGGAGACATCGCTGATCACCACGCTGATTTCGCTGAGAGCCAACCGGTCGAAGGCCGTTGCCACGTCGGTGGCGGTCAATATTCTGTAGCCGGTGTCTCGCAGCGCGCTTTGCAGTGCCTCGACCTCACGTTCGTCGGGTGCCAGGACCAGCAGCGAACGGCCACTATTCGATGGATCGTCGGTAGGTAGCGACAGGCGACGCTGCTCCCTGAGCAGTCGCTCCATGTCCGCCGCCGGCAAGGGGCGACTGAACAGGTAGCCTTGCAGTTGGTCGCAGTGGCGTCGACGCAAGTAGGCGGCCTGGGCTTCGGTTTCCACCCCCTCGGCGACGACCTGGAGGCGCAGCCCCTGCCCCATGGCGATGATGGTCTGGGCGATGGAAGCCTCATCCGGCGAGGAGGTGATGTTGGTGATGAAGCTGCGGTCGATCTTCAGCGTGTCGAAAGGGAAGCGACGAAGGTACGCCAGGCTGGAATAGCCGGTACCGAAATCGTCCACGGCCAGGCGCACGCCCAGACTCTTGAGCTCGTTGAGCACGGCGATGGTCTCTTCAGGATGTTCCATTACGGCGCTTTCGGTCAGCTCCAGTTCCAGCAGGGCCGGATCGAGTCCGGTATCGGCCAGAATCCTGCCGATAGTGGCCGTCAGTTCCGGTTGCTGGAGCTGTCGGGCGGAAAGATTGACCGCCATGATCATCGGTGGCCAGCCTTGCTGCTGCCAGGCCTGTCCCTGGCGGCAGGCCTCGCGCAGGGCCCATTCGCCGAGGGGCTGGATCAGCCCGGTTTCCTCGGCAATCGGGATGAAGTGCATGGGCGAGATGTTGCCTTCGCTGGGGTGGTGCCAGCGGGCGAGCGCTTCCACCCCCACCACCTTGCCGCTGGCAAAGTCGGCCTTGGGCTGGTAGTGGAGTTCGAGTGCCCCTCGCTCCAGGGCACGCCGCAGGTCTTGCTCCAGGGCCAGGCGCTGCAAGGCGGCCGCATTGAGATCTTCGGTGAAGAAGCGGAACACTTTCTGCCCTTCTCGGGCGGCCATGTGCTGGGCGGTAGTGGCGTTGCCGAGCAGGGTTTCGAGATCTTCGCCATCCCGTGGCAGCACGCTGATGCCGCAGTGCATGTTGATGTGAAGCTCATGGCCCTCGATGCACATGGGGCGGAAAACGGCATCGATCATGCGCTGGGCAACTGCGGCGATGCCGTCATAGCTCGGGGTGTCGGCCAGGATGACCACGAACTCGTCGCCGGCATAGCGGGCGACGGTGTCCCGGTCCCGGGCGCACTCGGCCAGCCGCTTGCCGACGGTTTGCAGTACCTGGTCGCCGACCCGGTGTCCCAGGCTGTCGTTGATCAAGTGGAAACGGCTGATGTCGAGCGACAGCAAGGCGATCTGCCGGTCTCGTTGCAGGCTTTGGCGTGCCATCTCGTCGAAGCGTCTCGCCAGCAGTGTCCGGTTGGGCAGGTTCGTCAGGTCGTCGTAGTAGGCGAGAAAGTTGATCTGCTCTTCCATCTGCTTGCGTTCGCTGATGTCGTAATGGATGCCAACGAAGTGGGTGATGATGCCGTGCTGGTTGCGTACCGGACTGATGGAGGCCAGTTCCCAGTAGGCCTGGCCGTTCTTGCGTCGGCTGAGTATCTCGCCCTCCCAAACCTTGCCCTGCTGAAGGGTGCGGCGCAGGTTTCGGTACTGGCGCCGGGGAAGTCGACCGGGTTCCAGCAGGTGGATCCGCCGACCCTTGATCTCCTCGGGGCTGTAGCCGGTGGTACGGGTGAACTGCGGGTTCACGTATTCGGTGATGCCGTTGGCATCGGTGATGACGATCGAGCTGACGCTCTGGTCGATGGCCTGGTTGAGCTTCCTGAGCTCCTGCTCGGCACGAATCCGCTCGCTGACGTCCCGGCCGTTGGCCACGTAGTGGGTGATCTCCCCGAGCTCGTCGTACAGCGGCGTAACCGCTATCTCCTCATAATATGGCTGGCCGTTGGCCGACAGGTTGATGAAGGTGGCGCGGAAGGGTTCGCCATCCGCCATGGCGTTGCGGAACCCCTGGTAGAGTTCGGGGGAGTTCCGCTCGTGGCTTTTCAGTATGCGAGCGTTCATGCCGATGATGTCGTCGCGGCGGTAGCCACGCAGCCGCTCGAAGGCGCTGTTGACGTATTGGATCGTGCGGTGGCGGTCGGTGATGATGACCGAATCCGCACTCTGCTCCACGGCATGGGAGATCTTCCGCAGCTCCGCCTCGGTGGCTTCGCGCCGCGTGATGTCGTCGATCAGGTTGGTGCGCAGATGTTCGAAGGCGTGTGCCAGGGTGCCGATCTCGTCGTTGGGGAAGGGGGGCAGCGGTGTCTCGAGGCAGCCCCCTGCCACACGGTTCACCGAGGTTTCGAGCCGCTGAAGCGGCTGCAGGATGCGGCGGCGGATGGACCAGACGGCGACGAGAAACACGCTGATCGCCGTCAGGATCGAGAAGGCGACCAGGGTTGCCGAGAGCACGGTGTGGCTGCGCAGTCGTTCCAGGCTGGTTTCGAAGTATTCGCTGACGGTCTCGGAGAGCGCCAGTATGGTGTCGATGCCGAGCGTGGCGCGCCGGTACCATTCGGCGGCGCTGACCGGGTAGGGGGCCTGCTGACGGCTGGCCGCAAAGACGGCCTGGCGCAGCGCCTGGTAGTCGCCGAGGAATCCTGCTTCGAGCTCGTCGCGTGCCGTGGTCAGTTCGGGAGAATCCGGTAGTTGTCGAATGAGGGTGTCGGCGCGCTCCAGCGAGGCGTCGACGATGTCGCGGTAGCGCTCCAGCAGTGCCAGGTCGGCATCGCTGAGTGGCCGGTCCTGGGCGATGGCCGCGCCGATGATGGCCCGCTCGCGTCCGGCGTGTTCGCTGACATTGAACAGCACCTCCTTGATCACCGGGTTGGCGGTGTGGGAATAGAGGTTGCCGGGCATGGGGTGAGTGGTGGCGTCGCGCAGGTCCGACAATGCCTGGATATGGCGTGTTGCCAGGGCGATCCACTGTTTCTCGTCGGCGGGAGTCGCTGCGCCGGCGAGACGTCGGTCGACCTGGAGGCGTGCCGTTTCCAGCGCTTCTCGATGCTGGGTCAGCTGTTGCAGGCTGCGCGCCAGCGGGTGGGCGTCATCGGTGCTGGCAAGCGGTGAAGCGATCGAGAGGATTGCGCGATAAAGTTCGTCGCCGTTGCGTCGCTGCTGGGCCATTTCGTAGAGCATGTCGGGGTTGGCCCCGGCGGGGTTCGAGAGGATCGCGGCGGTGATGCCGCGTTCCATGGCCATGATGCCGCTGGCGCGCAGGGAAAGGTCGGCTATGCGGTGGCTTTGGTGTACCCACTGGGCCGCATCCCGCTTGGCGCGGATTTCGCGGATTTCCCAGCTCGAGCCAACCAGAATCAGCAGCCCCAACAGGGTCAACAGGGTGATCAGGAGGTTGCGAATGGTCATCGGCGACGGCACGCCATGGGTCGGTACTCATGGTTGTATCGTTAAAAATTCTTGACGAATATCGATGGAAAGCTATCTCGGTCGTGCCGGCAGGGCAAGCGTAGTTCGCCAACTTGCCAGGTGGCGTCAAGCTCACGCCGCGTTTCACGGTGGAGTATTTGCAAAGGCCGTTGTCGGCGACTAGAATATCGTGCGCTGCAACACTGGGTCGTGCATCCAGAGAGCGTTTCCAGCATGCCGCGATCGTCATGAACGATGGCGGCGCATCGCTGCCCAACGACATGGGCAAGGTGTGCACAGGGAAACGTTCGTGGAGGGTGTGCGTACAAACCGAACTCGAGATTCCTTAAGGTAGGTGAGTGCTTAATGCCTTCTGTCAAAGTACGTGATAACGAGCCGTTTGACGTCGCCTTGCGTCGCTTCAAGCGTTCCTGTGAAAAAGCCGGCATTCTGTCCGAGGTTCGCCGTCGCGAGCACTACGAGAAGCCGACGGCAGAACGCAAGCGCAAGGCGGCCGCCGCGGTCAAGCGTCACGCCAAGAAGCTTCAGCGTGAGCGCAAGCGTTTCGAACGGCTCTATTGATCCGTACTGTGGAGCGGCTGCGGCGCTCTGCGTCGACCGCTCCGGAAGGACGAGCAAGCGGCCGCCGGTAGGTGGCCGCTTGTTTTTCCACTGGCTTGTCGGCCGCCCCCGATTCCGCCGCCTCGCGGTCGCCATTCCCATCTGACGTGGCGTATTACCATGGCCGGTCCGATTCCACAGCGCTTCATCGATGATCTGCTGGCCCGTGTCGACGTGGTCGAGGTGGTTGGCGAGCGCGTGGCGCTCAAGAAAACCGGTCGCAATCATTCGGGACTGTGTCCCTTCCATCAGGAGAAGACGCCTTCGTTCACCGTCAGCGCCGACAAGCAGTTCTATCACTGTTTCGGCTGCGGTGCCCACGGCAATGCCCTGCGCTTTCTGATGGAGTACGAACGCCTGTCGTTTCCCGAGGCCGTGGAACAGCTGGCAGGGCGCCTGGGCCTGGAGGTGCCGCGGGAAGGGCGTGACGATCCCCAGGCCCAGGCGCGGGAGCGCAAGCGCAAGGAAGGGGTCAACCTGCTCGAGTTGGCGGCGAGTTTCTTCCGCGAGCGGTTAAACATGCCCGAGGCGCAGGCGGCACGCGACTACCTGTCGAGCCGCGGGTTGTCGCGCGAGGTGCTGGCCGATTTCGGTATCGGCTATGCTCCCGACGGCTGGGAGGGGCTCAAGCGGCACCTCACCGAACGCGACATTCCCGAAGCGGTGCAGGTGGAGTACGGCCTGTTGGTGCACCGCGAGGAGAGTGGGCGCACCTATGACCGCTTTCGCGACCGGGTGATGTTCCCCATTCGCGACGTGCGGGGTCGCACCATCGCTTTCGGTGGGCGAGTGCTCGGCGATGCCAAGCCGAAGTATCTGAACTCGCCGGAAACGCCGGTGTTTCACAAGGGGCGTGAACTCTACGGCCTGTACGAGGCGCGCCAGGCCAATGCCCGCCTCGAACGACTGTTGATCGTCGAAGGCTACATGGACGTGGTGGCGCTGGCGCAGTTCGGCATTCGCAATGCCGTGGCGACGCTGGGAACCGCGACCAGCGAGGAACACTTGGCGCGGCTGTTTCGGGTCGTCGACGAGGTGGTGTTCTGCTTCGACGGTGACCGCGCCGGCCGCCAGGCGGCGGCGCGTGCGCTCGAGACAGTGCTGCCGCTGATGATCGACGGCCGTCAGGCACGCTTCCTGTTCCTGCCCGAGGGGGAGGATCCGGACAGCCTGGTGCGCCGCGAGGGGTGCGAGGCCTTCTCGGATCGCATCACCTGCGCAAGCCCGCTGTCGGAGTTCCTCTTCGACCAGGCGGCGCGGGGCCGCGATCTGGCTCGCATCGAGGATCGCGAGCGCTATGCCAGCCAGGTGCTGGGCGTCATCGGCAAATTGCCGGAGGGCGTTCTTCGGACGCTGCTGCTCGGCGAACTCTCGCGGCGCACCGGGGTCGATGAAACACGCTTCACGGCGCTCATGGCGCGCTCCGAGTCGAAGGCGGCGACGCTGGATTCGCCACCGGCCGACGAGGCGGCGCAGCAGCCTCCGTCTCGGCCGCAGCCGGCGGCAGAGACGGCCCTGGAGCCCCTGGCGAGGATTCTTCAACTGCTGGTGCACGAGCCTGGGTTGGTGGATCGTCTGCCCGATGTCTCCGAATGGTTGCCTGAAGAGGCGACGGGAGACGCAACGCTTTGCCGCGAGGTGGTGCGATTGTTGCGAGCCGGCCGCTACCGAAGTTCACAGGTATTGCTGGCGCACTTCCATGGAAGTGAGGCGGGGCAGCGGTTGACGGCGCTGGTGCGTCGCGAGCTGCTGATTCCGCGCGAGGCTCGCCGTACCGAGCTCGATGGCTTGGTCGCGCATCTGCGTCGGCACTGTCGGCGGCAGTCGCCACGCGAAGAGTACGAGGCGTTGCTGGCCAGAGAGCGCCAAGGCGAGCGGTTGCCGCGCGAGGCTAGAGAGCGGCTGGCGATGCTGTTGCAGGAATTGAAAGCTTAGCCGGCGGCAAGGTGTTGGCCTGGGGGTTGAAATTTCTCCTACCATCACCAAATAGAGGGTAATTACCCGGCGCCAGCATAACCAAACAAACTAACACACCTGAAATGACGAGCAAATGGTCGAACTGGCGGGAACCCCGGCTTTCCCGTTATACTATTCGGCTTGATGACTTTTCTCCGCCCGGCGCTTCAGGTGCTTCATTCTTCTTCGTCGAGATAGGGTTTCTATGGCTGGAAATGCGCAGCAACAGTCGCGTCTGAAGGAGTTGATCGCGCGCGGCAAGGAACAGGGCTTCCTGACCTATGCCGAGGTCAACGACCACCTTCCCGAGGATATTGCCGACCCCGATCAGGTGGAAGACATCATCGGCATGATCAATGACATGGGTATCAGTGTCGTCGAGGAAGCCCCCGATGAAGACACCCTGATGATGTCCGACCACTCCACCGACGAGTCGGCGGCGGAAGAGGCTGTGGCCGCGCTGGCGGCGGTGGAGAGCGACGTGGGTCGCACCACCGACCCGGTGCGCATGTACATGCGCGAGATGGGCACCGTGGAGCTTCTCACCCGCGAGGGCGAGATCGAGATCGCCAAGCGCATCGAGGAGGGAACCCGGGAGGTCATGTCCGCGCTGGCCTGGTTGCCGGGTGCGGTGGATTCGATCCTCGACGCCTACGATGCCACCCAGGACGAGGAAGCGCCGGGACGGCTGTCCGACCTGTTTTCCGGCTTCATCGATCCCGATGAAGGCATACCCGGCGTGGCCGAGGCTGAGGTTCCCGAGCCCGAGCCCCAGTCGGAGCTCGACGAGAACGGCGACGACGCCGATGCCGAAGATGACGACACCAGCAGCAACGAAGGTGGTCCCGATCCGGAGGAGGCGCGAGCGCGCTTCGAGCAGATTCGCGAGCAGAACGCCCAGGCCCAGGCGGCCATTGCTGCGCATGGCCGGGCTTCCCCCGAGGCGCGAGCCGAGCTGGCACGACTGGCCGAGCTGTTCTCGCCGATCAAGCTGGTGCCCAAGCATTTCGAGCGCCTGGTAGGTCAGGTACGAATCAGCGTCGAGCAGGTGCGCGCCCAGGAGAAGGCGCTCATGCAGCTGTTCGTCAAGCAGGCCAAGGTGCCTCGCAAGACGTTCATCAAGGCGTTTCCGGGCAACGAATCCCGTCAGGACTGGCTGGACGATTTCATTGCCAACCATGCCAGGTACGCGGATCGGCTCGAGGCGCTGCGCGGCGATATCCTGCGGTCGCAGCGGCGCATCGCCTTCGAAGAGGAAATGGTCCAGCTGGCGGTACCCGAGCTCAAGGAGGTCAACCGTCGACTCTCCATCGGCGAGGCCAAGGCGCGCCGGGCCAAGAAGGAGATGGTCGAGGCCAACCTGCGCCTGGTGATTTCCATCGCCAAGAAGTACACCAACCGCGGCCTGCAGTTCCTGGATCTGATCCAGGAGGGCAACATCGGCTTGATGAAGGCGGTGGACAAGTTCGAATACCGTCGTGGCTACAAGTTCTCCACTTATGCCACCTGGTGGATTCGCCAGGCGATCACCCGTTCGATCGCCGACCAGGCACGCACCATCCGCATTCCGGTGCACATGATCGAGACCATCAACAAGCTCAACCGCGTCTCGCGGCAGATGCTGCAGGAGATGGGGCGCGAACCGACCCCGGAGGAGCTGGGCGAGCGACTCGAAATGCCCGAGGATAAGGTGCGCAAGGTGCTCAAGATCGCCAAGGAGCCGATCTCCATGGAGACGCCCATCGGCGACGACGACGACTCGCATTTGGGCGATTTCATCGAGGACGGCACGATGATACTGCCCCTCGATTCGGCAACCGGCGAAGGGTTGATCGAAGCGACTCGCAACGTCCTTGGCGGCCTCACCGCTCGTGAAGCCAAGGTGCTGCGCATGCGCTTCGGCATCGACATGAATACCGATCATACCCTCGAGGAGGTCGGCAAGCAGTTCGATGTAACCCGTGAACGCATCCGTCAGATCGAGGCCAAGGCGCTGCGTAAGCTGCGTCATCCCAGCCGTTCCGAGCCGCTGCGCTCCTTCCTCGACGAATAGCCGTACGCCGCTCGCGCATACTGACGACAGCGCCCGCAGTCTCTGGCTGCGGGCGCTGTCGTTTGCCGTCACTTCGTGCGCTGCGCCCGATGCCAGCGTCGGGCCAGCAGGGCGAACTCGATCACTGCAATCAGGATCAAGCCGTAACCCAGCAGCTCGACGACCTCTTCCGCGGCGCTCTTGAAGTCGCGCACATAGTGCTCTTCGAGCACTGCCATCCAGAAGTCGGCACGACCATAAAGCCGCGAAAATACGTAGGTCGTCAGAAAACCGGCAGCGAACAGGCCGAACGCAAAGGTGTTGGAAAGGTGGGTGAACTGCTCCAGGAAGCGGCGGCGGTGGCGAATCACCCAATACAGCGTCGGCAGTATCACCAGGCTCACCAGCAGTTGCCAGGCACCGTCGAAGACATGGGCATCCAGGTGGGCATCCTGCTCGCGGATCAGCGAGCTGGCCACGAAGGCGAGCAGTAGCAGGGTGATCTCGGGGAGTGCGCGCAACCGCAGCCAGACATCCAGCAGCAGGAGCGTGGCAATGGCGAGCAGGCCGGTCTGGGCCAGCTCGGTGAAGCCGCGCTCTGAGAAACGCACCGAGTCCAGGTGCAGCGCTTCTAGGTAGACCCCTTGGGCAAGGCCGGCAATGAGCAGTATGTACAACGCGGCGCGTAGGCAGACGGCACCGAACCGGATCGGCCAGCCTTGGCCATTTGGTGCTGGGGGCATCGGAATACCTTTCATCGAGTAGTCATGTCGCGGCCCATTGTAGTCGCCTCGAAAGGTCAGCGCATGGGGTCGGTAACGAGGCCGTCGCCGCGGGACACCTCTTCGACGATCCAGTCATGGACCGCGGCGACTCGGCGGTCGTCCAGAGAGCCGGTCGGATAGACGATGCCGTAGCGCTTGCCGGTGCGGACGCGCTCGCTGAACGGAGCGATCAGCGCGCCGGTACTGAGCTCCTCGGTGAGTAGCGCCTGGCGGGCGATGGCGACCCCCATGCCGGCGACGGCCGCCTCCTGGGCCAGACGGTGTCGGTTGAAGGTGTAGCCGCGACGAACGTTGAGCGGCTCGGCGCCGACCGCCCGTAGATAGTGCTCCCACTGGGCGTACGGCTGGCTGCCCCGCCAGGCGGTGACGTCGTGAAGCAGTGGGTACCAGGCAAGATCCGCGGGACGCGACAGTGGTGGGCGCCGGCGCAACAGCGACGGTGAGCAGACGGGAAAGATCTCCTCTTCCATCAGTGGTGTGACATGCAAGCCCGGATAGTGCCCGTCGCCAAGGTCGATGGCCAGGTCGAACTCGCCTTCGCGCAGTGACAGGCTGCTGTCCTCGGCGATCACCTGCAGTTCGATGTCGGGAAAGCGGGCCTGCAGGCGCGGCAGGCGCGGCATCAGCCACAGGCTGAGGAAGGCCGGCACGCTGCGCAGACGCAAGATACCGCTCATCACGCCGCTGCGCAGGCGTTTTACCTCCATGCCCACCGACTGGTAGGCCTCGTCGACCACGGCCGCCAAGCGTCGCCCCTCCTCGGTCAGTTCCAGGCGTCTGGGCAGGCGGCGGAACAGCTTGAAGCCGAGCCGGGCCTCCAGCTGCTTGATCTGCTGGCTGACGGCGCCGGTGGTCACGTGCAGCTCCTCGGCAGCGCGCGTGAACGAGAGCAGTCGCGCACTGACCGCGAAGACTTTCAGCCAGGCATGGGTCTGGGCGTGCAGGAGTCGGCTCATGCTTTAGTCATTCTATACTGAAGAGAAGATATTTTCGTTTGCTCGCCGTGCGGCAGGCCCCCAACATAGGGTCATTCCCCATGACATGGCAACAGGCTTTAGCATTGCTCATGCATTGAAGGCCTGTCGTGAAGTGAAGCCACCCGCCAACAACGAGCGCTCGGTCGTCCCGGGCGAAAGAGGTGATTCTCATGGCAATCAGTGTCTTCGATCTCTTCAAGATCGGTATCGGACCCTCCAGCTCGCACACCGTGGGGCCGATGAAGGCTGCCCATGATTTCGTGCAGGCGCTGCGCGAGCGGACGCAGTTGGAACGGGTTGCCCGGGTCGAGGTGCGGCTCTATGGTTCGTTGTCGGCCACCGGGGCCGGCCACGGTACCGATCGAGCGGTGATCATGGGACTCATGGGCGAGCGTCCCGAGAGGCTCGATCCGGCCATCGTCACGCCCTGCATCGAGGAGCTCCTGGAATCCAGCTCACTGCTGCTTGACGGCCGGCTGGCTACGCCCTTCCTGTGGGCACGCGACATGCAGTGGCATGAAGAGTGCCTGCCCTATCATCCCAATGCCATGACGCTGATCGCCCATGGTCATAGCGATGAGCTCTTTCGCAACACCTATTACTCGGTGGGTGGCGGTTTCGTGGTCGATGAGGACCAGGCCGCGCGCGGCGAGCTGGATAGCGACAGCACGACACTGCCTTACGACTTCGATACAGCGGCGGAGCTGATGGCGCTGTGTCGCATGCACGATCTGCGTATCAGCGAACTGATGCTCGCGAACGAGAAGGCCTGGCGCAGCGAGGAGGAAGTGCGTGACGGCCTTCGGGTGATCTGGGAAGCGATGCAGTCCTGCGTGGAGCAGGGGTTGCACCATGAGGGCGTGCTGCCCGGTGGGCTCAATGTCCGCCGTCGCGCTGCCAGTTTGCAACGCCGCCTGCTGGCTGCCGAAGACGATGGTAGCCTGATCGCCTCGACATTCTCGGCCATGGACTGGGTCAACGTCTTCGCGCTGGCAGTGAACGAAGAGAACGCCGCCGGCGGGCGCATGGTCACCGCTCCCACCAATGGTGCGGCGGGCATCATTCCGGCCGTGTTGCACTATTACATGAAGTTCAAGCCCGGGGCCTGTGAGCGCGACGTGGTGGATTTCCTGCTCACCGCCGGTGCCGTGGGCATTCTGTGTAAGAAGAACGCCTCCATCTCAGGGGCCGAGGTGGGCTGCCAGGGTGAGGTGGGGTCGGCCTGCGCCATGGCCGCAGCCGGGCTCGCCGAGATCATGGGAGGCAGTGTCGCTCAGGTGGAGAACGCCGCCGAGATCGGTCTGGAACACAATTTGGGGCTGACCTGCGATCCGGTGGGCGGTCTGGTGCAGGTGCCCTGCATCGAGCGCAATGCCATCGCCTCAGTTAAGGCCATCAATGCCGCCCAGATGGCCCTGCGCGGCGACGGCGAGCACTTCGTCTCCCTGGACAAGGCCATTCGCACCATGCGTGATACCGGGCGCGACATGCAGGACAAGTACAAGGAAACCTCGCGCGGAGGCCTGGCCGTCAATGCCATCGAGTGTTGAGGCAGTGAACCGCTGATAGATCAGTCGTCTACCGCCAAAGGATGCGATGCCTGTCGAGGCATCGCATTTTTGTTTGCAAGCTATTGAAGTCTCGGGGCTCTACGCCATTGGTCGAGTTCGGCGCTTCAGCTATTGCTCCTGCGTGGCGAGTCCTCTAGCTTACGTTAACGTAAAGGTTAGAGAGTCCTGAGCCTTCTCTACAACGACAACAACGTCAGCAACGGCGGATCGCCAGCGGCGGTCCAGAGAGGACGCCACATGACCCAGGAGTTCGCACTCGAAACCCGTGGGTTGACCAAGGAGTTTCGCGGCTTTACCGCCGTGGACGACGTCAACCTGCAGGTCGAAGAAGGGCATATTCATGCCCTGATCGGCCCCAACGGGGCCGGCAAGACCACCGTCTTCAACCTGCTCACCAAGTTCCTGCCGCCGACTCGCGGCGAGATCCTCTATCGCGGCAAGGCGATCACCGGCATGAAGGCCAACGAGATCGCGCGCATGGGGTTGGTTCGCTCCTTTCAGATTTCCGCGGTGTTCGGCCACATGACGGCGCTGGAGAACGTTCGGGTCGCCCTGCAGCGTCCCATGGGTACCTCCTTTCATTTCTGGAAGTCCGAGCGCTCCCTGGAGCCGCTCAACGAGCGGGCCGTGGCACTGCTCGACGAGGTCGGCCTGCGCGACTATGCCGACGTGCTCACCGTGGAGATGCCGTATGGCCGCAAGCGTGCGCTGGAGGTGGCCACCACCCTGGCCATGGAGCCGACGCTGATGCTGCTCGACGAGCCGACCCAGGGCATGGGTGCCGAGGACGTCGACCGTATCGTCGAGCTGATTCGCCGCGTGGCCAAGGGGCGCACCGTGCTGATGGTGGAGCACAACCTCAGCGTGGTCAGCCGCTTGTGTGACCGTATCACCGTGCTCGCCCGCGGCAGCGTGCTGGCCGAAGGGGACTACGAGAGCGTCTCTGCCGACCCGCGCGTCAAGGAAGCCTATATGGGCAGCGAAGTCGCTGAAGAGGAGGCCGGGGCATGAATCAGCTCGCCGAACAGTCCAGCGTGCCCCAGTACCGGGATCACGACGGGGCCGAAATGCTGCGGGTCAGCGACCTGCATGCCTTCTATGGCGAATCGCACATTCTGCATGGCGTGGACTTCGACGTGAGGCGCGGCGAACTGGTGACGCTGCTGGGGCGCAATGGCGCCGGTCGCAGCACCACGCTCAAGTCGATCATGAACATGGTGGGGCGGCGCACCGGCTCGATCATGATCAACGGCAACGAGACGCTCAACGTCAAACCGCATCGCATTCCGCGGTTGGGGGTCGGCTACTGCCCCGAGGAGCGGGGTATCTTCGCCAGCTTGGACGTCGAGGAGAATCTGCTGCTGCCACCCACGGTGCGCTCCGGCGGCATGTCCATCGATGACATCTATGAGATGTTCCCCAACCTCTACGAGCGGCGGCGCAGCCAAGGCACCCGCCTTTCCGGCGGGGAACAGCAGATGCTGGCCATGGCGCGCATCCTGCGTACCGGTGCGCGGCTGCTCCTGCTCGACGAGATCACCGAGGGGCTGGCACCGGTCATCGTCCAGTCGCTGGGCGACGTGCTGGTCAAGCTCAAGGAACGTGGCATGACCATCGTGCTGGTGGAGCAGAACTTCCGCTTCGCCGCCCCGTTGGCCGATCGCCACTACGTGATGGAGCACGGCCGCATCATCGAGGAGATATCGGCGGCCGAACTGCCTTCGCGCCGCGCGCACCTGCATTCCCTGCTGGGGGTATGAGTACGACTCGCCCCCGGCCCAACCGCCGCGCCAGTGCGACGCCTGGCGTCGAGGCTTTCACTCACCATAACCCATCGCTGCGCAACGTCAGCCACAACAACAACAGCCCCGCTGGGGCCGAGGAGACGAAAATGACCTTCATCAAAAAGACACTCGCCAGCAGCATCGCCATCGCCGCCACTTCCATGATGGCGGCCACTGCCCAGGCCGAGATCAGTGACGGCGAGATCCGCATCGGCTATCTGGCCGACATGTCCGGCACCTACCGCGACCTGGCCGGCCCGGGCGGTCTCGAGGCGTTGGAAATGGCCATCGAGGATTTCGGCGGTAGCGTCAACGGGGCGCCCATCGAAGTGATGAGCGCCGACGATCGCAACAGCGCCGACGTGGGCGCCAATACCGTGCGCGAGTGGGTCGACGAGGACGACGTCGATCTGGTGGCCGGCATGGTGGCGTCCTCGGTGACCATCGCCGTGACCAAGATTCTCGAGTCCAACGATACCTTGGGCATCGTATCCGGCTCGGCGGCATCCAGCATCACCAATGAGCACTGCACGCCCAACCACATCCACTGGGTCTACGATACCTACCCGCTGGCCAATGGCACGGCCAAGGCGGTCGTCGACCAAGGTGGCGACACCTGGTTCATGCTGACCGCCGATTACGCTTTCGGCCACGCCCTGGAAAGCGATGTGGAAAAGGTGGTGACCGACAACGGCGGCACCATCGTCGACCGTATCCGGCACCCATTCCCCACCGAGGATTTCTCCTCCTACATCCTCCAGGCTCAGGGGTCGGGTGCCAAAATCGTCGGCCTGGCCAATGCCGGTGCCGATACGGTCAACGCCATCAATACGGCGAGTCAGTTCGGCTTGGTACAGGGCGGTCAGCAGTTGGCCGGCCTTCTGGTATTCCTCAACGACGTCTACGCCATGGGGCTCGAGACCACCCAGGGGCTGCTGCTCACCACTGGCTGGTACTGGAACATGGACGACGAGTCCCGCGAGTGGGCCGAGCGCTACTACGAGCGCGTGGGCCGCATGCCGACCATGGTCCAGGCGGGCATCTACTCCAGCACCATGCACTACCTGAAGGCCGTGGAGGCCACCGGCAGCGACGATACTCAGACCGTGCGCAGTCATATGATGGAGCAGCCCATCGAGGATTTCTTCTCGCGTAACGGGCGTATCCGCGAAGACGGCCGCATGGTTCACGACATGTACCTTGCCGAGGTCAAGTCGCCGGCCGATGCCACCCATGAGTGGGACCTCTACGAAATCCTGGCCACCATTCCTGCCGAAGAGGCTTACCGGCCGCTCTCCGAAAGCCAGTGCGAGCTGGTCAACGACTGAGCGGACGCGTGAGATCCGGCGGCGGCGTCAGCCGCCGCCCCTCTGACGGCGAGGAGAATCTGACATGACGATGATATTCGGGGTGCCGGTGGCGGTGTTCATGGGCCAGTTGATGCTGGGCCTGATCAACGGCGCCTTCTACGCCCTGCTGAGCCTGGGCCTGGCGGTGATCTTCGGCCTGCTGAAGATCGTCAACTTCGCCCACGGGGCCATGTACATGCTCGGTGCCTTCGCCACCCTGCTGGGAATGCAATACCTGGGCATCAGTTACTGGGCGGCGCTGGTTCTGGCCCCGCTGATCGTGGGGGCGTTCGGCATGGTGATCGAGCGGCTCTTGTTGCGTCGCATTGGCCATCTCGATCACCTCTACGGTCTGCTGCTGACGTTCGGACTGGCGCTGATCTTCGAAGGCTCGCTGGTCAACGTCTTCGGCGTTTCCGGCGCTCGCTATCCCACGCCGGAAGCACTCTCCGGCGGCATGCAGCTGGGCTTCATGTTCCTGCCCACCTATCGTGCCTGGGTGCTGGTGGCGGCACTGGTGGTGTGTCTGGGTACCTGGTTCGTGATCGAGCGTACCCGGCTCGGCGCCTACCTGCGTGCGGGCACCGAGAACCCGGCACTGATGCAGGCCTTCGGCGTCAATGTGCCGCAGCTGATTACCCTCACCTACGGTTTCGGCGTGGCGCTTGCGGCTTTCGCCGGCGTGCTGGCCGCTCCGCTCTATCCGGTGTCGCCCACCATGGGCTCCAATCTGTTGATCGTGGTCTTCGCCGTGGTGGTGATCGGCGGCATGGGATCGATCCTGGGGGCGGTTCTTACCGGCCTGGGGATGGGGCTGATCGAAGGTCTCACCAAGGTGTATTACCCCGAGGCGGCTAACACCGTGATCTTCCTGGTGATGATCCTGGTGCTGATGCTGCGACCCGCCGGCCTGTTCGGCAAGGAGGCATGACGATGGCCATGACGCAAACTCTCACCCCGGCCATGGAGCGCGCTCGGCGAGCTTCCCAGCGCCGCAATCTGTTCTATCTGGCGCTGCTGGCCGTGGGGCTGGTGGCACCCTTCCTGGCCTACCCGGTCTTCCTGATGAAGGTGCTGTGCTTCGCGCTGTTCGCCTGCGCCTTCAACTTGCTGCTCGGCTATGCTGGCCTGCTCTCCTTCGGGCATGCGGCTTTTCTGGCCACCGGCGGTTACGTCACCGGCTTCTTGCTGTCGAGCTATCCCGCTCTCACGCCGGAGATGGGCATCCTCACCGGTACCGTCGCCGCCGTGGCGCTGGGTGCGGTGTTCGGCGTGCTAGCCATCCGCCGCCAGGGCATCTACTTCGCCATGGTCACGCTAGCGCTGGCCCAACTGATGTTCTTCGTCTTCATCCAGGCGCCGTTCACCGGCGGCGAGGATGGCCTGCACGGCGTGCCGCGCGGGGCGCTGTTCGGCATCATCAGCCTCGAAAACAGCCTGGCGATGTACTACTTCGTCTTTGCGGTCTTCCTGATCGGTTTTGCGATCGTCCAGCGTACCGTGCATTCGCCCTATGGCCAGGTACTCAAGGCCATTCGCGAGAACGAGCCGCGTGCGGTGTCGCTGGGCTACAACGTCGATGCTTACAAGCTGCTGGCCTTCGTGCTGTCGGCGGGACTCGCCGGCCTGGCAGGTTCCACCAAGACGGTGGTTTTCCAGCTCGCCTCGCTGACCGACGCCCACTGGCACATGTCCGGCGAGGTGATCCTGATGACCCTGCTGGGTGGCGTGGGCACTCTGTTCGGCCCCGTCGTGGGGGCCGGTCTGGTGGTCAGCCTGCAGCACATGCTGGCGCAGTCGCCGCTGGGCAACTGGGTGAGCCCGATCCTCGGCCTGATCTTCGTGATCTGCGTGCTGAGCTTCCGCAGCGGCATCGTCGGCGAGGCGTTGAAGATCGTGCGCAAGAATTTCAAATGACGGCCGTCACGGCCACTGACGGGCGCCCTGCGGGGCGCCTTTTTCATGGGCGTGGCTCAGGGTAGGGAGCCGGCGGTGGCCTCCGCCAGCCGCGCTGGCAGATGCTCGACCAGGAAGTCGACGAATTGGCGCACCTTGGGGGCGTATTGCCGGTGCTGTGGCATCACCGCCCAGACTCCGGTGTCGCGACACTGGAAGGCATCGAGCACCGAGATCAGTTCGCCCCGGGCGAGGAAGGGGGCCACATAGTAGTCGGGTAGCTGGGCGAGCCCCAGTCCTTTGAGCACCGCATCCAGCAGCGCGGAGCCCGAATTGGCCTGCCAGGGCCCATGGACGCGCACGTCGCGATGGACTCCCTCGACGTCGAAGCGCCACAGTTCCCGCGTACCGACCAGGCAGCGGTGGTGGGCCAGCTCGGCCAGGGCATGGGGTTGGGAAACGCGGGTGAAGTAGTCGGGAGCGGCCACCACGAACTCGCGGCGCTCGCCGAGTCGTCGCGCGACCAGCGAGGAATCCTGCAGAGTGCCCATGCGGATGGCGATATCGTAGCCTTCGTCGATGATATCCACCTGGCGATTGGTGAGGTGCAGGCGCATTTCCAGCTGCGGATGCAGGCATAGGAAGTCGTTGACCAAGGGGGCGATGAAACGCTCGCCGAAGGTGGTGGCCGAGCTCAGGCGCAGCACGCCATGGGGTCGGTTCTGCCGCTCCTGGAGGGTGGACTCGGCGTCCCGGAAGCCGTCCAGAAGTGTACGGCACCGAGCGTAGTAGCTTTCGCCGGCATCGGTGAGGCGGATCTGGCGCGTGGTGCGATAGAGCAAGGGCAGGCCGAGCTGCTGCTCGAGTTGAGCGACCTGGCGGCTGACGTGGGAGTTGGAGACCTGGAGTCGGCGGGCTGCGGCGGCGAAGGTGCCGAGACGTACCACTTCCACGAAGGCTTCGATTCCATCCCAGCGGGACATGGCATCTCCGAGTTGGATTATTGCTCAACTGAAATAATGTTGTGAGTCTGTTTCAGTTTCGTCGCGCTGGCAAGGTCGCCTAGACTGACAGTCCATACGAGACATGCAATCGACGAGGAGGTCGTCATGAAGTCACGCGCCGCCATTGCGTTGGAAGCAGGCCAGCCGCTCACCGTCACCGAGATCGACGTGGAAGGCCCCAAGGCCGGTGAAGTGCTGGTGCGCATCGCCGCCACCAGCGTCTGTCATACCGATGCCTACACGCTCTCCGGTGCCGATCCGGAAGGCAACTTTCCGGCGGTGCTGGGGCACGAAGGCGCCGGTGTGGTCGAGGAGGTCGGCGAGGGCGTCACCAGCGTCAGGCCCGGCGACCACGTCATTCCGCTCTATACCGCCGAGTGCGGCCAGTGCAAGTTCTGTCTCTCCGGCAAGACCAACCTGTGCGGGGCGGTGCGCGCTACCCAGGGCAAAGGGGTGATGCCCGACGGCACTTCGCGCTTTTCGCTGGACGGCCGGTCGCTACACCACTACATGGGGTGTTCCACCTTCAGCGAGTACACCGTGCTGCCCGAGGTGTCGCTGGCAGTGGTTTCCCCGCAGGCCCCGCTGGACAAGATTTGCCTGCTTGGCTGTGGTGTGACCACCGGCATCGGCGCGGTGATGAACACCGCCAAGGTGGAGCCGGGGGCGACCGTGGCGGTATTCGGCCTGGGTGCCATCGGCCTGGCGGTGATCCAGGGGGCGGTGATGGCCAAGGCGGGCCGCATCATCGCCATCGACGTCAATCCCGACAAGTTCGCACTCGCCGAGCAGTTCGGCGCCACCGATTTCGTCAACCCCAACGACTATGGCGATCCCATCCAGCAGGTGATCGTCGACCTGACCGACGGCGGGGTCGACTACTCCTTCGAGTGCATCGGCAACGTCAACGTCATGCGCCAGGCCCTGGAGTGCTGCCACAAGGGCTGGGGCGAGTCGGTGATCATCGGCGTGGCCGGAGCTGGCGAGGAGATCAGTACGCGACCGTTCCAACTGGTCACCGGTCGGGTATGGAAAGGGTCGGCCTTCGGTGGTGTCAAGGGGCGCTCGCAGCTGCCCGGCTACGTGGACCAGTACATGGCCGGCGAGATCAACATCGACGACTTCATCACCCACGACCTGCCCTTCGAGCAGATCAACGAGGCCTTCGATCTGCTGCATGCCGGCAAGAGCATTCGCACCGTTCTTCACTACTGAGCGCCCGGCGCCGGAGGTCCGGCGCTGCCTTCGATACTCGATCAGGGTGGCCGGTACTTGCCGGTCACCCGGGAGACTGCCCAATGACCATGACGGAAAACCTCGAGCTGGTATCGGCCAACAAGAGCTTCGGCGGTTGGCACAAGCGCTATCGCCATCGTTCCCGGGCGCTGGACTGCGAGATGGTATTCGCCATCTACCTGCCGCCGCAGGCCGAAACGGAGCGGGTGCCGCTGCTGTGGTGGCTCTCGGGGCTGACCTGCACCGACGAGAACTTCATGCAGAAGGCGGGAGCCCATCGCCTGGCTGCCGAGCTGGGTATCGCCATTCTGTGTCCCGATACCAGCCCGCGCGGCACCGACCTGCCGGGCGAGCACGACAGCTACGATCTGGGGTCGGGAGCGGGCTTCTACGTCAATGCGACGCGCGAACCCTGGAAGCGTCACTATCGCATGTACGATTACGTGACGGAGGAGTTGCCCTCGGTGGTTCGCCAGCATTTTCCGGTGAACGGCCGGGAGGCGATCAGCGGGCACTCCATGGGAGGGCACGGGGCCCTGGTGATGGCGCTGCGACGCCCCGGTCACTATCGCTCGGTGTCGGCTTTCGCGCCGGTCGTCAATCCGACCCAGTGCCCGTGGGGTAGAAAGGCCTTCACCGAGTACCTGGGCGACGATCCTGGCGCCTGGACCCAGTACGATGCCTGTGAGCTGGTAGCCAAGGGCGCCTCCAGTCAGAGGCTGTTCATCGATCAGGGCGAGGCCGACGATTTTCTCGAAGAGCAGCTATGTCCCGAGCGGCTCGAGGCGGTGTGTGCCGAACACGATCATCCGCTGACGCTGCGTCGCCAGCCGGGGTATGATCACAGCTACTTCTTCATTGCCAGCTTCATCGAGGATCACCTGCGTTACCATGCCGAGCATCTCGCCAAACGCTGAGTGCCCGTCGCTGGCCTGGCGGAGCTCTGATGCCGCCGGGTCGGTCGATTCATGATGGGTGCGCTTCGGCGTCTTCCTCGTGCGCTGCTGCGCCGCCTGCTTCAGGGGGCGGCCCTGGTCGTGGCTGGCTTTGCGGTGCTCTCGCTGTTGCTGGTATTGCTGCTGCGCGAAGTGCCGGCCTACGGCTCCATGGTCATGGTGGAGCGCAAGGTGCAGGCCTGGCTGGCTGGCGAGGCGCTGCCGATCCGTCACCAGTGGCGCCCCTGGGAGACGCTTTCCGGCCATGCCAAGTTGGCGGTCATCGCCGCCGAAGATCAGCGTTTTCCCGAACACCACGGATTCGACCTGGTCGAGCTGCGCCGGGCCTGGAAAGCGAGCCGTGGCGGTGCGCGCCTGCGGGGCGCCAGTACCATCAGCCAGCAGACCGCCAAAAATCTCTTCCTGTGGACCGGTCGCAGCTGGGTGCGCAAGGGATTGGAGGCCTGGTTCACCCTGCTCATCGAAACGTTGTGGCCCAAGCAGCGCGTACTCGAGGTCTATCTCAACATCGTCGAATGGGACAGCGGCGTTTTCGGTCTGGAGGCTGCAGCGCAGCACTACTTCGGCGTATCGGCCGACCGGATCAGCGAGGTGCAGGCCAGCCGGCTGGCTGCGGTCCTGCCCAACCCACGCGGCTGGAATGCGGCCCGGCCCGATCCCTACGTGGAGCGCCGCAGCCTCTGGATTCGCCAGCAAATGCGCAACCTCGGCGGCGTGGCCTATCTGGAACGTCTCGCTCGTTAAGGCGCGTCAGAAAAGACGCTGAGCGCAACCAGTTCTCGGGCAGCGCCTAGCGCCTGCCGCGCGCTACCAGCACTACCCCCGCAATGGTCACCGCCATGCCGATCAACCCGACCATCGGCAGGCGCTCGTCGAACAGCCACCACGCTTCCAGCGCCGTCACCGGCGGCACCAGGTAGAACAGGCTGGCCACGCGCGAGGCCTCGCCGCGCTTGATCAGCGCCATCAGCAGCAGAATGGCGCTGATCGACAGTACCAGCACCAGCCACAGCAAGGTGAGCATGAAGGTCGGCGTCCACTCGATGTCGCGCTCCTCGAAGAGCAGTGCTCCGAGTCCCAGCAGGGTGCCGGCAGCCAGGTACTGCACGGCCGTGCCCGTGAGCAGCGGCATGCCTGTGCAGTAGCGCTTCTGATAGAGAGTGCCCAGAGAGATGCCGACGAGCGCCACCGTGACGCTGGCCAGGGCGCCCAGGCCGAAGCCCTGGAACAGCGCTCCGCCAGGATCGAGCTTGCTGCCCAGCACCAGGGTGATACCGGTCAGCCCCAGGGCCAGGCCCAACCATTGCAGCGGTGCGAGGCGCTCGTCGAGCAGGGGGCGGGCCAGGGCGGCGGTCAGCAGCGGCTGCAGCCCCACCAGCAGCGCGGCGAGACCGGCGGGCATGCCGAGCTGAATGCCGTAGAACACCCCACCCAGATAAGCGCCGTGCACCAGCAACCCCGAGACGCCGATGTGGCTCCACAAACGCAGGCCACGTGGCCAGTCGACCTTGAGCAGGCCGGTCAGGGGCAGCAGCAAGGCCAGCGTCAGTACGAAGCGCACGAACAGAAAGGTGAAGGGTTCGGCATGGGGCAGGCCGAACTTGGCTCCGATGAAGCCGGTACTCCACAGGGCCACGAAGAGCACGGGCATGCTGGCAAGCCAGAGCCGGCTGGGAGAAAGTGACGAAAAGGCGGGTAGTGACATGGCCTCAGTACGGTTCCGGTCGCAGGGAAACGTCGACGATACTGTGTTCCCTCGACGGACAAAAGGGCATGAGTCGCGAAAGTTGGTTACATTCGGTTACGCAAAAAATATGAACCCTGCCCTGAAAGCGCCGTCACAGAGACGCACATACACACGCAACCCTTGGAGGTATTCATGCCACGGATGACTGCACTGTTCTCGGCTGTCTTGCTCACTGCCGGACTCATGAGCGCTCAGGCCCATGCCCAGGACCAGTCACAGGATCCGGCTCAGGATCCGTCAGCGACGCAGCAGCCGCAGGCCACTGCCGAGGACTTCTCCGATGAGCAGCTTCAGCAGTTCGCCGACGCATCTCAGGAGATCGCCGTGATCTCCCAGGACTACACTGAGCGCCTGCAGGAGGCCGAGGACGAACAGGCCCAGCAGGATGTGCGCATGGAAGCCAACGACAAGATGGTCGAGGTGGTCGAGGACAGCGGTCTCGACGTGGATACCTTCAATGCCATCGGTCAGGCCATCCAGCAGGATCCCGAAATGATGCAGCGGGTCCAGGAAATGGCCAGCGAATCATGAGCTGACGTAGGCCACTCGCCGAGCGTCGCGAAGGCCACCCCACGGGGTGGCCTTCGTTGTGTCTGGGGCCGATCGAGACTTTACAGCCCTGGGGTGCGCCAACACACTGATAGCCATTCGGGTCGAAACGGTCGTGGAGTGCGGCATGGACGTGGAACTGCTGGAAATTCGCCAGCACATGGCACAATTTCCCCCCTTCGACAGCCTCTCCGACGAGCTGCTGGACGACGTGGCCGGGCATGTCGAAGTGGGCTATTTCAAGGCGGGAACGGCCATTCTCACCCTGGATCAGGAAGTCCACGATCTCTACTACATTCGCAGCGGGGCCGTTGAGGTCTACCGGCGCAACGGCGATCTCTACAACCGGCTCGGCGAAGGCGATATCTTCGGTCACTTCAGCCTGCTGCGGAACCATCGTGCGCGTTTTCCGGCCACGGCGCTGGAAGACACCCTCATCTATTTCATCCCCGAAGCGGTATTTCGCCGGCTGTGCGAGGCCGACGAGCATTTCGCCGATTTCGTCGAACTCGGGCGACCGCGGCTCGAGGCGGCGGTGGAAGATCAGAAGAAGTCCAACGACATGATGATCACCCGGGTACGCAAGCTGTTGACGCGCTACCCGGTGATGGTCGAGTCCACCACCACGGTGCAGGAGGCGGCCCGTCAGATCGGCGAAGCGCAGGCTTCGGCAGCACTGGTGCTGGATGCTGCCGGTAAACGGCCTCGCTACAGCTTTACCGACAGTCAGGAGCGGGTCTGGGAGATGTGCGGCATCCTCACCGACAGTGACTTCCGCACTCGAGTGGTGGCCGAGGGCCTCCCGCCCGACACGCCGGTGGGCCGGCTGGTGGGTAAGCCGCCGATCACCATCCAGTCCGACGAATCGGTTCACGAAGCGATGCTCACCATGCTGCGTAACAACATCCATCACCTGCCGGTGCTGTATCGTCGGCGGCCGGTGGGCATCGTGCACCTTTCCGACATCATCCGCTACGAAACCCATTCGAGCCTCTATCTGGTCAGTAACATCTTCAATCAGTCGAGTGCGGCCGGGCTCGCCAAGCTGGCGCCCGACGTGCGGGCCGCCTTCGTGCGCATGGTGGAGGAGGGCGCCAACTCGTTGATGGTCGGCAGTGCGCTGTCGACCATCGGGCGCAGTTTCACGCGACGCCTGCTGGAACTGGCCGAGCAGGAGCTGGGGCCGCCGCCGGTGCCTTACTGTTTCATGGCCAATGGCTCAATGGCACGCAACGAGCAGTCCATCGTCACCGATCAGGACAATGCCCTGGTGCTTTCCGATGATTTCGACCCCGAGCGCCACGATGCCTACTTTCTGGCGCTGGCGCAGCGGGTCAGCGATGGTTTGCACGCCTGTGGCTACACCTACTGCAAGGGCGAGGTGATGGCCACCAACCCCAAGTGGCGCCAGCCGCTGTCGGTGTGGCGCGACTACTTCCGAGACTGGATCGACGATCCTACGCCCGAACGGCTGCTGCACAGCTCGATCTTCTTCGACCTGGACAGCGTCTACGGCGAGGAAGACTACGTCGAGCAACTACAGGATCTGGTGGCCGGCAAGGCGGCCAAGAGTCCGCTGTTTCTCGCGGCCATGGCGCGCAATGCCCTGAACCGCACGCCGCCGCTGGGGTTCTTCCGTACCTTCGTGATGGAAAAGGATGGCAAGCAGAATAACTCGATCAACCTCAAGCGGCGCGGCACGGCGCCATTGATCGACCTGATCCGGGTGCATGCCCTGGCCTGTGGCTCGCGTGCTCAGAACAGCTTCGATCGTCTCGACGACATCGCCAATACTCAGTTGCTGGCGCCGGGCGTCGGCGACAAGCTGCGCTACGCCCTGGAACTGATCGCCATGTCGCGGATTCGCCATCAGGTCATCGACATTCAGCAGAATCGTGAACCGGACAACAACATCGAGCCCGAGAACGTCGCGGACACCGAACGCCACAACCTCAAGGACGCCTTCCAGGTGCTGAGCAACGCTCAGAAGTTCCTCAAGTATCGTTATCCGATGCCCTCGCGTTCGCGCTGACAGGTGCCTCATGCCGAATCTGCGCCGCCCGTCCCAAGCTGACGCGCCCGGCTGGCCGGAGTATCTGGCACAGCGCGCCGCCGGCTCGCGCTCGCCGCTGCTGGCGCGCTACTTCGCCGCTGGCGTGCCACCTGCCGATACGGCCATCGGCGAGGTGGAAATGGTGGCACTCGATCTGGAAACCACGGGGCTCGATTCACGCCGCCACGCCATCGTCAGCGTTGGCGTGGTGCCCTTCACCCTGTCGCGCGTGCGTCTGGCCGAGCGTCGTTACTGGGTGGTGCGGCCCCCGCGACCGCTTTCCAGTCAATCGGTCACCTTCCACCACATCACCCATTCGGAAGTGGCCGAGGCCCCGGACCTGGAGCGCATCCTGCCCGACCTTCTCGATTCGATGGCCGGACGGCTGGCGGTGGTGCACTTTCGCCATATCGAGCGCCCTTTTCTCGACGGCGCCGTGAAGGCCCGCCTCGGTGAGGGACTGCGCTTTCCGATGATCGACACCATGTCGCTGGAGGCGCGTCGCCATCGTTTGTCGCCGTGGGCGCGCTTTCGCCGCTGGCTGCGCCGTCCGCCGGTGTCCATCCGGCTGAACGACAGTCGCCTGCGTTATGGTCTGCCTGCTTACCAGGGGCATCATGCTCTGATCGATGCTCTGGCCACCGCAGAACTGCTCCAGGCGCAGATCGCCACTCACTATCGCCGTGAGACGCCCATCGGCGAGCTGTGGAGTTGACGTGCTGTCTCGCCCCAAACGGCTGAAGCAGGCATACTGGCTGCCAGGGGCAGATGACGGGGGTGTGCATGGCTGCGAACGATCATGGCCGCCAGAGCCTAGATATTGATCATGCAACGCTGCGGCAGCTTCTGGAGCGAGCACCGGTGCCTTTGCTGCTCACTCGGGGAGACGACAAGCGGATCGTGCTGCTCAACCGCCAGTTTCGGCAACGCATCGGCTATTGCGCCGACGAAATTCCCGATGCCGATCACTGGTGGCCGCTCGCCTATCCGGAGGCCGAGGAGCGCGAACGCCTGGCCGCGCTGTGGCGCCAACACCTGGAGCAGGCCGTCCGGGGGCAGGGTGAGATCGAGCCGCTGGAGGTACCCATTCGCTGCAAGGATGGCGAGACCCGTATCTTCCTGGTACATGCCGTCTGCCACGGCGACCTGACCCTGAGCCTGTTCGTCGAACTGACTGCACTGCGCCAGGCGCAGTCGCAGCTGGCCGAGAGCCACCGTACCTATCGCGCGCTCTTCGAGCGCAGTGCCGACGGCATCCTGCTGCTGGATGGCGAACGCTTCATCGACTGCAATGCCGCCGCCGCTGAGCTGCTGGGCTACCCCGACAGGCATCAGCTGCTACAGCGACATCCCGCCGAGATTTCGCCGCCTCGTCAGCCCGATGGTCGCGCCTCCTGGGAGTTGGCCGTCGAGTGGATCCGCAAGGTTCGCGAAACCGGGGCGTGTCGCTTCGAATGGGTTCACCTGACCCGCAGCGGAAAGCCGACCTGGCTGGAAGTGCAACTGACGATGATTCCCATCGGTGGGCGCGAGGTCGTGCATACCGTCTGGCGCGACATCAACGAGCGCATCCAGGCGCGACAGGAGCTGGAGTATCGCGCCAGCCACGACGCCCTGACCGGACTCTACAATCGCGATCACATGCAGAAGCTGCTGCGCGAGGCCGATGCTCTGCATCGTCGTCATGGCACCCGTTACGCTTTGATCCTTCTCGATATCGACCATTTCAAGTCGGTCAACGATCGCTTCGGGCATGCCGTGGGCGATAGCGTATTACGCGGCCTGGGGGAGCGAGTCTGCGAGCAGCTCCGCGAGACGGACCGTCTGGGCCGCTGGGGAGGCGAGGAGTTTTTGATTCTGGCTCCCGAGACGACGCAGCAAGGGGCGCTGGAACTGGCCGAGCGGATCCGGCAGCACATAGAGCACGACGAGTTTCCCGAGGCCGGCCGCGTGACCGCCAGTTTTGGTGTGGCGGCGAGCGAGCCCGAGCTGTCGCTGGATACGTTGATGGTACGCGCCGACCGGGCCATGTATGCCGCCAAATGCCAGGGACGCAACCGTGTCAGTGCCCAGCAAGCGTCATCGGCATCTGCCTCCTGAGTTCAACCGTCTTGGCATCGTTGCGGGTGAGGGCAGACCCGCGCGGTGTGCCCGTCGGGTGCAAGAAGCGGCATGCAGGCAGGGCTGCCCGTCTCAACTGAGGGAGGCATTCTGCGTCAGCCAGCATGTGGCAAAGGTGTTGGCATCCACGGGTCGGCCGAAATGGAAGCCCTGTACGCCGCTACATCCCAGGGCACGCAATGCAGCGGCTTGTTCGGCGCTCTCCACTCCCTCGGCCACCGTCTGCATGCCCAGCGTGTGGGCCATGGCGATGATGGTGGCCACGATGGCATGGTCGTGGCTGCTCTTGAGCATATCGTGCACGAAGGACATGTCGATCTTCAGGGTATCGGCGGCAAACCGTTTCAGATAGGTGAGCGACGAGTAGCCGGTGCCGAAGTCGTCGATCGCCATGCCGATGCCGGCCCCGCAGAGGGTGCGGGTGATGCCCACCGCTCGTTCCGGGTCTCGTATCAGGCCGCTTTCGGTGAGTTCGAGCCCCAGCAGGCCCGGGCGCATCCGGGTCGCCAGTTGCTGCACGTGGCTGGCCAGTTGGGAGTCGTCCATCTGCTGGGCCGAGACATTCACGCACAGCCTTCCCGGAAAGGGCATTCCTTGCTGATCCCAGCGTTGCAGCTGGTGGCAGGCGGACTCCAGCACCCAGTCTCCCAGGATGCTGGCCAGCCCCTGGCTCTCCGCCAGGGGAACGAACTCTGCGGGGCTTACCCAGCCCAGCAGATCGTCGTGCCAGCGACAGAGTGCTTCGGCGCCGATCAGCTCGCCGCTCTCCAGGCTGAACTGGGGCTGGAAGTGCAGCGTCAGGCGCTCGTGGTGCAGGGCTTCTATGAAGCGCGATTGCAGGCGCTCTCTCTCGCGCATGGCCTCGGCCATGGCACTGCTGAAAAAGCGCGTGCGACTCCCGCCACGCTTGGCATGGTTGAGCGCGATGCTGGCGTGCTGGAACAGCGCAGCGGCATCGTCGGCGTCCTTCGGAAAACGCGCCACGCCGGCACTGAGCGAAAGGCTAAAGTGCCCCTCGTCCAGGGATATGGGGGGCTCCAGGCTTTGCCGGTAGCGGGCCACGGCTTCCTCGAGGTGGACTCGGCTGGTGGACTCGCACAGCACGGCGAACTCGTCACCGCCCAGCCGGGCGATGAACTCATCGGAGGCGACCACGTCGGTGAAGCGTCCGGCGACTGCGGCCAGCAAGCGGTCACCGCATTCATGGCCCTGGCTCTCGTTGATCAGCCGGAAGCGGTGCAGGTCGAGATACAGCAGGCCGAGCGAGCCTTCGGCTCGGTCGGCCTCACGGCAGGCGTTGTCCAGGCGCTCCATGAAGTGGCGGCGGTTGGCCAGGCCGGTGACGCTGTCCCAATATGCGAGCTGTTCGGCGAGCTGCTCTAGGTGCTGGGGCAGGCCGGCCTTGCCTAACCCATCGGCGAGTTGGCGAAAGGCGTCTTCGGGGGCCTTCATCGGCGCTGGGGGGCTCCTTTCCGTTCGGGCGGCGGTGTCGTGGAACTATGCCCGAAGCGGCATCACCCTGCCAGTGTGGCTGCCGAGAGTCGTAGCAGAATGGGTAGAACGACTGCTGATGGCCATCATGCCGAAGAATGAGGAAGGCGAAAAAAGCCAGGCGGCCTCATGGCCGCCTGGCGTGGATTGCCGTGGATGGAGGGCGTCAGGCGCGCGGTTCGCTCATCAACCCCTTGACGATGGCGTAGCAGCCCACTAGCAACACTAGCGTGAAGGGAAGGCCGGTGGTCAATGCTGCCGTCTGCAGTGCGGCTAGGCCGCCGCCGAGCAGCAGCGCGATGGCCAGGGCTCCCTCGATCAGCGCCCAGAAGATACGCTGCGGTTTGGGTGCATCGACCTTGCCGCCGGCGGTGATGGAGTCGATCACCAGCGAGCCGGAGTCCGACGAGGTGATGAAGAATACGATCACCAGCACGATGCCAACGAAGGAAGTGATGGCCGTCAACGGCAGGTACTCGAGCATGGTGAAGAGCTGTAACTCCAGAGCTGCGTCCTGCACCTCGGTGATGCCGGAGTTGACCACTTGGTCGATGGCAGTGGTGCCGAAGGCGGTCATCCACACCACTGAGGCCAGAGTCGGTACTACCAGGACGGCGGTCAGGAACTCGCGCACGGTGCGGCCGCGGCTGACCCGGGCGATGAACATGCCCACGAAGGGCGACCAGGCGATCCACCAGGCCCAGTAGAAGGCCGTCCAGCCCTGGCTGAAGTTGGCGTCCTCGCGCCCGAAGGGGTTGGAGAGTGCCGGCAGGTGAGTTACGTAGCCGATCAAGTTCTCGATCACGCCAGTGGCTATCATCAGAGTGGGGCCGACGAAGATCACGAACAGCAGCAGTAGCAGAGCGAGTGCCATATTGAGCTGCGACAGCCGTTGTACGCCCTTGTCGACACCCAGCATGATTGAGCCCAGCGCTACCAAGGTGATGCCCAGGATCAGCAGCACCAAGGTGGTGTCGCCTGCTGGGATTCCGAACAGGTAGTTGAGACCCCCGGCGGCCTGAGTGGCCCCGATACCCAGGGATGTGGTCAGGCCGAACAGGGTGGCGAAGACGGCGAGGATGTCGATGACGTGACCCGGCCAGCCCCAGACGCGCTCGCCCAGGATGGGGTAGAAGATCGAGCGCATGGTCAGCGGAAGGCCCTTGTTGAAGGCGAAAATCGCCAGCGACAGGCCGACTATTGCGTAGGCGCCCCAGGGATGCAGGCCCCAGTGGAAGATAGTGGCGGCCATGCTCAAGCTAATGGCGCCGGCCTGGTCACCTTCGGCACCCCCCAGAGGGGCCCAGTCAGTGCGCAGGCCATCCTCGCCCATGCTGATACCGCCCATGGCAGTGCCGTAGTGCCCCAGCGGCTCCGAGACGCCGTAGAACATCAGGCCGATGCCCATGCCGGCGGCGAACAGCATGGCGAACCAGCCGGCGTAGCCGAAGTCAGGCGTTGCGTTGGCACCACCGATGCGCACCTTGCCCATGGGAGTGAAGATCAGCGCCAGTGCCAGGATCACGAAGACGTTGGCACCGAGCAGGAAAAACCAGCCCATGTTGGTGGTGAGGAAGCTGAACATGCTGTTGAAGATGGGCTCCATCTGATCCTGCATGGCCAGCGTCAAGATCACGAAGAACAGGATCACCAGCGAGGAGAAGGTGAATACCTTGCCGTGCAGGTCGATGTTGACGCCCATGGGGCTGGCGGTGATGTTGTCCTGACCGATCACGTAGTCGGTATCGATCAGGTTGGCCGGCCCCTCTGGCGCCGGAATGCCTTCCGAAGGCTGCTCTTGGGAACCTTCGTCTTGGGGATTCTTTTCCATGGAACGTTCTCCCTTCAGTTCGTCAGGATGCCGTGTTCAAGGGCTTTCGCACTAGCCGGCGATTCACTGCTTCGCCGGCCGAACCAGAAAGACCGACACGTCGGTATGGGTCGCGACCTTGCCGCCGTGCGAGGTCATCAGCACGTCGAGGTGCTTGGGCGGATGGGTCGGCATGACCACCAAGTCAGCGCCGACGTCGTCGATGGCGTCGATCAACAGGTCGTCGAGATCGGCGATCGGGTCGGGGCTGGTAATGGTGCGCGTGCTCACCGGCTGGCCGTGTACCTTGGCGCGTTCAGCGGCAAAGGCATCCAGTTTTTGCTGGTACTCTTCCGGTGTGCGGGCCACGCTGCCGGGCTGTGTCGCCGTGACGCCGACATAGCAGATTTCCGCGTCGTAATGGCGGGCCAGGTCGGCCACGGTAGCCAGCGAGGGCTCGAGCACGTCGAGGTGTGCCAGATCGATCGGCACCATGATCTTGCGGTACATGTCTGCGTCTCCTTGCGTACTGATAAACGAGGGACGACCAGAAACTGGCCGGCCTCTTCATCCTAGTCTGGCGAGCTCGTCGATCCACGCCATTCGTGGTGTCAACGCTTTCTCCCCTTGGAAGGCGCTGTAACGCGATGATACGGAAATTGCATCGTTACGCCGACAGGGTAGGCCGACTTTTACCCTTTTACCACCGATGGTTAGCGGGTGAATCGCTGTGGGTGGCAAGCCTCGAGCCAGTTGGGCGACCTGCCCGCCAGGCTTTCCGCAACCAGCCGGCCGGTGGTCGGCGCCAGGGTCAATCCCAGGTGCCCGTGCCCGAAGGCGTAGGTGACGCCAGCAAGGCGAGCGGGTCCGATCACCGGCAGGGAGTCCGGCAAGGAGGGTCTCAGCCCCAGCCACTCGTGGCTGGCCGGCCCGAGTGGTCCGAGAAGGGCCTCGCCGTGGCGACGCAGATAGGCCAGGCGGTGCGGATTGGCGGGGTCGCGGGGGTGGCCGAGTTCGACGGTGCCGGCGATGCGCAGCCGCCCGGCCAGCGGGGTCATGTAGAAGGCGTTTTCCGCCGGGTTGCAAGGCCGTGACAACTGTAGCTGCGCATCGGGAAATTCCAGGTGATAGCCGCGCTCCACCTCGAGAGGAATGGGGTCGCCGGCGCAGCGGGCCAGCGTTGCCGACCAGGCGCCAGCAGCGACGATGGCGTGTTCGGCCTGCCAACTGCCCAAGTCGCTGTCGATGCACACTCGCCCTGCGGCGCGGGCCAGGCCGGTGACCCGTGCCGCGTGGAAGTCGACGCCGCGCTCCGCCAGCCGCTGGGCCAGCCGAGTGGCCAGGGCCTGAGGGTCGGCGAGATGGCCGGCGGCCAGGAAGTGCACGCCGCCCTGGGCCACACCTGCCAGGGCGGGCTCGAGCTCCGCAACCTCTCCGGCGTTCAGGTAGCGTTGCGGAATCCCCAAGCGCTCGCGGGCAGTGTAGGCGGCGCGCTCGGCTTGCCAGTGGCGGCGCTGACGAAAGAACGTCAGGGCGCCGCGTCGATGCAGTGCGGTGGCTTCCGTGTTAGCGCCCAGAGTGGCGTGCAGCGCCTGCCAGTCGTCCATGGCGGGGGCCAGCAGCTGATGCAGGGTCTGGGTTGCGGCAGCCGCGCGTGACGGAGTGGCCGCGGCGAGAAAGCGCCACAGCCAGGGGGCGAGGCGCGGCAGATGGCGCCAGCGCAGATGGAAGGGCGAGGAGGACGACAGCAGCAGCGCCGGAAGCTGGGCGAGCAGGCCGGGGTGAGCCAGTGGCTCCACGGCATAACTGGCGAGCGTGGCGGCATTGCCGGAGGAGGCTTCGCCCCCCGGTGGTCCAGGATCCAGCACGGTGACCTCGCGCCCTTGTTCGAGCAGCGCCCAGGCCGTGGAAAGGCCAACGATACCGGCGCCGATGACGACGATCTCGGCTGCGCTGGGCCGGTTCGACATGGTGTTCTCCCGATCGCGGAAACAGGGGCCTCTTAGCCGACTTTACGAGCGTCTGTGGACTCGTCATTCAACGCTGGTTAGACCCTGCAGGGATTGCGAGACGCTGGCCAACCAGACTACTGTCGATTCCGTTGAATTAGAACAAGACAAAGCGGCTTGGGCGCATTGCGCAGGGGAACGATGCTCGCAGCGCCTGGCCGTCAACAGGAATCCTGCATGAACGAAAGTGCCGTCCCCGACGCCCCTGCGGCGTCTTCCCAAGAAGCCGACACCTGCTTTGCCCGTTTCATCGACGTCCAGAAGAGTTACGACGGCGTCGAGCTGGTCGTGAAAGGGTTCAACCTCGATATCCAGCGTGGCGAATTCGTCACCCTGCTCGGCCCCTCGGGGTCGGGGAAGACCACCTGCCTGATGATGATGGCCGGTTTCGAGACGCCGACCCACGGCGACATCCTGCTCAAGGATCAGCCTATCAACGGCTTGCCGCCCCACAAGCGCGGCATCGGCATGGTGTTCCAGAACTATGCGCTTTTTCCCCACATGACCGTGGCCGAGAATCTCGCCTTTCCGCTGGAGGTGCGTCATCTCTCCAAGGCCGAGATCGATCGTAATGTCGAACGGGCGCTGGGCATGGTGCGCCTGGAGGGCTTCGGCAACCGTCGCCCGGCGCAGCTTTCCGGCGGTCAGCAGCAGCGCGTGGCCCTGGCGCGAGCGCTGGTCTTCGAACCCGAGCTGGTGCTGATGGATGAGCCGCTCGGCGCCCTGGACAAGAACCTGCGCGAGGAGATGCAGTACGAGATCAAGCGCATCCACGCCAGCCTCGGCGTGACCATGATCTATGTGACCCACGACCAGACCGAAGCGCTGACCATGTCGGATCGCATCGCCGTGTTCAACGATGGCGTGGTCCAGCAGTTGGCTACCCCCGAGACGCTCTACGAATCGCCGGAGAATGCTTTCGTGGCCAGCTTCATCGGTGAGAACAACCGCCTGATGGGCGAGGTAGTGGAGCACCTCGGCGAGCGTTGCGAGGTCGCGCTCGACAGTGGAGAGCGTGTCGTCGCCAGGCCGGTGGCGGTGGGCGGTATCGGTACGCGCACCACGCTATCGCTGCGTCCGGAGCGGGTAGCGCTCCTGGAAGCGGGCGACGCCGACAACGAGCGATTCGACAA
This sequence comes from Pseudomonadota bacterium, assembly GCA_051749645.1. Lineage (GTDB taxonomy): Bacteria > Pseudomonadota > Gammaproteobacteria > Pseudomonadales > Halomonadaceae > Halomonas. Next base: position 506,516 of record JBNJIT010000001.1, read on the forward strand.
CTGCTTCACAGGGACCGTGCAGGAAGTGATCTACCTGGGGGATCACCTGCGCACACGGCTCGAACTGTGCGGCAACGACGAATTCATCATCAAGACCCCGAACGCTGACGGGCATCCCTCGTTGCGACCGGGACAGTCGGTCACCGTGGGCTGGACGTGGCAGGATTGTCGCGCTCTGGATGCCTGACGAAACCTGGCGCAGGGGATAAGAGTGCAGCCGACGACGCCCGAGTGCGGCGCCGGCCACCGACGCGGCCCGGACGGGCTGCAACGCCGATAGGCGATACCACCGCAAACGACTGCAGTAACAACAACAATGGAGAATTCCATGAATTCATCACTTCGTTTACTTCGCAAGGGACCCCTGAGCACGGCCGTCGCTGTGGCCGGCATGAGCGTCATGGGACTGTCGACCGCGGCGCAGGCCGAGACGCTGAACATCGTCTCCTGGGGCGGCGCCTACAGCATGAGTCAGCACGAGGCCTACGATAAACCGTGGATGGAGAAGTCCGGCGACGAGATCGTCAACATCGACCGTAGCGGCAACGCATTGGCCGGCCTGCGCGCCCAGAGTCAGGCCGGCAACGTCACCTGGGATCTCGTCGACATGCTGCCGGCGGATGCCATGATCGCTTGTGCCGAGGGCCTCATCGAGCCCCTGGATCATGACGAGCTGATCGCCGATGCCCCGGACGGTACGCCGCCCAGCGAAGACTTCGTCGATGGCGCCCTGGGCGAGTGCTTCGTGGCCTCGATCGTCTACTCCAACATCGTTGCCTTCAACACCGAGATGTTCCCGGAGGATAATCAGCCGAGCAGCATCGAAGACGTCTTCGACCTGGAGAACTATCCCGGCAAGCGAACCCTGATGCGCAAGCCGATCAACAACCTCGAGTGGGCGCTGGTGGCGGATGGCGTGGCACCGGAAGACGTCTACGACGTACTCGAGACGGAAGAGGGCATCCAGCGTGCCTTCGCCAAACTCGATACCATCAAGGACGAAGTCATCTGGTGGGAAGAAGGTGCCCAGCCTCCGCAGCTGCTCGCCGACGAGGAAGTGGCCTTCGGCTCCGCCTACAATGGTCGTATCTTCAACGCCATGGTCACCGAGGATCAGCCCTTCGAAATCATCTGGGATGCCCAGGTATTCGAACTCGACGGCTGGGTCGTGCCTACCGGCAAGCTCGACAAGGTGAAGGATTACCTCCACTTCGCCACCGATACGCAGCGGTTGGCCGATCAGGCCAAGTACATCTCTTACGGACCGGCGCGCAAGTCTTCGGCGGAATTCGTATCGACCCATGCCGAGACCGGCATCGATATGGAGCCCCACATGCCGACCTACGAGCCCAACTTCGCCACCGCCATTCCCAAGGATGACGAGTTCTGGGCCGACTACAACGATGAACTGACCCAGCGCTTCGACGCCTGGCTGGCCCAGTAAGGCCTCGCTGCCACCCGGCCCGGCCGGGTGGCAGCCCCCTCCCATAGCCTGATTGCTGTTCCGTTCGATGGAGAGGCCTGCGTGTCCCATTCGTCCTCAGAACCACTGACAACCGCCGACGGCGTACCGCTGAAGGTGAGCCTACGCCGCGCCGTGCGCCGTTCGAAGCTCAAGGCACTGCTGCTGGTGTCGCCGCTGCTGGCGTTTCTGATCATCGCTTTCGCCATGCCGATCTTCGATATGCTGTGGCGCAGCGTCGACAATCCCGAAGTCTCCACTCATCTTTCACGCACCGTCGACGCCCTGCAGGGCTGGGATGGCGAGTCGCTGCCGGAAGAGCCGGTGTTCGCCGCCCTGGTGGAAGACCTTCGCGAAGGGCAGGAGGCGCGCAACCTGGGGCTGCTGTCGAGCCGACTCAACTATGAGAAATCGGGCATGCGCTCGGCGATCAGCCGCACGGCGCGACGCCTGCGCAACATCGAGCCGCCCTACCGAGAAGCGCTGATCGAGATCAATGATGCCTGGGGCGAGGTCGGCACCTGGAAGCTGATCGACAGGGAATCGTCACCTTACACGCTCTCCTACTATTTGGCAGCGGTGGACCGACAGCTCAGCCCCGAGGGTGAGATCGTCAAGGTGCCCGACTTCATGGAGATCCATGTCGCGCTGTTCTGGCGGACCTTCTGGATGAGTGCGGTGATCACCGGCCTGACGCTGCTGCTGGGTTATCCCATCGCCTACTTGCTGGCAACCCTGCCGCTGCGCCAGTCCAATCTGTTGATGATCCTGGTATTGCTGCCGTTCTGGACTTCTCTGCTGGTGCGCACCACCACCTGGATCGCCATCCTGCAGTCCCAAGGCGTGCTCAACGACATGATGGTGGCCATCGGCGTGATCGCCGACGAGGCGCGCTGGCAGATGATCCACAACAAGGTCGGCACCATCGTGGCGATGACGCACATCCTTCTGCCGTTCATGATCCTGCCGCTCTACTCGGTGATGAAGACCATTCCGCCGAGCTATATGCGTGCGGCGCGCTCGCTGGGCGGCAAACCCTTCCTGAGTTTTCGGCGTGTCTATTTCCCGCTGACCATTCCCGGGATCGCAGCGGGCGGCATCCTGGTCTTCATCCTGGCGATCGGCTACTACATCACGCCGGCACTGGTGGGCGGTCAGTCGGGACGCTTCATCACCAACTACATCGCCTACCACATGCAGACTTCGCTCAACTGGGGCCTGGCCGCGGCGATAGCCTCTATCCTGCTGTTCGTGGTGATCGTCTTCTATCTGATCTTCAATCGCCTGATTGGCGTCGACAAGGTCAAGCTGGGGTAAACCGATGGCCATTCCTTCCTATGCCACCCGTGGCGAACGCATCTGGCACTATGTCTTCCTCGGCATCTGTGCCCTGGTCTTCCTGTTCCTGGTGGGGCCGCTGCTGGTGATCATTCCGTTGTCGTTCAACGCCGAGCCCTACTTCACCTTCAGCGAAAAAATGTTGACCCTCGATCCGGCGGGATATTCGCTGCGCTGGTACCAGGACTTCTTCACCTCCAGCGAATGGCTCGGGGCGATCAAGAACAGCTTCATCATCGGGATCGCTTCGACTCTGCTGGCCACCGTGCTGGGTACGGTGGCGGCACTGGGACTCTCCAGTCGCCACATGCCGGCCCGCGGGGCGATCATGGCGCTGCTCATCTCACCGATGATCGTGCCGCTGATCATCTCCGCCGCGGCGATGTTCTTCTTCTTCTCCAAGATCAACCTGGCGCAGACCTATCTGGGGGTCGTGCTCGCCCACACCGCGCTGGGCATTCCCTTCGTGGTGATCACCGTGACGGCCACGCTGTCGAGCTTCGATACCACCCTGATACGTGCCGCCCACAGCCTGGGTGCCAATCCCACCCGGACTTTCTTCAAGGTGGTGCTGCCGCTGGTGACGCCGGGGGTGGTGTCGGGGGCTCTGTTCGCGTTCATCACCTCGTTCGATGAAGTGGTGGTGGTGCTGTTCATCGCCGGCCCCGAGCAGCGCACCATGCCGATCCAGATGTGGTCGGGGATTCGCGAGCAGATCAGTCCCACCATCCTGGCCGTGGCGACGCTGCTGGTGCTGCTCTCCATGCTGTTGCTCACCACGCTGGAACTGCTGCGACGTCGTGGCGAGCGGCTGCGTGGCGTCACTCCCGGCTGAGCGGAGCCGCTTCTGCACCCACCCTAACGCAAGCGGGGAGGCCGAATGGCCTCCCCGCTTGCGTTGCAGGTACGACTGTCAGATAACGCTTAGCCGTCGATCCACTCCTGCACCACGTCCTGATTGTCCTCGACCCACTGCTTGGCGTTCTCGTAGGGGTCGGAATCCTCTTCCTGGTTCATGAGCATGACTTCGCCCATCTGCTCCGGGGTCCACTCGAAGGCGTCCAGGATGGCATGGGCCTCCGGCATGTCCTCTTCGAGACCCTGGCGGGCGATGGTGTGGATCTGCTCGGCGCCGCCGTAGACGTTCTCCGGATCCTCGAGATACTTGAGATCCCAGCGGGCGAATTTCCAGTGCGGGGTCCAGCCGGTGACGACGATGTCTTCATCGTTCTTGATGGCAGACTCGAGGGCGGCGGTCATGGTTGCACCGCTGCCGCTGCGCAGGGCCAGGTCGAGGTCATAGGTTTCGACCACATCCTCGGTGAGGCCCATCAGGCCGGCGCCGGGGTCGATGCCAATGATCTCGCCGTTGAAGTCATCGGCGTGATCATTGAGATCGGCGATGGAATCGACGTCGCTGTAGGCGGGTACCACCAGGCCGAGCTTGGTGCCGTCCAGGTTGACGCCAAGATCGTCGACCTCGTCGCCCACGCGCTCCATGTAGTCGGCGTGGGTGGTGGGCAACCAGGCGGCCACGATGGCATCGGCATCGCCGCTGGCCACGGCCTGCCACATGGCGGCGGCAGAGAGCGAGGTCATTTCCACCTCGAAGCCCTGCTGCTCGAGCACGGCGCGGACCACGTTGGTGGAAGCCACCTCGGAAGACCATTCGACGTAGGCCAAGTGGACGCTGCCCTTGTCCTGGGCCTGGGCAGTACCGGCAGCGAGGCCGGCACCGGCTACCAGTGCCAGGCTGGCGATACGAATGCGGCGGTTAAGCAGTTGCTTGTTCATTGATATACCTCCGTTTGCTTACAACCCTTCCACCTTGGCGGTGGCATCGCTCAGATGCAAGGGGCGTTACCAACGTTATACAGAGTGGCGCCTGTGCATGGCGTGCGTCACGACTTGCGCTGCTTGCGCAGCGACTGGGTCAGGCGGTCGAGCAGCATGGCCAGGATCACCACGGCAATGCCGGCCTCGAAGCCGTCTCCCGGACGCAGCCGCTGGATGGCGCGCCACACTTCGCTGCCCAGGCCGTCGGCGCCGATCATGGCAGCGATCACCACCATGGAGAGCGCCAGCATGATGGTCTGGTTGATGCCAGCCATCACCGTGGGCAGCGACAGCGGCAGCTGTACCTTGAACAACTTCTGGCCACGCGTGGCGCCATAGGCGTCGGCGGCCTCGATCAGCTCCACCGGCACCTGGCGAATGCCCAGGGTAGTGAAACGAATCGCCGGTGGCATGGAGAAGATTACCGTCGCGAAGATGGCCGACACCGAGCCGATGCCGAAGAACGGGATCGCCGGAATCAGATAGACGAAAGCCGGCATGGTTTGCATGAAGTCGAGTATCGGCATGATGCCGCGATAGAGCCGTTCGGAGAGCGCCGCGGCAATGCCTACCGGCAGGGCAAGGACCACGGCCACGAACGTGGCGATCACCACCAGGGTAAGGGTCTCGATCATCGGCTCCCACAGGCCCATGTTCCAGATCAGCAGCAGGCCGGCCACGGCGCCGATGGCCAGCCGGAGGTTGGCGACTTTCCAGCACAGGCCGGCCATTATCGCCAGCAGGCCCCACTCGGGCAGCCACATCAGGGCGTCGTTGAGACCGCCGATACCGGTCTGGGTGACCCGTGAAATGCCGCGGGTGATGAGAGAGTACTCGCTGGTGAGCCAGTCAAGACTGCCTTCGATCCACTGGCCCAGCGGAATGCGGGGAATTTCGATAGCCATCATGCCTCTCCTGCCAGTGCGGTCGCTTCCTCGGTGGTTTGCGGGGTCTCGGCGGCCTGTGCCAACTGGTCGAGCACCGCGCCCTTGACCACTACGCCGAGCAGACGCTCGTTGTCGTCGACGACGGCGATCGGGAAGCTGTTGTCGTGGAACATGGCGAAGAGATTGTGCATCGGCTCGGCCGGCCCCACGCTACGGTAGTCGTGGGTCATGACGTCGGTCACCTTATCTTTACCCTGCTCCAGCGCCTGGCTGGCCGCATCCGCTTCGATCAGGCCGATGAGGCGACGGTCGCGATCCGTGATGTAGATGGAATCGAGGCTGTGCTCGCGCATCTTGCGCAGCGCCGTACGCGGGCCGTCCGAGTCGCGCACCGTGGAACGCACCTTGCGCATGGCGCTCTCGGCGGTGAGGATGCGCGACTTGTCGACCCCCTCGATGAAGCGGCGCACGTAGTCGTCGGCCGGCTTGGTGAGAATCTCCTCGGGCGTGCCGATCTGCACGACGGCGCCGTCCTTGAGCAGTACGATGCGATCACCGATGGTCAGCGCCTCGTCCAGGTCATGGGTGATGAACACCGTCGTCTTCTTCATCCTGTTCTGCAGTTCCAGCAGCTCCTGCTGCATGTCGCCGCGGATCAGTGGATCGAGTGCCGAGAAGGCCTCGTCCATCAGCAGTACGCTGGCATCGTTGGCCAGTGCCCTGGCCAGGCCCACGCGTTGCTGCATGCCGCCGGAGAGCTGGTTTGGATAGGCGTCTTCCCAGCCGTCCAGGCCCACTTGCTTGAGGGATTCGCGGGCGACGCGTTCCCGCTCCGCCTTGTCGATGCCGCGAACCTCGAGACCGAACTCGGCGTTCTGCTGCACGGTGCGGTGGGGAAAGAGGGCGAAGTTCTGGAACACCATGGAGAAGTGGCGGCGGCGACATTCGAGCAGCGCTTTCTCGCCCAGCTCGGGAATGTTCTCGCCGTCGATGACGATCTCGCCTTCGCTGGGCTCGATCAGCCGGTTTAGGCAGCGGATCAGGGTCGACTTGCCAGACCCGGAAAGCCCCATGATGACCAGCAGTTCGCCTTCATGGACGTCGAAGTCGATGTTGGACAGGCCCAGCGTCTGGCCGGTCTTCTCCAAAATTTCGGGGCGCCCCAGCCCCTGGTCACGCAGTTCGAGCGCCTTCTTCGGCTGGTTGCCGAAGACCTTGCTCAGGTTGCGTACCCGAATTTTGACGTTTCGGTTGTCGCTCATTGGCTATGCCTTTTGTCAGCCCCTGTCTCGACGGGGCACCCGAAGGTTCCCTGTCGGATCGAATTGCCGCTGCGTAGTTTGGCATGCGGTATCGTTGATGGCTCGAGAGGAGGTATACCCTAGTGGTTTTTGAACGATCATTCAAATAAAACGCGGCGATTGGAGGCATGCCATTCATGACGCATGTGTCAGTTTGCACCACGCATTCGACCGTTCGGCGATGATGATCTGGCGCTTTTTGGTTTCTTTAATTAGTTGAATTTAAGTCGTTTTTTGTAAATTTTGCGACTGTGGCACGCTGCCTGCTTGGCATTGATGAACGCCAACGGCTCGATTAAGGAGGCTATGTCGTGGATGCCAACCTTCACTTACGCAACGCCGCTCAACGGCGTTGGCCGGCTTGGGCTTGCGTTGCTCTGCTGTCGCTGGGTGTGCTGGGGATCAGCGGTTGCGGCAACGATGATGACTCAATGCCGCCCATGGAGGAGCCGGCCCAGGAGCCCGACGGGGGAACCCAGGGGGAACCCATGGGTGGTGATGGTGAGCAGGATGATGCCATGTCCGCTCCCCAAAGTCAGGATGAGGAAAGCGGTTTTTGACCTCGGCTATGGGCCTGAGGCCGCTGAACTCCGTAGGTTCGAACGCTCCCGCAGTCACGAGAGGCAAGGAGAGACACGATGACATTACCGGCACTGCTCAAGCGAGCCGGCACCCTCGGAATGGTGATGGGCTTGGTGGTCAGCCCCCTGGCCATGGCTCAGCAGGAGGGTTTGGATACCGAGCCGGGTGCCACCGAACAGCAGCCAGCGGATCCGACGGCACCGGCAGACCCGGCTTCGGAGCCGTTGCCTGGCGCGGATCCCGAAGCCCCGGCACCCGATGCGTCCGACGAGCCTGGCTTCGGCAGTGGCACCGAAGCCATGCCGGGTGCCTCAGAGCCGGGGAGCGACCCGGCCCAGCAGGCACCGGAGAGCGAGGCTGCCGGCGATGACTGGGAAGACGAGTCTCAGGACGACGGCTGGTAGATGCATTGGCCCCATGACGGGGCGTCGCGATTCCCTGCCCTGCCGCTGTCCGTTCCCGGCCGTCCACTCGTTCCCCTTGCTGCGTCTGGCGGTACAGCAGCGGCCTTCGCCCCCGACTCCCGGGGGCTTTTTTGCGGTTGCGGCCTAGCGGCGATGTCGGCGAGGCATCACTCCTCTTCCAGGCGCCGATAGAGGGTGCGCCGGGCGATGCCCAGGATGTCTGCCGTCTTGCGCTTGTTGCCGCCGGTGGCATCCAGCACTTTCTGGATGTAGCGCTTCTCGACCTCCTCGAGACTTGGCCAGTTGCCTTGCGCGGACTGGGTGGCCAGTGAGGAGCCGGCCGGGGCGTGGCGGCGTTGCGACTCCTGGTGCTGGCGCAGGCGTTCCGGCAGGTCGGCATGATTCAGCTCCCCCGCTTCGGCCAGCGTCACGGCACGCATTACTGCATTTTCCAGCTCGCGTACATTGCCGGGGTAGGGGTACTCGAGCAGCGCCTGAAGGGCGGCGGGCTCAAGGCGTTCGATACGTTTGTCCTGGGCAGCGGCGTGCTTGGCGATCAATGCCGATACCAGTCGCTCGATGTCGCCGGGGCGTTCGCGCAGCGGGGGAATGCGCAGCGAGAAAGTTTCCAGGCGAAAGAAGAGATCGCTGCGGAAGTGGCCGGCCTCGATCTCGCGCTCCAGGTCGCGGTGGGTGGCGGCGATGATTCGCACGTCGATGGGTTCTTCGGCTTCCGCACCGACGGCCTTGACGGTCTTTTCCTGCAAGGCGCGCAACAGCTTGGCCTGCAGGTTGGGTGACATCTCGCCGATTTCGTCGAGAAACAGGCTGCCGCCACGGGCGGCCTGGAAAAGCCCCTGGCGGCTGTCCGTGGCACCGGTGAAGGCGCCCCTGCGGTGGCCGAAGAACTCGCTCTCCATCAGTTCGCCAGGAATGCTGGCACAGTTGACCGCCACGAAGGGGGCTTCGGCTCGCGGGCTTTCGGCATGGATGGCGCGGGCCAACAGCTCCTTGCCGGTGCCGCTCTCGCCGAGGATCAGGATGGGGGCTTCGCTTTTGGCCAGCCGGGTAGCATCGCGGAACAGCGCGTGCATCGGTTCGCTGTCGCCGATGATGCCGTGGAAGTCTTCGCCGGATGCCGGTCGGTCGAACCGCTCGGCCAGACGCCGGTGCTCGAGTACGCGAAACACGGCTTCTCGCACGCCTTCCAGGTCGAGAGGCTTGGTCAGAAAATCGTCGGCGCCCATCTTGAGGGATTCCACGGCCTGATCGATGGTACCGAAGGCGGTGATGACGATGAAACCGATATCGCTGCCGTCGGTACGCAACTGCTGCAGCAGCTGCAGTCCGCTGATGCCGGGCAGGCGCACGTCGCTGATCACCAGCGACACGTCGCTGTGGCTGAGGGTGGCGAGGGCGTCCTCGGCGCTGGCCGCGGCGAGGGTGTCGTAGCCGGCATCCTGAAGCTCCTCTTCGAGCAGCTCGAGGATGGCGGGGTCGTCCTCGACGACCAGCAATGGGGCATGGGGGAAAGAGGGGGCCATCCTGGTCACGTCATGCTTCCTCGTTGTCTTGGGGTGGTGAAGCGGGGGTGTCGTCATCCAGGGCATCGCCCAGTGGCAGAGTGATTTCGAAGCCAGCGCCGCCCAGCTCGCTATCGAAAACGCCGATGGTGCCGCCATGGTCGTTGACGATGCGATGGACCATCGACAGGCCCAGTCCGCTTCCCTGGCCCACGGGTTTGGTGGTGAAGAAGGGGTCGAAGACCTTGCCCTGATCGTTGCCGGCAATGCCCGGGCCGTCGTCTTCCACGCACAGCGTCAGCCAGTCTCGCTCTTGCCGGGCATGCAGGCGCACGCGCGTGACGCCCTCGGCCTGGGCGGCATTGCGCAGCAGGTTGGTGAACACCTGGATCAGTTGCTGGCCATTGACCAGCAGTTGCGGTGAGGGATCCGGCAGTTCGGGCTCGAGGCGGATGGCGCGCGCTTCGAAGTCTTCTTCCACCAGCTCGCGGGCCGCCTGAATCAGCGCGTCGAGGGGGCGCCTCTCCTTGGTAACGTTATGCTGGCGTCCCAGCTCCATCAGCTGGCGCACGATCGTCACGATGCGCTCGACCTCACCGTGAATGCGGGTCAGCCGTGTCTGCTCGCGTTCGCCGATGGCTTCGCTGCGTGCCAGGCGCTGCGCCTGACCCTCGATCACCGTCAATGGTGCACCGATCTCGTGAGCGACGCCGGCAGCCAGTACGCCCAGCTCTGCCAGCTTCTTCGACTTGCGCAGACGTTGTTCCAGCTCGATCTCTTTCCGTCGGCTGGCGGCGATGTCGGCGTCTTTCTCGGCCAGGCCATCCAACATGCCGTTGAGTGCCACGGCGAGTTGCTGGTATTCCGCCGGTCCGTCCACGGGGGCGCGTCGGTCGCGTTCGCCGGTCTCGACGCGTTGCATGACGGCCAGCAGCCGTTTGAGTGGGCGTTCGATATGGTGGCGAAAGGCCCACCACAGCCCCAGCACCACGCCGGCGGCGCCGATCACGAAAGCCAGCAGGGCGGCCTGGCTGAGAAAGCCGGTGTAATTCTCGATACCGGTATTGAGGCGGTTGACCTGCAGCACGCCGAGCACCTCGCCGGAGGGAGAGGTCAGCGGTTTGAGCGCCGAGTAGTAGTGCCACTCATCATGCTGGCGATAGTCGGCCTGCATTTCCCCCTCTTCTGCCACGCGGCGGATGTCCTCGGGACTGAACAGCGCCTCGCCCAGCCCTAGGCCATAAATCTCGCGACCTCGATCGTCGAAGACGTAGGCGCCGTAGATGCGGTGAAAGGAGAACGCCGAATGCAGCGTTTCCTCCAGCGGTTCCGTCGCATCGCGGGACAATGCCTGGCCGAGCGTGGTGCCGATGACGTGGGTGATCACCTCGACTTCCCGTTCCAGGCGCGAGCGGACGTTCTCTTCCAGCGAGGTGATGGCGACCAGGCTGAACACCAGCAGCACGAAGAACAGCGGGACGATGACGGTGAGCAGGATCAGGTTGCGTAGGCGCATGGCATCTCGACGTGGCCGGGAACGGGGGAAGGGCGGTTCAATCCGTTGGCTGAAGCCGATATAGGCCGCCGTCGGGGGCATCGTTGAGCAGGTAGATGGCGCCGTCACGGCCCTGGTGAACGGCGCGGATGCGGCCGATCTCGCCCTCCAGGATGGTTTCGCTCTCGATGACCTCGTCGCCGTCGAGGCGCAGGCGCAGCAGCGTCTCGCTGCGCAGCCCGCCGGCCAGCAGGTCGCCCTGCCAGGCGCTGAAGGCGTCGCTCGTCACTTCGGCGAGGCCGGAGGGCGCGAAGCGGCCCTCGAAGACGTGCACGGGGTCGCGCATGCCGGGCAGCGAATCGGCGCCGATGGGTTGGTTGGTGGCGTAGTCGTTGCCGCGACTCACCTCCGGCCATCCGTAGTTCTCGCCGCCGACCAGGCGGTTGAGTTCGTCGCCGGTGCGCGGGCCGTGCTCGCTGACCCAGGCTTCCCCGTCGTGACGCACGGTCAGGCCCTGAACGTTGCGGTTGCCGATCGTGTAGAGCTCGTCGAGGGCCTCGGGGTCGTCGACGAAGGGGTTGTCCGGGGCCGGTTCGCCCGTCTCGGTCAGGCGCAGCACGCTGCCGGCATGGTCGCTTTCGTCCTGGGCGCGGGGTGGGGTGCCGCGCTCGCCGATGCTCATCAGCAGGGTACCGTCGGGCAGCCAGGCGAGCCGCGAACCGTAATGGCGGCCCGGGCTGGAAAAGCGGTTCTGCACGAACAGCGCTTCCACCTCCGTCAGGGCGTCGTCCGCGAGGCGGGCGCGCGACAGGGTGGTGGCGGTGCCGCCCGAGCCGGGCTGGCTCCAGGTGAAGTAGATCCAGTCATGCTCGCCGCTCTCGTTCTCGCCGAAGCGGGGATGCAGCACCACGTCCAGCAAGCCGCCCTGGCCGTGGGTGCTGACCTCGGGAACGCCCTCCAGGTGCGTGATCGTGCCGCTTTCGTCGAGACGTGCCAGTCGCCCCGGCCGCTCGCTGACCAGGAAGTCGCCGTCGGGTAGTTGTGCCACCGCCCAAGGGTGGGTCAGTCCGTCGGCGATTCGCTCCAGGCGCAGGTCGAGGCGCTCGGTCGCGAGCCGCTCGTCGATGATGGTCTGGGCGTGGGCGGGCCCGGCGATCAGGGCCAGGCCCAGCAGCAGGGGCGTAGCGAATCGTGCGCTGGCAGGGTGCATCCCACTCTCCTTGGCGTTCGGCAGGCAAGCATTCGAGGCTTTCCTACTGACTCTCCCAAGGCGTGGGTGTTCCAGTGCCGGCTACATCAGAATGGCCAACAGAATCGGCAGATAGAACAGCGACAGCAGCGTCGAGCAGAACACCAGACTGGCCACGTACTCCGGCTCGCGGCGAGCCTTCTGGGCGAACAGGTAATTGAACACCGCCACCGGCATGCTCATCTGCAACACCAGGATGCTGTGGCCCATGGGCGGCAGCGCCAGGAGGTGGCCGATGCCCCAGGCGAGCAGGGCGGCCACCGGGATGCGCAGCAGGCTGAAGCCGACGCCCGACTTGAGGTTCTTCACCTGGATGCTGGCCAGCGACACGCCAAGGGTGATCAGCATCAGCGGTACCGTGAAACCGGAGATCAAGTCCACGCTGTTGGCCAGCCACAGCGGCAGTGCGGTGTCGGTGAGCAGCAGCGACAGGGCGATCAGGATGGCGTAGACGGTGGGCGTCTTGGCCAGCGATTTCAGCGGATTGCCGCGGCTGGCCAGCATGGTGCCCAGGGTGAACTGGAACAGCGACACGGTGACCATCACCGTGATGCCGTACACGAAGCCCGCGCTGCCGAAAGCGTAGAGCACCACCGGCAGGCCCATGTTGCCGGTGTTGGGGTACATCATCGGCGCCAGCAGCACGCGCCAGTCGCGCCTCAGCACGCGCGCGACCACCACCGTGGCTGCCGCCATGGCGACGATCACCAGGGCGGTGGCCAGCATGGTGCGCCCGAAGCTGCCGGCATCGATCTCGGCATCGGAGAGCGAGGCGATGACCAGTGCCGGGGTGCCGATGTTGAAGACCAGGCGGGTGACGAAATCCACCGGATAGGGGTGGCCCAGGCGAATCCAGGTGAAGCCCAGACCGGCGCCGGCCAGTACCGGAGCCATGACGGCAAAGAGTTCGGCGAGCATGCGCAGTTCCCGTGTCGAGGGAAGGGGAGCGGGACACAGGAGGGGTATTGTCGTGATTCGTGCGGCATCGCGCAAATGAGACGGTCAAATGCGTTACACTTGCCCCTTTTCGTATCAGGACGCATTTTCATGTCGAATTCCGCCACCAGCTTCCAGGCGCTGCGGCGCCTGCTGCGCTACGCCCGCGGTTACCGGCGGCGCATCGTCGCCGCCTCGGCCTGCTCGATCGTCAACAAGCTCTTCGACATCGCCCCCGAGATCCTCATCGGCGTGGCCATCGACGTGGTGGTCAACCAGGAGCGGAGCTTCGTGGCCCGGCTGGGCTTCGAGACGGCCCAGCAGCAGATCTTGGTGCTGGCCGTGCTCACCTTCTTCATCTGGGCGGGGGAATCGCTGTTCGAGTACCTCTACCAGGTTCTGTGGCGCAATCTCGCCCAACGCCTGCAGGCCGATCTGCGCCAGGACTCCTACGAGCACGCCCAGCGCCTCGACATGGCCTACTTCGAGTCGAGGAGCTCCGGCCAGTTGGTGGCCACCATGAACGACGACGTCAACCAGCTCGAGCGCTTCCTGGACGGTGGCGCCAACGCGATGATCCAGGTGGGCGTCACCGTGGTGGCGGTGGGGGCGGTGTTCTTCGTCATCTCGCCGCTGATCGCGCTGCTCGCCTTCACGCCCATTCCGCTGATCATCTGGGGCGCCTTCTTCTTCCAGCGCAAGGCCGGCCCGCTCTACGCCGATGTGCGCGAGAAGGTCGGCGACCTGGCCAGCCGGCTCTCCAACAACCTGGCCGGCATCGCCACCATCAAGAGCTTCACCAGCGAAGCCCGCGAGGCCGAGCGGCTGCGTGAGGTCAGCGAAGCCTATGTGGAGGCCAATCGTCGCGCCATCCAGGTCAGCTCGGCGTTCATCCCGGTGATCCGCATGGCGATTCTCGCCGGCTTTCTGGCCACCTTCACCGTGGGCGGCATGCTGGCGCTGCGCGGCGACCTCAACGTGGGCGCCTACGGCGTGCTGGTGTTCCTCACCCAGCGGCTGCTGTGGCCGCTGACCGGCCTGGCCCAGGTGATCGACCTGTTCGAGCGTGCCATGGCCAGCACCCGGCGCATCCTCGACCTGCTGGCGGTTCCCATCACCGTGCGCGACAACCACGACGCACCGCTGCCCGAGCCGGTGCGCGGCGAGGTGAGCTTCGAGCGCGTGGGTTTTCGCTACGGTTCCAGCGGCGAGGGCGTGGAGGGCGTGAGCCTGCACGTGCCTGCCGGGAACACCCTGGCTCTGGTGGGGGCCACCGGCTCCGGCAAGTCGACCCTGGTCAAGCTGCTGCTGCGCTTCTACGACCCCGACAGCGGGCTGGTGCTCATCGACGGCCAGCCCATCGATGGCGTCAGCCTGGCTTCGCTGCGCGGCGCCATCGGCCTGGTCAGCCAGGACGTCTACCTGTTCGAGGGCTCGGTGCGCGACAACATCGCCTACGGTAGGCCGCAGGCTAGCGAAGCGGAAGTGATCGAGGCGGCACGCACCGCCGAAGCCTGGGAGTTCATCCAGGCGCTGCCCCAGGGTCTCGACACCGCGGTGGGCGAGCGCGGCGTGCGCCTCTCCGGCGGCCAGCGCCAGCGTCTCTCCCTGGCTCGGGCGCTGCTCAAGGATCCGCCCATCCTGGTACTGGACGAGGCCACTAGCGCCGTGGACAACGAAACCGAAGCCGCCATCCAGCGCTCGCTGGCGCGGATCGGCCACGGCCGCACCGTGATCATGATCGCCCACCGTCTCTCCACCATCGTCCACGCCGACGAGATCGTGGTGATCGAAGGCGGCTGGGTGGCGGAACGCGGCACTCACGACGGCCTGCTCGCCGCCGACGGCCGCTACGCCGCCCAGTGGCGGGTGCAGACCGGGGCGCTGGCCACGGCCGGCGTGGAGTGAATCGAAGGGCGGTGGCTATGGTCTCGGCCACCGCCTTTCGCTATCATACGGCGGCGCCGTTCGGCGTTTCTCCGGTAAGGGCCTATAGCTCAGTTGGTTAGAGCAGGGGACTCATAATCCCTTGGTCGCTGGTTCGAGTCCAGCTGGGCCCACCAGAACTCTCTGACCCGCTGTTGCGGCAGGCTGCCTTCTGAAACGCATCGCATCAATGGGGCTGACCGCCACAGTGGTCGGCCCCATTTCGTTTCGTCCGGGTCGCGGGTCTAGGTTAACGCGAGGTGCCGCGGGCTTTCCTGCCCTGCGTCCTTGAGCTTGAAGCTACCCACCAGTTCCGCCAGTCGGTCGGCCTGTTCGCGCAGTTGTTCGGCGGCGGAGGTGGATTCTTCCGCCAGCGAGGCATTCTGCTGGGTCATGCGGTCGAGCTCGGCCACGGCAACGTTGACCTGGCCGATGCCGTCGCTCTGCTCGGTGGTGGCGTGGCTGATTTCTCCGAGCATGCCGGCCACGCGGTTCACCACCTCGCCGAGCTCGTTCATGGCGTTGCCGGCGTCGCGCACCAGGCGTGTACCGCCCTGGACTTTCTCGCTGGAGGCTTCGATCAGGCCGCGAATGTCCCGCGAGGCCTGGGCGCTGCGGGTGGCGAGCTGGCGGACCTCGCCGGCCACCACGGCGAAGCCCTTGCCGCTCTCGCCGGCGCGGGCCGCTTCCACCGAGGCGTTGAGTGCCAGCAAGTTGGTCTGGAAGGCGATGTCGTCCATGACCTTGATGATGTCGCCGATGCGTTCGGAAGCGTGCTGGATGTCGCCCATCGTCGTGACCACCTGGGTCACGGTGTCGCCGGTGCCCTGTGCCAGCTGGACGGCGGATTGCGAGAGCTGGTTCGCTTCGCGTGACGAGGCCGAGGTGTTTTCCACCGTGCCGGTGATCTGCTCGATAGAGGCTGAGGTCTGCTGCAGGCTGGACGCCGCCTGGTCGGTGCGTCGCGACATGTCCTGTCCGCCGCTGGCGATCTCCTGGGCGGCATGCCGAACGGCATCGCTGCTGCTTCTCACCTGGGCGAGTACGTCATGCATCTTGTCGGCGAAGGCATTGAACTGGATGGCGAGTTCGCTGGCTTCGTCCTTGCCCTGCACGGGCAGTCGCTGCGTCAAATCGCCGTCGCCCTTGGCGATCTCGCCCATGGCATCGGCGGTGCGTCGAATGGGGCGGAACAGGGCGCGCAGCAGCAGTGCGAACACCACCAGGCTTGCCACCACGATTGCCGCCACCGTCAGAATGACCATCAGTACCGCCTGGTTGAGATCGGCGAACAGCTCGCTGCGCGGTATCCGCGCGAAGGCGACCCAGTCGGTACCCGGTACCTCGATCGCTGCGACCAGTTGTTCGTCGCCGTTTTCGTCGGTGATCGTGGCGTAACGATAGCCGTCGCCGGAAAGCAGCTCGGCGGCTTGGGTTTCCCAGCCGGGCAGGTCCGTTACCGGTTGGCCGGCCATGGAGGCCCCCTCTGGGTGAACGCGGATCGTGCCGTCCTGGCTTGCCAGGAACACCGAGCCCGTATCGCCCAACTGATAGTTGCTGATCGTCTCGGCCATGGCGTCGAGCGTATAGCCGACCCCCGCGACCCCCACGCGTTCGCCGTCGAATTCGACCACGTGGTTGATGAAGACCTTCAGCTCTCCGCCGTCCGAATCGACATCCAGCGTGTAATCAGGGCTGTCGGCATCGTCGACCAGGCGATAGAACCAGGGGTCTTCTTCACGGTCCAGCGTGCGTTCGATCCCATTGGCCGTGTAGTAGTTGCCGCTGAGCGCCGACACGTAGAAGACGGTGTTGGCTCCGGTGCGCTGCTGGAGCCGTTCGAAGTGCTCCACGGCGCGCTCGCTACCTTCCCGCGATTCCCCGTCGGCCAGCCACTCGTGCAGGTAGCCATTGTTCGCCAGGCTCTGGGCCGTCGTGATTGGCCCGCTCAAGTTGGCTTCGATGTCATTGCGAATGCTTTCCAGGGTTGCCGGCAATTCGTCTTGGGTGACTCGGTCGGTGATCAGCTCGCTGAACAGCCGGTACTGAATGGCCGTCGCGCCGCCAACGATCAGGATCATGCACAGGCTGATGCCGATCATCAGCTTTTGGGCAATGGTTAGATTCCTCACTGTTCCCCCTTCAGGCTCGCGCATCGTCAGGGTCGATGCGTCGTTGTTGACCACTTGGTCAGAAGGGTATCGGCAAGGTGAGCAGAAACTGTAGAGGTGATACGGCTAGCGCCGTCCAATGCAGCGCGCAAACTTGCGGGCGAGCCCGGTCCGTCTTTTCGCCGTTTTTTGCTTTGTCTGGTCTTCGCTCGCCGACTTTACGCAGGAAACCGAAATGGTGCCCTCCTCGGGAATCACGAACCGCACCGGAGCGTCGTCGTTGTAGCGAGTGCGATAGGCGTTGAAGTCATGGTCGAGCAGAATCGGAACCTCGCCCGATAGCACCCGGGCGTAGGCGGTCTGCTTGGGTACGATGGGGTTGTTGTCCTGCAGGTTCTGGAAAAATTCGATGGCGGGATCGAAGTCATCGAGGTTGCCGCCCATGGCTAGGTTGATCGCCCTGCCAGTGCTATCGAGAGCGAAACACGTCCTCTGCCAGGTGATCGAACAAGTTCGGCCGTCCGACCTGGCCGCCTTTCAATACGAGCGGTAGTTGCCGCTCGCCGAAGTCGGCCATGCATAGCGAAACGCCGCGATCGATGTCGCCACAGTAAGCGATGGAGCGAGGACGAAGGGCACGAATGATGGCGCTGGAGGTGTCTCCGCCGGCGACGACCAGTGCGCCGATCTGGGAGCGTTCGACGATGGCCTGGATCAGGGCGGCCGAACGCTGTGCAAGCTCGCGGGGCGTCCCGGATGGGGCGCTGTCATCCAGATGGGTCATCACGTTTTCTCCGCCGCGCAACGCCGCGGCGATGGCCGTCGCGATTTCCTCGGAGTTGCCGGAATCTGTGACCTGCGCCGGGGTCAGGGCAAAGTCTCGATAGGCGGTTGCCCGCTGGACCTGATTGGCACTGACCGCGGATCGGCTGCCGACAAAGGCCAGAATGGGTCCGACTGCCTCGACGCGCTCGGGGGCACGGCGAGGCCCGGCACCGGCCACGGCTTCGGCGACGCTGCTGGCCCCGGCGCAGAGAACCGGGACGCTGGCCCGCAGGTAGGCCCCCACGCGGTCGATGTCCTGCTCGTCGACGGCGTCGAAAAGCGTGATGCCTTGCGGATCGTGCGGGCGCGGGTCGTTCCGGTGTTGCAGGGCGACGCGATCGACGAGGGTGGGTGGCGTTCCGACGAGCGAGGCGACGTGTCGGAGGAGATCGCTCTCGGTCATCGGTGTCACCGGATGGGATTTCATGACCGGATGACGGTCGATCCGATATACCGCTCCGTCCGCCGCGCGGGCAAAGAGATGGCCGAAAATACAGTAACGGCCAAGGCTGGGCTGGCCGCCGAGAATGACCTGGGATCGAATGCCGAGGGAGTCGCCCAGGCGCTGCATGGCGAGGGCGAAGTTGCCCGTCTCCGGTGCGCTGTCGAAGGTCGAACAGATCTTGAGGTGCACGACCTCGGGTCGATGCGGCACGAGCTTGCGGCCTATTTCCTCCATCAGGCCAGTCAATTCCGCGTTATACAGGGCGCGGGCCTCGGTGGCGATGCCGAAGGCATCGAGGCCCGCGGTGTCGCTGGGCTGGGGCACCTCCAGGAAGAGCCGCACCGCAAGCCCCGCGCGAGCCAGCGTCGCCAATGTATCCGTCGCGCCGGTGAAATCGTCGGCGACGAATACGTAGCGTGTGGATGGCGCCACGATCAGTGGCCCCCGAAGGTATCGAGAGCGCGGGCGAGGGCCGGGGATCGTGTGGCATGTCGGTTCGGATCTTCCCCCATCGCCACCGCCTCCCACGCTGCCTGCAGGCTCTCCACTCCGGCCCGGGGACCGTCAGGATGGGCGAGAATGCCACCACCGGCGAGGAACAAGAAATCCTCGTTCTTGCCGATCCGTTCGTGAGTTGGCGATAGCGTGCCGGCCCATTGGCCCGAGGAGAACACCGGCAGCACGCGATCATCCTCGGTGCCAAGCGGTGTCAGGCAGTGGCGCGCGGCCAGGGCCACCTCGTCGTCGGCATCGGCGAATTTCCCGCCCATGCCATGCACATGCAGATGATCCGTCCCGGCCAGCCGGAAGAGCGTTTGCCAGGCGGGAAAAGCGATGCCGTGAGCCGGGTGTCTGCCGAAGGCCCCAGAGCCGTTGCGATGACCATGCAGGCAGAGCGGTGTGTGCCGTCGAAGCGACTGAATCGCTGACAGACCACACCAGTTGAGAGAGGCCATGACGCAGTTGCCACCCCGAGCGAGAACATGGTCGGCATGGCGGCGCATCGCATCGAGCTCGTCGGTGATGTTGAAGGCGATCATGACCTCCTTGCCCGTCCGTTCACGATGTTCGTGCACCACCTTCATCACGGCGTCGACCCGCTCGCGTAGCGGAGCGCAAGCGGGATTGCCGACGATCTCGTCATCCTTGATGAAGTCCACGCCGGCCTCGCAGAGCCGCTTGACCAAATCGGCGATCTCATCCGGTTTCAGCCCGATGTTTGGCTTGACGATAGTGCCGAAAAGCGGCCGATCGTGGACGTCGAGGCGGCGCCGCGTCCCTACTACGCCCATGGCTGGGCGGGGATAGCGCTCGCGGTACTCGGGGCTGAGCGTCACGTCGAGTAGCTTGAGCGCGGTGACCTCGCCCAGATCGAACAGATTCCCCGCCACCACGGCGGCGAGCGTCGGTAGGTTCACTCCCACATTGTCTTCGGGGTAGGCAATCACGACTTCGGCGCGTCGCCACGGACCGGTGATCCCCTTGCGCTCCAGGTAGGCACTGGCCAGTGTCGGTTGATCGCGTTCTTCCAACACCGTGAGGCGCTCTACCCGGGCGCCATGCCGCTCGCGCAGCTCATCGGTCTCGCCGGGAACGCGTACGAAGGTGCCGGCGCTCTGCTCACCGGCCATCATCGCGGCGACCGACTCGGGGTCCAGCGGCGTCTCGAGCAGATAGCGGGCGCGAATCACGGCGATGTCTCCGTAAGCGCGGGGAAGGGCCGTACCGGATCGCGTCCGTCCCAGTCGATGCTGGCCTGGCGAATCATCTCGAACATGCGCCCCTTCGGCCCCTTGACCTCTGAGAGTTCGATCACCGTGCCCGGATGCGCCTCGCGATCGAAGTAGACGAAGCGGCCGTTGGCGCCGACCGTACCCTCCATCTGCACGTTGAAGCCAAGCTCGAGCATTCGGGCCAGGTCGGTATCGAAATCCTCGGTCCAGTAAGCCACGTGCTGGAGGCCCATATGCCCCGCCCGCATGAAATCGCGATACATCGAAGGTGCGTCGTTGCGGGTCTGAATCAGCTCGACCTGAATGAAGCCAGAGTTGGCCAGCGCCACGGAATTCTCGACTTCGAAGGGTTCGCCACCGTAGTGGTAGCCCTCGATCGGTACGTGCGGGTTGTAGAAGAAAGGGCCGACGCCCATTACCCGCGACCAATGGTCCATGGCGGCCTCTATATCGGGGACGACATACCCCAGCTGCCTGATTTCACCAAGAAATCTGCTCATTTCTACCTCACTGCATGATTAGGTTCGGCAACCAGGTGGAAAGCCCCGGAAACAGGGTCACCACGACCAGCGCCACGAAAAGCGGAACGTAAAAAGGCAGAACCCCGCGGACGACCTCGCTGAAGTCCATCCGCGTGATGATCGAAACCATGTAGAGGCTCATGCCGATGGGCGGCGTCAGCAGCCCGATCATCAGGTTGAGCACGAAGATCACCCCGAGCTGTTCTGCCGGAACGCCAGCCATCATCAGAGTCGGTGCTACGATGGGGGCGATGATCAGGATGGCGGCGATGGACTCGAGGAACATCCCGGCCACCAGCAGCAGCACATTGAGGATCAGTAGCAGCATCAACGGGTCGGTCGATATGCCCAGCAACCACTGTCCTGCCATGGCCGGTACGCCGCCGATGGTCAATACCCAGGCGAAAAGGGCGGCGGTGCCCACGATGAAGAGAATGTTCGCGCTGGCTTCCACGCTTTCACGTGCGGCGGTAAAGAACCGCCGTACCGTCAGGCTCCGGTAGAAGACGATGCCGATGACGATGGAGTAGGCCACGATCACGCCCGCCACCTCGGTTGGACCGAATATCCCGCTTAGAAGGCCCGCGATCATCAGTACGGGGGCCAGTAGCGCGGGCAGGGAAATCGTGAACTTGCGGCCCATCTCGGCCAGGGTGGGGCGATAGGTGTCGCGCGGTAGATTGCCTAGACGTGCCATGACGGCGATTTGCACCATGAGGGCGGCCGTCACGATCAGCGCGGGCACCACGCCGGCCAACAGCGCCCGCACGGCCGACACCTCGGCGGCGCTGGCAAAGATGATGAGCGGGATCGAGGGCGGAAAGATCGGCCCGATGGTGGCTGCCGCGATCGTGGTTCCCGCTGCGAACCGGCGCATGTAGCCCTGCTCCTCCATCATCTTGATCTGGATCCCACCCAGCGCCCCGATGTCGGCCAGCGCCGCACCGGACATGCCGGAAAAGATCAGGCTTACCAACACGTTGACCTGTGCAACGCCGCCTCGGAGGCGCCCGACGAACATGCGTGTCAGCTCGAACAGATGACTTGTCACGCCCGTGGCGCTCAGCAGGGATGCAGCGAAGATGAAGAGCGGGACCGCCAGCAACGGCGTGGAATCGAGCGCGTTCACGCTGCGTTGTGCCACGACGGTAAAAGGCAGGTCGTGAAGGAGGATGGTGATCGCCGACGAGAGTCCCAGGCAGACGGCTATTGGCAAGCCAAGGACCAGCCCGACAGCGAAAACGAACAGGAGGGTAAGGGTCATGACGGCTCTCTTCCTCCCAGCAACGTCAGGACTCGCAGGACGGCGATGGCCCCGAGTAGAGCTATGCCGATGACGGCCGGCATATAGAAGATGAGGTTGGGCAGTTCCAGTGCCGGGGTTTTAAAACGCGCGGCACGTTCGAGGAAGGCATGAAAGGCAACCAGGCTGAGCCCGGCGAAGGCGGCCACAGCCAGTTCGGAGATGGCCAGTACCGCCAGGCGCCAGCGCCCCTTGAGCCGGTTGGGCAGTATCTCGACCGCAATGTGTGCACCGCGATCGAGCAGGTACGGAATGGTCAAGTAAACCAGCGCGATGCCGAACCATCGCGCCAGTTCATCCGCCCAGTGCAGGCCAAGCGAGAAAACGTTGCGCACCAGGACCTGGCCGGCCACCAGCATGGCAATGGCAATCAGCAACAGGATCGAGAGCCATAGTCCCGCGCGTGCCACCTGGCCGAGCGCAGCGCGCGCTGCAGCAAGCCAACCGATCTCTGCCATGACGCTCTTCTCCCGGTTCGGTGGATTACTCGACCGCTTCTACCTGCGAGTAGAACTCACCGTACTGGTCGGAGAATTCCTCCATCACCCGCGCTTCGACGGAGGCACGGAATGCTTCGACGTCCAGCCCATCGTCGGGCCCGATGATGGTCATGCCTTGCTCGCGCAGCGTCTCGGTGTCCTCGCGTTCGGACTCGAGCACGTACTGGGTGGCCCGCTCACGCACATCGTCGGCAGCCGCCTGAAGTGCCGCCTGGTGCTCGTCGGAAAGCCCCTGCCAGACATCCTCGTTGATCAGCACCATTTCGGCAGCGACGATGTGGCCGGTCTCCATCATGTGGCTCTGCACCTCATGCAGCTTGTGCGATACCGCCACGTTGACCGGGTTTTCCTGGCCCGATACCACCCCGGTAGCCAGCGCCGTGGGGACTTCCGACCAGTCGACGGGCACTGGCACCGCACCGAGCCCCTCGACCGCAGCCATGTAGATGGGGAATGGAATCGAACGAATCTTCACTCCTTCCAGATCGTCGGGGTGCTTCACGGGGCGGTCCGCGGTCAGATTGCGCGAGCCGAAATAGAAGCCGTAGAGGACGCGAACCCCGGCGGCTTCCACCAACTCGTCATTGAGTCGGGTCATGAGCGGTGACGAGGTATCCACCACGCTCATGAGGTGGTCCACGTCGCGGTACAGATAGGGCGTGTCGAAGGCGGCGAAGGGCGGATGCAGCGAACCGATGGCCCCCGCAGTATTGTGTGACAAGGCGATGGTGCCGGTTGAGACCCCCTCGGCCAGCTCCTGCAACTTGCCAAGCTGTGAGGAGGGGAAGACCTGCACCGCGATAGCGCCGTCGGTTTTCTCCTCGATCGCGTCGGCCAGCCAGTCGGCCTGCATGCCGGCGATCGAATTTGGAGCATTCATATGCCCATAGCGCAGCGTGATGTCCTGTGCCTGTGCCCCGCTGACGAGACTGGCGGCGAGAACGAAGCCGGTGAAAGCGTGGCGTAGTCCGAGAGCATTCATCGTTGTTGTCTCCTCTCCAATGATGCGTTTTGATTGTTGTCCTTTACAGGAGTGCTCCAATACCGCATGTTTTGAAGATTAGGATTCCAGAGCATGCAGGTACAGAATTTATTCATGATGGTTTTTGATGTCTTCTGAAAAGCGACGGTCGCTGCCTACGATTGCCGATGTCGCCCGCGAGGCCGGGGCATCGACCGCGACGGTGGACCGAGTGTTGAACCGGCGTGCTGCCGTGCGCGAAAGCACCATGCGCCGGGTGCTCGATGCTGCGCTGGCGCTGGGATATATCCACACCAGTCAGGTGGAAGCGCTGCACGGGCCGGAACCGATCAAACTGGCGTTTCTTCTGCCGCGTAGCACCAACCCGTATCTTGCACTGGTCAACGAGAAGGCGCGTGCCTTCGTCGAGCGCCACCATCGTGATGCTCGAGTGAAGAGCTTTTTCATCGATGGCTTCGATCCGAATGAGCTTTCCCGTTCCATTCGACGCCTTGGAAAGAAAACGGATGGGGTGATCTTCATGGCGATCGATCATCCCACGGTGCGGATGGCAACGGACGAACTGGTGGCCGCAGGCAAGAAAGTGATCACCTTCATTTCCGATATTTCCACGTCGCGGCGACATGCCTATGTCGGCATCGACAACTTTGCTGCGGGGCGTACGGCGGCACTTCTTCTCGGTCGTTTCGCCGGCCATGTCCCGGGCCGAGTGGCGCTCATCGCCGCTAGCCGCATCTACCGGGCGCATCTTGAGCGCGAAGTGGGTTTTCTGGGATTGATCGAGGAGCGCTTTCCCCACATTGCGGTCAGTGCCACCCGCGAAGGGCACGACGATCGCAAGCAGAATTATGAACACACTCGGCGGCTGCTCGAGAAACATCCCGACATCATCGGCATTTACAATGTCGGCGGGTCATCCGACGGCATCGGGAGAGCGCTGCTCGAAAGCGGCCGAGCGCAGGACATTACGTTCGTGGGCCATGGGCTCACGCCGGATACCCGGGCGATGCTAGCCGACGGGACCATGGATGCGGTGATCTCGCAAAACCCCGACCGACTTTTCGAGGCTGCCGTGAATGCTGCCATGGGAAAAGAGGGGCGCCAGGTGCCGATGGAGCTCTATATTGCGGAAAACCTGCCACAAGACTGACTGCACCGAAACACATCCGACACCGTTGAGCACCGGCCTCATCCGAGCAGCGTCACCACCGCCCCATAGGCCGCCACGCCAGCGGCTATCGGCCAGCCGAGCGAGCGTAGCCGCCACCACACGGCCAGGGTGGCGAGCACGCCGATGGCCGTGGCGAGCCAGGAGGTGGCATCGACGGTGCTGGGCACCAGGGAGGTGCCCAGCACGGCGGCGATCATCAGCGGGCCGAGGATGCCGAGCCACTGGGGCATGGCATCGAGGCCGTCGTCGCTGTCGGATCTTTCCAGGCGGCGCTGCATCCACAGCAGCGGCAGCATTCGCATCAGCAGGGTACCCAACGCCGAGGCCAGCACGGCGAGCCAGAGAGCGGTACTCATGTCAGCGTCCTCGTCGAGTCGAGCTTCACCAGGTAGAAGCACAGCGCCCCGCAGGCGGCGCCGAGGGGAATGGCGGCGTTGCTCAGGCCGTTCACGGTGAGCAGCAGGGCGATGGCGATGCTGCTGCCCAGCGCCAGCGACCAGCGCCGGTCGGTGAAGCGTGGGGCCAGCAGCACCAGGAACAGGGCCGGCAGGGCGAAGGGCATGATCTCGCCGAGCAGCGGCCAGCGCCGGGTCAGCTCCTCGCCGGCCACGGCGCCCAGCGCGGTGCCGCCGATCCAGCTGAACCAGGCGAGCAGCGCGGCGCCGGTGAACCAGCCGAGGCGCTGCGACGCCGGTAGCTGCGGCAGGCGGGTGTGGGCCAGGGCGAAGACCTGATCGGTCAGCCCGTGCATCAGCCAGGGCCAGGCGCGGCTCGCGGTCAGCCAGGGAGCGATGTTGGGGGCGTAGACCACGTGGCGCACGTTGATCAGCAGAGTCATGACGACCACCAGCCACAGCGGCGATCCCGCGGCGATCATGCCCACGAACAGGAACTGCGAGGCCCCGGCATAGACGAGCGTCGAGATGACCAGCGCCTCCCAGGTGCTGAAGCCGGCCTGGACGGCAATCAGCCCGAAGGAGATGGCCACCGGCACGTAGCCGCCCAACAGCGGAATGGCCTCGCGCAGCCCGGCAAGCCAGGGGCGGGGCGGGGAACGAGTCGCTTGCTGGCTCATGGCGCGTCTCCTTCGTCGGTGTAGACGATGGTGAGCAGCAGCGTGGCCCAGGTGTCATGGGTGCGATAGAGGTGCGGGCGGTCGGCGGCGAAGGTCAGGCTGTCGCCGGGCTGCAGCTTGCGCAGGTCGCCCTCGGGGCCGGCCTCCAGCCGACCGCTGATGAGGGTGAGCGACTCGCGGGCGCCGGGGGTGTGCGGTTCGGCGTGACGCAGGGTGTGAGGGGCGCAGCGCATCCAGTAGGCATCGACCTGGGGGGATTCCTTGCCCTGGTCGATCAGTCGAACTTCCACGCCGTGCTCGCCCAGCGGCACGCTGATCGGCGCCACCAGGGTGCCGAAGGGCACGCCCAGCTGCACCGCCAGCCGCCAGATGGTATCGAGCGTGGGGTTGCCGTTGCCCTGTTCCAGTCGCGACAGGTTCGATTTGGCGATGCCGGCAGCGGCGGCCAGCTGCGAGAGCGACCAGCCGCGTTCGATCCGCAGGGCCTGCAGGTGCTGACCGAGGGTGCCGAGCGAGAGCGTATCCATGAAGTGCCTCCAAGTGTTCCTTATAATGAACGTTCTATTAAAGGAACAGGCACACGTCAAGGGGCGGTGAGAGATGAGGGTGCCATGGCCCGACTGGGAGCCTTTGGCTCAGCTCACCCGGTCGCGGCCGTCGAGGATCCGCTGCTTGATCACGTTGTGGACCTCGTCAGTGGCCGTGCGAGCGATTCGAGGCGCCTCGGCGATGGCGGGTCGAGTCATCGTTTCCTCATGGATTGCATGCAATTAGCCATGAGCATCCGTCCCTGCCCACCCTGTCTGTCTCGATGGGCAGATCGACGTCAGGTTGGCGATCCTGCATTGGCGTGGCTGGCAGGCATCGGGGCTGGCCTCTTTCGAGGCGAGCCGCAAGCCGGCATGCTGAGCCTGATACCAGGAGTGGAAAAGGAGCTTCGTCGTGAGACTCTGGGTCTTGTCGGATCTGCATCTCGAGTACTTCGAGGAAGGGCGCGAGCTACCCGAGGTGGCCGCGGATGCCGTGATTCTGGCGGGCGACATCCATCGCCATGCCGAAGGGTTTGCGTGGGCGGCCGAGCGCTTCGGAGGGATGCCGATCCTGTACGTGCCGGGCAATCACGAGTTCTACGGCGCCTCGATGCCGGCGATGCGCCGCGAAATGGCCGAGGAGGCGCAGCGCTTGGGCATTCATCTGCTCGACAACCGCTCGCTGACGCTGGGTGGCGTGCGCTTTCACGGCACCACGCTGTGGACCGACTTCGCCCTCTACGCCGACGAGCCCGACCATGACCTGCCGTCCACCGAGGCGCAGGCGCGCTGGCTGATGCCGGACTTTCAGATCGTCGAGCAGCCGGAAGGCGAGGTGTTCAGCCCGGCGGAAAGCCGGCGCCTGCATGCCGCGGCCAGGGCCTGGCTCGACGCCGAGCTGGCCGAGCCGTTCGCGGGGCCCCGAGTGGTCATCAGTCATCATGCGCCCCTGGCGCTGTGCATTCCGCCGAGCTATCGGGGCGATTCGCTGTCGCCGGCCTTCGCCTCGCACCTGCCCGAGCTCATGGGGCGGATGGATCTGTGGATCCATGGCCACGTGCACGAGCCGGTGGACCGTGTCGTCGCCGGCACCCGGGTACTGGCCAATCCCGGCGGTTATCCGGACGAGTTCGAGCCGCCGCTGTTCGTCGCCGACCGGGTGATCGAGGTGTGAGCTCGCGTTCTGTTCAGCCGGCCGGGCTGAGCAGCCCCACCACGCTCACCAGGATCAGCACGCCGCCGAGCACCCGGAAGTAGAGGTTGGTGCGGCTGGCGATCATGTAGCGGTGGGCCTGTTCGCCGAGCAGGTGTCCCATCAGGGCGCACGGCAGCAGCCACAGGTGGTGAACGAGCTGCAGGTCGACCCCGGCGATCACGAACGACACCATCTTGATCAGCACCAGGATGAACCACAGCACGAACAGCGTGTCGCGCAGTTGATGGGCGGCCACATGGGTGGCGAAGACGGCGACGATCAGCGGCGCACCGATCAGCGAGGTGCCGCTCACGTAGCCGCCCAGCGCCAGCAGAACGGCGTCCACGTAGCGGTTGTTGCTGCGAAACGGCTTGTCGAGCACGTAGCCGATGGCATAGACGATCACGATGGCGAAGATGATGCTGGTCATCACGTGGCTGGGCAGCGTCAGCAGCCCGACCACGCCGATCAGCTTGGGCACGATCATCACCTTCATCGCCTTGAGCAGATAGCGCCAGTCGATGTTGCTTTCCGCGGGCGCTTTGCCACCGCTGTCTTCCACCAACTGGCGGTGGCCGCGCCAGGCGATCCAACTGGAGAAGATCAATAGATGCACGGCGATGAGCGGCAGGAAGACCAGCGGCCGGTCATGCACCAGCAGCAGGAAGGGCAGCGACAGCACGGCACCGCCGAAGCCGAGGCTGGTGCGCACGAAGCCGCTCCATACGAAGATCAGCCCGATCAGCAGGTATTGCCATATCTCGAGTCCGGCCATCAGCGCGCCTCCCCGTCGAGGCGCGTGGCCAGGGCGAAGACGTGGTCGTCTTCTACGCCGAGGTCGTTCAGGGCAGCGGCAAGGTTGAGCAGGTAGTCGCGATTGGCGCCGCTGGGCCCGTGGGAAGCCGCGATCTGCGCGGCGATCGCGTCCAGTGGCGCCTCGCCGAGGAAGGCGGCGTTGTCGGGGCCGGCCAGGTAAACGAGTCCCTCGGTGCTGTCGTTTTCGGCGTCGTCGAAGTGCAGCCGAACGACTTCGCGCAGATAGCCGTTCTTCTCGCGCACGTCGAGCGGGGCAAGCACCTCGGGCGAGATGCAATAGGCCATGCCGTGACAGGCCGCCCCCGGCTGGCGAGTCAGGGTTGCCACGCGGCCCGGTGCCTCCGGTGTGCCGCGGTGGTCGTGCGAGCCCTGCCAGAAGCGGCGCACCCAGCCGTGGATGTGGGCCGGGCGTCGCTCCCGATAGGGAAAGTCGGCTTTCCAGATCAGCGAGCCGTAGCCGAACAGCCAGATGGCGTCGTGGTCGGCGAAGGGATTGCGGTGTCGGGTGTCGCGGGTAGTATCGAGCGTCATCGTCGGGGGATCGTTTTATGAGTGTCGAGACTATGATCTTGCCAGGCCCGACCCCGCCAATGCATCCGGCACCTGTGTGCACGGGGCTGGAACTCGGTGGCCGGTTGTCTGTCACAGATAATGAAAGGCAAGAAAAGCATTGTAAATTAATGGCTTGACTCGTTCTTTGAAGCGTCGAACCAGAACGCTAGTGACATTCGAGTAGGCCCAGGAGGTGTTCATGAGAACGATCACCCGAGATGAACTCAAGGTCATGAACGAAACCGAGCATGATGATTTCGTGCTCATCAACGTGTTGCCGCGCGACGCTTTCAACAAGCAGCACATTCGCACGTCAATCAACATTCCCGCGAAAGACGACAACTTCGTCGAGAAGGTCGAAGACGTTGTCGGCAGCAAGGATCGCAAGGTCGTCGTCTACTGCGCCAACTTCGATTGCGACGCCTCCCCCAAGGCGGCCAGGAAGCTGGAAGACGCCGGTTTCACGCAGGTCTACGACTACGAAGGCGGAACCCAGGACTGGTTCGAACAGCGCGAAGCAGCCTGACCGACAGTGACGACGACACCCCGACGGGCGGCTCATGTGAGCCGCCCGTTTTCTTGCCGTCGACGCTGCAACAGGGTGGGGGTATCTTGACGTCGATAGTTTCTTTTCTCGCTAGGGAGGTGCCATGAACGCCAGCAAAATTCTCGCTCAGTTGATGCAGCAGGCCGGCGGCAAAGGCAAAGGGGTGCCGGTGACGTGGACGTGAAAGGCATGCTCGATGGGCTATCCCGTCAGCTGGGCCAGGCCTTGGCACTACCCGACAGCGTGAGCGGTGAGCTTGAGCGCCAGGCCGTGGAAGCCGGCTGATGGACGACCCGCTATTGTGGCTGGCCAGTGGTTTGGGCCTGGGGAACTCGCCCTGGGCGGCCGGCACCGTCGGCTCCCTGCTCGGCGTGCCGCTGGCCTGGTGGCTGTTGGGGCGTTCGTGCCGCCGGCAGTTGGCGATCGTCGGCATCCTGCTGGTGGTGGCGGTGCCGGTTTGCCACCTGGCGGAGCAGCGGCTGGGCGGCAAGGACGATGGGCGTATTGTTCTCGACGAGATCGTTGCCTTTCCAGTGGCCGTGCTCGGCCAGGGGGCGGCACGCCATCCGTGGGCCATGGCCGGTGCCTTCGTCGTCTACCGCGCCTTCGATGGCGCCAAGCCACCGCCGGTCAATCTGACAGAGGCAGTGCCGGGCGGGGCCGGCATCGTGCTCGACGATACAGTGGCTGCGGCCATGACCTGGCTGGTGCTGGCCGGCGGTCTGCGGCTGTGGCGGCGTCAGGCTTCATTCTGACGGCTGGGCGGGAAGCGCACGTCGAAGCCGCGGGCGTCGAGCTGGAGAATCTCGCGGGGGCGGCCCTGTTCGCCGAAATCCACCAGGCCGATGCCGCTGCCGTTCCACAGCCGCTCGCCGGCCTTGGCGCGATCGAACCAGCCTTGCCTGCTACACCGCACTGGCAGCGAGCCCCGTGACCGACTAGGCTGGCAGCGTTTCGTTCACGATTGGCCGATGGAGGCGCTGTCCATGCTGGTGATGATACTGGGGTTGGTGATCTTTCTGGGGGTGCATTCGGTGCGCATCGTGGCCGACGATTGGCGTAGCGCTCAAATGGCACGCCTGGGTGAGCTGCCCTGGAAAGGGCTCTACTCGCTGGTATCGATCGTGGGGCTGGCCATCGCCATCTGGGGCTACGGCCAGGTGCGCCTCGACCCCGTCTGGGTATGGCAGCCGCCGGTGGCATTGCGCCATCTCGTGGCCCTGCTGATGATCCCGGCATTCATCATGCTGGTGGCAGCCTATGTGCCGCGCAATGCCATCCAGACCAAGCTGGGCCATCCCATGATCCTGGCCGTGAAGGTCTGGGCCTTCGCCCACCTGCTGGCCAACGGCCGGCTGGGCGACATCGTCTTCTTCGGTGCCTTCCTGCTGTGGGCAGTGTTCGATTTCCGCGCTGCGCGGCGTCGCGGACGCCCGGAGCGGCCCGCTCCGCGCATGGCCGCGACCATCGCCACGCTGATCGTCGGCGTGCTCGCCTATTACCTCTTCGCCTTCCATCTCCACGTCTGGGTGACCGGCGTGCCGGTGATGTAGGAAGTCCTCAGCTCAACGTAGCCTCCGGTTGCGTCGGCAGCCAGACATGGGCGGCCAGACCGCCGAGCGGCGAGACGTCGAGGCGCAGGCGGCCGCCGTAGAGATTCGCCAATTCGTTGACGATGGCCAGGCCAAGGCCGCTCCCGGGGTGCCGTTCGTCGAGACGGGCACCGCGTGCCAGGGCCTGCCGGCGCTTGCTGGCACTCATGCCAGGGCCGTCGTCCTCGATCATTAGCCACACTCCGTCAGCATCGCTGCCGCCGCTCAGCGAGACGCGACGGCGGGCCCAGCGCAGGGCATTCTCCAGCAGGTTGCCGGTCAGTTCCTGCAGATCCTGGGGGTCCATGGGCACGCTCAGGGTGCCGGGCAGTGCAGTGTCGAGGACGATGTTGCGACGTATCGCCAGCCGGCCGAGCCCCTCGAGTACCGGGGCGAGTGTGTCGGCGACGGCAATGCGGCGATTCAGGCCGCTGGCGCCCGCTGCAGAGGCGCGAGCCAGATGGTGGCGAACCGCCTCGTCGATGCGCGAGAGTTCGGCTTTCACGCGGTATCGGGAAGAGGCCTCGAATCCTTCGGCGAGGGTGTTGAGTACGCTTACCGGCGTTTTCAGGGCATGGGCCAGATTGCCGGCAGCGTGGCGGGCGCGCTCCATCAGTCGACGGTCGCGCTCCAGCACGCCATTGATGGCACCGGCCAGGCGCGCTAGCTCGTCCGGCAGGTCAGTGTCGAGCGTTTCGCGGGTACCGGTTTCTACGGCCCCGAGGTCGCTCTGCAAGCGGCGCAGTGGCGCCAGCCCCCAGTGCACTTGCAGGGCCAGAGTCACGAGCAGCAACGCTCCCACGCCGACGAGGGACACCACCAAGCGTGTCATGAACCCGTCCAGAGTGGCATCCAATTCCTCACGGGAGACGGCCACGCTGATGTGCAGTGGTGTCTCGAGCGGTGCCAACTGGATGTCGCGCTCGATGATGCGCAGTGGAACCCCGCGGGGGCCGGTCAGGTTGCGGAAGACGATGTCATCGTGAGTGCGGGTGGGTAGACGCTGGTCCCAGAGCGAGCGCGACGTGAGATGGTTATCGTTGCCGTCGCTGATTTGCCAGTACCAGCCTGAAAACACTTGCTCGAAGCGCGAGTCGCCAAGCGCTGTGTCGTGCTCCAGACGTTGCGTGGTTGCGTCGTAGTGGAGACCGGCAATCACGACGTTGAGCAGTGATTCAAGGCGCTCGTCGAAGGCTGCAGTGGCTGACGTGGAGAAGTGATGCGCCAGCCCGGCACCGGCCAGGGGGAGGGTGACGAGCGTGATCAGCAGGGCCGCCGCCAGCAGGCGGATGGCGATCGGAGCCGTGGTCAGGGATAGGCGGCGATGGCTCATGAGGCCGTGTCGACCAGCCGGTAACCCTGGCCGCGCAGCGTTTCGATGCGCGTCGTGCCGAGCTTGCGGCGCAGGCGGCTGATCTGCACGTCGATGACGTTGGAGTCGGGCTCGTGGTCACGGTCGTAAACGTGCTCGGCGAGTTCGCTGCGACTGACCACCCGCGGTGCGGCATGGGCGAGGTACGCCAGCAGTCGTGACTCCTGGGCGGTCAGGCTGACCGGGCGTCCGGCCAGCGTCACGCTGCCGGTATGGGTGTCGAAGGCCAGCTCGCCGATGCGTAGTACGGGGTGGGCATGACCGTGGCTGCGGCGAACGAGTGCGTGCAGGCGGAACAGCACTTCGGCCGTCTCGAAAGGTTTGGTGACGTAGTCGTCGGCTCCGGCGGAGAAGCCGGCGGCCTTGTCGTTCCAGCGGGTTCGGGCAGTGAGCACCAGCACCGGCAGCTCGATGGCGTCCTCGCGCCATTCGGCGAGCCAGCGGCTGCCGTCGCCGTCGGGCAGGCCCAGGTCGAGGATCACCGCGTCGTAGCGTTCGGTGCGCACCAGAAAGTCCGCCTCGCCGCCCGTGCCCGCCTGCTCGACCAGCATGCCGGCCTCGCCGAGGGCCGTGCCCAGAGCCTCGGCGAGAGCCGCATCGTCTTCCACCAGCAGCACCTTCATTCGTCGCCCCCTTCGCGCTGCATGGCGTTGATGTTGACGCCCTCCATGCCGATGAGCTTGCCGCTCTCGGCGTCGAACTCGAACTCAACGACCTGCCCCTGAGGGCCGAGCATTTCCACCTCGTAGCGCAACTCGCCATCGTCGCGTTCGAGCTCCACTTCCAGCACCTGCCCGCGGTAACGCGTTTCCAGCCAGTCGAGAATGTCGGGCAGGGCAACCAGGCGTCCTTGGCGTACCTCTTCGTGGAGGTCATGCCAGTGTTCGTCGGCAAGCGTAGGCAGGGCCAACGCCAGTGCTGTGGCCAGCAAGGTCAGCGGCAGCGTAAGCGGGCGAAATAAGCGGGCATATCGAGAGTTCATGGTGGGTAGGATGCCAGTTCGAACATGAATACAGCATGAACGGCGCCGTCAGCTCAGGGCAAGGTGGCCGGTGATACAACGGAGCGGCACCCATCAACGGGGCACCAAAAAACGGAGGTAGTACCCATGACACGCAAGACGATTCTGACCACTTCCCTGGCCACCCTGCTGCTTGCCGCCGGCGCGGCCCATGCTGACGATGACCGACGCCTGCCGGTGGAGCGGTTGGACGGCGTGCTGGAACAGGCCGCGGCTTTCGGCTTCACCCACTACCAGGAGATCGAGGTCAAGCGGGACGAGAGCGTGGAGGTCGAAGGCTGGCTCGATGATGAGTGGCAGGCGGAAGTGCGCCTCTCGCTGGCGAGCGGCGAGAGCCTCGAGGAAGAGCGCAAGCGCCGCGAGGGCGGTGCCTGGGGTATGAGTGAAGCGGACGTACGCCTGGCGATGGAGAGTGCCGTGGCCGAGGGCATGGCCGAGTTCGCGGAGCTCCAGGTCGACCGCGACGGGCGCATCGAGATCGAGGGCTACGATACCGACGGCCGTGAGCTCGAGGTGAAGAGTCGCCAGGGTGAGCGCGACGTCATCGAGGTGGAGGTCGACTGACTCCCTTTCGCCGGGGCGCGGCCCCGTCGATTCCTTCATCCACGCGACGGGCCCGGTGCGAGAGACTCGTGTCGGGCCCGTTTCATGGACGAGGAATTGTCAGGGACGAGCCATCACCTCGGTACGGTTGTCACTCCCGTCTCAGGCCATGAAATGAAAGCCTGCCAGAGTGATCAGGCTGGCCAGTATCAGACTGTTGGCCTCCTCGAGCCTCTCCTCATCCCACCAGCGCCCATGGTGCAACATCGCGACCGCCGCGGCTCCGAGACTGACCAGTCCAAGCGGTAGTTCTATCGGCTCCCAGCCAGCCCCCAGCACGCCCGCGGCCAGCAACAGCACGCCGGCCGAGATCAGTAGGGCGACCCCGCCCCGGGTCCTCCTGGAGAATGAAACGGGTTCGCCCGGTTGCGGGACAATGTCGTCTCGGCACGTAAGCCGCCGCCGGGCGCTTCGTTCAGGGTCAGGCGGATGTCTTCGGCCTTCAGGGTAACCATCACAGCGCCGCCGTCCGGGGTAGCCGGGAGCTCTTCGGCAACGCTCGGTAGATCCAGGCCTTGAAAGCTCCTTCGAGGCGCCGCCCCAAGCGGCGCATGGCAGTATGCCGGCGCAGGTAAGTGAATGGAAACATGCGAGCCCCCTGTGTGGACGGAGGCTGCACTGTCGCCGAGCTGGCTTAAGGCATCCTTATGTCGTGCACTGCCCTGACGATATTGTCCTGGCCTCTGTTCACTGCCAGACGCTTGGCACGGTCCGGCTGGCCGAGTCGGCGAGCATTGGGTTTCCTCATGCCATGCGCTTCAGCGTTCTGTCCGCCAGCAGGAACTGATGGGCGAAGGCGGCGAGTACATGCCCGCCGATAGTCAGCCACAGCAGGTTGGCGAGGACTTCGTGGGTTTCCTCGAAGGCCTCCTCGAGCCATTCGATCTCGGGGCCGGCAGGAACGAGTGACAGCCCGAAGACGTCGATGCCATGGCCGCTTCCCCAGGCGGCGAGCACTCCACTGACCGGAATGAACAGCAGCAGGGCGTAGAGAGCCAGGTGGCCGAGATGGGCGGCGAGGCGCCAGTGGGCTGGTGGCAGCAGGCGGCCGCGGTTGTACCAACGCCACACCAGCCGGAGCGCCAACAGGACCAGCAGTAGCATGCCGATGCTCTTGTGCAGGTCCATCAGGCTGGCTTTGCCGAGGTGTTCGAGGGCCTCCATCCAGAGGTCGCTGGCCAGCATGACCAGAACCAGCACTGCCATGGACCAGTGCAGTGCGCGGGAGACGAGGCCGTAGCGGTGTTCGGTGTCGAGCCAGTTCATGGGATCACTCCTCGTTGGGTAAGAACGGACGTGATCCTTGTACGACATGGCGCCTTGCCGGGGCCTTAACGTGTCGTTCATGCTGGGTTCATGTTGACTACACCAGCTTGCTCTCCCTCAGCCGGGCCACCGGCTCGGGCGGGGCGAAGCTGTCGGCGTTGGCGGCTTCCCAGAACTCGTGGAACACGGGGTGCTGGCCGGCGCCCACCTCGAGCAGTTCACCGGGCATGAGAAAGTCATGAAGGGCGGCAAAGCTTTTCACCTCGTGACGCGATACCCGATGCAACACGTGTTCCGGCCCCAACTGGGAAGGGTGGTCGAGGCCGGCTGCACCCAACATCTCGCCCAGGGCGTTGACGGTATGGGCATGGAAGCGCGCCACGCGCTGTGATTTGTTGGCGACATCCAGCCGGCTGCCGCGCAGGCGGTCCTGGGTGGCCACGCCGCTGGGACAGCGGTCGGTGTGGCAGGTGCGGGCCTGGATGCAGCCCAGGGCGAACATGAAGCCGCGCGCGGCGTTGCACCAGTCGGCGCCCAGCGCCATGGCGCGGGCGATGTCGAAGGCGCTGATGATCTTGCCGGCAGCCGCGACCTTCACCCGGTCGCGCAACCCGGCGCCCACCAGGGTGTTGTGCACCAGCAACAGTGCCTCGGTGAGCGGCATGCCCAGTCGGTTGATGAACTCCAGCGGCGCGGCGCCGGTGCCGCCCTCGCCGCCGTCCACCACCACGAAGTCCGGATGTTCGCCCGTATCGAGCATTGCCTTGACGATGGCGAACCACTCCCAGGGGTGGCCGATGGCCAGCTTGATGCCCACCGGCTTGCCGCCGGAAAGTTCGCGCAGACGCACGATGAAGGCGATCAGCTCGCGCGGCGTGGTGAAGGCCGAGTGGGCCGCGGGGGAAATCACGTCTTCGCCCGGCGGTACACCGCGGGTGCTGGCGATCTCGGCGGTGACTTTAGCGGCGGGCAGGATGCCGCCGTGGCCAGGCTTGGCACCCTGGGAGAGCTTGATCTCCACCATCTTCACCGCGTCCTGCCTGGCATGGTCGCGGAAGCGATTGGGGTCGAAGCGGCCAGCTTCGTCGCGGCAGCCGAAGTAGGCGGAGCCGATCTCCCATACCAGGTCGCCGCCATGGCGATGGTAGGGCGAGATCGCCCCTTCGCCGGTATCGTGGTAGAAACCGCCCTCCCTGGCGCCCTGGTTGAGCGCGGCTATGGCATTGGACGAAAGTGCCCCGAAGCTCATCGCCGAGATGTTGAAGACGCTCGCCGAGTAGGGGCGTTCGCGTTCCGCGCCGACGGTGATGCGAAAATCCGCGGGATCGTTGGGCGCGGGCGCCAGCGATGGGCTCATCCACTCGTAGCCCGGTGCGGCCATGTCATGCAGCGAGCCGAAGGGCTGCTTGTCGCTCACCCCCTTGGCGCGCTGATAGACCAGGCGACGCTGCTCGCGGGAGAAAGGCGCCGCCTCGGTATCCGGCTGGATGAAATACTGACGTATCTCGGGACCCACCGACTCCAGGTTGTAGCGTAGGTGGGCCAGGATGGGGTAGTTGCGGCTCACCGTGTGCCGCCGCTGGAGCAGATCGTAGCTGCCCAGGGCGGCAAGCAGGCCGAAGCCCAGCACGCCCCAGCCCCATAGAGCGCTGGCGGTGAGTCCGGCGAGGCTCACCGCCAGACCCAGCAGGCTGGCGACGTAGGCGCTGTAACGCAGTGGAAGAGGGTGACGAGGCATGGCGCGGCTCCTTGCGATGAAACGAGCGGCCATTGCAGGGTGCGCGGGTTCGGCTGTCAATGCATGAGACGGTCGAACCAGTCGGCTCGGGGCGATTGCCCGAGCCGATTCGATGCCGATGATTCCCGCTCGTGTTGCCGAGCGGTACTCGAGAAAGCTCGGTTGCGGCTCATTACAATGCAAACACCAGTTTCGGAAGGAAGGTCGAAAGCATGGGTATGAAGGCCAGTAGGATCAGGCACCCGATCAGTGTTAACAAGAACGGGACGATCATGCATGAAAGCTGTCCGATCGAAACGCCTGATATGCTGCAAGTGGCGAATAGCGTGATGCCGACGGGCGGCGTTGCCATGCCGATGGCCAATGCCACGACGGTGATGACGCCGAAGTGAACCATGTCGACTCCCAGCTGCTGCGCGATAGGAGAGAAGATCGGTACGACCAACAGAATGATGGCACCGGTTTCCATGAAAGTGCCGAGTATGAGGTACAGCACAATCATCAGCATCAGGATGAGATAAACGTTGCTGGAAATGCCAAGCATGGTGCTGGAAACCATCTGGGGCACTTGCTCGACGGTCATGATCCAGCCGAACGGGCTGGCAACGGCAATGAGAAGCACGATCATGGCCGAGTTCAAGGCCGCCTTGTAGAAGATAGGGGGCAGATCTTTCCAGCTCAGTTCCTTGTAAATCAGGGAGCTTACGATCAAACCATAGACGACCGCGATACCCGCCGATTCCGTTGGCGTGAATGCCCCGGTCATGATGCCACCGAGAATGATGACCGGCATCAAGATGCCAAGCGATGAGTTGATGAAGCTCTGCCACCGCTGTTTCCAGTCTTGCTTCTGCTCTGCTGGATACCCCAGCCGGTGCGAGCGCACGATGCTGGCGACGATCAACGCGGAAGCGAGTAAAGCACCGGGAATGATTCCCGCTATAAAGAGTTGGCCGATGGAAACGTTGGCGACGATGCCGAACAAGATGAAAGTGATGCTAGGGGGGATTACCACGCCCAGGCACGATGCTGAAGCAACAACGGAAGATGCATAGCTCTTCGAGTAGCCACGCTTGACCATTTCCGGGATGGTGAGCTCACCGACGGCAGCGGCAGTACCGGGGGCCGAACCGGAAATCGAGGCGAAGAACGCACATGCCATCACAGAGACAGCGGCGAGACCACCCTGAAAATGCCCCACCAGGGAACTCGCCAGCTCGACGATTCGCCTAGAAATGCCACCCCGCTCCATGATGGCGCCCGCCATCATGAACAGGGGGATGGCCAGCAGTGGAAACGAGTTGATGCCGGCGACCATTCGTTGCGGCAGCATTTCGATGGGCATCATGCCACTAGCGGTAAGGCTGGCCAGTGTGGCGATTCCCATGGCGAAGCCAATGGGAATATTGATGATGAAGCAGGCGACGAGTACCGAAAGTAGAACGAGCAGCATGTCACCTCCCCTTGCCCAGCAGTCTCAGTTCATTTTTGGTGTTCATTATTTCAATGATGCAGTAGAACAAGATGATGGCCCCCATGACGGGTACGGATAGATAGATCCAGCTCATGGGAATACCGAGTGCAGGGGATGTCTGCGACCGAGTTGACATGACGACTCCCCAGCCGTAGTAAACGAGGTTCCCAGAGAAAAACATGATGGCAATGTAACCGACGATCTCGATGATTTTCTGTAGTCTCTCACTGAAAAGGCTGACGATGATGTTGATGCCGATGTGTAGCTTTTCTCGAACGCCCATGGCGATCGTGAGGAAGCTGCACCAAATGAAAATGAAGCGAATGGCCTCTTCGCTCCATGAGCTCGATCTGTTGAAGCCATACCTGATGACCACCTGATAGAAGGTCAGGGAGGCAATGGCAATCATCATGAAGACGATCCCAGTCTTGATGGTCTTGTCGAGACAGCGCACTGCACGACTGCTCTTCTTGTCGGTCATCATCGGTTCCTTTCGCAAGTGTCATGGAAGAAAGGAGTGCCGGGAGCGTCACTAGCCCGCTCCCGGCGAAGAGGTCACTCGGTTGCCATGACGGCCTTGACGATGTCTTCACCCTTTTCCGGATCACCGC
This sequence comes from Pseudomonadota bacterium, assembly GCA_051749645.1. Classification (GTDB taxonomy): domain Bacteria; phylum Pseudomonadota; class Gammaproteobacteria; order Pseudomonadales; family Halomonadaceae; genus Halomonas. The sequence goes on from JBNJIT010000001.1 coordinate 545,438, forward strand.
TACCTAGCGTTTCATAGTAGCTGGGGTAGATCTCCTCGAATGCCGTTTCGATGAACGCTTCCTTCTCGACCTCATTGATCTCCATGCCATGTTCTTCTAGAACCTTGCGCATCTCGATTTCATAGTCGTCGAGAGAGTCACGCTGGATGTTGGAGGCCTCTTTTGCCGCTTCAGCGATGATTTCTTGGTGCTCATCATTCAACGACTGCCACCATTCGTTGGATGCAATGTATTGGCGGGGATAGTAGAAATGTCCACTCAATGAGAGGTAGTCCTGAACCTCGTAGAAGCGTTGGCTGTAGATCAGGTTCATGGGATTTTCCTGACCGTCAACGACGCCTTGCTGAAGAGCGGTGTACAGTTCGCCAAATGACATTGGAACGGCAGAGGCGCCAAAGGCATTCAGCGTGTCGACCATGACTTCGCTTTCCATCACCCGGATCTTGAGGCCTTCCAGGTCATCCATGGTACGAATGGGGCGCTGATCATTGGTGAAATACCTGAAGCCACCGTCATTGTATGCCAGGTGGCGTATTCCAGCCTCCAGATACTCTTCTTGTACGGACTGACCGATTTCCCCATCGAGTACTTTGTGGGCGTGCTCGATATCACGGAAAATGAAGGGAAGGTCCCACAGCATGGCCTCGGGCACGAAGCCGCCCATTGGACCGTTCTCGACGTCGCCCATCTCGATCGTGCCCAGCTGAATGCCTTCTACGATCGTGCGTGCGTCGCCGAGCTGCCCTGCGGGATAGATCTGGACGCTGATCGATCCATTGGACCGCTCTTCCACCATCTCCTTGAAGGCGTCGACCCCAACATTCTGGGGATCATCTGGGTTGGTGTTACCGTTATGTGCCAGTTTTATGTTGACCGTCTGCTGGGCGATGGCGCTGATGGGCAGTGCAGTCAGCAAAGTACAGGCGGCAATGGCGAAGGTGTTTCTCATTTTTGTCGTTGTCATGTCGTTGTCCTCGTCTGGAGTCTTGTTGTTGGTTTTCAGTTAACGGGGTGAGCGGGTGTGCCGAGACGCAGCGTTCTCGCAACTTCAAGCGATGCTTTCTTGCGGAGCTCTGCTACGGAGTCTTGGGACAAGAAGGCCGTATGGGGAGTGATGATGACGTTGTCCAGTCCGAACAGTGCCGGCGTGCTCTGCGGAGGTTCGGTCTCCAGTACGTCGATTGCTGCTCCGGCTATGCGGTTCTCTATCAAAGCGGTGTATAAGTCGTTTTCTTCGATGAGTCCTCCTCTAGACGTGTTGATGATCATTGCGCTCCTCTTCATCTTGGAGAGGGCCGTCCTGTCGATGATGTGCTTGGTGCTCTCAGTCAGCGGCAAGTGGAGTGATAGGAAGTCGGCTTCACGATAAAGCTGATCGATATCTTCGATCTTGCGAATGCCGTGCTGTGAAAGGGCTTCGGGAGAAGCGTAAGGGTCGTATGCCACGACCTCGAGACCAAAGGCCATGGCACGTTGTGCTACCTCCTGGCCGATCGCGCCACATCCGAGCAAGCCAAAGGTCTTTCCCTGCAGCCTAGGTGCCGATTTCCCTTCGTTGGCGTTCCAGTTTCCTTCTTTCACCCGTTGATTGAGATGACATATCCTCCGAGCCAGCGCCAGGAAGATACCCAGGGTATGATCGGCCACTTCTCCTTGGCAGTAGTCAGGCACATTGGCGACCCGGATGCCCTTGCGAGAGGCGGCCTCGAGATCGACGTTGTTGTACCCGATACCGGCTCTGACGATGACCTTGCAGTGTTCGAGTTGTTCGATGATGTCTGCGCCTACGCTTGCGTATACGACCAGTAGCGCATCGGCGGATTTACCGCTCTCGGCGAGGGTTTTTACGTCCTGTGAGGGGCTTAGCGTGAACTCGATGCCTTCCTCCGCGAACACTTCCTGCTCTAGTGATGTGTCGGGGAAGATAGTGTCCGTCATCAATACCGAAGGTTTCATGTCTTTCTCTCTTGTCATTGTTGTCTCTTTGGAACGTAGTAAGAGCTGGCGCTACATCATTGGCTGTAGCGTCTTTTTATGCAGTGCTGAATGATATCGTCGTTATGCGATATTCAATCTGTTGGTGAGCGTGCCGATTCCGTCAATGCTGACCGCCATTTCATCGCCGGCATTGACCGGGCCTACGCCATGGGGGGTGCCAGTGAGGATCACGTCGCCGGGGAGAAGCGTCATGCACTTCGATATATAGCTGACGACTTCGTTGACGCCGAAAATGAACATGTTGATGTTGGAACTCTGCCGGACTTCGCCGTTGACCGTCAGTTGGATGCTGGCATCGTCTTGGTCGATCTCTTTGACGATTCCGGGCCCGAGCGGGCAGAAGGTGTCGAAAGACTTTCCTCGCGTCCACTGTTTGTCGCCCAGTTGAATCGCTCTGGCCGTGAAGTCGTTGGCGCAAGTGAACCCGAATATCACGTCTTCGGCTTCATCCGGCGAAACGTTCTTGGCCTTTTTCCCGATCACGATGGCGAGTTCGCCCTCATGGTCGAGACGCCCGGCATCGCTGGGTGCGACGATCTCGTCACGGTCGGCAATGACGGTTGTCGGGGGTTTCAGGAACAGTAGAGGTGCCTTGGGCAGCTCTTCGTTCATTTCCCTGGCATGATCGAGATAGTTGAGGCCCACGCAGACGATTTTCGTGGGTTCGCAAGGCACCAGCAAAGTAACCGATGCGGAAGGTACGCTGTCGTCGCTCAGATCGAATTGGCCGAAGATGTCGCCTTCCAGCCTGGTTATCGTTTCATCACTCATGAATCCGTAATGGGTTTTGTCATTGTGCTTGTAACGGACGTACATCGTTAGACACCTCCTTTTATTGTGTCTTTCTTCACCAGATGGTTGAGTCGTTTCTGGACGTCTAGCAGGTGGAGCCGCATTTCTTCCTCGGCCAGCTCCGCATCATTGTTCTTCAAAGCCTCCAGGATCTTGCCATGAAATTTTATGGACTCTTTCATGACCGGTTTGTCGTAACCGACGGTTTTTTGGACTCTGAAGACGAGCGTTATTATTGCGTTGTACAGGCTTGTCAGTACGCGGCTTTGGGATGCTTTTGCAATTTGCTGGTGGAAGGCAATGTCCGCCAGCACGTAATCGTCGTTATCGTCTTCCTTTTCAGCCTTGATCATCAGATCCAGCTGTTTGGCCATGATGCCGATATCGTGCGGCTCGATCCGCTCTGCTGCGAGCCGCACCATGGTGATTTCCAGCAATAGGCGTGCCTCGGTGACATCGTCGTAGCTGCAATCGTTGAGAAGGATTTTCAACGCGAGGGTTTCTTCCAGGATGGAGGAAAAGTTCGTGGTGATGACGGTTCCTGCGTTAGTTCTGCTGAGTAGCCCTTGCAGCGACAAGATCTTGAGGCCTTCACGAACCGAAGCGCGGCTGACGCCAAACTGCTCGCACAATTCGCGTTCGCTGGGAATGCGATCGCCTTCCTTGAGCTCACCGCTGACGATCATGGACTTTATCTTCGCCACCACGTCATCACTCAAGCTCTTCTTTTCAAGCGGCTCAATCTTCATGGTTTGTGCTCTTGGCCATTCGTTCCATGGTTGTATGATCTGATGGTCAGACCACGTAATGCGTTTCAAGCTAGCCAGCCATCGGGACCGAGTCAAGACTTTTTTGCGGGCGTGGCAGAGGGACCGTCGACGCCGGGTGTGCCGCAGCGATCGTCAATCGCTGCCGCGGCCCCATACGCCGGCCAGCACCTCCAGGGCCTCGGCGATGACGGGTTCTTCGCTGCGGCTGCGTTGCCACACGAAGCACAGCGCGCAGGGCAGGCGCACGCCTTCGGCGACGGTCAGGCCGCGCTCTTGGCGTTCGGCCATGGCGAGAGCATCCCGCGCCAGGCTGAGTCCCACGCCGGCACGCACCAGATCGAGCATGCAGGCTTCCTGGTCCACCTGGGCAACGCCGTGGGGTGTGAGGCCCAGCGGGTCGAGAGCGCCGTGCAACAGCCGGTGGTGGGCGGAATCGGCAGGTGTGACGATCCACGGCAGCGCGGCGAGTCGGGGCCAATCGGCGCTGCCCAGGCGATGCGCCCAGCCGGGAGGGGCGATGACGTGGTAGTCGAAATGGGTCAGCTCGCGATGGGCGATTTCCGGCCCCGCCTCGCCCGGTCCTTCGCCTGGCGGCGCCAGGTAAAAACCCACGTCGAGTTCATCGCGGCGCAGACGTTCGAGAACGCTGCCGCTCATGCCGTGGGAGAGCTCGGTCTCGAGCTGCGGTGCGCGAGCCACCAGGCCGCGCAGGAAAGCGCCCAGGCGGATGAATTCGGGATCGACGATGGTGCCGATGCGCAGACGCCCGCGCAGGGTGCGATGCAGTGCCCGGGCATTGGACTCGAATGCCGCTGCGGCGGCCAGGGCTTTCTCGGCGGCGGGCAGCAGGGCCTGGCCGTCGGAGGTGAGTGCGAGCCCCTGGGGGCGGCGGCGGAACAGCGACAGCCCCAGGCTTTCCTGCAACTGCTTGAGCTTGAGGCTGATCGCCGGCTGCGTCAGATGCAGACGTTCGGCGGCGCGTGAGACGCTGCCTTCGTGGGCGACGGTGACGAAGGCGCGCAGGGTCTGCAGATCGTGCATGGCTGTGTCTGCCGAAGAGGCTGGTAGAGTGCTTCTGGTGGCTGGCTGATATCAGCGGAGCTTATATCTCGCTTACGGATTTCTCAATTGATTCGCCGCCCCGTGACGCTAGGCTAGGGCGATAACGCCGCATATACCCCCATGACGATCGCCACAGGAATCCACGCCATGACCATGAACGCTATCTCGCATTATATCAACGGCCAGCCCGCCGCCGGTGAGTCCGGGCGTGTGCAGGAGGTGTTCAATCCCGCGACCGGGGCCGTTTCCGGCCAGGTGGCGCTCGCCTCGCACGGCGATGTCGATACCGCCGTAGCCGCCGCCAAGGCCGCTTTTCCGGCCTGGGCCGATACCCCGCCGATTCGCCGTGCCCGGGTGCTGTTCAAGTTCCTGGAGCTGCTCAATGCGCACAAGGACGAACTCGCCCGCGCCATCACCCGCGAGCACGGCAAGGTCTTTACCGACGCCCAGGGCGAGGTGGCGCGTGGCATCGACATCGTCGAGTTCGCCTGCGGTGTGCCCCAACTGCTCAAGGGCGATTACACCGAGCAGGTGAGCACCGGCATCGACAACTGGACGATGCGCCAGCCACTGGGCGTGGTGGCCGGCATCACACCCTTCAACTTCCCGGCCATGGTGCCGATGTGGATGTTCCCCGTGGCCATCGCCACCGGCAACACCTTCATCCTCAAGCCGAGCCCCATCGACCCCAGCGCCTCGCTGCTGATCGCCGAGTTGCTCGAGCGAGCCGGGCTGCCCGACGGCGTGTTCAACGTTGTGCAGGGCGACAAGGAGAGCGTCGAGGCGCTGATCGAGCACCCCGACGTCCAGGCGCTCTCGTTCGTCGGCTCCACGCCCATCGCCAATCTCATCTATGAGCGCGGGGCGCACCACGGCAAGCGCGTTCAGGCCCTGGGCGGGGCCAAGAACCACATGGTGGTGATGCCCGATGCTAACCTCGACAAGGCCGTGGATGCCCTGACCGGCGCCGCCTACGGCAGTGCCGGCGAGCGTTGCATGGCGATCAGCGTGGCGGTGCTGGTGGGCGACGTGGCCGACGAGCTCGTGCCGCGGCTGGCCGAGCGTGCCCGTACGCTGAAGGTCAAGAACGGCATGGAGCTCGACGCCGAGATGGGCCCCATCGTCACCGCCCAGGCGCACCAGCGCATCACCGGCTACATCGACAAGGGCGTGGCAGAGGGCGCCGAGCTGGTGGTCGACGGCCGCGACTTCGACGCCGCCACCACCGGAGAGGGCTGCGCCGAGGGCTTCTGGATGGGCGGCACCCTGTTCGACCACGTCACCCCGGAGATGACCATCTATAAAGAGGAGATCTTCGGTCCGGTGCTGGTCTGCGTGCGGGTACCCGACGTGGCCACCGCCATCGAGCTGATCAACGATCACGAGTTCGGCAACGGCGTGAGCTGTTTCACCGAGAGCGGCAGCGTGGCTCGCGAGTTCGGGCGCCGCATTCAGGTGGGCATGGTGGGCATCAACGTGCCGATTCCGGTGCCCATGGCCTGGCACGGCTTCGGGGGCTGGAAGCGCTCGCTGTTCGGCGACACCCACGCCTACGGTGAGGAGGGCGTGCGCTTCTACACCAAGCAGAAGTCGATCATGCAGCGCTGGTCCGACTCCATCAATGCGGGTGCCGAGTTCGCCATGCCGACCCACAAGTAAGCCTCGAGCGATACCGCCACGGGAAGACAATAAAATCTATGGCCGCTGCATATGCCGGTGGCTGTTAAGAGAGAGCACGCCATGGCCGACAAGACACAAGAATTCGACTACATCATCGTGGGCGCCGGCACCGCCGGCTGCCTGCTGGCCAACCGCCTGAGCGCCGATCCCGCCAACCGGGTGCTGTTGATCGAGGCCGGCGGTCGCGACAACTACCACTGGATCCACATCCCGGTGGGCTATCTCTACTGCATTGACAACCCGCGCACCGACTGGCGTTTTCGCACCGAGCCGGATGTCGGCCTCAACGGCCGTTCGCTGATCTACCCCCGCGGCAAGACCCTGGGCGGCTGCTCGAGCATTAACGGCATGCTCTACATTCGCGGCCAGGCCCGCGACTACGACCATTGGGCCGAACTCACCGGCGAGCCCGACTGGCGCTGGGAAAACTGCCTGCCCGACTTCATGAAACACGAAGACCATCAGCGCCTGGACGACGGCGGCGATGCCGATGCTGCCCACCGCGACTATCACGGCCACGGCGGCGAGTGGCGGGTGGAGAAGCAGCGCCTCAAGTGGCAGGTGCTCGATGACTTCGCCACCGCCGCCGTGGAAGCGGGCATTCCGCGTACCCGCGACTTCAACCGCGGCGACAACGAGGGCGTCGACTACTTCGAGGTCAACCAGCGCAGCGGCTTTCGCTGGAACACCTCTAAAGCCTTTCTGCGCGGGGTCGAAGCGCGCGGCAATCTCACCCTGTGGCATTCCACCCAGGTCGAGAAGCTCACCTTCGAGACAGGGCCGGCAGGCGAGCCACGCTGCACGGGCGTGCAGGTCACGCGCGCCGGCGAGGGCGGGGTGGCCGCCCGAGCCTCCCGTGAGGTGATCCTCTCCGCCGGGGCCATCGGCTCGCCGCAGCTGTTGCAGCTCTCCGGCATCGGGCCGGCCGAGCTGCTGGCCGAGCACGACATCCCACTGGTCGCGGAGCTTGCCGGCGTCGGCGAGAATCTGCAGGACCACTTGCAGATCCGCTCGGTGTACAAGGTCAAGGGGGCCAAGACGCTCAACACCCTGGCCAACTCGCTGGTCGGCAAGGCCAAGATCGGCCTGGAATACGCGCTGAAGCGTTCTGGACCGATGAGCATGGCGCCTTCCCAGCTGTGCGCCTTCACCCGCAGCAGCGAGGCATTCGAGCACCCCAACATCGAGTACCACGTCCAGCCGCTGAGCCTGCCGGCCTTCGGCCAGCCGCTGCACGACTTCCCGGCGATCACCGCCAGCGTGTGCAACCTCAACCCCACCAGCCGTGGCACGGTGCGCATCAAGAGTCGCGACCCGCGCCAGGCGCCGGCCATCGTGCCCAACTACCTGAGTACCCCCGAGGATCGTCAGGTGGCAGCGGATTCGCTGCGCGTTACCCGGCGTATTGCCGAGCAGCCCGCCTTCGCCAGGTACGAACCGGAGGAGTTCAAGCCGGGCCTCGAGTACCAGACGGACGACGAGCTGGCGCGGCTGGCCGGCGACATCGGCACCACCATCTTTCATCCGGTGGGCACGACGAAGATGGGGCGCGACGACGATCCGCTGGCGGTGGTCGACCCGCACCTGCGGGTGCACGGCGTGGCCGGCCTGCGCGTGGTGGACGCCGGCGTCATGCCCACCATCACCAGCGGCAACACCAATTCGCCGACTCTGATGATCGCCGAGAAGGCGGCGGGCTGGATCCTGGCCGGCGAATGAGGCGGGTTGCAGAGATCGGTGGAGTCATTATTTCGTCATCGGGTGCAAATAGTGTTTGACCTGAGCCCGACAAGAGCGCATGCTGCGCGCAGTTGGTTAGCAAGTGGAACATCGCAAGTGGTCATCGAAACGCTCATGGCGTCGATTTCCCGGTGAAAGTTTCTTGTTTTACCCACTGCAACTCGGGTATCTCCCGGCAAATCAAACGCTATTCGAGGAATTCGATCATGGCTACCGGTACCGTCAAGTGGTTCAACGACACCAAGGGCTTCGGCTTCATCTCTCCGGACGAGAGCGGCGACGACCTGTTCGCGCACTTCTCCGAGATTCAGGCCGAAGGCTTCAAGTCCCTGCAGGACGGCCAGAAGGTCTCCTTCGACGTCACCCAGGGCAAGAAAGGCCTGCAGGCGTCCAACATCAAGGTCATCGGCTGAACGCCCTTTGATCTGATGCGACTGCCTCGGCAGTCGGAAAAAAGGCCCGCGCAAGCGGGCCTTTTTGCGTGTGGAGGGCGGAGCCACGCAATGCATGGTCGCCGCATTCGGACGATTGCGGTAGGGTGACGGCTTTCACGCGACTGCGAGACGTCATCATGAGCCAACCCGATGAGCTGATCATCGAACCCCGGAACGGCGAACCTGCCGACGCCTGCGTATTCATTCTTCACGGTCTGGGCGCCGACGGTCGTGACTTCGAACCGCTGGTACCGGCCCTCGAGCTGCCCCGCGACGCCAGCGTGCGCTTCATCCTGCCTCATGCGCCGCGCCTCCCTGTCACCATCAACGGCGGCATGGTGATGCCGGCGTGGTACGACATTCTCGAAATGAGCCTCGACCGCCGCGTCGATGAAACCCAGCTGCGCGAATCCGTCGCACGCATCCAGGAACTCGTGCGCGAGCAGATCGCCCACGGCATCGACGGCCGGCGCATCATCCTGGCCGGCTTCTCCCAAGGTGGCGCGGTGGCCTACGAGGCAGCGCTCTCCTTCGAGGAACCGCTGGGCGGCCTGCTGGCCATGTCCACCTACTTCGCCACCGCCGACTCCATCCAGCTCGCCGAAGCCAACCGCGAACTGCCCATCGAGGTGCACCACGGCAGCTTCGACCCGGTGGTGCCCGAGGCACTGGGCAAGGCCGGCTACGAGAAGGTCAAAGCGCTGGGGCATCCGGCCACCTATCGCCAGTATCCCATGGCCCATGCCGTCTGCCCGCAGCAGGTGGCCGACATCGGGCGGTGGCTCTCCGAACGCTTGGAACGCTAGGGCAGTGGCCAGTTGGTTGGCGGGGCGTCACCTGGTCGCCTGCTGGCGCTGCGCGCGTCCGCCTTTCCTGCTGCTGGCGCCGCTGTGCGTTGGCCTGGCGGTGACCGCGGCCTGGGTAGACGGGTACGCCCCGGCCGCCGTGGACATCGGCTTGGTGCTGCTGGCCGCCGTGCTGGCTCATGCGGCGGTGAATCTCTTCAACGAGCACCATGACCTCCACAGCGGTCTGGACCGACAGACCCAGCGTACGCCCTTCTCCGGCGGCAGCGGGACGCTGATCGAGCGGCCCGAGGCGGCCAATGCCGTGCGTCTCGCGGCGTACCTGTGCCTGGCGGGGGTGGTGGCCATCGGTGCCTGGTTCACGTGGCGCACCGGCCCGGTCATGCTGCTCTATGGCCTGATCGGAGTGGGGCTGGTGCTCGCCTACACCGGCTGGCTGACCCGCCGCCCCTGGCTCTGCCTGCTGGCGCCCGGCATCGGCTTCGGCACCCTGATGGTGGTGGGGGCCTACCAGGCGCTCACCGGGGGCGTCTCGGCCACGGCGCTGGCCGCCTCCCTGGCGCCCACCCTGTTGGCCAGTGCCTTGCTGCTGGCCAATCAGCTGCCGGACATCGAGGCGGACCGCAGCGTCGGGCGCTACCATCTGGCCATCGCCTTGGGTAGCACTCACGCGGCACGCTGGGTGGCGGTCCTGGTGCTGGCTGCCTTTCTGTCGATCCCGCCGTTCGTCGCCACCGGATGGCTGCCTGTCGAAACCTGGCTGATGTGGCTTGTGCTGCCCGCAGCGCTGTGGCTGGCATGGCGGCTATGGCGGTTGCCGCCGCTCACCCGGACAAGCGACGTCTCGCTGCTCGCTCCGCTGCTGGGCCTCAATGTGGCGGTGCTGTTGACGAGTCTGGCGCTGCTCAATCTGGGACTCTGTCTCGCATCCTGAACGCGTCCAAGGTCGCCTCGACAGCGACGCGGCGGCGGGGCAGGATATTGGAATCCATTTTTCACCTATCGCCTGTCAGGATCGCCAACATGAGTGAGTCGCCCTTTGCCAACCTGCCCGATGCCCAGGGGTTCTTCGGTCGTTTCGGGGGCCAGCACATTCCGCCCGAGCTCAAGCGGATCATGGACGAGATCGATGCCGCCTACGAGGAGATCCGCGTCCGCGAGGACTTCCAGACCGAGCTGGCCGATCTGTTCGCCGACTACGTGGGCCGGCCCAGCCCGATTTTCCACGCCCGGCGGCTTTCCGAAAAGCTCGGCGGCGCGCAGATCCACCTCAAGCGCGAAGACCTCAACCACACCGGTGCGCACAAGATCAACCACTGCCTGGGCGAGGCGCTGCTCGCCAAGTTCATGGGCAAGACCAAGGTGATCGCCGAGACCGGTGCCGGTCAGCACGGCGTGGCGCTGGCCACCGCCTGTGCCCTGGTGGGCATTCCCTGCGAGATCCACATGGGGCAGGTGGACATCGAGAAAGAGCACCCCAACGTCACCAAGATGAAGATCCTGGGGGCGACGCTCATTCCGGTGACCCGCGGCACCGCCACCCTCAAGGACGCCGTGGACAGCGCCTTCGAGGAGTATCTCAAGGATCCGCAGCACTTCATCTACGCCATCGGCTCGGTGGTGGGCCCGCATCCCTTTCCCAAGATGGTGCGCGACTTCCAGTCGATCATCGGTCGCGAGGCGCGCAGCCAGTTCCTCGAGCGCCACGGCCGCCTGCCCGACCACGTGACCGCCTGCGTGGGCGGCGGCTCCAACGCCATCGGCATGTTCACCGCTTTTCTCGACGATGCGGACGTCCATCTGGTGGGCGTGGAGCCGGCCGGCGAGGGGCTCGACACGCCGCGCCATTCGGCGACCCTGACGCTGGGCAGGCCCGGCGAGATCCACGGCATGGCGTGCTACGTGCTGGAAGACGAGGCCGGCAACCCGATGGCGGTGCACTCCATCGCCTCGGGGCTCGACTACCCCGGCGTGGGGCCGCAGCACAGCTACCTCAAGGAGAGTGGGCGGGTCGACTACGAGACGGCCACCGACGACGAGTGCCTGGACGCCTTCCTGACGCTCTCCCGCGTGGAGGGCATCATCCCTGCCCTGGAGAGCGCCCACGCCGTGGCCTGGGCGATGCGCGTGGCGCCGAGCCTGCCGGCTGGCCAGCACATTCTGGTCAACCTCTCCGGGCGCGGCGACAAGGATGCCGACTACGTCGCCGACAAGCTGGGACTTTGAGCCCACGATGAGGGGCGCGACATGGCGGCCTTGAGTCTGCCGTCGAGCACCCCAAGGTCCATCCACGCGGGTTTCATTCGCCGTACGAGGAGGGAGTGACCATGAACGATCTGTCCGAGGAGTTGCGTCTGCCGGTGGGCTGTCCCAGCTGTGGCAGCCATCTGTTTCGCGCCTCGCAGGTGCACAATCCCGACGACAAGGTGTTCTGCGCCTCCTGCAAGCGCTATCTGTGCCTCTACTCCGAAGCCAAGGAATTGCTGCGGCTGGGGCCGGGTGACGAGCGCGAAGCGCTGATCGAGCACGTCGTCAACCGCCCGGCCAAGTGACGATGCGGGCTCCCGGGCGACGGGGCCGCCCGGGAGCGGCTTACAGCAGTTCCTCGCCGGCCAGTGCCAGCCTCGAGCGCTCGACGCTTCTCAGCGTGACGTGTCCGGCGTGGGGCCAGTCGCGGAAGCGCTGGACCACCGCGGCCATGCCGCCGGTGTTGGCGGTGAGGTAGGGCGTGTCGATCTGCCCCACGTTGCCCAGGCAGACGATCTTGGTGTTGCGGCCGGCGCGGGTCACCAGCGACTTGATCTGCTTGGGCGTGAAGTTCTGCACCTCGTCGATGATCAGGAAGGTGTCGTTGAGGGTGCGTCCGCGCATGAAGCCGGGCGCGCGGATCTGTACCCGCGAGCCGAGCAGCTGGCGCGTGGCGCCGTTGTCCCAGCTGGTTTCGCCGCTCTCGTCGCGCAGCAGGTTGTCCATGTTGTCGTGGAAAGCCCCCATCCACGGCGACATCTTCTCTTCCTCCGTGCCCGGCAGATAGCCGATGTCTTCCCCCATGGAGATCGGCGCCCGAGTGAAGACGATACGCTCGAAGCGCTTGCTGTCGAGGGTCTGCTGGAAGGCCGCGGCCAGCGTCATGAAGGTCTTGCCGGTGCCGGCGCTGCCGGCGATGGTCACCAGGTCGATGTCGTCGTCCATCAGCAGGTTGAGGGCGAAGTTCTGGCGGCTGTCGTGGGCGTGCACGCCCCACACCCCGGCCTTGTGGCGATAGTTGGTGAGCAGCTCGAGGCGTGCTCGCTGCGGCTCCACCTCGCGCACGATGGCCTCGAAGCTCGCGCCGTTCTCGCTGTCCGACACCAGCATGCCCAGATGCCAATCGGCGGGAATGGGGCCCTCCAACTGATAGAAGGTGTGGTGGTCGATACGCTCCACGGCGACATCGACGTCGAGCTCGGCCCAGGGGCCATCGCCACCGGCCGATGGGGTGGCGATGTGCACGCCGTCGGGCATGGCGTCGCTGTCGCTGAAGGCACGGTCGGTGAGGTAATCCTCCACCGGCACGCGTAGTGCGGCGGCCTTGACGCGCAGGTTGATGTCCTTGGAAACCAGGATCACCGAGGCGTCGGGGCGTTCGTCGCGCAGCCGGCAGGTCTCGGCGAGCAGGCGGTTGTCGGGGCTCTCCTCCAGATGTTCCAGGGGCTTGAGTTCGGGATAGCAGAGAAAGCGCAGGCGGCCCTGGGTGGTACCGCCGGCGCGGGGAATGGGAATGCCTTGCTGAATCTCGTCGAAGGAGACCTCGTTGGTCAGGTCGGAGAGGGTACGGCTGACCTGGCGCGCGGTGCGGGCGATCTCGCGCAGGCCATTCTTGTGCTTGTCGAGTTCCTCGAGAACGGTCATGGGAATGACCACCTCGTGTTCCTCGAACTGGTAGAGGGCAGCGGGGTCGTGGATCAGGACGTTGGTGTCCAGCACGTAGAGCCGCTTGGCTTTCTTGTCGAGTCGTACCATCGAATAGTGCTCCCAGGTTGACGGCACCTTCGACACTGGCACTGACACCTTACCGTCATATGACAGCCCGGCTTGCCGGCCAGTGTCACCTGCTTACGGCGATTCCCTCCCATTGGCGTCGTGGTCACATTCGTTATGACAGCAGCATGTCGCTTGCGCTGCGTTTTTTCCGTCCAAGGCTTCAACGCTGCGGAGCGTTCAGTGCAGATAGACGCTCTCCACGTCCAGCGTCGAGCGATTCTCCAGATCGTCGAAGTGCGCTTCGAGCCATGCTTCTGCCGTTTCGCGGCCGCGGTCGCGCAGGTGGCACAGAAAGGGCCACTCGGCGTTGAGCTTGCTCGATGTGGAAAGATCGGCCAGCACTTCGTCGGCGCTGATGCGGTGGAAGAGCGCATCGCGGTAGCCGGGCAGGGGAATGTCGTGCTCCTCGGCCAGCTTCTGCAGCATGGCCACCAGCCGCACTTCCTTGATCAGCGAGGCGTTGAAGGTGATCTCGTTCAAGCGGTTGAGGATGTCCGAGGCAGTGGTGGGCAACTCGCGACGCATGAGCGGGTTAATCTGCACCAGCACGATGTCGCGGGCGCTGCACGCTTCCATGAGCGGGAGCAGTGCGGGGTTGCCCATGTAGCCGCCGTCCCAGTAGGGCTCGCCTTCGATCTCCACGGCCTGGAACACGAAGGGCAGGCAGGCCGAGGCCATGATGGCATCCACGCTCATCTCCTCGCGGGAGAAGACGCGCTGCTTGCCGCTGTGCACGTTGGTGGCGGTGACGAACAGCTTCAGCGACCGGCAGGCGCGTACCCGCTCGAAATCGACGTGGTCGGCCACCACCTGGCGCAGCGGATTCACGTTGAGCGGGTTGAACTGGTAGGGCGACACCAGCCGGCTCATCAGATCCAGGGCGATATAGCCCGGCGAATGGTCGAGGCTCCAGTTGCCGAGCCAAACGTCCAGCGGGCTGCGGCGAATGGGGCTGGCCATGCCGGCACGGCTCACCGCGGCCCAGAAGTCGTGCAGTGCCGAGCGTGCCGTGGTCTCGTCGCCGCGCACCAGCGCATCGGCGATCACCACGGCGTTCATCGCCCCGGCGCTGGTGCCGCTGATGCCCTCGATCTCGATGCGCGGCTCTTCCAGCAGCCGGTCCAGCACGCCCCAGGTGAAGGCGCCGTGGGAGCCGCCCCCCTGCAGGGCCAGGTCGATGCGTTTGGTTTCGGTCATCTTGTGGCTTGCTCCCGATGCGGTTGTGCGATGCATTACATTGCAGCCTAACGCAGCTCAACGCGTTCTGGCCAAGAGGCCGCGCTAGACGCTTAGGGGCAGGCGTGTCTCGAACTTGTTGCGCTTGCGGGAGATCAGCGTGCGGAACTTGTGCACGCCGTCTCCGGCATAGAGCACGCTGTCGCAGAAGCGGTCATAGCTCTGCATGTCGGCTACGTTCACGATCAGCACGAAATCGACTTCCCCCGTTACCTGGTAGCATTGGGTGACTTCGGGCGCCGCTTCCACCCGCCTGATGAAATCGCGATAGAGGGGCTTGTCGTCTCGCGCCATGGTGACTTCCACCACCATGTGCAGGCTCGCCCCCAACGCATCGGGCGCCACAAGCGCCACCTCACGCTGAATGACACCGCATTCCTTCAAGCGGCGCACGCGCTTGAGGCATGCCGACGGGGAGAGCCCAACCCGCTCTGCCAGTGCCTGGTTGGTCAGGCTGGCATCGTTCTGTAGCTGGTCGAGGATCCTCAGGTCGAGTCTGTCCATGGTGCAGGAAATTTCCCCCGGGGCGTGCAAAAGAGCACATTCTTCACGTTCCGCATCGAGAACGCCATCGCCTTGTTCGGTACATGCGTAAAGTAAGCCTCTCTTTCCCATCTTCGAACAAGGATCCGTCATGGCAGGCTATCTTCGCGAGCACATCATGTGGCCGGCAATGCGGCAATGCGGCTAGGCCGCGAAGCCTGGGCCGTCTACCTGACCCTGCTCAAGGTGATGGTGCCGGCGCTGCTGGTCGTCAAGGCGCTCGAGATGCTGGGCATGACCGAGCTGCTGGGCCAGTGGCTATCGCCATTGATGACTCCTCTGGGATTGCCCGAACCGCTGAGCGTGGTGTGGGCCGCCACGCTGATGACCAACATCTATACCGGCTTGGTGATCTTTTTCGACGTCACGCGGGAAACGCCGCTGACCGTGGCCCAGGTCACGGTGCTGGGAGCGTTGATGGCGGTGGGACATTCGCTGCCAGTGGAGGGTGCGGTGGCGCGCCTAGCCGGCGTGCCCTGGTGGCTGACCGTGCTGCTGCGCGTAGGCGGCGCCTGGCTGCTTGGCTGGCTGCTGCATCTGAGCTACTCGCTGGGTGGCTGGTTTCAGCACGCCAATCATGTGGTTTGGGAGCCGTCGGCCCAGGAAGCGACGCTGGTGGCCTGGCTGCAGGGGCAGGCGGTGACGCTTGCGACCATCTTCGTGGTGATATTGGCGCTGATGACACTGCTCAAGCTGCTGCACTGGCTGGGCGTCGAGCGGCTGATTCACAAGCTGCTCTATCCCTTGTTGCGCTTGCTGGGCATCGGTCCGGCAGGCGCCAACATCACCGTGATCGGTATTACCCTGGGGCTCACCTTCGGCGCCGGTTTGCTGCTGCGCGAGGCGCACTCGGGTCGCCTGACCCCGCGCGATATCGTGCTCACGCTCAGCTTTCTCGGCCTGTGCCACAGCCTGATCGAGGACACCCTGCTGATCCTGCTGATGGGAGCCGATCTCTCCGGCATCCTGTGGGCGAGGCTCGGCTTTGCCCTGGTGACCATCGCGCTGCTGGCCAGGCTGCCGTGGCTGAATCGCGCACGGCTCCCGGCCTGGATGTTCGCAGGGCGGGCATTGCCCCGGTCGGCCCCGCGCCCTTGAGGTTGTCCGGGCCGGCCAGCCAACCGATAGCGTGGTAACCTCTTCTACGCTCTGTGGTGCCCGTTTCACTTCTGCCCGGGGCGGTATGGTTCACACTTTTCTCATGGGGCGTGCATGACACTCTTGCGTGGATTCCTCTGGTTGCTCGGCTTCCAACTGCTCGGCCATGTCGCGGTCGAACTGCTTGCGCTGCCGGTTTCCCACTCCATGGCCGGGCTGCTGTTGCTGCTGGCCTGGCTGTTGGTAAAACGGCACTTGAACGAGAGCGTGGCCACGGCGAGCCAGGCGCTGATACCGCTGCTCGCCATGCTGATCATGCCCGGGGTGGTGGGCGTGTTCTTCGTAGCCGACGAGTTCGCCGGGCACTGGACGGCGATCGTGTTGGCCCTGGTGCTGGGCACCTTTCTCAGCGTGTTGACCACGTTATGGTTGATGCGGCGTTTCATGCCCAGCGACGCCGCGGCTGGGGGCGACGAAGGGAATCGTCAGGCATGAACGAACTCCACGCTTCCTTGTTGAACACCCCGGTACTCGCCGTTGCGCTGACCCTGGCGGCCTACCTTGGCGGCATGCACCTGTTCGAACGGCTTGGCCGGCCAAGCTGGTGCCCGGCGGTGTTGATCGGCGCCGTGCTGACGGCGGCAAGCCTGTGGCTGCTGCGCTTCGATTATGCCGACTATCAGCGCAACGTGGCCTGGCTGACCTTCCTGCTGGGCCCCGCCACCGTGGCGCTGGCAGTACCGCTCTACCAGCAGCGTCAGCACATCTTCGCCCTGTGGAAGCCGATCCTGTGCTGTCTGCCGCTGGCCGCCATGCTGGCCGCGTTCTACGCCGTCTTGATCGCCTGGTTGCTGGGAGCGCCGCCGGTGGTGTTTGCCTCGCTGGCGCCGAAATCGGTCACCGCGCCCCTGGCCATGGGCATTCAGGAGCAGATCGGCGGTTCCCTTTCGCTGATGCTGGGCGGGTTGCTCATGACCGGTGTGTTGACCACCATCTGCGTCTCGCTGCTGGCCCGCGTGCTCAAGGTCACCGACCCGCGCATTCTCGGTTTCGCACTGGGCGTGAACGGCCACGCCATCGGCATCATTCGCGCCTTCGAGCTCGGCCCCACGGCGGGCGCCTTCGCCTCGCTGGGCATGAGCCTGATCGGTGTGTTCAGTGCAGCGTTCCTTCCGCTGGTATGGCGGTTGCTGGGTTTGTAAGCGCTCGCACAATGGTGAGAATGTCGCGGTCTCGAGCGCCTCGGTCCCGGCACGCCATCGCCACCTCAAGGCTCACCCTTACCGCCGATAGGAGAAGGGCCGAGTGACATGTCACTCGGCCCTTCGTCAACGTGGAATGAACTGACAATCGCCTCTGGTCGCCCGTATCAGGGCGATGTGTTGTTATCCGGGGGTGCGGAGCTTCCATCGCCATTGCCATCGGTCAGGAAGTGCTTTGCCACCTGGCCACAAATCCAGAAAATCGCGGCCAGAATGATGAAGAACAGGCTGCCTGAGGCCAAGTCCCAAGTGAAAGCCTCCTCACGGGCCGCGATCAGATAGACCAAGCCTGCCACTAGAGCAAAAATCATCACGATGGCCCCTCCGGAGAAGAGGAAGTACAGCGCTATAGCAAGCTTGTTCCGCATAACCATCTCCTTAACTGCTTGGAGTCATCCCTCAGCGTAGCTCATGCCGGTATACCGTGCCGGGTATGAGCTCGATGGACATCTTCAATGACGTGTCTTGGGCTATGGGGTGGCGGCTGCGGGGTTGGTGAGCGCTCGCACATCGGTTCGACGTCTCGGCTCGAGTTCTTCAGTACCTTTGGCATTGGGTTGGGAGGCATGTTGACCTTGCCCAACTGCAGTGATGAGCGTCTCGTCGCGGCGGATGGTACAGCGATAGCCGGAAACGCCATGTAAGACATGGCTTACATCGTGTCAGCCTGTAGCTACGCCGACACGACCAAGGTCAAAATTCCAGCTCGTTACGTAGATATACACGAAAGAAGTCGTTAGCTTGGACGCTAAGCGGGCTGAAATAGGGCCCAGTGTTGAAACCTTCCGAGCGAGATGGAGCCTTGGACTACTCGATCATCCATGAAGCCGCAAGGCCGCTGTGGTGGGTGCTTCCCATCATCATGCTCCTCGGCATCTTCAAGTCTCGCTGGTTCAAGGGCCTGTTTGGCGAAGCCTTCGTCAAGCTGATTGCCAAGGTGCGGCTGCCGGCGGATGAATATCGAGGCATCCACAACGTCACACTTGCCACGACCGACGGTACCACCCAGATCGACCACGTGCTGGTCTCCCGCTACGGCATTTTCGTTATCGAGACCAAGCACATGTCGGGGTGGATTTTCGGCAGCGAAAAGCAGGCGCAGTGGACCCAGAAAATCTACCGAAAGTCGTTCCAGTTTCAGAACCCGCTGCGCCAGAACTACAAGCACGTGAAAGCGCTGGAAGCCCTGCTCGACGTGCCGGCGGATACTATCCACCCGCTGGTGGTCTTCTCCGGCAGCGCCGTGTTCAAAACCAGGATGCCCGACAACGTCACCATCGGTGGCGGCTACGTGCGCTACATCAAGTCGTTCCGCGAGCCCGTGCTGTCGGAGGCACAGGTGCAGGAAACGTTGGAAAGCATCACCACAGGCCGGCTCGCGCCCAATCGGGCAACGCACCGTCAGCATGTGGAACAGCTAAAGGCCCGCTTCGAAACCAGCTCCAAGCGAACCTGCCCGAAGTGTGGAAGTGACATGGTGCTGCGCACAGCCAAACGCGGTGCAAATGCCGGAAACCGATTCTGGGGATGCTCGGCATATCCCAAGTGCCGGGAGGTGCAGGATGTGGCGTAGGGCTGGATATCGGGCTCAAGATGCCGCTGCACGTGCCGATGGTTGATTTGGCAAGCCTAATGTGAATCAGTGCTTCGGATCGGATTTTAACTTCGTCCGGTGAAGGCATGCCGGCGGCCTGTAACCGCCATGGAGGGGGCCGGTGAACGGCATCCCTCAGCGGTAGCGTGCCTGAACGCCAAGGCGTTCCTTATCCCAGAGGGCTACGCTCACCGGCAAAGTCCTTGCCTAGTACATGCGCATAGATCTGAGTGGTTTCCACGCTCTTTTGGCCCAGCAATTCCTGAACGGTACGGATATCGGTTCCCTGGCTCAGCAATTGGGTGGCGAAGCTGTGTCGCAGAGTGTGGCAGGAGCCGGGGCGTGGTAGCGATGCGGCTCTCATGGCGTGTCTGACCGCCCTTTGCACTGCCGATGGGTGGATATGGTGGAGAAGAACCTTGCCATCCATATCGCAGCAGGGCCGGATGGCAGGAAACAGGCACTGCCAAGCCAAGGAAATGCCCGCATTCGGGGACTTGCGATCCAACGCATGGGGTAGCGTCACCGGTACTTGGCCATGATGCAGGCGATAGTCAAGTTGCTGATTGGCCGTGGAGATTTGATGGTGCAAGGCGGGAATACAGGTCGCAGGGAGCAAAGTAGTTCTGTCCTTGCCGCCCTTGCCAGCTCTCACCGTAATAACCTGACGTTCGAAATCGATATCCCGAACACGTAGGCGGCATGTTTCGATGAGCCGCAGCCCTGAACCGTACATCAATGTCCCCATCAGATACATGGAGCCAGAAAGGTGGCCCAGCACACCCATCACTTCCTCGTGGGATAGCACCACTGGCAGCCGGCGTGGGCGCTTGGCGCGTGAGAATTCGCCGATCTCTCCCAAGGGCTGTTCGAGGACATGGCGATAGAGGAAGACGATAGCATTCAGCGCCTGGTTCTGCGTGGCGGCTGCCACTTGGCGTTCCACCGCAAGGTGCTCCAGGAAGGCACGCACCTCGGAACCACCCATGCTGGCAGGGTGGCGCACGCCATGGAAGCGAATGAAGTAGCGTATCCAGTAGCAGTAGGTTTTCTCGGTGCGTGGACTGTAGCGCTTCACCCGCATGGTAGCCTTCACCCGGTCCATCAGCTTCAATGGCTTGTTGTGCGTATTCATAGAGCAGCTTCCTCATTGAATGGATATGCATACAGTGTTATTGGTTCCGGCAAAACGCGCAATCACGCGAATCCTGCATAGGTGGCCGAGTTATAATTAGGTGCTTGCGAAATCAATGGGTTGGGGGAAATGAGGCGCGTCAGATAATATTGATGAACGCGCAAGATGTTCATTCAATATCAGGATGTGCAGTCCAATCACTGTTAGAAGCACCTAAGGACTGAAGTAATGCCAAGAGCTCTAAAAAATAGCTATCTGAATAGTATTTATATATGGGTTTTAGTATCACTAATCGGATTGGTCACCAAGAATATATATTTTCTAGGCGCTTCAATTGTATATACAGGTGCTCTACCGTTTATCAATATCGTTATATGGCTATCTATTTCTGATGCTGGCGAAAAGATACGAGAAAAGCTAAAGGTATTTCACTGGGCTGCAATGTTTTCGGTTTTTATTTTTTTGTATAAAACGTATGCTCAATCGTGGGCTGCAAACATTCTTAATTCTATTTTCCATGTGGACGCCAGTAATTTTGGGATTACATACTCATTTGTATCTTTTTTCTTCGCGCCTGTAGGGCTTTTGTATCATGAAAGTCTGTTAGGTGCTGTTCACACCATTTTTCTAGTCTCTAGCATGTTCTTGGTTTACATTATTCCAATAGCGTTGCTTACAAGCATGCCTATTAAAACTGTATTAAAGATAACTGGTGTGTTTTTTGGTTCTGTTTTCCTGCTGTCTTTCTTTTTGTCTATGGTGTTCAATCTATCGACCAAGATTGACGAAATAGCCCGAGAGATTGCATTATCTACAGATTTCAATAAGAACCACTTATGTCAAAACAACTGGACTAAAGCAGCTGAGTCAGTAGTGTTTTTGGGCGGAGACAATGTACTTGTGTATAGCCCTAGCAAGCCTCAAGGTATGAGATTTAGCAAGGAAGTTTGTGATTTCAAAAAGAGCTTCTAACAAACGCAGTCACAGGGACAAAATTTCCGCTGCACTACAATTTTGCCCGTGCTGCGGGCGTTATGAATACAAGGCCGGAGACAGGAGAAGGGATTCATGGCCACAGATTGGAAGTTGGTTCGCCGGCTCGTAAATTCCGCACTTGATGCCTGTGAAGCTTTAGATCAGCTAGAGATCACGGACGAAGAGCGGAGCGCCACAATCCGAACAGTCGGTGGACAGGGGGCGGGTACGGTATGGGATGCTTTGCAGAGTGCCCACACGGCCCCGGAGAATGTCCGTTATATGGTTATTCGCGGTCGCGGCCAGTTGAGCGATTCAGCCCCATTTTTTCAGCCAGTCAGCCGCGTTCTGCAGCAAGTGGGGTCGCTTGCCGCTGAGCTTGTTGGTGCGCAGCAATTACAGGTGCCAATAGAGGGCCTCGATCCTTACGCACCAGGAAAGGAGCAATCACTAGAATCAGCGATTGAAAACCTTTCGGCATGGTACGAAAGCTATTTAGTGTCAAATGTCGAGGGTGCCTTGGCCAGCGTGCGTGACGACGATCATTCATAACAAGGCCATTAAGTCTGTTGCGGGCCGATGGCCCTCCACCGGACGCCCTTGTCAGGGCGCCGCTTATGGCTGGCGTTAACTTTTCGAAACACCACCTAAGAATAACATTAGGGACAAATTCCTCATGGAAATAGGCTGCAAAGAGCATTTCTTACACCTTAATCAGAAACTTGGCACTGTGATAGAACAGTCTTTTTCTTCTGATTATAGCGCTAGACTTCTAGAGTTGTTTCAGTTTTCAGACGACCTGAATGTATGGGTTAATTTGCTTGAAAAGCAAACTGATAGAACGATACTAGTCAGCGCAATTCAAGAGTTTGAACTCGGTTTTCAAGCTGTGGTAAGCGGCCAGTATAGGTATTCATTTATTGCTCAAAGATATTTTTTAGAGCAGATATGTCGTTTTATATACTTGTCAACTAACGAGCTACACTTGAGGCATTGGAAGCTTGGATTACGAGATATTTCTTGGGGTTCGCTGACAGAAAAAGAGAATGGAATCTTTTCCAAAGTCTTTATAAGAGCATTTTTCCCCGAGGTGGAGTCAGAGGGAGAACATATCTCAACGATTGCGACCAAATTATACCGTGAGTCCTCAGAATTTATCCATGGAAACTTCAATAAGATTTCAGAAATACCAAACTCTATAGAGTTTAATCCCGACCTCTTAGATCGATGGATCGGTTTTATGGAAACAAGCAAGCTTATCGCGCTGTTCCTGCTTTTCATGAGGTTCTCGAAAGACATTGAACGCGAAAATATTCATCAAATTGAAGATATGGCTAAAGAGGAACTATCCGGGATTGAAGAATTTAATGTTCTATTTATATTTTAAGGCGATTTCTTGATGACTGACTTTAAAATACGTACGGAAACAATCAAGCCTACAAAGATACTAGAATACTTTGTGGAAACCAAAGAGGATCGATCGATAATTGATCGATTAAAAAGTGATGCCCCCGTAATCTTGGTTGGAAGTCGCGGTGTAGGAAAATCTTTCTTGTTGAGAGTGGCTGAAGCCGAACTCAAGCGAGATATCAGTGAGTTCCGCGTACTTCCAGTATATGTTTCTTTCACTCAAGGAGCTGTTTTGCAGCTCACAGACGAAAGCCAGTTCTATCAATGGATGTTAGCCAAGTTATGTGCGTCGTTTATTCGAAGCCTTAAAAAAATGGGCTATGTTATGCCCCATTCGTTGCTTACAGGAGGTGATGAGCTAGAAGAAGACTATTTGACCAGGTTAGTATATGAATTCGAAAATTCATGGAAACCAGGTCAGGCACAAAGCGTTGATTCTGGCTTTCTGCCGTCTGTTGATGATTTTAAAGAATCAGTAGAGGATATATGCGAGGAAGCTGGCATCGAAACCGTCAACTTCTTTATAGACGAAGCTGCACATATCCTACGGCCAGCTCAACAAAGGCAATTTTTTAGCCTTTATCGTGATATTAATAGTCCGTACATAAACTGTAATGCTGCGGTTTATCCGGGCGTCACCTCTTTTGGCGATTATTTTCAGCCAATTCATGATGCAATATTCATTAATCTAGAGCGTGATGTGTCGAGTGTTGGCTATGTAGAAAATATGCGGCAAATGGTTGAGAAGCAAGCGGACAGCCGCTTGCTTGGTAAGATCGCACAAAATTCCGCAAACTTCGCGTTACTGGCTTTCGCCGCAAATGGAAATCCAAGGATATTGCTAAAGACTTTGGTTAAAGCTCCTTCGGTATCGTCTCGTGAAGTCAATACCGTCGTTAAAGAGTTCTATAAAAGCGAGATATGGGAAGAGCATTCGCTCTTGGGAGAAAAGTACTCAGGGTTCAGTAGATTCATAGATTGGGGTAGAGACTTCGTTGAAGATAATGTTCTTCCTGAAATAAAGCAAAAGAATGATGTCTATTTGTCGGACGACAAAAAGACATCATGTTATTTTTGGATTCATAAGGACACACCCGAAAGGATAAAAAAGGCACTTGGACTCCTGTGCTATACAGGAATTATTTCGCTGAATTCGGAAGCCGTTAAAGCCTCTAGAAGTGGAGTGGGTGCTAGATATAGTGTAAATATTGGGTGTTTACTGTCGCTCGAGAACACGCCGGCATCTACGGGGCCAACAATTGTAAAGAATCTTACAATTAAAAGAATGACAGAGTATGGAGCTAATCACGAGAGTTATTCATCTCTTGTTACGAGCTTAGATGACTTTGATGATGAGGCTATTAGCTCAGCTTTAGATGAGCAACTTGATAAACCCGTAGATCACCTAGACTTGCCAGAGTGGCTTATTGGCTCATTAAAAGGTCTATATTTAAAAACGATAAGGGATGTTCTTGAAGCAACAGAGGAAACCATTCAGGAAGCCTACTATGTTGGCCAAGTTAGATCTAGGTATATTAAAAATGAAGCTACCTCTGCTGTTTTTGAGTATCTTTCGGGATAATAAGTTAACAAGTTAATCAAGCCGACCGTTTTGCGCTGGCGCTCCAAACGGCGGCTTATTCTGGCGTTATGTCTAGGAGAACTGATGAGTCAGTACGTTAACCCAATAGAGCACCTTATTCACAGTACAGTAAGAATTGTGTGCGAGGACGCTAAAGGGAAGGCCTCCTTCGGAACGGGCTTCATCTTCTACTTCTGCGAGATCGATGGTCAAAGCGTCCCCTGCATAGTCACAAATAAGCACGTAGTTTCTGGTGGTAGCCGCGGCATTTTTCACTTGACCTTAAAAGGAGAGGACCAAGAGCCAAAACTCGGAGAGCATGAAGAGGTCGTTCTGGAAGACCTTCAAAGATATTGCATCCTTCACCCAGATCCAAAGATTGATTTGGTCGCTATTCCGATAGGGCCCATCCTCAACAATGCAGAAGAGGATGGAAAGAACTACTACTATGTTCCACTTGGAAAAGCGGCGATTGGAAATGATGAGCTGCTAGAGTCTTTGCCGTCTATGGAAGAGATCGTGATGATCGGCTATCCAAACGGGATATGGGATGCAAAACACAATTTGCCGATCATTCGGAGAGGGATTACTGCAACTCATCCTAAACTGCATCTCAACGGCAAGCCTGAGTTCCTCATTGATGCAGCTTGCTTTCCTGGCTCCTCGGGTTCGCCTGTGTTCTTGGCTAATATTGGCAGCTATACAGATGCTTCGGGAGCATTTCGGCCAGGAACAAGAATTTCTCTACTTGGTATTTTGTATGCCGGGCCACAACACACCGCAGAAGGTGAAGTAATTGTTGTCGAGGTTCCCACCGATACCAAAACCATATCAGTTGGCACCATCCCTAATAATCTAGGGTTAGTAATTCATGCTCGAGAACTCAATGTTCTAGAGGAAGCTGTTGCCGAGGGCATCAAGCAGCCAAAACGAATTCCAAGAAATAGCTTATGCCCTTGTGGTAGCGGGGATAAGTACAAGAATTGCTGCGGTAAAATGACATAACAAAAGGCTGCACAGCGATCGATTTTCCGCCGCTTCGCGGCTCCAAACCGGCGCGTCAGCCGGGCGTTATGTTTTGGCGTTCTAGCATGAAGCAGGGTTTATGAAGGATATCGGAAGTCGAATCAAGAAAGTTGAAGCACTGCTTGATGAAGGGACTATCAGCAGTCTCACTTATGCCGCACTTGAGTCTCGATTCACCATTGAGCTTATCTGTTACGAGCGGCTGATGGCTGCATATGGTTACACCTCCTATTCCGATCTTCGAAGGTGGCAGCCGAAGGAGATTGTTCAACAAGTAATTCAGGAAGCTAATGAGTTGGCAGCCACAACCCTCAAATTTTCGGTATCCAAGACACCTGTAGATCCTGCCAATCCGCCTCAATCAGTTGCCGACTACGAGAACTTCGAATACGCCGAAGTTGGCACTCAGGTAGGCTTCGATATTAAAGAAATTGGGAAGCTTTGGAACTCACTATCCGGCGTAGCACTCCATGTGCAAACTCCGAAAAGCAAAGACAGTGATCTATCGGTCTATGGTGATCCCGAAAAAATTAGAGCCAAAGTTGAGAAAGCGTTAGACCTATTTAAAGAGGTTGCCAGGGGCAATCTTTTGACCTCTAGTCCGGGGCCAGAAATTTCCTATAACTGCGACGGTTGTGGTGCAACGATCAAGCGAAAAATGGACCTGATTTATAATGGCATGGTTGCGAGTTGTGGTTCAGAAGGTTGCAAAGAAAGCTACACTTTGACCCTAAACGAATCAGGAGTTGAATTCGGTCGCAGACAAACAACGTTTCCCTGTGATGGTTGCGGCAACACAATTGCGATTCCGGCAAAACAGGCTGAGGGGCTCAGGATGGATCAGTTGTTGATAGCTGAGTGCAGGGATTGCGGTGAAAAGGCAGAAATAAGGCTACGTCCGTGTAAGGTCGTTCGTAGCCAGAAAACATAACCAGGCGCGTCACTCGGATGTGGAGTTCCCCCATTCCAGTGGACACGCATCGATAACTCCCCAACAGGAGAGAACCGATGCCCGAGATGATCACGGGGAAGAAAACGCAACGCTACAGCACCGAGTTCAAAGTCAAAGCGGTGGAGTGGAGCCACCAGGCCCACCGGAGCGTCAAAGGCGTTGCCGAAGCACTGGATATTCACCCCTTCATGCTGTCACGCTGGCGAAAGGAATACCGAGAGGGCCAATTCGCCATGAAACGGGTCAAGAAAGCCCCGCCTGAGGCTAAGCAGAAGATCCAGGAGCAGGATGAGGTCGCTCGCCTGAAGCGCCGCGTATCGGAGCTTGAGGAGGAGAATGACATCCTAAAAAAGTTTCAACGTTTTCAGGCAGAGGAACGACGGAAGCGTTCCGGTTCGTCTGGAAACACCGAGGACAGCACGAGGTAAAGGCGCTGTGTCGACACCTAAGCATCTCTCGGTCTGGCTACTACGCCTGGGCAAACCGGAAGCCCAGCCGGAGAGCCGCTGAAAATGCAGACCTGCTGTTGAGGGTCCGTAGGGTCTACAACGCCAGCAAGGGCCGTTATGGCAGTCCCCGGGTTTATCAAGCCCTGCGCCGAGAAGGTCTTGTGGTGGGTGAGAACCGGGTGGCCAGACTGATGAGGGAGTGGGGTATGAGGGCTCGGGTCACGCGTGTCTATCGCCGTCTGAGCAAACGTCGGGATGACCTAAAAGCTCTGCCAAATTACCGGCTTGAGACCAAAAAGCCAGCTGCGATAGACCAGCAGTGGAGCAGTGACGTCACCTACATCAAGCTGGGTAAAAAATACGTGTTTCTGGCGGTGGTACTGGACCTATTCTCACGTCGAATCATCAGTTGGCGATTGGGAGAGAGTCTGAGCGCAGACTTTGCCAGAGCCACACTGTGTGAGGCCTTCATAAGCCGGAATTCAGCGCCTGACCTGCTGTTCCATACGGATCGCGGCATCGAGTACCGGGCCCACAAGACCCAGGCGCTGCTGAAGCAGCATGGGGTACGGCACAGCATGAACCGCCCGGGACAGTGTACTGATAATGCCGAAGTGGAGTCGTTCTTCAAAACGTTGAAGGGAGAATTGCTGCATGCCACCAGCTTCATGACGTTGCGTCAGTTACGAAAGCATATCAGAGGCTATATTGATGGCTACTATAACACCCATCGGCTGCACAGTGGCCTTGGTTACCGGTCTCCGATAGAGTTCGAGGAGATTAACTGATGGAGCGTGTCCACTTTTCTGGGGGAATTCCAATGCCTTTGTCTCCGCTTCGCTGCGCCAAAGCCACCGGTGCGCTTCGGCGTTAGATTGCGTCCCTTCGTGATCAATCTGAGCAACCGACTGGCCGGTCGTTGCAAACGGGAAAAGAGGATACAACATGAACTATGTAGCTAAACTTCAGTTTAATTGGTCGGAATACACGCCTGATGGCGGGCATCCGGCTCAAACACTCATGGATCGAATCCATTCAAAGCTTCAGACGGAAGCATCGGAAAACAATGAAGCTGCAAAGAAGCTTCTATCCGCTACCGACTGTACATATGTGTTCTATGGCTGTGGAAGTTGCTCCGGCGGTGGAGCTCGAATTGAAGCGTATTGCGGTAGTGGCGGGTCCCAGCCGGATTTTTCATGGTGTGAGAGTTGCTTTCCTCCCCAGCTGTAATTGCGACTAGTTCTCGTATCGGGGGAATTCCACGTAGCTCTTCGGTCTTGGCGTTCATCTTCTAGCTCCCTGCCAGTTTACGTTGCTGACATGCCACCACTATGGGTCTGTGTGGGAGGGGCCAGTCCTTGGCAGAGTCTACGGCTTGGATCACCATGTAAAGAAAACCAAGGTTTCTTTACCGTGTAGTGGATTAGGAAGGCAGGAAAGCAGTCATAAGCTGCCCCGGAGGTGCAACGACCACAAAGACCGCTCTTGGCCGAAACCTGAATGCGTAGGCCTCGTGGCGACATTGCCAACGAGGCATGCTATTTCCCCATGAGCTTGTAGGCAGGAGTCGATCCTCCCAGCGAGAAGCTGGCGACGCCTCGGCTCGTCAGTCAGGGGGATTTCAGCTTCATCATCCTGAGGCGCAGTGCATTGGCGATCACGCTCACTGAGGAAAGCGACATGGCCGCGGCGGCGATGATCGGCGACAGCAGCATGCCGGTGAAGGGATAGAGGATCCCGGCGGCGATGGGCACTCCCGCGGCGTTATAGACGAAGGCGAAGAACAGGTTCTGGCGGATGTTGCGCATGGTCGCCCGCGAGAGCCGGTGCGCCTCGACGATGCCCGTCAGGTCGCCGCGCAGCAGGGTCACGCCGGCGCTCTCGATGGCCACGTCGGTGCCGGTGCCCATGGCGATGCCTACGTCGGCGGTCGCCAGGGCAGGGGCGTCGTTCACACCGTCGCCGGCCATCACCACCACGCGGCCTTCGTCGCGCAGACGCTGCACCACGCGCCCCTTGTCTTCGGGAAGCACTTCGGCTTCCACCTCGTCGATGCCCAAGCGGCGTGCCACCGCCTCGGCGGAGGTGCGGTTGTCGCCGGTGAGCATGACGACCCGGATGCCGTCTGCCTGCAGGGCCTGGATGGCCGCCTCGGTGGTCTCCTTGACCGGGTCGGCGATGGCCAGCAGGCCCGCCAGGCGGCCATCCACGGCGGCGAAGATCACGGTGGCCCCGTCGGCGCGCAGCCGCTCGGCCTCCTCCTCCAGTTCGGCCAGCGCCACCTGCTCGCTCTCCATCAGCAGGCGATTGCCGAGTGCGACACGATGGCCGTCGATCCGCCCGGTCACGCCCTTGCCGTTGGGGGCGTCGAATTCCGTGGCTTCAGAGAGCGTCACCCCATCTTCCTTGGCCATCTCGACGATCGCCTGAGCCAGGGGATGTTCGCTACCGCGCTCCAGCCCCGCGGCAAGCCGCAGCAGCTCCTCCTTCTCGAAGCCCTCGGCCGGCCGCAGTTCGGTCACCCTTGGCTTGCCTTCAGTCAGGGTGCCGGTCTTGTCGACCACCACCGTGTCGACCTTCTCCAGGCGCTCCAGCGCCTCGGCATCGCGGATCAGAACGCCGGCTTGGGCCCCACGACCCACGCCCACCATGATCGACATCGGCGTCGCCAGCCCCAGCGCACAAGGACAGGCGATGATCAGCACGCTGACCGCGGCGATCAGGCCGAAGGCCATGGGCGGCGCCGGCCCCCACAGCGACCAAGCAACGAAGGCCACCACCGCCACCAGGATCACTGCCGGCACGAAGACGCCGGCCACCTTGTCGGCCAGCCCCTGGATGGGCGCCCGACTGCGTTGGGCGCCGGCCACCATCTGCACGATCTGCGACAGCATGGTGTCGCGGCCCACCTTGTCGGCGCGCATGATGAACGAACCCTGGCCGTTGATGCTGCCGCCGATCACGCCGTCGCCGGCCTCCTTGCGCACCGCCAGCGGCTCGCCGGTGACCATCGACTCGTCGATGTTGGAGCGACCCTCCAGCACCTCGCCGTCCAGCGGTACCTTGTCCCCGGGGCGCACGCGCAGGCGGTCGCCGACCTCTACCTTGTCGAGGGAGACTTCCTCCTCCTGGCCGTCAGCGTCGAGACGGCGTGCGGTGGCCGGAGCCAGGTCGAGCAGGGCGCGGATCGCCCCGGAGGTCTTCTCCCGGGCACGCAGCTCCAGCACCTGGCCCAGCAAGACCAGCACCACGATCACCGCCGCCGCCTCGAAGTAGACCGCCACTGAGCCGTCGGCCTGGCGGAAGGTCTCGGGGAAGATGCCCGGCACGATGGTCGCCAGCAGGCTGTAGATCAGCGCCGCCCCGGTGCCGATGGCGATCAGAGTGAACATGTTGAGGCTGCGCCGCACGATGGAGCGCCAGCCGCGCACGAAGAAGGGCCAGCCGGCCCAGGCCACCACCGGGGTGGCAAGCAGCAGCTGAATCCAGTTCGAGACCTGAGGGGCGATCAGGTGATCGAGGCCGAACACATGGCCGCCCATCTCCAGTACCAGCACCGGAAGCGCCAGGACCAGCCCGATCCAGAAGCGCCGCGTCATGTCCTTCAGCTCCTCGGAAGGCCCGGTGTCGGCCGAGACCGTCTCCGGCTCCAGGGCCATGCCGCATATGGGGCAGTCGCCCGGTCCCTCCTGGCGGATCTCCGGGTGCATCGGGCAGGTGTAGATCGTGCCGGGCGGTGCCGGTTCGGAGGATGTGTCGTCGCCCTGCAGGTACGCGTCAGGATCCCCTTCGAACTTCTGCTGGCACCTGGCCGAGCAGAAGTACCAGGTCTTTCCTTCGTGGGAAGCGCGGTGTTCGGTCTGGTGAGGATCGACCTTCATCCCGCAGACGGGATCCGTCACCTCATGCGCGTGTTCCTGGATCATGCTCCATCCTCCCTGCTGCCGTTCCCTTTGGCATCATGCGAAGGGGCATGGTGGTCAGCGTCTAGCGCCGGACGCCTGGAAAGAAAGGCGTATTCCCCGAGCAGAATGACGGCCATTGCCGCGGCGGCAACGTACAGCACCAGCGGGTCTGTGGTGGCCTTGACCCAGAGGAAACCTGCCAGCACCACCAGGTCGAGGACGATCGCAGTGAGCAGGATAGCCGGGCGTACTGCCACGGAATCGCGAAGATGGCGCAACACCCCCCAGTGGATGGCGATGTCCATCACCAGGTAGAAGATGATGCCCAGGGCGGCGATGCGGCTCAGGTCGAAGAACGCCGTCAACAGCAGGCCGAGCACGATGGTATAGACCAGGGTGTGCTTCTGGATGCTGCCA
Organism: Pseudomonadota bacterium; assembly: GCA_051749645.1. Classification (GTDB taxonomy): domain Bacteria; phylum Pseudomonadota; class Gammaproteobacteria; order Pseudomonadales; family Halomonadaceae; genus Halomonas. The sequence goes on from JBNJIT010000001.1 coordinate 576,327, forward strand.
GGCATGTGGAAATGGCGATGGGGCACCAGCTTCATCTCGGTCAGCATTGCCAGCATCCGCGACACCGCGAACACGCTGGCGATGATGCCGCCTGCCGTGGCCAGCATGGCGAGGAGGACGGTGAACCAGACGGCGGCCTCCCCCAGGGCGGGGCGTGCGGCCGCGGCCAGCGAGTAATCCTTCGTCGCGATGATCTCCGTCAGCGACAGGTTGCTGGCGACGGCGAAGCCCACCAGGGCATAGATCACCACGCACAGGGCGATCGAGACGATGATGGCCCGGCCGACGTTACGGTGCGGATCACGGATTTCGGCGCCGCTATTGGTGATGGTGGTGAAACCCTTGAAAGCCAGGATGCCGAGTGCGGTTGCCCCCAGGAACCCGGAGACGCTGGGCGCAGGCGCCTCGGCCGCCGCCTGGATGCCGATGGAGTCGGCCACCAGCACGCCCACCACGCCGAACAGGATAATGCCACCTATCTTGATGATCCCCAGCACCGACGCGACGCCCTGGATCAGCTTGTTGGCGGAGAGGTTGATCAGGAAGGCTGCGATCAGCAGGCCGACACCCAGCGAAGGCACCAGGAGGGACCGGTTACCGCCATCGAACAACTCCAGGGTGTAGGAGCCGAAGGTTCTCGCCAGGAAGCTTTGGGCAATCACCATGGAGAAGTACATCAGCAGCGCATGAAAGGCGGTGGGCAGCGTGGGTCCGTAGGCCTTGTGGAGGTACATGCCGATGCCGCCGGCGGAGGGATAGGCGTTGGACATCTTGACGTAGGAGTAGGCGCTGAAACCGACGATCATGGCTGCCGAGAGGAAGGCCAGAGGAAACAGCTCGCCGGTCATCTCGGCCATCTGTCCGGTCAGCGCGAAGATGCCCGCGCCGATCATCACCCCGGTCCCCAGGGCGATGGCCCCGACAAGGGACAGGCTGTTCTTCTGATATCGCGGCGACCTGTCCATTCATCTCCTTGCGTTTCGACGTTGGTGATGGGGGCAGTGATCTGCCTGGTCCGATTTGCCATGGGCAATAGGATCAGTCTTCATTCTAGAACCCTTGTGTTACCCAAGGGTCAACCGGCGCCTTTCATGAGGGCGGCCCACCATCACCTGGATCAGTGACAGCTCCAGGGTTTCTGCTTGGCATTTTCCTTCACATTCTGGTCGATGAAGCGGTAGTAGTCCTCCTTGATCCGGTTCCAGCGTCCAGGGCCGATGCCGACACCATGCCGTGCCAGTACCTCCTCGATATCATCGATACACAACCGCTTGGCATCGTAGGCCAGGTGGAGCTTGCGGTGGTCCGGGTCGTACGCCACGCTGTCGAGGCCGGACAGCGCGTCGATCTCGCTCACTGCCGCCGAGATATGCCCTGCCGCGTCGGGCGTTACCTTCAGCGCTCGAATGACCAGGGACGCTTCAGAAACGCCGGGGCGATGATCGCGATGCGCCATGGTCAACCTCCATTCTCTGCTAGCCGTGGTTCAGTTGCCGTCGCCTTGGTCGTGCCGGTCACCGTATCGGGTGGGGAGTGGCGTCGGGCCGCGATCAGCAGGAGTAGTCCCGCCACCACCATCGGCAGGGTCAGCAGTTGCCCCATGGTGAGCCAGTCGAAAGCGACGAACCCCAGCTGGGGGTCGGGCATGCGCACGAACTCGACCGCGAAACGAAAAGCGCCGTAGAGCACCAGGAAAAGCCCCGAGACGATGCCGCGTCGGCGTGGCCGTGCGGAGACCCACCACAGCACGGTGAACAGCACCACGCCTTCCAGGGCAAACTCGTAGAGAGCCGACGGATGGCGGGGCGCCGAGCCCAGCCCCATCATGGTCGGGAAGACCATCGCCCAGGGGACGTCGCTCACACGTCCGGGCAGCTCGTGGTTGATGAAGTTGCCCAGCCGTCCGGCCCCCAGGCCGATCGGTACCAGCGGCGCGATGAAGTCGGTCAGTTGGAGAAAGGCGAGGCGATGGCGGCGAGCGAACCACCAGGCAGCGACCAGCACGCCGGCAAGCCCACCATGGAAGCTCATACCGCCTTCCCAGAACCTGAACAGCCACAGCGGATCGGCCGATAGCCGATCGAGGCCGTAGAAGAGCACGTATCCCAATCGGCCACCGAGGATGATCCCTAGCGCGCCGTAGAAAATCAGGTCGCCGATATCATCATGGGTGAGGCCGAGCCGGTGAGCGCGCCACCTACCCAGCCACCATGCTGCAGCCAGACCCACTACGTACATGAGTCCGTACCAGTGGATGCGCAGGGGTCCAAAAGCCAAGGCCACCGGGTCGATCTGGGGGTAGGGGATCATGCCGCGCTCCTGTGATGACTCACCGTCCATCGTCAATCGCCTGGCGATGGCTCCTGTGACTGTCAGTGTGGCGGCGCTATCTGAATCCAGACTGAGTGGTATGGCTGAGGCGGTTGACTCGGATCAATCCATGCGCCGATCGTCAGAGACGACGCCGCCGAATTCCTCGACCTCACTGGCGGCCACGGCGATCTCGGTAAGCGGCTGCAGGTAGCGGCGGCATCATGACGGGGCAAGCTGAATCACGCCTGAAAATGCCAGGTTACGGTGCTTCCTGTGCGAAGGGCACGTGAATCTCCGCGCTCAGGCCGCCCAGGGGACTGCGCCCGAACTGGACCTTCCCGGCATAGCGTTTCAAAAGCTGGTTCAGGATCGACAGGCCCAACCCATAGCCGGGATGTGTCTCGTCCAGTCGCCACCCGCGCTCACTGGCCCTCAGCTGACTGAGCTGGTCGCGCAGCCCTCGACCAGCGATTCGTCACTGTCCAGCAGTGACAGCAGCGCCGCCTGCCAGCGTGGATGAGAGGCCGAGACCTCATCGCCCAGACGTAGCACATAGAGGTGATGGAAAATCTCGGAGCCGCGGCATCCTGCTCCAGGGCGTAGAGCTGATTGAGGAGGTGCTCCTTGGGAGCACTCGCCCCGGGTGATGCATGAAGTAGCGCAGCAACACGAACTCGGTGCCCGTCAAGGGGTGCCAGGGGCCTTCGGCGACCCGGACGCATTGGTTGGCCTCGTCCAGGGAAACGCCACCCAGCGTCAACTCACCGGAGAATTGCCCCGACTTGCGGCGCAACAGCGCCTTGACCCGGGCGATGAGCTCGGCCTCGTGGAAGGGTTTGGTCAAATAGTCATCCGCGCCGCTTTCAAGCCCGACGACCTTGTCTTCCCAGGTGTCCCGAGCCGTCAGGATCAGCACCGGCAGGTCCCGGCCCGATTGGCGCCACCGCTTGAGCAGGTCGAGACCCGAGCCATCGGGAAGGCCCAGGTCCATGATCGCCAGCTCATAGGTCTCGGTGGCCGTGAACGCCTCGGCTGCTCTCAGAGACTTGGCCAGTCGACCCGGTAACCGTTGTCCTTGAGGGATTCGCCGGGGGCGATGGTCACCGCCGGCATTGCACCGCCGTGCGTGCCTTCGGCCATGTCATGTCCGCCATGACCGTCGTGGCCATCGCCATGACTATCTTCCATTGCCTGCATCATCTCGCGGTGCTCCTCCTGGGCCTCGGCATCACCGATCACGAACTCGTGCGGCAGGTTGCCGGAGTTGATCACCTCGAAGCGTACGGTTTCTCCCGCAGTGATGCTGAGCTCCTCGGGGTCAAACCACATGTCGCCCGCTTCGATGTGGATGGTGCGGTCGACCTCGGCATCAGCAGTTGCCGAGCTGGAGCCACCATGTTCCCCGGCGGCGAAAGCCGAGGCAGTTGCAAGGCTAAGTGTCATGGCCAGCAGTGACCTGCGCATAATCTAACCTCTTAAATCTTATCAGGGGAGCCTTGATTATACCGCAGGAACCTGAAATGAGACTGAACTCGAACCCCGGCGGTCTCAAGTTCCAAGTGCAACGCTATTGCAGGGTAGACGGAACCACGATTGATTTCTTGAGCACCTCGGCATCATAGACCTCCAGCGGCGTGCGCCAATCCAGTGTCTTGCGAGGTCGTGTGTTCAGTGAATCGGCGATGGCGTCGAGTTCCGCTTGGCTGTAGACCGAAAGATCGGTCCCCTTCGGAAAATACAGCCGCAACAGGCCATTGTTGTTTTTATTGGAACCACACTGTTACGAGCTATGAGGGGGGCAGCGAAGTAGATCGCCATGCCGGTCTTCTGGGTGATCCCGGCGTGCTTCGCCATCTCGCGGCCCTGGTCATAGGTCATGCAGAGACGCAAGGAAGCTTGGCACCTCGTCGCTGAACCCGACGACGCTTGCCCTTGCCTTGGGGCCCAGGTCAGCTCGGCCCGAATGCGAATATGCGGCTACTCTGCAGTAACGTAAGTGTCGAGGCACCGGTGGATGGGTCGTCACGTCCCAAGCCGGGGTGAAACAACGAGCGGGAGGTCGTGACATGAGCAATCGTCCCCTGGTACTGCTGCATGGCTGGAACGATGAGGGCAGTTCTTTCGAAAAGCTGGTCGGGCACCTGCGCAAGCGGCTGGGGTCCGGGCACATTCAGCGCATCGCTATCGGTGATTACCTTTCCAAGGATGATGCCCTGCGCTTCGATGATCTGCAGGCGGCCCTGGATCGCGCCTGGAGTGCGCGGGAGCTGCCGCGCGATGCCGCCAGCGTGGATGTCATCGTCCACTCCACCGGCGGTCTGGTGATCCGCGACTGGTTGGTGCGTCACTTCCCCCCCGATGCAGCTCCGGTCAAGCACCTGGTGATGCTCGCACCGGCCAACTTCGGCTCGCCGCTGGCCCACATGGGCCGTTCGATGCTGGGGCGTATCGCCAACGGCTTCTTCAGCCGCCAGGCGGGGCAGGCAGTCCTCGAGACCGGAGCCAATATCCTGCGTGGCCTGGAACTGGCCAGTCCCTTCAGCTGGGAGTTGGCCATGCAGGACCGGTTCGTCGAGGGCGAGGGCATGTATGCCCCAGGGCGCGTCCTGTGCACCGTGTTGTGTGGCAACACCGGTTACGGCGGTATCCGCTCGCTGGCAAACGAGGATGGCGGTGACGGCACCGTCCGACTTTCTACCGCCAATCTCAACTGCGCCCAGGTGCATATCGCCTTTCGCGAGGAGGTCCGCGACGGCAACCGGGTCACCGTGCCGGAGATGGCCGACTACCGGCAGTCCACCGGACGCTGTGCCTTTCGGATCCTCGATGGGCTGGATCACTCGGCGATCAAGCTCGACGCTGCTGAAAGTCGGCTGAGCCGTGCCCAGCAGAACACGCTGACCCTGGTCGAGCGCGCCCTGACCCTCGAAGACGATGCCTTTCTCGATTTTTGCGACGAGTGCGAGGCGGCCAACCAGCAGCTGACCCGACAGCCCGGGGAGCGCCGCGGCAAGGCGGGCTTCCAGAGCACCGTGGTGCGAGTGCGCGATCAGTTCGATATGCCTGTCGAGGATTACCTGATCGAGTTCTACGATCCCAACCGTCCGGATGGCGGCGGACTGGCACGGACCATCCACGAGGCGGCGATCCGCAAGGTGCATAACTACCGGGCCGACACCTCGCTGCGCAGCCTCTACATTGACACCGCTCGGCTCTGTGAGGCCGTCGAGCGTGCCGACACCCGGCTGGGCATGTCGATCACCGCCGAGCCGATGCTCGATGAGGACGAGAGCCATGCCCGTTTTACGCCGGTGGGGTTTCGTACCCTGTCCGACGAGGATATCGAGGACCTCTGCCTGAACGACGCCCAACTGGCGGAGTTCTTCCAGCCGCATCGCACCCTGCTGGTGGACGTCTGTTTGCACCGTTCCCAGGCCGACAACGTCTTCCGGTTGAGCGAGGATCAGGACTGAGAAAGACCTGCTCCCCAGTCAGGGCCGCCGCCACACGACACTGCCGGTCGGTGGCGGTGCTGTCTGCATCGCTTAGCCGAGGGGCCGGATACAGGATGCCCGTCGGGTGGGGGCGCTAGAGGGTCTTGAGGTACTCGACCAGCGCATCCCGGTCCTCCGCCGGCAGCTCGGCGCCGTACTCATGACCCTGGTTGCTGTTGCCGGGCTCGGCGGTGTCGTAGCGGAAGCCGTGCCGCTCGGCTTCCTCGCCCGCGTGGATGAAGCCCAGGCGTTCGGGGTGATAGACGTCGTAGCCGCGGTAGAACACCGCGGGGCGCTCCTCGGCGGGGCGCAGCAGGTCTTCGATGGTGGGTACCGAGCCGTTGTGCAGGTAGGGCGCACGCAGCCAGATGCCGGTCAGCGGCTTGGCCACGTAGCCGTCGGTCTTGACGAAGGCGTCGAAGTCCCAGGGGTAGTCCTCGGCGTAGGCGTTGTAGCGCTCGGCGGACTCGGCGGTCCACATCTCCAGGCGGTGGCGGTCGGTGCCCACCTCCGATTGCGGGATCACCGTGCCGGTGCGCGCGCCCTCGGGGCCATGGCAACTCGCGCAGTGCTCCGCGAACAGCGCCTCGCCGCGCGAGGCCATTTGCTGGTCCCGGGAGTCGAAGGGGTAGGGCGGTGGCGCGAGCTCGCGCAGGTAGGCCTCCAGCTCGCCCAGGGCCTCCACCGGCAGGGAGTCGGGCCGGGCGCCGTCGCCGATGGCGCCGCTGAGCACCACCTCGGTGAGCGAGTCGTTGAGCCCGTCCCAGTGCAGAGCGTAGCCCTCCTGCTCGTCCATGGCCCACAGCGGCATGATGTCGGAGTTGCCGATGGTGGCGTCCTCGGCGGGGTCCAGGGCCAGCAGGTCGGGGTGGAACTTCACCGGGTTGAAGGGATCGATGCGCCCCGGTCCCCACCGCGGCCGCTCCTCGGTCCAGGTGAAGCGCTCGGCCTGCTCCCGCAGCCCGTCGCGGGTGCGCGGGATGATCAGGAAGCGGTAGAGCAGGCGATCGAGCCAGGAGAGCTCGGTTTCCTCCTCGATGGCCGCCAGCAGGGTGTCGGCGGTGAAGTCCGGGTCCGCGGCGGCGTCGCCCAGGAAGCGCAGGTAGGCCTGGGGGTCGAAGGTCTGGTGGGGGCCGGCGGGCACGATGCGGCGTTCGCCGTCCGGCGCCGTGCGGTAGGTGGCGGTGTGGCAGGCCGCGCAGTTGATGCCGATGCGCGGGAAGCCGATGGTCTTGCGCGAGAACCCCACCGGCGTGGGCTCGCCTTCCTCCCAGACCATGCCCAGGGCGGCGTAGCCCTCGGCGTCGCGATAGTCCGGCAGGTGTTGCGGGAACACCGCCGGCAGCACGCGCCAGATCCAGTAGGGCAGCCCCTCTTCCGGCTCGGTGCCAATGGAGCCGTAGTGGTAGTAGGCCTCGACGCTGTCGAAGTGCTGGGGCTCCTCGCGGAACAGCTTGTACCAGCCGATCGCCGCCACCGCGGCGCCCAGCACCAGCAGCAGGGCGAGCCAGGTCAGCCAGCGGCGGGACCTGGGGTGGGCGTGATCCTTGCGAGCCATGACCGCTTCCTCCCGAATGAACCGAAGACGCTGCTCAGCGTCGACCGAGCGCCAGCAGCAGCGCGCCCTGGATGACACCGAAGAACAGATCGAACAGGGCAAGCAGCAGGAATTGTGGATACAGCAGCGTGAAGAACGCGACCCCGGCGAAGCGCGCCAGCACAGTTAGCACGGCGACGACCCGGTAGCGGACGGGGTCGACGGCCGCCGGCAGGTAGAACAGGCTGAGCAGAATCAGCAACCAGCCGGCGAAAGCGGGCCACACCGTCTCGGCCACCGGCGGCCCACCCACCAGCGCGATCACCGCATTGGGGACGAAGACCGCGGGTACCGCCAGTGCCAGGTTGGCCGCCACCCCGAGCAGCACCATGAAGCGGAATCCCGTCGCGTAGCTACCCTTAGCCAACAAGCGTCCTCCTGGGGCCCCACGAGACGGGGCGCGACATTGAGGGGGGTGAAACCCTGTGCTAAAGGTTAGTTGTCACTCGCGGTGGGGTCACGTTCAACCTTCGAGGTTGAGGTCTCTCATGCCTCGGCGAGGCGAAGGCCGGCAACGGGCGATGCCCCCGTCCTGATCTCAGCGACGGCGTCTACCAGGGAGGATTTCCATGTTCGGACAACGTGGTAGCGGGCTGTTGGGTCGCCTGTTCCGGCGCATCAATCGGCGCCGCCAGTGGTACCGGTTCCCTTTCCCGATCGCCGTCCTCAACCTCGTCGCCCTGCGCGGCAATCTGCGCTGGCACAACCTTCACGACACCGAACGTGAACGTCCGCCGGATCCCGACAAGGGCGGTTTCGACGTGCGCGGCTGCCGTACCGCCGACGGCAGCTACAACGACTTGGCGGCCCCCTGCATGGGCAAGGCCTATACCCGCTTCGGGCGCAACGTGCCCATTGCCGAGACTTTTCCCGAGAGCGGCGAGGCGCTGATGACGCCGAGCCCGCGGGTGGTGAGCCGCCGGCTGATGACCCGCGAGAGCTTCACACCGGCCACCACCCTGAACGTCCTGGTGCCCGCCTGGCTGCAGTTCATGGTCCACGACTGGTTCAGCCACGGCTCCAACGACGCCGAAGCCACACCCCACGAGATCCCCCTCGACGAGGAGGACGACTGGCCCTGGGATCGCATGACGGTGCTTCGCTCGCGCCGCGACTCGACCCGCGGCGCCGCCGACGAGGGCTATCCGGAGACCTTCCTCAACACCGAGACCCAGTGGTGGGACGGCTCGCAGATCTACGGCAGCAGCCTCAAGCGCCAGCGCCTGGTGCGCAGCGACCCGGAGAGCGGTGAGCTGCTGCCCGACGGCAAGCTCTACCTGCGCCCCGATGGCCACCTGCCCCGGGATGAGCACGGCATCGAGCTTGCGGGGGTCAACGGCAACTGGTGGGTGGGGCTGTCACTGATGCACACCCTCTTCGCCCGGGAGCATAACGCCATCGTCGATCGGCTGCGCATCGACCATCCGGACCGCGACGGTGAATGGCTGTTCCAGAAGGCGCGTCTGATCAACGCCGCCCTGATCGCCAAGATCCACACCGTGGAGTGGACGCCGGCGCTGCTCGACACACCGGAGCTGCGCTTGGGCATGCGCGCCAACTGGTGGGGCATCCTCGACGAGCACTTCTACCGCAGTCGCGGCCGTATCAGCGACAGCGAACTGCTCAGCGGCATTGTCGGCTCGCCGGTGGATCACCACGCCGCGCCCTATGCCATCACCGAGGAATTCACTGCCGTCTACCGTATGCACCCGCTGGTGCCCGACGACTTCGACTTCCGGCGCCTGGCCGACGACAGCCCGCTCAAGGCGTGCGGCTTGATTGAGGTGGCCGGCTCGCGCACCCATTCGCTCTACGACGAGGTGCCGCTGGCTGACGCGCTCTATTCGCTGGGCACCAGCCATCCCGGCGCGCTGGTGCTGCACAACTTTCCGCGCCACTTGCAGCAGCACGCCAAGCAGGCGCCCCACGAGCGCACCATCGACCTGGCCACCATCGACGTGCTGCGCGACCGCGAGCGTGGGGTGCCGCGTTACTGCCGCTTCCGCCGGCTGATCGACATGCCGGCGCCGCAAAGCTTCGCCGAGCTCACCGACAATCCCGAGTGGCAGCGCGAGCTGGAGGCGGTCTACGGCGACGTGGAGCAGGTCGACCTGCTTACCGGCTGCCTCGCCGAAACCCCGCCGCCCGGCTTCGCCTTTAGCGACACCGCCTTTCGCATCTTCATCCTGATGGCCTCCCGGCGGCTCAAGAGCGACCGCTTTTTCACCGACGACTACACCCCAGAGGTCTACACCCGAGCGGGCATGCAGTGGATCGACGACAACAGCCTGCGCACGGTGATCGGTCGCCACTTTCCCGAGCTGCTGCCGCGGGTGGAAGGGGTGCGCAACGTCTTCTTTCCTTGGTCTCGAAAATAGGTCGCGTGGCTAGAGTCGCGCGGCGAGTCCGGATCGATAGGGAGGTACCATGGCCAGGCGCCTGAGTATTCCCGGCCTCGTCAACCTGGTGGAGGTGAGCGACGCCCGCGAGATCCGCCGGCTGGATGCCGAGCCGCGCCTCGACCGCCACCTGGCGCCCGCCGGTGGGCTGATCAATCGCCTGCGCCTGGCCCGCCTGCGCCAGGCCTTCGTCTTCGACGGCGAGCCGTTGCCCGCTCTGCTGGCCCGCGAGGCGGAGGGGCGCGAGGCGCGCCACGCTGAATTGGGGCGGCGCCTCGATGAGCGTGCGGGGGCAGCGGACTGGGAGCGGGATCCGGCTTTCAAGACCCTGGTGGAGGCGGTGGCCGGACAGGCCGAGGCCGAGGCGCTGGGACCCGCCGCCCAGGGTCTGCTGGGGCGGCTGTTCCGCGACGATTACCGCGCCGACGAGGCGAGCTATGCCGCGGCCCGGCTGCTCGATGCCTATCCCCGCGTCAATGTCCTGCGCGCCCTGGGCCAGCTGATCACCGGGCGCCTGCGCCGCGCCCGGCGGCTGCTGGCCGAGCGTGCCCGGGGCGAGCCGCTGGCCCTGCACGCCACCGGCATCGCCGTGCACAACCTGGTGGCGTCGCTGGCGGCGATGCGCGAGCTGGCCGCCACGCCCCAGGCCCACGGACTCTCCCTGGCGGCGGTGCTGGGCCGTACCCTGGCGGCGCCGGAGACGTTGCTGCGCCGGGTACGGACGCCGCTGTCGACGCCCTGCGCGCCGCGCCGGCTGGAACCCGGTGACCTGGTGGTGCTGCGCCTGGCGGATGCCGCCCGGGGGAGCGGTGATCGCGAGCTGGCCTTCATGGGCGAGAGCTGGGCGCGCTGCCCGGCCCAGGGTTTCATCCTGGCGCTGCTGGCGGCGGTCTGGGAGCAGGCCATGGCGGTGCGGCAAGGAGGGCGAGGCGCATGAGCGAGGACGTCATCTTCACGCCGCTCGAGTGGCGCAATATCACGATCAAGAACCGCCTGCTGCGCTCCAACGTCTCCGGGCGCTTCGACAACGAGGACGGCAGCCTGACCCAGACCCGCATCAACTGGGAGTGCCGCTTCGCTCGCGGCGGGGTGGGGGCCATCCTCTCCTCCTTCGTGCCGGTGCAGATGGAGGGGCGTATCGTCGCCGGCTATGCCACCATCCACCGCGACGACTTCATCCCCCTCTGGCAGCGTCTCGGCGAGGCGGTGCACCGCTTCGACTGCAAGTACATCCTGCAGCTCAGCCACTCCGGCCGGCAGATGGACCTGCCCGGGGTGCATAACCAGCATCGGCGGGCGCTCAGCGCCACCGACCACAAGGAGTCGCTGCACGGCTTCCTGTGCCGGGCGATGACTGGCCACGAGGTCGAGCGCACCGTCGAGGCCTTCGCCCGTGGCGCCTGGCGGGCCCGGGAGGCGGGGCTCGACGGCGTGGAACTGCACGCCGCCAACGGCTACCTGTTCACCCAGTTCCTGAGTTCGGCGATCAACGACCGGCGCGACCGCTACGGCGGCTCGCTGATGAACCGGGCGCGCTTCCTGCTGGAAGTGATCGAGGCGATCCGCGACCGGGTGGGGCCGGACTTCCACCTGCAGGTGAAGATCAGCGCCGTGGACCACAACGACGTGCTGCCCTGGGAGGGCAAGGGCAACGGCCTGGCGGAGACCGTCCAGGTGTGCCGCTGGGCCGAGACCGCCGGCGCCGATGCCCTGCACGTCTCGCTGGGCAGCCTCTTTCCCCATCCCCTGAACCCGCCCGGGGATTTCCCCTTCGAGACCATCGCCAGCACCTACGACACCATGCTCTCCGCCGGGGTCGACACCTTCCGCAACTACCTGCTGTTCCGCTACCCGGCGTTGCGCTGGATCTTCCGCTGGCTGTGGTTCCGCCACCGGCGCGGCCGCGAGGTGGAAGGCATCGGCCTGGACGAGGCGCGCGCCATCCGCGAGGCGGTGAACATCCCGGTGATCAGCACCGGGGGGTACCAGCGCGCCTCCCTGGTGCGCGAGGCCATCGCTTTGGGGGCCTGCGACGCGGTCTCCAGCGCCCGGGCGCTGATCGCCAATCCCGACCTGCCGCGCCAGTGGCAGACGGGCCACGACGCGCCGGAGAACCCCTGCACCTTCTGCAACAAGTGCCTGCTCAACGCGCCCAAGAATCCCCTGGGCTGCTACGAGCTCGAGCGCTTCGGCGGCGACTACGAGCTCATGCTCGACTCGCTGATGGCTATCTACGAGACACGGCCCGAGCTGCAAATGCCGCCGGTGCCGTCTGCTCGCGAAACGAAAGCGGACACCCCATGAGGCCGTCATGAGACGCCAGGAGCCCCCCGTCACCGCCGTGCAGGACGAAACCCGCCTTCGTTGCCGGCGACGCCTGCCGCTGACCCTGCTGGCGCTGGCCGTGGTGATGGCCGGCATGCTGGTCCTGGTGATCGGCGTTCCCACCCTGTGGCGCTACAGCGGCGAATCGGTACGCCACTACGCCGACCCTGAAGCGCACTTCCGTCACGGCTCCATTGGCAGCGAGCCGGCCAGTGGCCTGCCGGTGCGGCTGTGGCGGGTGCTGCCCGAGCTCTTCCCCGAGACGCTGGGAGAGGAGGGCTACGCGGCCTTCGGCTTCCTCTACACCCCGGGCGACAGCATGGACGCTGGCGACCTGCCCATCGGCGTGGGCACCCGCGAGGTGCGTGGCGTGGAGCTGGGCTGGTTCAACTGCGCGGTATGCCATACCGGCACGGTGCGCGAGTCCCCCGACGCCGAGCCGCGTCTGATCTCGGGCATGCCGTCCAACAACCTCGACCTCAACGGCTTCATCGCCTTCCTGCTGGAGATCGCCGACGACCCGCGGCTGGCGCCGGACAGCGTGCTCGCCGCCATGGAGGAGCAGGGCCAGGAGCTGGGCTGGGTCGAGCGCCTGGTGTGGCGGCACGCGGTGTTGCCCCGGGTGCGCGAGGGGCTGCTGGCGACCCGGGCGCGGCTCGGCCCGCTGCTGGCGGAGCAGCCGGCCTGGGGGCCGGGGCGGGTCGATACCTTCAATCCCTATAAGCTGATCCAGTTCGACAGAACCCTCGCCGACCTGTCGGAGGGCGAACGGATCGGCACCGCGGACTTCCCGTCGATCTTCCTGCAGCGCCCTCGCCAGGGCATGGACCTGCACTGGGACGGCAACAACGCCTCGCTGCAGGAGCGCAACCTGAGCGCCGCCCTGGGCGCCGGGGTCACCGAGGAGAGCGTCGACCACGCCGCCATCGAGCGGGTCGCCGACTGGCTGCTCGACCTCGAACCGCCGCCGAGCCCCCACGATCCCGATGCCGAGAGCGTGGCGGCCGGCAAGGCGCTCTACATGCGCCACTGCGCCGACTGTCACGGCTACCAGGAGGGCGAGCGCTACGTCTTCGAGGGCGAGCGGCTCGGCGAGGTGATGCCCAACGCCAGGCTCGGCGTCGACCCGGCGCGCCTGGACAGCTACACCGAGACGCTGCGCCGCGACCAGCTCACCCTGTTCGCCGAGGATGAGCGCTATCGCTTCCGCCACTTCCGCAAGACTGATGGCTACGCCAGCCAGCCCCTCGACGGGCTCTGGCTGCGCGCTCCCTACCTGCACAACGGTTCGGTGCCGACCCTGCATGACCTGCTGCTGCCGCCGGAGGAGCGTCCCACGGCCTTCGTCCGTGGCCTGGACGTGTTGGATGGCGACAAGGGCGGCTTCGTGGCCCCCGACTGCACCCCGGGGGAACCCCTCGACGAGGGCTTCTGCTTCGACACCCGCCTGCCTGGCAACGGCAACCAGGGCCATGATTATGGCACCGGGCTGGCGGCGGAGGAGCGGGCGGCCCTGCTCGACTATCTGCTCACCTTCTAGCGGCCGACCGGCCTGGGAGCCTCGCTATGCAGACCTCACACGACGCGTTCCGGACCTTTCGGCGGGTGATGCTGGCCGGCATCGCTCTCAACGTGCTGCTCGGCCTGTGGCTGTGGTGGTGGCCCGAGGGCTTCCTGGCGCTGATTCGCGCCGACCTGGCGGCGCCCCTGACCTGGCCCCGCTACGCAGGCGTGGCCATGCTGACGATGGGGTTGCTCTACCTGCCGGCCGCCCTGGCGCCGCTGCACAACCGACTGGTAGCGCTGCTGTCGATCCTGTTCCGAGGACTCTTCGCGTTGTTCTTTCTGTTCGCCTCGGGGCTGCTGTGGCTACCGGCGCTCTACGAGGCGGTACTGGCTGTGCTGCAGGGCGTGACCTTCTGGCGGGGCTGGCGAGCGGACCTGATGGCCAAGCCCTGACGCCCCGACGGGGTATCGTGCCGTGCGCTGCGCGAGCAGATCAGCCAGCCTCACCGGCCCCCGCCAGGCTGACGTTGCTCGATGATGGCCGGCGACATCGGACCTTCGACATATCCGGGCACGCTTGTCCGATCCTAAGTGTAAATCATAGGGACCCGGATGATCAGATTGCCTATAGAAGCTATATCCCCGCTAGCCGCCGGTGAGTGTCTTCATGCACATCTCTGCGCAAGCCCTTGCTCTGATCGGCACCGGCGGCTTTTTCATTGCCCAAGTACGAACCCTCACGCCTCGATCCACACCTCGTCGCCCTTGAAGCTCACCTTCCAGGTGCGCAGCGCTACGCTGTCGTCCTCCAGGCACTGGCCGTCTTCCAGGCGGAAGTGCTGCTTGTAGATCGGCGAGGCGACCACGGGCTGGCCCTTGAGGTCGCCGACGATGCCGCGGGCGATGACGTTGGCATGGGAGAAGGGGTCGTGGTGGTCGAGGGCGTAGAGTTCCTGCGCTTGGTCGGGTAGCTGCGACGTGTTCGGGTCGCTTGGAATATAGAAGATGGCGACTTGGGCCGGGCCCTCGGCCGTTTCCACCCAGGCGGCGACGCCCGAGTAGGGCACCAGGTCGGCGCGGGTACAGAGGGGTTGCCAGGTTCGGGTCATGGTCTTGGCTGCTGCGGTGGTCATGGAAAATCTCCTTTAAGCCGGGCGCAGTTGCCCGCGCTCCTCGGTCACGATGATGTCCGGGTCGGGGCGGCTGTCGTTGACGAAACTGCGGAAGCGCTTGAGCTTCTCCGGGTCGGAGATGGCGTTCGCCCATTCGCACTCGTAGGCGTCGATGACTCGCTGCATCTGCGCTTCGAGTTCACTGCCGATTCCCAGGCTGTCGTCGAGAATCACGTCCTTGAGGTAGTCCAGGCCGCCTTCCAGGTTCTCGCGCCACACCGAGGTGCGTTGCAGCCGGTCGGCGGTGCGCACGTAGAACATCAGGAAGCGGTCGATGGTGCGGATCAGCTCGTCGTCGTCGAGGTCGGTGGCGAACAGTTCGGCGTGGCGTGGGCGCATGCCGCCGTTGCCGCACACGTACAGGTTCCAGCCGTTCTCGGTGGCGATCACGCCGACGTCCTTGCTCTGCGCCTCGGCGCATTCCCGGGTGCAGCCGGAAACGGCGAACTTGAGCTTGTGCGGCGAGCGCAGGCCCTTGTAGCGGTTCTCGAGCCGGATCGCCATGCCCACGCTGTCCTGCACGCCGTAGCGGCACCAGGTGCTGCCCACGCAGGATTTCACCGTGCGCAACGACTTGGCGTAGGCGTGGCCGGTCTCGAAGCCGGCGTTGAGCAATTCGCCCCAGATGTCCGGCAGGTCCTCCAGACGGGCGCCGAACAGGTCGATGCGCTGGCCGCCGGTCACCTTGGTGTAGAGGCCGTATTTCTCGGCGACCTGGCCGAGCACCACCAGCTTTTCGGGGGTGATCTCGCCGCCGGGCACCCGTGGCACCACCGAGTAGGTGCCGTTCTTCTGCATGTTGGCCATGAAGGTGTCGTTGGTGTCCTGCAGCGGAATGTGTGCAGCGTCGGTGATCGGCTCGTTGAAGAAGGAGGCGAGAATCGAGGCCACTGCCGGCTTGCAGATGTCGCAGCCCAGCTTGTGGGTCTCGGGATTGCCGTGCTTCTCGATCAGCTCGCCGAAGGTCTTGATGCCCTCCACGCGCACGATGTCGTAGAGCTCCTGGCGGGTATGGGCGAAGTGCTCGCAGATGGACTGGTCGACCTCCACGCCGCGGGCGGTCAGTTCATGGTCGACCACGCTCTTGAGCAGCGCGGCGCAGCCGCCGCAGCCGGTGCTCGCCTTGGTCTCGCCCTTGACGGTGGCGAGGTCGGTGGCGCCGGCGTCGAGGGTGGCGCAGATATCGCCCTTGGTGACGTTGTGGCACGAGCAGATGGTGGCGGTTTCGGGCAGGGCGTCCGGTCCCAGGGTTGGAGCGCCTTCGCCGCCGGCCGGAAGGATCAGCGCGGCCGGGTCATCGGGCAGTTCGATGCGGTTGGCGTAGTACTGCAGCAGGGTGTTGTAGACGCCGTTGTCGCCCACCAGCATGGCACCCACCACGCGCTTGCCGTCGCTGGAGACCACCAGCTTGCGGTACTGCTGCTTGAGCGGGTCGAGGTAGCGAAACATGCGCGCGCCGGGGGTGCGGTCGCCGTGGGCGTCGCCGATGGAGCCCACGTCGACGCCGAGCAGCTTGAGCTTGGTGCTCATGTCGGCGCCCCTGAACGTTTCATCGCCCTCCACCAGGGTAGCGGCGGCGGCCTTGGCCATCTGATAGCCGGGGGCTACCAAGCCGAAGATGCTGCCCTGCCACAGCGCCACTTCGCCGATGGCCAGTATCGCCGGATCGCTGGTCAGGCAGCGGTCGTCGATCACCACGCCGCCGCGCTCGCCTCTCTCCAGGCCGCTGTCGCGGGCCAGTTCGTCACGCGGGCGAATGCCGGCGGAGAACACGATGAGGTCGGTTTCCAGCACCTTGTCGTCCTGGAACACCATGCGGTGGCGGCTGGCCTCGCCGTCGACGATCTCCTGGGTGGCGCGGCCGGTGAGTACCTGCACGCCGAGCGCCTCGATCTTCTCGCGCAATAGCTCGCCGCCTTCGCTGTCGACCTGCATCGGCATCAGCCGCGGGGCGAACTCCACCACGGCGGTGTCGAGGTCGAGCCCGCGCAGGGCGTTGGCGGCTTCCAGACCGAGCAGGCCGCCGCCTACCACGACGCCGGTGGTGGCGCTCTGGGCCGCGGCGCGAATGGCGTCGAGATCCTCCAGGGTGCGGTAGACCAGGCAGCCGTCGCGGTCGTTGCCGGGAATCGGCGGCACGAAGGGGTAGGAGCCGGTGGCCAGCACCAGCCGGTCGTAGCGGTAGCGCCCCTGGGGCGTGACCACCTCGCTGGCGTCGCGGTCGATGGCGGTCACGGCTTCGTGAAGGCGCAGTTCGATGCCGTGCTCGGCGTAGTAGTCGGCGGTGGAAAGCGCGAGCGACTGCGCGTCGCGGCCGCTGAAATACTCGGAGAGGTGGACCCGGTCGTAGGCAAGGTGGCGCTCTTCGCCGAACACGGTGATGGCATAGCGCTCGGTGGCGCCCCGTTCGACCAGCTGTTCGACCAGATGGTGGCCGACCATGCCGTTGCCGATGACGATCAGTTGCGCGGTTTTGTCGGAATGGGCGGTGTTCATGCGGCCTCCTTGACGGGGCTTGTCGGGGAATCGGTAGCGGCGTCGTCGAGCAGTGCCTGGGCATCGGCAGCGCCCAGCAGCAGTGCCTGGCGGCAGGCGGAAAGATCGTTACCGGCCAGCGCCTGCTCGAAGTACCAGGGGCCGGCAGCGGTGTCGCCGTAGAGCACGGCGCCCTCGATGCGGCCGTTACGCAGCAGCAGGCGGCGGTAGTCGCCCTGCTGGGGATCGCGGTAGCTGAGCACCTCGTGGCCGGGATCGGGCTCGGTGGGGCCGAAGGCGTAGAGCGAGACCCCGCTGACCTTGAGCTTGGTGGCACAGGGCGCGTCGACATAGCCGGCGACGCGCTCGGCGGCGGGGCGGCACAGCCGGTCGGCCAGCACCTCGACCTGGCGCCAGATGGGCTCGACCAGGCCGTAGGTCTGGCCCCGGTGCTCGCAGCACTCGCCCAGAGCGTGAATTGCCGGATCGGAGGTGGTGAGCCACTCGTCGACGACCACGCCGCGGTTCACCTCGAGGCCGGCGATGCGGCCAAGCTCGGCGTTGGGCACGATGCCGATGGCGACCACCACGCAGTCGGCGGGCAGGCGGGTACCGTCGGCCAGGTGCACGGCGCACACCCGGCCGTCGGAACCGTCCTCCAAGGTCTCCAGTTGGGCACCGGTGCGAACGTCGAGCCCGCGGCTGCGCAGCTCGCTTTCGAGCAGGCGGGCGGCGGTGAGGTCCAGTTGGCGGTTCATCAGGCGCTCGTCGCGCTGCAGCAGGCTGACCCGCATACCACGCTTGCCTTGCCCTCTTTTCCGCAACCCTTCCGCGGCTTCCAGACCGAGCAGGCCGCCGCCGATCACCACGGCGTTTCCGCCTCGTTCGGTGGCCTGGGCCTGGGTGAAGTGAACCAGGGCATCGGCGTCGTTCAGGTCGCGAAAGACGTGAACGCCGGGAAGTTCGAGCCCCGGCACCGGCGGGCGGGCCGGGTTCGAACCGGTGGCCAGCACCAGGCGGTCGTAGCCGAGCCGGCGACCGGCATCGGTGGTGAGCTGGCGCGCCGCGCGATCGATCGTCTCCACGCGCTCGCCCAGGACGAGTTCGATACCCTGCTCGGCGTACCACTCGGCGTTGTGCAGGGTCAGCGCGTCGCGCTCCATCTCGCCGGCGAGCAGCGGCGACAGCAGAATGCGGTTGTAGGCGGGTGCCGCTTCGGCACCGATCACGGTGATGTGCGCCGGTCGCTCGGGGTGGGCCAGCAGCGTTTCCACCAGCCGATGGCCGGCCATGCCGTTGCCGACGATCACCAGTCGTTCGCCGGTGGGGGATTGGGTTGGGCGCATGGTCTGGCACCTCCGCTGAGGAAACACTGCACAAATGCCTGCGCGGGCAAATCGCTGCGTTGCGCGGTGCGCGGAATCCTCACCTATACCCCATAGGCTCCGGTTCCTGTGCTCCGTGCGCCTTGCGCTTTACTCCGCTCGCCGATTTGTTCAGCGTTTCTCTAATTTGCAAACGAAAAAGACGCCTCGGCGCTACCCCGGCAGCGGGGGCGCAGAGACGTCTTCGTCTGAATAAAGGGCAATCGCCGTTGATTGCCGGTTCTGTCCTGTGTGTATCAAGAACCTGGCCAAGTGCTCGGTTCGTGCCGTTTTTGCCTGCCTCGTCAGTGAGTTGGAGCTTCGGTGGGATAGGCTCTCAGGCGCCTGGCCGAGGTCGGGCTGCACTTCACTGGTGCAGGGCGGCCTGGTAATGCACGGGGGCGTAGCACTCCTCAAGGGTTTCGCGGTTCAGCGGTTGCCCGGCCTGGCTGGCCAGGGCGTCGGCAACTCGACCCAGGGCGGCCAGGTCGGGGCGCAGCAGATCGCCGCCGAACAGGCGCTGGTGAATGGGGGCTTCGGCCAGCGGCAGGGTCTCGAGGTGGCTCACCGAGCGGTCGAGATAGGGCGGCAGGGCGAGCCAGTCTCGCGCTTGGCGACGATGGGCGGGCGATTCGGCCAGCCAGTCGCTGGCCGCCTGCAGGGCGCGCAGCAGGGCGCCGAGGGTGCCCGGGTAGCGGCGCGCCCAGGAGCGCGTCACGCCGAGTACCTTCTCGGGGTGTTCCGGCCATAGCTGGGCGCCGCTTGCCACGATGCGGCCGACGCCGTCGTGCTGGGCCAGGCTGCCCCAGGGTTCGCCGACGCAGAAGCCGTCGATCTGCCCCTCGCGCAGCGCTGCCACCATGCGCGGCGGCGGTAGGGCCACTAGGTCCAGATCGCGCTCGGGGGCCAGGCCGCCACGGGCCAGCCAGTCGCGCAGCAGGAAGTGCTGGCAGGAGTAGGGGTAGACCATGGCGAGACGCGGGCGTCGCTGGCGGGGCGATTCCGCCAGCCAGGCTGCCAGTGCGCGGGCGCTGGCGGCAGGGTCGTCGGTGAAGGTGGCGCCGCTGCGCTCGCACAGGGCGGTGGAGAGCACCAGGGTGTTGCCGCTGCGGGAGAGAGTGGCCGGCGCCAGGGTGTCGCACGGCGCCCGCCCCAGGCCGAGGCTCATCGCCAGTGGTAGCGGGGCGAGCAGGTGGGCGCCGTCGAGCAGACCGGCGGCGAGCTTGTCGCGCAGCGTCGACCAGGCGTTCTCGCGGGAGAGGGTCACGTCCACTCCGTGGTCGGCAAAGAAACCCTGCTCGCGGGCCACTACCAGCAGCACGGCATCGAGCAGCGGGATGAAGCCCAGCGTCACGCGCTCGCGTTCCGGGGGCGGGGTGGCGGCGTCGTTGGTTCCCATTACAAGGCTCCCTTGTCGAGGCGTTCGAGAATGTCGATGACGCTGTCGGCCACTTCGCCGAGGCGTTGGCCGCGGTCCATGGCGAGCTTGCGCAGCATGCGGTAGGCCTGCTCTTCGTCGCAGTTCTGGTGCTTCATCAGCAGGCCCTTGGCGCGCTCGATGCGCTTGCGTTCGGCCAGCTGGGTGCGGGTACGGTCGAGCTCCTGGCGCAGCGACTGAAAGGCGTCGAAGCGCGCGATGGCGACCTCGATGATCGCCTCGACTCGCTCGGGCACCAGGCCGTCGACCACGTAGGCACTGACGCCGGACTTGAGCGCTGCTTGCAGGGTGTCGCGGTCGTGCTGGTCGGCGAAGAACACCACGGGGCGCGGGTTCTCGCGGTTGAGCAGGGACATGCTGTCGAGGGTGTCGCGGTCGGGGGACTCCATGTCGATGATCACCACGTCGGGCCCGTGGCGCTCGACCATGGCGTTGAGACTGGCCGCGCTCGTCAGGTGGCAGATCACCTCGTGGCCCTCCTGGGTGAGGGCCTCCTCGACCATGGTGGTGCGTACGAGTTCGTCGTCGACCAGCAGGATCTTCAGGGGTGGGGGCATGGCGGCTCGGCTCTGTGGGTGGCTTCTTCTACTCTCAAGCAAGATGCATTCCAGGTTCCTCTTTGGCCGGTGATGTCGAGGATGAGGGCCATGGAGGGATCGACGGTAGCGCCAATGCTGCACTGCGGCGGTGCGAAAGCGCGCAGCGTTTGCCGATGCTGGTGCATTCTCGGGGGCAGGTAACGCTGCCGAGTGACTCAACCGGCCGGTGGCGATGGCGTTGGGAGCCGTTGGCATGCCGTTTGCTTGATTCAGGACAACACTCAAGGGAGGCGCTGTCGTCTCCCCGGCAACGACGCCCGCCGTGCTTTACCCGCCAGGGGAGGCACGAGCGGGCGTCGTCGTTGGTGAAAGGCACCGCCTGGGAGGGCTTCATGCAAGCAATGCGAACTACCTGCCCTTACTGCGGCGTCGGCTGTGGCGTGCGGGCGGAGATCGACGACGGCCAGGTCGTCGGCGTGGCCGGCGATGAAGCGCATCCGGCCAATTTCGGCCGGCTATGCGTGAAGGGCACGGCGCTGCACGAGACGCTGGGCGATCGCGGGCGGCTCACCCGCCCGCAGGTCGACGGCCGCGAGACGGACTGGGAGACGGCGCTGGCCGCGGTGGCCGAGCGCCTCGCCGCGACCCGGCGCGAACACGGCCAGGTAGCGGTGGCGGGCTACCTTTCCGGGCAGTTGCTCACCGAGGACTATTACGTCGCCAACAAGCTCTTCAAGGGCTTTCTCGGCACGCCGCACCTGGATACCAACTCGCGGCTGTGCATGGCCTCGGCGGTGGCGGCACACAAGCGCGCCTTCGGTGCCGATGGGGTGCCGTGCTGCTACGCAGACCTGGAAGAGGCCGAGCTGGTGGTGCTGGTGGGCTCCAATCTGGCGTGGAACCACCCGGTGCTCTATCAGCGCCTCAAGGTCGCCAAGCGCGACAACCCGTTACTGCGCGTGGTGGTGATCGACCCGCGGGTCACCGACAGCTGCGAGATCGCCGACCTCTACCTGGGGCTCGCGCCCGGCAGCGACGCACGGTTGTTCACCGGCTTGCTGGCGTGGATGGCCGACAAGGGCAAGCTCGACGATATCTACCTGGAACGTCACACCCAGGGGCTGGAAGGGGCACTCTCCGCGGCCCGCGAGGAAGACTGCCGCCTCGAGGCCATCGCCGCCGACTGCGACCTGGACAGCGAGCGGCTGGAAACCTTCTTCTACTGGTTTGCCAGTCACCTGCACGTGGTGACGCTGTTCTCCCAGGGAATCAACCAGTCGTCGAGTGGTACCGACAAGGCGGGGGCGATCATCAACTGCCACCTGGCCGGCGGCAAGATCGGCCTGCCCGGCGCCGGCCCCTTCTCGATCACCGGCCAGCCCAACGCCATGGGCGGCCGTGAGGTCGGGGGGCTGGCCAACCAGCTGGCGGCGCACATGGATTACGACAGCCCCGGAGCGCGGGATCGCGTCACGCGGTTCTGGAGCGTCGGCGGGCTGGTGCCAACCTTGCCCGAAGGCCCCGGCCACAAGGCCGTGGCGCTGTTCGAGGCCATCGAGCGCGGCGAGGTACGCGCGCTGTGGGTGATGGCCACCAATCCGGCGGTGAGCCTGCCGGAGGCCGAGCGAGTGCGAGCGGCGTTGGCCAAGTGCCCGCTGGTGATCGTCTCGGAGTGCGTGACCGACACCGACCTGCTGCGCTACGCCGATATCGTGTTGCCGGCGTCGAGCTGGTCGGAGAAGGACGGCACGGTGACCAACTCAGAACGCTGCATCTCGCGTCAGCGCGGCCTGGTGCCGCCGCCGGGCGAGGCGCGCCACGACTGGTGGATCATGACCGAGGTGGCGCGTCGGCTCGGCTTCGGCGCGGCCTTCGACTATGCGCATCCGTGCGAGATCTTCGCCGAGCATGTGCGGCTCTCGGGCTTCGAGAACGACGCCGACCTCAGCCAGGATGGGGCGCGTCTGTTCGATATTTCGGGCCTCGCCGGGCTCGACCGCGAGGGCTACGATGCCCTGGCGCCGATCCAGTGGCCGGTGACCGCCGCCGCCCCCCAGGGTACGCCGCGGCTGTTCGCCGATGGCGACTTCGCCACGCCGGACGGCCGGGCGCGGCTGGTGCCGGTGCGGCCGCGGCTGCCGTCTCAGCCGCTCAGCGCCGCTCGGCCGCTGCGCCTCAACACCGGGCGCATTCGCGATCAGTGGCACACCATGACGCGCACTGCCCGGGCGCCAAGGCTGATGAACCACCGTTCGGAGCCCTTCATCGAGCTGCACCCGGATGACGCCGAGGCGTACGGCGTTGCCGACCGGCAGCTGGCGCGGCTGAGTGGCGCCGGTGGCGACTACCTGGGGCGGATACGTCTGGCACGCGGCCAGCGGCGCGGTGAAGCGTTCGTGCCCATGCACTGGAGCGACCGCTTCAGCAAGCAGGCGCGCTGCAACGACCTGCTCGCCGCCCACCTCGATCCCTTCTCCGGTCAGCCCGAGAGCAAGCACGGTGCC
Source organism: Pseudomonadota bacterium (assembly GCA_051749645.1). Classification (GTDB taxonomy): domain Bacteria; phylum Pseudomonadota; class Gammaproteobacteria; order Pseudomonadales; family Halomonadaceae; genus Halomonas. Next base: position 599,453 of record JBNJIT010000001.1, read on the forward strand.
GTGTCCCTCGCCCCCCTGGCGCTCGGCTGGGAAGCGACCCTGCTGGTGGCGGCCGGTCAGGGCACTCAGCCCGGCTGGTGCGACGAAGCCGCCTACTGGGCGCGGATACCCCTGGCCCACGCCGAACGCTGGCAGCTCGCCGGTGGCGAGCCGGGGCAGGGGTGCGACTGGCTGGCCTGGGTGCAGCGGGTGCTGCCCGTGGCGCCCAGCCTGTGGTGCGACGACCCGACCGGTGGCCGGCTGCGCGCCGCCGGTCTCGACGCGGACGGTCGGCTGCGTTGGTGGCTGATGGTGGGCCCGCCGGCCGAACTGCCGGGGCTTGCCTGGCTGGACGAGCGCTTTGCCGAGGCCGCCCACGGCGAAGCGCTCGATACCGTCCGGCGTCGTCGGTTGCTGGCCGGCTGCGACGACGGCGTTGCCGACGCGGGCCCGCTGGTGTGCAGCTGTCATCAGGTGGGGCAGCGCTGTATCCTTGAGGCAATACGCGGCGGTGATCGCAGCGTCGAGGCGCTGGGCGCCCGGCTGGCCTGCGGCACCCAGTGCGGCAGTTGCGTTCCCGAGCTGAAGGCCATGATCGAGGAGGAGACGTCGGTATGCGCGTCATGAGCAAGGGGCGGTGGAAAACCTGGCTGAGTGCCGCCCTGGCTCGGCTCATGCGGCCGTGTGCGGACGCAGCCGCCCGGTCGGGCATGACGGCGGGAGGGGGCCTGGGCGCGCCTTCTCGGCAGTGCCGGTCCGGCACCGTTTACCTGGTGGGGGCCGGCAGTGGCGACGTGGAGCTGCTGACCCTGAAAGCGGCGCGGTTGCTCGGCGCGGCCGATGCCGTGGTCTACGACCGCCTGGTGGGCGACGAGGTGTTGGCGCTGATACCGGCGGGCACCGAGCGCTACTACGTGGGCAAGGCGCGCGGTCAGCACAGCGTGCCCCAGGGGGAGATCGGCGCACGGCTGGTGGCCCTGGCCCGAGCGGGCAAGTCGGTGGTGCGCCTCAAGGGCGGCGATCCCGGCATTTTCGGTCGCCTGGGCGAGGAGCTCGCGGCGCTGGCCGAGGCGGAAGTGCCCGCCGAGATCGTGCCGGGTATCACCGCCGCCTCGGCGGCCAGCGCCGCCCTGGGCATTCCGCTCACCGACCGTGCCCATGCCCAGCAGCTGCGCTTCGTCACCGCCCAGCTGTGCCGCCAGGGCGGCGAGCCCGACTGGCAGGCGCTGGCGCGCCGCGACGAAACGCTGGTGTTCTACATGGGCCTGGGCAAGCTGGAGTCCATCTGCCGCAAGCTGCGCGATGGCGGCCTGCCCGACGACTGGCCGATTCTGCTGGTGGCCAATGCCAGCATGCCCGAACAGCGCGCTCTCCTCGGCACCCTGGCCGACATGCCCGACAAACTCGCCGCCTCGCCGCTGCCCTCGCCCTGTCTGATCGTGGTGGGGAGCGTGGTGCGTCTCTGCGAGACCAGCCCGGCCAGCCCACTGAACCGGGCCATCACCGGAGCGTGAGGCTCATCCCGCCAAGCGCTTGTACATCACGTGGGCATCGACCAGGCCGTGGCGCGCATGGCGATACGCCTCGGGCACCGTTCCGACGATGGCAAAGCCCAGCGACTGCCACAGGCGAATGGCCACGGTGTTGGTGGCAACCACGGCATTGAACTGCATGGCGTGAAAGCCGGCCTCCCGCGCCATCTGCTGGGAGTGCTCGCACAGCGCTCGGGCCACGCCCCGGCCGCGTGCCTGGGGATCGACCATGTAGCCGCAGTTGCATACGTGGTCGCCGGGGCCGGCGGCGTTGGCCTTGAGGTAGTAGCTGCCCAGCACCTGCTCCCCCTCTTTGGCGATGAAGGTCTGTAGCGGCTGCTCGCACCACAGGGCGTAGGCGGCGGCGTAATCGATCGCCGGGTCGATGGCATAGGTTTCGCAGGCCTGTACCACGGTCCGGAAGGTGGGCCAGAAGCGCTGGAAATCGTCGGCGGTGATGGGAAGGATCTGCATGGTTTGCCTCGGCACGGGAAATCCCGTCCGATGATGCCAGGGTGCCGCCATCGCCACCAGTGCCGCCCTGGGGCGAGCTCGTCAGCGTGTCTGCACCTGCGTCATGGCCGCCTTGCGAAACGCTTGTTGCACCACCAGGCGCAGTTCGTCGTCGTCCCAGGGCTTGGTCAGAAACTTGAAGATGGCGCCCTCGTTGATGGCGGCGGTCACGGTCTTCAGGTCGGTGTAGCCCGACAGCACGATCTGGATCGTATCCGGATAGAGTTCCTTCACGCGCCGGAGGAATTCCGTACCGCTCATCTCCGGCATGCGCTGGTCGCTGATGATGACCTGCACGTCCTCGGTGGCCAGCAGCTCGAAGGCGTGGTGGGCGCTTTCCGTTGCCAGTATCCGGTAGCCATCGCGGCGTAGCGTGCGGGTCAGGGCACGCAGGATGTTGGCCTCGTCGTCGAGCAGGAGCACCGTGTGTTCACCGGCTTCGCCGCTTTCGCGTGCCTGCTGCAGTCGCTGAGCGGCAAGGTTGTCGTGCAGGAAGCTCTCGACCTCGCCCAGCGGCATGGGGCGGGCGAAGTAATAGCCCTGGAAGACATCGCATTGCTGTTTGCGCAGAAAGGCATACTGGGCCTGGGTCTCTACGCCTTCGGCCACCACCTTGACCGGCAGTGAGCTGGCCATGGAGATGATGCCCTTGACGATGGCGGCATCCCGATGGTCGCTGATCACCTCGCGAATGAAGGAGCGGTCGATCTTGATCTTGTCGATGGGCAGCTGCTTCAGATAGCTCAGGCTGGAAAAGCCAGTTCCGAAGTCGTCGATGGCGATCTTGATGCCCTGTTCGCGCAGGGTGTGCAGGGTGTCGATGACGCCTTCCGAGCCGTCCATCAGCACGCCCTCGGTAAGTTCCAGCTCGAGAAGAGCCGGTGCAAGGCCGTTAGTGGCCAGGGTGTCGTGGACACGACCGGCGAAGCGGTTGCGCTGGAACTGCATCGGGGAGACGTTCACCGACATCACGAAAGCTCCCAGGCCCAGCTCATTGAGATAGTGGTTGTCGCGGCAGGCGGTGGCCAGCACCCAGTCGCTGATGGGGATGATCTGACCGGTATCCTCCGCCAAACCGATGAACTCGGCGGGGGAGACGTAGCCGCGCTCCGGGTGGCGCCAGCGGATCAGCGCCTCGAACCCGACCACCGAGCCGCTGGCGCCGTGGATCTGCGGCTGGTAGTGGAGTTCGAACTGCTCCTCTTCGATGGCGCGCTGCAGGGCGTTGCGCAGCGTCACGCGCTGGCTGACCTTATGATTTAGATCCTGAGTGAACCACTGGTAGGTGTTGCGGCCGTGGCGCTTGGCCTTGTACATGGCCAGGTCGGCTTGCTGGATGAGTCGCGTGGGCGGGAGGCGGTCGTCCTGGTGCAGGGCGATGCCGATACTCGCCGTCAGGCGCAGTTCGCTGTCGCCGTCGCGGTAGGGGCGGGCGACGCTGTCGAGCAGCCGGTCGACGATGGGCAGAACGTCGTCCTGGTGGGCCAGGTCGGGCAGCAGGATGACGAATTCGTCGCCGCCGAAGCGGGCCACGGTGTCGCCGGGGCGCACGCTGCTCTCCAGACGGCGGGCCACTTCGATGAGAATGTGATCGCCCAGCTCGTGGCCGAGGGTGTCATTGATCGGCTTGAAGTCGTCCAGGTCCACGAACAGCACGGCCAGGCTGCGTGCGTAGCGGCGGGCAAATTGACAGCTCTGGGCCAGGCGGTCCTCCAGCAGGGCGCGGTTGGGCAGGCCGGTGAGGGCGTCGTGGCTGGCATTGTAGGCGAGCCGGGACTCGTATTCGCGCTGCGTGGAAATGTCGTTCTGGATGCCGATGAAGTGCGTGACGTCACCCTGGTCGTCGAGCACCGGTGAAATGTAGAGGTCGTTCCAGAAGGGCGAGCCGTCCTTGCGGTAGTTGAGCAGCGTGACGTGAAGCGTACGCCGTGCCTCGATGCCATTGCGCAGGGCGCGTATGGCGCTGGGGTCGGTGTTCTCGCCCTGAAGCATGCGACAGTTGCGGCCGATGACTTCTTCGCGGGTATAACCGGTGATCTTTTCGAAGGCGGCATTGGCATAGATGATCGGGTTCCCCGGCTGCCGGGCGTCGGCGATCACCACGCCGTTGATGCTGGATTCGATGCCGCGTTCCAGGATCCGCAACTGGCGTTCGGCGGTCTTGCGGGCATTGATATTCTGGAAATAGACAGTCAACCCCTCGTCGGAAGGGTAGGCGTGCGCTTCGACCCACAGATCGAGTCGGGGGTTGTGCTCTTCGAAGGTGACGGAGACGTCGTCGTCGACCGCGCGGCGGTATTCCGTCTCGAACAGCGTGCCGAGCGCTTCGGGAAAGGCCTGCCAGATCTCCTGGCCCAGCAACTCCTGCCGTGAGCGCTGCAGAAGTCGCTCCGCCTCTTGGTTCAGGTAGGTGAAACGCCACTCGGCGTCGAGGGTGAAAAAACCGTCGGTGATGCTCTCCAGGGTGGTGGTGAGCCGCTCGGCGAGCTGGCGCACTTCGTCCTGAAGTCGCCTGCGCTCGGTGATGTCCTGGGTCGAGCCCTGAGCGCGGACGACCTCCCCCTGCTCGTTGCGTATCGCCTCGCCGATGACCCGGACGTAGCGATGGCGGCCCTTGGCAGTGACGATTTCGTACACGTCGTCGAATGGAGCCCCGTGGTGGATGCAAGCCTCGAAGGCTTGCTGCAGGCGCTCGCGACAGGCCGGCACGTAGTAGGTGGTGGCCTGTTCGAGGGTGGGCTGAAACCCGGCGGGTTCATCGTGAATGGCGCACACTTCATCGGACCAGATCGGTCGCCCTTCCTCGAGATCGAAGTACCAGCCGCCGATCTGAGCGGTGCGACCGGCAATGCGGAACAACCGCCGGTCGCGAACCTGCTGCGCTTCGCTCTGCTTGCGCAGGGTGACGTCTCGCGCCACGGCGTAGATGACCGCTTCTTCGCCAAGGGCGGCGTTGATCTCGACCCAGTGAATCTCGCCATGGGTATCGATGACCCGGGCTTCCATCTGGTGAATCCGTTCGCCTCCGGCCAGCGTCTGTATGGCATGGTCGATCAGCGGCTGGTCGTCGGGATGGATCAGCCGGTCGTAGGTGCTGCCGACCAGCTCTCGGTGGTTGATGCCCAGCAGCTGCTGGAACGCCGGATTGACCTGCAGGAAACGCCCCTTCAGATCGACGCGGCAGAAGAGCTCCAGCGACAGCGTGAAGAACTGGTCGCGCTGCTTCATCGTCTGCTCGAGGGCGCGATGGCTGGCGTTCAGTCGGCGGCGTCGCTCCTTGGAGAGCTGGTTCAGGCCCAGGCTCACCATCAACAGGTAGGTGAACAGCATGCCGCTGAGTAGCGTCAGAGTCGGCATGACGGCACTGAGTTGAAGGTGCGACCGAGGCAGGGCGGCGGTCAGGGTCCACTCGCCGCCACCCGGCAGCTCGATGTGCCGTTGGGCGATGGCATGCAGCGCCTGGTCGGACGTCGTCTCGAGGGAGTCGAACAGCATCTCGCCCTCGTGCTCCACCTGGAGATGGAAGGGGCCGGCATGGGATATCTGGCGGTCGAGCAGCGTGGCGATATCGATGCTCGACACCAGCCAGTGCGGGGACGACAGCGACAGTGGCAGGGCCAGCAGCAACCAGTTTTCCCCTTCAGGATCGCGGATGGCAGTGTTGTGGAGGGCTCGACGAGCTGCCGGAGAGTCATCGGTGGGAAGCCAGGTGGCCACGCTGGCCGACGATAGGGTGCTGACGATCTCGTCGTCATCGAGATCCTGGTGGTGCGACTGACCTTCCAGAAATTGGAACTCGTCATCCAGCACGGCAATGAAGCCCAGCGAGGGGAAGTCTTCGAGGTAGCTGTCGAGTTCGTGCTGGCGCAGCGGCGCGGTAGGAATTTCGCCGAGCGTTTCCCAGCGCCCAACCAGTCGTTGCAGCAGCCGGACTCGGTCGTCGAGGACGCGCTGGCTGGTGGTTTCCAGCTGCGAGAGGGCGAAGGCACCACCCTGGTCCAGCCGCTGCAGGCTCTGGCTGCTGAGAAAGTACCAGCCGCTGACTGCCAGCAAGCTGCCGAGGATGCCGGTCGCCAGAGATAGCGGCGAAAGCCGTGCCGGAGGCTGGTGGGTCAGTTGGCCCTGCAAGAGGAGCGCCACTCCACCCGCGGTGATGACCAGCCCGGCGATCACCGCCGTGGTGGTGTGGGTGAACAGCGCCTCCGGCAAGGGAGTGAACCAGCCGGTGAGCAGGAAAGCGCTGCCAGACAGCACGGCCAGCCAGGCAGCGCCGCGAGAGATAGACTGCAGGCGCCGGTCATGGCAGCCGCTGAGCAGCAAGCCGGCGGCGAGGAGTACGAACATCAACGCCATGGTGTCGGGCATGCTGCCGGGAAAGGCACGCCATGGACTGGTAGCGGCCACAACGAGCAGCGCCAATGCCGTAAGGCGGGCGCTGACCGGGCGAGCGAACGCGTTGAACAGAACCGCCAGGCCGAACAGTGCCGTTGCCAGGCCGCCATCGGGATGAATCAGTGGGCGGATGGAGACAGGGAAGGCGGAAATGGCGGCATCGAGCAGGGCGAACAGGCCGATGCCCAGGCAGCCCAGCGCTACCAGCAGCGCAGCGACGGTGCGGTGCAAGGGAATCGTTGTCGTTTCGTGGTCGTTCAACGGCGCCTCTCGAACGAGGGTCACTCCTCGTCGTCGGATTCTTCGGGCGGATGCACCAGCAGCGAAAGCTGCGTGCCTTCGAGCTCCTCGAGCCGCATGAGCTTGTCGATCAGGCTGCGCGAGAGCGCCTTGCCTTGATTCAACAGTAGCGTACCGCTGGGCGAGTGCAGATCCTGGGCGAGCTGCATACCGGGCTCGAGACGAGTGGTTTCCAACGACAGCACTTTCTTGCCGCCCAGCCCCAGGTCAGGTGCCTGTTCGACACAGAGTTCCACGAATGGTGCAACCAGTGCGGGGTCGTAGACACGCCCGGCGAACTTTTCCAGCAGTGCGAGGGCGCTGTGCCGGGGCACCTTGCGCGGCAGGATCATGCCGCGTTGCAGTTCGACGAAATCCACGGCCAGGGCCAGCAGTCGCGCGCCGTAGGGGATGGCGTTCTCGCGCAAATGGTCTGGGTAGCCGCTGCCGTTCCAGCGTTCGCGATGATGGCGGATGATCGTCGCCGTACCTTCGAGGTGCTCCAGGGCCATCAGCAGGCTCTCGCCGCTCTCCGGGTAGCGGCGGTAGGCATCGCGGTCGGCGGCATAGAGCTGCTCGGAGGGGGCGGTCAGCAGGTGGTCGTTCCAGGCCAGCTTGCCGAGGTTGTATAGGGCTGCCGCCATCTGCAGGTCGCGCTGGGTGTTGTCGTCGAGCGCCTGCTGCTCGGCGAAGGCCTTGAGCAGCTCGCTCACCGTGGCGTTGGTCTGCAGGTGTTTCGGCAGACGCTGGGTGATCAGCGAGGAGAAGACCCGCGTGGCGGTGACGTAGCTCTGCTCCAGTTCGCCGTAGGCGGCGTCCAGCATGTCCGCGGTTTGCTGGAGTTCGGCGGTGCGCTCGGCGACTCGCTGTTCCAAAGTGGCGTTGAGTTCGCTGAGTTCACGGTTCTGGGACTGGGTCAGCGCCTCCAGGCGCTGCTGCTCGCGCCGGGCTTGTTGGTGGGCCAGTGCCAGCTGCAGGGTCTGGCGCAGTTCGGTGGCATCCCAGGGCTTGGCGATGTAGCGATAGACATGCCCCTCGTTGATGGCGCGCACGGCAGCGTTCAGGTCGGCCTTGCCGGTGAGCAGCAGGCGCAGGCAGTCGGGGTATTCGTGCTGGATGCGTCCCAGCAGCTCGATGCCGTCCATGCCGGGCATCAGCGCATCCGAGATGACGGCATCGACGGGTTCGGTGGCCAGATGGGTGAGCGCCGCCTCGCCATCTTCGGCCGTCAACAGGCGGTAGCCCTCTTGTCGCAGTTCTCGCCGCAAGGCCGTGAGCACGTTGGGTTCGTCATCGACCAGCAACAGGGTGGCAGCGGACGTGGGCGTGTCGCTCATCGTGGATCGGACTCCGGCTCTGGCTGAAGGGCATGGGGTTGGTGGATCGGTAACCATACCCGGAAACGGCTGCCCCGGCCGGGATCGCTCGATACGTCGATGTGGCCGCCGTGCTTCTGCACGATACTCCAGGAGAGAGCCAGCCCCAGTCCGGTGCCTTCGCCCACCGGTTTGGTGGTGAAGAAGGGCTCGAAGAGGCGTTCGCGGTGTTCGGCGGATATGCCGCGCCCGCTGTCCTCGACCTCGAACCAGGCGCGCTCGGTGTCGCAGCCGGTGCGCAGGATGATGTGCCCGCGCCCGTCGATGGCTTGGGCGGCATTGGTCAGCAGATTCAGTGCCACCTGGTTGATTTGCGACGGCAGGCAATCGATGGGGGGCAGCTCGCCGTACTCCTTGATCACCTCGGCCTTGTACTTGAGCTCGTTGTTGACGAGGTTGAGCGTGGTATCCAGGCCGCGATGGAGGTCGGCGGCCACGAAATCCTCCTCGTCGATGTGCGAGAAGTCCTTCAAGGCGGTGATGATGGATTTGACCCGTTCGATGCCCTCCTCGGACTCGCCGATCAGCGCCTGAACGTCTTCACGGATGTAGCCGTAATCGAGCTGTTGCTTGAGGGTTTGCAGCTCCTCCAGGGAGGTGACCCGGTCCGAGGCGTCGACGATTTCCAGCAGGTCGCGCACGTAGTCGGCCAGCGTCTTGAGGTTCGAGAAGACGTAGCCGATGGGGTTGTTGATCTCGTGGGCGACCCCGGCGGCCAACTGGCCGATGGAGGCGAGTTTCTCGGACTGCAGCAGTTGGCTGTTGGCCTGTTCGAGGTCACGCAACAGTTGGGCCGTCTGCGGATGCTCGTCATGCGGCATGTCACCCCCTCCGTGATTCGGCCGACCAGGCTACGCCTGGCCGGTGGATCGGAATACACCTCCTGCTAACTACTCGGCATGAGCGGCCATTTCTTGAATGTGAGATGCCACTTTCACAACCGATTCAGGATGGCCTCGGCGCTGCTGTCTTCCACCACGCCGCGTTCGGTGTCGACGCCCAGGTACTCCACCACGCCGTCGTTGGCGATCAACGCGTAGCGGTAGCTGCGCACGCCCATGCCGCCGGCGCTGGCGTCGCGGTCCATGCCGATGGCACGGGTGAAGTCGGCATTGCCGTCGGCCAGCATCAGGATGTGCTCGGCGTTCTGGTCCTTCTGCCAGGCGCCCATCACGAAAGCGTCGTTCACCGACAGGCAGGCCAGGACGTCGGCGCCCTTGGCCAGTATTCTGTCGGCATTGACCACGAAGCCCGGCATGTGGGTATTGGAACAACCCGGAGTGAAGGCGCCGGGCACGGCGAACAGCACCACGCGCTTGCCGGCGAACAGCTCGCCAGTGCGAATGTCTTCGGGTCCGCCGGTGCCGGGGGTCTTCAAGGTGATGTCGGGAAGGGTATCGCCTACGGAGAGGGACATTGACGACTCCTGATGTCGAGAGAGGAGGAAATGCCGGGTTCAGTCGGTTTCCGGCGGGGTGGGACGCACGAGTATCTCGTTGACGTCGACGTGGGCCGGCTGGCTCAGGGCATAGAGGACGGCATTCGCGATATCGCGATCCTCGAGCGCATGTTCCGGCGCTTCGTCGAAGAAGGGGGTGTCGACCATGCCGGGTTCGATCAGCGTCACGCGGATGCCGCTGCCGCGCAACTCTTCGCGAAGGTTGTAGCCGATGCCGGTCACTGCCCACTTGGTGGCACTGTACATGGAGCCGGGGATGGTGGCACGCCCTGCCGCCGAGCCGGTGAGCAGCAGGTGGCCGCGGCTCCTGCGCAGCGCTGGCAGGGTGGCCTGGAGGGTGAGCCCGACGCCGTAGACGTTGGTCAGGATCATGTCGCGCCAGGCCTGGTGGTCGGCGCCGCTGAAGCCGCCCGGCGAGCCGCCGCGCCCGGCGTTGGCGAACACGGCATCGATGCGGCCGAAACGCTCCAGGGCCTGCTCCACCATCGCCTGCTGGTCGGCCATGTCGGTGACATCCACGCGTACGGTCAGCACGTTCTCCGGGCCGAGTTCGCGAGCCAGGGCCTCCAGCTTGGATTCCGTACGGGCCGCCAGGACCAGTTTGTAGTTGTTCCGCGAGGCGGCCCGCGCGGTGGCCGCACCGATGCCGCTGGAGGCGCCGGTGATCAGCAGTACACGGTCTTGCATGCTCGTCTCCTGTGGTGGTCAGTGGGCATCCCTTTCAGCATGGCCACAGCGTCGACGTGCTGCAAATGGTGCTCATGCCTCGGCCTGAGCGACGATCATCTCGCGCAGCGTCGCCGCAGCAGCGGAAAGCGGGTGACGACGGCGCTGTATGATGCCGAGCGGGCGTCCGATGTGGGGCTGCACCAGCGACCGATACTCGATGCCGTGGGTGGCGATCTGCCGGAAGCTCAGCTCCGGAAGAACGCTGATGCCGACGCCGGCGGCCACCATCCTGCCGACCGTGGCGATCTGGCTGGCATCGCAGAGAGTGTCGAGCGTCTTGCCCACGTCAGCCATGATGCGGTCGATGTCCTGGCGGGAGCTGGACAGGCGGTGGATGCCGATGAAGGGGTGGCCGGCGAGCTGCGCCCACTCGACCTGTGGCTGGGCGAGCAGCGGATGGCCAGCTGGGCAGACGGCGACATAGCGGTCCTCCAGCACCGGCTCGAAGTGGAACTCCTCGGCGTCGAGGGGTGGCACCGAGAGCCCCAGATCGGCGCGGCCTTCTCTCACCATGGCGTTGACCTGCTCGGCGAGCACGTCGTGCAGGGCGAAGTTGATGCGCGGGTAACGGTCGTGAAAGGCGGCGATGATGCCCGGCAGCAGGCCGGCGGCCAGCGTGGGCAAGGCCGCCACGGTGACCTTGCCGCGATTCTTGGAGAAGAGGTCGTCGAGATCCTCGAAGGCTTCCGTCCAGTCGTTGAGCAGACGAATGGCCACGGGGAGAAAGGCTTCGCCTTCCGGGGTCAGCGACAGCTGGCGGGTGGTGCGCGAGAACAACGCGCCACCCACGCTCTCTTCCAGCTTGCGCAGGGCAATGGAGATGGCGGGCTGGGAAAGGTGAATGCGCTCGCTGGCCTCGGCGAGGCTGCGCGACTGCGCCACGGCTACGAAGGCGCTGAGCTGACGGATGCTGGGTTTCATTTAGAAAGTAAAACAGATTTTAAAAACAATTCAATATACAAAAAATAAGACGGTGTCCATGCTGCCAGTGTGCTGTGACCGGGCCGCCGCCATGCGGGGACGCCGATCCCCGGTTGCGCAGCCCATTGGCGCAATCCGTGACAACAACAAGCCCCATTGCGGGCAGGAGCCAACCATGAAAACGCTGCTCACCGCTGCGGCCGCCAGTGCCGCCATCCTCACCGCTGCCACCGTTCCCGCCCAGGAACGCCTGCTGATCGGCTCGACCTCCAGCTCGTCGAGCCACTACGGCTACTTCGTGGCGGTCAACCAGATCATCAACGGCGAACTCGACGGCGTGAGTTCCTCCGTCGCCGAGACCGGAGCCACCGTCGACAACCTGCGCCGGCTCAGCCGAGATCAGATCGACATGGGGCTGGTGACCACCAACACCGGTTATCACGCCTATGCGGGGCAAGGGGACTTCGCAGACCGTGCCGTGGATAGCCGGCTGCTGTGGGTCTACACCGTGGCGCCGCAGAACGTGGTGCTGCGCGAAGACGCCGGGGTCGAGAGCCTCGACGATCTGGACGGGGTACGCCTCAATCCGGGGATCACCGGTTCGGCCACCGAGAGCACCACCGAAGCCGTTCTGGAAACCCTCGGCATCGCCCCCGAGTACGTGCGCGGTTCCACCACCGACGTGGTCGACTCCATCAAGGACGATCGCATCGCCGGCTACGTGAAGTCGGGGGTCGGCAACCGCCTGGACGGCTCGACCATGGACATCGCCACCTTCACGCCCATCGAGGTGCTCTCGCTCAGCGACGAGCAGGCCGAGACCTTGCGCAGCGAGATGCCCGACATTGCCGTGGTCGACATTCCCGAGGGCGCGGGTGAGGGCATTCCCGCCTATACCACCTGGGCCTTCGGCGTGGCCGTGCATGCCCATCCGGACATGGACGAGGAGACCGCCTACCAGATCGTCAAGGCGGTGATGGAGAACCCCGAGCCCCAGGCCAACGCCTTCTCCGCGGTCAAGGATGCCGACCTGGCGGAGATGACCCTCGAGGTGGGTACCGTGCCGCTGCATGCCGGTGCTGCCCGCTACTTCGAGGAGCAAGGGATGGAGATTCCCGACGCTCTGCAGCCCGCGGAATAAGGCTCGGCCGAGGAACTTCCCATGCGCGAGAACCTGACCCGAGTCCTGGCCCTGACGCTAGGCGGGCTGATCCTCTATACCTCGGCCACCGGCCCCTTCGAGAGCCTGATCCAGCGGGGGATCTTTCTCGCGCTGGTGATCCTGCTGGGGCTGACCGTGTATCCCCTGGGGGCCGGCACCCGCTGGCGGCCCCTGGGCCTGGCCGTCGACTCGTTGCTGGCGGTAGGCGTGGTGCTGGCCTGCGGCTACGTGGTGATGAACCAGGAGCGCATCCTGGTGGAACTGCCCTGGGCGGGGCCGCGTGACATGCTCTTCACCGGCGTGCTGCTGGTCGCGATTCTCGAGCTGTCGCGGCGGGCCATCGGGGCGATCTTTCCGCTGCTGGTGGTGGCCGGCCTGGCCTATGCCCGGTTCGGGGCGCTCATCCCCGGCCCGCTGGGACATCGCGGTTTCGATCTGGCCTACATGACCGAAACCATCTATCTCGGCGACCTGGGCGTATGGGGCATGCTGGTGGGGGTTGCTGCTACCACCATCGCGGCCTTTGTGCTGTTCGGCTGCCTGTTGCTGCACACCGGTGGCGGGCAGACCTTCATGGATCTGGCCCTGCGCATCAGCGGGCGCTCGCCGGGGGGCGCGGCCAAGGTGGCCACCGTGGCGTCGGGGCTGTTCGGCATGGTCAGCGGCAGTGCGGTGGCCAACGTGGCCACCACCGGCAATTTCACCATCCCGATGATGAAACGGCTCGACTACCCTCGGCCCTTCGCTTCCGGCGTGGAGGCCGTGGCTTCCACCGGTGGGCAGATCGCACCGCCGATCCTCGGGGCGGCGGCCTTCATCATGGCCGAGATCCTCGGCGAGAGTTACGTGCGCATCGCCATGGCGGCGCTGCTGCCGGCGATTCTCTTCTATCTGGGCGTGTTCCTGACCATTCACCTGGTGGCCAGGCGACGCCAGCTGCGCGTGGTGCCCGACGACGAGCTGCCCAGCTGGGCCCAGGTGCTGCGTCCGGCGCGCATCGTGCCGATCCTCGCGGCGCTGGGCGGACTCTTCTACGGCGTGCTCTCGGGGCGCTCGATACAGATGTCGGCGTTCTACGGGATCCTGATGACGGTGCTCACCTTCGTACCCTTTGCGCTGCTGGCGCGAATGGCGTGGCGCGAGATCTTCGCCAAGCTGCTGTCGGGGCTCATGGATGCCGGCCGGGGCATGGTGATCATCGGCGTGCTGCTCGCCGGGGCGCAGATCCTGGTGGCGATGATCGGCATGACCGGCATCGGCGTGACGCTTGCCAGTCTGATCGTCAACGTGGGCGGCGAGTCGCTGTTCCTGGTGGCGGGCATCGTCGGCGGCGTGTGCCTGATCCTGGGCATGGGCATTCCCACCACCGCCGCTTACGTCTTGGTGGCCTCGGTGCTGGCGCCGGCTCTCACCACCATCGGCGTCGAGCCGCTGATCGCCCATCTCTTCGTGTTCTACTTCGCCACCCTGTCGGTCATCACGCCGCCGGTGTGCGTGGCGGTGTTCGTGGCGGCGGGCATCGCCGACACCAACTGGTTGCCGGCGGCCGGCGAGGCCGTGCGCCTGGCGGCGGCCATCTACGTGATTCCCTTCCTGCTGCTGATCTATCCCGCCCTGGCCGGCTTCGGCGGCGCGGTCGATATCCTGCTGGCGATCTGTCAGGGCGTGGTCTTCGTGCTGGCCTTCGCTTCGCTGATGTCGCGGGTGGCGATCACCGGCCATCGCTGGCTCGATGTCGCCGGTCTGGTGCTGGTGATCGGCCTGGCGCTGACGCCGGGCTGGCTCACTACCACTGCGGCGCTGCTGGCGTTGGTGGCGCTGTACGGCACGCGGCGGCGAGGCACGCGCCGCAGCGCTGCCGGGGAGCTACCGGCCAAGGAGACTCACTCATGACCTTTCTGCTGGGAAGCGGCGCGGGTTTCTCCGGCGACCGCACCGATGCGGCGATTCCGGTGGTGGCCGAGCTGATTCGGCGTGGCCAGCCCTGTGCGCTGCTCTTCGAGACCCTGGGCGAACGCACCCTGGCGGCGGCTCATCGCGCCATGCGCGACGATCCCGACAAAGGCTATGAACCGCTGCTGGATGAGCTGCTCTCTCCCGTGCTCGGCGACTGCCTGGCGAATGGCATTCGCGTGCTGGGCAACTTTGGCGCCGCCAACCCGCTGGGGGCGTGCCGGCGCGTGCGCTCGCTGGCCGAGGCGGTGGGCAGGGAGATGGCGCGCATCGGCCTGGTAGAGGGGGACGACATTCGCGACCGCCTGGCGGGCCTCGACTTGCAGCGCTGGGAGGCGGAAAACCGTGAGCTGCCGGGTGATCAGGCGTTGATTTCGGCCAACGTCTATCTCGGGGCTGCTCCCCTGGTGCAGGCTCTGGCGCAAGGGGCCGAGGTGGTGGTGACCGGGCGCGTCGCCGATCCGGCACTGTTCCTGGCCCCGCTGGTGCACCATTTCGGCTGGGCCTGGGACGACTGGGACCGCCTGGCCGCCGGCATGATGGCCGGGCACCTCGGGGAATGCGGCGCCCAGGTGAGCGGTGGCTACTTCGCCGACCCGGGATTCAAGGACGTGCCCGGCCTGGCCACGGTGGGCTATCCCATCATCGAGGTGGAGGAGGACGGCAGTCTGATGGTCACCAAGCCCCCGGGCACCGGCGGCCTGGTGACCGAGCGTACGGTCAAGGAGCAACTGCTCTACGAGGTGCACGACCCCGCCAACTACCTGACGCCGGATGTGGTGGTGGATCTCTCCCGGGTCGTCGTGCGCGAGGTCGGGCCCGACCGGGTGGCGGTGAGCGGAATCCGTGGCAAACCGGCACCGGAACGGCTCAAGACCACCGTCTGCTACGAAGGCGGCTGGCAGGGCGAGGCAGAGATTTCCTACGCCGGGCCCAATGCCTTGGCCCGCGCCCAACTGGCGGCCGAGGTTCTCCGCGAGCGGCTGGGCTTTCGCGCGCCGCCCGAGCTGCGCTCGCGGCTGGACCTGATCGGTCATGCCAGCGTGTTCGACAGCGACGGCGGCGAGCTGCAGGCGCAACGGCAACCGAGCGAGTCGGGCGACTATCGCCTGCGGCTGGCCGTCGAGCACCCCGAGCGTCGCTGGGTCGAGCGCGCCACCCAGGAGCTGCTGGCGCTCTACTGCGCGGGGCCCGCGGGCGGTGGCGGTGTGCGTCGCCACTTCCAGCGCCGCGTGTGCACGGCTTCCTACCTGGTCAAGCGCAGCGATGTGGTCGCCCACGCCACCCTGTTCGACGAGAGGAGCGAAACCCATGCCGCCAGTCACTGAGGTCGCTACGTCGGCGAGCGTGCCGCTGCATCGTCTGGCCCACGCCCGGGCCGGCGACAAGGGCGACCGGCTCAACCTCGCGCTATTCGCCTATGCCGAGCGAGACTACCCGCTGCTGGTCGAACAGGTCACCGAGTCGCGAGTGCTGGCCCTGTTTGCCCATCGTGGCGCCAGCCGCGTGCGCCGCTACCTGATGCCGGGGCTGGCGGGCATGAACCTGGTGATCGACGACGTGCTGCAGGGCGGCGTCAATGGCGCGCTCAATCTCGACGGTCACGGCAAGACGCTCTCCTTCCTGCTGCTGGGCATGGAGATCGTCCTTCCGGCCCCGCCAGGGGACTGAGCGGCCTCAGGACTCGGGGCCGGATCCGTCGTCGGTAGCCACGAACGCCATGCGGTGAAACTCGGCTGCGGCTTCGACCTCGGCGAGTCCGGCGGTGCCGGGCTCCGGGATGGTACCGCCGGCAAGCACTTCCAGCACCGTCTTGACGCCGCGCGACAAGGACAAGAGGTGGTAGCCGCCCTCCAGCACGAAGACCAGGCGCCCCTGGCAGTGGCGGCGAGCCAGGTCCTGCAGGATTCCGGTCATGGCCGCGAAGCCCTCGTAGGAGACGTTCAGCGCCAGGTCGAAGCTGTGCGGGTCGAAGCCGGCCGACACCAGGATCAGGTCGGGTTCGAACCAGTCGGCAGCAGGTACCAGGATTTCGTGGAAGGCCTTGAGGTAGGCCCGGTCCCCGGCTCCCGCCGGCATGGGCACATTGACGGTGGTGCCTTCTCCCATGCCCACGCCGATGTCCTCCAACTGCCCCGAGCCGGGGTAGAAAGGCGAGGCGCGATGGAGGTCGAAGAACATCACGTCGGGGTCGGCCCAGAATATGTCCTGGGTGCCGTTGCCGTGGTGGGCGTCCCAGTCCACGATCATCACCCGCTGACAGCCCAGCGCCGCTTGGGCGTGGGCGGCGGCGACCGCCACATTGTTGAACAGGCAGAAGCCGCGGGCGCGCACCGGCTCGGCGTGATGGCCGGGCGGGCGCACCAGGGCGAAGGCCGACTCGCTGCGACCCTGGAACACCGCCTCGACGGCGGCGATGGCAGTGCCGGCGGCCACCTCGGCAGCATCGACGCTGCCGGGGGAGACCGCCGTCGTGTCCATGTCCAGCCAGGCGTTCTTGCCACGCAGCTCGAAGATGTGATCGAGGTAGGAACTGGTATGCACGCGTCCCAGCTGTTCTCGCGTGGCCGGCTTGCCGCTCTCGAACTGCAAGCCGGGCACCGGCTCGAGCTCCAGTAGGTGGCGAACGGTGGTGAGCCGCCCGGCGTGTTCCGGGTACTTCCACGGCACGTTCAGGGACGAGAGCAGTTGGCGAACCCTTCGGTCCATGCGACCGGGCAGGAAGGGGGCTTCGGAATCGGGCTGGTGGGCCAGGACGCGTTCATCGTAAAAGGCGATCACGCTGTTCGGGGCGGCCACGGAATGCTCCTGAAAGACATGAGGCGGGAGGCGTCTGCCTCCAGCATAGCCGTTCTGGTCATGCATTGTGACGCTGTGACGACAACGCCGCCCGTATGGGCGGCGTTGCAAAACGGTGGAACCTGTGACCCGACGGTCGGGGCGTCAGCGAAGCGATAGGGCGCCGGCACCGGTGTCTTCGCCCACCGCATCGGTGTAGGCCTTGGCTTCCTCGGCTTCCGTGGCTTCGGTGAAGCGCACCGCGAGACAGCACAGCGAGGCGATTACCACGGCGATGCCCAGGTAGAACAGCCCCTGCTGGTAGGAGAGCGACTCGGAGCGGAACAGGAAGCCTGCAGCCACCGCCCCGGCGTTGCCGCCGGCGCCGACGATGCCGGCCACCGCGCCCAGTGCTTTCTTGTTGATGAACGGTACCACACCGAAGGTGGCGCCCTCGGCCATCTGCACGAAGAGGCTGAACACCAGCATGATGCCGATGGCCAGCGCCAGCACGTGCATCTGCGAGAAGAACATCAGGGCGATGCCTTCGCACAGCATGGCGATGAACAGCCAGCGCACGCGTCCCTTGAGGCCACCGTTCTTGGCGAAGAGATCCGAGAAGATGCCGCCCAGGGTGCGGGCGAAGATGTTCATCAGCCCGAACAGTCCGGCGATCAGGCCGGCGGTGGCCAGCGTCAGATCGAAGTTGTCGAAGAAGTAGATGGCGGCGATGTTGTTGATGGTGAGTTCCACGCCGAAGCAGGCGGCATAGACCACGAACAGCGCCCAGACGCGGAAATCCTTGGCGGCGGCCATGAAGGTCTGGGTGGCGCCGCTCTCGCCGCTCGCCGCCGGCAGTTCACCCCTGGCACGCAGATCCTCGAAGTTGCCGTTGGGAGCGTCCTGGGTGAAGAGGTAGTAGCAGACACCGGTGACGAAAAGCACGATACCTGGCACCACCATGGCCAGGCGCCAGCCGAAGGCTTCGTTGACGCCCAGCATCAGCATCCCGGAAAAGATCAACGGCATCAGTATCTGGGTGGTGCCGCCGCCGAGATTGCCCCAGCCGGCCGAGGTGGCGTTGGCCGTTCCCACCACATTGGGCGCGAACATGATCGAGGTGTGGTACTGGGTGATGACGAAGGAGGCGCCGATGGCACCGATGGCCAGACGAGCGAGGAAGAAGGACTCGAAGCTATCGGCGAAGCCGATGCCCATCACGGGTAGCGAGCCCAGGCAGAGCAGCCAGGTGTAGGCCTTGCGTGGCCCGATACGGTCGCAGAGCACGCCGATTGCCAGGCGCACGACGATGGTGATTGCCACCGAGGCGATGATGGTGTTGCCGATCTGGGTCTTGGTCAGGCCGAGATCGTCACGCACCACTGCCATCAGTGGGGCGATGCCGAACCAGCCGAAGAAGCAGATGTGAAAGGCGAACCACGAGAAGTGGAAAGCTCGCATCTGGGGGGTGTTGAAATTGAACAGGCGTATCCTGTTGGCCTTGCCGAGGATTTCCATGGGTGTCGACCTCGCGGGGTAGCGAATACATGAACGTGTCCTTCGGCGTTGAAGGTCAGGTTCGACGCACTCGTACTCCCTCACCGAGGAGCCTGGTCCACGCCTACCCAGTCTTGATTCGAGTCAAGCAAAGTATTTGCCAAATCGTTATTAATTAAACCAAATCAGTAGATTAATGCTTGGCTTCCGTTTCGGGGAGAGATCGGGCAAGCGGTTCGAAGGGTCGTCATGGTGCGCTGCAGCGGCTGCGTGCCCCGGTATGGTGCTCGGTAGGTGCTCACTGCATGGCGAGCTGGCGGCCATCGTTCGGGCAGTCGAGGAAGGCGGAGTCCCTCAGCCAGTCCGGGTCCGGATAGTAGGCGAACAGGTAGTGCTCCTCCTTGAGGCTATCGATCAACGGAGCGGCGACGTCCTCGCGCACCGCCGGGCAACCATGGCTGCGCCCCAGCCGTCCGGTCCGTTCGATGAACGCCTCGCTGACGTAGTCGGCCCCATGGATGACGATGGCGCGCTCGAAGGCGAGATCGTTGACACCGGTCTCGAGCCCCTCCAGGCGCAGCGAGTAGCCGTTGCGACCGACGTAGCTGTTTTGCGTGCGGAACAGTCCCAGACTCGACTGGTGGCTTTCGGGCACGTTGGAGAAGGCGGTGGCCACGGCATCGCCGGAGCCCTGGCCGTGGGAGACCAGTTCCTCGAACAGCAGGCGCCCCTCGTCGAGGTCGAAGACCCACAGTCGCGGCTCGGTGGAGGGCAGCGAGAAGTCGATGACCGCCAGGCGCTCGGCGTGAGGGTCGGCGCAGGCGAGCGCCTCGGCGGCGAGCTCGAGCACCTGAGGGTCGGCCTGGGGGGCCAGTCGCCTCAAGGTGGAGGTCAGCGGCGAGGGAGCGCTGTCGGGGGCGAGGCGTGCGCGGACGAGAAAATCGTCGCTGGCGGCGGGCAGCGACAGCAGCAGGGCGGCAAGACCGATAACGGCCAGCAGGGTGACGCGGGGCATGGGCTCTCCAGCTCGTCGAATCTGAGTGCATCAGGCAATCGAAAAGGGGCAGAAATCCCTGTGGCCCCGTAACTGTGGCTATTATGACCAGCAAGGCCGGGATGGCTAGGGCACGAATCAACGAAACAGGGGACGATCATGCGGGTAATTGTCGCAATAGGCGTGCTATTGATGCTGTCGAGCCCAGTATCAGCGGCGCTGACGGAGGGTGACGAAGCCCGCCCGCTGGGCAGGGAGCTGGTGCGCCAGCTGGAGGAGGAGAGCGATGAGCTGCAGGCCTTCTACGCCGCTCGTGACACCCGCCCCGCTTGGCAGGAGGGCGAACGGGTGGCGGCTTTCGCCGCGGCACTGCACACACTGGAGCGTGATGGCCTCGATCCGCAGGACTACCGGCCCGATCGCCTGCTGGCGCAATATCGCCAGCTAGAGGCGGAGGACCGCGAGGCGCGAACCCGCTTCGAGCTGGCAGCGAGCCGAACATTGCTCACCGCGCTCGAACATCTGCAGCGCGGCAAGGTGGATCCCCATGCCATCGATTCCGACTGGGAGGTGCCGATCGAGCCGCCGGAGCTCGATTTGGCGAGCGTATCCCAAGCCATCGACGGCCAGCGCTTCGAGCAGGCGTTCGAGCAGGCGCGGCCCGACTACGCACCCTATGAGCGCCTGCGCACTGGGCTGGCGCGCTACCGCAACATCCAACGGCTGGGCGGCTGGCCGACTCTTCCCGAGCGCGAGGTCGCGCTGCGCCCCGGCGACGTTCATGCCGACGTTGAGCGGCTGCGCCAGCGGCTGGCGATCATCGGCGAGCTGGAAGTGATGGCGGCCGACTCCGCTGCCTTCCCTGGCGCGGCGCAGGATGCCCCCGAGACACATCGTTACGATGCGCCACTGGAAGCCGCGGTAAAGCGCTTCCAGCGGCGCCATCTGCTCGAGGTGGATGGCATCGTGGGTCGCAAGACCCGTGCCGCGCTCAACGTGCCGGTGGCCAGGCGCATCGACCAGATTCGCCTCAACCTGGAACGCGCTCGCTGGTTGCTCCACGGCTTGCCGGAGGTGTTCGTGCTGGTGGACATCGCCGGCTATCGGCTCAGCTACTTCCGCCCAGGCGGCGAGATATGGCGTTCGCGAATCGTGGTGGGGCGCCCCTACCGGCGCACGCCGTCGCTGCGCTCCGAGATCACTCATCTCACCGTCAATCCCAGTTGGACGATTCCACCTACCATCCGTCGTGAGGACGTGCTGCCCAAGGTGCGCCAGGACCTGGGCTACTTGTGGCGGGAGCGAATCCAGGTGCTGAGCCCCGGTGGCGAGCCTCTCGATCCCTGGGCGATCGACTGGTCGCGCCCCGGCAACGTGATGCTGCGTCAGGCGCCGGGGCCCAACAATGCGCTGGGACGCGTCGTGATTCGCTTTCCCAACGACCACATGGTCTACCTGCACGATACTCCGGCACAAGGTCTGTTCGCTCGCGAGCAGCGTGCTTTCAGTTCGGGCTGCATCCGCGTCGAGCAGGCCGAAAGCTTCGCTCAGCGGTTGCTCGACGACACCGGCACCGAGCGCGACCTGGCAGCGCTCATCGCCAGCGGAAATACCCGCAACGTGTCGCTGGCCCAGCGCGTGCCGGTGGTTCTCCACTACTGGACGGTACATCCGGCGGAAGATGGCGCCCTTGCCTTCCGACCGGACATCTATGACCGCGACGATGCGTTGCTCGAGGCACTGGATCGGCCGCTGGCGCTTTAGACGAGCGGTCAGCCCGGCGGACTCGCGCGATGCACGGTATAACTATCGCTACTAGATATCGACGTCTCATGACCATGAAAACGCCCCGGCCACTCCCTGTGACCGGGGCGTTGGCTACGTCAGACTTCTCCCGCAGTGGGGACAGGTTTCATGCGCATCGCGGGTGATGTCCTCGTGCCGGCGAGTCGGCGCTTCCGGCTTGGCCCCGGGGTTGATGGCGACCAGGGTGCCACGCTCCCAGCGCAGGCCAATATCCTTGAGCAGATGCGGGTCGTAGTCCCTCAGTGCCGCATAGTCCCGCCGATGGGCGTAGTGGGTGCGGATGGTACGCAGCAGGCGCAGGGTGGTGCGGATAATTGCCATTTCTCGGTCTCCTCGAGTGGAGGCCGGGATGTGGCGCGAACAGCGGATGACCGAAAAAGGCTGGGTGATCACATGGCCGCGACACATGCCGCGGCCAGGATTTTCTCAGTGTCGGACTGGCATACGGCAACGGCAGGCTGGCATCGCATTATTAGTGGTGCGATGCAGCTTGCTCGGGACGTTGACGCGGGTTTGCCAGCGCATGAGAGGGTTCTCGGTTGAGGGTGGAAGTCGCATCTTGCGATGCGACTCTTCTCTTTTAAACAATCGCTGAACAAGCGTCAACCGATGCAGCGGCAGGGGCGCGGCATTCTTCTCAGCGATACCCCCTGGCCTGCAGCCGGAACAGCCTGGCATACCGGCCGTTGGCGGCCATCAGGCTGGCATGATCGCCGCGCTCGATGATCTCGCCGCCGTCGACCACCAGGATCTGGTCGGCGGCGCGCACCGTGGAGAAGCGATGCGAGATGAGCAGAGTCATCTTGTCGTGAGCATGCTCGCGAAACTGGGCATAGACTTCGGCTTCGGCGGCGGCGTCCATGGCGGCGGTGGGCTCGTCGAGCACCAGGATGTCGGCGCCTGCCCGCATGTAGGCTCGCGACAGGGCGATCTTCTGCCACTGGCCGCCGGAGAGCTCCTGGCCACCCTTGAACCAGCGTCCCAGTTGGGTGTGGTAGCCGCCGGGCATGTCGGCGATGAAGTCCTCGGCCAGGCCGCGGCGGGCCGCCTCGCGCCAGCGCGCCTCGTCCTCGAAGGCGGCCACGTCGCCGGCGCCCAGGTTCTCGCCCACCTTGAGCTGGTAGCGCACGAAGTCCTGAAAGATCACTCCGATGCGGCGACGCAGGGTGGCGATGTCCCAGTCGCGCAGGTCGCTGCCGTCGAGCAGGATGCGCCCGTGGCTGGGCTCGTAAAGGCGGGTGAGCAGTTTGATCAGGGTGGTCTTGCCCGAGCCGTTGGCGCCCACCAAAGCCAGGCTCTGCCCCGGCGCCAGGTGCAACGTGATGTCCTTGAGGGCCGGCGTTTCTGCACCGGGATAGGTGAAGCTCACCCGTTCGAAGCGGATGCCGTCGCCGGGGTGCTCGCCCTGGGTGAGAGTGCCGGCATCGCGCGGGGTTGGCTGCTCGAGGTACTCGTAGAGGTTGGAAAGGTAGAGGTTGTCCTCGTACATGCCGCTGATGGCGGTGAGGCTCGCCGACAGCGCCGCCTGCCCCTGCTTGAAGACCATCAGGTACATGGTCATCTCGCCCAGTGTCAGCGCGCCGGTGACGGTTTCGACCACGACCCAGGCGTAGGCGGCGTAGAAGGCCAGGGTGCCCAGCAGACCGAGCAGGAAGCCCCAGGTTTCGCGGCGGATCGTCAGGCGCCGGTCCTCGGCGTAGAGGGTGTCGAAGATATCGCGATAGCGGCCCAGCAACAGCGGTTCGAGGCCGAATAGCTTGACCTCCTTGATGCTGTCCTCGCGGGCCAGCACCGTTTCCAGGTACATCTGCATGCGGGTCTGTGGCGAGCGCCAGCGGAACAGGCGGAAGGCGTCGCCGGAGAACTTGGCTTCGGAAATGAACACCGGCAGGGCGCCGATCACCAGGACGAGCGGTGCCCAGGGGGAGAACCCCACCAGCAGTACGCCGAAGCTGCCCAGGGAAATGGCGTTCTGGAGCAGGGCGAAGGTCTTGTTGACCAGGCCCAGCGGTCGCGTGGAGGCCTCGCGGCGGGCACGGGTGAGTTTGTCGTAGAACTCCGAGTCCTCGAATTGGGCAAGCGAGAGCGTGCCCGCCTTCTCGAGGATCATCACGTTGACCTTCTGGCCGAGCAGGGCGCGCAGCAGCGACTGCTGCGCCGAGAGGCCGCGCTGCGCCAGGGCGATGGCGGCGATCACGCCCGCCTCGGCGAGCACGTAGCGCAGCACGCCCCACCAATCGACCTCACCGGTGGCTTCGTGGCGCTCCATGGCCGCCACCACGGCATCGACGATCAGTTGGCCGAGCCAGGCGGCCACGGCCGGCAAAACGCCGGCAACCAGAGTACAGAGGGCAAGCCCCAGCGTGAGCCAGCGTGACGTTTGCCAGACCAGCGTCAGGGCGCGGCGGCTGTAGCGAAATACGCCGAAGAAGGCGGCGAGTCGGTTGTCAGGCGGTGGGGTTGGCAGGGAACGTCGCAGGTGGGGTGATGACACGCGAGACTCCGGTCAGGCAACTTCCCGGGGAGGGAGCTAGCTGCACTGCCCGTGAGGCAATGGGCAGTGCAGGTCGGTCACGCTGGCTCAGCTGTCGTCGTCGGTATTGCGCTCGCTGTCTGCCCTGGCCACCACCGGGCCGGTTTCACCGCTTTCCAGAGTCGCCAGCAGGGGTTCGGCCTCGCTCTGGAAGGCCGCCAACGCTTCGCCGGTCAGGCTCTTGCTTTCGGGCAGCGACACCTGCATGGCATCGACGGGGTGGTTTTCGACGTGCACCTCATAGTGGAGATGCGGGCCGGTGCTGCGACCGGTGTTGCCGGAAAGGGCGATGCGCTCGCCCATGGTCACCCGCTCGCCGCGGCTGACCAGTTGTCGAGACAGGTGCAGGTAGCGCGTGCGGTAGCCGTTGTCATGACGGATCACCACGTAGCGGCCAGCCAGGGGGTGATTGCCCACCTTCTCGATGCGGCCATCCGCCGGCGAGACGATCGGTGTGCCGATGGGCATGGCGAAGTCGGTGCCCTTGTGGGGGCTGATGCGCCCGGTGACCGGATGCTTGCGGTTGAGGTTGAACGACGAGCTCAGGCGGTAGCTGCCGTCGAAGGGATGGCGACGGAAGGCCGCGTCCAGGCTCTGGCCGTCGGGCGTGTAGAAGTTGCTGTCGTCGCTGTTGCGCACGACGGTCAGATTCATGCGCTCACCGAGGTACTGAACTGCCAGTACCCGGGAATCGTAGTTCTCGCCATCGATGACGTCGGATTCCACCAGCACCTGAAACTCATCGCCGCGACGGGTGTCGCGGCGAAAGTCGAGTTTTTTCTCCAGCAGGCGGGAGACTTGCGAGACCTCGTTGATGGAGAGGCCGGTGGCCTGCGCCGAACGCACGAAGCTGCCGCTGACGGTACCGGCGAACAGGCGCTGGGCAGCCTCGCCAGTGCGTTCGATGGTGGCCACGTCGAAGGCTTCGTCGGCACGTTCGAGGATCACCCCTTCGCGGCCGCTCTTCATCACGCGCAGCAGGGCCAGGCTGCCTTCCTCGTCGAGCTGATATTCGAACTGGCTGCCGGGGCGCCAGTGGGTCAGCAGGCGAGGTTCGGGTAGGCTTTCCAGCAGCTCCATGGCTTCGCCATAGCCGAGGCCGAGGCGCTTCTGGGCCAATACGGCGAAGGTGTCGCCGGGCTCCACGGTGTAGGTTTCCCACTCCGGCACGAAGGGTTCGCTGGCAACGATTTCCTCTTCGAGAATGATGGGACCATCGTCGAACAGCGCCAACTCCTCGTCGGAGACGTCATCGTAGGAGGTGGCGGGTGTGTCTTCGCCGGCCATGACTGCGTCGTCAAGCATGCCGCTGGTCAAGGTGCCGAGCACCAGCGCAATGTGAAGTGCGGCATCGTCGATCTGCGCGGGGGCGATATCGCCTTCCTGGTGGGTTGGGGACAGGCCGGCGGTGAGTGGCTCGGCGGTAGCCTCGAGATCTGATTCATCGTTCCTGGCGGAAATCTCCAGATCGACGATTTCGCTGGGAACGAGCTGAGAGAGAGGAATCGTTTCGCGGGTGGCGTCGAGTGCCTGGCTGGCGACGGCAATGGCATCGGCGACAGGAAGGTGTTCGGTGTCGAGGGACGGGAGACCGGGTCGGCTCTCGGGCGACAGTGGCAGGAAGTGGGTGTCGGCAACCGGATCCGGACTCCGACTATCCTCAACGATGCTAACGATTTTTTGAGCGCCCAGCACCGTAACCATGGTGGCAACGGGTAACAACAGCAACTTATGGGTGCGGGGCAGCGAATGGAGGATTCGCAACATGGATATCGGCCATGACTAATAAGTGGAAAAAGTGAAAAAAACCTCCGGAACCTTAACCCATGAAGTATGACCTGCCTAGTCTGTATATATATACAGAATGCCCTGCCTGCACCGTGGACATGTCGGCACAGGCAAGGCGATCTATAAATGAACGCTGTTCCTTAACTAGTTCCATTGAACGCGAACGGCGTTCGAAAGACAACCCTCTCAGCCTTGTGTGAAGGTGCCGTTGCGGTAGTCGGCGAGAGCCTGCTCGATTTCGTGCGTATCGTTCATCACGAAGGGGCCATAGTGAGCAATGGGTTCACGGTGTGGCGTGCCGGCCAGCAGCAGTGCTTCGCCGCCGTGATGGCTGGCCAGCGACAAGGTGTCGCCGGGCCCCAGGCGGGCCAGTTCGCCGGCCGTCACGGATTCGTCACCGATCTTCAGCTCACCGTGAAAGGCGTATACCGCCAGGGTTTCGCTGCTGAGTGAAAGCGTCAGCCGCGCTCCCTCCGTTAGGCGGACATGGGCGACGGCAGCGCTGCCGGCCAGGGCGTCCAGCGGCCCCTCGACGGCTTCGCCGTCGTCGCGGCTCCAGCGCCCGCCCAGGGCGATCAGCTCGGCGCCCTCGGCGGCCAACCGGGGCATGTCGGCGGCGCGCACGTCGCGGTAGGTGGCCGGCGACATCTTGTCGCGGGCTGCCAGGTTGAGCCACATCTGAAAGCCGTGCAGCCCGTGGCTGTCGGTCAGCGGCATTTCGGAGTGCACGATGCCGCGTCCGGTATGCATCCACTGGGCATCGCCTGCGCGAATGGTACTGGCGTGGCCGAGGTGGTCCTCGTGGGTCAGTCCGCCGTGAATCACATAGGTCAGAGTCTGGATGCCACGGTGAGGATGCGGCGGAAAGCCGCCCAGGTAATCGTCGGCGCGGTCGGATCCCAGTTCGTCGAGCATCAGGAAGGGGTCGAGCCCGCCGCCGAAGTCGTGGATGCGCTGAATCTTGACGCCGTCGCCGTCCTGGCTGGGGTGGCTGGGAATGCGCCGATCGATCCGGCGCGGCTGTTCGGTGGTCAGGGTGTCGCTCATCGGTTCGTTCCCCGTCGTTGGGTTTACCTGGCATTCTATGACGGGATTTTCGAAAATTAAGCGCATAGTTTCGCAGATACGATTCGAGGGATTCGAACATGTCGCGTGTGACCCTGGCGCAGTGGCAGATGCTGGCAGCAGTGGTGGAACATGGCGGTTTTGCCCGTGCCGCCGAAGCCGTGCACAAGAGCCCGTCGACGCTCAACCATGCCGTGCACAAGCTCGAGGAGCAGTTGGGCGTTCAGGTGCTGGAGCCGGTGGGGCGCCAGGTGCGCCTGACCGAAGCCGGTGAAATGCTGCTGCGCCGTGCCCGCCAATTGATAGAGAGCGCTGAGGCGCTGGAGGACGTTGCCGGCCGGCTTTCCGAGGGTCTGGAAGCCGAGGTGGTGCTGGCCGTGGACCAGATATTTCCCGCCGATGCCCTGGCCCAGGCGCTCAGCCGCTTTTCGGCGGGTTACCCCTACGTGCGCGTGCAACTGCACGAAACCGTGCTCAACGGCGGCGTCGAGATGCTCTACGACGGGCGTGCCGACCTGGTGGTCACGGGGATCGCCGCCCAAGGCTTTCTCGGCGAACCGCTGGTCAACGTGCGATTTCGCGCCGTGGCCAGCCCTGACCATCCTCTGCATCGCCTGGAGCGTCCGCTCGATCTGCGCGACCTCTCGCGGCACCGTCAGCTGGTGGTGCGCGATTCGGGGCAGCGTCAATCGATGGACTCCGGCTGGCTCAAGGCCGAGCAGCGCTGGACGGTCAGCCACCTCGAGACCTCGCTGGACATGCTCGAGCGCGGCCTCGGGTTCGCCTGGATACCCGAGACGCGCCTGCGCGGGGCGCTGGCGGCAGGTCGGCTCAAGCCCCTGCCGCTGATGGCCGGTGGCGTGCGTGAATATCCGGTGCAGCTGATCCATCGCGATCGGGATCGTGCCGGTCCGGCGACCCATGCCATGGCCGAGGCGTTGAAGCATGCCGTCGTGGAAACCTGCGACGAGAAGTCACCTTTCGAGGCCGTCGAATGATCGAACGCAAAACTCGCGCTTGAGCGTCGCGACTTTCGCCTTACTCTGTAGGCACATTTCCTGCAAACGACGAGGTGGCCATGGGCCTGTTGTTCGACGGCGTCTGGCACGACCAGTGGTACGACACCGACAAGCACGGCGGTGAGTTCGTGCGCGAATCCGCGCAGTTGCGCGACTGGATCACCCCCGATGGCAGCGCCGGCCCCGACGGCGAGCCCGGTTTGCCCGCCGAGGTCGGGCGCTATCACCTCTACGTCTCGCTGGCTTGTCCCTGGGCCCACCGCGCACTGGTGATGCGCCGGCTGAAGGGGCTCGATGAGGTGATCGGAGTGTCCCACGTCAGCCCGCTGATGCTCGATCAGGGCTGGACCTACCACGAGGCGGAAGGCTCGAGCGGTGATCCGGTCAACGGCGTGGCCTACCACCGCGAGCTCTACACCCTTACCGACCCGCACTACACCGGGCGGGTCACTGTGCCGGTGCTGTGGGACAAGCGTGAAAGCCGTGTCGTCAACAATGAATCGGCGGATATCGTGCGCATCTTCAACGGCGCCTTCGACGAGCTGACCGGCAATCGTCTCGACTTCTACCCGATGGCGTTGCGCGAGACCATCGATGCGGTCAATGCCGATGTCTACGACAACGTCAACAATGGAGTCTACAAGGCGGGCTTCGCCACGCGACAATCGGTGTACGAGAAGCACGTGACGGCGCTGTTCGAGGCGCTCGATCGCCTGGAGGCGCGGCTGGCGGAACACCGCTACCTCGCTGGGGAGTGGCTCACCGAAGCCGACATCCGGTTATTCACCACCCTGGTGCGCTTCGATGCCGTCTATCACGGCCACTTTAAGTGCAACATTCGCCGCATCGAGGACTACCCCAATCTCTCGAACTATCTGCGCGAGCTCTACCAGTGGCCGGGGGTGAAGGAGACGGTGAACTTCGACCACATCAAGCGCCACTACTATTACAGCCACGACACCATCAACCCGACGCGTATCGTGCCAGTGGGGCCGCGCCTCGAGTTCGAGCGACAGCATGACCGCGAGCGGCTGTCGGGGCAGGGGATTCGGAAAAAGGGATAAAGCAGCCCGCAGCCCGCTTCATGCGCGTTTCGCCAGCCACCGATCTAGCGCATTGGCGAACTCGCGGCGGTCGCCGTCCGAGTAGCCCTTGGGCCCGCCGGTGTGCTCGCCGCTGGCGCGTAGAGTCTCCATGAAATCCCGCATTTGCACCCTGGCCTTGATGTTGCTCTGATCGAGCATCTCGCCGCGGGTGGTCATCACCGCCGCGCCCTTGTCGATGGCTTCCATGGCCAGCGGCAGGTCCGAGCTCATCAGCAGATCGCCTGCCTCGATACGCTCGACGATCTCGTCGTCGGCGGCATCGAAGCCGCTGGCCACTGCCAGCGACTTGACCCAGCGCGAGGGCGGCAGCGGTATCTGGTGGTTGGCGACGAAGCAGGCGGGGGTCCCGGTGCGTTCCGCGGCGCGTACGATGATGTCGCGGGCCGCCTTGGGGCAGGCGTCGGCATCGACCCAGAGTGTCGGCATTAGGGCTCCTGAAGAAAAGGATAGGCAGCGAAAGGGCTGGCCAGGAGGATTGGGCAATGGTAGCATGCGCGCTCCTCGCATGTGCTGACCCTACCATCATGACGACGCCACCGCTGACACCAGCAGGATCGGCGCCGAAACGCCAGGCACCAGTAACGCATTAGCTGAGCCACGGGCGTTCGAATTGTGCAGATGGCGCGCCACCGAGATCCGCCAACCGGGCGAGATCGGCGCAGACGGTCGCCACAGCGGTCCTTGCCGCCATCGCCGATGGCGCGGACCCGATGCCAGGTGCGACCGGCGTCCCCGACTCCGATGTCCCGCGCTGTCCATAGAGGACGTAGCGCGCCTGAGCGTGTTGAACGCGTCAGGGACGCCACCGAACTTTCGCCGGTAACCCCGGCCTACCAAGGTGTGATAGATGACCTCGACTTCCGTCGCTTCGCCGAGCTTCGGCGACCTCGCTCTGCTGCCTGCCGTTCTCGCCGCCGTTGAGACCCAGGGCTACCAGACCCCTTCCCCCATCCAGGCCGAGACCATTCCGGCACTGCTGGAAGGGCGCGACATGCTGGGCCAGGCCCAGACCGGTACCGGCAAGACGGCTGCCTTCGCTCTGCCGTTGCTCTCGCGTCTCGAGCTGACCCGTCGCGAGCCGCAGGTGCTGGTGCTGGCGCCGACCCGTGAGCTGGCCCAGCAGGTGGCCGTCTCCTTCAGCAAGTATGGCCAGAACCTCAAGGGTCTGGAAGTGGCTACCCTGTGCGGCGGCATGGAGTATCGTGACCAGCTGCAGGCTCTCAAGCGCGGCGCCCAGGTGGTGGTCGGCACCCCCGGGCGAGTCATCGATCACCTGGATCGCGGCAGCCTCAAGCTCGAGGGCCTGAGCTCCCTGGTGCTGGACGAAGCCGACGAAATGCTGCGCATGGGCTTCATCGACGACGTCAAGCGCGTGGTCGCCGACACTCCCAAGGACGCACAGCGGGTATTCTTCTCCGCCACTTTGCCGACCGAGATCGAGCGTATCGTCAATCGCTACCTGGTGGATCCGGTGAAGGTGGCCATCGAGTCGCGCACCACCACCGGCGAGAACATCGAGCAGCGTCTGGTGCGCGTCGATGGAGGTGCCAAGCTGGAGGCCCTGGCGCGCATCCTCGAGGTGGAGCCGGTGGACGGTGCCATCGTCTTCGTGCGCACCCGTGCGGCCTGCACCACCCTGATGGAGCAGCTCTCCGCCCGCGGCATCAACGTGGCCAGCCTCTCCGGCGACCTGGATCAGAGCCTGCGCGAGCGCACCATTCAGCGCCTCAAGCGCGGCAAGGTCGATGTG
The DNA here is from genome assembly GCA_051749645.1 of Pseudomonadota bacterium. Lineage (GTDB taxonomy): Bacteria > Pseudomonadota > Gammaproteobacteria > Pseudomonadales > Halomonadaceae > Halomonas. Next base: position 630,084 of record JBNJIT010000001.1, read on the forward strand.
CTGATCGCCACCGACGTGGCCGCTCGCGGCCTCGACGTGCCGCGCCTGACCCATATCATCAACTACGACCTGCCCCAGGATTCCGAAGCCTATACCCACCGCATCGGCCGCACCGGGCGCGCCGGGCGTACCGGCATCTCGATCACCTTCGTGGGCTTCCGCGAAGGTCGCAAGGTGGGCTGGATCGAACAGGCCACCGGGCAGAAGATGACCGAGATGGCAGTGCCCGACGAGGCCGCCATCCGCGCCCATCGCGACGAAGCATTCCATCAGAAGGTGATCGCCGCCCTGACCGCCGGTGCCGAAGAGCAGCGCGCTCTGGTGGAGCGCCTGGTGGAAGAGGGCCACGATCCCGTCGAGCTGGCCTGCGCCTTCGCCCGCTTGGCGCGTGCCGACGAGGCGCCCATCGGTCGCTTGCAGGCACCGCGCAAGGAGCGCAGCGAGCGTGCCCCGCGCGACGGCAAGCCGGCGCGTCGCGAACGTGGCCCCAGCGAAGGCATGACACGCTACCGTGTCGCCGTCGGTCACAAGGATGGCGTCAAGCCGGGCCAGCTGGTCGGGGCGCTGGCCAACGAGGGCGGTATCGAGGGCAATCGCATCGGCCGTATCGATATTCGCAACGCCTTCTCCGTGGTCGAACTGCCCAGCTCGCTGCCGTCCAGCATTCTGGCCAAGATGGCTCGCGCCCGGGTGGCCGGCCGCCCGCTGGAGATCAGCGAGGACAACGGTGCGCCCGAGCGCGCTCCGCGTCGGCGCATCGATGGCGAGGCACCGATCCGCCGCCGCGACCGCGCCTGATCGCTGCCGGGGGCTCCCGGCAGCTCTCGCACAGCGCCCCCGCACCGTAGACGGTACGGGGGCGCTGTCGTTTTGGTAGGGCGCTGCCCTAGGAGAGTGCCGCCTGGTGACGATGTCAGGCTTGGCCGAGCCGCTCGCCCAGCGCCACCATGAAGCGTTCGCCGGCCTCGAGCTGTTCCCGCTCGATGTACTCGTCCGGCTGGTGGGCCTGGGCGATGCTGCCCGGGCCGCAGATTACCGTGGGCAACCCTTCGCGCTGAAACTGCCCGGCCTCGGTGGCATAGGCCACCGCGCCTGCAGGGCGCTCGCCCAGCAGTTCGCGGCACAGGGAGAGCACCGTGGCGTTGTTGTCGTCGGCGAGCGCCGGCACCGTGACGTTCAGTGCCTCGGTGGTGATGCCGGTTTCCGGTGCTCGGCGGCGCATCTCGTCTTGCAGCTCGGCGGCATAGGCGTTCACCCGGCTGAGCAATTCCTCGAAACGGTCCTGGGGCAGGTGGCGAATCTCCCATTCGAAGGTGCACTCCCGGGCCATGATGTTGATCGCCGTGCCCCCGGCGATCCTGCCCACATGCAGGCTCGAGTGCACCACGTTGAAGGCCTCGTCGACGCGTCCCTCGGCCTTGAGTTCGGCCATCACGTCCTCGATTTTGGTCACCAGCCGCGCCGCCACGTGGATTGCCGAGACGCCCTGATCGACCTGGCTCGAGTGGCTGGCGCGGCCGGTCACCGTGGTGCGCAGGTTGGTCGCGCCCTTGTGGGCCACCACCGGATGCATCAGCGTCGGCTCACCGACGATCACCGCCGCCGGGCGCGGATGGTCGGCCAGCAGCCGCTCGATCATGCGTGGGGCACCGATGCAGCCCACTTCCTCGTCGTAGGAGAACGCCAGCCAGATGGGCTTTTGCAGTTTCAGGCCTGCCCATTTCGGCACCTGGGCCAGCGCGCAGGCGAGAAAGCCCTTCATGTCGCAGGTGCCGCGGCCATAGAGTCGACCATCGCCGCCGTCCGTCAGCGTGAAGGGGTCGCTGGACCACGGTTGGCCGTCCACCGGCACCACGTCGGTATGCCCGGAGAGCACCACGCCGCCGGCGTCGTCGGGACCGATGCGTGCCAGAAGATTGGCCTTGCTCCCATCGTCGCTTTCGATGCGCCAGTGCTCGACGCCATGCTCGTCGAGGAAGGTTTCCACCCACTCGATCAGTGCCAGGTTGGAATCTCGGGAAACGGTGGCAAAGCCCACCAGGCGTTCTAGGATTTCGGCGGCAGTCATGGGGCTCCTCGTGCTGCATACGCGGCGAAGTCAGGGTCGCTGATGCCGAGCCTACCACGATGCCCGGCCAGGGTGAGACGACAGCTCTTTCCTCAGTGGGGAATGGAACGCGAAGCGACCGGCACCACTCCAATGAAACTGGACGTTCGCGATGTTCATCTACTGCCGCAACCCTCCGAGGAGGATGCCATGAGCTACGTCGACGGTTTCGTGATACCGGTTCCCCTCGGCCGCCTGGACGATTACCTGCGCCTGGCCCGTCGTGCCGGAGAGATCTGGAAGGAGTATGGCGCTCTCGAATATGTCGAGTGCGTGGGCGACGACCTTGGCACGGACGAACACGCCTCCTTTCCACAAAGCGTCGAACTCGAACCCGGCGAAACGGTGATCTTCGCCTGGATACGCTATGCCTCACGCGAGGATCGCAAGCGCATTCTCGAGCAGGTCATGAACGACCCGCGCCTCGCCGACATGGTGGACCATGCCAAGCTGCCCTTCGACGTCAAGCGGCTATTCTGGGGCGGGTTCATGGAGCGGATTCGGCTGTAAGCGGTGGGGGAAACCCGGCCGTTAACGCGTTCGGCATGGAGGCTAGAGGCCGCCTTCCGATGCCGGGGAAGGGGTCACTGACCTGCTAGACTGAATTCGAGCTTGATGGTGCATCAGGGGCTGTCGATAACCTGCGAGCATGAGCGCGCGGATGATGAGGAGGAGATAGAACTCCGGATTCAGTGAGGGCGCTGACGTTCCGATTGAAAATAAAATGATCGCTTCGCTCCACGGCTTTCAATGCGGGTGAAAAGCCGACTTTGGGAAAAAGCCTGTGAAGATGAACCATCCGTGCCGTCATGGTAGAGGGACTCGATCGGTAACGGATCACTGGTCGCCAAATCCCCCGCCAGTCGAGTCCCGTGCGGAATGGCGAATAACAAGACATCTGCCGAGTTACCTATGACAACTGCTGCTTGGTTCATCTTTGTTGGATTGTTGCTTTTGATAGTGGGCTTTACCTTTTCCTATATAAAAAGTGTGCCTGTAACCTCTGCCATTGCCTATCTTCTGGTCGGATCTATCGTGGGTCCGATGGGGTTTGAATTGTTTCATTTCAATCCGCTGGAAGAGTCGGCTTTGTTGGAGCTTCTGACCGAAATCGCCGTTCTGATTTCGTTGTATTGCGCCGGCGTTAAAATGCCCGCACCGGTGACCTTGAAGCGGTGGCGGACTCCGCTGCATCTGGCTGTGATTTCGATGGCATTGACCGTCGGACTGGTGACGCTGTTTGGCTACTACTGGCTCACTTTGCCCCTTGGTGCAGCCGTGTTACTAGGTGCCGTGGTTGCACCGACCGACCCTGTACTGGCGACCGAAGTCCAGGTTCGTCACGCTGATGATCCGGACGAACTACGTTTTGCATTGACCTGCGAGGCTGGAATAAACGACGGCTGCGCCTTCCCGTTCGTGATGCTCGGCCTGGGTTTGCTGGGTCTACACGATCTTGGCGATGCCGGTTGGCGGTGGCTGGCAATAGATGTGCTCTGGGCAAGTGGTGCAGGTATCGGCATCGGTATCTTGGCGGGGGGCGGTGTCGGCTGGCTGGTAAACAAGATACGCACTAGCTTTGCGAACACCGTCTTTCTGGAAAGTTTTCTCGGTCTGGGGCTGATTGCGTTCGCCTACGGAATCAGCTTGTTGGTGGCTGCCTGGGGGTTTCTGGCCGTTTTTTGTGCAGCGGTGGCTCTGCGCCATACCGAGTTGAAACTGGCCGGCCTCAAGCAAGGTTACTCGGTACCTGTCGAGCCACCCCTGGACGATGAGCCGCAAGCCATATCGCACGTGCACGTCAGCGAAAGCTCTCTGTTATTCAACGAGCACCTGGAACGGCTGGCAGAAATCGTGCTGGTTCTACTGCTCGGTGGTTCGCTCTTCTGGGACTCCTGGAGCTGGAAAGCCGTAGGCTTCGCGGTGTTTCTGTTTTTTCTCGTCCGCCCCTTGAGTGTGCATCTTGGCGTGCTGGGAACCAGGTCGCCCATGCGTATGCGTCACCTCGCGGGATGGTTTGGTGTTCGTGGTATTGGCTCGCTGTACTATCTGATGTACGCCATACAGCATGGGCTTCCAGAGGAGCTCGCGCTGGAGTTGATACACTTGACTCTGGTGGTGGTTGCCTTGTCGATTCTGGTTCACGGGATCAGCGTAAAGCCAACCATTGCTCGTTATTGGCGTTCGCGGAAATATCGGTGACAGCCATACCTTAGAGGTGGGCTCGGCCGCCTTCGGGTGTCGGTGAGTCGTGCGACGCTTGCCGCCGAGCCGCTGGTTTGCGCTTCAGCTAGGCTTGTGATGAACGTCCTTGTCGCGCAGCTGCCAAAATGTCCCGAGTTCGGGTTTGGGAGGCCGATATGCCGGAGCTCTTCTTGATGCGCCATGCCAAGGCCAAACGGGCCCGTGGCGATATGGACGATCGTCAGCGGCCGCTGCGTAAGCGGGGTCATCGCCAGGCGGCAGCCATGGCCCGGCCGCTGTGGCATTGGCAGGCATTCGATGGCGAGATCCATGTCAGCAGTGCCCGGCGCACCGTCGAGACGTTGGAAACGCTCGCCGCTCAGTTGCCCGAGCTACGTCTTGTCGAGCGGGCCGAGCGCCATGCCGCCCTCTACGCCTGCGAAGGACGGGCGCTGCGCGAGTGGCTGAGAATGCTGCCTGCCGAGGCTCAGCGGGTGCTGGTGATCGGCCACAACCCGGCGCTGGTGGAGCTTGCGCGCTGGCTGTGTCGCGATGCGCCCGACTCGCTGCCCACTGGTGGTGTGCTGCATCTCACGCTGCCCGATGACGGCTGGTCGTCCTCGAGCAGAGGTTGTGCCACGTCGATCGCCAGCCTGGTGCCGGCCGAGGCCAGCCATGCACTCTTCCGACGGCGGGCGCCCCAGCCCCCGGCGTTCGAGAAGGCCGACATGGGGCAGTGCGTCCGTCGACAGTTGTGCCATCAGCATCGTTTGATCCGAGCCCTGGAGCGCGGCGTGATCGCCGGTTGGGATCCCGAGTTCCTGCATCAATATCGCGTCAACCTGCGCCGCAGTCGGGCCGTCGGCGAGGCCGTGCGGGCCGCCGTCGATGCACCCGGCCTCAAGCCGATGCTGAAACGGCTCAAGCGGCGTGCCCAAGCTACCAGCGACCTGCGCGATCTGGACGTGTTCCGTAAAAGCCTGGAGGAGTGCCCACCGCCGTTGCCGGCAGCCCAGCAAAGCGCCTTCAGCGACTGGCTGGCTGCCCAGGCACGGGAACGGCACGCCGAGCTGTGCTGCCAACTCGCTCGCCCCGACTACGCGGAAGACATGCACGCCTGGCGCGAATGGCTCGACGCCAAACGGTTTCGCCAGGCACTCGCGGGGCTCACACCGGCACGCGTGGAAGCGGTGTTGACGAAACGCATCGCCCAGCACGACCGCCAGCTAGCGGCGATTTCCCACGGTGCCGGCGATGATGCCGTTCATGATCTGCGCAAGCAGGTGAAACGCATCCGTTACCTGGCCGAGCTGGACCCCAAGCGCCACCGAGAACTGCTGGCTCGCTTGAAACGGCGCCAGACACTGCTGGGCGATTTCCAGGATCGGTGCGCGCGACAGGTCTGGATCGAGACTTTCATGCGCGATGCGTGCAGTGCGGCCGATCAGCGGACGGAGTGCGACCGCTGGCTGACCGAGCTCGAGCAGGAAAAACAGGCGTTGCGTCAACGCCTCACGGACGAGAGTCCCCCTTTTTCATGACTTCGGGAGATCATCATGTTGACGTTCATCACCCACCCGGCGGAGCACGTCGTGGCCATCAAGGTCGGCGGGGTCGTCACGGCTCGGGAGCTACAGCAGGCCATCGACGCCATCGAAGCCGTCAAGCGTAACCATTCCCGCGTCAGCCTGCTCGCCGAGCTCGATGACCTGCGCTGGATGACTCCCACCGCTGTGCTGAAGGATCTCGGTTACGGCCTGACTCAGCTCGGCGACCTGGCGCATTACCATCGCGCCGCCGTGATCACCGACAAAGAGTGGATCAAGCCTATCGTTCACCTGGAGGATCGCCTCTTCAAAGCGATGGAAATCCGCACCTTCCCTCACCGCGAGTACGCCGCCGCCATGGAGTGGGTTGGCGAACTGCCCCAGGGCGATCACGCGAACCCGGAAGAGGATGGCTATCACGGCGCTTGATGTTGCCTAGTCTGCTTCAGCCCAGGCTTCTCGGGTCAGCGTGGCCTGGCCACCAGCCGCCCTCTCGAATCGCCGGGCACCCGGTGACGTCGGGGTTGTAGAGGTACAGCCAGGCGGCGCCGTAGCTCGTGGGGTGAATGACGCGGTCGTAGAGGCCGGCCGCTGGCCGGCGCACTCGGTAGTCTTCAAGGCGATCCAGGTCAGCGAGCAGGCGGGCATCGACCCGGAATACCTCCACCTCGACCCCGCGGGAGGGTTCGGGCTTGGCGCCGGGGAAGGGCCCCAGGTCGTAGAGGGTGGCGCTGGTCAGCCAGTCGCTGCCCAGGAAGTCGGCGCCCTCCAGCCAGTGGTGGTTGCGCAGCCCACGCTTCAGGGTGCCGTAGACGGCCACCAGTGGGGTACGGGTAACGGCGAGGGCTGGAGTGTGCATCGTCAATGGCCTCCTGAATGCGTCGTCGTCTGGTTCGATCCTGTCGTCCATGTTGGACTCGCGATAGGGTTCGGCGTGCCTCCGGAACGGTCATGCGCTGACCAGCCTCGCTCGGCTCGTTCCGTTGCCCAGCGGCTCCACCTGGATCTGCACCGGGATGCGTTCGTGCATTTCCTGAACGTGGGAGATCACCCCCACGCGGCGGCCCAGTGCCTGCAGGCCGTCGAGGGCTTCCATGGCCAGCGCCAGCGATTGCGGGTCGAGGCTGCCGAATCCCTCGTCGATGAACAGCGACTCGATGGTGAGCTCGCCGGAGGCCATGGAGGCGAGCCCCAGGGCCAGAGCCAGCGAGACCAGGAAGGTCTCGCCGCCGGAGAGGGAGTGCACCGAACGGCGTTCGTCGCCCATGTCGTGATCCACCACCAGCAGGCCGAGCTCGCTGCCGCCGCGCACCAGGCGGTAGCGGCGGCTCAGCCCGGCCAGATGGAGGTTGGCGTGTTCCAGCAGCTGTTCCAGGTTGTAGGCTTGGGCGATGCGGCGGAAGGCCTTGCCATCGGCTGAGCCGATCAGCTCGCTGATTTGGCCCCAGCGTCGATATTCAGCCTGGGCCGCTGCCAGCGCTTCCTGAGCTTCCCGATGGCGGGCGCGTTTGCGGTCATCGTCGCGCAGGGCATGAGCCGCTTCGTCGCGCTGCCGTTGGGCCTCGTCGAGCCGCGGGGCGAGCGCTTGGCGTTCCTCGTCCAGGGCTTCCCGGTGGCGGCGGATGACCGTGTCCGTCGCTTCCGCGAGCAGCGCGTCGTCGTCTTCGCCCTCAGCCCATTGCTGGACGCGCCGGTGCGCAATCAGTGCGCGTCGCCGTTCGGCAAGCGTGGCGGCCGCGTGTTGGCGAGCCCGTTCGGCTTCATCGAGTCGCCGTTCGTCGCTATGGGCCTCGCTGTCGGGCTGGGCGAGCAGCCGCGCCAGGGTGGCATCGTCGAGATCGGGGTGGGCGTGGCGCCATTCGGCGAGCTCGCGGTCCAGGGTGTACTGCTCCTCATGCAGCCGGGCGAGACGTTCAGCCTCGTGTTGCGCCTGCTGGGCGAGGCGTTGGTGCGCTTGCTGGGCGGCGGTACGGCGTGCCAGGGCCTCGTCCCGTACCTGGCGGGCGTGCTCCCGGTCGGCGTCGAGGCGCCGTTGCCAGGCATCCGGCGTGGCGTGCTCGCCGAGCAGGGCAGCCAAGCGACCCGCGAGCGCATCGCGCTGTTGCCGCAGTGGCGGGAGGCGTTCGCCGAGATCGGTCAGCTCCTGGGAGAGCGCCTCGTGGCGGGCTTCGAGCCGGGCCAGCGAGACGCGCCCTTCCTGCAGTGCCTGTGCCAGCGGGGCCAATTCGGCCTCGGCTCGAGCCAGTGCGTCCAGCGTTTGCCGCTGCTGCTGGCATGAGGTCTCGCTGGCATCGCGTTCGGCCCGCAGCCAGGCGTCGCGCTCGGTTTCGGCTACGCTGGCCAGCTCGGTGTGCAGCGGGTGTGCTTCCAGTGCTTGATTGGCCGCGTTCAGGCGTCGTTCGGCCTCGGCCAGGTCGCGCTGGCATTGTTTGATGGTGGGCTCGAGCGCGCGGTACTCGCCCACCAGTTGGTCCCGCGCCTCCTGGGCCTGGTCGCGTACCTCCCGCGCTTCGCTGAGCTGGCGTTCCTCCTCGGCCTGCTGGGCAGCGAGCTGCGCCGCTTCGGGGGTGGCCGGCGGTCGATGGCGCCAGGGGTGGTCGAGGCCGCCGCACACCGGGCAGGGCTCGCCCTCCTGCAGGCCCTCGCGCAGCCTCTCCACACTCTCGCTGCGCACGGCGCGGCTACGTTCGATCAGGATATGAACGCTATTGAAGTGGGCCTGGGCGCTGTCCAGGCGCTGGCGGGCGCGCTGGCCTTCGGTCAGCAGCTTGGCCAGGCGGGCCTGGTCCTGTTCGAGCCGTTCGGCCAGCCGATCTTTCTCTGCCTCGGCGCGGTGCCGCTCCTGCCAGAGGCTGGTCAGCTCATCCAGTGCCAGCCGGCGCTGGGCGGCACGGTCGTAGGACTGCTGGGCGGCCTGGCGGGCAGCGTCGAGCCGTGAGTGAGTGCCCACCAGTCGCTCGAGTTTCGCCTGGCAGTCCTCCCGCTGGCGTTGGCGGGCTTGCTGGGCTTCGTCGGCCTGGCGGCGCTCTTCGGCGAGGATTTCGGCCTGGCGTTTCGCCTCGGCATGGCGCACTTCCAGATCGGTGAGCCGCTTCTCCTGAGTGGCGAGTTGCTGTGCCTGCTCACGGGCCTCGCGCAGGGTCGGCTCCGCCCGTCGGCGCGCTTCGGTGGCCTCGTCCAGTGCGCGTTCGGTTTGTTCGAGGGCCTGTCGGGCAGCGCTCTCGTCGGCATTGGCGGCCTGAAGGTCGCGCTGCGTTCGGGCGTGCGTCGCTTCCAGGGCGGCGAGTTCCTCCGGCAGCGCGGCCTGGCGGGAGAGGGCATGACGTTGTGGGGCGATCAGACGGCGCCATTCGCGGTCGCGGCGCAGATGATCGAGCGCCTGCCATTCGCGCTCGGCGGTCTGCTGCTGGCTGAGGCTCTGGCGATAGGCGTCGCGCAGGCGGGTATCGTCATCGTGCCAGCGTTGACGGACCTTGAGCGATTCGGCCTGCGCTTGCCGGTGAGTGAGTGCTTGCTGGGTGATCTCGGCGGCCTGTTCCAGTTCGACGCGGGCCCCGGGCTCGGCGGGCAGGTCGTCGGCCAGCTTGGCCGTCAGGGTATCGACCCGCTGCCTGGCTTGGGAGGCACGGCGGTAGGCGGCCATGGAGATCGCCGAGTATTCGGCGGTCCCGGTCAGGCGTTCGAGCAGGTCGCTGCGCTCGTTGTCGTCGGCCTGAAGGAAGGCGGCGAACTCGCTCTGGGCGAGCAGCACGGCGCGGGTGAACTGGTCGAAAGTGAGTCCCAGGCGCTCCGGCAGCAGGCGGTCGAATTCGCGCTTCTGGGTGGTGAGCAGGCGCTCGTCTTCCAGGTCGGTGAGCGATTGCTCGGCGGCCTGGAGTCTGCCGTCGACCTTGTGACGGGCGCGGCGTACCGCCCAGCGGGCGCGGTAGCGGCGACCGTCGCGGCCCAGGAAGTCCACCTCGGCGTGGCCGCTGGCGGTGCCACGGCGCAGCAGGGTGCGCGGGTCGGCGGTATTCACCGTTTCGCCTGCCACGTCGGGCAGCGGCGCTTCACGACCCGGGGCCTGGCGCAGCCGCGGCGTGCTGCCGTAGAGCGCCAGACACAGGGCATCGAGCAGGGTGCTCTTGCCGGCTCCGGTGGGGCCGGTAATGGCGAACAGGCCTGCATCGCACAGCGGCGGGGCGGTGAAGTCCAGCTCCAATGGGCCGGGCAGGGAGGCGAGGTTGGCCAGGCGCAGGGCGAGGATCTTCATCCGTGCAACTCCTCCTCGTCGTCCAGCACGTCCTGCAGCAGTCGGTCGAAGTCGGCGAGCACCGTTTCATCCGGCGGCTCGCCCCAGCGGGCCTGCCAGGTGCGCTCGAAGAGCTGGCGCGGGCCGAGGGCCTTGAGATCGACCCGAGCCGGGGCGGCATCGCCTCCCCTCGTTGGCAGGCGGCGTTCCAGACGCAGCAGGCGTACGGCCTTGCCTTCGAGGGCGGCATCGACCCTTGCCCGCAGGTCGGGGATCGGCGCATCGAGCTCGACGCGCACCTCCAGCCAGGGCCAACGTTCTCTTTCCAACCCTGGGTCGTCCTCCAGAGCCTCGAGTTCCGTCAGTATCGGGTCGAGCGGGCCCGGGCCGATGCGCCACATGGCCACCGGGCGCGGCACGGGTAGCGTATCGATATCGGCCATGCCTTCGTCTTCCAGCCGGACCTCGACCACCTGGTGGGGGTAGTTCACTTCGCTGAAGTCCAGCGGCAGGGGGCTGCCGCTGTAGCGGATGCGTGGCTCGCCGACCTGCTGGGCACGATGCAGGTGTCCCAGCGCTACGTAGGCGATGTCGGTGGGAAAGAGGGCTGCGGAGATCGACTCTTCGCCGCCGATCACGATGGGCCGCTCGCTGGCCTCCGAGACGGCGGCGCCGTGCAGGTGAGCATGGCTCATGGCCACCAGCGCCTGGCCCGGCTGGCGGCACTGGCGTGCGGCGGCGATCAGCTGCTCATGCACGCGGGTGATGCCGGCCACGTAGTCGTTCGGCGCCTCGCCGGGCTGGCCGACGCGGCCGGTGACCTCGGCGGGACGCAGGAAGGGCAGCGCCAGGCACCAGGCGCGGGTCTTCCCGGCGGCATCGGTGAGCGGTACCAGTAGGCGTTCGGCGTCCAGGGTGCCGTCGTCCAACCAACTGACCCGACCCAGGGCGTGGGTACGCAGTCGGCGCATCAGTGGGGCGGGCAGTTCGATGCGGTTGCCGCTGTCGTGGTTGCCGGCGATCAGCACGATGTCGAGCGCGGGCAAGCGCTCGTGGGCGGTGACGATGAAGTCGTACAGCAGCTCCTGGGCACGCAGCGAGGGGTTGACCACGTCGAAGATGTCGCCGGCTACCAGCAGGGCGTCGGCCCGTCGGTCCGTTAGGATGTCGAGCAGCCAGGCGAGGAAGGCGCGATGCTCGGCGTGGCGCTCTTGTCCGTGGAAGCTCTGGCCCAGATGCCAGTCGGCGGTGTGGATCAGCTTCATGGGGCTTCCCTTCCTGCCTGCGTTGCGAGGACGATAGTCTACGCCACTTGGAATCGGCTTTTCAGGAGGCTCCATGCCGAATGCGTCTCTCCACGACTGGGATTTCTCGCCGATTGATGCCATCGCCTTGCAGAAGCGTCTGGCCGGGCGGGTGGAGCGGGAGGACCGCCTCGCCGAGGTGCACCATGTCGCCGGGGTGGACATCGGCTTCGAGGAGGCGGGCGAGATCACCCGCGCGGCGGTGGTGGTGCTGGGCTTGCCGCGGGGGGATGGCGGCGAATGGGAGCTCGTCGAACAGGCGGTGCATCGCGAGCCGACGCGCATGCCCTACGTGCCGGGGCTGCTGTCGTTCCGCGAGGTGCCGGCGGCGCTCTCGGCCTTCGCCAAGCTCGCCACCCGGCCGCAGCTCGTTATGATCGACGGCCAGGGCATCGCTCACCCGCGTCGGCTCGGCGTCGCCAGCCATCTGGGGCTGTGGCTCGACCTGCCGACCATCGGCGTGGCCAAGTCGCGGCTGTGCGGTACCCACACCGAGCCGGGCCCGGAACGCGGCGACTGGGTGCCGCTGCGTGACGGCGACGAGGTGATCGGCGCGGTGCTGCGCTCGCGTGCCCGGGTGAAGCCGGTCTTCGTCTCTCCCGGCCACCGGATCTCGTTGCCTTCGGCACTCGACTGGGTGATCCGCTGCCTGGGCCGAACCAAGCTGCCGGAGCCGACGCGGCTGGCCGACCGGCTGGCATCCCGTCGGGGGCAATGACCTTCTATACGATATCCAGCGGCACCTTGTGCCTCGGTGCCGGGAAGGCGGCGTCGAGGCGGGCATAGGCGTCATCGTCGAGTTTCACGTACAGCGCGACGGCGTTCTGCTCCACGTGCTCGGGACGAGCCGCCTTGGGAATGGCGATGACGTCGCGGTCGCCGTTGCTCGGCCGGATCGCCCAGGCGAGCAGCACCTGGGCGGGAGTCACCCCTAGCCGTGCGGCGATCCCCATCACTGCGGGGTGACCGAGCAAGTCGTCGCGCAGGCCGCCGGCCTGAGCCAGCGGGCAGTAGGCCATGGTGGGAATGCCATGCTCGCGTTGCCAGGGCAGTAGCGAGTGCTCGATGCCCCGCGAGCCCAGGTGATAGAGCACCTGGTTGGTTGCGCAGGCCTGGCCGCCAGGCAGGGCATGCAAGGCCGCCAGTTCGTCGACGTCGAAGTTGGAGACGCCGAAGCGGCGGATCTTGCCCGCTTCGCGCAGGCGCTCGAAGGCCTCGAGGGTTTCCTCCAGCGGCACGCTGCCCGGCCAGTGCAGCAAATAGAGGTCGAGACGGTCGGTCTTCAGCCGCGCGAGGCTGCGCTCGCAGGCAGCGATGGCCGAGTCGCGCCCGGCATTCCAAGGGTAGACCTTGGAGACCAGGAAGGCTTCGTCGCGTCGGCCGGCAAGAGCTTCTCCCACCACTTCTTCGGCACCGCCGTCGGCGTACATTTCGGCGGTATCGATCAGGGTGAGCCCGAGGTCGAGCCCCTGCTGCAGGGCGCGTACTTCGTCACGCCATGGTGCGAGCCCTTCGCCCATATGCCAGGTGCCCTGGCCGATGGCGGGAAGCTCCACGGCGGGCTCGTGGGCAGTGGCGGCAAGCGCGACACGGGCGGTGGCATGCGGCATGAAGAGTGGACCTCCAGCAGTGGCGATCGGGTTCCCTGCATTCTGGTGGGGTGCGGTCGTCTCGGCAATGCCCCCTTGTTCACCGAGCTGGTCACCCCCATGGTCTAAGGTGTAGTGGCAACACCTCATCCCTGACAACACAAGGAGTCGACATGAGCATCAACAAGACAGGCAGTGCGATCTGGCAAGGCGGCCTCAAGGATGGCAAGGGCCAGGTATCCACCCAGAGCGGGGTGCTCAAGGACATCCCCTACACCTTCGCCAAGCGCTTCGAGGGCGAGGCCGGCTCCAACCCCGAGGAACTGATCGGCGCGGCTCACGCCAGCTGCTACTCCATGGCGCTGTCGATGGTGCTGGGCGAGGCCGGGTTGACCCCGGAACGCATTGGCACCCAGGCGACGGTTTCGCTGGAGCAGGATTCCGAGGGCTTCAGCATCACCAAAGTGCATCTGGAAACCCGAGCCAGCATTCCCGGAGCCGACGAGGCGGCCTTTCAGGATGCCGCCAACAAGGCCAAGGCAGGCTGCCCGGTTTCCAAGCTGTTCAATGCCGAGATCACTCTGGATGCCAAGCTCGAGGCGTGACGCCCGAAAGTCGCACACCCGTTTCCATGACGGCCCCGCTCAGGGGCCGTTTTGCGTGTGCGCCAGGCATGGCGCGCAGCGCCTGACTGGCGCTGGTTCCAAGGGTGGTGTCTTGGAATGACTTGGGGGTGAAAGTCCCCTGCACGCCCGGCAAGGGGAAGTGCTAGCCGACGGCAAGGGTGTCTCCCGTGAGGGGGAATCTGAAGGCAGCCCGAAGCAAAACGCTGGCCTGACGAACAGGAAGCGGATACGAGGCGGCATGGCGGGGTGAGGTGGCACGCATCACCAAAGCCCGGTACTTGCACGCAACGCCATGACGTAGATCCGACAGGCATAAGCGGGAAGGTCGCGCGTCTTACCCTGGGAGGTCTGGTGGTCTGCCACGGTGCTACCGGCGTCGAGAGGCGACGGGATGGACCACCAGACGTCAGCAGAGGCCATAGTAAGTGCCGGTTCACCGCGGCACCAAGGGCCGAACATGAAGAGCCGCGAGTAGGCGATGACGTCTCGAGGACCGATCATGAAGACAGTAAGTGGCGCTGATACCGCCACCCACCCAGAGGGACAGGGGCAGTACCCTGAGTCCCGGCCGGTGGGCGTCGAGACGGTTCCGGCGTCGTCATCGTGGACGAAAGCGGAGCCCACTCCGCTCATGGAGGCCATGATAGATAAAGCCAACATGGAGCGGGCTTACCGAAGGGTGGTTGCCAACAAGGGGGCGCCGGGTGCCGATGGCATGACGGTCCACCAGTTGGCTGACCATCTGAAGGAATGCTGGCCAACGCTGCGCGAACGGCTGCTGGCCGGTGAGTACCACCCCAGCCCGATCCGAGCCGTCGAAATTCCCAAGCCCAAGGGCGGGACGCGGCAGCTCGGCATCCCCACGGTTACCGACCGGCTGATCCAGCAGGCGCTGCTGCAGGTGCTGACGCCGATCTTCGATCCGGGGTTCTCCGCATCGAGTTACGGCTATCGGCCAGGGCGCAGTGCCCAGCAGGCCGTCTCGACGATGAAGGCCCATGTCACTGCTGGCCACCGCTGGGTGGTCGACCTCGACCTGCAAGCCTTCTTCGACCGGGTGCATCACGACCTGCTGATGGCTCGGATCGCGCGCCGCGTCCGCGACAAGCGAGCGTTGCGCTTGATCCGCCGCTATCTGGAAGCCGGAATGTTCCAGGACGGCCTGGTCGCACCACGCCGGCAGGGCACGCCCCAGGGCGGGCCACTCAGCCCGCTGCTGGCCAATATTCTGTTGGATGATGTGGACAAGGAACTGGAACGCCGCGGTCACCGCTTCTGCCGCTATGCCGACGACCTGCAGGTGTATGTCAGGAGTCGGCGAGCGGGCGAGCGCGTCATGGCCAGCCTGAGTGATTTTCTCGAGAGCTCACTCAGGCTGACGGTCAATCGCGACAAGAGTGCGGTGGACCGACCCTGGAACCGGGGGTATCTGGGCTACACGCTGACCCGGCACAAGCTACCGAAGCTGACGCTGGCCAAGGCCAGCCTGCAGCGCCTGATGCAGCGTGTCCGCGAGATCCTCAAGCGTGGCAGGGGGCGCAACATACGGCGCGTTATCGAAGAGTTGACCCCGGTCCTGCGGGGCTGGGCCAACTACTTCTCCCTCGTCGACGTAGAGCGCCCGCTGGAAGCGCTGGATGGTTGGATACGTCGCCGACTGCGTTGCGTGATCTGGCGGCAATGGAAGCGCCCATGGACCCGGCGCCGCAAGCTACTGGCGCTGGGCCTGGGCGACCAGCGTGCCTGGAAGTCAGCGGGAAATGGGCGAGGCGCCTGGTGGAACGCCGGTGCCTCGCACATGAATCAGGCCCTGCCGCGAAAGTGGTTCGACCGGCTGGGCCTGATCTCGGTACTCGATACGGTCAAGAGGGCTTAGTCGTTCTTCGTGAACCGCCGTGGTAGGGACCGTATGCCCGGTGGTGTGAGAGGACGGGGGAGGCGACTCCCCCTCCTACTCGATCGAGCCGGCGCGGCGGGCGGCATCCACCAGGGCGCGAATCAGGCGCTGCTGGGGGCGATTGAAGATCAGCCACTCCGGGTGCCACTGCACGCCGATCAGGAAGTCGTGTTCGCGCGACTCGATGCCCTGCACCAGGCCGTCGCGGTCGCGGGCGACGATCTCGATGCCGTGGCCGGTTTGTTGTACCGCCTGGTGATGCAGGCTGTTGATGCGGCACCAGGTGACCTCGAGGACATGGTGCAACTGGCTGTCGGCGACGATGTCCACCGTCTTGCGCGGCAGCACGGTGCGTCGGCGCTTGAGCCCCTCGTGGGTGGTGTAGATGTCGGGGTCGAGCGTGCCGCCCAGGTGGACATTGAGCAGTTGGGCGCCGCGGCAGATGCCGAGCACCGGGGTGCCGCGGGGGATGAACGCCTCCATCAGCTCCAGTTCCAGCTCGTCGCGCTCGGGGTCGACGCGTACGTCGAGCTGTACCTCGCCGCCATAGAGGTGCGCCTGGATGTCGTCGCCGCCGCCGATGATCAGGCCGTCGAGGTAGGTGGGGCGCGGACGCGCCGGGGAGAGGCGCAGCGGGCGGCCGCCGTGGCGCCACACGGCGAACCAGTCGAACCACCAGGCGATGCGGCTCTTGTGATCCGAGGTGGTGATGCCGATCAGCGGTCGCGTCATGAGGCCACCCGGCGACGCAGCCAGTCGCTGAGCCACTTGAAGGCGCGTACCAGCGGCGATTGGGTGTGATAGCTGACGTAGCGGGCGGCACGCTCGTGCAACGCTGCCTTGTCTGCGGCCAGGCGTTCCACGATCACCCAGCGATTCCACTCCGTGACGGCGCCCCAGCCGCGCTGGGAGAGTTGGGCGTTGGGTAGCCGGTAATGGAAGGTGGGGCGGGGCTTGACCAGCTTGTCGGAAAACAGCTCGTGGGGGTAGTCCGGGCGCAGGTAGGCGAGCAGCGGGTAGAGGTCCAGCTCGCGGTTGCGGGTGGGGTTGAACTCGATGTAGTCGGCAATGAAGTCGTCCAGGCTGGGAGCATAGTCCGGATCGAGTACCTTCAGGGCGTAATCCTTGGGAAAGGGATTGGCGTGGGGCAGCACCTCGCGGGTGATGTCGATGTCGATCTCCTCGCGCAGCCACTCGGCCAGCAGCAGGTAGGCACGCAGTTGATCGACGATGTGTGCCACATCGAGGCTGGCCACTTCGGGGTTGAGGTGCAGGCCAAAGCCGTAGAGGAGGCTGGCATCGGTGCCCTTGGCACCACGGGCGAACAACGCGGCGAACAGGGCATCCAGGCTGCCCAGCTCATCCCAGGGAACCGGCGGGCAGACGATTTCCGTCGGCACCAGGCCGGTGACCACGTCACCGATCAGCTCGCGGGTCTTGCTGTGGAAGTCCACCCGCATCTGGTGGCGCTGACGTTCCCACTCGGTGTCCCGCTTGGGGGCATCGTGGAGCACTTTCTCGTCGGGATGGGCGTACTGGGTGTCGAGCTCGACGAGAAAATCGCCCCAGCGAGTCTCCACGACGCGCAGTCGGTGGGGACTGATCTCGTGGATCGTGCCGCCAAAACAGCCGCGAACCAGTTCGGCGGTTTCCCACGGCGGAAGCCCGGCGAACTCGATCTCCACCCCCACGTTGCGGCTCTCTCCCTCGAAGTTACGGGCTTCGGGTGGTGATTGCGGTGACATGCGGGCATCCTGTTCCACGACTGACGGTCACCGCCAGCCTATCGGGCCGGGAGTGACGAATCCAGCGTAACGCTTGTGTCGCCATACGTAAGGAAAGGACGTAGAGCCCATGTCCGGGGATCGCTTGCATGCCATGTTCACCTGGCGGCGCTTGGGCGCCAGCCGCTTGTTCCTGCTGTTGCTGTTGGGAGGGCTGGCGCTGGGCCTGGCCAGCCCGTTGCTGGCGCAGTCGCTGCCGCTGCAGGCGCTGGGCCAGGCCGGTTCGTCACAGGAGGACTACGACCCCGAGGCCTTTCAGCGCTCGCTGGATGAGGTGATTTCCACCCTCGAAGATGGCGAGCGGCGCGATCAGCTACTGACTAATCTGCGCGAGCTGCGTGAGGTGCATGCGCAGCAGGCCGAGGGCTCGCCCATTGCGTCACCGCAGGGGCTGCTTGGTGCCCTGGCCGAAACGCTGAACGATCTGGGGGAGCAGGCGGAAGCCGGCGAGTCGCCGGTGGATGACTGGCGCCGCCAGTTGCAACAGGGTTGGGAGGACTTGCGCGATCTGGTGCTGGGTATCGGACCCACCGAGCTGATGCGCCTGGCCATCGAAAGCCTGATTCTGCTGGGAATCTGGGCTGGCCTGCTGGTGATCCTCATCGCGTTGGGCCGCATGCTGGCACGTCGTCGTCGCTGGCCGCTCGATCTGCCCCGCGAGCCGCGCGGCTGGCTGCTGGCGGTGCATTTCCTGCGCCGTATGCTGCCCTGGACGTTGGCGTTCCTGCTGGTGCTGGGGCTGGCACAACTGCTGCCGGAGAGCGCCGGTCGCTCTCTGGCGCTGGTGGTGGCCTACGTGTCGCTGTGTGGCCGGGCTTTGTCGGTGGTGGTGGAGTGCGTGGTCTCGGTGTTCACCCGTGGTCATCGCTTCACTGCAGTGCGTATCGTACAACTGCACGGTCTGCGTCGCCTGTTCGTGATCGGCGCCTTCATCGCGCTGGGTGATGCGCTCAACTCGGCGCGCCTGTCCACGGTGATCGGTGTCGAGTTGGCCGGGCTCGGTTCGGTGCTGGCCAACATGCTGGCGGCCCTGTTTTCCATGCGCTTCATCCTGATGTTCAAGCGCCCCATCGAGCACTTGATCCGCAACCGGCCCTACGGGCAGCGCCGCGACAGTGGCAGCAAGGCCGAAGTGATCCGCGTGCTGGGCGGGCTGTGGCACGTGCCAGCACTGCTGCTGGTGGGCGGTTCGCTGCTGGCGATCTTCGTCACCGTGGGCGACGTGGGCACGGCGCTGGCGCGCTCGGTGATCTCCGCGGCGCTGCTGGTGCTCACCCTGGTGGTTTCCGGGCTGATTCGCCGCCATGGCGAGCGGCGCACACGACGTCGACGGTTCAGCGACTATCGCAAGCGCCTCGAGCGCTTCGGCTATGCGCTCTCGCATGTGGTGACCTGGGTGGCCTTCGTCGAGCTATCGCTGCAGGTGTGGGGCGGTTCGCTGTTCGGCGTAGGTCAGCAGGCGGTGGCCAGTGCGCGCATCGGCCAGGCACTGCTGGCCATCGGCTTGACGGTGCTGCTGGCGTGGCTGGCGTGGATCTTCGCCGACACGGCGATTCAGCGGGCGCTGGTCTCGTCGGCGCGTTCCCGCGGGCGGCGGGTCAATCAGGCACGCGCCCAGACGATCACGCCGATGATCCGCAACGTCATCTTCGCAACCATCGTGATCATCGCCGCCATCGTCGGCCTGGCCAACCTGGGCGTGAACGTCACGCCGCTGCTCGCCGGTGCCGGCGTCATCGGCCTGGCGCTGGGCTTTGGCGCCCAGACCCTGGTGCAGGATCTGATCACCGGGATCTTCATCCTCATCGAGGATTCGCTGGCGGTGGACGACTTCGTGAGGATCAACGGCCACATCGGCACGGTGGAGGGGTTGACGCTGCGCACCGTGCGGCTGCGCGACCTGGATGCCGTCGTGCACATCATCACCTTCAGCCGCATCGAGTCGATCCACAACATGTCGCGCCAGTTCGGCATCGCGCTGATGAAGATCCGCATTCCCTACGAGATGAAGATCGATGACGCCATCACCCTGATGCAGGAAACCGCCCAGGCGCTGCGCCAGGATCCGATGATGCGCCACTACATCTGGTCGCCGCTGGAGATGCAGGGCATTCATGCCTTCGAAGACGGTTGTCCGATCCTGCGCATGCGCTTTCGCACCGCGCCGGAGATGCAGTGGGACGTGGCGCGCGCCTTCAACCTGCTGCTCAAGCAGCGCATGGAGGAGCAGGGCGTCGACCTGGGCGTGCCCCGTCTGAGCGTGGCCATGGAGGGGCATGGCGGTGGCCGGCTGGACGGCACCGCCGAATGGGGCGACTCCCAGGGCGACCGCGATGCCGCCGGTCGTGAGCGCGGCGAAGCGGGCGTTGCCGATCCGCAGGGTGACGTTAGTGCGCGCGGTGCTTCACCCGATCCGGGTTAGGCCCTGGCCGAGCCGAATGCCGGGTGCCACTGTCGAAGCAAAGGCCAGAAAGGGAGGTAGCCATGACGTCACCGCTCAAGATCTTGTTGGCGCCGGTCGAGTGGGTAGCCCGCAAGCTGGGCACGACCCAGGAGGTGACCCGCGCCCCCGACGTTCAGGCGCGCGTCGACAGCGAGTGTCGTGCGCTGGCCTTCTACCAGTCGCGCAATTCGCCGGAAAGCATTCAGGTGCGCCGCGAGATCACTCGGCTGGGGCTCGACATCGCGGTGCGCGACGTTCAGATCGACCCCGAGCATCGTCAGGCGCTGCAGGCGGCGACGGGCCGGGTGGAGGTACCCTGCCTGCGGATCGTCAATGATGGCGGCGAGGACGACTGGCTGTTCGGCGTTTCGGCGATTCGCGACTATCTCAGGCGACGCTTCGCACCCTGATTTGTCTTACATCAAGATGCGATGGGCAGCGGCTTGCTAGGGTGAAAGGGCGTAACGATTTGTGAGCACGCGGCGGGCGGTCTAGAGTCAGAGCATTGACCCGTGCGTCTCGAACCCCTGATCCCTGCTTATCGTTGGAGAACCTCCCATGCAAGCTGTCGATGTCATGACCCCGAATGTCATCACCGTTGAGCCCGATACCGATGTCCGCGAGATAGCGCGGCTTCTCCTGGAGAACCACATCAGTGCCGTCCCCGTGGTCAACGAGGAACAGGCCGTGCTGGGAATCGTCAGCGAGGGGGATCTGATGCGGCGTGTCGAGAACGGTACCGAGCGGCGCAAGTCATGGTGGCTGAAGTCGCTGTTCCATGGGGCCGGCGATGCCGGCGACTACGTCAAGTCCCATGGCCGCAAGGCCAGCGAAATCATGACTCGCGATCTCATCACCATCACCGAGGATACGCCGCTAAACCGCATCGCGCGGCTGCTCGAGAAGCACCACATCAAGCGCGTGCCCGTGGTGCGCGATGGCCGCCTGGTGGGCATCGTCAGTCGTGCCAACCTGCTGCGCGGCTTCTCGGCCACCGCACCGGATGCCGATACCCCGGTCACCGCCGACGACCGCGAGATTCGCGATGCCATCCTCAAGGAGGTCGACAAGAACACCAGCGTGTGGGTCGATCGCATCAATGTCATCGTCGCGGATGGCGCCGTGCAGCTGTGGGGCCTGGTGGAAAGCCAGGAGGAGCAGATGGCCGTGCAGGTGGCGGCGGAGAATACGCCAGGGGTCAAGAAGATCGAGAACAACCTGGGACTGGTGCCCAAAGGGGTAGGCGGTTACTGAGCTCTCCGTTGGATATGCTCTAACGCAGCGGGGCGGCCTCAGGGCCGCCCCGCTGCGTCGTCAGGGACGTGCCGTCAGGCGATCCGTTCGAGAGCGGCGGCAAAGTTGGCCACGCTGCGTTCGCGCTGGTGGAGCTTGTCGAGGCCGAACAGCCCGATGCGGAAGGCCTGGTAGTCGTCGCCTTCGCCACACATCAGCGGCACGCCGCCGGCGACCTGCACGCCCGCTGCGGCGAACTTGCCGACGATGCCGGCATCGCGGGTGTAGCACACCACCACGCCGGGGGCTTCGAAGCCCGGTGCCGCCACGCTCCGGTAGCCATGGTCGGCCAGCAGGGCTCGGATGCTCTCGCCCAGTGCCAGCTGCTCGTCGCGCACCTTGTCGAAGCCGTAGTCGGCCGTTTCGGCCATGATGTCGCGCAGTCTTGCCAGCGCATCGGTGGGCATGGTGGCGTGGTAGGCATGGCCGCCGGCTTCGTAGGTTTCCATGATGCTGAGCCACTTCTTGAGGTCGCAGGCGAAGCTCGAGCTGGTGGTACCTTCGATGGCCTCGCGGGCATGCGCCGAGAGCATCACCATGCCGCAGCACGGCTGGCCGCTCCAGCCCTTCTGCGGAGCGCTCACCAGCACGTCGATACCCAGCTCGGCCATGTCGACCCACAGCGTGCCGGAGGCGATGCAGTCGAGCACGAACAGCCCACCCACGTCGTGCACGGCGGTGGCCACGCGCTTCAGGTAGTCGTCGGGCAGCAGGATGCCGGCCGAGGTCTCGACGTGGGGGGCGAACACCACCTCGGGGCGCTCGTTGCGAATGGCGGCCTCGACCTCCTCGATGGGCGCCGGTGCGAAAGGTGACTGCGGATCGTCCCCATCCAGACGACGCGCCTTGAGTACCGTCACGGCGGCGGGGATGTCGCCCATGTCGAGAATTTGGCTCCAGCGGTAGCTGAACTGGCCGTTGCGGATCACCAGGCAGCGCTTGTCGGTGGCGAACTGGCGGGCCACGGCTTCCATGCCGAAGGTGCCGCTGCCGGGCACGATCACCGCGCTGTGGGCGCCGTAGACCTGCTTGAGGGTGGTGGCGATATCGCGCATCACGCCCTGGAAGCGTTGGGACATGTGGTTGAGGGAGCGGTCGGTGTAGACCACCGAATATTCGAGCAGTCCGTCAGGGTCCACGTTGGGAAGCAAGGCGGCCATGTCAATCTCCGTGTCGATAGCTAGACGTTCGTCGCGTCGGACCGCAGAGGATAGGCCCAATCGCCGCTGCGGGCCAGTGGCGTAGGCGGCGAGATGGGCAGGGATCAGCGGTGGCAGTAGTAGAGTCGGGCCGGCAGGATGTTCCAGGGCTCGAAATCGCTCTCGACCTGGCTGAAGACCCGCTGCAGATCGCTGCGTACCCGTGAAGAGAACTGGTAGATCAGCAGGCTGCCCTGGGGAGCGAGGGCGGCCTGGGTATCGGTGAGGATGCGTTCGCGCACTGCTGACGGCATGGTGCTGAAGGGAATGCCGGCCAGCACGTGGTCGGCCGCGGGCAGGCCGAGGCGCTCCAGCTCGGCCTGTACGGTCTCGGCGGAGCCCGCGACCACCTGCAGACGCGGGTCGGGGAGTGCCCGTTCGAGAAAGTCGACGAAATCGACGTTGGTTTCCAGCACCACCAGCGTGGCTTCGGGGTGCATGCGCCTGAGGATCTCACGGGTGATGGTGCCCACACCGGGGCCGTACTCGACGATGACCCGGGCGCGCTCCCAGTCCACCCGTGAGAGCAGCCGCCGCACCAGAAACGATGAGCTGGGAATGATCGAACCCAGCATCCGCGGATGTTTGAAGAAGTTGCGCGCGAATAGCGATAGCTGGGAACGTTCGGGCGATCGTGCCGGGGCAGTGGGGCGGTCGGGCACCGTCATGGGGCTGTCTCCTGCTAATTTTCCGAAACCTGTTACCACTCTAGCAGCCTGCTGCGTTTGACGCCGATCAACCTTGCGGTCGATCGAGCATCCGTAACGTGGCGTCAGCGTTGAAATACGGCGAAAGGAGGATGTGGAATATACTTGACGGCGATGTCGTCGCTGCTTAGCGTGGAACGTAGAAATTTTGCGTGATCGTCTTTAATTGTTGACGTCACCGCGCCCCCTTCCACGCCGCGGGTGAACTCATGCCGAACAATGCCAATGACCACAGCTCCGATGCCTCGATGCCGCTGATCCACTTTGCAGCGGTGCAGAAGACCTACGACGGCGAAACCCTGGTGGTAAAGGATCTCAACCTGGCGATCGAGCCGGGCGAATTCGTCACCCTTCTCGGCCCTTCCGGTTCCGGCAAGACTACCTGCCTGATGATGCTGGCGGGTTTCGAGAACCCTACCGGTGGCGACATCTTCCTGCGCGATCAGCGTCTCAATAATGTGCCGCCCCACAAGCGCAACTTCGGCATGGTGTTTCAGAACTATGCGCTGTTTCCCCACATGACGGTGGAGGAGAACATCCGCTACCCGCTGAAGACGCGCCGTCTGCCCGCCGCCGAGGCCGATGGCAAGGTGTCGGAGATACTGGACATGATCCAGCTGCGCGACTTCGCCAAGCGTCGCCCCGCGCAGCTCTCCGGCGGCCAGCAGCAGCGCGTGGCGCTGGCCCGCTCACTGGTCTTCGAGCCGCAACTGGTGCTGATGGACGAACCCCTGGGGGCGCTGGACAAGCAGTTGCGCGAACAGATGCAGCTGGAGATCAAGCACCTCCACGAACAGCTGGGCTTGACCGTGGTGTTCGTGACCCACGATCAGAGCGAGGCGCTGACCATGTCGGATCGCGTGGCCGTGTTCAACGACGGCGTGATCCAGCAGATCGACACTCCCAGCAACCTCTACGAATATCCCGCCAACGCTTTCGTCGCTCAGTTCATCGGCGAGAACAACACCCTGGCCGGGCGCGTCGAGTCGGTGGAGGGCGAACGCTGCCGCGCTTCCTTCGGCGAAGGCGCGACGACCGGCGCCGTACTCGGTCCGGCCCTGGCGGTGGGCGATACCACCCATCTGTCGATCCGCCCCGAGCGGGTCAAGCTCAACGGTGCGGCGCGAGAGCTTCCCAATCGGCTCTCGGCGCGGGTGCACGAGTTCATCTATCTGGGTGATCACCTGCGCGTGCGCTGCGCCCTGCCCGGCAACGACGACTTCGTGGCACGGGTGCCCGTGGATGCGTTCGACAGCTATTTGCAACCGGGCGATAGCGTCGAGCTCGGTTGGCGCGACGAAGACGTGCGTGCCCTGGATGCGCCTTGAGCCGGCTTGCCGGCCGGGGCCTGCCTGCCCACTCGGGCAGGGCAATCGCTGGACCCTCAACAACAATGGAAAGGTCGCTTGCGACCGGGAGAGTTAAGATGAAGCAGGACATGAACCATCCTTCGCAGCCCATGACGCGCCTAGCTCGTGGCGTGGCCCTGGGCGGCTTGTTCACCGCCGGCCTGGTCATGTCGGCCGGGGCCCAGGCGCTGACCGTGATCTCCTTCGGCGGTGCCTCCGGTGATGCCATGGAGAAGGCCTACTACGGTCCCTTCGAGGAGAGTACCGATATCGACCTCACCCCGGGGGATTACAATGGCGAGCTGTCGCGCATCCGCGCCATGGTCGAAACCGGCAATGTCAGCTGGGATCTGATCGAGATGGAGTCGCCGGAACTGGTGCGGGGCTGCTTCGAGGGATTGTTCGAGCCCATCGACTGGGAGCGTCTGGGCCTGGGCGATGCACTCATCGACTCAGCCTACAATCAGTGCGGGGTAGGTACCTTCGTGTGGTCCACGGTGCTGGCCTACAACGCCGATGAGCTCGACACCGCGCCGACCTCCTGGGAAGACTTCTGGAACGTCGAAGACTTCCCCGGCAAGCGCGGGTTGCGTCGCGGCGCCAAGTACACGCTGGAATTCGCGCTGCAGGCCGACGGTGTACCGGCCAATGAAGTGTACGAACTGCTGGCCACCGACGAGGGCGTCGACCGCGCCTTTGCCAAGCTCGACGAGATCAAGGAGCACATCCAGTGGTGGGAGGCCGGTGCTCAGCCGCCCCAGTGGCTGGTGGCCGGTGATGTGGTGATGACCTCCTCCTACAACGGTCGCATCGCCGCTGCCCAGGAAGAGGGCAACCCCCTGGATATCGTCTGGGACGGCAGCGTTTACGATCTCGACTACTGGGCCATCGTCGCCGGCAGCGACTACGTCGATGAGGCTTACCGGTTCATCGAGTTCGCCAGCCAGCCCGAGAATCAGGCGGTGTACTCCAGCGAGATCCCCTACGGTCCGGTGCACCCCGAAGCCATCGAGGAGCTCGACGACGAGCAGGCACGCCGCATGCCCACCCACGTGGACAACCTCGACGGTGCTCTGGCCATGGATACGGCCTTTTGGGTCAGCTACGGCGAAGAGCTGGAGCAGCGCTTCAACGCCTGGGCGGCTCAGTAACCGGGTGCCGAGTGGCGCCGACCTGGCGCCACTCGGCCACTGCGTGTCTGCCCGACTCGACTCTTACCGCCGGGGGAGCTCATGACCACCACCACTCTCGATGGCGGCGCCATTGCGCCGGCCAAGGGCAATCTCAAGTCGCGACTGCGACGCGCCGAGCGGCTGCGCAAGCTCAAGGCAATTGGCCTGGTGGCGCCGCTGGCGCTGTTCCTGGTCATGGTCTTCGTGGTGCCCATCGGCAACATGCTGTTCAACAGCGTCGACAATGGCAGTCTGCGTCATGTCATGCCGCAGACCGCCGCGTCGATCGAGCAGTGGGATGGGGAGGGACTGCCCAGTGAGGCGACCTTTGCCGTCTTTGCCGACGAGCTGCGCGACTCGCGTAGCGGTGGGGGGCTGGGCAGTGTGGGGCGCCGCCTCAACTATGAGGATTCCGGCTACCGTGGTTTGCTGATGCGCACCCTGATGGCGCTGCCACCGGCAAGCGACGACTGGCAGGAAACCCTCATCGACATCGATCCGGCCTGGGGCGAAGCGGCAACCTGGCAAGGCATCAGGGCTGCCGCGCCGCCGCGCACGGATCGTTACCTGCTCGCGTCACTCGATCTCGAGCGGGAGGCGGATGGCGAGATCCAGCGCGTCGACCAGCAGGACCGCCTCTATCAGGCCGTCTTCCAGCGCACGATGGTGATCGCCGGCGGAGTGACGCTGATCTGCCTGGCGCTGGGCTTTCCTCTCGCCTACCTGCTGGCCACGCTGCCGGCGAAGACCAGCAACCTGCTGATGATTTTCGTGCTGCTGCCGTTCTGGACGTCGCTGTTGGTGCGCACTGCGGCCTGGATCATCCTGCTGCAGTCCAACGGTCTGGCCAACCAGACGCTAATGACGCTGGGACTGGTCGACAGCCCATTGCAACTGGTCTTCAACCGCACCGGGGTGTTCTTCGCCATGGTGCACATTCTGTTGCCTTTCATGGTGTTGCCGCTTTATAGCGTGATGAAGGGCATTTCGCCGAGTTATCAGCGTGCCGCGGTGTCGCTCGGTGCGCATCCGTTCGCCGCCTTCTGGCAGGTCTACGTGCCGCAGACCGTCTCTGGCGTGGCGGCGGGCACCATCCTGGTGTTCATCATGGCACTGGGTTACTACATCACCCCGGCGCTGGTGGGCGGCCCGGCGGACCAGATGGTCAGCTACTACGTGGCCTACTACACCAACACCACCAACAACTGGGGCATGGCGGCGGCACTGGGCAGCATTCTGCTGGCGGTGACGCTGCTGCTCTACCTGGTTTACCACCGCCTGGTGAACCGCAAGCAGATGATCGGGAGCTGACCCATGGCCTTGCCACCCTACGCATCGCCGATCGAGCGGATCTGGTTCTGGGTATTTCGCAGCTTCTGCGGCCTGGTACTGCTGTTCCTGATTACGCCGGTATTGGTGATCATTCCGCTGTCGTTCAGCAGCGGCTCCTTTCTGACCTATCCGCTGCCGGGGCTGTCGCTGCGCTGGTACCAGGAGATATTCAGTGCCGGCCCCTGGCTCGAGTCGCTGAAGAACAGCCTGATCGTGGCGCCGCTGGCGACGCTGCTGGCCATGGCCTTCGGCACGCTGGCGGCAGTAGGGCTCAATCGCGCCGACTTTCCCGGCAAGGGAGTGATCCTGGCACTGCTGATTTCGCCCATGGTGGTGCCGCTGGTGATCGTCGCCGTAGGCATGTACTTCTTCTTCGCCCAGGTGGGGCTGCTCAACTCCTACAGCGGGTTGGTGCTGGCCCATACGGTGCTGGGTGTGCCTTTCGTGGTGATCACCGTCAACGCCACCCTGCAGGGCTTCGACTTCAACCAGATGCGCGCCGGGGCGAGCCTGGGGGCGAGCCCCATGCGTGTCTTCTTCACCGTGGTGCTGCCGCAGATCGTGCCGGGGGTGGTCTCGGGCGGACTGTTCGCCTTCGCCACCTCCTTCGATGAGGTGGTGGTGGCGCTGTTCATCGCCAGCCCCACCGAGCGTACCCTGCCGATCCAGATGTTCTCCGGCATTCGCGAGAACATCAGCCCGGCCATCGCCGCCATGGCCACCATCCTCATCGTGCTCTCCACATTGCTGCTGGTGACCATGGAACTGCTGCGCCGACGCAGCGAACGCCTCAAAGGGTAAATGCCAGCAAATAACGCGATGCTAGTCCTGCCCCTGCGCCGCCTGGATGGCGGTCAGGGCGATGGTGTAGACGATGTCGTCGACCAGCGCCCCCCGCGAGAGGTCGTTCACCGGCTTGTTGAGGCCCTGCAGCATGGGGCCCACGCTGACAACCCGGGCGCTTCTTTGCACCGCCTTGTAGGTGGTGTTGCCAGTATTCAGGTCGGGAAAGACGAACACCGTGGCGCGGCCGGCCACCGACGAGTCCGGCGCCTTCTGGCGGCCCACGCTCTCGATGGCCGCGGCATCGTACTGCAGCGGACCGTCGATGAGCAGGTGCGGCGCCTGCTTGCGGGCTAGCTGGGTTGCCTGGCGTACCTTCTCCACGTCGGCGCCGCTGCCCGACTCGCCGGTGGAATAGCTGATCATCGCCACCCGTGGCTCGATGCCGAAGGCCTGGGCGGAGCGGGCACTCTGTAGAGCGATCTCGGCCAGCGTATCGGCGTCCGGGTCGGGGTTGACCGCACAGTCGCCGTAGACCACCACCTGCTCGGGCAGGAGCATGAAGAAGATCGACGACACCTGGCGGTAGCCGGGGGCGGTCTTGATCAGCTGGAAGGCCGGGCGCACGGTGTTGGCGGTGGTGTGAACGGCACCGGAAACCAGGCCATCCACTTCGTCCAGTGCCAGCATCATGGTGCCGAGCACCACATTGTCCTGCAGCTGCGCCTCGGCGGTGAGCTCGTTCACCTTGCCGCGCCGGCGCTCCACCATGGGCGCGATGTAGCGATCGCGGATGCCGTCCGGGTCGATGATCTCCAGTTCCTCGGGCAGTTCGATGCCACGGTTGCGTGCCACCTCCTCGACCTCGTCGCGCTTGGCGAGCAGCACGCAGCGGGCGATGCCGCGGCGCTGGCAGATGGAAGCGGCCTCCACGGTGCGCGGTTCGCTGCCCTCGGGAAGGATGATGCGCTTGTCGGCAGCTTGCGCCAACTTGACCAGTTGGTGGCGGAAGGCAGAAGGAGATAGGCGGTCGGGATAGCCGCGGCTGAGGTTCTCCTCGAGCCACTCCAGGTCGATGTGCCCGGCCACGAAACGCGTCACCTGCTCGGCACGCTCCAGGTCGTCCATGGGGATGTCGTTGCCCATGGCGCCGAGATTCTTGGCGGTGGTGAAGCTGTCGGTGTCAACGGCCAGCACCGGCATGCCGCTCTTCAGCGCCGGACGGCACATCTCCACCATGTTGTCGTTGGGGATGTAGCCGTTGGTGAGCAGCACGCCGGCCATGGGCACCCCGTTCATGGTGGCCAGTGCCGTGGCGAGCACGATGTCGTCGCGGTCGCCGGAGGCGACGATCAGGCTGCCCGGGCGGAAGACGTGCAGCGCATTGGCGGCGCTGCGCGCGCACAGGCTCGTCGAGAGCACCCGACGGCTGGCCGCCTCGCCTTCGCTGAGAAAGCGCGCATTCAGCGCGCGGGCTACGTCGAGCACCCGCGGTGCGGTGAGCGTGGCGTTGTAGGGAACCACGCCGATCAAGTGGAAGCGGTCGGTGGCCAGGGTCGGCGAATAGCGGCGTAGGGCGGCAAGCAGCGCCTCGTCGTGCAGCGGCCCGGGCGAGCCGGGGGCCAGTGCTGCCGTCGTTTCGGCACCGGGCAGGTTGCGCATGCGCATCAGGATGCAGCCCAGGGTGCGGCTCGACCTCAGGCCGCCGAAGCTCTGGGCGTGCATGTCGAGTTGTTCGGCCAGCGCCTGGGGATCTTCGCAGTCGCCGCTGCCCACCAGGACGATCCGCGCGTTAAGCGCATGGGCGAGCTGTCCATTGATTGCCGTGGCATAGGTGCCGTGCGAGGTGGGTACCAGCCCTTCGACGACGAGGACGTCCGGGGCGCTACCTGCGTGGCGTTCGATGGCCTGGTCGTAGAGCTCGATCACCTGCTCCATCAGCACGTCCTGGCGGTCGTGGCGCAGCAGGCGTTCCATGTCGGCCTGGGCCATGGGCTGCGGTGGACGCAGCCCCAGGGTGCTGGTCACCAGGGCGGTAGACCGGTCCGCACCCGAGCCATTGAGCTCGTCCTGGCGAAACGGCTTGAGAAATCCGGCCTTGAGGCCGATGGTGTCGAGCGCCTGGATCAGGCCCAGGCTCGCGGAGGTGAGACCCACGCCCACGTTGGTAGGCACCATCAGCAGAACCTGGGGGTGCGGCGAGGCTTCGCGGGGTGTCATGCGCAGGCTTCCTCGATCAGCTGGCGTGTTTCCAGGGCGATGCGGCCCTCTTCGTCGGTGGGGATCACCCATAGCTGGGGGCCAGCCGCGTCGATGCGCGCTTCGCGGCCGCGCACCGTGGCGTCATTGGCATCGTCATTCAGGGAGATGCCGAAATGGGGCAGTGCGGCGACGATGCGCTGTCGCACGGCCGGCGCGTTCTCGCCGATGCCGCCGGTGAAGACGATGCCGTCGAGGTGCGGCAGGGCGCAGGAAAGCGCAGCCAGCGACTTGGCCACCCGATAGCAGAAGACCTCGATGGCCAGTCGAGCCCCGGCGTGTCCCTCGGCGGCCGCCTGCTCCAGCTCGCGCATGTCGTTGGAGAGTCCCGATAGCCCAACCAGGCCACTGTCGCGGTTGAGCACTCGGTCGATGTCATCCAGCGACCAGCCGAGCTGGCGCGCCAGGTGGGCGTGCAGCCCAGGGTCGACGTCGCCGCTGCGCGTGCCCATCACCAGCCCTTCGAGTGGCGTCAGGCCCATGCTGGTGTCCAGACTCGAGCCCTGCCATACCGCACAGGTAGAGCAGCCATTGCCCAGGTGAGCGGTCAGCCAGCCGCCCTGGATGCC
This sequence comes from Pseudomonadota bacterium, assembly GCA_051749645.1. Taxonomy (GTDB): domain Bacteria; phylum Pseudomonadota; class Gammaproteobacteria; order Pseudomonadales; family Halomonadaceae; genus Halomonas. The sequence goes on from JBNJIT010000001.1 coordinate 660,459, forward strand.
GGCCAGGGCGTCGGCACGACTGCTGACGTGCGCGTGGCTGGTGCCGTGGAAGCCGTAGCGGCGAATGCCATGGTCGCGGTAGAGCGCCTCCGGCAGGGCGTAGCGGTAGGCGCGCGGCGGCAGACTCTGGTGGAAGGCAGTATCGAAGACGGCGACCTGGGGCAGGTCGGGGAACAGGGTGCGGGTGGCTCTGACGCCTTCGAGGTTGGCCGGGTTGTGAAGCGGGGCGAGCGCTGCCGTGGCCTCGATGGCCCCCACCACGACATCGTCGATGAGCACGGCGCGGGTGAAGCGTTCACCGCCGTGGACGATGCGATGGCCCACGGCTCCGGGATGCTGCCCCTCCAGACAGTCGAGGATCGTCTCCAGGGCGGTAGCGTGATCGGCGCCGGACAGCGAACGGGTGAAGGTCTCACCGCGGCCGTCCGAGCCTTTCAGGGTGGCTTCCGCGCGGCCCAGGCGTTCGGCGAGACCGGCCTGGCGAGGCAAGTCACTGGAGGCGGAAACGAGGGCGTACTTGATCGAGGAGGAACCGCAGTTGATGACCAGTACCGGGGCGTTCATCGAGACTCCCAGAAACGAAATTTTAGACCTTAGTCTACCATAGCTGTGTTGGCGGGGTCGCTGCCGAAGGGTTGCGCTCGATCAAGCCTGACATGGGGTAGCGCATTGGCCCAAGTGGGGCGGCTACGCCTTGCCTTGCCAAGCGGTAGGTCCTGGACCACACTGATGCTGGGCATGGGAAACACTGTTTCCTAATCAGGAGGTGGATCATGAAAGCCTTCGTCGTTTCTACCGTTTCGACCGCCCTGCTGGCGGGCCTGGTGGCAACCACGGCACATGCCCAGCAGCCCGTTCAACCGCGCGGTTACGTAGGTGGCGATGCCCTATTCTGGGAGCTCGATACCGATGGCGGCTCCGACCGCAATGACATCGGCCTGCGCGTCAACGGCGGCATGCAGTTCAACGACTACTTCGCCGTGGAAGGGCATCTGGGAACCGGTGGCTCCGATGGGCCCGCAGAACTCGACTACCTGGTGGGTGCCTATGCCAAGGGCATCGTCCCGGTGGGATCGGAGTTTCGCCTCTTCGGCCTGGTCGGCTTCACCGAGGTCGATTTCGACGCCGACAGCGAGAGCGACTTTTCCTACGGTGCCGGTGCCGAGTTCGACGTGGCCCCCAATATGGCTGTCGGTGCCGACTACATGCGCTATCTCGACAAGTCGAACTACACCTTCGATGCGGCGAGCGTCGGCTTGCGCTACCGCTTCTGACTGCCTCTCTTCGCGTTGCAGGGTTCGCCCTGCAACGCGCTTCTCAGCGTGGCTCGCCGATCACGCTCAGTGCCTGTGGCGTGGTGGTGAAGTGCAGTTCCTTGAACCGTCCCAGCCGTTCGCCATCGGCGGTGACCAGCTTGTGCTGGGAGAGCCGAATCCGGCAGTCGGTCAAGGCCAGGGTCAGTACGGCTTCCTCGTTTTCCAGCGGTTGGCTGGTGAAGCGCGTGATCAACAGCAGGCGCAGCAAGCGTGGCAGCGAGCCGTGACGAATGGCGGCCAGGGTCAGTCGGCCGTCGGTCAAGGTGGCGTTGGGAACGCGCTGGCCGCCGCCGAAATAGGCGCCCGAGGCAACGGCGATGGTGAGCCAGCGATCCCTGCTGTGTCCCCCGGGATGTTCGATGGTGGCCTTGAAACCGCGCTGCAACTTCAGCTTGCGCAGCAGCACGGCCAGGTAGCTGAAGCGCCCGAACCATTTCTTGAGGCGCGGCGAGGCCTGCGTGGTCGGCAGCGTGCCCAGACCGATGTGTACCACGTTGAGGAACAGGTGCTCACCGATCCAGGCCACGTCGACCCGGCGTGGCGAGCCGGATACCATCAGCCGGCACAGCGATTCGGGGTCTTCCGGTAGGCAGAGATTGCGGGCGAAGTCGTTGGCGGTTCCCGAGGGCAGCACGCCCAGGGTGGCTTCGCGCCGAAGGCACACCTCGGCCAGACGGCTGACCGAGCCGTCGCCCCCCGCCACGAGAACCCGGTCTCCCGGCCGTACCTGCGCCTCCCAGTCGTCGTCGCCCAGGTCGCAGACCGTCACGTCCGCCAGGCCCGCCTGGCGTAGATGATGCAGCCAGAATGCCTGGCCTCGCGAGCCATCGCCGGCCTTGGCATTGGCGATCAACCAGAAGTGCATGCGTCTCTCTCGGGAGCCTCTGACGAATGCAGTATACCGCGGGTGGGCGAAAGCGCGAGATCGTAGCCGGCGTGCGGCTTGGCGGTGGTTGCTACCGGAGATCTAGGCGTTGTCTGAAAAGTCGGCGAGCGCAGCCAGTTTTCGGACAAGGCCTAGGGCCAGCAACCGGTTTCCAGCCATTGCACCAGGCGAATCGGCAGCCGCTTGAGCTCGTTGCCTTCCATCACGGCGGCGCCGAGCCGGTTGGCACGCTGACGAGCGGTGTCCAGGGGTCCGGCGCTGACCAGCAGCCGCGTGCCCGCCAGCCCGGCGGTATGGTCGGTGAGTGCGTAGAGGTCGTGCAGGGCATTGCACGGGCCGCCCGAAGGCCGGGCGGGGAAGGGTGGGCAGGCGATCATCAGCAGCTGGTTATGGTGCAGGGCCAGGCCATCGAGCACGGTGGGGGCGTCGTTGTGACGGCCGCTGAGGTCGAGCAGGTGAGCGCCGCAGTGCGCCTCCATGCCGGCATCCTGGGCGCACAGCCAGACGTACTCGGCCAGCCACTGACCACCCAGATAGCGGGCGCTGGCCAAGGAGGGGAACCTCAAGCGTTGCGGTGCCTGACTCGACCACTCCAGCAGCCCGGCTTCGGTCAGCCGGTTGAGGGCATCCGTTTCCGGAAAGGCGGGCGGCAGGCTCAGCCGCTGATGCTGGGCGCCGGGGTCGAGTGTCGGGCCCTGGGTCGCATTCTCGACGATGACCGGTTTGCCGCTATCGCCGCGCACGAGCGCGGCCAGTTCGGCGAGCAGCTCGCCCAGGCGATCGGCATGGTGGGCCAGGTAGCGGGTCACGGAGCGCCGCGCCCGGGCAGCGTCACGCCAGGCGGCATGGTCCGAGCAGGCCTGGGTACGCTTGTAGCCGTTGGCCAGCAGGTAGAGGTCGCAGTCGAGCAGCGGCTCGATGGCCAGGGTCTCGAACGCCTGCGGATCTTGCCCCGTGCCCAGCCGATAGAGGGCCCCGGCGGTCAGGTCGACATCGATACCGTCGGCCTGGCAGCACTGCAGCGCGTGTTGAAAGAGCAATGCCATGAGGCGTGGGGCATCGCCCAGGTGGTAGCTGATGGTCAGGTTCGGGGTGGTGGCCTGAAGGCGACGGAGGTCGTTGGCCAAGCGGTTGGCAAAGTCGTGAATGAGCTGCGGGTCATGCGACGGCAGGTCGTCGATCAGTCGCTGCTCGGTGTCGGCAGGCAGCTCATGGCCAAGCAGAACCTCGAGTCGTTCTGCCACCGGCCGTCGTTCCTGGGTGGCGACCAGCAGCACCCGTTGGGGGCGCAGCTGAAGAAGGGGGATCAGGGTGATCTCGGGACGCTCGCTCACCAGGGCGACATGCAGGTGGGGCACGGCCTTGCTCCTTTCGTCCGCTCGGAATGCGCACACCAATAGCTTCAGGCTACAACCGACGATGCGGCCCTGTCGCCCCCTTCCGACGCGCGATGACGAAAACGCCGGTCGACCGACCGGCGTCGCTGAGTCGCGGCAATGGCCGGCGTCACACTTCCTTGTACAGCTCCGCACCCTGCTGACGGAACTTCTCGGCCTGCTCCTCCATACCCTTCATCACCGCTTCCTGGTTGCCGTCGAGGCCCTTGTCCCTGGCGTAGTCGCGCACTTCCTGGCTGATCTTCATCGAGCAGAACTTGGGGCCGCACATGGAGCAGAAGTGCGCCACCTTGGCCGAGTCCTTGGGCAGGGTCTCGTCGTGGTACTCGCGGGCGGTGTCCGGGTCCAGGCCGAGGTTGAACTGATCCTCCCAGCGGAATTCGAAGCGCGCCTTGGAGAGCGCGTTGTCGCGGCGCTGGGCGGCCGGGTGGCCCTTGGCAAGGTCGGCGGCATGCGCGGCGATCTTGTAGGTGATGATGCCGGTCTTGACGTCGTCCTTGTTGGGCAGGCCCAGATGCTCCTTGGGCGTCACATAGCAGAGCATGGCGCAGCCGTACCAGCCGATCATCGCCGCACCGATGCCCGAGGTGATGTGGTCGTAGCCGGGGGCGATGTCGGTGACCAGCGGGCCGAGCGTATAGAACGGCGCCTCGTCGCAGTACTCGAGTTGCTTGTCCATGTTCTCCTTGACCAGGTGCATGGGCACGTGGCCGGGGCCCTCGATCATCACCTGCACGTCGTGTTTCCAGGCGATGTGAGTCAGCTCGCCCAGGGTCTTGAGCTCGGCCATCTGGGCCTCGTCGTTGGCGTCGGCCACCGAGCCGGGGCGCAGGCCGTCACCCAGCGAGAAGGCCACGTCGTACTGCTTGCAGATCTCGCAGATCTCCTCGAAGTGGGTGTAGAGGAAGCTCTCCCGGTGGTGATAGAGGCACCACTTGGCCATGATCGAGCCACCACGGGAGACGATGCCGGTCACCCGCTTGGCGGTGAGCGGCACATAGCGCAGCAGCACGCCGGCGTGGATGGTGAAGTAGTCGACGCCCTGCTCGGCCTGCTCGATCAGGGTGTCGCGGAACACTTCCCAGGTCAGGTCCTCGGCCACCCCGTTCACCTTCTCCAGTGCCTGGTAGATCGGCACGGTACCGATCGGCACCGGGGCGTTGCGGATGATCCACTCGCGGGTCTCATGGATGTTCTGGCCGGTGGAGAGGTCCATGATGGTATCCGAGCCCCAGCGGATGCCCCAGGTCATCTTGTCGACCTCTTCCTCGATGGAGGAGGTGACCGCCGAGTTGCCCAGGTTGCCGTTGATCTTCACCAGGAAGTTGCGGCCGATGATCATCGGCTCGGACTCCGGGTGGTTGATATTGCAGGGGATGATCGCGCGGCCCGCGGCGACCTCGTCACGCACGAACTCTGGGGTGATCTCCTCGGGCAGCCGGGCGCCGAAGCCCTGGCCGGGGTGCTGGTGACCCAGGATGCGCTCGACTTCCGCCGTCCCCAGGGCTTGCCGGCGCTGATTCTCGCGGATGGCGATGAACTCCATCTCCGGGGTGACGATGCCCTGGCGGGCGTAGTGCAACTGGGTGACGTTCTGCCCGGCCTTGGCACGGCGCGGCGTGCGCGTCAGTTCGAAGCGCAGCGGGGCCAGCGTCGGGTCGTTGGCGCGGCGCCGGCCGTACTCGCTGGTGGGGCCGTCGAGGAATTCGGTGTCGCCGCGCTCCTCGATCCAGGCGCGGCGCAGCTCGGGCAGCCCGCGGCGCAGGTCATTACTGACCTCGGGATCGGTGTAGGGGCCCGAGGTGTCGTAGACCAGCAGCGGCGGATTTTCCTCATCGGCAGCGGAGGTCTTGGTCGGCGACAGCGCGATCTCGCGGAAGGGGACGCGGATGTCGGGGCGCGAGCCTTCGACGTAGACCTTGCGCGAGCCGGGCAGGGCCTGGATGGCGGCCTCGTCGACCTGGGCGGTTTCGGCGAGAAAGTGGGCAGTCTTGCTCATGGTGTGCTCTCGTGGTTCGGTGGCGTTGTCAGGGAGGCGTCAGAGGCTGCGATCCAGCCCCATTTGCCAGAAGTCGATCTCGAGGCGCGTGGCGTCGCGGAATACCGTGCACAGCTCCTCGAAGCGTGCCGGGCTCACCTCGGCCAGGCGGGTGTCGAGCCATTCCAGTTCGGCGTGCATGGCGGCCTGGAACTCCTCGCCCTCGTACATGGCGATCCAGGCGTCATAGGGGTTGTCTGCGCCGCGCAGCGTGAAGCTCTGGCCATTCAGCCAATTGGCGATCTCGCCGTAACCCACCACGCAGGGCGCGAGTGCCACGTGCAGGTCGAGCAGGTCGCCGCGGCTACCGGCATCCAGCACGTAGCGGGTATAGGCGAGCGTGGCGCGGGCCTCGGGCAAGGCGGCGAGCTCCTTCTCGGCGACGCCCCAGTCGCGGCAGTAGCTCACGTGCAGGTCGAGCTCCACGTCGAGGATCGCCTTGAGGCCCTCATGAGCCTGGCGAAGGTCGGCGAGCGTGCGGCTCTTGTAGGCGGCCAGCGCATAGGCGCGGGCGAAGTGGATCAGGAAGAGGTAGTCCTGCTGCAGGTAGTGGCGAAAGGCGCCTTCGTCGAGGGTGCCGGTACCCAGGGCACGCACGAAGTCGTGCTCGAGGTAGGCACGCCAGTCGCTCTGGCAGGCGGCGGTCAGATCGCTGAAGCGGTAACCCATCTTGCCTCCGGTCAGGGGTCGGGATCCGGAGGTTCGGGCAAAGGAAAACGGAGAGGGGCTGCACCGGGAAGAAGCCTGCGTGGCCCATCGCCTGATTCCCTACGCCGGTGCCAACCGGATCAGGTTCTACGGGACCAGCGCTGCGTTCTCTCGAACCTGCGCCATCTCAGCCGGATTCACCGGCACCCCGTCAAGCGTCGCTGGCAGTGTAGCAAGACGTGGAGGCAATGCCAGCCCGGACATCGCCGGGTGGGAATGGGCGTTCACCTGGCGTTGCGGCGCAGCCAGGCGATGTCCACCGCGAAGGAAACCGTCAGCCCAAGTAGCGCGGTGGCCGCCAGGTAGCCGGCCGGCACGGGCGAGACCGGTGGCAGCAGGGCGAGCAGCAGTGCCGCCACCTGCCACACGCAAACCGCCTTGCGCCGGCGGCTTTCCGGCAGTTCGGCGGCCAGCCACGGCCAGCGCCAGCCGGCCAGCATGAAGGCGTAGCGCATAGTGCCGATGGCCAGTACCCAGACGCCCAGCTTGCCGACCGCCAGCAGGGCCAGGCACAGCACCAGTATGAAGGCGGCGTCGAGCTCCATGTCGAAGCGCGCTCCGAAGGCGCTGGTGGTGACGGTGCGTCGAGCCACCCAGCCGTCGATGCCGTCGAGCAGCAGGGCGCTGCCGCTAGCGGTGGCGAAAAGCCAGGCATGGCGAGCGATCAGGTCCGGTTCGGCCAGGCAGCCGGCAAGCACTGCCACCAGCACGCCGCGTGCCAGGGTGATGCGATTGGCCCAGCCCAGCCCCCCGGAATGGCGGTGGAACCGACCCACCAGGGTGGCCAGCAGGGCGTAGCTGGCGACGGCCAGCCCCAGAGTGGCGGGAGAGGCGCCGAGCCCGAAGCCCAGGCCGCCGCCCAGGACCAGCACGCCCGCCAGCCCCAGCAGCAGCTCGGCAACCGTGTACGGTCGGCGCTGGGCCGGCAGGGCATTGTCGCTATGCTGACGAGACAGAAGGAACATGTCGGGCTCCGAGCGAGTCTATATTGTGCATAACGTGGAGTTTGTACCATTATTGTAGAAGATGAATGGCCCTTCAGGATGACAACATGACCCAATCCACCGCCTTCTGGATCGTTGCGCCGGGGCACGGCGCCCTGCGTGAGGAGCGGTTGCCCGAGCCGGGGGCGGGCGAAGTTCGCGTGGGCACGCGCTTCAGTGCCGTGAGCCGCGGTAGCGAAGCGCTGGTGTTCCGTGGCGAGGTGCCGGAAAGCGAATTCGCGCGCATGCGTGCTCCCTTTCAGGCTGGCGATTTTCCCGGCCCGGTCAAGTACGGCTATGTCAGCGTGGGCGTGGTGGAGGCCGGCGAGGCCGAGCTGGTAGGCCGTGAGGTTTTCTGCCTGCACCCCCACCAGGACCGCTACGTGGTGCCCGCCGAGGCGGTGCTGCCGCTTCCCGAGGGCGTGCCGGCGGCGCGGGCGGTGCTTGCCGCCAACCTGGAGACCGCTCTCAATGCCGTCTGGGATGGCACGCCGGGGCCGGGGGATCGCATCGCGGTGATCGGTGCCGGCGTGGTGGGCTCGCTGGTGGCGTGGCTGTGCGCCGCCATTCCCGGCACTCGGGTGGCACTGATCGACGTGGTGCCACAGCGAGCCGCTCTGGCACGGCGGTTGGGCGTCGCTTTTGCGACCCCCGGGGGCGCCACGCCGGACTGCGATCGCGTCTTCCATGCCAGCGGCGACCCCGAAGGGCTGCGCCTGGCGCTCGAGCTTGCCGGCCTCGAGGCGCGAGTGGTGGAACTGAGCTGGTACGGTCAGCGTGAGGCGAGCCTGCCGCTGGGCCAGGGGTTTCACTCACGGCGTCTTCGGCTGATATCCAGTCAGGTAGGCCGGCTGCCCGCCGAGCGCACGGCACGCTGGGATCATCGCCGTCGCCTGGCACTGGCCCTGGAGCTGCTGACCGATGCGCGCCTCGATGCCCTGATCAGCGGCGAAAGCGACTTTCGCGACCTGCCGGAGCTGATGCCCGAGCTCGTTGCCGGCGCCGGCGAAGTGCTCTGCCACCGCCTGCGCTATCCACGGGATTGAGTCCCCTTACACGGACAGGAGAGCCGCATGTACAGCCTCACCGTTCGCGACCACTTCATGATCGCCCACAGCTTCCGCGGCGAGGTCTTCGGGCCCGCCCAGCGGACCCACGGCGCTACCTACGTGGTGGATGCCACCTTCCAGCGCCGCGAGCTCGATGCCGATGACCTGGTGGTCGACATCGGCCTGGCCGGCGCCGCGCTGAAACGAGTGCTGGGCGCCTTCGATCTGCGCAATCTCGACGAGCTCGATGCTTTCCACGGGCGCAACACCACCACCGAGTTCCTGGCCCGTCGCGTCTTCGACGACTTGGCCAAGGCCATCGCCGACGGCGAGCTGGGCCCCGGTGCCGAGGGTCTCGAGGCGCTGCGCGTCACGCTCCATGAATCGCACATCGCCTGGGCCAGCTACGAGGGGGCGCTGTGAGTCGGCCCGAATTGCTGCTGATCGTCGCCGGGGAGCCCGACCAGCTCACCGGAGGCTATCTCTATGACGCGCGCATCGCCGACGCGTTGCGTCAGCGCGGCTGGAGGGTCGCGGTGACAGGTCTGGCCGGACGCTTTCCCGACCCCGACGCGCGGGCCCGCCACAGTCTGGCTGAAACGCTGGGCAAGCTGTCCGATGGCGCCCGGGTGGTGATCGACGGCCTGGCCCTGGGCGGGCTACCCGAGGTGGTGGCGCCGCACGCGGGGCGCCTCGATATCACTGCCTTGGTGCACCACCCCCTGGCCGATGAGAGCGGCCTGGATGCGGCCTGTCGCGAGCGTCTTTTCGACAGCGAACGGCGCGCTCTTGCGCTGGTGAGCCGGGTGATCGTTACCAGTGCCCATACCGCACGCGGTCTGTCGCGCTACGGGGTGAGCGCCGAGCGGGTACGGGTGGTCGAGCCGGGAGTCGAGCCGACACCGCTGGCTGCCTCGGCCTGGGCGGAGGCGGCCGATACGGGCGGCAGGCGGCTGCTGTGCGTGGCCACCTTGACGCCGCGCAAGGGACACGATCGCCTGCTCGAGGCGCTGGCCGGGCTCACCGACCGCGACTGGCATCTCGACCTGGTGGGCAGCCCGGCGCGTGACCCGGCCTGGGCGCAGCGGCTGTTCGCTGCCGCTCGGCAGTACCGGCTCGCCGGGCGGGTGACCTGGCATGGCGAGCTCGACGGCGAGCGGCTTGCCGAACTCTGGCAGGCGGCCGAACTCAGCGTGCTGGCCTCGCGCTACGAGGGTTACGGCATGGTGGTCAGCGAGGCGCTGGCTCGTGGCTTGCCGGTGATCACCACCACCGGCGGGGCGCTGGTCGATACCCTGCCGCCCGAGGCCGGGCTGGCGGTGGCGCCGGACGACGCCGCGGCCCTGCGCATGGCCCTGGCACGCTGGTTCGATGAGCCGGCGCTGCGCCGTCGTTTGCGCGAGGGTGCCCGGGTGGCGCGCCGGCGGCTGGCCGACTGGCCCACCGCCGGGGCGAGCTTTGCCGCCGCACTGGGCGAACGGCCCGTGCTGCCCACCGGGGTGGAGAGCCCATGATGAACGCCAGCGTTGATGCTGCCCATTTTTCGGCCGATTGGCTGGCGAGCCGCGAACTCCTCGATGCCCGCTCGCGCAGTCGCTGCATCACCGGTCTTGCCGCCGACTGGCTGGCGGCGCGCCACGGTGTGCACAGGCTGGTCGACCTGGGCGCGGGCAGCGGCAGCAACCCGCGTTTTCTGGCGCCGCGACTGCCCGGGCCGCAGCGCTGGCGGCTGGTCGATCACGACGGCGAGCTGCTGGCGCGTGCCCGTCGAATCCGCCTGCATGATGCCCATGGCGAACGCGTGGCGGTGAGCCTCGACCGCCGCAGCCTGGCCCCGGTGGACGAGGCGCTGTTGGACGATGCCGACCTGGTGGTGGCCTCGGCGCTGTGTGACCTGGTTTCGCGCGAGTGGGCGGCGGCGCTGGTCGACGGCAGCGCGGCACGCGGCCAGGCGTTGCTCATCACGCTCACGGTGGATGGCGACTGGGCCTTTCTCGACGCCGGCGGCGAGCGCGTCGATAGCGACGAGGACATTGCAGTGCGCACGTTGGTTCAGGCCCACCAGCGGCGCGACAAGGGGCTGGGAGCTGCGCTGGGCGGCCAGGCGCCAGCGGTGCTTGCCGAGCTGCTCGAGGCGGCGGGCTACCGGGTGACGAGCGTCTATTCCCCTTGGTTCGTGCCACGCGGGGAACGGGCCACCCTAGCCGTTGCCGAGGCGCTGGTCGCCGGCTGGTACACCGCCGCCCTGGAGCAGTCGCCCGCGGAGGGCGTATGGCTGGCCCGCTGGCATGACGCGCGCCGGGCCCAGCTCGCCGCGGGAGAAGTGGGCCTGACGGTGGGCCACCGCGACCTCTTTGCCAGGCCGAGCGAGGGGGCGAGAGCGTGACGCTTGCACCGCTCTTCCGCGTGCTGGGCAGCCTGGGGCTGCTGGCGACGCTCGTGCTGTGGCTCGGCCCGCGTGAGCTCTTCGCCTCGGTGGAGCGTCTCGCCCCCGGCTGGGTATTGCTGGGACTGGTGTTGACGCTGCCTCAGGTGGCGCTCTGCGCCTGGCGCTGGCGGCTCACCGCGCGACTGCTGGGCCTGCCGCTGGGCTGGCGGCGGGCGCTGCACGACTACTACCTGGCGCTGTTTCTCAATCAGGTGCTGCCCGGTGGGGTGATGGGCGACGCCGCTCGCGCCTGGCGCCATGCCGACGCCAGCGGCCAGCGCGGCGGTGCCTGGCGGGCGGTGGTCATCGAACGTGCCTCGGGGCAACTGGCCATGCTGCTGCTCACCCTGGTCGTGCTGCTCGCCTCGCCGCTGTGGCATGGCATGCTGGCGCGGGCCTTCCAGGCCGTTGTGCGGCCTCTGGTAGCGGTCTCGACGGGCACTTTGGTGCTGAGCCTGCTAGCGCTTGCCCTCGGCAGTGTCATGACTGTGGCGGGCGTTCGGCGGCTCTATCGGCGGCCACCCCGGTTGCTGACGGGGCTGGCCGGCGATCTGCGGCGCAGCCTGCTCGCCGCCTCGGCCTGGCCGCGCCAGCTTGCCGGCTCGTTGCTGGTGGTGGCGAGCTATGCCCTGGTGTTCGTCTGTGCGGCGCGTGCCATCGGCGTGCCTCTGCCTGTCGGTACGCTGCTGGCTCTGGCACCGCCGGTGCTCATCGCCATGCTGGTGCCGGTGGCAGTGGCCGGCTGGGGCGTTCGCGAGGGGGCCGCGGCGCTGGTGTGGGTGGCAGTGGGGCTGCCCCCGGCCCAGGGGGTCGCCGTTTCGGTGGCCTACGGCGGCCTGGTGTTGGTGGCCAGCCTGCCGGGCGCGCTCTGCCTGCTGGTCGATCTGGCGCGGCGTCGCCGCACTTCAGGGCGCGGCAGCGGCGGGGTGGCGCAGGGCCAGGTCGAAAAGCGTGTCGCTGCCGCAGGCAAAGGTGCGCATCATGGGGCGACGCGCCTCGGCCAGCGTGTCGATGGGCGCGAGAGTCAGGCCGGGTCGGCCGGAGCCGATCAGCAGCGGCGCCACCAGCAGGTGCAGGCGGTCGAGCTCGTCGGCCTCGAGAAAGCGCGATACCGTGAGTCCACCGCCCTCCACCAGCACCCGAGCCAGGCCGCGCTCGGCCAGGACATCGAGCACTCTGGCCGGGGCGAAACCAGGGGCGTCGAGGGGCAGGGCGAGTCGGGTCACGTGGTCGGCCGTGGGGGCCGGCGGTGTCACCCCGTTGCCGAGCAAGTGCAGCGTGGGAGCTTCGGGGTCGGTCAGCAGGCGGGCCCCGGCGGGCACCCGCCCGCGGGGGTCGAGGATCACCCGCACCGGATGACGGCCGGTCACGTGGCGCACGGTGAGCTGGGGATCGTCCGCGGTCGCGGTGCCGGCGCCCACTACCACGGCGTCGACCAGGGCGCGCAGGCGGTGCAGGTGAACCCGGCTCTCGCGGCCATTGACGTAGTGGGAGTGGCCGCTTTCGGTGGCGATGCGCCCGTCCAGGCTCTGACCGAGCTGGGCAATGGCCAGACGCCCGCGATGGGCCGCCACCGGGGCGAGACTGTCGAGCAGGGCACGGGCCGCTGCGCTTGCCGGCCGCGCGGTCTGCCAGGTGCCATCCGCGGTGAAGCGCAGGACGGCATCCGCTGCGGCCTCGCCGCGGGCGGCCTGCTGCAGTCGATCCCAGGCCGCATCGAGACCGAGTTCAGGGGCGGGGTTGCGCATGCTGGCTCCGTCGCGGAATGTCATCGAGCAGGATGCGTCGAACGCCGCGTCTTCACAAGCGGCAGCAAATGCCCAAGGAGTACGACATGCATCAGGTAGAACGCGCCATCTTCGATTTGCGACGCGGCTTGCCGGTGCTGGTCGGCGAGGGGCCGGAGCCGTTGCTGGTTCAGCCGGTGGAGGGCGCCGCCGAGGCCGCGCTGGGAAGGCTCGCTGACCGGGCCGGGGCGCCCCCCGCACTGGTGCTCAGCCGCCATCGGCTGGCCTGGCTGGGGCATCGACGCGACACCGCAGCGCAACTCGTTCTGCCCGATGGCCTCACCGGTGAGCATCTGGCGGCGCTGGCGTTCGGCACCGAGCGAGGCGTGGCGGGCCTGGGAGCGTGGACCGACGCCCTGGTCGATGCTGCCCTGGCAGAGCGCGCCGCTCTGGCATTGATGCGTCGTGCCCTGCTGATTCCCGCTGCCCTGGTGGCACGGGTGGCGCCGGCACGGCGTACGGCGGTGGCCGCCGAGGTGGCTGACGGCACCCTGCTCGAGGTGCCTGCCGAGGCGGCGGCACGTTGTCTCGATGCGGGATCTGGCCTGCTCAAGCGCATCAGCGAAGCACGCATCCCATTGGAGGACGCCTTCGACAGCCGCTTCATTCTGTTTCGCGAGCCCGACGGCCTGCGTGAGCACGTGGCGGTGGTGATCGGCGCGCCCGAGACGGCTGCCGGGCCGGTGCCGCTGCGCCTGCACTCCGCCTGCCTCACCGGCGACCTGTTCGGCAGCCTGCGCTGCGACTGCGGCGAGCAACTGCGCAATGCCGTGGCCGAGATCGAGGCGCTGGGAGGGGGAGTGCTGCTCTACCTGGCTCAGGAGGGGCGCGGCATCGGCCTGGCCAACAAACTCCGCGCTTATACCCGTCAGGATGCCGGCCTGGACACGCTGGATGCCGATCACAGCCTGGGCTTCGCCGAGGACGAGCGACGCTATGCGGTGGCGGTGGACATGCTGTCCTCGCTGGGCATCCGCCGGGTGCAGCTGCTCACCAACAACCCGCGCAAGATCGCCGCTCTCACCGACGGCGGCGTCGAGGTGGTGTCGCGCCAGGCGCTCTACGGCACCCTCAACGACCACAACCGGCGCTATCTGAACGCCAAGGCGGAGCGCGCCGGCCACCTGCTGGACGGGGTGCTCAATGGGAAGGCGACGCGACGTTGAGAGGCCGGGCGCGGTGGGTTTCCTCGATGACCCGGGCCACCCCTGCACCGTAGTGCGCAGCCAGCCGGGCGCCGAGTGCTGCGGTGCCCAGGGTGGCATCGCCCACCACGCCGCCGGGATGCAGGTCTTCGGCCAGCCAGGCGAAGGGGGCGGGCCCTTCGGGACCGAGTAGATATCCATCGTCGGCCATCGCTTCGCCGCTGGAGGGCGGGTGGTCGAGGGCGTGGCAGCGTACCCTGTGCGGCGCGAAGTGGTGCATCAGGGCGGTTTCCAGAGCCCCGCCGTGGAGACCGTGCCGCCACTCCGCCTCGGGCAGCGCGGCCCGCAGCTCGGGGGGTGGCACCAGGCGTGGGTAGTGCACCTTGACCACGCGCAGGGCGTGGCGACGGCGCAGCGCCAGGGCGGCCAGGTCGATCACCGCGGTATTGCCGCCGTGGCTGTTGAGCAGCACCAGCCGCGACAGCCCGGCCCGTGAGACACCGTCGCCAAGCGCCTCGAGGGTGTCGATGGCGGTTGCCGGGGGCAGGCTCAGGGTGCCGGGAAAGCCCAGGTGCTCATCGCTGGCGCCCACGGCCAGGGCAGGCAGGATCACCAGGGGCAGGTCGTCGGGCAGGCGCTCCAGGGCGGCGGCGAGCAGTCCCTCGCCGATGTCGAGATCGGTGGAGAGCGGCAGGTGGGCGCCGTGCTGCTCGATGGCGCCGACGACCGCCACGGCCACGCTGTCGGGGTCGAGGCGGGCCAGTTCCTGGCTGGTGAGGTCCTGCCAGCGGGGGAAGCGGGGTTCGCTCATGGTCAGTAAATCTCCGGTGTCAGTCGTCGGGCGTAGAGATCGCCGGAGGCGAGTCCTTGGGCGCCGGCGGCGAGCCACGCGCGGGTCGCCGCCGGAGTGCGCCACTCGGCCCAGCGCCAGCTTCGGCTTTCGCCGGCAATGGCGTTGAAGCGGTAGTCGCCCAGCGCTTCCAGGCGTGCCACGCACTCCTCGGCCACGTGCAGGGCGCCGCTGACGAACTCCACCGAGAGGGCGGGCAGCGGCCGGCTGAGGCCGGCGAGCACCTCCGCCTCGAAGCCTTCCACGTCGATCTTGCAGAACCGCGGTTCGCCGTAGGCGTCGATCAGGGCGTCCAGAGTGATTACCGGCACCGTGACACGTTCTTCCCAGCGTACTTGACGGAAGCCGGGGTTGCGTGCGGCGAGGCTGTCGCGCCAGCCCTTGGCGAGGGAGGAGACGGTGGGCGTGGCGCGGCTCACGGCGAGTTCGGCGTGGCCGGGAACGGATCCGGCGGCGCTGGCCAGCAGGGTGACGCCGGGCCGTCCTCCCACCAGGCGGTGCAGCCAGGCGTAGAGCGCCGGCTGCGGTTCCAGAGCCACCACCCGGGCCCCCAGCCCGGCAAAGGCGGCGGTGCGATCGCCGAGATGGGCGCCCACGTCGAAGGCTAGGTCGTTGGGGCCCAGGAAGTCGGCATAGAGCCGCCGCAGGCCGCGCTGACGGCCGGGCCGCCAGTAGATGACCAGCGATCGGGCAATGCCCAGGCCCAGGCGTAGCCGAGCCGCGAAGGGGCGTCTCGTCATGCCGGCCGCTCCCTGCTCTGGCGGCGTGTCAGTGGCTGTTCGGGCATGGCGCGAGGCGTCTCGGGGGGCGGTGGCCAGGGGCTGTCGCCGGGGTGGCCGGTCGTTGCCGGGACGAACGTCAGCAGGGCCGTGTCCGCCGTCGGACGGCGGGTGGCCAGCAGCCCCATCCGGGTGAGGGCGTCGGCCCGCACGCCGCTCAGGCGCACCAGCAGCGGGGAGAGGGAGAGGCCGGCCCAGATCGGTGTCAGCCACCAGAAGAGCATCGGGGCGTAGACGTGTATCGCTGCCGCCCAGGCGACCCCCAGCGCGGCGAACGGCGCCGTGTGAGCCAGCGCAGCGCGCCAGGGCACCGGCCGGCCTTCGCGGGGCTGGGCCGACCAGGCGATTCGGCCACCGGCCAGCACCTCGAGCACGAAGCGGCTGTGGAAGGCCATCATCAAGGGAGCGAGCAGCACGGCGACCAGTGCCTCGGTGAAGGCCGAAACGATGAGACGCCAGGCGCCGCCGAAGGCCGCGGCGCATCGGGCCAGAGCCAGTGTCAGCCCCATCAGCTTGGGGGCGAAGAGCAGTACCAGGGTCAGCGCGAAGAGGCTGGCAATCAGCTCGGGATGGGCCTCGGGCCACATCGGGAAGAGCTGCGCCGCCTCGCGGAAGTAGACCGGTCCGTGGCGGGCGAGCAGGGCGGCATCGAGGCTGCCCAGCGCGAGGATGGCCAGCCACAGCAAGGAGGCGACGAAGGCCATGGCTCCCATGAGGAAGTGCAGGCGGCTCAGCGGGTGCAGGCCGGGGGCGGTGAGTAGGCGCAGATGCTGCAGGTTGCCCTGGGTCCAGCGCCGGTCGCGGCGCGCGTAGTCGAGCAGGTTGCCGGGCATCTCCTCGTAGCTGCCGGTCAGGCGGGTGTCGAGCTGCACCTGCCAGCCGCCGCGGCGCAGCAGCGCCGCTTCCACGAAATCGTGGCTGAGAATCTCGCCGCCCAGAGGCGGGCGGCCCGGCAGCGGCGGCAGTCCGGCACAGGCGGTGAAAGCCTCCAGGCGCAGGATGGCATTGTGGCCCCAATAGTTGGCGGTGTCGCCCTGCCAGGCGCTCTGCCCGGCGGCGAGCATCGGCGCGTAGAGGGCCGCGGCGAACTGGGAGAAGCGACCGAACAGCGTGGTCTGGCGGGCTGGCAGCGGGACTGTCTGGATCAGCGCCACGTCCGGTCGCGCTTGCAGGGCACGCGCCAGGGCGACCAGGCAGTCGCCGGTGAGGCGGCTGTCGGCATCCAGGCCGATCAGGAAGTCGTAGCGGTCTCCCCAGCGGCGACAGAAGTCGGCGAGGTTGCCGGCCTTGCGCCCGCGGTTGTCGGCACGGCGCCGGTAGTGCACGGCCAGCCTTCCTGCCAGCCGGCGCTGCAGGGCGGCGATGGCGGTGGATTCCCGCTCGGCGATGGTCGGATCGGTGGTGTCGCTGAGCACGAAGGCTTCGAAGTGGCGGGCCTCGCCGGTGGCGATCAGCGATTCGGCGGTGGTTTCCAGGGCCGCGACGATCTGATCCGGGGATTCGTTGTGGATCGGCATGGCGAGCACGCTGCGCCGGTGCAGCGGCATGCCTTCCTCATGCATCCGGGCAGGCAAAGGCGTCAGGGTGAGCGGGTCGCGGCGTGTCAGGCAGAGCACGAAACCCGTCAGCGCCGACCAGAAGGCCAGGGCGATCCACGCGAAGGTGAGAGTGAACAGCGCAAGCAGCACCAGCTCCCGGACGACGAGGCCGTCGGCGGCGAGGATGCGAGCCATCAGACCGGCCCCGGCCAGGGTGGTGGCGCCCACGGCCAGGACCAGCAGGCCACGGCGCACGGCCAGACCGGGCAGGGGCGTCGTGGCGCTGCCGATGGGCTCAATGCGACTCGGAGGGGTACCAGACATGGTTCCAGGTCTCGCTGATCACGCGGTCGCGCAGGCTGAGGTGCAGGCGCAGGTCGGCGGGCCGCTCGCCGTCGGGGTCGAGGCGAAAGGAGGCGCGCCAGCCGCGTCCCCCGGGCAGCGGCCGAGCCTGGATGTGGCGTACTTCGCCTTGGCTCGCCTCGACATTGACGGTGACGGGTTGATCCGCCGCCAGGCCCTCGAGTTCGCCGCCGTGGAAGTCGACCAGGAAATGGCGGCGACTGGACGGGGCCGGGTCGGCGCGGCCGGGTACGCCGCCCCAGCCCTGTCGTGTACGCACCACCTGGGCCAGGTGCTGCTCGGGCAGCTCAGCGCCGAAGGTATGGGTACGGTAGCGCAGCGTGCGCGACTCGCCTTTGCGCAGTGGCGTTTCGGCGACCCAGTAGGCGACGACGTTGTCGTGGGTCTCGTCGGGGGCGGGGAGCTCCACCAGTTCCACGCCGCCGGGGCCCCAGTCGTCGAGGGGCTCGACCCACTGGCTGGGACGGCGCTCGTAGCGTGCCTCGAGGTCGAGGTAATGCTCGAAGTCGCGGCTGCGCTGCACCAGGCCGAAGCCGCGTGGCCCGTCGTCGCGCAGCGAGGTGACGCGTAGTTCGCTGGGGTTGTTGAGCGGCCGCCAGATCCACTCGCCACTGGCGGTATGCATCAGTAACCCCTCGGAGTCGTGCACGTGGGGGCGGTAGTCGTCCACTGGGCGAGGCGTGGTGTCGCCGTGGGCGAACATGCTGGTGAGCGGCGCCACGCCGAGTTTTTCCACGTCGTGGCGGGCGAAGAGGCGGGCTTCGGCATTCACCACGACGTTCTTCCCGGGAGCGATGTCGAAACGATAGGCGCCGGCCAGCGAGGGGCTGTTGAGCAGTGCCAGTACCGTCATCCGAGTGGCTTCGGACTCGGGCTCGACCAGCCAGAATTCTCGGAAGGCGGGGAACTCCTCGCCGTCGGAAGTGGCGACGTCGATGGCCAATCCCCGGGCGGAAAGCCCGTAGCCCTGGCCGCGCCCCACCAGACGGAAGTAGCTGGCGCCGAGAAAGACGGCGAACTCGTCGTGGTAGTCGGCACTGTTTAGCGGATAGTGCAGGCGAAAGCCGGCGTGACCGGCGCCGGACAGGTCCGCCTCCGCCAGGTCGGCGTCGTCGTAGCGGAAGCGTGCGGAGTCGAAGGCCAGCGGCCGGCTCTCGCCGTCTTCCACCACATGCAGCTGCACGGGCGTATCGAATAGGAAGCCGGTGTGGAAGAGCTGCACGCTGAACAGGCCCTCGTCGCGCCACAGTGCGGCCTCGGGGCGGAAGCGAATCTGCCGGTAGGTGTCGTAGTCGAGGTCGCGCAGGGCGTCGGGAAGCGCGTCGCTTTCCTCGCGGTACGCGTCGTTGGCCAGCGCCTGGGCCTGCCCGGCGACTCGGTCGAACAGGTCCGCCACCTCGTCCTCCGTGGTGGCCAGGGCGCTGCCGGCAAGCAGCAGCAGCGCCATCCCCGTAAGCGGGAGAATTGGTGACATGGTCCCTTCCTCCCGGGTGCGATGATCCCTCAGCATGAAGTGTCGTCGGTTTGTCGGCATCCTGCACGGCATCTCGGTGTCCAAGTGTAAACGTTACGATAACTGTACATGTTTATTTTAGTGTACACCCTAGCAGGCTGCGTTACCCTGCACTGTCGAGACAGAAGACAGAAGACAGAAGACGATGCGTCATGTGCTGATAACCGTTCTGCTGCTCGATGCGTTGCTGCTGGCGCCGCTGTGGCTGCGTTACGGCGAGCTGGGAACACGCTGGGTCGCGCTGGAGGCGCTGCTGGTGGTGGCCGTGCTGGCCGTGCTGCCGGCGCGGGCGGCCAGCCGCCGGCTGGCCTGGTCGCTGGTCGCGCTGGCGATGCTGGGCGTGCTGGTCGGCCTGAGCGATGCGGCCACCTATCAGGCGCTGGGGCGACCGCTCAACCTCTACTTCGACTGGGCACTGGTACGCTCCGTCATCGATCTACTGGCCGGCAGCCTGGGCAGCGTACTGGCGTTGCTGACGATCCTCGCCGGCGTGGCGGCGCTGGTACTGCTCGCCGGGTGGCTCGGGCGCTCTCTGTCAGCCCTGCCCGGCACGGCGCGGCTCGGTTCGGTGCGCTGGTTGGCGGTGGTCACGTTGGTGGCCAGCGCCGCTCTGATCGTCGCCCAGTGGCAGCATGCCCGGCCACTGGTAGTGACCCGGGCACCGCTGGTCGACTCCCTTGGCTTCCAGGCGCGGCAGCTCATCGACACTCATCTGGCGCGGCGTGCCTTTGCCGAGACGCTGGCCGAGCGGCCCGGCGAAGCACAGCCTTTGCCGGGGCTGGCCGGACGCGACGTACTGTTGATCTTCATCGAATCCTACGGGGTGAGCGCCCTCGAGCAGCCCCGCTACGCCGATGTGGTAGGGCAGCGACTCGCGAGCCTGGCGCCGCGGCTCGAGGCTGCCGGCCTCACGGCGGTGTCCGGCACTCTGGCAGCGCCGGTGCGTGGAGGGCAGTCGTGGCTATCGCATGCCACGGCGCTGTCGGGGCTGTGGATCGACAACGACCTGTGGTACCGCCTGCTGCTCGACAGCGAACGGCCGACGCTGGTCGATGACTTTCGCGCCACCGGGCACCATACCCTGACGGTGATGCCGGCCATCACCCGGGCCTGGCCGGAGGGCGAGGCCTACGGCTTCGATGCGCTGTACCCTGCGGCGGCGCTCGGCTATGCGGGCCCCGCCCTGAACTGGGTGACCATGCCCGACCAGTACACCCTGCACCGCTTTCAGCAGGCGCTGCGCCCCGATGATTCGCCCGTGTTCGCCCAGATCGCTCTGATCAGCAGTCACGCGCCCTGGACGCCGATCCTGCCCGTGCTGGAGGACTGGGAAAGCCTGGACGACGGCCGCGTGTTCGCGCGCTGGGCCGATGCTGGCGACTCTCCCGAGGCGCTGTGGCAGGATACCCGACGGGTACGCGAGCACTACGCCCGGGCGGTGGCCTATTCGCTGGAGGCGAGCCTGGCGTGGGTCGTCGAGCATGTCGCCGACGACAGTCTGGTGATCCTGCTCGGCGATCATCAGCCGGCCCCCTTGATCACCGGCGATGCGGCCAGCGATGGCGTTCCGGTACACGTCATCGCCGGTGATCCGGCACTGCTCGCCCCCTTCCGGGCCCGTGGCTTCGTGCCCGGCCTGCTGCCACCCCAGCGCGACGGCCATCCCGGGATGGATCGGCTGCGCGACTGGCTGCACGAGGAATTCGGCTCATGATGACCCCGGTGATCCTGGCCGGCGGCGCCGGTACGCGGCTGTGGCCGCTGTCGCGCCAGCAGCGCCCCAAGCAGTTCCTCTCGTTGCTCGACGAGGCGCCGCTGCTGGCCGCCACCCTGGCGCGGCTCGAGGGGCTGGATCATGCGCCGCCCATCGTCATCTGCCACGAGGATCACCGCTTTCTCGCCGCCGAGCAGTTGCGGCGTGCCGGCATTCGCCAGGCCACCCTGCTGCTCGAGCCGGCGGGGCGGGGCACTGCCCCGGCCATCGCCCTGGCGGCGTTGCTGACCCAGCAGCGCGATGAGCGCCATCCGCTGGTGGTGCTGCCGGCGGATCACAGCATCCCCGATCGTGCCGCCTTCCAGGTGAGTCTCGCCGGGGCCCTGGCGCTCGCCGAGCGGGGTTGGCTGACCACTCTCGGTGTGGCACCCGACCGCGCCGAGACCGGCTACGGTTACATCCGCCCCGGCGCGCCGCTCCCCGGCGGCGGCCGACGGGTGGCCGCCTTCGTCGAGAAACCCGACGCCGCCACCGCCGCGGCGCTGCTGGCCGAGGGGGCGTGCTACTGGAACAGCGGGCTCTTCGTGCTGCGTCCGGACGTCTATCTGGATGAGCTGGCCCACCATGCGCCGGCGATTCTCGACGCCTGCCGCCGTGCCATGACCGCGGCCAGCGTAGACCATGATTTTCTGCGCCCCGGCGCCGAGGCGTTTCTTTCGAGTCCCGATCGGTCCATCGACGTGGCGGTGATGGAGCGCACCGCACGCGCTGCCACGGTGCCGCTGGCGGCGGGATGGAGCGACATCGGTTCCTGGCAGGCGCTGTGGGAGGCGCTGCCCCACGACGCCGACGGCAATGCCCTGCACGGCGAAGTGCGCTGTGCGGCGAGCCGCGATCTGCTGGTGCACGCCGAGGGGCAGCTGGTGGCCACGCTGGGTGTGGAAAACCTGGCGATCGTCACTACCGCGGACGCCGTACTGGTGGCCGACCGCCGCCGCGGCCAGGAGCTGCGCCAGCTGGTCGACCGCCTGGCGGTCGAGGGACGCCCCGAAGTCGCTCAGCATGCCACCGTGCATCGCCCCTGGGGGCGCTATCGGATTCTCGAGACGGGGCCGGGCTATCAGGTCAAGCACCTCACGGTGAAGCCCGGCGCGCGGCTGTCGCGTCAGTACCACTGCCACCGCGCCGAGCACTGGGTGGTGGTGGCCGGCACGGCGCGGGTCACCCTGGATGACGAGGCCATCTCTCTCGCGGCGACTCGCTCCATCGACATTCCCGTGGGGTGCGTGCACTGCCTGGCCAATCCCGGCGAGGGCGACCTGGAACTGATCGAGGTGCAGTCGGGCGACTACCTGGGTGAGGACGACATCGTGCGCCTGGACGACCGCTATGGGCGGGGGTGAGCCTCAATAGATCCGGAAGCGACGATGCTCCGGGTGGCCCTGCAGTTTCTGGATGACCTTGCGGTAGCGTTTGTACTCCCACTGGTACTGGGCGGGGTCGAGGGCGATGGCGGCCTCCACGCAGGCGTTGACGCCGGAGGCCGACTCGCCTTCGTCCAGCGAATAGACACGTGCATCGGCAGCCAGGAAGTGGATGACGAAGCCGCGGCCGGGCAGGCGGCGCGCCACGCCGGTGACCACTCGTGCCTCGGTGCGGGCGACCAGCTTGGGCAACAGGGTGGCGGTGTAGGCGAGCCGTCCGAAGAAGGGGGCGAAGACGCCGCTGCCCCAAGAGGGTTCCTGGTCGGGCAGGATGCCCACCGCCTCACAGCGCTTGAGGGCCTTGAGCAGTGTTGCCACCCCGCGCGGGTTGGTGCGCACCAGTTTCGTGCCCATGCGCTCGCGGCCCCGCCGGATCACCGGATCGAGGGGGGCGATCTTGGGTGGTTCGTACATGGCGGTGATGGGGAAGTGGCTGCACAGCCAGCAGTTGAGCACTTCCCAGTTGCCGAAGTGCGGCGCCAGCACCACGACGCCTCGCCCTTCGGCGCGCGCCGCGTCGAGCAGCTCGCGGCCGTGCACCTCGAGAATGCTGGCTTCCACTCGCTCGGGCGGCGCCATCCAGGTCAGACCCAGCTCGAGCATGGTGGCGGAGGAGTGGGTGAGGCTCTCTCGCGCCAGCCGTCGGCGATCCTTGGCGGTCAGCTCGGGGTAGACCTGGGCCAGATTGATCTCGGTGACCCGGCGTTCGCGACGGCTGAAAGCGTGCACCAGTGGGCCGGTCAGCCGGGCCAGGCGCCATAGGCTGGTCAGGCGCCAATTGGCCAGGACGCGCCACAGGGTGGTGATGGCGCGGGCCTGAAGAGCGGCGAGGCGTGGATCACGACGGGCCATGAGCGTTCAGAACAGCCAAGTCATCACGTCGTCCGGGGCGCGCTGTTCCTGCAGGCGCTTGAGGCCTTTCACGCAGCGGATGACCAGCCAGAGCACCGCCAGCAGCCAGGTGAGAAAGCCGATCAGCACCAGGGTGAGCACTCCCGAGACGCCGAAGTAGAGCACGCCGATCCAGAAGGTGCGGATCAGGAAACGGTAGTGGTCATCGAGCCAGGTAGGCCCCTCGCCGCGGTAGACGTAGGCCATCACCACGCCCACCAGGGCGGTGAGCCCGCCGCTGACGATCCCGGCGAGGAACAGGGCGTAGACCACGATGGGCAGCGTGGTGTCAGGACGCTTGCCGGTTTCTGCGACCTCTCGGTCGTGGTGTACTGGGTCGTTCATGGGGCTCCCGCTGGGACGACGTTGACTGGCGCCAATGATACCGGGCGTGAGCGACAATGCCAGCCGGGGGCTGGCTCTAGCTCTCGCTGGGCCGCGTCGGTCGGCTGATCTCCAGCAAGTTGCCGTCGGGGTCGCGCAGGTAGAGCGATTCGATGGGGCCGGTGGCGCCCTGGCGCTCCACGGGGCCCAGCTCCACGGCCACGTCCAGCGCCTCCAGGTGGCGTGCCACTTCGTCCAGCGGCAGCAGGCTGCGCAGACACAGATCGAGGCTGCCGGGGGTGGGCGTGGCAGCACGCGGCTCGATGTCGGTGGCCGTCCAGTGCAGGCGCAGGGCGATGTCGCCGAGCATCAGGTCGACCCGCTCGCGGTCGCGGTAGCGCACCTCGAGCCCGAGCACTCGGGTGTAGAAATCCACGGCGCGGGAAATGTCGGTCACGGTGATGACCAGGTGGTCCAGACCTGACAGCATTCGTTTCTCCTTGGTGGAAGGTTCTGGCACAGAGGATACGACGATGCAGACTTGCCCGCTATGCGCAGCAGGCGACTGTCTACCCTATCACCGCGATGCGCGGCGCGAGTATCACCAATGCCGGCACTGCGAATTGGTGTTCGTGCCACCGGAGTACTATCTGTCGCCGGCGGCGGAGAAGGCCGAGTACGACAAGCACGAGAACCATCCCGAAGACCCCGGCTATCGGCGTTTCCTGTCGCGTCTCTTCGTGCCGTTGTGCGAGCGGCTGGGCGATGGGGCACGTGGGCTCGACTTCGGTGCCGGACCGGGGCCGACGCTATCGGTGATGTTCGCCGAGGCCGGCCACCCCACGGCGATCTATGACCCTTTCTATGCGCCGGATGCGGCGGTACTGGCAGCCACCTACGACTTCATTACCGCCACCGAGGTGGTGGAGCATTTGCACGCCCCCGGCCGCGAGCTGAGGGGGCTGGTCGAGCGACTCGAGCCGGGCGGCTGGCTGGGGATAATGACCAAGCGGGTACGCTCCCGCCAGGCCTTCGCCAACTGGCACTACATTCAGGATCCGACCCATGTGTGTTTCTTCAGCGAGGCGACCTTCCGCTGGGTGGCAGAGCGGCTGAGTCTGCACGTCGAATTTCCCGCGGCGGACGTGGCGCTGCTGCAGAAAACGAACGCGACCGCCGGGTTATCGAGCGATTTCGATAACACCCTGTTATACAGCGAAAAATCGCGTCATTAACGTTGACTCGCAGGGCCTTGGGCGTATGATTTCCGCCGCGTCGTTTCCTCGCTTGGCGACTTCTCACGCGCCAGCGGCGGGCGTTCTTCGGGCGTTTCACCCATCCTGAGTGTTCTCACACCCCAAGCGAGGCGAGACATGTCGCGGCAACTGCTGGCCATGGCCCTGGCGCCCCTGCTGGGGTTGTTCATTCTCGGCATCGGCAATGGCTTTCTGGCCACGGTGATCACCCTGCGTTTGGATGCCGCCGGGGAGTCGCCGATGGTGATCGGCTGGGTGTCGTCGGCCTATTTCATCGGCCTGGCACTGGGCGCCATGCTCAACGACCGGCTGCTGCTGCGCATCGGCCATATCCGCGCCTACGGCAGCTTCGCTTCGTTGGTCGCCGTTACCGTACTGCTGCAGGGGCTGGTCGCCGAGCCCTGGGCCTGGTTCGGCCTGCGGCTGATCGGCGGTTGGGCCACGGTGGGCGTGTATCTGGTCATCGAGAGCTGGTTGCTCACCGCGGGTGAGGCGAAGGTGCGCGGCCGGCTGCTGGCGCTGTACATGATCTCGCTCTATGCCGCCGGCGTGCTCGGCCAACTGCTGCTGGGGCTGACCGAGGCCATGGGTGGGCCGGCCTCGTTCATCGTCATCGGCATGCTGGCGTCGCTCTCCGTGTTGCCCATGGCGATGATTCCGCGGGTATCGCCGCTGATCGACAAGGCCGAGCCGCTTTCGCCGCTGCGCCTGATCACGCTGACGCCCACCGGGGTGATGGGCAGCTTCGGCTCGGGGCTGGCGGTGGCCGCGGTCTATTCGCTGTTGCCGCTTTACCTGCAGCGTGTCGGTTTCACGGTGGACCGCGTCGGCCAGATGATGGCCGTGGTGGTGTTGGGTGCCTTGCTGCTGCAGTACCCGGTGGGGCGCTGGTCCGACCGTCACGACCGGCAGATGGTGCTGATCCTGATCGGCGGCTTCTGCACGGCGATCTCTGCGGCCGTGCTGCTGCTGCCGATGACTCCCTGGCTGCTGGCGGGGCTGCTGTTTCTGCTCGGGGGCGGCGTTTTCTCGCTCTATCCGGTGGCCGTGGGCCACGCCGCCGACCGTGCTCCGGCCGGGGCGCTGGTGCGCATGAGCCAAGGCCTGCTGTTGATCAATGCCATCGGTTCGGCGCTGAGCCCCTCGCTGATCTCGCCGTTGATGGTGGCCATGGGCGATGCGGGACTGTTCTGGGCCTTCGGAGGCCTGGGGGTGTTTCTGGTGGCCTTCTTCGCCTGGCGGCGTAGCGTTCGCCCGGCGCCGCTGCCGGTGGCACCGTTCGCTGCGAGCACGCCCATGTCGTCGGCGGGTGCCGAGTTGGTGGTCACCGAGGAGCTACGGCAGGGGGCCATCGAGCACGAACACATGGAGGATCTGTCCGCGGCCGTGCCCGAGGTGGAGGTCGCCGAGCCGCTGGTGGGCCCGCCTCCGCCCGACGAGCCACACATCGTCTACTATGACGAGGTCGTCGCGCCATCCAGCGAAGTCGATGCCGGCCGCGAGGACGAAGCTCTGGCCGATTCGCTGCAGTCCAGGTCCAGGAGCTGATCGACACGCGTGGCATGCGTTTGCTGACTGCACCGAGCGTCGGGGGCATGCCAATCATGCGACATTGGGCTAATGGTTAACGTAAAGTAGGGAATCTACTATCGCTGTTATCATTTTTCCGAGGTGTTGCCATGGTTTCCTTCATTCCTCCCGTTCGTGATCAGCGTTTCGTGCTCGAGGAGTTGCTCGAGCACCGCTCCCTCTCCCTGCCGGGCTTCGAGGAGGCGAGCCCGGAGCTGGTCGAGGCGGTGCTGGAGGAGGCGGCGAAGTTCGCCGGCGAAGTATGGGCCCCGCTCAACGTCAGCGGTGACCGCCAGGGCTGCACGCGGCGCGATGACGGCGGGGTGACCCTGCCCGAGGGCTTCGCCGAGGCCTACCGCGCCTACGCCGAGGGTGGTTGGAACGGTATCGGCGTGGCCGAGGCGCAGGGCGGCCAGGGGCTGCCCGAGGTGGTGGCGAGCAGCGTGCAGGAGATGCTGCACGGCGCCAACATGGCGCTGGGGCTGTGCCCCATGCTCACCGCCGGCGCCATCGAGGCGCTGGCCCACCACGGCAGCGAGGCGCAGAAGGCCATCTACCTGCCCAGGCTGGTGGAAGGTTCCTGGACCGGCACCATGAACCTCACCGAGCCCCAGGCGGGCTCCGATCTCTCCAAGGTGCGCACCCGCGCCGTGCCTAGCGACGACGTGCCCGGCGAGTATCGCCTCTTCGGCCAGAAGATCTTCATCACCTGGGGCGAGCACGAGGCCAGCGACAACATCCTCCATCTGGTGCTGGCGCGCACGCCGAATGCCCCCGAGGGCAACAAGGGCATTTCGCTGTTCCTGGTGCCCAAGTTCCTGGTGAACGACGATGGCTCCCTGGGGGAGCGCAACGATGTCATCTGCGCGGCCATCGAGCACAAGCTGGGCATTCACGGCTCGCCCACCTGCACGCTGAGTTTCGGCGAGAACGACGGTGCCATCGGCTATCTGGTCGGTGAAGAGGGGCGCGGCCTCAATCACATGTTCACCATGATGAACGAGGCTCGCCACAAGGTGGGCGTGCAGGGCATCGGCGTGGCCGAGCGCGCCTGCCAGCACGCCTTCGCCTATGCGCTGGATCGCGTTCAAGGCAAGGCCCGCGGTCGTGAGAGCACCATCAGCGAGCACCTCGACGTGCGCCGCATGCTGCTCTCCATGCGTGCGCGAACGGACGCCCTGCGCGCCCTGGCCCTCACCTGTGCTGCCGAACTCGACGAAGCGCGCCACAGCGATGACACCGAGGCACGTCGTGCCGCCCAGGCGCGGGTCGACGTGCTGATCCCGGTGGTCAAGGCGTTTTCCACCGACCAGGCCATGGAGATCGCCTCGCTGGGCGTGCAGATCCACGGTGGCATGGGCTACATCGAGGAAACCGGTGCCGCCCAACTGTTGCGCGACGTGCGCATCGCGCCGATCTATGAGGGCACCAACGGCATCCAGGCCCTCGATCTGGCCGGGCGCAAGCTGCAGCGTGACGGCGGGGCGGCCCTGGCCGGGCTGATCGATGACGTCGAGGCGACCGCCCAGGCGCTGGCTGCCAGCCCTGAGCTGGTTCACCTGAGCCAAGGCCTGGCGGCTGGCGTGGCCGACCTGCGTGCGGCCCTGGCGGTGGTGCTGGAGCAGGGCGCCGATCCCGCCCAGGGGGCGGATGCCATCCAGGCCTATGCCACTCCCTTCCTGAGCCTGGTCGGCCACGTGCTGTGCGCTTGGCAGATGGGGCGTGCCGCCTTCAAGGCCCAGGCCGCCATCAAGGCCGGCAGCCAGGATCCCTTCTACCCCGCCAAGCTGGCCGGCGCCGACTATGCCATTCGCCACTGGCTGCCGGTGGGGCGCGCCCAGCGTGCGGTGATCGAGGCCGGCATGGAGAGCCTGGCCGCCTTCGACGCCCGCCCTCAGTGACCGGTGAGGCCCGGCGCTCCATCACTGCAGCGCCGGGCCCCGTCATCGCGTCAGCATAACGACAACGCCACCACGGAGCCCACACAGCATGAACGACAGCCTCTTCGAACAGGGCCTGCCCAAGACGCCGGCCAATCACGTCGCGCTCTCGCCGCTCACCTTCATCGAGCGCAGCGCTTCCATCTATCCCGACTATCCGGCGGTGATTCACGGCGATGTCCGCCGCAACTGGGCCGAGACCTGGTCGCGTTGCCGACGACTGGCCTCGGCGCTCGAAAAGCGCGGCATCCGGCCCGGCGAAACGGTGGCGGCCATGCTGCCCAACGTGCCGGCGATGTTCGAGGCCCACTTCGGCGTACCGCTGGCTGGCTGTGTGCTCAATACCTTGAACATCCGCCTGGATGCCGCGGCCATCACCTACATGCTCGAGCACGGCGAAGCGCGAGCCATTCTGGTCGACCCGGAGTTCGCCGCGGTCATCGAAGACGCCATCGAGCCGCTGGCCATCAAGCCCCTGGTGATCGACGTCGACGATGCCCTGTTCGAGGGTGAGGCGCGCCACATCGGGGCGGTGGAATACGAGACGCTGCTCGCCGAGGGCGATCCCGAGCACCCGTACCGCCTGCCCGAGGACGAGTGGCAGGCGATCTCGCTCAACTACACCTCCGGCACCACCGGCAAGCCCAAGGGCGTGGTCTATCACCACCGTGGCGCCTACCTCAACGCGGTGAGCAACATTCTCGAATGGGCCATGCCGCACCACCCGGTCTACCTGTGGACGCTGCCGATGTTCCACTGCAACGGCTGGTGCTTTCCCTGGACCATCGCTGCCAATGCCGGCGTCAGCGTGTGCCTGCGCAAGGTCGACCCCAAGAAGGTCATGAACCTGATCGCCGACGAGGGCGTCACCCACTTCAGCGGTGCCCCCATCGTGCTCAACGGTCTGGTCAACCTGCCCGATGCCGACAAGCGCGACTTCGACCACCCCGTGAAAGTCACCACGGCCGGCGCCGCGCCGCCCGCCTCGGTGATCGCCGGGGTGGAGACACTGGGTATCGAGGTGACTCACGTCTACGGCCTCACCGAGGTCTACGGGCCGGTGACGGTGTGCGCCTGGCGTGAGGCGTGGAACGAGCTGCCGCTGGAACAGCGCGCCAAGATCAAGGCGCGCCAGGGCGTGCGCTACCACATGCTCGAGGCGCTGTGCGTGGCCGACCCCAACACCCTGGAACCGGTGCCCAAGGATGGCCAGACCATCGGCGAGATACTGATGCGCGGCAACAACGTCATGAAGGGCTACCTCAAGAACGAGGCGGCCACCGAGCAGTCGCTGGAGGGCGGCTGGTACCATACCGGTGACCTGGCCGTGTGGCATCCCGATGGCTACGTGGAGATCAAGGACCGCTCCAAGGACATCATCATCTCCGGCGGCGAGAACATCTCCACCATCGAGGTCGAGGATGCCATCTACGGTCATCCGGCCGTGGAGGAAGCTGCCGTGGTGGCCAAGCCCGACGAGAAGTGGGGCGAGACGCCGTGCGCCTTCGTCAAGCTCAAGACGGGCTACGGTGAGGTCACCGAGGCCGACATCATCGCCCACTGCCGCGAGCATCTGGCCGGATACAAGGTGCCCAAGACGGTGATCTTCACCGAACTGCCCAAGACTTCCACCGGCAAGATCCAGAAATTCGTGCTGCGCGACGAAGCGCGCAGGCAATGAACGGGAGAGACAACATGAGTCAACAAGCGATCGGTGTTGTCGGCGCCGGCACCATGGGCCAGGGCATCGCCCAGGTGGTGGCGGCCAGCGGCTTTTCCGTCCAGCTCTACGACGTGGCCGATGCGCAGCTCGAGCGCGCGAGGGCGGCCATCGACAAGGGCCTGGGCAAGCTGGTGGCCAAGGAGAAGCTCAGCGAGGTGGAGAAGAGCGCCGCTGTGGACCGGCTGACCACCACCACGGCGCTGGATGCGCTGAGCGACTGCACGGTGATCATCGAGGCCGCTCCCGAGCAGCCGGCGCTCAAGGAGAAACTGTTCGCCGACCTGAGCCGGCTGACTCACGAAGCGATACTCGCCTCCAACACCTCGTCGTTGTCGCTGACCCGCCTTGCCGCGGTGTGCGAGCGCCCCGAACGGGTGGTGGGCATGCATTTCTTCAACCCGGTGCCGATACTGAAACTCGTCGAGGTGATTCGCGCCGAGCAGACCAGTGACGCCACCGTGGCCACCATCGAGCAGCTGGCCAAGGATCTCGGCAAGACGCCAGTAGCTATCGCCGACTCGCCGGGGTTCGCCGTCAACCGCCTGCTGGTGCCGATGATCAACGAAGCGGCTTTCCTGGTGCAGGAGGGGGCCGCCACGCCCCAGGCCGTCGACGAGGCCATGAAGCTGGGTGCCGCCCATCCCATGGGCCCGCTGGCGCTGGCCGACCTGATCGGCCTTGACGTCTGTCTGGCGATCATGGAGGTGCTGCAGGAGGGCTTCGGCGATCCCAAGTACCGTCCTTGCCCCCTGCTCAAGCGCATGGTGGCCGCCGGCTATCTGGGGCGGAAGAGCGGCCGCGGCTTCCACGTCTACGAATAGCGGCCGACTCGAGCGCTATGCGCCTTTCCTGCGCCGGCCCAGACCGGGCAGCACCAGCAGCGCGGCCAGCAGCCATGCCGGCCAGCTGCCGGTGCGGGTGAAGGGCGTATGGCCGCTCATGGGAGTGATCTCGGCGGAGAGGGTGGCCACTTCGAACTGCGGCGCCCGGGCGATGACCCGCCCCTGGGCGTCGATCATCGCGGTGACGCCGTTGCTGGTGGCGCGCACTACCGGACGGCCGTTCTCCAGGGCTCGCAGGCGGGCCATCTGCAGATGCTGCAGCGGGCCGATGGATGCGCCGAACCAGGTATCGTTGGATACCGTCAGCAGTACCTCGGCATCGCGGGCGCGGCTCGCGACCAGGTCGGGATAGATGATCTCGTAGCAGATGGCGTTGCCCAGCCGCGTACCGGCGGCCTCGATGGGCGCCTGCTCCGCAGGGCCCGGCGTCATGGCCGGCATCGGCAGGTCGAAGAGGGTGATGGCGCCGCGCAACAGACCCTCCAGCGGCAGGTACTCCCCGAAGGGCACCAGATGAGTCTTGCGGTACTGGCCTTCGGCATTGCCCAGGCCGATGACGCTGTTGAAGAAGAGCCCTTCGCCGTCGCGCTGCAGGATGCCGGTCAGCAGCGCGGTTTGCGGCGGCAGGCTCGCCTGGGCGCGCTCGAGGATGGGGCGTGCCTCCTCTTCGAACATCGGCAGGGCCGCTTCGGGCCACACGACGAGGTCGTGGCCGTCTTCCAGCTCGCGGGTCAGCTCGAGATAGGTATTGGCGGCCGTGCGCTGACCTTCCGGTGTCCATTTGATCAACTGCGGTAAGTTGCCCTGCAGCAGCGCCACGTTCAGCGGTTCGCCGGCGGGCGAGGTCCACTGGCTGGGCAGGGCGAGGGGGGCTAGCCACAGTGTAGCGATGGGGGCGGCCGCCCACCAGCGCCGGCGCAGGCACTCCACGCCGAGGCTGCCGGTGAGTGCCACGATCAGCGACAGGGCGTAGACCCCGCCGACCGGTGCCCAGGCCGCCAGCGGCGAATCGACCTGGGCCGTGCCGAGGAGCAGCCAGGGAAAGCCGGTGAACAGCCAAGTGCGCAGCCATTCGCCGAGCACCCAAGCGCCGGCGAAGGAGAGCCAGGCCAGGCGCGGCCCGGTGATCCGGCGGTAGAGCCACAGCGTCACGGCGAAGAACAGGGCCAGGCCGGCCACGAAGAGAGAGGTCAGGGCCAGCGCCAGCGGTACGCCGGTATAGCCGTAGTCGTGGATGGAGACGTAGACCCAGGAGGCGCCGGAACCGAACAGGCCCACCCCGTAGAGCCAGCCCTTCAGCGCCAC
Source organism: Pseudomonadota bacterium (assembly GCA_051749645.1). Classification (GTDB taxonomy): domain Bacteria; phylum Pseudomonadota; class Gammaproteobacteria; order Pseudomonadales; family Halomonadaceae; genus Halomonas. The sequence continues at coordinate 692,287 of JBNJIT010000001.1, forward strand.
CTGGCCGGGCGTCAGGCGATGCAGGCCGGCATACACCAGGCCGGCGGCCACGGGGCCCAGCCACCAGAGCGAGAACGGGGCGGCGGTGAGGGTGGTGAGCACTCCGGCGGCCAGGGCCGCCAGGCAGTGCAGGGCGGGGTAGAGGCGCTTGTCAGTCATCGGTCGTCCCTGTGGATGGCGCCGCTGGCTATTCCATGTCGAGGTTGGGGGCCGCCTCGAGCAGACGGATGCGGCGGTTGTCGGCGTTGAGCACGGTGAAGCGCCAGCCGCCGAGCTCGGTATGCTCGCCGCGACCGGGCAGGTGGCCGAAGCGCTGCATCACCAGGCCGCCGAGGGTATCGAATTCCTCGTCGGAGAAACGCGTGCCGAAGCGCTCGTTGAAATCCTCGATGGGAGTCAGGGCGCGAATGGCGTAGCGTCCCTCGCCCAGGTCGCGGATGTCGTCCTCCTCTTCGGTGTCGTGCTCGTCCTCGATGTCACCGACGATCTGCTCGAGAATGTCCTCGATGGTGACGATGCCTGCGGTGCCGCCGTATTCGTCGACCACCACCGCCATGTGGTTGTGGGTGTCGCGGAACTCCTTGAGCAGGCTGTTGAGACGCTTGGACTCGGGGATGAACATGGCAGGACGCAGGACTTCCTCGAGGCGAAAGTCCTCGCGCTCCTCGGCCGACCGGCTGATCAGCGGCAACAGATCCTTGGCCAGCAGCAGCCCCTTGACTTCATCCAGGTTTTCGCCGATCACCGGATAGCGCGAGTGGCCGGTTTCGCTGATGAGCGAAAGGTACTCTTCGATGGGCTGGTCGACGGCGATGGCAGCGACCTGGGAGCGTGGAATCAGCACCTCGCGAACCTGCTGGTCGCTGATCTGCATCGCCCCCTCGATGATGCGCATGGCATCCTGATCGAGCTTGAGCCGGCTGGCCGCCTGGCGCAGGAACTCCAGCAGTTCGTGACGCGAGCTGGGTTCGTCGCTGTCACCGGAGAGGGCGCCGAGCAGTTTGTCGAGCCAGGATCGGCTGCCTGGGCTGGTCGATCGGTCTTCGCTCATGGGTCGGGTCTCTCGTTCTCGCTGTCGGCAGGCGACGCACTCGTGGCAGATCGGGGCACGTAGGGGTCGGGAATGGCAAGCTCGGCCAGTAGCTCACGCTCCAGCCGTTCCATGTCCTCGGCCTCGGCTTCGTCGATGTGGTCATAGCCCAGCAGGTGCAGCGTGCCATGAATGACCAGGTGGGCGTAATGCTCGGAAAGCGGCTTGCGCTGCTCGACGGCTTCGCGTGCCACCACCGGGTGGCAGATCACCAGGTCGCCGAGCAGCGGCAGTGCGATGCCCGGCGGCGCCTCGAACGGAAAGGAGAGCACGTTGGTGGGCCGGTCGCGGCCGCGGTAGTCGCGATTCAGCGCCTGGCTTTCCGCGGCGTCGACGAAACGCACGGTCAGCTCGTGGCGCGACTCCGTCGCGTGATGAGCCAGCACTGCGTGGATCCATGCCTCGAGTTCGCCCTGGCTGGGAAGGCCTTCGGCACCGAGGGCGACCTGTCGGTCGATGAGCGGCGGTCTCATGAGTCGTCGGCTTTACCGTTGTCCTGGTCATGATGCAGCTTGCTTTGCATGGCGCGCTCCAGTCGTTCCTGACGAAGAGTCTCGCGCTCCTCCCGCTGGGCGCGCTCCTGAGCCTCCTGTTCGGCCTCGAAGCTTTCGTAGGCCTCGATGATGCGCTGTACCAGCGGATGGCGCACCACGTCCTTGGCGGAGAAGTGAGTCACGCCGATGCCCGGGGTGCCCTTGAGCACTTCCAGCACCTGGATCAGGCCGGAGTGCTGGCCCCGTGGCAGGTCGACCTGGGTGATGTCGCCGGTGATCACCGCCGTGGAACCGAAGCCGATGCGGGTGAGGAACATCTTCATCTGTTCGCGGGTGGTGTTCTGGCTTTCGTCGAGAATGATGAAGGCGTTGTTCAGGGTACGGCCGCGCATGTAGGCCAGCGGGGCGATCTCGATCACCTGTCGCTCGATCAGCTTGCCGACCTGTTCGAAGCCGAGCATCTCGTAGAGGGCATCGTAGAGCGGACGCAGGTAGGGGTCGATCTTCTGGGCCAGGTCGCCGGGCAGGAAGCCGAGTTTCTCGCCGGCTTCCACCGCCGGGCGTACCAGCAGGATGCGACGCACCTCCTGCTGGTTGAGGGCCTCCACAGCCGCGGCCACCGCCAGGTAGGTCTTGCCGGTGCCGGCCGGGCCGATGCCGAAGTTGATGTCGTGGGCGCGAATGCTCGAGACGTAGCCCTGCTGATTGGCCCCACGCGGCTTGATCAGTTGCTTGGGGGTGCGCAGCAGCACCTCGCCGTCACCGTCGCCGTGCCCCTCTTCCTCGTCCAGTGCCTCGCGGCCGGATTCCTGCAGGAACAGGTGAACGGTGTCGGGGGAAAGATCGCTCGCCTCGGCCTCGCGGTAGAGGTGTTCGAGAACGTTGGCTGCGGCCTTGACGCGCGGGCCGGGGCCGGCCAGCTGGAAGACGTTGCCGCGGTTGCGCAGGGTGACGCCGAGGCGCGATTCGACGAGCTTGAGGTGCTCGTCGCGTTGGCCGCACAGCTTGGCCAGGCGTTGGGGGTCGTTGGGTTCGAGGCTCAGAGTGATGACGCGATTGGCCTGAGTGGCATGCTGGCTCAAGGCGGAAGAATCCCTGCGTTGCGTGTGATGGCGTCAGCTTACTGCCCCGGGCTGGGCCGGGGCAATGCGTGAAGATGGCTCGCTGACGTCAGTATAGTTCGGGAGAAGCGAGCTCGCCGCGCAGCGAGTTGGGCAGCGCCTCGCTGATTTCCACGTCGACGAAGTAGCCGATCAGCTCGGTGGGGTTGGCGGCGCGGAAGTTGACCACCCGGTTGTTCTCGGTGCGCCCGGAGAGCTGGCCGGGATCCTTGGGGGAAAAACCGGTGACCAGGATGCGCTGGGTGGTGCCCACCATGCGGCGGCTGATCTGCATGGCATGCTGATTGATGCGCTCCTGCAGAATCGCCAGGCGCTGCTTCTTGACGCTCTCCGGCGTCTCGTCGGCAAGGTTGGCGGCCGGGGTGCCGGGACGCGACGAGTAGACGAAGCTGAAGGAGTGATCGAAGCCGATGCGGTGAATCAGATCCATGGTGGCCTCGAAATCGTCTTCGGTCTCGCCGGGGAAGCCGATGATGAAGTCCGAGGAGAAACTGATGTCGGGGCGCAGCTCGCGGATGCGCTCCAGCTTGTCGACGTACTCCTCGACGGTGTGGCCGCGCTTCATGGCGGTGAGAATGCGGTTGGAGCCGGCCTGAACCGGCAGGTGCAGGTGGCTGACCAGTTCGGGTATCTCGCCATAGGCCTCGATCAGGCTGTCGGAGAACTCCACCGGGTGCGAGGTGGTGAAACGGATGCGGTCGATGCCTTCCACCGCCGCCACGCAGGCGATCAGCTCGGCCAGGTCGATCTCGTCGCCCAGCTGGTTCAAGCCGCGATAGGCGTTGACGTTCTGACCCAGCAGGTTGATCTCGCGCACGCCCTGGTCGGCCAGGTGTATCACCTCGTCCATCACCGCCTCGAAGGGGCGCGAGACCTCTTCACCGCGGGTATAGGGCACCACGCAGAACGTGCAGTACTTGGAGCAGCCCTCCATGATCGACACGAAGGCCGTGGCACCGTCGGAGCTCGGCTTGGGCAGGTGATCGAACTTCTCGATCTCGGGGAAGGTGACGTCGACCACCGAGATCGGCTGAGCGCTCTTGCCGCGCTGCTCGAGCATGTTGGGTACGCGGTGCAACGTCTGCGGGCCGAACACCATGTCCACGTGGGGCGCCCGCTTGCGCAGATTCTCGCCCTCCTGGCTGGCCACGCAGCCGCCCACGCCGATCACCAGGTCGGGATTGGCTTCCTTGAGCTTCTTCCAGCGGCCGAGCTGGTGGAATACCTTCTCCTGGGCCTTTTCGCGAATCGAGCAGGTATTGAGCAGGATGACGTCGGCCTCGCCTTCGTCGTCGGTCAGCTCCAGCTGGTGGGACTCGCCGAGCAGATCCGCCATGCGTGCGGAGTCGTACTCGTTCATCTGGCAGCCATGAGTCTTGATGAAGAGTTTCTTCGCCATAAGATAGAGTCTTCGTCGGTTGCCCGACGTGTGTCACCGGTGAATGGAACGTCGCGAGGATGTGGCGCTGGGCCGTTGCGCAGGCCGGTCATTATACGGCAGCACCCGGAACGGGGCCAGCACGGGCTGCCCCCGGCGCCACTTTGGCTGTGGTAACCTGTCAGCCGGTCGCGGCCGGTGTCTCATGGGCCCGGGTCGCATCGCGATATCGGGTCGATCACGTGATGACCAAGGTGCCGGAGGGCCCGGAGGACGGCACCTGGCAGTGGTTCTCCAGCGTTTTTCCCGATGGTTGTCCACAGAAGCTGTGAACAACTGCCCGAGTGGCACAGGTCTCATCGGTCATCGTCGCAACGGGAGGTTGGACGATGGCTCGGATCGCGGTAGAACGGTTGCCGCAGGAGCCTTCGACAGTCAGGACTACGGCATGATCATGCAACGAAGCAAGACGCTGTTGACGGGAGTGGCCCTGGGGCTTTTCGCCTTGCCTCTCGCTGCCCAGCAGAATGACGACGCGACCCACTGGGTTTCCGAGGAACTGACCACCTGGGTGCGCAGTGGCCCCACCGACGGCTATCGCATCGTCGGTACCCTCACCGCCGGCGAGCCGGTGACGGTGCTCGAGACCAGCGGGGACTACAGCCGCGTGGAGAACGACGAGGGGGAAACCGTCTGGGTGCTCAGCGAGGAACTGCAGCAGGAGCCCAGCGCCCAGGAGCAGCTGCCCGAATTGCAGTCTCAGGTGGAGACCCTGGAAGCAGAGCTCGCCAGCATCAACGACACCTGGGAGAGCCGGGTGGCCACCATGACGGAAACCCTCGAGGAGCGTGAGCAGCGCATCGCCGAACTCGAGGAGCGCAACCGGGAACTGGACGGACAGACGCAGGAATCGAGCGCGACCATTCGCGAGCTTCAGGCACGTCTCGATACCCAGGAAGAAGACCTGCTGATACGTTACTTCATGTACGGCGGCGGCGTGGCCGGCGCCGGCCTGCTGGTGGGTTTGATCATTCCGCACTTGCCGCGGAAGCGGCGCAAGAACGACCGCTGGTTCTAGCAGCCGGCGCTGTTGACGCCGATCGACTGCGAGGTCCGACAGGCTGCCGGGAGAGGCTATGGTACAGGAGTGGCTCGAGCGTTGGCGCGAAGGGCGCATCGGCTTTCATCGCGATGGCACGCATCCCGCGCTGGTGCGACACTGGCCCCTGCTCGGGGCACGTCCCGGTACCAAGGTGCTGGTGCCGCTATGCGGCAAGAGTCTCGACATGCGCTGGCTGGCGCGCCATGACCATCCGGTGCTGGGCATCGAGTTGGCGGAAGAGGCCATCGAGCAGTTCGTGGCCGAGGGAAATGGGGCGGTGTCGCGCTACCGTCAGGAGCCGTTCGCCATCTGCCGGCAGGGCAGTGTCGAGCTGTGGTGCGGCGACTTCTTCCATTTCCACATCGAGCAGGCCGCCGAGATCGGTGCCTTCTACGACCGCGCGGCGTTGATCGCGCTGCCCGCCGCCACCCGGCAGCGCTATGCCTTCCACCTGGCGCAGCTGATTCCCCCCGGTGCGCCCGGTCTGTTGATCAGTCTGACACGAGCACCGGGCGACACCGGAGGACCTCCCTACAGCACGGATGCCGCGGAGGTGCGCGCACTCTTCGAACCCAACTTCCGGGTCACTCACCTGGAAGACGGCGAACCGGAGCCCGGCAGCGGCTTCCGCGAGAGCGTCTGGGCATTGGTGCGCCGCGGTCCGAAGGTCTAACGCGCCAATAGCTGCCCCAGCTCCGGATCCCGAAAAGCGCGGTCCAGGGCATCGCTGATCAGCTCGTTGAGCATGTCCGCATTCTCCTCGCGGTTGGGGCGCAGGGCGAAGCTCTGGGTTCGCCGCGAGGTGTAGGTGCCGGTATAGGTGGTGCCGCCGTTGACGGCCTTGGCCTCGAGCACGGCTTCCAGTCGGGCTTCGCCGAGCAGCGGCTGGCCGTCTCCGCGTTCGTAGCCCAAACGCTGGAGAGTGAGAGTCAAGGTGGGGCGGTCGGAGGCCGATTCGGTAGTGGGAGAAAATCCCATGTCGCGAACCGCGCGCTCGGCTTCGCGCTGCAGGCGGGGAGTCAGCTCCCGCGGCGTGACGGTGATGACGGACGTGGACATGGCGCTGCCCGAGCGCGTACCGATCACTTCCTCGTCGCGTGCGTCGGCGGCCTCGACGGTCACCGCCTGGCCGCTGCCGGCCTGCGGTACCTCGGCGGTACGGCGTGGATCGAGCTGCAGGTAGTGCGGGCTGGCGCAGCCGGTCAGTACCAGCGTGACCAACAGGGCCGCGGCGGCGCGCCCGAGGGGGTGTCCAAGCATGCGAATCTCCCGGTCGTGATAACACCTTGCCAAGTCGCGACAGGCCGGTGGCCTGTCGCGTGGCGAGTATAGCGCCTGCCGGTTGGGATCAGGAAATGGCTGCGGACGTCCTGTTCACCGTCGTATCGCGACTCTCGGGGAAACGATGCCAGCGGCGCGGCACGGCGAACAGGCGCTGCCCACGGGCGAGACCGAGACGCTCGAAGTCGGCATGCCGCACCGTGGCCAGCCATGGCTTGGCCAGCCAATCCGCTTCGAGTTCGACGCGTACCTCGGCACCGACCGGGGAAATCGCAGTCACCGTGACAGGTAGATGGGCCTCGGCGCTGGGCGTCTCGGCCAGTCGCACCTCATGGGGACGCAGCAGCAGCTCCTCCGGTCCATCGGGCAGTTCCACCGAGAGCCTGGCATCGCCGCAGGTGAGCACGCCGTTACGCACCTCGCCCTCCAGGTGGTTGACGTCGCCCAGGAACTCGAAGACGAAGCGGTTGGCGGGCGCGCGATAGAGCGTGTCCGGGGCGTCGATCTGCTCGATGCGGCCGTTGCTCATCACCACCACCCGGTCGGAGAGCTCCAGCGCCTCCTCCTGGTCGTGGGTGACGAAGACGCTGGTGAAGTTCAGCTCGTCATGCAGGTGGCGAAGCCAGCGACGCAGTTCCTGGCGCACCTTGGCGTCGAGGGCGCCGAAGGGCTCGTCGAGCAGCAGCACGTCGGGGCGCAGCGCCAGAGCACGGGCCAGCGACACGCGCTGCTGCTGACCGCCGGAGAGCTGCGCCGGATAGCGGCTGGCGAAGGCTTCGAGCTGCACCATTTCCAGCAGGCGAAGCACCCGGGCGCGGATCTCACCGCTGCTGGGGCGGTTCTTGCGCGGTAGCACGGTGAGCCCGAAGGCCACGTTGTCGTATACCGTCATGTGGCGGAACAGCGCGTAGTGCTGGAAGACGAAGCCGATGCGCCGGTCGCGCACGTGAACCTGGGTGACGTCGCGGTCGCCGAACAGGATGCGTCCGGCGGGTTCGCGGTCGGCGTTCTCCAGTCCGGCGATGATGCGCAGCAGGGTGGTCTTGCCCGAGCCCGAGGGGCCGAGCAGCCCGACCAGCTCGCCGTCGTGGATGTCCAGGTTCACCGGCTCCAGCGCGCGGGTCTGGCGTCCCGGCTTCCCGAAGGTCTTGGCGACGTCATGCAGATGGATGCTCATGGGTAAGCCTCCCGGCGCGCGGCGCGCCATTCCAGGCCGGCCTTGGCGGCCAGAGTGAACAGGGCGATCAGGGCCAGCAGGGCGGCACTGGCGAAGGCGCCCACGGTGTTGTAGTCCTGATAGAGCAGTTCGACGTGCAGCGGCAGGGTATTGGTCTCGCCGCGGATGGCTCCGGAAACCACCGAGACGGCGCCGAACTCGCCCACCGCCCGGGCATTGGTGAGAATCACCCCGTACAGTAGCGCCCAGCGGATGTTGGGCAGCGTCACGCGGCGAAACAGCGTCCAGCCCCGGGCGCCGAGGGTCACTGCGGCTTCCTCCTCGCGGGAGCCCTGGGCCTGCATCAGCGGGATCAGCTCGCGGGCCACGAAGGGGCAGGTGACGAAGATGGTCACCATCAGGATGCCCGGCCAGGCGAACATCAGTTGGATGTCGTGGGCGTCGAGCCAGCCACCGATCCAGCCGTTGCGGCCGTAGAGCAGCAGATAGACCAGGCCGGCCACCACCGGCGACACCGCGAAGGGGATGTCGATCAGGGTCTGCAGAAGGCGCCGGCCCGGAAAGGTGAACCGGGTCACCAGCCACGCCAGGGCCACCCCGAACACCAGGTTGACCGGGATGGTCATCAGCGTCACGAACAGTGTGAGAGCGATGGCGGCCATGGTGTATTCGTCGCTGACGTTGCTCCAGAACGTGCCCACGCCCTGGGCGAAGGCCTGGGCGAAGATCGCCACCAGCGGCAGCAGCAGGAAGAGCCCGGCCAGCGCCACGGCAGCGAGGATCAGGCCGCGGCGCACCGCCGGGGCATCACCGATACGTTGCATCAGCCGTTTCCTCCGTGCAGGCGTCGGACGAAGCGCCCCTGCCAGACGTTGATGGCCAGCAACAGCAGCAAGGAGACGGCGAGCACCACCGAGGCGATGGCCGAGGCGCCGGCGTAGTCGTACTCCTGCAGCCGGACGAAGATCATCAGCGCGGTGATCTCGGTTTCGTAGGGCGTGTTGCCGGCGATGAAGATGATGGCGCCGAACTCGCCCAGCGAGCGCACGAAGGCGAGCCCCGTGCCGGTGACCAGCGCCGGCCACAGGTGGGGCAGGATCACCCGTCGGAAGGCGACTCCATCGCGGGCGCCCAGCGTCATGGCGGCCTCGTCCACTTCATGGGGCATGTCCTCGAGCACCGGCTGCACCGTGCGCACCACGAAAGGGATGCTGGTGAAGGCCATGGCCAGTGCGATGCCCACCCAGGTGTAGGCGACCTCGATGCCCAGCGGGGCGAGCAGTTCGCCCATCCAGCCATTGCTCGAGTAGAGCGTCGCCAGCGTGATGCCGGCCACTGCCGTGGGCAGGGCGAAGGGGAGGTCCATCAGTGCGTCGAGCAGGCGCTTGCCGGGAAAGTCGTAGCGCACCAGAACCCAGGCCAGTAGCAGCCCGAAGGCGGCGTTGATCAAGGCTGCCACGGCGGCGGCGCCGATGGTCACCAGGTAGCTGGCGACTACCCGCCCATCGGTGACGATGGCCCAGTACTCGGCGAGGCTCACCCCGGCCAGCTGACCGAAGAGACCGGTCAGCGGCAGCAGCAGCACCAGCGAGACGAAAGTCAGGCTGATGCCCAGCGAGAGGCCGAAGCCCGGCAGCACCCGCTTCGGGGCGCTGCCGGCCAGAGATGCCAGCGTGCTCATCGGCGTTGCAGCTGATCCAGCAGGGCGCCACTCTCGAAGTGGGTCGCCATGGCCTCATCCCAGCCGCCGACGATCTCTTCCACCGTCAGGAGTTCGGCTTCGGGGAACTGGTCGGCGAACTCGTCCACCACCGCTTCGTGATGCACCCGATAGTTGAAGCCGGCGAGCAGGCGCTGCATCTCCTCGGTATAGAGATACTCCAGGTAGCCTCGGGCCAGCTCCTCGGTGCCGTTGCGCTCGGCGTTCTCCTCGACCACGGCCACCGGAAACTCGGCGAGGATGCTCACCGGCGGTACGATCACATCGTAGTCGTCGCTGCCGTACTCGCCGCGGATGTTGTTGACCTCGGACTCGAAGCTGATCAGCACATCGCCGATGCCGCGCTCGATGAAGCTCGTGGTGGCGCCGCGGCCACCGGTATCGAACACTTTCACGTTGCCGAGGAATGTGCGCATGAAGTCGTGGATCCGCTCCTCGTCGCCGTCGAAGGCCTGATCGGCGAAGCCCCAGGCGGCCAGGTAGGTGTAGCGGCCGTTGCCCGACGTCTTGGGGTTGGGGAAGACGATCTCCACGTCGTCGCGCACCAGGTCGTCCCAGCTCTCGATGCCCTTGGGGTTGTCCTTGCGTACCAGGAAGGCGGTGGTGGAGTAGTAGGGCGACGCGTTGTTGGGCAACTGCTGCTGCCAGTCCTCGGCCACCAGGCCGGCGTCGGCCAGCACCTGAACGTCGGTGACCTGATTGTAGGTGACCACGTCGGCGCGCAGCCCCTGGAGGATGGCCCGGGCCTGGGCCGAGGAGCCGCCGTGGGACTGTTTGATGGCGACCTCCTCGCCGTGTTCGGCCTGCCACCAGGCCTGAAACTCGGGGTTCACGGCGGCGAAAAGCTCGCGGGCGATGTCGTAGGAAGAGTTGAGCAGCTCGCGGTCGGCAGCCAGCGTCGGGGTGACCAGGCCGGCCCCCAGAGCCGCGATCAGCGCAGAGCGGCGCAGTGTCGATAGCAATGCCATGCCAGAGACTCCTTGAAATCTTGGATCTTGGTTGGCAAGGCTAATTCTAGCTTGTTGGAATTACAATGAGATCTTTTATTCTATTTGAGAATATATGTGTGGCTCTCTCTGCCCCCTGATAAACTGTGCCCCTTCCGGAATGACAACCTGCTCGACGGACATGCCATGACCGACCCGAACCGCGACTTTCTCATCGCCCCCTCGATTCTTTCCGCCGACTTCGCCCGCCTCGGCGAGGAAGTGGACAATGTGCTGGCCGCCGGTGCCGACATCGTCCACTTCGATGTCATGGACAACCACTACGTGCCCAACCTGACCATCGGTCCCATGGTGTGCGAGGCGCTGCGCAAGCACGGCGTCACCGCGCCCATCGATGCCCATTTGATGGTCAAGCCGGTGGATCGGCTGATCGGCGACTTCATCGATGCCGGTGCCAGCTACATCACCTTCCACCCCGAGGCCTCGGACCACATCGACCGCTCGCTGCAGTTGATCCGCAACGGCGGCTGCCGCTCCGGCCTGGTGTTCAACCCGGCCACGCCGCTGTCGTTTCTCGACTACGTGATGGACAAGGTCGACATGATCCTGCTGATGAGCGTCAACCCCGGCTTCGGCGGACAGGCGTTCCTCCCTGGCACCCTCGATAAACTGCGCGAGGCGCGCCGCCGCATCGACGCTTCGGGGCGCGCCATCCGGCTGGAGATCGACGGAGGCGTCAAGGTCGACAACATCGCTGAGATAGCCCGCGCCGGAGCCGACACCTTCGTGGCCGGCTCGGCCATCTTCAAGGCCGCCGAGTCGAGCGACCCGCACCGCTACGACAGCGTGCTGCGGGCCATGCGCGAGCAGCTCGCCACGGCGCGATGAGCCAAACCGCCGTCTGCTGGCACCTCTACGTGATCGAGACTGCCGGTGGAGCGCTCTACACCGGCATTACCACCGACGTGGCCCGGCGCCTGGCCGAGCATGCCGGCGGGCGTGGCGCCAAGGCGCTGCGCGGCCGCGGCCCCTTGACGCTGCTCCACCAGGAAGCCGTGGGCAGCCGCGGCGAGGCGCTGCGTCTCGAAGCCGCCGTGAAGCGGCTCTCGCCCGCCGCCAAACGCGCCTGGCTGGCTCGGCGGTGACTCAATGAAGTTTGAGACGCGGCCGAATGAATCGGTTGAGCCCATCCACCAGCACGATCACCGCCGTCTTCAGGTTGCCGTGAACGGCACGCTGATGCAGGCGGTAGAGCGAGGCGTAGAAGAACTTGGCCAGATGCCCCTCGACGAACAGGCGGCGCGCCGAGGCCCCACGCATCAGCGTGCCGATCGCCTCGAAGTGGGCCAGCGAGATCAGCGAACCGCGGTCGCGGTAAACGAAGGGCTTGAGCGGCCGGCCGTCGAGGTGGGCGCGCAGGTTGCGGTAGAGCCGCTGCGCCTGCTGATGGGCGGCCTGGGCGCGCGGCGGCACCGTGCCGCCGTCCGCTTGCGGGCAGCTGGCGCAGTCGCCGAAGACGAAGACGTTGGGATCGTCGACGCTCTGCAGTGTCTCGTGCACGGCGATGCGCTGGCCCTTGGCCAGGGTCATATCCAGCTCGGCGAGGATGTCGGGCGCCTTGATGCCCGCCGCCCAGACAGCCAGATCGGTGGCGATGCGTTGACCGTCGGCGGTGTGAATGGCTTCGGCGTCGATCTCGGTCACTCGCGTGGCGGCGTGCACCTGAACGCCGAGACCCTGGAGCTCCTCGCGCACGGCCTGGCGAACGCGTTCGGGCAGGGCCGGTAGCAGGTCATCGGCGGCCTCGACGAGGTGCACGTCGAGATGCTGGCGGTCCAGTTCGGTGACCCCGTAGCTGTGCAGCATCAGCAGGGCATCGTAGAGCTGGGCGGCGAGTTCCACCCCGGTGGCGCCGCCACCCACGATGCCCACCCTCAGCCGCGGGGATCGTTGCTGTGCGGTGGCGCTGTAGCGCAGGAAGGTATTGAGCATGTCGCGGCGGAAGGCTTCGGCCTGCTCGGGGCTGTCGATGAAGTGGCAGTGTTCGGTCACCCCCGGGGTGCCGAAGTCGTTGCTGACGCTGCCCAGCGACAGTACCAGCCGGTCGTAGGCCAGCTCGCGTGCCGGCAGGATCTCCCGGCCGTCGTCGTCGAGCACTGCAGCGAGCTGCAACCGGCGCTGCTGTCGGTCGAGTCCGCACAGGGTGCCACGCTGAAAGCGGTAGCCGTTGCCACGGGCATGACTGGCGTAGGCGATCTCGTCGAGGCCGGAGTCCAGCGCACCGGTGGCGACCTCATGCAGCAGCGGCTTCCAGATATGGGTCGGGCTGCGGTCGACCAGCACGATCTCGGCCCGGCCGCGCCGTCCCAGGCGCCGTCCCAGGCGGGTCACCAGCTCCAGGCCACCGGCGCCGCCGCCGACCACCACGATTGTCGGTATGCTCATCAAGGCTCTCCTTGGCACGTGAAAACAACAGCATAGGCCTGCTGGCATTCCCTGCCCATGGCCCGTGCGGCACAATACGACTTTTACTGTGTTGGAGTCAGCGCATGCATCCCATCCTGGCCGGCATTCGCCTGGTGACCTTCGATCTGGACGGCACCCTAGTGGATTCCGTGCCCGACCTGGCCGTGGCGGTGGACGCCGCCCTCGGCGATCTCGGCCTGCCCGCCACGGGCGAAACCAAGGTGCGCGACTGGGTGGGCAACGGCTCGCGGGTGCTGATGGAGCGGGCGCTGCGCTTTGCGACCAATGCCGGTGCTGACGAAGCGGCTGTAGGCGAGGCGCCGGGGGCAAGCCGAAGAGGAGGTCCTACGCCAGGGAAGGCGTCGGTAGCGCCCAGGGAGGGGTTCACAGCGCCTCCTCGAAGGCTTGTCGCCGGGGAAGCCTCGTCGGAGGGCGCTGGAGAAGTGGATAATGCCCTGCTGGAGCGCGCCCACGCCGCCTTCCTCGAGCACTACGCCCGCGACCCGAGTTCGCGCACGCGGCTCTACCCCGGCGTGCGCGAGGCGCTGGAGGGCCTGCGTGGGGCAGGCTTTACGCTGGCGCTGGTGACCAACAAGCCCGAGGCCTTCATCGCACCGATTCTCGCCGGCTTCGGCCTGGAAGGGCACTTCGCGCTGTGCCTGGGCGGCGACTCGCTGCCCCGGAAGAAGCCCGACCCCGCGCCGCTGCTCCACGTGGCCGCGCACTTCGGCGTGCCGCCGGCGGCCTGCCTGATGGTGGGCGATTCGCGTCACGACATCGTCGCCGGGCGGGCGGCCGGCTTTCGCACCCTGGCCGTGCCCTACGGCTACAATCACGGCGAGCCGGTGCGCGACAGCGGCCCCGACGGCCTGGTTGAATCGCTGGGGGAACTCGTTTAGGCTGATTTAGCTGCTGCTATAAGGCCAGCTTCATCAATATGTTTTTGCTATAACGCACGAATCGATCACCTTCAGCTTGCGGAACCCGTTCGATGATCAGCCGCATGATGCCGGATAACCCCATTTCCTTTGGCGGCGCCCGCTCCGGCTCCGACCTCCTCGTTACCCTGCTGCCCCTTCGGGGCGGCTGGCGATGGTGACGCTCACCCCGCTTTGCTGAGCCGCGGCGCCTGCGCGCCCTCATCGCCAATCCGTTACATCGAGGATTCCGGGCATGATGACCCCCGAACGTTTTCGTGAGCTGGCCGACGCCGGCTACAACCGCATTCCGGTCACCCGCGAGGTGTTGGCCGATCTCGACACCCCGCTTTCCACCTACCTCAAGCTCGCCGACGCCCCCTGGACCTTCCTGCTGGAGTCCGTGCAGGGCGGCGAGAAGTGGGGTCGCTATTCGATTATCGGTCTGCCCAGCCCGGAGCGGGTCGAAGTGCGCAACTTTCACGTGCGTCACCTGATCGATGAACGCGAAGTGGAGGCGGAAGAGGTCGACGACCCGCTGGCCTGGATCGAGTCCTTCCAGGCGCGCTTCAAGGTGCCGCGCCTCGACGACCAGCCGCGTTTCGACGGCGGGCTGGTGGGCTACTTCGGCTACGACACCATCCGCTACATCGAGCCGCGCCTGCGTGGCCCCCAGGTGGCCGCCAAACCCGATCCGCTGGGCGTGCCCGACATCCTGCTGATGGTGTGCAACGAGCTGGTGGTGTTCGACAACCTCTCGGGTCGCCTGACGCTGTGGACCCACGCCGACCCGGCCGAGGCGCACGCCTACGCGAACGCCTGCGAGCGCCTGGAACGCCTCGAGATCCGCCTGCGCAGCGCCACCCTCAACACCACCAGCCCCGGCAGCGGCGCGGCGGCGGTGGAGGAAGGGCACTTCACCTCCGGCTTCACCGAGGAAGGCTTCAAGGCGGCGGTGGAGCGCATCAAGGAGTACGTGCTGGCCGGCGATGTCATGCAGTGTGTGCCTTCGCAGCGCATGTCGATTCCCTATCGCGCCTCGCCGCTGGATCTCTACCGCGCGCTGCGCAGCCTCAACCCCTCGCCGTACATGTTCTTCTTCAACCTCGGCGACCACCACGTGGTGGGCTCTTCGCCGGAGATCCTCACCCGCCTGGAAGACGGCGAGGTGACGGTGCGGCCCATCGCCGGCACCCGGGTGCGCGGCAAGAGCGAGGCGGAAGACCAGGCGCTGGAGGCCGACCTGCTCGCCGACCCCAAGGAACGCGCCGAACACCTGATGCTCATCGACCTGGGGCGCAACGACGTGGGGCGCATCAGCGAGACCGGCTCGGTGACGGTCACCGACAACATGGCGGTGGAGCGCTACTCCCACGTCATGCACATCGTCTCCAACGTCACCGGGCGCCTGAAGCCGGGGCTTTCGGCCATGGACGTGCTGCGCGCTACCTTCCCGGCGGGAACGCTCTCCGGCGCGCCCAAGATCCGTGCCCTGGAGATCATCGACGAGCTGGAGCCGGTCAAGCGCGGCGTCTATTCCGGGGCGGTGGGCTATCTCTCCTGGCACGGCAACATGGACACCGCCATCGCCATCCGCACCGCAGTGATCAAGGACGGCGAACTCCACGTCCAGGCCGGGGCCGGCGTGGTGGCCGACTCAGTGCCCGAGCTGGAGTGGCAGGAAACCCTCAACAAGGGCCGCGCCATCTTTCGCGCCGTGGCCATGGCCGAGCGCGGACTCGACAACCTCGAGTGACGCGCCATTCCTGATTGCCGTCGCCCGGCTGCGGCCGGGCGAGCGCCCCACGGGGCCTGAAGGAGAGAACGATCCATGTCCGTGCTGATGATCGACAATTACGACAGCTTCACCTTCAACGTGGTGCAGTATCTCGGCGAGTTGGGTGCCGAGGTGGTCACCTATCGCAACGACGCCATCACCCTCGAGGAGATCGAGGCGCTTGCGCCGAGCCATCTGGTGATCTCGCCGGGGCCCTGCACGCCCAACGAGGCGGGCATCTCCATGGCGGCCATCGAGCGCTTCGCCGGGCGCCTTCCCATTCTCGGCGTGTGCCTCGGCCACCAGGCGATCGGCCAGGTCTACGGCGGCGAGGTGGTGCGTGCGCCCCAGGTGATGCACGGCAAGACGTCGCGCATCCGTCATCGCGGCCAGGGCGTGTTCGCCGGTCTGGAAGACCCGCTGGAAGTGACGCGCTATCATTCCCTGGTGGTGGCCGCCGAGAGCCTGCCGGCCTGTCTCGAAGTCACTGCCTGGACCGACGACGATGACGTGACGCCGGGGCTGGTCATGGGGCTGCGCCACCGCGAGCTGGATATCGAAGGGGTGCAGTTTCACCCCGAGTCGATCCTGACCCGCCAGGGGCACGAGCTGCTGGCCAATTTTCTCGAGCGCCAATGAGTCGCGCCCGCCGATCCGCGCCTGATAATTTGGAGAACTGCCCATGCAGATGCGAGATGCCATCGCCGCGGTGATGCGCCGCGAGAACCTCGGCTTCGACGCCACCCACGCGGTGATGCGCCAGATCATGACCGGCGAGGCCACCGACGCCCAGATCGGCGGTTTTCTGATTGGCCTGGCCATGAAGGGCGAGAGTGCTGAGGAGATCAGTGCCGCCGCCCAGGTGATGCGCGAGCTGATGAAGACGGTCACGGTGCGTGCCGATAACGTGGTCGACATCGTCGGCACCGGCGGCGACGGCGCCAACCTCTTCAATGTCTCCACGGCGGCGAGCTTCGTGGCCGCGGCCGCTGGGGCTCACGTGGCCAAGCACGGCAATCGCAGCGTCTCCTCCTCCTCGGGCAGCGCCGACCTGTTCGACGTCGCCGGCATTCATCTCGATCTCTCGCCGGAACAGGTGGGGCGCTGCATCGAGCAGGTGGGCGTGGGCTTCATGTTCGCTCCCAACCACCACCCGGCCATGCGTCATGCCATCGGGGCGCGCCGCGAAATGGGCGTGCGCACCCTGTTCAACATCCTCGGCCCGCTCACCAACCCGGCCGGCGCGCCCAACCAGCTTCTCGGCGTCTACGCCCCCGAGCTGGTGCCGCTGATGGCCGAGGTGCTGCAGACCCTGGGCAGCCGCCACGTGATGGTGGTGCACGCCGAAGACGGTCTCGACGAGATCTCCCTGGCAGCGCCCACCCGCGTGGCCGAACTCAAGGACGGCGCGATTCGCGAATACACCATCGCCCCCGAAGACGCCGGCATCGAGCGCCAGGAGCTCGCCCCGCTCAAGGTGGTCAGCGCCGAGGACAGCCTGCGCCTGGTGCGCGAGGCGCTGGTCGGCGAGGGCGCGGCCGCCGACATCGTCGCCCTCAACGCCGGCGCAGCGCTCTACTGTTCGGGCATCGCCGACAGCTTCAAGGAAGGCGTGCTCATGGCCCAGGATGCCCAGGCCTCCAAGCTGCCGCAGGAAAAGATGAAGGAACTCGCCGACTTCACCCGGGTGCTGACGCCCTGAAGCCCCATCAAGGAGCGTGACACCATGAACCACTCCCCGGACGCCACCCCGACCGTTCTCACCCGCATCCTTGCCCGCAAGGACGAAGAGGTCGCCGAGCGCCAGCGCGCCGTCTCCGAAGCCGAGCTGCTGAGCCTGGCGCGGCAGCAGAGCGCCCCGCGGGGCTTCGTCGCCGCGCTGAACCGCCATCTCGGCGACGGCGACCCAGCGGTGATCGCCGAGATCAAGAAGGCCTCGCCCTCCAGGGGAGTGATCCGCGAGGACTTCCAACCCGGCGAGATCGCCGCCAGCTACGCCGCCGGCGGTGCCGCCTGCCTCTCGGTGCTCACCGATGCCGACTTCTTCCAGGGCCACGAGGATTTTCTGATCGAAGCCCGCGATGCCTGCGAACTGCCGGTGATCCGCAAGGACTTCATCGTGCACGGTTACCAGGTCAGCGAGGCGCGCGCCATCGGCGCCGACTGCATCCTGCTGATCGTCGCCGCGCTCGACGATGCCCGCATGGCCGACCTGCATCAGCAGGCCGTGGCGCTGGGCATGGACGTGCTGGTGGAGGTGCACGATGCCCAGGAACTCGAGCGCGCGCTGGCCCTGGGCATCGACTTGGTGGGCATCAACAACCGTAACTTGCACACCTTCGAGACGCGTCTGGAAACCACCTTGGAACTGCTGCCGCGCATCCCCGTGGACGTCACGGTGATCACCGAGTCCGGCATCCACACCCGCGACGACGTGCTGCGCATGCGCGAGCACGATGTGCACGGTTTCCTGGTCGGCGAGGCGTTCATGCGCGAGGCCGAGCCCGGCGAAGCGCTACGGCGATTGTTTTTCTGATATGAGCGACAAGGCTGTCACCGATCCGGCGCTGGTCGCCGAGCTGCGCGAACTGATCGACGTAGCTCGCCAGCGCGCGGCGGTGGCGGTCAACGCCGAGTTGACACTGCTCTACTGGCAAATTGGCAACCGTATCCACCGGGAGGTGCTGGCAGGTAAGCGGGCTGGCTATGGTGAGGAGATTGTCTCCGCGCTGGGGAGGCAATTGACCACCGAGTATGGGCGGGGCTTTTCGGCCAAGAACCTGCGCCACATGATCCGTTTTGCAGAGGTTTTTCCGGATGAGGGGAAAGTCTCCGCGCTGCGGAGACAGTTAAGCTGGACACATATCAAAAGCCTGATTTACCTGGATGACCCGCTCAAGCGGGAGTTCTACATCGAGCTGTGCCAGCTCGAAGGGTGGTCATCTCGCCAGTTGCAGGAGCGCATACAGTCGATGCTGTTCGAGCGCAGCGCTATCTCGAAGAAACCCGAGGAGACCATCCGCCACGAGCTGGCAACCCTGCGCCAGGGCGGCCAGGCTTCCCCCTCTTTGCTGCTCAAGGATCCCTACCTGCTCGACTTCCTTGGCCTCAACGACCGCTATCTCGAGCGCGACCTGGAAGACGCCATCCTGCGTGAGATCGAGCAGTTCCTGTTGGAGCTGGGAGCCGGCTTCACTTTCGTGGGGCGCCAGAAGCGCATCCAGGTCGACGACGAAGACTTCTATATCGACCTGCTGTTCTACAACCGCAAACTCAAGCGGCTGGTGGCCATCGACCTCAAGCTCGGCCGCTTCAAGGCCGAGTACAAGGGCCAGATGGAGCTCTACCTGCGCTGGTTGGCCCGACATGAGCAAGAGGCCGGCGAGAATTCACCGCTGGGTATCATTCTTTGCGCCGGCAAGCAGCGGGAGCAGATCGAGCTGCTGGAACTGGACAAGAGTGGCATTCACGTTGCCGAGTACCTGACAGTGCTGCCGTCCAGAGAGGCCCTGCAGGCCAAGCTGCACCAGTCCATCGAAAGCGCTAGAGCTCGTATGCTGGGAGATCAGGAAGAGCCGAGGGACTGATCGGCTCGAGCTAGAAACTCAGTTCGACCCCGGCATGGAAGGTGCGCCCCGTTACGGGCGCAACAGCACCTTGCCTTGGCGTCCGGGTTTTGCAGCCGTGGCGGCGCCCTGTGCGGCTTCGGCGAGGTCGTAGATCGCCGCCACCGGCAATGACAGTTCGTCACTGACCGCACGCTGCAACAGCTCTCCGACCATGCGGCGCTTGTCCGCTGCCGACATGGCTTGACTGACCTTGCTGCCCCAGAAGCCCTTGACCGTGGCCTGCTTGAAGATCATTTCTCCGGAGGGAATCTGCATCGGACCTTCGACCATGGAGCCGAAGGACACCAGTACTCCGTTCTCGCCCAGCAGCGATATCAGCTCGGCGCTGGCCTGGCCCCCAACCGAGTCGACCGCCGCATGCGCCAGTGTCTCGCCCACGATGGCACGCACCCGATCTTTCCAGTCCGCTTGAGCGGTCGAGACAACGTGATCGATACCCAGTGACGTGAGCTCGGCTACCCCGGCGTCACGGCGCACCAAATTGACGGTTCCCACACCGCGGGCTCTGGCGAGCATTGCCAGTGTCTTCCCGACCGCGCCGTTGGCCGCGTTCTGCACGATCCACTGACCCGCTTGTACCTGGAGAAATTCCAGCAGCATCAATGCGCTGAGCGGCATGGCGATCAGTTGGGCAGCGGTTTCATCGGCGATCTCATCGGGCATGGGGATCACCATGCGTGCCGGAGCGATGAAGTATTCAGCCCAGGTGCCATGCACGCTGGCGGCGGCGACGCGCTGGCCGATGGCGAGACTGTCGACACCTTCGCCCAGTTCGTCGACGATGCCGACCGCCTCGCTGCCACCGATGGCCGGCAGCTCCGGTTTGTATCCGTATTCGCCGCGCACCGTCCATAGGTCGTGGTTATGGATGGGAGCCAGGAGGGTCTTGATTCTTACCTCACCAGGGCCAGGGCGAGGGGTAGGGCTGTCGCCCAGGGTGAGCACTTCGGTCGGTTCGCCGAATGACGTGTGAATCGTGCTGCGCATCTGCAATCTCCTTGAAATGCGGATAAGTCGGGCAATGACGATGACGTGCGAGCGCACGTTCACGTTGCAGCCCCCTATCTTCCGGGGAGGAATCAGTGGGAAACGGGGTCGACCGCGGCCGTTGTCGTCGCGGAACAGGCCAGCAACCGTTCGCTAGCGTCCAGGGCGCGGTGCAGTGGCGTCGGGTCCTGACCGAGCTTGGCCAGCAACGCAGCCCCCAGCCACATCTGGTAGAGAACCTGGGCGATGGCATGGGGCGGCGCTCCGGGCGGCAATGAGCCGTCCTCTCGTCCTTCCTCAATGATTCCGGCGATGCGCGCCACCAGGCTTTCCACGCCATCGTTCAACACGCCGCGCATGTCTGCGGAGAGGTCGGCGACCTCGGCGGCCAGCTTTACCACCAGACACCGTTCGGCCCATCCGCCCGCCACCGGATCGTCGATCCAGTGCGCCCAGTAGCGCATGAGGCGGTCACGGCCGCTGTCGCCGGTTTCGAATATTGTCTCAACGCGGTGGCGATACTCGTCGACGTACTGCTTCAGCAAAACGCAGCCGAACGCTTCTTTCGATGTGAAGTAGTGATAGAACGAACCTTTCGGCACGCCGCAAGCCCTGAGGATTTCCTGCAGACCCACACCTACGAATCCCTTTTGCAGTACCAGTTCCTGGCCTGCCTCGAGAATGTGCTGACGGGTCGTTTCCGCTTTCTTCGTTCGTTTCATGGCGCCACCGTAACAATGAATAGACCGGTCGTCTATAAACAATTCGCGGTCACCCCCGTGGGGAACGTCGCTCGTGCTCACGAGGTTTCTCGGGTCGCTAACGATGCGCGGCGGGGGCCTGCCATTCGACTACCTCCACCTCGCCGCCGGCGAAGCGCACCAGGTGCGAAGCCACCACCTGGCCCAGTTCGTCCAGCTCGGC
Organism: Pseudomonadota bacterium; assembly: GCA_051749645.1. GTDB lineage: Bacteria > Pseudomonadota > Gammaproteobacteria > Pseudomonadales > Halomonadaceae > Halomonas. The sequence continues at coordinate 713,297 of JBNJIT010000001.1, forward strand.
CTGGCTGGGCGACCGGCAGCTGAGTTCCAGTGCTTCCGGCGTCGCGTTCATGTGGCATTCGCCGATGGCGAAGATCACCTGGCCCGTCTCGCCGGTCCAGTGGGCCTCCACCTTGTGGTTGAAGTGCTTGCACAGCCGGTTGATCAGCCGGCCGGCGTCGGCGGTGGGGACGATGGCGGTCATGGCGGGCATGTTGGAGTCTCCTCGATGAAGGGGCTGGGCTACCGGGCCAGAGGCCGGTCCGCCAGCACGATGGGGTGGCCGTGCGAGCAGCGCTCGATGCGGGCCTCGATGCCGTAGGTACGGGCCAGCAGCGCCGGGGTCAGCACCGCTTCGGGCGAACCCATCTCCGCCCGGCCGCCGGGGGAGAGCACCAGCACCCGGTCGCAGAAGCGCAGCGCCAGGTTGAGATCGTGGCTGGCCACCAGGGCGATGGCACCGCGTTCGCGGGTGGCCGCGCGCACCGCCTCGAGCACGTTGAGCTGCCAGTGCAGGTCCAGGGCGCTGGTGGGCTCGTCGAGCAGCATTAGCGGGGGCCGGCGCACCAGCACCTGGGCGAGCCCCACCATCTGGCGCTGGCCGCCGGACATCTCGGCCAATTGGCGCAGCGCCAGTTGGCGAATGCCCAGAGTGTCGAACACCGCCTCGATGGCGCGCTCGGTCGCCGCTCGCGACTCGCCGCCCCGGGCGGCGCGGCAGGCGCTGAACACCGTCTCGTAGGCCACCAGCGGCACGGCCTGGGGCAGCGGCTGGGGCAGGTAGCCGAGCTGCGTCACGCGCTGGGCAGGGGCGAGGTCATGCAGCGCCTGGCCGCTCAACCGCACCTGGCCACTCGCCGGCAGCAGGCCGGCGATGCCCTTGAGCAGGGTCGACTTACCCACGGCGTTGGGGCCCACCACCGCCACCAGGCTGCCCGGCTCGATGGTCGGCAGGGTGAGGGCGCGAAACACCGGCTGGCGCCGGTAGCCCACCGTCAGCCGTTGCAGCTCGAGACTCATAGCGCGGCCCTCCGGCTGCGGGCCACGATCAGGCCGATGAACAGCGGGATGCCTACCAGGGCAGTGACGATGCCCACCGGCAGCACCACTCCCGGCACCAACAGCTTGCTGGCGATCGACGACAGCGAGAGCAGCACGGCACCGGCCAGGGCGCTGCCCGGCAGCAGGAAGCGGTGGTCTTCGCCCAGCATCAGCCGCGCGATGTGCGGTGCCACCAGGCCGATGAAGCCGATCTCGCCGACGAAGGCCATGGCCGCCGCGGTCAACAAGCTGACCCGCAGCAGCACCAGCAGGCGCATGCGTTCCACCGGCACGCCCAGGCTGCGCGCCTGCTCCTCGCCGCTGCGCAGCAGGGTCATGGCCCAGGCGTTGCGCAGCGAGAAGGGCAGGCACACCGCCAGCACGCCGGCCACGATGGCGACCTTGTCCAGCGAGGCGCGGGCCAGGCTGCCCATGGTCCAGAACACGATCTGCTGCACCGACTCGGCGTCGGCGACGAACTGGATCAGCCCCACCACGGCGTTGATGCCGAACAGCAGCGCGATGCCGAACAGCACGACGGCGTGAACCGAGGCGCCCAGGGTGCGCGACAGCAGCAGGATCAGCAGCGAGGCGGCGGCGGCGAACGCGAAGGCCGAGAGCGGCAGCAGCAGGTGCACCGCCAGGCCGAACAGCGAGACGTTGAACGCGATTACCAGCGAGGCGCCCAGGGTGGCGGCGGCGCCCACGCCCAGGGTGAAGGGGCTGGCCAGCGGGTTGTTGAGCACCGTCTGCATCTCGGCCCCGGCCAGCCCCAGGCAGGCGCCCACCACCACCGCCATCAGCGCGTAGGGCAGGCGGATGTCGAAGACGATCACGCGGGTGCCGGCCTCCAGCGCCGCGGGGTCGAGCAGACCACGAACGACGTCCCCTAGCCCCAGCATGGCGGGGCCGGAGGCGATGTCCACCAGCAGCGCGGCGCCCGCCGCCAGTGCCAGGCCGGCCAGGCACAGCACCCGGCGCCATACGAAGCGCCGGTACTGACCGGCGAGCCCACCGCGATTCGCTGGCGCCAGACTCATGGCGCGCCCTCGGCGAGGCGTACCCAGTAGGTGCCGTCCAGTTCCACGGGCTGGAAGCGCCGATAGAAGGTGGCCAGGGTGCGCTCGGGCTCGAGATGCGCCAGCCGTTCGGGGTGCAGCCAGCGTGCCAGGGCCTGCACCGCCACCACGTTGAGCGGCGTGTTGTAGAAGTGATGCCAGATGGCGAAGGCGCGTTCCGGGTTCTGGATGGCGGGCAGCGAGGCCAGGCCCGGGCGGTGGGTGGCACGAGCCAGAGAGCGGCGGGCGGTGGCCTCGTCGACCCCGGCGCCCAGCACCACATAGGGCTGCTCCTCGGCGGATTCCCGCTGACCGGGCGAGCCGATGGCGGTGGCGAGGTAGCGGTCCGGCGGCTCGTCGATCAGCATCTCCAGGTTGAGCGTGCCGTTGACCCCGGGCAGGCGCTGTGCCGCCACGTTGCGCCCGCCGGCGGCGGGGATGAAGCGCCCCATCATGCCGTCGGCCATGGTTTCGCAGCAGCCGTCGTGCAGGCCCACGCGGCTGTGCAGGAAGACGCTGGGCCGTTCGCTGTCGGGAATCGCCGCCACCGCTTCGCTCACCTTGGCGAGCTCCTCGCGGTAGAAGCGGTTGAAGCGTTCGGCCTCGGCCTGGCGGCCCAGCACCTCGCCGAGCAGGGCCATGCTGCGAGGCGTGTTGCGCAGCGGCTGCTGGCGGAAGTCGACGAACACCACCGCCACGCCGGAGCGTTCCAGGCGCTCGATCAGCTCGCGGTTGCGTGCGCCGGGCCCGTGCCCCTCGAGGCTGAAGATGGCCAGGTCGGCCCCCATCGACAGCACGCTCTCCAGGCTGAAGCTGTCCGCCGAGGCGTGCCCCACCCGGGGCACCTCGGCCAGCGCCGGGAAGCGCGCCAGGTACTGGGCGTAGCCGGCGGGGTCGGTCTGCTCGAAATCCGGCAGCAGGCCGGCCAGGCGGTCGACGACCCGCTCGCCTTCGAGAATCGCCAGGGCGGGAATGTAGCGGCTCTCGCCCAGCACGATGGCCTGGGCACGCTCGGGCACGTTCACGGTGCGCCCCGCCAGGTCGGTCACGGTGCGCGCGGCCTGGACCTGGGTGGCGCCGACCAGCAGCGCCAGAGAGAGCAGCAGGGGGTTGAGTCGCCTGGCCATCAGAACCTCAGTGCCAGCCCGAGGCGAATGTCGCGGCCCGGTTCCGGCAGCCCCACCACACCGTCGTAGCCCGGCAGGTGCTGGTAATCCGCGTTGCTGGCGTGATCGAGGTACTGCTTGTCGCCCACGTTGTTGACGGTGAGCGTGACACGCAGGTCCTCGTTGGCGGTAGGCAGCCAGTGCACGAAGAGGTCGTGAACGCCGTAGCCCGGCTTGTCGATGGAGCCCACTGCGGTTTCCAGATCGTCGATACCCTGCACGAAGCGGCCGCGCCAGCCGAATTCCAGGCTCGGGCTCCACTGGTAGGCCAGGTCGGCGACCCAGGTGTCGCCCATGCTGTTGCCGAGAAGGTTGTGCACGTAGACGGTGAGCGGCTCGCCATCCACCTCGGCCTCGTTGCTGTGGTAGCTCAGCCCGGCCTGCAGCTTGCCCCACCGGTAGGTGGCGCCCAGGCGGTAGCCGTCGGATTCCAGGTCGCCGATGTTCTGGTAGATGGCCGGGCCGAACAGCGGGTCGGCGATGGCATCCTCGATGGTGGAGCGGTAGACCTCGCCGTACAGGGTGAGGTCGCCGTGGGCGTAGTCGAAGCCGACCTCGGTGTTCCTGGCCTTCTCGCCTTCCAGGTTCGGGTCGTTCTGGGCGCGGTCGATCTTGAAGGTGTCGTGGGGCATCGGCCCGCGGAAGGCCTCGGCATAGCCCGCCTTGAGGGTCAGCCCATCGACTGCCTCCCAGGCCAGGTTGGCGTTGGGGCTGACGTCGCTCTCGCTGAAGCGCTGGTCGTTGGTATCGGTGAGTCGGTAGTCGTCGTAGCGTACCCCGGCGCTGAGCAACAGGCGCTCGGTGATCCAGTAGTCGTCTTGCAGGTAGAGACCGGTGACCTCGCCGGATTCCTCCTCGGCCCTGGGGGCGTCTTCGCCGCCGGCATTCACTGTGTCGCGACGGTAGTCGACCCCGTAGGTCAGGGCATGGGTGCCCAGCCGGCTGGTGTTGCGCAGGTCGCCGCCCACGCTGCGGGTGAAACCGAAGTAGCGGCCCCAGCGGTCGGCAACGTTCTGCTCGATCTCCGACTCGGTGTGGTAGAGGGTGAAGTCTGCATCCAGCCAGGCGTTCTCTTCCGGGGCGATGGCGTAGTTCAGGGTGGTGGTGTCGCGGCGGCCATCCAGATCGTAGAGCGGGTTGAAGCCGCTGATGCCCCATTGCGGCCGCTGGGGGCGCTCGCCCTGGTCGGTACGCACCTCATGGCTCAGCTTCAGGGTCTGGCCGCCGGGCAACTGGCCGACGAGCTTGGCGAAGCCCAACTGCTGTTCGGCGTCGGTGCCGGGGATGCGGTTGCCGTCGCCAACCTCGAAGCGGCCGTGGTCGCTCTGGCTGAGGGAGAACATGCCGCTCCAGCGCTCGCTCAGGCGGCCGAATACAGTAGTGCTCGCCTTGTAGCCCTCGGTATTGGAGGCGCCGCCGAGCTTGACCAGGGCGCCCATCCGCTCGTCGTCGCGCAGCAGGTTGTCGGGGTCCTTGGTGACGAAGCGGATGGCGCCGCCCAGGGCACCCGCGCCGGCCGTGGCGCGGCCGGCGCCGGCGTCCACCTCCACCCGCTCGAGCAGTTCCGGCTCCACGGCCAGGCGGCCGGTATGGTGAAACAATGAGCCGGCCTGGGTGGCGCCGTCGACGGTGACGTTGAGCAACGGGTCTTCGAAGCCGCGAACGTAGACCTTCTGGGCGATGCCGATGGAGCCGCCCACGGCGACCTCGGGCTCGCCGGCGAAGAGCTCTTCCAGGTCGTCGGCCTGGTAGCGTTCGATGGTCTCCTCATCGACCGTCAGATCGCTCTCGGCCTGGCGGTCGGCGACGATCTCGATGGGCACGAGCACCTGAGGCTCTTCCTGGGCCAGCGCCAGCGGGCTGGCGGCCAGCAGAGCGATGGCCGTGCACAGGGCGTGACGGCGGAAGACGGGATGGCGTGTTTCAGCGGGTGCGAGAGAATCCATATGCGCTCCAGTGTCAGCGTCACGGATGAGAATCATTATTTTCGGAGGCGCATTCTTGCTGGCACGGCGCGCGAAGTGAAACGGTTTTACATTTGTTACGTACCGGCGCTTTTCTCTCGGTCCGCCCCTCGATCCGCCCGGCAGGCGGGGAACCGCAGCGTCATGCGCAGGCCGCCCGAGACGCGGTTCTCGGCGACGATCCGGCCGCCCACCGCTTCCACCTGGCGGCGTGCCAGGGCCAGCCCGAGCCCGTGGCCGCCGGGCTTGTCGCTGCCGCCGGCAGCGCGGAAGAAGGGCGTGAAGATGCGCTCGAGATGCTCGGGCGCCACACCCGGGCCTTCATCCTCCACGGTGAGCCGAAAGCCGCCAGGCTCCGGGTGCAGGGCGATCCAGACATTGCCGCCTTCGGGGGTATGAGTGCAGGCGTTGCGGATGACGTTCTCGATGGCCTGGGCCAGGGCGCGCTGGCTGCTGTCGGCGATTTCTGCCTGGTGCGGCAGTTCGGCGTGCAGGCGGTGGCCGGGGTATTCGTAGCGGGCATCTTCCAGGAGGCTGTCGAGCAGATCGGTGAGATCGAGGCTGTCCTGGTCGAGGCTGGGCTTCTCGTTCTCCAGCCAGGCCAGGGTCAGGGCGTCTTCCACCAGCTCGCGCATCAACCGGCATTCGCGGCGGATGCGCGGCAGCAAGTGCTGGGTTTCGATGCCTTCCTCTACGCAGCTCACCGCCATGTCGATACGCGTGAGCGGCGTGCGCAGCTCATGGGAGAGATCGGCGATCAGGTGGCGCTGGCTGAGGATCAGCTGACCGGTGCGCTCGGCCATGCTGTCGAAGGTTTCGGCCAGGGCGGTGAGCTCGTCGTTGCGGTTGCCGAGCAGCGCGCGCACCCGCACGCCCAGGTTGCCTTCGCTGAACGCCCGGGTGGCCAGTTCCAGCTTTCTCAGCGGGCTCATCAGGTGGCGGTAGATCACCAGGCTCAACGCGATCAGCACCGCCAGGGGCAGGGCGATCTTGAGGAACAGCTTCACCTCGGGCAGGTAGGTGCCGGGGCGCATGCGCTGGGGCAGCAGCACCAGGAAATGGGTGTGGCCGTCGGCGAAGGTGGTCTCCATGATGGGGTTTTCTTCGAAGTAGAGATGGATCTTCCACTCCTCGCTGCGGCCGATGCGAAAGCCGTCGCGCAGGCGCTGGGTGAGCACGCTGCCGGCCAGGGGCTGGAGATCCGAGCGCACCACGGCGGCCCAGGTCTCCTCGCGCTGCTGCAGCTCGTTCAGCCAGTTCGCCAGGGCCTGCTCGTCGCCGGCGTCGTGGAGGCGTTCGGCGGTGCGCCCCCATGCTTTGAGCGTTTGCTGGTGGCGCTCGGCGATGAAGCTCATCTGCTGTTCGGTCTCGGCGCCCAGGAAGGTGATCACCCATACCAGCGCCAGGGTGCCCAGCGCCAGGGTGGCGCACAGCTTCCACAACAGCCGCCGGTTCACTGGAAGCAGTATCCCTTGCCGTGCACCGTCTGCAGGCGATCCGCCGCCATGCCCGCCTCCGCCAGCTTGCGCCGCATGCGGCTCAGGTGCATGTCCAGGCTGCGGTCGAAGCGGCTGAACTCGCGTTCCAGCACCACCTGGTAGAGATAGGGTTTGCTCAGCGCCTCGCCCTGGTGGAGCACCAGCACCCACAGCAGGCGGAACTGGATCGGGGTCAGCGCGATGGGCTCACCGGCGAAACGCACCGACAGGCTGCCCCGCTCAAGCGCGAGCGGGCCGACGTTCAGCTCGGCCGGATCGGCGCGCTGGTCGGTGCTGCCCAGGGTGCGCCGCAGCAGCGCCTCGATACGCAGCAGCAGCTCGGCAAAGGCGAAGGGCTTGGGCACGTAGTCGTCCGCCCCACGGCTGAAGCCGAGGATTCGCTCCTCCTCGGCGCCGCAGGCGGTGAGCATGATCACCGGCGTCTGGCGGGTCTTGCGCAGCCTATCCAGCACCTGGAAGCCATCCAACTGCGGTAGCATCACGTCCAGCAGGATCAGGTCGAAGCGCTGGCCCAGCGCCGAGAGCAGGCCGTCTTCCCCGGCGTAGCTCTGCTGGGTGCGATAGCCCTTGCCTTCAAGAAGGCGGGATATCTGGCCGTTCAGGGTACGGTCGTCCTCGACGACCAGCACGCGCGGCCGGCGCTGGGTGACTGCGATCATGGCTCATCAGCACATCGTGACTTTGAGACGTATTATCATATGCATACGCAGTGCGACTCACAAGCAGCCACGTGCCATCCGCCTCGGCAACGCCGTTTGACGCCGATCAAACCGCCTAAGACATTCATCGCAATTGGCCTCAGGCGCTTTGCGGATCGGCACGCCCTCACATAACCTGACTCTCTAGGCGTTGTCTGAAAAGTTGGCGAGCGAAGGCCAGACAAGGCAAAAATCGGCGAAAAGACGGAGTTTACGCGCTGTAAATGAGTACTTTGAGCCGATTTTTAACGCCGTATGGTCGAGCGCAGCCAGTTTTCGGACAAAGCCTAAGGCCGCTGAGACGGCCACTAAGAGCGCAGGGACTACCGCATGGATGGCGGCCGCCATCGCAGCATGCAGGGTAGGGGCGGTAGCGTGACCGGAGCTCGGCCATACGCCGCCAATGAGCGCCCGCAGGATGATCGAAACCGGCAAAGGCAGCACGCACGCGAATGTTCAGCATTTTTTCGCCGTGCGAAGCATGGCGGATAAATGCTGAACAGTTAGGGCAGCGCAAATAATGGAGGGTTATGGAGACTTCGAATAATGAAAATCAATCGGCTGAATCACCTCGTATTTTTGTACCTCCAAGTGCGGGAGAGGCTATAGAGGTAAATGGGATTAACTACTTTATAGGTCATCAGATAGGGCAAGGCTCGTTTGGAGCAGTCTACGATTGTGCAGATGAGTGGGGTAACGATCTGGTAGCCAAGGTGATACTTCCACAGAATCGAAGTTACGAGGCTGTGCGTGAAGAGTGGTGGCACGAACTTCAAAGTTTGCAACAGCTTAGACATCCACAAATAACGTATATTCATCAGGCTTTCGAGTATCGGGACACGTTCTATATTGTCGTTGAAAAATGCTCAATGACACTGAATGAAGTTATTGCCTCGCCTAATATAAATGGTGAGCTTTGGGTTCCTTATGTCGCCCGAGATATCCTGAACGGGCTCCAGTACATTCACGATCATGGTTATATCCATAAAGATTTACACGCTGGGAATATACTGGTGTCTCAGCAGAGAGACCCAATGGTGCCAACAAAAGATCCTGTCTGGAGATTTAAGGTCGCGGACCTTGGAATAAGTCGGCTTGAGAGCGATATACGTATTTTTGGAACAGTGCTGGCTCAGTGGATGCTGCCTCCCGAGTACCTTAATACCCAAGAGTTTGGAGTCGTGGGTAAACACGTGGATGTATACCATGTTGGCCTCCTACTCTTGAGCCTGATTCAAAACCGAGCTCTTTCTTTTAGTCAGGCTGATATCTTGGGTGGGATGCCTCGAAAAGTGGCAGAACACCTTCCGTCACCGTATGGCCCTGTTATTGCGCGGGCGTTACGAAGGCATGTAGAAGCCCGCACCCCGTCTGCTATCCAGCTATGGAGAGAAATATCTCACACAGCATCGCAGATACAGCCCTAACAAATGCAGGCAAGGGACGCTCCTTGCGTCGCGCCCCTGCTGCAAGGCGTTGAACTAAACCGCTTCGCGGTAGCTGTCGTCGAATCCTGTCTTTTGCGTCATCGAACCACACTGTTTTTTGACCCACGTGGGTCAATGAACAGGAGTGACGACGATGACTGCCTTACGACAGACGATGATCGAGGCCATGCGGCAGCATGGTTTCGCGCAACGCACCCACACTACGTACCTGGCGGTGATCACCGACCTGGCGCGCTATTTCCACCGCCCGCCGGACACCTTGAGCAGCGACGACCTGCAACGCTTCTTCAATCATCTGGTCCAGGAGCGCGGCTTGTCCGCCGCCAGCTGCCGCGTCTACTTGCACGGCGTGCGGTTCCTCTACTTGCAGGTGTTGCTCTGGCCGTCGGTGGACGTATCGCCGGTGGTGCCGAAGACACCGCAGCGAATTCCGGAACTGCTGACGCGCGACGAGGTGAGGCGGATCCTGGCGGCGTGCCACAACCCCAAGCATCGCATGATGCTCGAACTGTGCTACGGCTGCGGACTGCGCGTGAGCGAGGTCTGCCGCCTGCGGGTCAGTGACATCGACAGTCAGCGCGGCCAGCTGCGGGTGGCGCAGGGCAAAGGCGCGAAGGACCGCATGGTCCTGCTGTCGGCGACCTTGATTGCTCGCTTGCGCGATTACTGGCGAGCCTATCGACCGCGGACCTGGCTGTTTCCGAGTGCCCTGTTCCCGGAGCGTGCGTTGCACCCGAGTGCGCCACAGAAGGCCTTTACCCAGGCCAAGCGCTGGCCGTTATCGACGCGACGGCGGATGCCGATACCGCTGCCGGCGACTCGGCACCGACCTACACCTGCCCGCATTGCCGGCAACCGACACTGCGGGTGATCGGGACACTCAGCCCCGGGCGATCCCTGCACGGCCGCCTAGACAACCACAGGACCCAACGTTATCGAACATGACCTAACGCTCTATTCACACAGCGGACTCGACGAGTCGGCCCGCTTGCGGGTCGTGGCAACGCTCGTCCCGATGTTGGATTTTGGCCAGCAGGCGCGCTACGTTGGGACACATTGGGGCCGAAGGAGACTGGGATCATGAGCGATAGCACTGCCCGAACGTGCCACAACAGCCCCGTACGCGTGCGATCGACTGCCTCAGGCCGCACGTCGGCCAATGCAATACCCTATAAAAGCTGTGGTATCGCAGCCTGATGGGCGGCTTAGTCCAACAGGCATTTATCCGCCATGCTTCGCACGGCGAAGAAATGCTGAACAGTTGGGCGTTGAATGCAGTGTGTGATCTTGCGGGTAGAGACTAGATTTACTGCGACCACTGGATGAACAGGGTTAGGAGAAAATGATCGCGGAGTCGTGGGAAACGGTTGTCACTAGCGCTGTGGTTGCGACGGTCGTAGGCGCGGCAATAAACGAGTGGCAGCATAGTCGGAGGGTCAAGCATTCGGCTCGATTTGAAGCGCTTTCCGCCGCAGTTGCGCTCGAGGGGTATGCGATTGAATGTGCGGAGCGGATTTCGGACCATGACCTGGCGGTGGATTCCGCGGGTCACGCTGGAGCATTTCTCGGGACGGTGCCGGATCTGCCACGGTTGTCCGTTGCAGCAAGTCTTCTTCGCCCCCGAAAGGCCGCGCTGGCCGATCGCCTCATGACATTTCCGCAGGATGCGCGTCAAGCAGATCAGTTCGTCGCATTTTGGTGGGACGTAACTGCGGATGCGGAAGAGACGCGTGAAGCCGCCGTGACTAAAGCAGCTCAAATGGGTGTACAGGCAGTGCGCCTCGCGACGGCGCTGCGGACTGAGTTCACGCTTCCGCCTCGCAAGCTCGTGTTCGGGCAATTTGACGTGCTGAACGCACTGGAGAAACGGGTTAATGAAAGTCCCGAACGGTTCACTTCGATTTCTTAAGTGCGTAGTTATTTGTCTGTGCCGTGCGGCGAATAGCTGGGGCGGCGGTCCGAATGCTACATGAGGTCTACCCAACAATCCGCTGCAGCCGACGCGGGAACCGACGGCGGTTCCGGCGCGGCTGAGCGTTCGCGTTGGGCGTCAAAGAGCAATACGTTATAAATAGGAGGTGACGGCGAAGAACTTTTGGCTAGTGGGTAGTACCGCAGGTGCAACTCCTGCGGGAGCAGCTTTGTTCTCAGCCTTTCTTGCATTGGTGGCGTTAAAGTTTGTTGTAAACCACGCACTGGCAATGCCGAGCACGGCGGTGAAGTCCGTGAAGGAGGGTAAGCGTATGAAGAGAGCCAAAGTAATGTTTGCGTCAGTTCTGGACACAATCCATGGGCTGGGAGTAAGCGGCTTGGCGAGTTGCCTACTAGCCAAAGGTTCGTTGCCGCCCAACAAGGCGCTCCACCCGATCGCCCAACTGCTACGCAGTCGGTCGGCGGCTGAGCTTTAGCGTTAACCCTATAGGTGCCATGTTCATATGTTGAGTGAGTCATTTGCATTATTTCAACAGGAGGGTTTTCTCGCGAGATCTAGCTTGCTGGCGGGCCTGAATTCTTTGAGAAAAGCAAATGTTGATGACACGAATAAAGGTCTTTTTTACTCAGCTTTCTTTGAACTCTCCATTGGCTTTGAAAGGTTAATGAAGCTTGTCCTGGTTATTGATCATATGGCAAGAAATGACCTGCGCCCAATGACAGATCAAGAATTGAAAAACAAGTATGGCCACAAAATCGAAACACTATATAAGTCATGTGTAGAACTCAACGAACGTTTAGGTAAATCCACTGATAAATTTTACGAAGAAGGTAGTTTTGAATGGGGGATTATTTACTTTCTTCACGAATTTGCGTTAAGCGCTCGATATTATAATTTGAGTAAATTGACCAATGGGCAGCGTACAAATGATCCTCTAAGTGAGTGGTGGTCTTTATTAACTAGAGTAATTCATAGTGACGTCAGTCAAAAGAAATTAGAGAAGATACAATCAGAGAGTCTTGCCTACTGTGATAACTTCGCCGGCAATTCGTTTACCATGATGCGCGGGCTTGATGGTCATCTAATGACTACTTTGGATGCAGTTATGTACCCTAAGCTGGTGGAGGCAGCAGCCCCTCATATGGTTTGGCAAGTCTTCAAAATTATCAGCCCGTTCTACTTCTTAATTTCTGAAGTTGTAGAAGCCGCTCATGAAATTGAGCACAGTAAAGGGATCGACCACCCAAATATTCCCTATATGTATGAGTTTTTCCCTTTTCTCCTTCTTGATCGGTCAGACGTAATTCGGAGGCGAAAATGGGGTTAACAAGGCGCTGTTGTCGGACTGCTTTTCCTCTGGCGCTCCAAAGCAGCCGCAAAGCGCGGCGTTATGTTCTAAGGGAGAAAGAGGCGAACGATGGAGTTTGAGGAATTACTAAAAGAACGCCTCAGGAGAAATGGTAAAAGGCTTTATCACCGTGAAGGCCAAGAGCTGGAATTTAAAGAGCAGTTCAACCTTGCGGCCTTAGCCGATTACTTTAGAGATTTCGCTGCTTTTTCCAACAACCGTGGAGGGTTCTTGATTTTTGGGGTTAAAGACTCTCCAAGAGAAATATCAGGGCTATCGGAAAAGTCAAAAGAGCAGTTTGAAAAGGTAGATCCAGAGAAGATCACTGGTTATCTATTGGAAATATTTTCTTCTGAAATCAGGTGGGCTCAGGGAAGTATCGAAATCGACGGAATGTTTTGTGGCGCGTTCTATATTTGGCCGTCTGATACAAAGCCGGTCATCGCGAGGAGAGATGAGGGTAAAGAACAGATCATCAAAAACGGCGAGATCTACTACCGTTATGGTGGACGAACACAAAAAATTCAAAGCGCTGAATTAGAAAGCATTATTAATCATCGGATTGAACAGAACAACCAAAGTTGGCTGAGCCTCATGGCAAAGATAGGTCGCGCTGGTCCGCAAAATGCCGCGATATTGGATACCGAGCGGGGCTTAGTAGAGCGTGATGACTCGCAAGTGTTGGTTCTAGATGATGATCTTGCTGGAAAGGTGAAATTTGTTAAAGAGGGGGAGTTTAAGGAAAAAGAAGGTGCTCCCACTCTCAAGCTGGTTGGCGATGTCGTGCCCGTTGATAAAGTAGAAGCCATTCAGCGGGTGAAAGAGAACCTGACGAGGAGCTATCCCTACTCGGCAATGGAGCTGGCAGACGAGGTAGTCAAACAAGTGCCAGACGCGTCAAAGCAAAACGTTTGGGCCTGTATTGCGGAGAACGATTTGAAAAACAATCCAGACTATTCCGTTTACAACTTCCGCAATAAAAAGCAGGAAGACGCATTTAAGAAAGATGGCACTATACCAGTTGCCACGCCAAGCATCTATAACCATAAAGCTATTGAATTTATTGTAAATGTTTTGCGTGGCGAGAAAACCGATAAAGCATAACCAATGCGTCAACGGAACCGGTTTATTCCGCTGCCGCTCGACAAACCGGCCCGTTACGCCAGCGTTAAACGTCTTAACCGGCCACGGAGGCCTCAATTATGTATAAAGATGATTTCATTGCCGCGATACAGAATAAGACGAAGATTCGCCTTACTTTTAGATCAAAAGAGGATGGGCGCAACTTAGTTCGCCTTTGTGCACCTATGGACTACGGCCCCAGTCGGCGAGCACATAACAAAGATGATCGTTTTCACCTGTGGGACTATGAAAGCGATCAAAAAATCATGTGCTATCGCTGTTACCGAATCAAATAGTTAACATGGAGTTTACTTCAGAGCCATTTGATCCTTCTGAGTTTGTGACGTGGGAGACAAACTGGTTTGTTGCTCGTGACTGGGGACGTTATAGCTAAACATTGGAAGTATTTAACAAGGCCAAGCACGGCGATGTCGCTTTCGTTGCGGCTTTGCCTTCACTGCAGCGCCACGCGTGTTGGCGGCGTTACGCTGACTCGCAGTACCTTTCATGCCTCAATAACCACCTGGTCGACCGATCTTCTGGGGCTAAAGCGTGCGGGGGCATTTGCGTAGCCGAGGCGAAAGCCGAAGGTAGCGTACCACTCGTTTTCACCGAGAAATGCCCTTAACCGCTCTGCGGTGAGGGGCGCTTGTCCGAGTTGTTTCTCCCGGTCGACCCTTTCCATTGGCATGTTGAGTGGATGTGCCGCGATACCGTGGCTTGTCGCCCACAAGTGGATGCGTTGCCATATGCGCCCGGCCGTGAGGGCGGATGGTTGGTCATAGAGATCACGTACCGTGATCAGCCCGAACATGGGGGCACTCGCGACATGCACGTCACGCGTCCGTTTGAACCATATCCGGTCGGCCTCGGCGGGAGAAGGTGCCGGTGCGAGCTTGGCCAACACGTTCCGCACTGGGGAAAGGCCGACCGTATCCAGGGTGACTCCGTCGCGGTGATGACGTATCGCGTCTGGATCGAATCGGAACCAGGCTGCACTGTCGGCAGCCATTTCGCGATCCGAGATAATCTCTTCGGTTGCCTGCACCATGAGGGTTCCCAGAGTTTTCATGGTTCCCGGATGATCTTCACGGGAGTAGAGCAGGGTATGCACGTCTTCTTGGTCGCTGATCTGGTCAATCAGTTCGGCTTGGAGTTCCGCGCTGATTGATTGACCTCGATCGTATTCGCCGCGATGGGTACGGCGTCGTGCAATCGCATCATAGAGTGACGAATCGGTCGCGGGTTCGCCGCGCTCAAGCCGGATTACAGCAACCGGTCGATCCAGCGTGGTTGTCGTGCCGGCGTCCAGACGTCCCGGTGTCAATTCTATGAGGGCGTTCTGTCCCTGTAAGGCAGCTGCCTGAACCATGTTTTCCAAAGCGCAGCCTAGAGATAGCATCATCTCGCGACGGAATGGGTCGAATGCCCCAAGGTGTCGATCATGATCTGCGTACAACGCGATACGTTGAGCCTCCACATGGAAACGCCAAGGCTGTGTATTGTGAGCATTGGCCGCCAGAATGCCCGCCTGAACGAGAGCCATCTCTCCGCTCAATTGCTCTGTTCGCCAATTGCGCCAAGGGGCGTACGCCGGTCCTTCCCCCGCCGAGAAGACGCCTGTTTCCGTTGCACGCCAAACTCCACCGGCACCTGCCAGTACAACGAGGCCGGTGGCCCCCTTGAGGAACGCGCGACGCCCGCTTGCGGCTTTCTTCGTGGAACCCGTCATGACTGGTGACCTCCATTTCGTAATGTTTGGTTGGGTGGCTGGGTTGAAGCGGATGGCCGGTTTGGATCCGTGCGGTGTGGCAGCGTAGCCGGACCGGCGATACCGATAAGGAGCCGGTGAGCGGCGGTTTCCAGAGCTTCCCACCCTCTGTCGGCCTGCAGATCCACGCCATTGAAATGTGCGATTTGCCGCCCCTGCGCAGCAAGGTAGTTAGCGCCGGCACCCAATAGCGCCAACGCTGGCCCGAGTCGGTCGGTGAAGTCTCCCGGGTCGTAATTGAAACGGAAGGCGAGGTGATCCATGAGTCTGAGGCTTCGTTCCTCCCTGACTTGCTCAAAGGCGCGAGTCAGTTCATTGCGCTCGCTCATCTCCCATGCGATGACCTCCAGGGTCAGCGGGTGGGAACGAAGGAAGCTGATATGCCGGGCAAGCACGGCCGCCAAGCAGTCAGGCAGGCCGCCGGGGTCGCCAGGCCCAGGGAGAGGTTCTTCGAGAATGTCTTCTACACGCCACCAGAAATCACCCTGAACGGCGAACTCGGTCAGAAGGCCTTCCAACCCCCCGAAATAGCGGTAGATCAGTACCTTGTCGACGCCCGCGCTTCGGGCCACGGTATTGACACCAATGGCGCCAAACCCCTCCCGGGAGATTACCGCCTCGACGGCTTCGATTATCCGCAGGCGGGTGGCTTCGCGGTCACGCTTACGTGTGTTGGTTGATCCCATTCTTGACCCTCTCCCCGTAGTCACCGATAAGTGACATAATTGTTGTCACCATGGGGTGACTTGTCAACCATAGAGTTGGCGCATAACGTCACCGCGTAACCAGGCGGTCAACCGGACGCCAAAAGCGTGGCCGCTTTCGGTTCCCTCCGTTTGCGCTCCGGCGCCGGTTACCTCAGCGTTAGAGCTACATAAGGGCAAGGGTTTGAGTAACAAGCTAGCCGGTTAAGGGTTATGAGTTTCTTTTCTGTGCATAGCTCAATCGCAGGTGACTACTCGCTACGTCTTTTACAGGGCACGTACCCGAATTTGTACCTTATCGTTTCTAATGAATCACCAAAGACGTTACCTATACAAGTAAAGATATCTAGAGGCCATGGCTGGAAAACTACGGCTAGTCGGTGGGTTGATGTAACGGTTGACAGTAAAGATCAGAAATTGGTTAGTCATGGAAATAGCGCTATTTCTCATTTTAATCTGATTTATGTATGTGTGTTGTTAACCAGCGCCGATACAGCCGAAGCGGATTGCTACTTCATACTGCTGAACAGAGATGGTCAGTTAATCTGTGCGAACAACTATAAAGTCTGGACGTACAGGCATAATTGGAAGAGGCCAAGCAACTATCGCTTTTTAGACAATGGGTATTACTTCCGATACCTTGAGCCATTTGAGGATGACTGGTCGTTATTCAAATAATTTTTTTATTCCTAAAAAAGGGTTAACTGGGACGCCGGAAACCCTTGTGCTGGCAAAACTGGGCGAGCTCGGTGGTGGCACCGGTTAATCCAAACGATAACAAGGCAATAAGATGGAACCAGGAACAATAATTTCAGCAATTAGTGTATTGGCTACCAGCAGTGTAGCGATCATTGGGCTTCTTCTTAGTGAGCGCCGGCATCGTGAGCAAATTGAAAACGAGAGAAAATCCAGGGAAGAGCAAATAGCACATGAGCGACAGGCGCGGGAAGAAGAGTTGTCTCGTGAAATCGAGCGCGCTGAAAAGCATAGAGAAGATATGCCGTTATTGCAATTTGATATGGAGGTCGGGGTTGTCTATAAGAAAGACAATAGATATTTAGTTGAGTTTAGGGTGGTTCTTGATAATCGTGGTAATGTGAAGCAAGACATAAAATCAATAAAACTTAGGTTGCGCTCGGTAAACAAGGAAGATGGTTTGTCTTTTTGGAGTGGTAGAGGTTCTAGGGTGGAGTTCCCTCATAAGGTTTTTGAGGAAGAAATTATACCCAAGGGTTATAAATTCATATTTGTGGAGCCAAACGTTAAGCAAATATTGACCTACACAACTATACTGGATTCCAACGTTGAGATAGTTGCTGCTAGGGCGGAATTCAGCTACGGACGTGCAAGGAAAGGTGATCGAGGTAGCAAGCATAGTGTTGAAAAAGTATTCGCGATCAGTTCTTAGTGAAACGGCGGTCTCAATGGGCAAGTGCAACACCTGACTCATCCGGTATGGCGCTGCCATGTCGATCCGTGCTTATTCAATGATACGGTGTTGTTGCCGGTCAACATTGCGCTTTCCTCCATCTTTCTTGGGTGGTCAGAATCAGTCCAATCACAATCAATGTGGCCCCGATGAAGTCCGTCGTGCGTAATTGTTCACCCAGGACCAGGTAAGCGAGCAGGACGCCAAAGAATGGATTGAGGAGGTGGTAAGTCGATGCCGTCGCAGCTCCACTGATGCGAATCAGTACCAACCAGAGGCTCATTCCACCGATGGTGACGATGAATACCAAATGGGCAATGGCGATCATCGTATTGGTAGAAGGCACGGTAAGGGGTTGTCCGAACACCAATGCCATGGGGAGAAGAGCGGCGGCTCCAGCAACGGATTGCCAGAAGTTGGCTTGCAAGACAGGAAGATTCACTCCACGACCGCGAAAGAATACGGTGCCACTCGCGAAGGCTAGCATCCCTGCAGCTGCCATCAGAATTCCCCAAATATCGACTTCCATGCCGACAGCGACGCCGGAGATTACCACTACGCCTGATAAGCCCAACGTCGCTCCGAATAGCTTCATTGGTGAAAGTGGCTCTACTCCTGACCATGCTGAAAGCAAGCCTGTCGCAAGTGGGGCGCAGCTCACAATAACGATAACGACCTGGGGCCTAACCGTTTGCAATGCGGCGAAGCTAAGCCCAAGGTACAGCGCATTGTTAAGAATGCCGAGTAGCAGTCCCCGCTTGATAGCGATACGGTTATGCATGCTCTCACCGCTAAGGCAGAAAGGAAGCATTAGCAGCGCACTCAGTGAGAACCGAATCGCTAGAAGTGTGAATGGATCGAAATCGTCGAGGGCAACAGCGCCAGCGATGAATGCCGAACTCCATACCATGCTGAAAATTATTACCAAGCCAGCCAGCACGATGTTATTCACACAACCTCCCAAAATCGGTAGTTTCCTTGTTCTTTTCTTTGCTTCGAGTTCATGTTGGTTGAGAGGCGAAGGGATTGGAAATTATTTATTTGGAGGTCATAATCAGTTGAGCTTATTATGAGTCTCGAGGGGGTGAAATTATGGGCACTAGCCGCCGAGTTCATTCTTGGCTAGGATATAAAATTAGGAGTGCTGGGCGAGTTGCTGTACCAAGGCATCTTCATGACAGTCAATATAGGGAAAGCCGTGTTCCTGTCGAATAACACCGTGCAGCGACCTGGTGTCGGGTGCCCGCTGTGGTCTGCGACCGAGTACGATATATTCTGGTCTCTAGGGGTTGGTACATGTTCGATTGTCAGCCGTCACCTTTGGGTGATAGGCGAGTCACCCTTGAGCACCTGCGCGCCTTCGTACTTTTAGCCGAAGGCAAGGGGTTTCAGCAGGCAGGGCTTCAGCTATATCGCAGCCAATCGGCTGTCACGCAAAGCTTAAAGCGGCTGGAAGAGATATTGGATTGCAAGTTGCTCGAGCGTCGCCAGGGCCACATCATGGGCTTGACGGCAGACGGTGAACGGTTTCTACCAGCTGCCAAAGAGATTCTCATCCGAACGTCTGAAGCCGTGAGCGCCATGAAGCAACCGGAAATGTCCGGGCGCTTGCTTGTCGGCGTTCCGGATGACTTCAAGGTTGTGGATCTTCATAGTGCCATTTCTCGGTGTGCTGAGCTAAACCGTAATTTGCGTCTAGAAGTCGTCTCTGGGCTTTCCTCGGAACTGATCAGCCAAATTGACAGCAGTGGGCTAGATCTTGTCATTCTAAAGTGCCTGGAACATTTCGTGCCAAGCGACAATCGCTGGAAGATTCATCCTCTAAGAAGAGAGCCACTCTACTGGGTGGCCGCACAACGGTGTGCTTTTGACAGTCTGTCTGAAGTTCCTCTCGTGATCTTTCCCGATGGGTGTTGCTATAGAAACGCGGCGCTTGCAGCACTGGATAAAGCCGGGAAGCACGGATACGGCGCTTATGTCAGTGCATCCTATGAGAATATTCGCGCTGCTGTGTCGGCTGGTCTTGGTATCGGTATCCTTCCCGAAAGTGCGCTTGCCAAAGGCCATGCCGTGCTCGGTGAGAAGGAGGGGTTTCCGGAATTGCCGATGGTGGAGCTCGTTATGATTCAGGCAACACATAAGTACGCAACCCGGAAGCTGGCCGAATTTCTCTCTCACTCCACCGATATTGGTGATCGGTACTCCAATGAATGTGGATTCGGCGATGTTTCATCGGAGGCCCTGTAACGCTCTCGCTACCAAGCCGGAAAGTGGTCGAACGCTGTGCCGATTTGTTGGGTTCAGACTTCATTTTCTGATTGACTCGGAGGAAGTCTCCTGAATTCGAACGATCCATCCATGGGCGAGTTGGAAGAAATATAACTGATCGGCGTTGTGTGAGCTTCAAGTGCTTTAAGCGTGTCATTGTCAATCAAGCCGGCATCTCAGTACAGGTGCAACGCGCTCGTTGAGTCGACGCACCCGGCGTGGAACCGAGATGCCGGCATTCTAGGCCGGGCCGATGACTCAGCTACAAGGCTCAGCCTGCGTTTCGACTGCCAAAGTTGGCTGCCGGCGCAGATTGACGATCTGTAGCAGAGCGCCAAAAGCTGCAACAACGCCAGCGCAGACTGCCAGCGTCCAGATGGGTAGCTGTAGCAACAGAATGAAGCCGCCCGCCGCGGCGCCAATGGCACTGCCCAGATAGAGCGCCGATTCGTTCAGTGCAACGGCCAGATTGCCGTCTCCATGAGCTTGGCGAGTGCGGATCAACTCGTTGTTCTGCGGTACCTGCAATGCCCAGCCGACGGCGCCCCAAGTCGCAATGGGCAGCATGACCAGCCAGGTGTTGAGCCTGGCCGCCAGTGGTAGGGCGAACAGCGATACGGCAAGAATCAGCATGATGGCCAATGTCACATTCGGGCCCTTGAGACGATCTACCAGCGGCCCGGCCAGGAAGCTGCCCAGGACACCGCCAATGCCCCAAACCCAGAGATAGGGCGTGACAGAGCGCACGGCACCATAGGCCGGGTCAGTCATGAGTGGGGCTATGAAGGTGTACATGCCGAGGCTGGCAATGGCCGCAAGCAATGAGACCGTCAGGATAATCAGCACATGGCCGTCACCAAGGATCGTCAGCTTCTGCATCAACGAGCTGACTGGTGCTGCAGGTAGGGGCGGGAGCTTCAGGAACAAGCCGATGAAGGCAATCAGGCCGAGAATTGCGATCAGCCAAAAGGCGGATTCCCACCCAGTCTGCTCGGCGATCAATAAGCTGAGGGGGACGCCCAGAACCACGCCGCTGGCCATGCCGCCCATGATGATGGCGATGGCTTTGCCGCGATTCTCTGGAGTGGAGACTGCAGCTGAGGCGCCAATGCCCATGGCTAGGTAAACACCGGCGCCTGTGCCGGCAATGGCACGCCAGGCCATCAGCGCCGTGAAGTTTTCGACGAGCGCGCTGGCGGCATTGGCGATGACGAACAGGCCTAGTGTGAGCAGGAGACCTGCGCGCTGACGATTTGCCGGTGTCAGGGCTACGCAGATCGGAGAGCCCAGCCCATAGGCCAATGTGAAAGCGGTAACCAGCTGGGCGGCTGCCGACACGGATACCGCGAAAGAGTCTTGGACCATGGGGATCAGGCCAGCGGTAACGTAGGAGGCCATGCCGAGGGAAAAGGCTCCCAAGGCTATAAGGTAGATGGAAGATTGGTTGGACGTGCGCATGTTCATCCCTTATCGGAAAATTGATGGAATATCGGTGTACCATTCCTCTATCAAGAAAAAATCCTGACTCGGGTTCGCCAGTCAGATACGGTATTCTTCCCCGGATTTCCGAAGGGTACAATTTGATCGTTTATGCTATTACTCGAGGTAACCGTATGAGCACACCTCACTCACCGGCTCAACGCACTCGAGCGGAGTTGTCCGAATTCTTGCGTAGCCGCCGCGAGCGAATTTCTCCGGAAGAGGTTGGGTTGCCGGCTGGTGGCCGACGACGCACACCGGGGCTGAGACGTGAAGAGGTGGCGACCTTGGCTGGGGTTGGATTGTCTTGGTATACATGGCTAGAGCAAGGGCGGGACATTAGTGTGTCGTCTACGTTTCTCGACAACCTATCTCGGGTTCTCAAGCTGGATGCGACCGAGCGCCGCCATTTGTTCTTGCTTGCCCATCAAAGGTTGCCTCCAGAGTTAGGCTGTACTCTGTGCGAAGTACCACCGCTGATCAAGCGGCTAATGAACGATATTCCTACGCGACCATCCTACGTGCTCAATTTGCGTTGGGACGTGTTGGCCTGGAATTTCGCAGCGGATCGAGTATTCGGTTTTTCGAGTGTCCCAGAGAATCGTCGAAATCTGTTGTGGATGTTATTTACTAGCCCTGCAATGCGGGAGCTTTTTATCCCTTGGGATGAACAGGCACTACAGATTTTATCGAGCTTCCGCCGTGATTTCGTGCGTGCGATTCATGGTACAGGCATCGCCGACTTGGTAAGGGAGTTGGAAGAAGCTTCGTCAGATTTCAAGGTCTGGTGGCAACAACAGGATATCCATGGCCAGTGTCAGGGTGTTCGCTACCTTCAGATACCAACGGTAGGTCAGGTCGCGTTCGAGCATACTACCTTGGTGTTCGATGAAGAGCGTCACCTGCGCCTCGTGTACTATGCAGCGAAGGAGGGAAAGCCTGAGAGCGGTTCCTTCGAAAAGTGGCTTCAAGAAGAACCTGTGCAGGCATAGGGTAAAGGTTTTGTGTTCGGCGCGGCAATTTGGGGAATTCGAAGCTATATTGCCAAAGTCTGATATCGACGAATCATGGAAAAGCTCATAACTTTGGTTCGTCTTAAAAGCTGCCCTTTTCCTCAGGGCGAGAGTTCGTCGCTGATATGGGAACGGATAATTGATTACATGGAACCCGGCAGCTAGGTTATATGGCATCCCGAGCACATCCTGCATTAGCTGCGTAGGGTGTGCAGAAAACAGGGGCCATTGCAGCACTCCATGCAGACCCATAGCCAAGCGTTGGGCGCACAGGAGTTCTCTTTACAGATGCAGGTTTTTTAGGAGTAATGATAATGGGTTACATACTTGTTAAGGTTTTTGGGGGATTTGTCGCAACGATTCTTGGTTGGCTCTTGAGAATGCTTTGGGACTGGCGTGGAAAATATTTAATATCGCACCTGTCTTATAGCGGAACCAAGGTTGAGGGTAGGTGGAAAACATCTCTTGGCTCAGGGGGCTATGAGGAAGAGGTTGCATTGTATCGCTTCGGCCACTTAGTGTCTGGAACAGTCAAAGTCATAAAATCCCCTACTAAAGTCGATGTTGGTAAATCTTACCGTTTTCAAGGACGACTCCGAGATGGATACTTGACTGGTGAATACTCCATAGCTGAAGAGAATAAATTCGACGTCGGCTTGTTTATGCTTGGCCTTGAGAAGGGAGGTAATCAATTGCGCGGATTTTCTATTGGTTATTATGATCCCGGCCACCAAATAAAATCTTGGCCATATGTGTGGACTCGAATATCCTAGATAATTAAGCTGCCGGGCCTGAGAAAAAACATGCAGCACCTTGGCTTAAGGAATTAGGGCGGAGCATGAAATATAGGGCAGCTGGCAGGCTATGTCATAGCCAAGTTGGAAGCCTTCTTGTTGGCCTTCTGCTTCAGTTATTTGAAACTGAATCAAAGTTTCTGTATTAACTTTTCGGGTCGTTACTTTTTGATATGCAACGAATGAAAGTAGGGCTTCAGGCGGACACATAACCGTCCAGTACGTGAGGCGGAAGCCCGAAGTCCATGTGGAAGTTTTCTATAAGTCACGTGCTGGCCACTTTCAGTTCTCTACAACAGTTTATGATTGAGAGGCCATCGCCCCAATCTGTGAGTATTTTATCAAGATGTCAAGTCGAGATCCGAAGGGCTATGTGAATTTTTAGATCCTAATCCACAAATACTGCCGGTGCTATTAAGTGTACGATTGGCAGAGGAGGGCGACCCAACAGACCCTGGTCTACCTGCAATGCCTGTTACCACGTTAGCTCCAGATCTTGATTGTAGCACTAACCCTCATCGGATCAGGCTTTGCGCTCCACTAGAATATCTCAGCAATCATTTATCTTTCAATGGAAACCGGTATTGCGTAGCTATCTAACATTTTGTTAAAGCCGACTGGGCTGCGTTGACGTTTCGCCCAGCGGTTTGTCTTTGCGATAGAGAAAACTTAAAAACATAGGAGACAGGAAACTTGACCAAAGGAAAAAGCCAGTTCGTCGGTGCGGCGGGGCAGTACTACGTGTGCTATGAGCTCGTGCGACGGGGCATTCACGCCAGTTTGACGGTGGGCAATGCGCCGGCGGTGGATATCGTGGCGGCCAAGGCCGATGGCTCCCGCAGCCTTTCGATACAAGTCAAGACATCGCGCGGTGCCTATCGCCGGCGGCGCTATGGGCACGAGGGCTGCGAGTGGGACGTGGGCGCCGGGGCTATCGGCAAGCACAGCCCAACGTTGTGGTATGCGCTGGTGGATCTGCAAAAACGCAGCGGCCAGCCGCCGCGCGTTTTCATCGTGCCCTCGTTCTGGGTGTCGGAGTTCGTGCTGCCTTCCTTCAGCCGCAAGGTGTTTTTCCTTCCCGCCACGGCCTGGGAGCTGACGGAAGCGCGCTGGGATCGATTGGTGGCGTGTCTGGATGGTGAACCGGAGAGCGACGATTTCGCGACCCACTGGCCTGCGGACAGGCTGGTTCGCTGGGGCGTTTCCAACGCTTGATCGCCGCCCTCACCGATTGAACAGCCACAGCACCGCGGAGATCGCCACACTTACCAGAATCATCGTGGTGACCGGGAAGTAGAACGAGAAGTTCTCGCGGCGGATGACGATGTCGCCGGGGAGCTGGCCCAGCGGCAGCTTGGAGAGCCATGGCCAGAGCAGGCCGACGGCGACGACGATTAGGCCGATGATGATTACTGTGCGGTTCATGGCATCGCCCCCTCAAGAGGATGCTTACAAACTACTGCGCTAGGCCATGCTGCGTTGAAATCAGCCTTAACATGCTCATTTACAAGCCCGTAAACTCCGCTGTTTCGGCTGATTTCGCCTTGCCTGGCCGTCGCTCGTGACGTTTGTAAACACCCTCTTGTCTGAGTGAGAGACAGCGCCCACCGGTCGTTGGCCGGTGGGCGCTGTGCGTTGATGGCTCAGCCGGCGCGGCGTAGCACCTCCAGCAGCCCCTGCAGCGGGTGGGGCAGCGCGGTATCGGAGAGGCGCCGGGCCTGGCTGCGGCACGAGTAGCCGGTGGCCAGCAGGCGGCCGGCGTTGGCGTCGTCCTCCACCACCGGCTGCCACGACTGGGCGTAGACGGTCTTCGAGGTGGCGAGGTTTCTGGCCTCGTGGCCGTAGGTGCCGGACATCCCGCAGCAGCCGGTGGCCACCAGTTCGAGCTCCAGGCCGAAGGCGGCGAACACCCGCTGCCAGGCGCCGGGCGCGCCCGGGGCGGTGGTCTTCTCGGTGCAGTGGGCGAGCAGCTTGAAGCCGGGGTCGTCGAGCGTCAGGCCCTCGGTAGCGTGCTGGCGCGCCAGGGCCGGTGACTGGCTGACCAGCCACTCCTGCAGCAGTTGCACCTCGGGCACGGCGTCCGGGCCCAGGGCGTGCACGTACTCCTGGCGGTAGGTCAGCGTCATCGCCGGGTCGATGCCCACCAGCGGCACGCCGAACTC
>JBNJIT010000002.1:0-697145 GCA_051749645.1 Pseudomonadota bacterium
GCCCGTCGCCGGCAGCGGATGCGTACTTTACGGCCTCGATGACGGCAACGCAAGGCCCTTTGTAAAATTCTTTCAGGCCAACGCGTGCCTCGGCCTCGACTCACCTACCCACAGAGCTGGCACGCTTCCCGCCTGTGGATACTCCAGCCGCTCTCATGGGTGCTGGAGCGGCTGGCTGGCACGCTCTAGCAACGAAAGAATCGAGCGATAGGGTATGCCACCGTGCTGGGTCAGCCCGATCTCGCAGGTTCGCGAATTGGAATAGCCGGCATCACAACCCGCCACCTGCTCGGCCAGACCATGGAGCGCCGAGGCGTTGAGCTCCGGCGTCACCAGCCCCTTGTCGCCTGCGAAACCGCAGCAGGTGACCTCCACCGGCACCACGACATCCTGCGCACAGGCACGGGCCAGGGCGACCATTCGTTCTCCCAGGCCCATGTGGGTACTGGAGCAGGTGACATGCACCGCCACCCGCTCGTCCAGCGGCGTGATCGTGAGCCGCGGCAGCAAATGGTCGTGCGCGAAAGCCACCGGCTCCTGCACCGAGAGGCGCTCATCCAGGCGCGACTGCAGGTGCAGCACGCAGGGACTGGTGTCGCTGACAATCGGGTAGCGGCCGTTTTCGCTGGCCACCAGCAGCTCATGGTTGAGCTCGCCGGCCTTGCGCTTCGCCTCGGTGAACTGCCCCTTGGAGTGGAAAGCCATGCCGCAGCACAGGCGGCTGACTTGTGCCGGCACGATGACATCGAAGCCGGCGCGCTCCAGCAGAGTCAGCGTGATCTCCATGATCGAGCGCGTCTCGCTGTCACCATGGCTCGCCCCGAAAACCCGAGTGGCACAGGAAGGCAAGTAGACGACCTTGTCCTGCGACTCACCTCGGGTTGGGAATGGGCGCTGCAGCACTCGCACCGGAGCGGCTTGGGGGACGCTGGGCACCCACTGCGGCACGCGCTGGCCGCTGAGACGCGTCATGGCACCGCTCACGGCAGCGAGCCCGCGCTCGCCAAGCAGCGCACGACCGACACCGGCCAGGCGCAATGCCCCCCGCGCCGAGCGCGTGACGGCAGAGAAATGTCGCCCTACGCGAGCCGCCAGCCCGGCAGCATGAGCAAGCCGCTCATGGCGCATGCCGCGGATCAACTCACCGGTATTGATGCCTACCGGACATTGGGTCGCGCAAAGCCCGTCGACGGCGCAAGTCTCGTCGCCAGCGTAGCGGTAATCTTCCCGCAGGCGTTCGAGACGGGAGGCCTCGTTCGAATCGAGGGCCTCACCCTGCGCCTCGAGCCGTGCCATTTCCCGGGCGACGACGATGCGTTGCCGCGGCGTCAGAGTCAGGTCTTTCGATGGGCAGACGTGCTCGCAGAAACCGCACTCGATGCACTTGTCGACGATGGGATCGGCAGCCGGTAACGGCTTGAGGTTCTCCAGGTGCAACGTCGGATTACGGCTCAGGACCACCTCTGGGTTGAGCAGGTTCTCCGGGTCGAAGAGAGCCTTGATACGCCACATCAGGGCGTAGGCCTCGGGCCCCCATTCCAGCTCCACATAGGGCGCCATGTTGCGCCCGGTACCGTGCTCGGCCTTTAGCGAGCCACCGTACTCCACGCCCACCAGCTGGGCCACCTCGTCCATCAACGCCTGGTAGCTTTCGACCTCGCCGGGCTTCTCGAAACCCTGGGGGAAGACGAAGTGCAGATTGCCCTCCAGGGCATGTCCGAAAAGGATCGCTTCGTGATAACCGTGACGCTGGAATATCTCGGTGAGAGCCAGCACGCCCTCGTCGAGGCGCTCGATGGGAAAGGCGACATCTTCGATGATCACCGTGGTGCCGGTATCGCGCACCGCGCCCACGGCGGGGAAGAGCCCCTTGCGGATCTTCCAGTAGAGCGCATAGGTGGCAGGGTCGCGAGTGAACGCCACGGGCTCGAGGGTCTCGATCTCGGCCAGCGTCGCCTGTACCGCCTCGAGCCGTGCGGCAAGGTCGTCATCGTCATTGCCACGCACGTCGACGAGCAGCGCCGCCGCTCCGTCCGGCAGGGTGCCGAGCACCTCGGGCATGCCCGGCTCATCGGCTACCGAGCGCAGGGCGGCGCGATCCATCAACTCCACCGCAGACACCGGTGCCTGCTTGAGGGCGATCGTAGCGCGGCAGGTGGCCGCCATGTCGGGGAAGAAAGCCAGCGCCGCCGACTTCTCCGGCTCGTCGACCACGGTGTCGTAAGTGATGGTGCTGATGAAGCCCAGCGTGCCTTCGGAGCCGATCATCAGGTGCTTGAGGATCTCGACGCCATCGTCGAAGTCCACCAGGCTGTTCAGTGCGTAGCCGGTAGTGTTCTTGAGCCGGTACTTGTGGCGAATCTTGTCGGCCAGCTCGGTGTTGGCGCGAGTTTCGGCAGCCAGCCTTTCGAGCCCGTCGACGAGTTCGGCATGGCTGTGGCGGAAGGACTCACGGCTTGACGGATCGGCGGTATCCAGTCGTGTGCCGTCGACGAGGATCACGCGCATGTCGCGCACCGTGCGGTAGCTGTTCTGGGCCGTGCCGCAGCACATGCCAGAGGCGTTGTTGGCGGCGATGCCACCCACCATGCAGCTATTGATCGACGCCGGATCGGGGCCGATCTTGCGACCAAACGGTGCCAGCAGCTGGTTGGCACGCGCCCCGATCACCCCGGGCTGCAGGCGGATCGCCCGACCGCCGTCGAGAATTTCGTGGTTGCGCCATCCGCGTCCCAGTTGAATCAGCACCGAATCGGTCACCGCCTGACCGGAGAGCGAAGTGCCCGCCGCCCGGAAGGTGACCGGCAGATGGCGCTCACGACACTCGGCGAGCACGACGGCCAGCTCGTCCTCATCGGCTGGGCGCACCACCAACTGGGGAATCAGCCGATAGAAGCTGGCATCGGTGCCATAGGCCAGGGTACGCAGCGGGTCGTCGATCAGCCGCTCGGCAGGGAGCGTATCGCGCAGCGTTTCGAGCAGTTCCTTGTAGGGAGCTTTCATGACGGCTCTCGATCAGCGAAAGGATAAGAGCGGGCGTGACCAGGCATTCAGTCGACGCCGCGGCTCGCGCCCGACACCAGCGAATCCGAGCCGAGGTCGGCAATGGTGCGCGCCCCGGTGAGCGTCATCGCCACCCGCATCTCCTTTTCGAATAGCTCGAGCAAATGGGAAACGCCCGCCTCCCCGGCAGTGGCGAGTGCGTAGATGAAAGCGCGCCCAAGCAATACGGTATCGGCACCCATGGCGATCATCCGCACGACATCGAGCCCGTTGCGCACGCCGGAATCGGCCAGAATGGCCAGATCGCCCTTGACCGCATCGGCGATGGCAGGCAAGGCATGTGCGGTAGAAGGAACACCATCGAGCTGCCGCCCGCCATGGTTGGAAACGACGATACCATCCGCACCGAAGCGGACTGCATCACGGGCGTCTTCAGGGTCGAGTATCCCCTTGATGATCATCGGGCCGTCCCAGAATTCGCGAATCCACTCCAGGTCCTTCCAGGAAATGGAGGGATCGAAGTTGTCGCCGAGCCAGGCAATGTAGTCCTCGAGCTCCGTCGGGTGACCGCGATATTCCGAGACGTTGCCCAAGTCATGAGGGCGGCCATGAATGCCCACGTCCCAGGCCCAGAAAGGATGCGTCGCCGCCTGCAGCATACGCCGAATCCCACCATGCTTGCCGCTCATGCCGGAGTGCGCATCACGATAGCGCGCCCCCGGCACCGGCATGTCGACCGTGAAGACCAGCGTCTTGACGCCGGCGGCCTTGGCGCGCTCCAGGACATGCTTCATGAAGCCCCTATCCTTCAGCACGTAGAGCTGAAACCAGATGGGACGGTCGACCGCCGAGGCCACCTCGTCGATGGGGCATACCGACACCGTCGACAGCGTGAACGGTATGCCTTTGTTGGTAGCCGCTCGTGCCGCCTGCACCTCACCGCGCCGGGCGTACATGCCTGCCAGCCCCACGGGTGCCAGGGCAACGGGCATGGCAAGAGACTCACCGAACAGCTCGGTCTCCAGCGATAACGTGGACATGTCCTTCAGCACGCGCTGACGCAACGCGATACCGGCAAGATCCTCGACATTACGCCGCAGCGTATGCTCGGCGTAGGCCCCCCCGTCGGCGTAGTGAAAAAGGAAGGGGGGAATTCGGCGCTTGGCGGCTTGGCGATAGTCCGTGGATGCTGAAATGATCATGGCGAGCCCTGTGCAGATGATGCGCTATTCATGAATGGTCTTCGAAGACATCATGTCGAGCGCTCAGAGGGGATTGACGGAATAGGCGAACGAAGGCGTGTACAAGAGGCCAGGCAGCGGGTGGCCACCGCCCGTGCCTGGTCGTGATGGCCCGAAGCGAAGGCCGAACTCATCGGCTGGCACCCATGAAGTACACCTTTTCTGGCTTTGTGGGATAGCATTTGGCCGGCGTCATCAGAAAACCTTCACCAGCCCCTCGGGCGTTGCCTGTCCCTGGTGGCATGGCGTTCATTATTGCGGTAAATTGGTAAAACCAATTTACCGCCAAGAGTGAGTGAACCTTAGGGGGCGGCCCTCACCCTGTCAAACCAACTGCCACTTCCAGCCCCTAGACTTTGGTATCAAGCCTGATTCAGTGAGCGCCAGCCGTTTGACGTGCATCGACTTTCCGCACTGGCTCCGGGATTGCAAGCCCCCCGCCAACGCAGGCACTATTGGTTTGACCAATTTGGCATACTTCTGGAATCGCGCATGAGCTACCAAGCCCTCCGTCAGCCACGGCTGGCCGATGTCATTACCGAACGCCTCGAAGCCATGATCCTCGAAGGCAGTCTCAAGCCGGGGCAGCGCTTACCCCCCGAGCGCGAGCTGGCGGAACGCTTCGGAGTCTCGCGTCCTTCGCTTCGCGAAGCGATTCAGAAACTCGCCGCCCGCGGCCTGCTGAGCAGCCGCCAGGGTGGCGGCACCTTCGTCACCCAGGAGCTCAACAGCGGCTACAGCGACCCACTGCTGGACATGCTCTCTCGGCACCAGGAGTTTCACCTCGATCTGCTGGAATTCCGCGATGCCATGGAGGGCCTCTCGGCTTACTATGCTGCGTTGCGCTCCACCCCTGCCGACAAAGCGATGTTGATCAAACGCTACGAGGAACTCGAAGCCAGCTTTGCCGGCCGAGACCCGGAACTCGAAGCCGGCGCCGACGCCGCCTTTCACCTGGCCATCGCCGAGGCTGCCCACAACGTGCTGCTGCTGCACACCATTCGCGGCATCTTCCATCTGCTCGAACGCAGCATCGTGGACAACCTAGCGCATCTGTTCGAGAAACCCCAGTCGCGCCCCCTGTTGATGAAACAGCACCGGGCCCTGCTCGACGCCATTCTCGAAGGACGCGCCGAAGACGCTCGTGCACGCTCCCACGAACACTTGGTGTTCGTGGAAGAGGGCCTGCTGGAGATGGAACGCGCCGAGACCCGCGCCCAGCGGGCACTGCGCCGCGCCCAGGCGCTGCCCGAGCAAGAACTCTAGGGTGGCGCCATGAACCGCGCTCCACACCGCCCGTCACGCATGCCGCGCACATTGCGGCGCACCCTTCTGGTACTGCTGCCCCTGGGACTGGCGGTCAGCGTCTGGCAGGCTGCGGAGATCGCCCGCGAGCAGGCTCTGGCGAGCCTGGCCCGTGAAGCCGAGAACGAGCTGCGCCTCTCGGCCACCGGCCTCGAAGGGCACCTCACCCGGCACGACTATCTGCCGCAGCTGCTCGCCTCACGCGAAATGGTCCAGCGCTTTCTCGCCAAGCGCGGCCGTCAGGACCCCATGCCGCTCAACCTGCTGCTCGATCGTTTCCGCGCCACCGCGGACGTTTCCGACGTTTACCTGATCGACCGTAACGGCGACACCCTGGCGGCGAGCAACTGGCACCGCCCCAACACTTTCATCGGCCAGAACTACTCCTTTCGCAGCTACTTCCAGGAAGCCATTGCCGGTCAACGCAGCCGCTTCTACGGGCTGGGGGTGCAGTCCATGGAGCGTGGCTACTACTTCTCCGCCCCGGTATGGCTGGACGAGACCGCCCCCAACGCCCGCCCCGACGGCGTCATGGTGATCAAGGTACTGCTCGACGATGTCGAAGCCAGCTGGGCCGACCAGGATGCCGAACTGCTGGTCACCGACCGCGACGACATCATCTTCATGGCCAGCCAACCGGAGCTACGGCTGGCCGCCCTGCATCCACTCTCCGAAGACGAACGCCAGGCCCTGCTGGCCACCCGCCGCTATGCCGACGAGCCCCTCTCGCCCTCGGGTATCGAGGTGCTGGAGACGCGCGGCGATCGCAGCGAGCTGGTGCGTTTCGCCGACGGCCCACTCGAGAAAGGCAGCTACCTTCGCCTGTCGCGCTCCATGCCGGCCTTCGACTGGGAAATGCACATCCTCAAACCGCTGGCCCCGGTCCACCGCGCGCAGTGGCTGGCCGCCCTGCTGGCTGGCGGCCTCTACAGCGTGGTGGTCCTGACCGGCGGCGTAGGCTGGCAGCGCCTGCGCCTGCGCCGTGAGCGCGAGCAGTTTGCCGAGCGCGAGCGGGACACGCTGGCCCATGCCCGCGACGAGCTGGAACGCAACGTCGAACGGCGCACCCGCGACCTGGTGGAGACCAACCGTCGGCTCTCCGGCGAGATCGAGGAGCGCCGTCGTGCCGAAGAGAATCTAAGGCGCACCCAGGACGAACTGGTACAGGCCGCCAAGCTGGCCGTGCTTGGACAGCTGGCTGCCGGCATCAATCACGAACTCAACCAGCCGCTGGCCGCGATTCGTGCTTACACCGAGAATGCCCGCGCCTTCCTCGAGCGCCAACGGCTCGAGGCCGCCGACGCCAACCTTGCCCAGGTCATCGAGCTCACCGGACGCATGGCAGAGATCAGCGCCCAGCTGCGCCAGTTCTCGCGCAAGAGCGGAGACAGCCTCACCGCCATCTCGGTGCCTGCCTGCTTCGAGTATGCCCTGCGCCTCTACCAGGCGCGGCTGCGCAGCGCTCAGGTCGAGGTCGAGCGCCAGTGGCCGGCGGAGACGACGTGGGTAGTAGCCGACCTGGTGCGTCTCGAACAGGTTCTGGTCAACCTGATCGGCAACGCCCTGCAGGCCATGAGCGACACTCCCCAGCCACGGCTGATACTGAGCATCGAACCTGGTGAATCCGAGGTTGCCATCGGGGTGGCCGATACCGGTCCTGGCATCGCCGAAGAGCACCTCGGGCGCATCTTCGAACCCTTCTTCACCACCAAGGCGCCGGGCAGTGGTCTGGGGCTGGGCCTGTCGATCTCGTCGCGCATCGTCGACGACCTGGGCGGCCACCTCACTGCCGCCAACCGGCCTGGCGGCGGCGCCCACTTCACCGTGACCTTGCCACGCGCCACCACCCCCGCAAGCCCATCATCCACTCAGGAGCCGTCCACCCATGCATGACCCGGTCGACACGCCGGTGCTGGTCATCGACGACGAACCCCATCTACGCATCACCGCCGGCCAGACTCTGGAGCTCGCCGGCTACCGGCCCGAACCCTTCGATCGCGCGGAACGCGCCCTGGCCGCGCTCCCGACGGATTTTCCCGGCGTGATCGTCAGCGACATCCGCATGCCGGGCATGGATGGCATGGCGCTGCTGCGCGAGGTGAGAAACCGCGACCCCGACCTGCCGGTAATCCTGATCACCGGCCACGGCGACATTTCGACGGCCGTGGAGGCGATGCGCGAGGGAGCCTGGGACTTCCTGGAGAAGCCTTTCGCCGGAGAACGCCTGGTCGAGATGGTGCGTCGCGGCGTGGAAAAGCGGCGACTCAGCCTGGAAAACCGCCAGCTCAAGGCCGAGCTCGAGGCACAGCAGGCCGCCCCAGGACCACGCCTGGTCGGCCGTACCGCGGCGATCCAGCGCCTCGCCTCCATGGTGCAGCGCATCAGTCAGGTCGAGACCGACGTGCTGCTGTTCGGCGAGACCGGTACCGGCAAGGATCTGGTGGCACGAGCCATCCACGAGCGCAGCCCGCGCGGCGGCCACCCTTTCGTGGCCATCAACTGTGGCGCCGTGCCCGAAAGCATCATCGAGTCGGAACTGTTCGGCCACGAGAAGGGAGCCTTCACCGGCGCCCTCGATCGGCGCATCGGCAAGTTCGAACACGCCGATGGCGGCACCGTGTTCCTCGACGAGATCGAATCAATGCCGCTGGCGCTGCAGGTCAAGCTGCTGCGGGTACTCCAGGAGCGCTGCGTGGAGCGCCTGGGCGCCAACGAGCCGGTGGGTCTCGACATTCGGGTGATCGCCGCCACCAAGATCGACCTCAAGGCCGCCGCCGAAGCGGGCCGCTTTCGCGAGGATCTCTACTACCGTCTCAACGTCGTCACCCTGCCCATCCCGCCACTTCGCGAACGGCTCGAGGACATCCCGCTGCTCTTCCAGCACTTCGCGGTGGTCGCTGCCAACCGCAGCGGGCTGGAGGCGCCGCCGCTCGACGCCGGCGGCATCTCCGCGCTGATGGCTCATGATTGGCCAGGCAACGTGCGCGAGCTGCGCAATCTCGCCGAACGCTACGTGCTGCTCGGCTCGGCCTTCGACTACCGTCTCGATGCCCTGCTCGAGGGCGTCGACACCGACACCACCGACGTTGCCCTGCCCCAGCAGGTGGAACTGTTCGAGAAGAGCCTGATCGCCCAGTCTCTGGCCAGTCACCACGGACGCATTTCGGAGGTATGCGAGCACCTGGGCCTGCCACGCAAGACGCTCTACGACAAGCTCAGGAAATACGGTCTCAAGGCCGAAGACTACCGCCACAATACTGCGAGCTGAGGGAGCTCCTCAGGGGGCGGCCAGGTACTCATCCTTGAGCTTCACATAGTTGCCCGCGGTGTAGGGGAAAAAGGCGCGCTCGCTCTCCTTGAGCGGACGCAGCGCCTTGGCCGGATTGCCCGCATAGACATGGCCGCCTTCCAGACGCTTGCCGGGCGGCACCACGGCGCCGGCGGCAATGATCACCTCGTCCTCGACCACGGCGCCATCCATGACGATGGCCCCCATGCCCACCAGGATACGGCTGCCCAGGGTAGCCCCATGGAGGATCGCCTTGTGACCGATGGTGACATCGTCGCCCACGGTGAGCGGAAAGCCCTCGGGGTTGAAGTCGCTGGCATGGGTGATGTGCAGCACGCTGCCATCCTGCACGCTCACTCGTGCGCCGATGCGGATGCGGTGCATGTCGCCACGTACCACCGCCATGGGCCACACCGAGCAGTCATCGCCCAGTTCCACGTCGCCCAGCACCACGCTGGCCGCATCCACATAGACCCGTTTGCCCAGCCGCGGGGTGATGCCGCGCCAGGGACGCAGCGCCCCTGCACGGGCCGTCGCTTGCTCGTTCATGGTTCTCCTCCAGAGGTCAGATCAGGCCGGCCCCCAATACTACCAACGTTAGCGGAATCGACACCCAGCGCACCACGCCCTGCCACAGCCGGAAACCCGACTCGCCCACGCCCAACGCCTTGCGAGCGGTGTCGTTCGCCATCACCCAGGCGGCAAAGATCGCGATCGCCAGCCCGCCCAACGGCAGGAATACCTCGGTGGGCACGCTGGTCACCAGATCGAAGAACGTCTTGCCCGCCACCGGATGCCACTCGGCCAGAGTCGAGAACGACAGTACCGAGAGCAACCCCACCAGCCACACCGCC
This sequence comes from Pseudomonadota bacterium, assembly GCA_051749645.1. Taxonomy (GTDB): domain Bacteria; phylum Pseudomonadota; class Gammaproteobacteria; order Pseudomonadales; family Halomonadaceae; genus Halomonas. The sequence goes on from JBNJIT010000002.1 coordinate 9,693, forward strand.
ACGCCGGTGAGCGCTGCCGCCCGGCCGCGACGCACACCGAGCCCCTGAAGGGTAGCGACCATTGGCTCGGCCAGGTTGATCGACGAGGTCCAGGTGGCGAGCAAGAGCAGCAGGAAGAACAGCGACAGCCACAGCGCCCCCCAGGGCAGCTCGGCGAAGGCAATGGGCAGGGTGACGAACATCAACCCCGGACCTTCGGCGGGATCCATGCCCTGGGTGAACACCACCGAGAAGATGGCAATGCCGGCCAGCAGCGCCACCGTGACGTCGAGCGCCGCCACCGCACCGGCCGCCCTCGGCAGGCTCTGCCGGTCGGGCATGTAGGCGCCGTACGCCATCAGCGCGCAGGCACCCACCGCCAGAGTGAAGAAGGCATGTCCCATGGCGTGCAGCACCACCAGCGGGGTGATGGCCGAGAGATCGGGCTGGAACAACCAGGCCAGCGCCGGACCGAAGCCCGTGGTAGTGGCCGCGAAGCCGGCCAGCAGCACCAGCAGCAGGTAGAGAAGCGGCATCAGCAGGTTGTTGAGCCGCTCCAGCCCCTTGGAGACCCCGGCGGCGACCACCGTCATGGTCAGCAACAAGAAGAGCGTGTGATTGAAGGTCATGCGCGCCGGGTCGGCGAGGAAGGCGTCGAAGCCGGCGCCGATCTCCGCCGGACTGGCACCGACGAAGTCGCCGTTGATCGCTGTCACCAAGAATTCGATGGACCATCCCGAAACCACCGAGTAGAAGGACAGGATGCAGAACACCGTGACGGCCCCGAACACCCCCAGCAGCCGCCAGTGACGACTGGCTCCCGCCTGCGCCGCCAGGTGGCCGAGCGAGGCCACCGGCGAGCGCCTGCCGGCCCGACCGATGAGGATCTCGGCCATCATCACCGGCAACCCCAGCAGCAACACGAAAGCCACGTAGAGCACCAGGAAGGCGGCTCCCCCATTCTCGCCGGTGATATAGGGAAAGCGCCAAATGTTGCCCAGCCCCACGGCAGCCCCGGTCACCGCCAGGATGAAGGCGCGTCGGGTGCTCCAGCGCTCCAGGGTTGCCTGCATGCCAGTGCCCTCTCGTTGGAAAGGCGCAAAGCCTATCAGGCCGGCGCGATGCCACCAAACCCTTTGTCGGCGTTGAAACCCGGCCTCATCGGCCGCATCTAAGCCAGGCACGTTCTTTTCGTCCCCTTCACCGTCGCCGAGGTGCGCATGACCCGCAACCCCCTGCTCGAGCCCCATGAGCTGCCTCCCTTCGAGGCCATCCAGCCGGAACACGTGGTGCCCGCCATCGACACCCTGCTGGCCGAGAACCGCGCTGCCATCGACGGCCTGGTCGCGCGCGCCGAGCGGGAAACGCCCACCTGGGAGAGCCTCGCCGCCCCGCTGGAGGCACTCAACGACCGCCTGTCGCGGGCCTGGTCGCCGGTTTCGCACCTCAACGGCACCATGAACAGTCCCGAATTGCGCGAGGCCTACCAAGCGTGCCTGGCCAAGCTCTCCGACTACAGCACCTGGCTCGGCCAGCACGAGGGACTGTTCCGCGCCTGGCAGGCCCTGAAGGAGGGGCCCGCCTGGGCCGAACTGGACGCGGCGCAGCGCCGCGCGGTGGACAACACCCTGCGCGACTTCCGCCTGGCCGGAGTCGACCTGCCCGCCGAGCAGAAGCGCCGCTACGGCGAGATCAAGGCGCGCCTCTCCGAACTGGCCAACACCTTCTCCAACCAACTGCTCGACGCCACCCAGGCATGGCACAAGGACATCGACGACGACGCCCAGCTCGCCGGCCTACCGGAAAGTGCGCTGGCAGCGCTCGCCGCCAATGCCGAAGCCAAGGGGGTGAAGGGCTACCGTATCACTCTGGACTTCCCCAGCTTCTACCCGGTGCTCACCTTCGCCGACGACCGCGAGCTGCGCCGCGAGGTCTACACGGCCTTCATCACCCGTGCCTCCGACCAGGGCCCCAATGCCGGCGAGTACGACAACGCCCCGATCATCGAGGAAACCCTGCGCCTGCGCCACGAGCTCGCCGGGCTGCTGGGTTTTGCCAGCTATGCCGAGCTGTCGCTGGAGACCAAGATGGCCGAGTCGCCCCGCCAGGCGCTCGATTTTCTCGACGACCTGGCCCGGCGTGCCGTACCGCAGGCGCGCGAGGAGTTTGCCGAACTCGCCGCCTACGCCCGCGATGCGCTGGGCCTGGCCGACCTCGAGCCCTGGGACGTGGGCTACGCCAGCGAGAAGCTGCGGGAAGCGCGTCATGCCATCTCCCAGGAGCAGCTACGCCCTTACTTTCCCGCTCCTCAAGTGGTCGACGGTCTCTTCCGGGTGGTCGAGCGCCTCTACGGCGTCACCTTCGCCGAGGACGCGAGCGCTCCTCGATACCATCCAGACGTGCGCTACTTCCGCATCCTGGAAGGGGCAAAGCCCATTGCCGGCTTCTATCTCGATCTCTATGCCCGCGAAGGCAAGCGGGGCGGCGCCTGGATGGACGAATGCCGGGTACGCCGCCAGGAGGGCGACACCATACAGTTGCCGGTTGCCTACCTGACCTGCAACTTCACCCGCCCGGTGGGCGACAAGCCAGCGCTACTGACCCACGATGAGGTCACCACCCTGTTCCACGAGTTCGGCCACGGCCTGCATCATATGCTGACCCGTCAGACGATCGCCGATATCTCGGGCATCAACGGTGTGGCCTGGGATGCCGTGGAGCTGCCCAGCCAGTTCATGGAAAATTTCTGCTGGGAACGCGAAGGACTCGATCTGATCGCCGGCCATGTCGACACCGGCGAACCGCTACCGGCCGAGCTGCTGGAGAAGTTGCAGGCGGCACGCAACTTCCAGTCGGCCATGGGCATGGTACGCCAACTCGAATTCTCGCTGTTCGACCTGCGTCTGCATCACGAACTCTCGGCACCTTCGGCGGCGGAGGTCCAGTCTCTGCTCGACACGGTACGCGACGCCGTCTCGGTGGTGCCACGCGCCTCGTTCAATCGCTTCCAAAACGGCTTCGGTCATATCTTCGCCGGCGGCTACGCAGCGGGCTACTACAGTTACAAGTGGGCCGAAGTGCTTTCCGCCGACGCCTGGAGCGCCTTCGAGGAAGCGGGTATCTTCGATACCGAGACCGGCCGACGCTTCCGCCGTGAGATTCTCGAGCCGGGCGGCTCGCGCGATGCTTCCGAGCTGTTTCGCGCCTTCCGCGGCCGCGAACCGAGCGTCGAGCCATTACTGCGCCACAGCGGCATTCGCGCCGCCTGACGGCAACCATCGATCACCGCCGCCGGACGCATCCCGCCCCGGCGGCCATTCCGGGAGGCCCCATGGCCGTTCAGAAACGCTTCATCGCCGGCGCCATCTGCCCACGCTGTGCCGTGATGGACCGCATCCGCACCTGGGAGCAGAGCGGCGTGCGCTACCGCGACTGCGTCAACTGCGACTTTTTCGAACAACTACCCATCGAAGACGGCAACGCCCCGGAACTCGAGACCCGCGTGAGCCGCAGCCGCGAGGAGCAGCAGGAAGACTTTCAACCGGTGAAGATCCTCGACCCCAAGAGCCGTTGAAGCCAGAATGCCAGAAACTGCCCGCAATCCGTGCGGATTTCCACACAACAGCAATGGCGTGACGTGCGGATATCCAGCCCCACCCAGGCCTGACATACTCGACCTTGGTCGAAATTAATTTTATCAACTCTTTGATATAAAATAAGAAATACGTAATTGGCAGACAACCTGCATACTCTCCCATGAACATTGCTCACCATTGACAGGGTCAGGGCAGCAATGGCCCGTCTTTGCCATACTGCTTGGCGAAGTGCCTGTCACTCGTTCGCATGACACGTTCGCCATGGGCGTGACATGCCGACGCACAACCACAATCGCAACAGGAGAGACGCCATGCGCATCACAATGAGCCAGGTCCTCACCGGCACCCTGACCGGCGCCATGCTGGTCGCAGGTAGCGCCCAGGCCGACCGTTCCGACTGGCCGGACAACTTCACCGTGGGCACCGCCAGCCAGGGCGGCACCTACTTCGTCTACGGCTCCGGCTGGGCCAACCTGATCGCCGACGAGCTGGACGTTTCCGGCGGCGGCGAGGTCACCGGTGGTCCCAACCAGAACCTCGCCCTGGTACATACCGGCGAGCTGGCCCTGGGCCTGACCACCATGGGCCCGGCAGCCGAGGCACTGGCCGGCGAGAGCCCGCTGGCACCCGGCGTTCCGATGGACAACGTCTGCGCGCTGTTCCCGATGTACGAAACGCCTTTCTCGATCACCACTCTCGAAGACAGCGGCATCGAGTCGATCTCCGACATCCCCGATGGCGCGCGCATCGGCTTCGGCCCGGCGGCTTCCACCTCCGACACTTACTTCCCGGCCATGCTCGAGGAGCTGGGCGTCGACTTCGAGCGCCGCAACGGCGGCTGGACGGACCTGGGCGGCCAGTTGCAGGACGGTCTCATCGATGTCATCGCCTTCGCTGCCGGCATCCCGATCCCGGCCGTCAGCCAGCTCGAGGTGCAGACCGACGTCAACATCGTCGAGTTCACCGAGGAAGAGCAGGCCCAAGTGCTCGAAGCGTTCCCCGTCTCGCCCTTCGAGATTCCGGCCAGCACCTACGAAACCCTCGAAGAGGATGCTCGCGCCGTCTCCATGTGGAACTTCACCATCGCCGGCTGCGACGTCTCGGAAGATTTCGTCTACGAAATCACCAAGCTGAGCATGGAAAACAACGACCGGATGCGTGATATCCACCGTAGCGCTGCCACCAGCGTGCCGGAGAACATCCAGTACAACACCGTGCTGCCCTTCCATCCGGGTGCCGTGCGCTGGTACGAGGAGAACGGCTACGAAATCCCCGAAGAGCGCAAGCTGAACTGAGGCAAGCCTCGCTCCCATGTGTCATGCCCCGCGCCGGCTCACGGCCGGGGCATGATTGGCATTCTCCCGTCCCACACCCGAGGGTGACCTACCCATGAGTCATACACCCGACACCCCTACCGAGCGTGACGACGAGGCCGTCGACAATGGCCCCGACCACGTCGTCGAGGGCGTCGACGAAGAGGTGGTCGAATCCAATCGACGCCTCTACAAAGGGTGGCAACTGATCCTGTTCGCCGTCCTGGCCATCGTCTACTCCTCTTTCCACCTGGTGTCGCTGAACGTCTACCCGATGGAAACCTGGTCGTTTCGCATCGTGCACATCGCCGGTGCGTTGATCCTCGGCTATGGCCTCTACGCCGGCACGCGATTCGCCGACGACAGCCGAGGTCGTTCTTCTTCATGGCTGACCTGGGTCAGCTATGCGCTACTGCTGCCTGCCCTGTACGCACTCGCACAGGTCTTTCTGATGCAGCGTGACATCGCCGGCGGCGCCATGCGCATCGCCCCTCACGTCGAGGCCTGGCACTACGGCTACCCGCTGATCCTGGCCACCTCGGCCGCCATCATGCTCTCCTGGGGCTATCGCCAGGTGCGCCAGAAGCTGTCGCCGCCCGACCTGGTGCTGATGGTGTGTGCCGCTGCCGTGGCCGGCTATCTGCTGGTGATCTTCAACACGCCGTTACGCGCCTCCACCGGTACCTCGTTCGCCCCCATGGGCATCTCTTATGCCGCCATCGCCGGGTCGTTGCTGATCCTCGAGCTGACGCGCCGGGTCGCCGGTCTCGCTCTGGTGGTCATCTCGGTCGTGTTCCTGCTCTACGTCTTCGTCGGCCCCTACTTGCCCGGCTTTCTCGGCTACCCCGGGCTCTCGGTGGGTCGCTTCTTCAGTCAAGCCTACACCGATGCCGGCATTCTCGGGCCAACCACTGCCGTGTCGTCCACCTATATTATCCTGTTCATCATCTTCGCGGCCTTCCTGCAGGCCTCCAAGGTCGGCGACTACTTCGTCAACTTCGCTTTCGCCGCGGCCGGCCGCGCGCGCGGCGGCCCCGCCAAGGTGGCGATCTTCGCTTCCGGTCTGATGGGCATGATCAACGGCACCAGCGCCGGCAACGTGGTTTCCACCGGCTCGCTGACCATCCCGCTGATGAAGAAGGTGGGCTATCCCGGCCGCAGCGCCGGCGCCATCGAGGCCGCCGCCTCCACCGGTGGGCAGATCATGCCGCCGATCATGGGCGCCGGGGCCTTCATCATGGCCGAAATCACCGGCATTCCCTATACCGAGATCGCCGTGGCGGCATTGATCCCGGCCATCCTCTACTTCGTGTCGGTCTACTTCATGGTCGACCTGGAAGCGGCCCGCAAAGGCATGCGCGGCATGCGCAAGGAGGAGATTCCACTCTTCTCCAAGCTAGCCAAGCAGGTGTACCTGTTTGCCCCGATCATCATCCTGATCGCTGCGCTCTTCATGGGCTACTCGGTGATCCGCGCCGGCACCCTGGCCACCGCCTCTGCAGCCGTAGTTAGCTGGATCTCGCCCCACAAGATGGGCATCCGCTCCATCCTGCGCGCCCTGCAGCTGGCCGGCACCATGTCGATCCAGATCATCGCCGTGTGCGCCTGTGCCGGACTGATCGTCGGCGTCATCTCGCTGACCGGCGTCGGCGCACGCTTCTCGTCGCTGCTGCTGGGCCTGGCCGGCGTCAGCCAGCTGCTGGCGCTATTCTTTGCCATGTGCATCTCGATCCTGCTGGGCATGGGCATGCCCACCACCGCCGCCTATGCGGTGGCCGCCTCGGTGGTGGCACCCGGCCTGATCAACATCGGCATTCAGCCACTGGTGGCACACTTCTTCGTATTCTACTTCGCGGTGGTTTCGGCGATCACGCCTCCGGTGGCACTGGCCTCCTACGCAGCCGCAGGCATCTCCGGCGACAACGCCATGGGCACCTCGGTCGCCTCCTTCAAGGTGGGCCTGGCCGCCTTCATCGTGCCCTTCATGTTCTTCTACAGCCCGGCCATGCTCCTGGAAGGATCCTGGATGCAAATCCTGCGCGTCGGCGTTACTGCCACGCTGGGCATCATCCTGCTCGCCTCCGCCGTGCAGGCCTGGTTCTTCGGGCCGGTGAAGGCGTGGATGCGCGTGCTGATGCTGGTCGGCGCCCTGTGCATGATCTACGGCGGCATCTACACCGACATCGCCGGCCTGGCGATCGGCGGGTTGCTGTTCATGCTGCAGCGCGGCCGCCACGGCGGTGGTGCCCAACCGGCTGCCTCTTCGGGTTGAACGCACCGTTGGGTCGTCCCACCCACACAAGGGCCCCGCAATGGCGGGGCCCTTTCTCGTTGTGCGTGACGACGCTGTGCGACGCTCTTCGCGGCGGAGTCAGACGGTGATGTTATCGAGGATCGCCAGCGTCGGTTCGGCCTGATTCAACGTATAGAAGTGCAGTCCCGGCGCCCCGCCATCGAGCAGCCGCTGGCAGAGACGCGAGACCACCTCCTCGCCGAAGGCGGCGATCGCCTCGCCGTCATCGCCGTAGGCCTCGAGCTGCTTGCGGATCCAGCGCGGGATCTCGGCGCCGCAGGCATCGGAGAATCGCGCCAGCTTGGTGTAGTTAGTGATGGGCATGATGCCCGGCACGATGGGGGCTTCCACGCCCAGGGCGCGAGCCCGCTCGACGAAGTGGAAGTAGGCGTCGGCGGTGAAGAAGTACTGGGTGATGGCGAGATTCGCACCTGCGTGCATCTTGCGTGCGAAGTTCTCGAGATCCCGCTCGAAACTCGGCGCCTGGGGATGCGACTCCGGGTAGGCGGCCACGGCGATCTCGAAGTGGTCGCCGGTTTCGGCACGGATGAACTCGACCAGTTCGTTGGCGTAGCGCAGCTCGCCGACACCGCCCATCCCGGAAGGCAGGTCGCCACGCAGCGCCACCAGGCTGTCGATGCCTTCTTCACGGTATTGCTGCAGCAGATCGCGCAACTGGGCCTTTTCACTGCCGATGCACGACAGATGCGGCGCTGTGGTGATCCCCGCTTCGCGCACCTGGCGTACCACCTGACGAGTGCGCGCCTGGGTGGACCCCCCTGCACCATAGGTCACCGAGAAGAAACGCGGACGGCGCTCAACCAGAGCATCGCGTGCCCGTATCAGCTTGTCGCGCCCCGCCTCGGTGCCCGGGGGAAAGAACTCGAAGCTGATCCCCAACGGGTGTGCCTGCGTACTCATCGATTCACCTCATGTCCCTTTCATCGTTGACGCCATTCTGCCCAGGCCCGGCCCGCACGGCCAATGAAAGTTCCGCAGCGCACTATCGATGCCGTTCATGATGGTGCCTGACAGCCGACCCATCGACAGGCATGATGGCGGTTTTGACAAGGACGAACGGTATCCGATGATCGATCCTGCGACCTTGATGGGCCCGCTATGGACGCTGCTGGTCTTCGTGGCCCTGGGCTGGCTGGCCGCACGCCGCCTGGCAGTGGACCCGCGCCCCATCGCCACCCTGCTGATCTACCTGATCGCACCGCTGACCTTCTTTCGTGGGCTGATCCTGGGGGGCCCCACTCCCGGCTACCTGCTGCTCACCGCCGCGCTGTTCGCCACCGCCAGCCTGCTCGCTCTGCTGGTGAACCGTCTCGCCCGCGGCCTGCTTCCGCCGATGGAGAGCGCCCTGCTGGCGTTTTCCGCCGGCACCGGCAACACCGGCTACTTCGGCCTGCCGGTGGCCATGGTCCTGCTGCCGCCGGAGGGTGTGACGCTCTATCTGTTCTGCATCCTCGGCGTGACGCTCTACGAGTTCACGGTCGGCTTCTACCTGAGCGCCCGAGGCCAGTTTTCGGTACGTGACAGCCTCGTCAAGATCCTTCGCTTGCCGCTGATCTATGCGTTCCTGGCCGCCCTCCTGGTGAGTGGGCTGGGGGTCGACATGCCGGCACCGGTCATGGAAGGGCTCGAGGCCTTTCCGGCCACCTACACCCTGCTGGGCATGATGATCATCGGCATGACGCTGGGGCGAGTCTCGCTGCGCGAGTTCGATGCCCGTTTCATCGCTGCTTGCGTGGCGGTGCGTTTCATCCTCTGGCCACTGCTGTCGCTCGCCGTGGCGGTCGGCCTGCAACCGCTGCTGTCGGCGGACATGGCAATGGTTATTCTGCTGCTGGGAGTGGTGCCCATGGCCGCCAACGTGGTGGTGGTGGCCATGGAACTGGGCATTCGCCCGGAGAAGGGCGCCCTGGCGGTACTCATCACCACCCTGGCCGCGCCGCTGTTGATTCCGCTCTACCTCACGGGCATGGCGCACTTGGCCGGGCTGTAAACGCTCGTCACATCAGCCGATCTGGGGCGAGACCAGTACCCGCCGGCTCGACTCGCGCTGGCGTAGCCGCTGCAGATAGGACTCCAGCGCCGGATGCTCGGCCATCAGCGGCTTGCCCGCAGGCAGTCCATCGAGGTAATCGAGCATGGGGGCCAGGATCGCATCGGCCATGCTGAACGCCTCGCCGACGAGATAGGCCTGCCCCTCCAACTGACGTTCGAGCAGGTTCAGCATGCGCACCACCTCGGGCGTGGCTTGTTCGACACGCTCCTTGCGTATGCTGCCTCCGTCACCTTTCGGAAACACGAACTCCAGCAGGAAGTGGCGCACCAGCGCCTGGTCGACATAGCCCGACAGTGCCTGGCTCCATTGGTCGACCTCGGCCCGCTGCCAGGGAGCGTGCGGTTGCAGTTCAGGCCCGTCGAAGTTCGCATCGAGATAGCGGCAGATGGGCGCCGTCTCGAACAGACTCCGTTCGCCGTGCAGCAGAACCGGTACCTTGGCAAAGGGATGCAGGGCGAGATGCTTCTCGCCGCCGAACGCCAGCGGCTCGCCTTCGAGTTCGAAGCCCAGGGTATAGGGAATGCCCTTCTCCTCGCAGCACAACTGTACGCTGCGCACGAAGTTGCTGAACTGTGGCCCCAGGATATGCACGCTTTCGCTCATGTCGCTCTCCGGTTGGATGGATAAACGGGTACGTTCACCCACCCTAGCGCTGGCCACCATATGTTCAAGAACATATAGTGGCGCCGAGTGAGCTGAACACAGAAAGAGGTGCTCAATGCCCTGGAGCGAGGATCGCAAGCCACACACTCGCGCCCGCATCCTGCAAGCCGCCGCGAGACTCTTCACCCGACACGGTTTCGACGGCACCAGTATCGACACCATCATGCAGCAGGCGGGCCTGACCCGTGGCGCCTTCTATGCCCATTTCGACTCGAAGGGAGAGCTCTATGCCATGGCGCTGCACTACGCCGCCCAGGAGGGTGTCGCCAGGGCCGAGCAGGAGTCCGACCCATGCGCCCGCATGGCGCTGTACCTCAGCGAAACCCACCTGTACAGCGAAGACCTGCTGTGCCCACTGGCCTGCCTGGTCAGCGACGTTGCCCAGCAGGAAGAACGTGTGCGCGAAACCTACACCCGATTACTGGAAGGCTTCATCGCTTTCTATGCCGGCCAGTCGGAGCCTGACAGCCCGGCTCGGCGCCAGGCGCTGCAACAAGCGGTAACGATGATTGGAGGCATGGCCATCGCCCGCACCCTGACCGACCCGGCGCTAGCCGACGAACTGCTCGAGGCCTGCCGGGAGCTGGCCGCCTCGCTGATACCGCTCGACGACCGACAGTCGACGCCAGCTTCCACCGGCGGCTGAAGCCGAGACACCGCAGACTCATTGAGTGCACGACCTGGCAAGATGCCGGATGACAAGACGCCACCCGCAGGTGGCGTCTGATGCGAGGCAATCCCTTGCCGGCTCAGTAGCGGTAGCTGTCGGGTTTGAAGGGGCCGTCGGCCGGCACGCCGGTATACTCGGCCTGGGCTTCGGTCATGCGGGTGATCACCCCGCCGAAGCCAGCCACCATGTAGCGCGCCACCTCCTCGTCGAGATGCCGGGGCAGCACCGTCACTGCCAGCGCCTCGTGCCGCTGCTCAGCCGGCAGCTCGGCGAAACGCCGCTCGAAGAGGTGCATCTGAGCCAGCACCTGGTTGGCGAAGGAGCCGTCCATCACCCGCGAGGGGTGGCCGGTGGCGTTGCCCAGGTTCACCAGGCGCCCCTCGGAAAGCAGGATGAGGTAATCGCGGCTGTCGGGATCGAACTCGCCCGGCGTGCCGTCGCGATGCACCTTGTGCACCTGTGGCTTGATCTCCTCCCAGTGCCAGTGACGGCGCATGTGGGCGGTGTCGATCTCGCTGTCGAAGTGGCCGATGTTGCACACCACCGCACCGGGCTTGAGCGCCTCGAGCATGGCGGCATCGCAGGCGTCGATGTTGCCGGTGGCGGTGACCACCAGGTCGATGCGTGCCAGCAGGTCGCGGTCGATGCTATCGGCACCGCGGTTGATGCCGTCGCGGTAGGGAGATACCACCTCGAAGCCGTCCATGCACGCCTGCATGGCGCACAGTGGGTCGATCTCGGCCACCTTGACGATCATGCCTTCCTGACGCAACGAGGCGGCCGAGCCCTTGCCCACGTCGCCATAGCCCACCACCAGTGCCTGCTTGCCGGCCAGCAAGTGGTCGGTGGCACGTTTGATGGCATCGTTGAGCGAGTGTCGGCAGCCGTACTTATTGTCGTTCTTCGACTTGGTCACGGCGTCGTTGACGTTGATCGCCGGCACCTTGAGCGTGCCATCGCGCAGCATCTCCTGCAGTCGATGCACGCCGGTGGTGGTCTCCTCGCTGATGCCGTGGACCGCGTCGAGCAGCTCAGGGCGCCGGTCATGGAGCAGCGCCGTGAGATCACCGCCATCGTCCAGCACCATGTTGGGCGTCCAGCCACCGGGGCCCTCCACGGTCTGTTCGATGCACCACCAGAACTCCTCCTCGGTTTCGCCTTTCCAGGCGAACACCGGGACGCCGGCCGCCGCAATCGCGGCAGCGGCATGGTCCTGGGTGGAAAAGATATTACACGACGACCAGCGCACCGAGGCTCCCAGATCGATCAGCGTCTCGATCAGCACCGCCGTCTGGATGGTCATGTGGATGCAGCCGGCGATACGCGCCCCGGCCAGCGGTTGCTGGGCACGGTACTTGTCACGGATGGTCATCAGCGCCGGCATTTCCGTCTCGGCAATGCGGATCTCGCTGCGTCCCCAGTCGGCCAGGCCGATGTCGGCGACCCGGTAATCCTGAGCATTCAGAGCGGACACGGCGGGTTCGTTCATGCGTTACCTCCTCCACGGATCGATCAATGCCTTCCACTATAGGCAGGGGAGGACGCGGCGAACAACCGCTGGCGACCTTCAAAAATCCACGATGCCTTCCGCGCGTAGGCGACTGGCCAGCTTCTGCACTGCCTCGTGAGCGAAGAAGGCGTGAAGGTCGGCAGCACGCACCTCACCGACCCCCGGCCGGGCCTGCCAGCTTGCCTTGCTGCGACTCGCCAAGGTCTGCCAGTCGTCACCGGGAGCCGGTTCGGCACCCGGCGGCACTCCCAGCGCAGCCAGCCAGGCGGCAAAAGGACGCTGGCGTGCGGCACTGAAACGAGCCATGAGAGCGTCGGCCCGCGCCTTGCCGATACCTGGCGCCGCGGCCAACTGGTCGGCATCCAGAAACAGCCAGTCGAGCAGACCGTTCAACAGCCCCACCTCCAGCAGTGCTCGCCAGGTACCCGGCCCCACGCCGACGAGGTCGAGGCCCTGGTCTCCGCCCAGCCATTCGAGTCGCGCCAGGAACTGCTCCTCGCAGCCGGCGACGGGGCGAAAGCAGCTCAGTGCATGATACTCGCTCTCGTCGGGTGGCGAGACGGCCGGTCGCTCACTGGCGCGCCATACCACTCCCTCGAGACGCGGAATGGTCAGCCCGCCCAGGGCAACGGCAACCTGGTCGCCAGGGCGAACGTCCAGCGTCTGCCAGCGTGCGAGCGATCCCAGGCTGACCCGGCGTATGGTGCGTCCGTCGAGCTCGATTGGCCGCAGGTGCAATAGCGGCGTGATACGCCCGGTCCGGCCAATGCGAAACTCGACACCCCGCACTTCGGCCAGCGCCTCGCGTGGTGGGTGCTTCCACGCTGCCGCCCAGTCGGGCGGCTCCGCTCGCCAGGCCGTGCCGGGCGGCCGCCCCGCCTGGCGCAGCACGATGCCGTCGGTAGCGAAGGGCAGCGCGCCGCGATACCAGCGATCGCGCCAGCGAGCGGCATCCTCGATCCCGGACACCGGGTGAGTCATGCCAGCGCTCTCGGCAAGGCCCAGCGCCGCCAGCTCCTCCAGGCGAGCCGCCAGCGTCGCCGGACCGTTCGGCCAGTCCCAGACGAAAAAGCCGACCCTCTCGGCAGCCGCCGCTTCCAGGCCGTCCCGGGCCAGCAGCCCGGCCACGCGACTGCGCGCCCCGGCACCGCCCGCCTCGGCCTGAACATGATCGTCGAGGCGAAGATAGAGCTCGCCCTGCAGCACGGCGTCCAGGGGCTCGGTCAACCGCTCGGGCGCCGCTGGCAGGCGGCGAACGCGCGTGGTCCAGTCCTGCCCGGTGCGCCCGTCACCACGGCTGATCGCTCGCTCCAGGCGACCTTCGGCGTAGACCAGAGTCACCGCCACGCCATCGACCTTGGGCTGCACCCAGACGTCATCGCGCCGCGCCAGCCAGGTACGCACGGCGGCTTTCCCGTCGAGCTTGGCCAGCCCCGTCTGGGGCACCGGATGGACCACTTCACCGGCGGGCAGTGCCACTGCCTCTGCCTCGACCGAACCCGCCACCTCGGGAAAACAGCGCTGCCACTCGGCAAGCCGCGCCCGAGCCTGATCGTAGATGGTATCGCTGACCGGCGACTGGCCGCGGCGGTGGTAGGCGTCGTCCCACCGAGCCAGGCGGCCCGCCAGGGCGGCCAGCTCGCGTTCGGCGCGGGCGCCACTCCAGTCGGGACAGTCGTCGGCAAGAACGGGGGTAGCCAGCAGCAGGAGAACGAAGGCAACGAGTCGAAGCATGACGGATTCTCGGCGGATACCACCGAGGATGCTAATAAAGCGCCCCGCGCGGCGCTGCCGGCGGGGTGCTTCATGTCATGTAAGCGATGGATTACGTGGCGTTAGAAACCAGCGGCCTGACGCAATGCCTGCGCTCGATCGACTTTCTCCCAGGGGAAGGCCAGAAAGCGCTCGGTGTGCTCCTGCCCCCGGTCGTCCTTCCAGGTGTAGCCGGTCTCGAAGGGCTCACGTCCGAAGTGGCCGTAGGCCGCGGTGAGCTGATACATGGGATGCAGCAGGTCGAGCATACGAGTGATGGCGTAGGGACGCAGGTCGAAATGCTCGCGGACCAGCTCGATGATGCGTGCATCGTCGATCTTGCCGGTACCGAAGGTGTTGATCGCCACCGAGGTCGGCTCGGCCACGCCGATGGCATACGAGACCTGAATCTCGCACTTGTCGGCTAGGCCGGCGGCGACGATGTTCTTGGCCACGTAGCGGCCGGCGTAGGCGGCGCTGCGGTCGACCTTGGAGGGATCCTTGCCGGAGAAGGCGCCGCCGCCGTGGCGCGCCATGCCGCCATAGGTATCGACGATGATCTTGCGCCCGGTCAGCCCGCAGTCGCCCACCGGGCCGCCGATCACGAACTTGCCGGTGGGATTGATGTGATAGCGGGTCGTAGCTGAGAGCCACGCCTCGGGGATCACCTCTTCGATGATCTCGCGGCGCACCATCTCGCGCAGCTCCTCCTGGTCGATGCCCGGGTCGTGCTGCGTGGAAAGTACCACGGCCTCCACGGCGCTGGGCTTACCGTCGGCGTCATAACGGAAAGTGACCTGACTCTTGGCATCGGGACGCAGCCAGGGCAACAGGCCATGGCGGCGCAGCTCGGCCTGGCGCTCCACCAGACGGTGGGCGTAGTGCACCGGCGCCGGCATGTAGGAGTCAGTCTCGTTGGTGGCATAGCCGAACATCAGTCCCTGGTCGCCGGCCCCCTGGTCATCGGGCTTGGTGCGATCGACACCCTGGGCGATGTCCACGCTCTGCTTGCCGATCAGGTTGAGCACGCCGCAGGTCTCGCCGTCGAAGCCCACTTCCGAGGAGGTATAGCCGATGCGCGTGATGACTTCGCGCACCAGCGCCTCGAGATCGACCCAGGCGGTGGTGCTGATCTCACCCGCCACGATGGCCACGCCGGTCTTGACCAGCGTCTCGCAGGCCACTCGAGCCTGCTTGTCGCGGGCGATGATGGCATCCAGCACCGCATCGGAGATTTGATCGGCGATCTTGTCAGGGTGCCCCTCGGACACGGACTCGGAGGTAAACAGGGAGTATTCGCTCATGGCGTCCTCGACCCTTGGTGGTACGGCAAGGTGCTCAAGCGCAGCCCGGCTGGCCGCGCGGCCTGCCGGCGCGGGTAGGCCCGATACGGGCCGGATACGCCAGCAACCGGTTCGAGAACCCGAGTTTACACGCTGGCCGGCACCCTGACATCCGTCATTTGATGCCGGCCGTCAAGTCGGCGACAATAGCGACCGATTCCGGCCGCACTACCTGCGGCCTCCCCAGCCAGAAGGCAACGCCCGGCCGCCCCACCCGCGGCGCCGTCGGAACGCTGCCCCATTCTGCCGCAGGCGAGGAGCTCAACCCCATGCCGTCTCGATTCGAACTGGCCAACGCCATTCGTGCCCTCTCAATGGATGCCGTCCAGAAGGCCAAGTCCGGCCACCCCGGTGCCCCCATGGGCATGGCCGACATTGCCGAGGTGCTGTGGAACGACCATCTGAAGCACAACCCCAACGATCCCCAGTGGCCCGACCGGGATCGTTTCGTGCTCTCCAACGGCCACGGCTCCATGCTGCTCTATTCCCTGCTGCACCTGACCGGCTACGAGCTGAGCCTGGAAGAGCTGCAGAACTTCCGCCAGCTGCATGCCAAGACCGCCGGTCACCCCGAGTACGGCTACGCGCCGGGCGTCGAGACCACCACCGGCCCGCTCGGTCAGGGGCTGGCCAATGCCGTGGGCATGGCCATCGCCGAGAAGACGCTCGCCGCCCAGTTCAACCGTCCCGGCCATACCGTGGTCGACCACCACACCTGGTGCTTCGTCGGCGACGGCTGCCTGATGGAGGGCATCTCCCATGAGGTCGGCTCGCTGGCCGGCACCCAGCAGCTCGGCAAGCTGGTCGTCTTCTACGACGACAACGGCATCTCCATCGACGGCGAGGTGAAGGGCTGGTTCACCGACGATACCGCCAAGCGCTTCGAGTCCTATGGCTGGCACGTGGTACCCAAGGTCGACGGCCACAAGCCCGAGGAGGTCCAGGCCGCCATCGAGCTGGCCAAGAGCCACGACGACAAGCCGAGCCTGATCATCTGCCAGACCATCATCGGTTTCGGCGCCCCCAACAAGCAGGGCAAAGAAGAGTGCCATGGCGCCGCTCTGGGAGAGGACGAGGTCGCCGCGGCACGCAAGCAGCTCGACTGGCCCCACGCCCCCTTTCACGTGCCGGAGCCGGTCTACCAGGGCTGGGATGCCCGCGAAGCGGGTCAGGCACGCCAGGATGAGTGGCAGGCACGCTTCGCCCGCTACCAGGAGGCATTCCCGGAACTGGCCCGCGAATTCCAGCGCCGCGTGCAGTGCAAGCTGCCCACCGAGCTGACCAGCGAGGCCCAGATCCAGCGTGCCCAGGAGCAGGCTGAGTCCATTCCCTCGCGCAAGGCGTCGCTGGCCTGTCTCAACGAGCTCGGCCCGCAGCTGCCCGAGCTGCTCGGCGGCAGCGCCGACCTGGCTCCCTCCAACCTCACCTTCTGGGACGGTGCCAAGGCCATCACTCCCGACACTCCCGACGGCAACTACCTGCACTACGGGGTGCGCGAGTTCGGCATGGGCGCCATCGTCAACGGCATCGTGCTGCACGGCGGCTTCATTCCCTATGGCGCCACCTTCCTGATCTTCATGGAGTACATGCGCAACTCGCTGCGCATGGCGGCGCTCATGGGCAAGCGGGCGATCTACGTCTTCACCCACGACTCCATCGGCCTGGGCGAGGACGGCCCCACCCACCAACCCATCGAGCAGTTGACCAACCTGCGCACCACGCCCAACCTGGCCACCTGGCGTCCCTGCGATGCCGTGGAGACGGCGGCCGCCTGGGATGCCGCACTCAAGCGCAACGCCGGCCCCACGGCGCTGGTGCTGTCACGCCAGAACCTGCCCCACCAGGAGCGCACCAAGCAGCAGCTCGCCGAGATTCAGCGCGGCGGCTACATCCTCAAGGACAGCGATGACACGCCCGAGCTGATCCTGATCGCCACCGGTTCCGAGGTGGGGCTGGCCATGGACGCTGCCGCCGAACTCGAGGCACAGGGCCGCGCCGTGCGCGTGGTCTCCATGCCCTCGACCTATCGCTTCGACGGCCAGGAGGCCGAGTATCGCGAGCGCGTGCTACCCAGGGCCGTGACCAAGCGGCTCGCCATCGAGGCCGGCCATCCCGACTACTGGAGCAAGTACGTGGGGCTCGATGGCCGCGCGATCGGCATGCGCACCTTCGGCGAGTCCGCCCCGGCGGGCGATCTGTTCAAGCACTTTGGCTTCACCGTGGAGAACGTGGTCGAGCAGGCGCGCGAACTGCTCGACGCCTGATACCGATCGGACAGCCACGACGAAAAGGGCGCGGCCGACTGGCCGCGCCCTTTTCCGTTCGGCATGCCCATGCCGCCACTCCCTGGCCGCAAGCCGTAACTCTCGGGATCGTGATCGACGCACAGCCGGTTGCCCCTCAAGCGACGGTGACCGACTCGTCCAGATACACGTCCTGGATGGCATGGAGCAGCTCGATGCCCTCGCTGACCGGCTTCTGGAACGCCTTGCGCCCCGAGATCAAGCCCATGCCACCGGCGCGCTTGTTGATCACCGCGGTGCGCACCGCCTCGCCGAGGTCGGAGTGTCCCTTGGCGCCACCGCCGGAGTTGATCAGCCCGGCCCGCCCCTGGTAGCAGCAGGCCACCTGGTAGCGCGCCAGGTCGATGGGATGCTCGGAGGTCAGCTCGCCGTAGACCTTGGGGTGGGTATGGCCGAAGCCGATGTCCCGGTAGCCCCCATTGGTCTCCGGCAGCTTCTGCTTGACGATGTCGGCCTTGAGGGTCACCGCCAGGTGGTTGGCCTGGCCGGTGAGGTCGGCCGCCACGTGATAGTCGGTACCCTCCTGCTTGAAGGCCGGGTTGCGCAGGTAGGCCCACAGTACCGTGGCCATGCCGAGCTGATGGGCGCGCTCGAAGGCCTCGCTGATCTCCATGATCTGGCGCCGACTCTCGGGCGACCCGAAATAGATGGTCGCCCCCACGGCCACGCAGCCCATGGCATGGGCCTGCTCCACCTCGGCGAACAGGGTCTGATCGTACTGGACGGGCAGGCTCAGCGTCTCGTTGTGGTTGAGCTTGAGGATCATGGGGATCTTGTGGGCGTAGCGCCTCGCCACCGCTGCGAGCACCCCGAGGGTGGAAGCGACGCCGTTGCAGCCGCCTTCGATGGCCAGTTCGACGATGTTGGCCGGATCGAAGTAGCGCGGATTGGGCGCGAACGATGCCCCCGCCGAATGCTCGACGCCCTGATCCACCGGCAGCAGGCTGAGATAGCCCGTACCGCCCAGCCGGCCGTGATCGAACAATGCCTGCAGGCTGCGCAGTACGGCGGGGCTGCGGTCGCTGTCCGCCACCACGCGGTCGACGAAATCCGCTCCCGGCAGGTGCAGTTGCTCGCGGGGAAAGCCGCGACAGCGGTGGTCGAGCAGGGATTCGGCCTCATCCCCCAGGAGCTTGGCGATATCGGTCATGTCGTTCCTCTCCCTGGTGCTGGATCGGGTTCTGGATTGCCACTTTCAGCGTAGTGAATGACCGTAGCGAGCGAATGGTGACGTTGTAAATGACGACGCCCTCCCGGCAGGGAGGGCGTCTGGCCGATCGGCGAGCGCTCAGGCCGCCTGGACCTCGATGCGCCGCCGGTGATGGCTCTGCTTCTTGGGCAGGGTGACATGCACCACGCCATTGTCGATGCGTGCGGCGATGGCATCGCTGTCGATCTCGTGGCTGAGCGTGAAGCGCCGTGCATAGCGCTGTGCCCGCACCTCGGCATAGATCGCCGACATTCCCTCGGGCATGTCCAGCTGGATGTCGCCTTCGAGGCTGAGCACGTTGTCGTCCACCTCGATGCGCAGCGCATCGCGCGTCACGCCCGGCATGTCGACGATCAGGTGCAGGGCGTTGTCCGCCTCGAAGATATCCACCGGCGGCTGCATGGCCAGCTCGGCCTGCGGCTCGCGAGCCTCCCGGTCAGTGGTTTCGGGTTGCTGGCGAGTGTACTGACGACTGACCTCGTTCATGACCGCTCACCTCCTCTCTATCGTCACAGGGTTAACCGAGCGTCAGGCCGCCTGGATGTCGATGCGCCGCGGCTTGAGCTCTTCGCGCTTGGGAAGATGGACCTCCACCACGCCGTTGCGGCAGTGTGCCTCGGCACGATCGGCATCCAGACCATCGGGCAGTGCCACGGTGCGGATGAACTCGCCGCTGCCGCGCTCGCGGCGAAAATGGGCTTTCTCGCTGCCTTCGGTTTCGGGACGCTCGCCGCGCACGGTGAGCACGTTGTCCTGAATGCTGACGTCGAGCGCCTCGGGGGCGAGCCCGGCGGCGAACACGTAGACCCGTACCGCATCGTCGGTGCGCCCGATATTGATCATCGGAAAGCTACCGCGCGGCACCGAGCGAATATCGGCCGCCCCGCTCTCGGGGAACATTTCGTCCATCAGCTGACGGAACCAGTCCACACCCCGGGATGGCCCGGTATCGAAACGCCTGAGATCTCCGAACATCACGAACACCTCCTACGTTAGGCTCTTCACAAGGGATGCGGGAGGCCCCGGTCGCTGCCGGACGGCACGCCAGCGGGACTCCCTACTGCGGAAAATAGGGTCGTCGTCGCACTTTTCAAGCGGTCGGGACGCCCCGACCAATCTGCGCTAGAATGGCCGGCTCCTGACAGCCCCACCGAGGAGATTCCGGCACCGCCATGGCCTTTCGCATCGCCATCAACGGTTACGGCCGCATCGGACAGTGCGTGCTGCGCGCCCTGGTCGAACGCCGCAGCGAGCTCACCGGATCGGACACGGCAGCGCCGATCCTGGAAGTGGTGGCCATCAACGAGCTCTCCGACCTGGCCACCATCGCCTACCTGACCCGCTACGACACCACCCACGGCCGATTTCCCGGGACAGTGGTCGCGGACAACGATCACCTGGTGATCGACGGCCACTCCATCCGCGTGCTCTCCGAGCCCGACCCGGCACGCCTGCCCTGGGCGGCACTCGATATCGACCTGGTGCTGGAGTGCTCGGGCAGCTTCAAGGATCGCGCCACCGCCGAGCTCCACCTGGCCGCCGGCGCCAAACGGCTGCTGTTCTCCCAGCCCGCGGAGAGCGACGTGGACGCCACCGTCGTCGCCGGCATCAACGATGATGCGTTGCTCGCCGAGCATCGCATCGTCTCGGCCGCGTCGTGCACCACCAACTGCCTGGTGCCGATGCTCACCATGCTCGACGAGGCGCTGGGCATCGAACACGGCGTCACCACCACCATCCACTCGGCGATGAACGACCAGCCGGTGATCGACTCCTACCACCAGACCGACCTGCGCCTCACCCGCTCGGCGATGCACTCCATCGTGCCGGTGGATACCGGGCTGGCCCGCGGTATCCACCGCCTGATGCCGCACCTGGCCGGGCGCTTCGAATGCCTGCACGTACGCGTGCCCACCATCAACGTCTCGGCCATGGACCTGGCGATCACGGTGCGCCGCGACACCAGTGCCGCCGAGGTCAACGCTCTGCTGCGCCACGCCAGCGAACACCGCCTGAACGGCCTGCTCGGCTACACCGAGGAGGCGCTGGCCTCGGTCGACTTCAACCACGATCCGCGCTCGGGTATCGTAGATGCCACTCAGACCCGGGTGGCCGGCAACCGCCTGATCAAGCTGCTGTGCTGGTTCGACAACGAGTGGGGCTTCGCCAACCGCATGCTCGACGTGAGCCGGCGGCTGGCACGGCTCGGCCCCCTTCCTGCCACCCTTCGGCCTTCCCAAGAGGATGATCCTGCATGAACGTGCGCAAGATGACCGACCTCGACCTCCGCGGCCAGCGCGTGCTGGTCCGCGAAGATCTCAACGTGCCCGTCAAGCACGGCAAGGTGACCAGCGACGCCCGCCTGCGCGCCGCCCTGCCGACCATTCGGGCAGCCATGGACGCCGGTGGCAAGGTGATGCTGATGAGTCACCTCGGCCGTCCCACCGAGGGCGAACCCGCCGAGGAATTCTCGCTCGCTCCGGTGGCCAACCGCCTGGGCGAGCTGCTGGGTCGCCCGGTGCGCCTGATCGAGGAGTACCTGGGGGCCAGCCTGGGCCTGTCCAACGGCGAGGTGGTGCTGCTCGAGAACGTGCGCTTCAACGCGGGAGAGAAGAAAGACGACGAGGCATTGGCAAGGCAGTACGCCGCCCTGTGCGACATCTACGTGATGGACGCCTTCGGCACCGCCCACCGCGCCCAGGCCTCCACTCACGGCGTGGCGCGCTTTGCCCCCGCCGCCTGCGCCGGGCCACTGCTGGCCGCGGAGCTCGACGCCCTGGAGAAGGCCCTGGCCACGCCCAAGCGCCCCATGGTCGCCATCGTCGGCGGCTCCAAGGTCTCCACCAAGCTCGAGGTGCTCAACGCCCTGTCCGACAAATGCGACCAGTTGATCGTCGGCGGCGGCATCGCCAATACCTTCATCGCCGCAGCAGGCCACAACGTCGGTAAGTCGCTCCATGAAGCCGACCTGGTCGCGGCGGCCAAGGCATTGATGGAAAAGGTCGAGATTCCCCTGCCGACCGACGTGGTGGTGGCCACCGAGTTCTCCGAGGCCGCCCAGGCGGTGGTCAAGCCGGTCGACCGGGTGGGTGACGACGAGATGATCCTCGACATCGGACCCGACACCGCGGGCCGGCTGGCCGGCCTGCTCGAACACGCCGGCACCATCCTGTGGAACGGCCCGGTGGGCGTGTTCGAGATCGACCAGTTCGGTGAAGGCACCGCGGCGCTGGCCAAGGCGATCGCCGCGAGCGGCGGCTTCTCCATCGCCGGCGGCGGCGACACCCTGGCCGCCATCGACAAGTACGGCATCGCCGATCGGGTCTCCTACATCTCTACCGGCGGCGGCGCCTTCCTCGAATACGTGGAAGGCAAGACCCTACCGGCAGTGGCCGCCCTGGAGGCCGCCGCCACCCAGGCCTGATAGACTAGCGCGACCCAGAACGACGACTCCTATGCGGCGGCGACCACGAGGCGCCGCCGCCATCACGATAGACAGGTGACAACATGGCACTGATCAGCATGCGCCAGCTGCTGGACCACGCCGCCGAGCACGGTTACGGCGTGCCGGCCTTCAACGTCAACAACCTTGAGCAGATGCGCGCCATCATGGAAGCCGCCGACGCCACCGACTCCCCGGTGATCGTCCAGGCCTCCGCCGGTGCCCGCAAGTACGCCGGTGCACCCTTCCTGCGCCACCTGATCCTGGCCGCCGTCGAAGAGTTCCCGCACATTCCCGTGGTCATGCATCAGGATCATGGCACCAGCCCCGCGGTGTGTCAGCGCTCCATCCAGCTCGGCTTTTCCTCGGTGATGATGGACGGCTCGCTGGGCGAGGACGGCAAGACCCCCGCCAGCTACGACTACAACGTCGACGTGACCCGTCGCACCGTGGAGATGGCCCACGCCTGCGGTGTTTCGGTGGAGGGCGAGCTGGGCTGCCTGGGTAGCCTGGAGACCGGCATGGCCGGCGAGGAGGACGGCGTCGGCGCCGAAGGCAAGCTGGACATGGAGCAATTGCTCACCGACCCGGAGGAGGCGGCCGAATTCGTCAAGGCCACCCAGGTCGACGCCCTGGCCATCGCCATCGGCACCAGCCACGGCGCCTACAAGTTCACTCGCCCGCCCACCGGCGACACTCTCTCCATCCGGCGCATCAAAGAGATTCACGCCCGCATCCCCGACACCCACTTGGTGATGCACGGCTCCTCCTCGGTGCCCCAGGAATGGCTCGCCATCATCAACGAGTTCGGCGGCGAGATTCCCGAAACCTACGGCGTGCCGGTGGAAGAGATCGTCGAGGGCATCAAGCATGGCGTACGCAAGGTCAACGTCGACACTGACCTGCGCCTGGCCTCCACCGGTGCAGTGCGGCGCTTCCTGGCTCAGAACCCCAGCGAGTTCGACCCACGCAAGTTCCTCAAGGCCACCGTGGCGGCCATGAAGGAGATCTGCATCGCACGCTACGAGGCCTTCGGCACCGCCGGCAATGCCAGCAAGATCCAGCCGATCAGCCTCGAGGCCATGGTCGGCCGCTACGACAGCGGCGAACTGGCGCCCAAGGTGCGCTGACGCCGTCGCACACAAAACGATCGCCCTCGGCATTGCCGGGGGCGATCGAAGCGGTGGGAGAGCGACCCCACCTCAGGGAGAAACGTGCGCTCGACGGTGCCGCCCGTCTCGGGCGGCACTACTGGCGATCACCAGGTATCCTCTTCGTCATCCTCCTCGGTCTCTTCCCACTCTTCCTCTTCATCTTCCTCCTCGTACTCGAACGTCTCGGTTTCCTGCTCTTCGTTCTCGTACTCGGTAGCATCGGCGCTGCTGCCGGTTTCGCTGTTACCGCTGCTATCCGGCAGGGTCTGCTCCTCTTCCTGCGGCTCCTCTTCCTCATGGAAATCGGCATAGGTCAGCGGGCTGGCCAGCAGGCCGAAGGCGACACCAAAAACGCCGAGTTTGTTGAGGGTTTCCTTGGACAACATATTCGCACCTCCATCAGGGTGTGGACTTGCGAGATCAATGGGAAGCCGAATGGCTTCGGTTATCGGGTCGGCCGCTTTGCCGAATCAGCGGTCAGCTCCGACCTCGATACT
This sequence comes from Pseudomonadota bacterium, assembly GCA_051749645.1. Lineage (GTDB taxonomy): Bacteria > Pseudomonadota > Gammaproteobacteria > Pseudomonadales > Halomonadaceae > Halomonas. The sequence goes on from JBNJIT010000002.1 coordinate 33,492, forward strand.
CACCCTGAAGGAAGCAGGTGGCATGCCACTTTTTCTAAAATTCTAAAAAAAACATTATTATCAATAATTTATTTAACTTCCCAATACCCAGAAAGGACGCTGGGAGTCCCGCCAGCCCTGGTGATATCTGACACATGAGCCCTGAGCGCACAAAGGTCATCCGGTACCCGCGCTGCCCGCGAAACGAGAAAACGCTACCCTCCCTTGGACCTCCGGACGTTCAGGAGCCGTTATGGTTTCTCTCGACCAACCACCGCGCTCGCCATCCCCGACGATACTGCCCGCTTCCCGCGGCAAGCCAAGGAGCCCATGATGGCGAATCTCTCGCTGGAACTGGCCCTGCTGCTGTTCGTCGCCTGCACCCTTGTCATCGGTGTGGCGGGTATCCAGCTGACGCGCATCGTCGATGATCTTGCCGACCGTACCGGCCTCGGCGAGGCCATCGCCGGCGCCGTGCTGCTGGGCATGGCAACCTCGCTATCGGGGCTGGTGCTGTCGGTTTCGGCAGCGCTGGCGGACCGCCCCACCCTGGCAATGAGCAATGCTCTGGGTGGCATCGCCGTGCAGACCCTGTTCTTGACCGTTGCCGATCTCAGCCACCGCCGCGCCAATCTCGAGCATGCCGCGGCTTCCCTGGGCAACCTGATGCAGGGCGGGCTGCTGCTGTGTCTACTCGCCTTGGTGCTGGTCGGTCGTTTCGCCCCCGAGTGGACCCTGTGGCAGCTACACCCTGTCACTCCGCTGCTGGTGGTGGGTTATCTGTTCGGTCTGCACCTGATCGGTCGCAGCCGCGAGCGTCCCATGTGGCGTCCCGCCCAGACCCGGGAGACCCAGCCCGACATACCCGACGCACAGGCCATGCAGCGCTCGGCTGCCTGGCTATGGGCGGCATTCGCCATACTCGCTGCCACACTCGGCGTTAGCGGCTGGCTGCTCGAGCGAAGCGCTTCGGTGATCGCCGTGGAAACCGGCCTCGGGCAGTCGGTCGTGGGTGCGCTGATGACCGCGGTAGTAACCTCGCTGCCGGAGCTGGTGACCTCGGTGGCGGCAGTACGGCGTGGCGCACTGACCCTCGCCGTGGCCGGCATCATCGGCGGCAACGCCTTCGACACCCTCTTCGTCGCGGCCTCGGACATCGCCTACCGCGGCGGCTCCATCTACCACGCCATCCCCGACTCGGTTGCGCTGTGGGTGGCACTCTCGCTGCTGATGACCGCCATCCTGCTGGTGGGCATGCTCCACCGACAGCGCCAGGGGCCAGCGCACATCGGCTTCGAGAGCGTGGCCATCATCGGCTGCTACCTGACCGGGGCGCTGGTACTGCTGGCCTCCTGACAGGGATGAAGTTTGCCCGCGCCAAGCATCGAAGCTAGGATGGGAACGTTCCCATTTCAGTTGATCATCCATGAATCAAAGCTCCCGGCGCGCCACCCTCATCGAGGTCGCCCATGCCGCCGGCACCTCCAAGACCAGCGTGTCGCGTTTCTTCGGTGACGAACGCCAGCGCCTCTCGCAAGAGCTTCAGGAACGCATCGCCGCGGCTGCCAAACGGTTGGGCTATCACCCCAACCAGATGGCGCGCGGCCTCAAGGGTGGGCGCTCGCGGCTGATCGGGATGCTGGTGGCCGACATCCGCAATCCCTACTCCGTAGCGGTGATGCACGGTGTCGAAAGCGCCTGCCAGGCGCACGGCTACTCGCTCATGGTGGCCAACACCAACAACGACCCCGCCCAAGAGCGCCGCCACCTGGAACTTCTGACCGCCTATCGAGTGGAGGGGCTGGTGGTCAACGCCGCCGGCAGCCCCGACCGTGAGCTGACCAGGCTCGCCGAGCAGGGTACGCCGCTGGTGCTCGTCGACCGCGAGCTCGGCGAGGTGCCCGCCGACATGGTCGGTCTCGACAATGCCCACGCCATCGACCAGGCACTGGATCACCTCCAGGCGGCGGGCTATGGCGAACTGCTCTATGTGAGCAAGCCGACAAGCCGGGTGAGCTCACGCCGCGCACGGCTCGAACGCTTCCAGCACGGTCTCGCCGAACGTGGCCTCGCCGGCGATGCGCGCTGCCTCACGCTCGATGCCGACGCAGCCGAGCTCGATGAAGCCATCGGGGCCTTCCTTGCCCGGCCGGGCACGGCGCCCAAAGCACTGCTGTGCGCCAATGGCCAAGTCACCCTGGCTGCCACTCGGTGGCTGCAGCAGCACGATGTCACGCTCGGCAGAGTGGGCCTGATGGGCATCGACGAGCTGGAATGGTGTGCGCTGGTCCCTCCCGGCATCACCACCCTGGCCCAGCCCACCAATGCCATCGGCCGCGTCGCCGTCGAGAATCTGCTACAACGCCTGGAAAGTACCCAGCGTACGTCGCCGCCTCGCCGCACCCACTATCAAGCGCACCTGATCCCACGCGGGTCGACGCGCCTGCCATTCCATCACGACCGCTCCCAGGAGTCGCCATGACCGCTCCCGACAGTGCCCCGACCCTTCTCACCTTCGGCGAAGCCATGACGATGTTCGTCGCCGCATCGAGCGGAGAGCTCGCCGACGTCGCGCACTTCCAGCGCCGTATTGCCGGTGCCGACACCAACGTGGCCATCGGCCTGGCCCGCCTGGGCTTTCCCGTGGGCTGGCTGAGCCGCGTGGGCCGCGACAGCTTCGGCACCTACCTCCGCCGCACCCTGGAGGCCGAAGGGCTGGACTGCCGCCATCTCGTCGACGACCCCGACCATCCCACCGGGCTGGTGTTCAAGGCACGTGCCGAGGGCGGCGCCGATCCCCACGTGGAGTACTTCCGCCGCGGCAGCGCCGCCAGCCACCTCTCCCCTGCCGATGCCGCCGATGTCGACTTTGCGGCGTTGCGCCACCTGCACGCCACCGGCATCCCCCCGGCGCTCTCGGCCAGCGCCCGCGAGCTCGCCGAGCACATGCTGGAGCGTACCCGCGACGCTGGCGCCAGCATCTCCTTCGACCCCAACCTGCGCCCCGGTCTATGGGCAAGCGAGCATGAGATGTGCACGACGATCAACGCCCTGGCAGCACGGGCCGACTGGGTACTGCCAGGGCTCGCCGAAGGGCGCCGCCTGACCGGCCTCGACACGCCTCACGACATTGCCGGCTTTTATCTCGAGCGCGGCGCCCGAGCGGTATTCATCAAACTCGGTCCGGAAGGCAGCTACTATCGGGGTAGCCTCGGCGGTCGCGAGGAGAGCTTCACCATTCCCGGCTTCGAGGTCGCCGAGGTCGTCGACACCGTGGGCGCCGGCGACGGCTTCGCCGTGGGCGCGATCAGCGCCCTGCTCGACGGGCGCTCGCCACGCGAGGCGGTGCGCCGCGGCAACCTGATCGGCGCCCAGGCGGTGCAGGTGATCGGCGACATGGAGGGCCTGCCCCGCCGTGCGCGCCTCGTGGAACTGGAAGCCAACCTAACGTGAGGAGACGACAACCATGAAAAAACGCATTCTGGCCTACGGCCGCCTCAACGACGCTCAGCTCGCCGAACTCTCGCGGGACTTCGAGGTGGAGGTCTTCGAGGGCCTGGAGTCCGGCAACGATCCGGCCTTTCGTGCCGCCCTGGCCGATACCCACGGTCTCATCGGTTCGAGCGTGACGATCACCCCCGAACTGCTCGACGCCGCACCCAAGCTCGAGGCCATCGCCACCATCTCGGTGGGCTACGACAACTACCCGGTGGAAGAGCTGACCCGGCGCGGCATCCTGCTGTGCAACACCCCGGACGTGCTCACCGAAACCACCGCCGACACCGGCTTTGCGCTGATCATGGCCACCTGCCGCCGGGTGGTGGAACTCGCCGAGTTCGTCAAGCGCGGCGACTGGCAGACGAGCATCGGCCCCGAACACTTCGGCAGCGACGTGCACGGCAAGACGCTGGGCATGATCGGCCTCGGGCGCATCGGCGCCGCCGTGGCGCGGCGCGGGGCACTCGGCTTCGGCATGAAGGTGCGCTACGCCATGGCCTCGCCCAAACCGGCTCTCGAGACCGAGCTGGGCGCCGAGCGCCGCGAGCTCGACGCCCTGCTCGGCGAGGCCGACATCGTCTGCGTCACCGTGCCGCTCACCGCCGAGACCACCCACCTGATCGACGCCCACGCCTTCGCCCGCATGAAACCCTCGGCGATCTTCGTCAACATCGCCCGCGGCAAGGTGGTCGACGAGGCGGCGCTCATCGAGGCCCTGGAGATGGGGCGCATCCGCGCCGCCGGCCTCGACGTCTTCGAACAGGAACCGCTCTCGCCGGAGTCGCCGCTGCCGCACATGGCCAACGTGGTGGCGCTGCCGCACATCGGCTCGGCCACCCACGAGACGCGCACCGCCATGGCTCAACGGGCGGTGGACAACCTCACCCGCGCGCTCAACGGCGAGCGGCCCATCAGCCTGGTCAACGAGGCGGCCTGGGAGCAACACCAGGCCTGACGCCCAGTTCGCCCGCACGGCACCTACGACGAAAGGGGGATAGGTCCGGATCGGAGACGTCTTTTACGATTTGGATCAATCCAAAAACAAACACCACCACTGCTGAGAGCCCATGAGTCAGGACACGCCTAGCCCCGACAGCCGCGCCTCGTGCAGCGTCACCCTGCAGGACATCGCCGCTCACGCCGGGGTGTCCCGCTCCACGGTGTCACTGGTGCTGCGCGAGAGCCCACTGGTCGCCGATGGCACTCGGCGCAGGGTGCAGCATTCCATCAAGGCGCTGGGCTACGTCTACAATCGCGGCGCCGCGGCGCTGCGCGGCCGCCGCACCTCGACGCTCGGAGTGGTGGTCTACGACATCGCCAATCCCTTCTTCGGTGCCATGGTGGCCGGCATTGATGCCGCCCTGAGCCGCGAGGGCTATGTCTCCTTCCTAGCCAATAGCGAGGACTCGCCCGCGCGCCAGCAGCGCTTCCTCGAGCGCATGCGCGAGCATCGCGTCGACGGCATTCTGCTGTGCCCGGCGGAAGGCACCGACGCCACCCTGGTCGAGACCCTGGCCGACTGGAAAATGCCTTGTATCCAGGTGCTGCGCCATGTCGGCGAGCCGCCCTTCGACTATGCCGGCACCGATTTCCGGCGCGGCGTCTATCAGGCCATCGACCATCTCGTGGCGCTGGGTCATGAGCGCATCGCCTTTTTGGGCGGCCACATCGAACATTCGGCAACGCAAGAACGCTGGCAGGGCTACCGCGAGGCACTGGCGCAGCACGGCCTTGGCTACCAGCGACTGCTGCGGGCCAGCGTGACACGCCGCGCCGGCCTCGACATGATCCAGACGCTGATGGCCGAGCACCCGGCGCCGACCGCCGTGGTCTGCCACAATGACCTGGTCGCCTTCGGTGCCATGCTGGGCCTAAAGCGGCTGGGGCGCGTGCCTGGCATCGACTGTGCCGTGATCGGCACCGACGACGTCGAAGAAGCCGAACTAGGTGACCCGGCGCTGACCAGCGTCGCCACTCACCCTCATGCCATCGGTGAAGAGGCCGCACGGCTCGCCCTGCGGCGTATCCGCCATCCCGACGGGGCGCGGGAACAAGTCGTACTATCGCCCCGGCTCCAGGTGCGCGACTCCTGTGGTGCCGCCTATGCACACCACCGGACGCTCACTGCAACCCCTTGATGCGGCACCGACCGCGTCGACGCCAGACCGCCCTGTGCCGATACAGGGTGCCAACAACAACAGGTGCTTTATGACTCAGAAATGGATCGGTCCAACCCCTCCCCGCCACGCCCTGGTCAAATCTCTGCTCGCCGGCAGCGTGCTCACTGCCTCGCTAGGCCTGGCCGGTACCGTCCAGGCCGTAGAGCTGCGCTTCGGCCATGGTGGCACCGAGGATACCGCCTATCATCTGGGCGCCGAACGCTTCGCGGAGCTGCTCGCCGAGCAGAGTGACGGCGAGATCGGAGTCGAGATCCTCGGCAACTCGGTCCTCGGCCACGAGACCGAGATGTTCGAGCAGCAGATGGCCGGTGCCCTGGACATCTCGATCATCAACCCCGGGCTGATCACCGACTTCTCGCCCACTGCCAACGTCTTCTCGATCCCCTTCCTGTACCGCGACGAGGACCATTGGCGCACCGTGCTCGACGGCGAGGTGGGACGCGAGATCGCCGATCAGATCACCGCGGAGACCGATGTCCGCGTACTCGCCTTCTACGGCGGCGGCAAACGCCAGATCGTCAGCAGCCAGCCACTGGAAAGCCTCGACGACCTGGAGGGCTTGAAGATCCGCACCAACCCCACACGGCCCTTGATCACCGCCTGGGAAGCCCTGGGTGCCGACCCCACAGTCATGGAGTGGAGCGAGATCTACACCGGACTGCAGCTGGGCGCCATCGACGGCCTGCTCAACGAGGCCGAATGGATCCATCGCATGCGCTTCCACGAGGTGGCACCGCATATCGGGCTCTCCGAACACGACATCACGGTACGCCTGCTGACCCTCTCCGAAGCCACCTGGGAGCGTCTCGACGAGACACAGCGCGAACAGGTCATGACCGCCGCCGCGGAGTCCGCCAGCTACGCCCGTGACGTGCAGCTCGAGCAGGATGCCGAGGCCCTGGATCTGCTGGTCGAGGAAGGCGCTACCCTGCACGAGATGGATCGTGAGGCAATGATGGAAATCGTGGCTGAGCCACTGGAAGGCGTGATCGCCGACATGGACCTGACCGAGTTCCACCAGATGATCGTCAACGCCGAATGAAACCGGACGGCCCCGGTGCCACGCATCGGGGACCGTCACGCCGGCCTTTCCCCTTGCGACACGTCCGGCGCGTCGCATGTCGATAGGTATCGCCATGTTCCGACTGCTCAATGGCCTGGCCAGCGTCAATCGCTTGCTCGAGCGACTACTCCACGTCGTACTGCTGGCCCTGGTGTTCGGCTTCATCCTGCTGGTCATCTACCAGGTAGTCAGCCGCAACCTGCCCTTCATGCCGCGGCTCTACTGGACCGAGGAGTTCAGCCGCTTCGCCTTCCAGTGGATGGTGATGCTGGGTGCGGCCGTGGGGGTACTGCACGCCGACCACTTCGTGTTGGAAGCCTTTCCCCGCGGCTCACGCGCCGACCTCGCCACCCGCTTGATACGTGACCTGGCCTGTCTGGCCATCGGGGTCATCTTCATCGTCCACGGCCATGAGTTCGCCCTTTCGGGGCTGCGCCGCAACGCCACCGCCTCGGGGCTGTCGATGGTCTACGTCTATTCCGCCTTCCTGGTGAGTGGCGTCTTCATGGTGCTGTTCAGCATCCAGCGCCTGCTGCACACGGCACTTTACGGCCTGGATGCCATGGAAGCGTCCCTCAATACACCCAGCGAGATCGAGACGCTGGACACCGGCGCATCCGCTCACAGCGTGGAAGGCCTCGAACCGCCCCCCGACAACCGCGGCAACTCTGAACAGGGAGGGCCCCGCCCATGATGCCCACGGACTGGATGTTCCTGCTGCCCTGGCTGCTGTTCGGCCTGCTCGCCGTGCTCATCGTGGTGGGGGTACCCATCGCCATGGCGCTGATCCTCACCTCCTTCAGCCTGATCGTGCTCGACCCGCGGCTGACCGCCTGGGTGCTCTTCCAGCGCATGTACAACGGCATGGACTCCTTCGTGCTGCTCGCCGTGCCGCTCTTCCTGCTGGCCGGCAACCTGATGAACGCGGCGCGCATCACCGATCGCCTGATCACCCTGTGCATGCTGCTGGTGGGTCACTTCAAGGGGGCACTGGCCCACGTCAACGTCATGGTCAGCATGCTCTTCGCCGGGGTCTCCGGCTCTTCCACCGCCGACAGCGCAGGGGTCGGCACAGTGCTCATCCCGGCCATGAAGCGCGAAGGCTATCCGACGCACTTCGCCGTGGCGGTGACTGCGGCCTCTTCGGTGATGGGGATCATCATTCCCCCTTCGATCAACATGATCGTATGGGGCGCGCTGACCAATACCTCCATCGCCGGCCTCTTCCTGGGCGGCATTTTGCCCGGCCTGATGATCGGTGTGGCCCAACTGCTGCTCAATCTGGGCTATGTGCGCCGTTACAACGTCCCCGTACGACGGCGCGCCACCTTCCGCGAACTGCTGCACTCCGGCAAGGACGGACTGATGGCCGCCGGCATACCGGTGGTGATCATCGGCGGCATCACCCTGGGGATCGTCACCCCCACCGAGGCGGCGATGATCGCCGTGCTCTACGCCCTGGCGCTGGGCTTCATCGTCTATCGCGAACTGCGCCTGCGCGACGTGCTGGACGCCTCCACCGCCACCGTGCGGCTCTGTTCGCTGTCGCTGTTCAGCCTGGTGGGAGCGGCGATCTTCGGCTACCTGATCAGTTTCTACCAGATCCCGCCCAAGCTGATGGCCGGGGTCAACATCACCGACCCCGTGGTGCTGCTGCTGGTGATGACCCTGGTGATGCTGCTCATCGGCACTTTCATGGACTCGCTACCGGCCATGGCCATCATGGCGCCGATCTTCCAGCCGCTGGCCCTGCAGGCCGGCATCCATCCAGTGCAGTTCGGCGTGATCGGCGTAATGGCGCTGGGCCTGGGGCTGATCACGCCGCCCTACGGGCTGTGCCTGATGATCTCGGCCAAGATCGGCGGCATCCCGCTGCTCAAGGCGCTGGCCACCACCCTGCTCTACCTGGCAGTGATGCTGGCGGTGATCCTGCTGCTGATCCTCTACCCCCAACTGATCCTGGCGATTCCCCGTACCTTGGTGCCGGACTTTGTGTGACGCGCATGCGCGCCGCTCTGGCACCCTGAACGATGCGCTCCCCCATCCCCCGAGAGGTCCGAATGTCCACACCCTACTGCCTGCTCTTCGATTCCGACGGCACCCTGGTCGACAGCGAGATCCTGCTCGCCCAGGTGATGGCCGAAACGCTGCCGCAATACGGCTTGCCCTTCACCGCCGAGCAGTACATGGCGGAGTTTCGCGGGGTGCGTTTCCTGACCATCGTGCTCGAGCTCGAAGCGCGTCACGACGGGCTGGACGACGACCGGCGCCAGTGTCTGGAAGCGCAGATGCGCGATCGCATGGAGGCGCGGATGCGCGCCGAGCTCGAGCCCATCGCCGGCATGCCCGAAGCGCTCCTCGAGCTCGCCCATCACCCCAAGGCGGTGGTCTCCAACGGCCCCGAACGCAAGATCCGCTGCGCCATGGAGAGCGCTGGGCTGGCCCAGCACTTCGGCGACAACCTGTTCAGCGCCTATACCCTGGGGGTGTGGAAGCCCGACCCGGCGCTCTATCGCCAGGCCGCCGAGGCCATGGGCCATGCCCCTGAATGCTGCGTGGTGATCGACGATGCCGATGTCGGCGTGGTCGCCGGCCTCGAGGCGGGCATGCAGGTCATTCACCTGAACCACTTCCCCGAACGCGAGGCGACCCCGCCGGGCGCCATCGCCATTCACCACGCCCGCGAGCTGCCGGCGGCCATTGCCCGGCTCGATGCGACGGCGCAAACCCTCACAAGGACAAGGAGAAAGCGATGAGTGCGTTTTCCCTCACCGGCAAGGTGGCCCTGGTCACCGGTTGCAACAAGGGCCTCGGCCAGGCCATGGCCGTGGCACTGGCCGAGGCCGGAGCCAATGTGGTCGGCGTCAATCGCAGCACTGCCGACACGACCCGCGAACGCATCGAGGCACTAGGGCGGCGTTTCCACGCCGTGGAGGCGGAGCTCGGCCACGACAGCGCGGAATCGATCGTCGAGCGCGCCGTGGAACGGGCCGGCCAGCTCGACATCCTGGTCAACAATGCCGGCACCATTCGCCGCGCCCCGGCGCTGGAATTCAGCGAGTCGGACTGGGACGCCGTGATCGACGTCAACCTCAAGGCGGCCTTCTTCCTCGCCCAGCAGGTGGCACGCCACCTGGTCGCACGCGGCGCTCCGGGCAAGATCGTCAACGTCGCCTCGGTGCTCTCCTTCCAGGGCGGCATCCGCGTGCCCTCCTACACCGCCAGCAAGAGCGGTCTGCTGGGGCTCACGCGGCTGATGGCCAACGAATGGGCGAGCCACGGCATCAACGTCAATGCCATCGCCCCGGGCTACATGGCCACCGACAACACCCAGGCGCTGCGCGACGACCCCGACCGCCGCGCCGAGCTACTCGGGCGGATTCCCGCCGAGCGCTTCGGCGAGCCGGAGGATCTGGCCGGCGCCGTGGTCTTTCTCTGTTCGGACGCCGCCCGCTATGTCCATGGCCATGCCCTGGCAGTGGACGGAGGCTGGCTAGCGCGCTGAGTCGGCGCCCAAGGCCCGACAAACCGGCTCCGCGAGGCCCGCCACGGGCGCCGGCAGGCTGAACAGGCTGCCGGCCAGCGGCCAGCGGCGCTTCCCCTCGGCGTCCAGGTGCTGGGTCGCCGTGGTGATATAGAGAGTGCGCAGGTCGGCACCGCCGAAAGCCACCATGGTGGGATGCGGGCACGGCACCTCGTATTCCGCCATCAGTTCACCGTCCGGGGAGAAGCGTACGACGCGGCCGCCGTCGTAGAGCACGCTCCAGTAACACCCCTCGCTGTCCACCGCCGCGCCGTCGGGCACGCCGGGCAGCCCCAGCGTTTGCAGGTCGACCCAGGTTCGGCCCTCGCCCAGCGTGCCGCTGGCGAGATCGAAGGGATAGCGCAGGATGCGCCGGGTCAATGAGTCGGTGTGATAGAGCCAGCGCCCATCGGGGCTGAAGGCGAGCCCGTTGGAAATGCCGATGTCCGTCAGGCACGGCATCAACTCCCCCTCGGCGAAACGGTAGAGTGCCGCCGTGGGGTTCGTTTCGTCGGCATCGATGGTCCCCACCCACAAACGGCCGGCCGCGTCGCAGCGGCCATCGTTGAAGCGGTTGCCGGCGCCCCTTCCTCGCCACTCCGGGTTGTCGGCCAGCCGCTCGGGCTCGCCTTTCTCGGACAGGCGCAGAATGCCCGACGCCGCAGCGGCCACCAGCCTAGTGTCGCCAAGCGCGATGCAACCCACCTTCTCGCCCAGCTCGGTACGCGCAGGCGCACTGCCGTCCTGCGGGCGCCAGGCGTAGATCGCCCCGCGGTTGATATCCACCCAGTAGAGCGTCCGGCGCGCCACCGACCATACCGGGCTCTCGCCCAGGCTCATGTCGAGCTCGACCGCCACCTCGATGTCGCTAGCTTGCACGATGTGACTCCGTTGGTCCGAGAACTGCGTTCATGCTCAGTGGTTGTCCCGCGGCGGGCTGCGCCGCGCCACGTCGCGATATCGCGTGGCGCCTTCCAGGGTCATGCCGCGATCCAGCGGCTCGACCAGGGTGCGCTGGATCTCCTGCCACGGCGTCTGGTGGTCGGGGTAGCGATAGCCGCCCTGCCGCTCCAGCTTCTGCCGACGCGCTTCGAGCTCGGCATCGTCGATCAGCAGCCGCACCTCGCCCCGCGCCAGGTCGATGCGCAACCGGTCGCCGTCCGCGAGCAGCGCCAGGCCACCGCCGCTGGCCGCTTCCGGGGCGGCGTTGAGAATCGACGGCGACCCCGAGGTGCCCGACTGGCGCCCGTCGCCCAGGCACGGCAGCGATTCGATGCCCGCTCGTATCAAGGCCTCGGGAGGCTGCATGTTGACCACCTCGGCGCCGCCGGGGTGACCCACCGGGCCGGCGCCGCGCATCACCAGGATGGTGCGCTCGTCGATGCCGAGCGCCGGATCGTCGATGCGCGCGTGGTAGTCCTCGGAGCCGTCGAACACCGCCACCTTGCCCTCGAAGGCATCGGGATCGTGCGGGTCGCTCAGGAAACGCGCGCGAAAGTCCGTCGAGATCACGCTGGTCTTCATCAGCGCCGAGTCGAACAGGTTGCCCTTGAGGTTGAGAAAGCCGGCATGCTCGACGAGCGGATCGCCGTAGCGTCGGATCACCTCGGTGTCCCGGGTCTCGAGCCCTTCGAGGTTGTCCGCCAGCGGACGGCCGTTGACGGTGAGCACCTCGCCGTGGAGCCGGCCGGCGCTCAGCAGTTCGTGCATCACCGCCGGCACGCCGCCGGCGCGGTGGAACTCCTCGCCCAGGAAGGCCCCGGCCGGCATGACGTTGGCCAGCAGCGGAATTTCGTGGCCCAGGCGCTGCCAGTCGTCGTTGTCGAGCTCGACCCCGGCATGCCGGGCGATGGCGTTGACGTGGATGGGGGCGTTGGAAGAGCCGCCCAGCGCCGAGCAGGTGACGATGGCGTTCTCGAAGGCCTCGCGGGTCAGGACGTCGCACGGCCGCAGGTCCTCCCACACCATCTCGACGACCCTCTCGCCGGTCGCGTAGGCGACCAGGCCGCGCTCCTTGTAGGGGCCGGGGATCATCGCCGAGCCGGGCAGGCTCATGCCCAGCGCCTCGGCCATGGAGTTCATGGTGGAGGCGGTGCCCATGGTGTTGCAGTGGCCCACCGAGGGGGCGGATTCGGTGATCCGCGACAGGAATTCGGCGTAGTCGATGTCGCCCGCCGCGAGCCGCTTGCGCATCTCCCACACGATGGTGCCCGAGCCCACGCGTTCGGCACCGTGCCAGCCGTTGAGCATGGGGCCGCCGGAGAGCACGATGGCCGGGATGTTCACGGTGGCAGCGGCCATCAGCGCTGCCGGGGTGGTCTTGTCGCAACCGGTGGTCAGCACCACGCCGTCCAGCGGGTAGCCGTGCAGCACCTCCACTAGCCCCAGATAGGCCAGGTTGCGGTCGAGCGCCGCGGTGGGCCGGCGCACGTTCTCGTGGATGGGGTGCATGGGAAACTCGAAGGGCACGCCGCCGGCGGCACGGATGCCGTCCTTGACGCGCTGGGCGAGCTCCACATGATGGCGGTTGCAGGGCGTCAGGTCGGAGCCCGACTGGCAGATGCCGATGATCGGCCTGCCGCCGGTGAGTTCCTCCAGGGTGATGCCCTGGTTCATGTAGCGCTCGATGCACAGCGCCGTGGTGCCCGGGTGGTCGGGATTGTCGAACCACCAGCGCGAACGCAGCTGGTCGGGGGTGATCTTGCGGTCGGTCATCGTCTTTTCCTAGGTCGAGATTGACTTGCCGTCGCTGCCATCGAGCCAGCCAACCGCTTCACGTCACGCGCCGGCCGTGCGGTCAGGCTCATCGGCGCGGGGCGCGGCAGGTGAAACGCCACGCCTGGCTCAGTGTCCCTCCCGGCAGCAGCTCGACCAGCCCGTGGGCGAGCGGATCGGCGAAGTGGTGGGCGTTCACGTCGTGGGAGACCGGCTCGAAGCAGAAGAAGTCGGCGTCTTCCCCGGGCGAGTAGACCAGGTAACGCGCGCCGGCCGGGTCGCTCTCCACCGCCAGCGCCAATCCCCGCGATGGCCAGGTGACATGAGCCAGGCCGGACCACCCGGTGAAGAGGTTGTCGATGCGCCCGGCGGGCAATCCGCGCCCCGCGGCGAAACACCAGGGCTCGGCCTCGTCGAGGGCTCGCCAGCTGGTCGGCAACTGGGCGTCGTCCACCTCCCAGACGCCCGTGGCCGGGGCCTCGAGTCGAGTATCGGGCGTACGCGGCAGCCAGGGATGCAGTCCCACCCCGTAGGGCACCGGAGCGTCTCCCAAGTGAGTCACTGCCAGCGCAATGCACAGGCTCTCTCCCTCCAGGCGATAGTCGAGCTCGGCACGGTAGTCGAACGGCGGCTGCCTGGCCGAGCGCAGCGTGAGCCGCAGCGCATCCTGCGTGGCGTGCGCCACGTCCCACGGCTGCTGCCAGCCGTCACCGTGAATCGGCAGCGGCTCCCCGGCCAGGTTGGATGTCAATCCGTACTGGCTTTCCCTCCAGCGGAAGCCGCCGCTGGCGATGCGGTTGGACCATGGTAACAGCGGGTAGAGTCCCATGTCGTTCGGATCGCGGGACGCGCGCTTCCCGGGCCGGAATAGCGGCTTTGGCCCATCCGGCATCAGCGCATCAAAGCGCACCACACAACCGCCTAGCTCGGGCAGAACCTCCAGGTAAAGCCGGTCGTTGTTCAACCGCACGCTCATCACCGCCCCTCAGAAGGTCACCCAGACACCGTCCGCCCGCGAGGACTCCAGCGCCCGGGTGATGAACCGCACACCGTCGACGCCATCGTCCACCCCGGGGATGTCGCGCTGGTGGGTGGCGACCTCGGGGCCGCCACGTCGCGCCCGCAGGTGGGCGGCGAAGTCGCTGTAGAGCTGAGCGAAGGCCTCCAGGTAGCCCTCCGGGTGGCCGGGCGGGATGCGCACCGCGGCCATGGCCGCCTCGCCCAGGCCAGGGCCGTGGCGGGTCAGGCGCCGCGGCGGCTCGCCCTGAGGCGTGAGCAGCAGCTCGTTGGGCTCCTCCTGGCGCCACTCCAGGCCACCTCCGCTGCCGTAGACGCGCAGCTTGAGGCCGTTCTCGTTGCCCGGCGCCACTTGGCTCGACCATAGCATGCCGCGTGCGCCGCCCTTGAAACGCAGCATCAGGTGCACGTTGTCATCCAGCGCACGGCCTTCCACGAAGGTGTGCAGGTCGGCGGCCAGCGCCTCGACCTCCAGGCCGGTGACGAAACGCACCAGATGGTAGGCGTGGGTGCCGATGTCGCCCAGGCAGCCGGCCGGACCGCTGCGCTTGGGGTCGGTGCGCCACTCGGCCTGCTTGACGCCCTCGGCCTCGACGCGGGTGGCCAACCAATCCTGGGGGTACTCGACTTGCACCACGCGCAGTTCGCCGAGCTCGCCGGCAGCGACCATGTCACGGGCCTGGCGGATAAGCGAGTAGCCGCTGTAGTTGTGGGTCAGGCCGAAGAAGCGCCCGCTGGACTCGACCAGCCGCTGGAGTTCCCGAGCTTCGCCCAAGTCGGTGGTCATGGGCTTGTCGCAGATGACGTCGATGCCCGCCTCGAGGAAGGTCCTGGCCACCTCGAAGTGCAGGTGGTTGGGGGTGACGATGGCTACCACGTCGATGCCGTCGTCGCGATCCCGCTCGGCCTCCGCCATGCGTTGATAGTCAGGGTAGGCGCGCTCGTCGGCGACGTGAAGGGCCGCCGCCGAGGCCCGGCTACGCTCGGGGTCCGAGGCGAAGGCCCCGGCCACCAGCTCGTAGTGGTCGTCCAGGCGCGCGGCGATGCGATGCACACCGCCGATGAAGGCGCCCTGACCGCCGCCGACCATGCCCAGGCGCAGGCGGCGCTGGCTGTGGTGTTGGGACATATCTCTCGCTCCCTTTTTTCAGTTGAGTCCCAGGATGCGACGGTTGGCAGCCTCGTCGGTGCCCGAGTCGGCGAAGTCGTCGAAAGCGCGCTCGGTGACTTCGATGATGTGGTCGCGGATGAAGGCTGCGCCCTCCCGGGCCCCTGCCTCGGGGTGCTTGAGGCAGCACTCCCACTCGAGCACCGCCCAACCATGGTAGTCGTTGGCCGCCATCCACGAAAAAATGTGCTTGAAGTCCACCTGGCCGTCGCCCAACGAGCGAAAGCGCCCGGCACGCTGCGTCCAGCCCTGGTAACCGGAGTAGACGCCCTGTTTGGGGCTGGGATTGAACTCGGCATCCTTGACGTGAAACATCTGGATGCGCTCGCGGTAGACGTCCAGGAATCCCCGGTAGTCGAGCTGTTGCAGGATCAGGTGGCTGGGATCATAGAGGATATGGCAGCGCGGATGATGCCCGACGCGCTCCAGGAACATCTCGAAGGTGATGCCGTCGTGCAGATCCTCGCCGGGATGGATCTCGTAGCAGAGATTCACCCCCGCCTCGTCGAAGGCATCGAGGATCGGCCGCCAGCGCCTGGCCAGCTCGTCGAAGGCGCTGTCGATCAGCCCCGCCGGGCGCTGCGGCCAGGGGTAGACGAAGGGCCAGGCCAGGGCGCCGGAGAAGGTGCCGTGGTCGGTCAGCCCCAGGTTGCGCGAGGCGCGAGCCGCCAGGTGCAGCTGCTCCACCGCCCAGGCCTGCCGGGCCTGGGGATTGCCGCGCACCTCGGGCACCGCGAAGCCGTCGAACATCTCGTCGTAGACGGGATGCACGGCCACCAGTTGGCCCTGCAGATGGGTGGAGAGTTCGGTCAACGCCAGGCCGTGCTCGGCCAGGGTGCCCTTGATTTCGTCGCAGTAGGTCTGGCTCTCGGCCGCCTTCTTCAGGTCGATCAGGCGAGCATCCCAACTGGGCAGCTGTACGCCCTCGTAGCCCAGACCCGCCGCCCAGGCCGCAA
Source organism: Pseudomonadota bacterium (assembly GCA_051749645.1). Lineage (GTDB taxonomy): Bacteria > Pseudomonadota > Gammaproteobacteria > Pseudomonadales > Halomonadaceae > Halomonas. The sequence continues at coordinate 49,591 of JBNJIT010000002.1, forward strand.
TGCTTTCCAGGCTGTTGAACGGCGCCTCGTCGCCAGCGAACTGCGCCAGGAAAAGCGCCGGTCCCTTGATGGTCTTCATGTCTAGCCTCTCTTGCCGGTGTCACGAACGTCGAGAGCGCGGCGACACCCTGGGGGTGCCGCCACGCCGTTCAGAACGGAGAGTCGGGGTAGTAGTACTCTTCGGCGTTCTCCGGTGTGATCAGCGGCGAGCCGAGGATGTATTCGCCGACCACCGGGCCATTGGACGTGAAGTGTTGCACGGTGAGATCCATGGCGGTGGCGATCATCGCCGGCGGATAGAGCACGTCCACGGGTACCAGGTCGTCGCCCTCCATCACCCGCTTGATGATGTCCTTCATGCCGGCGCCGCCGACGATGAACAGCTCGTCCTCGCGCTCGGCCTGGCGCACCGCCTCGATCACCCCCAGGGCGATGTCGTCGTCCTGGGCCCAGACGGCATCGATGTTGTCGAAGCGGGCCAGGAAGTCCTGCATCACCTCGAAGCCGTCGTCGCGGTTCCAGTTGGCGTGCTGCATGTCGAGGATCTCGATGTCGCTGCCCTCGATGGCCTCCTGGAAGCCCTGCACCCGCTCGTCGTCGATGACCGTGGGAATGCCGCGCAGCACCACGATCTCGCCTTCGCCATCGAGACGCTCGCGGATGTACTCGCCGGAGACGCGCCCCAGCTCGTGGTTGTTGCCGGCCACGTAAAGGTCTTCGATACCCTCCTGGTCGAGGCCGCGGTCGACCACGGTGACGAAGACGCCCTCCTCCTTGACCCGCCGCACCGGGTCGGTGAGCGGCCCCGACTCGAACGGCAGCACCACCAGGGCGTCGATGTCGCGCTGCGACACCAGGTCCTCGAGGTCGTTGGCCTGCTCGCCAGGGTCGCCGGCGGTGGAGATGGTGATTTCGATGTCGGGATAGAGCGACTCGAGGCGCTCCTTGGCCTGCTCGGCGTGGAAATTGACACCGCCAGTCCAGCCGTGAGTCGCCGCGGGAATCGAGACCCCGATGGTGACCTCCTGTGCCGTGGCGGCGGTCGGCACGCCGACGGCCGCCGAGACGGCCAGGGCGAGTAGTGTCTTCTTGATGTGTGGCATGCTCTTGCTCCTCATACTTGTGCTTGTTGTCGCTGCCAATGCTGACGGGATCAGGGTCCCGCCTTCCTCCACGATGCGCGCTGCAGGTAGACCGCCACGATGATGATGATCCCCTGCACCGTACCGTTGAGATAGTTGGAGATGGCGTCGGTGAGATTGAGGATGTTGCCGATCATGGTCAGCATGATGGCACCCACCACCGTGCCCCAGATGCGGCCATGGCCGCCCTTGAGCACGGTACCCCCGATGATCACCGCGGCGATCGCCTCGAGCTCCCAGAGCACCCCGGTGGCCCCCGAAGCCGAGCCCAACCGCGGCACGTAGATGATGGTCGCCACGGCGACGCAGACACCCTGCAATACATAGGTCAGGGTCTTGATGCGATCGACTCGAATCGCACTGTACTCGGCCACTTTCTCGTTGGAGCCGATGGCGAAACAGTAGCGCCCGAAGCGGGTGTGGTTGAGCAGCACGTAGCCGGCGAGCGCCACCCCCAGAAACACCAGCACCGGGATGGGCACGCCCAGCAGGCTGTCGTAGTAGACCGGGCGATAGACGTCGCGCACGTTCCAGTCCAGGGTCAGGGTGCCGCCGTCGGCCAGGTAGGTGACCAGCGAACGGTAGATACCCATGGTGCCCAGGGTGACGATGAACGCCTCGATCTTGCCCTTGGTGGTGACGATGCCGTTGATGAAGCCGGCACCGACGCCCAGGATCAGCGAGGCACCGACGCCCAACAGTACCGTGGTCAGGCCAGGTCCGAACTGCTCCACCAGACCGTTCATCAGGATGATCATCACCCCGGCGATGAAGGCCGCCATGGAGCCCACCGAGAGGTCCAGACCGCCGGCGGTGATGACGAAGGTGGCTCCCACGGCGATGATGCCGATGAAGGCGCTGCGGGTGAGCATGTTCGAGAGGTTGTCCAGCCCCAGAAAGGCGGGATTGATCAGCACCCCCAGCAACGCCAGGGCGAGCAGAGCGATGAACGGCCCCCAGGTCTTGAGATCCAGAGAGAAGCCGCCACCGCTGGACGGTTGCGCTTTGCGCTCAGGCACGACGTCGTTCATCCGCTTCTCCCCCCTTGATGCCGGATGCGTACTGCATGATTTCTTGTTCATTGATCTGCTCGCCCTCGAGGATGCCGGTCAGCTCGCCGGCACACATCACTGCGACCCGGTGCGCCAGGCCGATCAGTTCGGGCATCTCCGATGAGATGAGGATCACCGAACGCCCGGCGTCGGTGAGCTCGCGGATGAAGCGATAGATCTCCTGCTTGGTGCCCACGTCGATACCCCGGGTCGGCTCGTTGATGATGACGATCTCGGGGTCGATGGACATGACCTTGGCCAGCAGCAGCTTCTGCTGATTGCCGCCGGAGAGTTCGCCAGCGCTGCGCACCGTGGTACGCAGGCGGATGTCGAAACGCTCGACAGCTTCCTGGAAGGCCTGCTCTTCGCGGCGACGATCGATCAGCGGCCGACAGTAGGCGCGTAGGTTGAGCAGTGTGAAGTTGGGGCGCAGGCCCATATTGAGCACCAGCCCCTTGCCCTTGCGATCCTCGGTGAGGTAGGCGATACGCTCGCGCACGGCGTCGCGCAGATGGCGCAGGCGCACGGGCCGCCCGTTGCGGCGCACCTCGCCGCCGGTGCGGGGCCGCAGGCCCAGCAGCGACTCGATGAGCGCCGTGCGCCCCGCCCCCACCACGCCACCAAAGCCCAGCACCTCACCGCGACGCAGGGTGAAGCTGGCCCGGCGCACCGCCCCGGGCACCACGATGTCGTAGGCCTCCAGCACGAGCGGCGCATCATCGGCAGCCGGCGTACGCTCGGGATACATCTCGGTGATCTCGCGCCCGACCATCAGTCGTGCCAGCTTTTCCTTGCTGCGCCCGGCCACGGGTCCGGAATCGATGAGGTGGCCGTCACGCAGCACGGTGACACGATCGGCGATGCGCTCGATCTCACGCAGCTTGTGGGAGATGTAGAGAATCGCCACGCCACGCCGGCGCAGCCGGTCGACCAGAGCGAAGAGCACCTCGACCTCGTGCTCGGTCAGGCTGGCGGTGGGCTCGTCCATGATTAGTACGCGCACGTCGCGAGTCACCGCTTTGGCGATCTCCACCATCTGCTGGTCGGACGTCGACAGCTCCTTGACCCGGGCCCGGGGATCGACCCGGGTTTCCAGCTCGGCCAGAGCCTCGCGGCAGCGTTCGCGCATCGCCCGGCGGTCGAGAAAGGGGCCGCGGCGCAGCTCGCGGCCCAGGAAGATGTTCTCCTCGACCGTCAGCTGCTCGGCCAGCGCCAGCTCCTGGTGGATCATCACGATGCCCTCGGCCTCAGCCTCGCCGCTGCCGCGAAAGCGCCTCGGCTCGCCGTCGACGCGCACCTCTCCATCGCTGGGCGGCAGATAGCCGGCCAGAATTTTGACCAGGGTCGACTTTCCGGCGCCGTTCTCGCCCAGCAAGGCGTGCACTTCGCCGGGCTGCAACGCCATGTCGATGCCGAACAGCACCTGGTTGCCGCCGAAGGCGCGGTCGATGCCACGCGCCTCGAGTACGGTAGAGCGTTCCCGACTCATCAGCCCCACCCTCCGTCGACCGGGATGGCAGCACCGGTCAGCTGGGCGCTGTCGTCGGCAGCCAAAAACAGCACCGTGGGCGCCACGTGCTCGGGCAACAAGCGCACCTTGAGGCACTGGTGCTCCTGAATTCGTGCCTCGTCCTCCGGGCCTATCCAGCGCTCGAGTTGACGTGAGGTGAGGATACAGCCGGGCACCACGGTATTGACGCGAATGTTCCGGGTGCCGAGATCGCGGGCCAGGCTGCGGGTCAGGCCGTGCACCGCCGCCTTGGCGGTAACGTAGGCGGAGAGATTACCGATGGCGTTCTGTACGCTGATCGAACCGAAGTTGATGATCGAGCCGCCGCCGGCCGCCGCCATGCGCTCGGTCACCGCCTGGATGGCAAAGAACATGGGGCGCAGATTGACCGACATGCGCTCGTCCCAGTCGTCGACACTGAGCTCGCGCCAGTCGTGGCGTTCATCGTTGGCGGCGTTGTTGACCAGGGTGCCGACCGGCCCCAGCGCCTCGTGCACCTCATCCAGAACCGCCAGCAATGCGGGGATGTCGCGGATGTCGCAGTGGCGATAAAGTGGTGCGCGACCGCTCTCCTGGTCGAGCTCTCGGCATAAGCGGCGGCTGGACGCATCGTCGATGTCGACGAACGCAACTCTCGCCCCCTGCCGGTGAAAGGCGCGCACCAAGGCGGCACCGATGCCGCTACCGCCGCCAGTGACGAAGACCACGCGGGCATCCAGGCTGGGGTAACGGGCGGAAGGGTCTGACATGAGTATCACCGTTTGTTGTTGTAGGCATGGCTGAGCCGGCTCACGATTTACTTTAGACATAAAAATAAATAGCTGCAGACTCAACTTTGGTCGCATGTCATCCACAACGAGACTGCCCCTCCATGCTGGCATCTCGTCAGAAATCGCCTTTTCTGGCGGCAAGTACCATCGTCGACTGGAATTCTCAGCGGTTATACGCTGATATAATTCAGCAACCAAAATAATCCGGAAGCGACGTCATCATGACCAGCCTAGCACCCGATCTCACCAGGAGAGACAACACGCTCGCCATCGTCGACACCCTGCGCAACCAGGGCCCCATGGCTCGCATTGACCTGGGTACGGCAAACGGCATCAGTTCGGCCACGGTGACGGCGATCACCACCGAGTTGCTGCGCCATGGCCTGGTCACCGAGCTGCCCGCCGAACCCCATCGCCACGGTGGCCGTGGCCGCCCCAAGACACTGATTCGCCTGGAACCCGAAGCGGCACGAGTGGCCTGCGTCAAGCTCTCGCTCAACGAGGTGCAGGTGGTAGTGGGCGACTTCGCCGGCCAGGTACGCCACGCCGAGACACGCACGCTGAACACCGCCGACCTGACCCCGGAAACGCTCTGCGATCTTCTCGAGCAGCGGATCCTCGCGACGCTGGCCGCCCTGCCGGACGAGCCCCACCACCTGGGTGGCGTCTGCCTTGCCGTACAGGGCGTGGTGTCACCGGCCAGCGGCATGCTCATCTGGTCACCGGCGCTGCGCTTTCGCAGCACCCCGCTGGCTGCCCCCTTGGCCGCACGTCTCGGCTGTCCGGTGATGCTCGAGAACGACGCCAACTGCATCGCCAGCATGCTCGCCCGCCAGCCGGCGTACGCCGATACGCCCAACCTTGCCGTCATCATGCTCGGCTACGGCATCGGCATGTCGGTGCTGATCGACGGCAAGCCGTTTCTCGGTGCCGGTGGCTCGGCCGCCGAGATCGGCCACAGCAAGTTCGAACCCGGCGGAGCCTTGTGCGCCTGCGGCCGGCGCGGCTGCATCGAGGCTTACGCCAGCGACTATGCCCTCTATCGCGAGGCCCGTACGCTGCTACCACTGCCGCCAGGCGACAGCGCCCATCCCTCGGAAGAGCAAATGCAGGCCCTGGTGCATCTCGCCGAGCAAGGCGACCCCGTGGCACGCCAGATCTACCACAAGGCGGGGCGCGCCCTCGGCTACGGCATCGCCAACGTACTAGCCCTGTTCAATCCCGACCTGGTGCTCATCACCGGCTCCGGCGTGCGCGGCTATGCGGTCATGCAACCGGCGCTGGAGGCCGCCATCGATGAGGCCCTGGTGCCCGAACTGGTGGGCGCGAGTCGACTCGCCATCCACTCGTGGGATCGCGACATGACATGCCTGGGCGGGATCGGCCTGATTCTCGAGGCCACCGACCCAGTACGGCTGACCGAGCTGCCCAGCTAACGCCACCAGGAGCCGGGCCCTCCCGAGCAATGGCCATGTACCGCCCGATGCTCCGGCGTTACGACCTAGGCCGCATTGTTCGTATGTTGAACATATGACAGGTTATGAAGCAGATCGTCGACATGAGCTGCCATGACTGCCATTCCCCCCAAGCGCACCGCCAAGCCTGCCCGTCCCAGCGTGGTCGAATACCTCGCCGAGGCCATCTTCTCGGGGCGTTATCAGCCCGGCGACTTCGTTCCCAAGGAGATCGACCTCTGCGAGCAGTTCGCCATCAACCGCTCGGCAGTGAGAAGCGATCTGCGCCAGCTGGTCGACGTCGGCATCATCGCGCGGATTTCCGGCCACGGCTCCAAGGTCCGCGACTACGAAGCGTGGAACATCCTCGATCCGTCGGTCACTGAGTGGATGACCCGCTATGCCTCTCCCAACCCACGCATCCAGCGCGAGATCCTAGCCTTCCGCCTGGACGTCGAACCCTACGTGGCGATGACCGCGGCCAAGCGCGCCAAAGCCCTCGATCTGGTGGCCATCGAAGAAGCGCTGGAAGGCATGAGCCGGCACCTGCACGGCAAGAGCGCCGAGGAGCGACAGCGCTTCAGCGATCATGACGTCGCCTTCCACGTGGCCATCTTCAAGGCCAGTCACAACATCGTCTGGGCGCAGCTCTCGCATATCCTGCGCCCCTCGATTCATTTACTGGTGGAAACGTCCAACGACAGCACCACCGACCCCGAGGCCAGCCTCGAACGTCATCGCCGGGTCATGGAGGCGATTCGCGCCCGGCGGCCACGCGACGCCTTCCAGGCCGCGCGAGACGTGCTGCAGGGTACGGCCGAGGCGCTGGGCATCGAGCCGGGCGAGGAGACGCTGGGCAGCTGGCTCGAGCCCGTTTAGGCGGCGAACGCCGGCGATGCCAGGCCGCGAATCCCGGGAGCAACGCGGAACAGACTGCCCGCCAGGGCTTCCTGGTCGCGGCCGTCGGCCGCGGTGGTGATATAGAGCTGGTCGAGCTCGGGCCCACCGAAGGCGCAGGACGTCACCCGCGAGGCGGGCAGAATCAGAGTCTCGTCCAGCGCCCCGTCGGGCAGGAAACGACTGACGCGCCCACCGCCCCAGTGGGCGATCCACAGGCCCCCCTCGGCATCGCAGGTCATGCCATCCGGGTATCCCTGGGCACCGGGAAAGCGCAGATGCTCACGTTTGCCGGACAGCCCTCCGTCGGGCGACAGGTCGAACGCGTAGACGATACCGGCCGCGGTATCGCTGTGATAGAGCGTCGTCCCGTCGGGGCTGGCGGCGGGACCGTTGGCGACGCCGTAGCCGCGATCGACCCGGCGCAGCCCCGCGCCGTCGAGGCAGTAGAGCGCCCCCCGGCCCGGTTCGCCAAGATCGCTCATCGAGCCGAACCAGAGTCGGCCACAGCCGTCGACCATGGCGTCGTTGAAACGATTGCCCGCCGGCTCGTCGGGTGTATCCCAGGCACTGACGATATGCGGCCCGTCATCGTGGAGACGCAGATGTACCAACCGCGAGGCGAGCCCGGCGATGAAACCGTCGCCGTCACCACGTGGTGCCAGCCAGCAGCACGCCTCATCGAGCGACCAGCCACGGGTTTCTTCGCTGGCGAAGTCATGGACATGCAGGCGACGCCCGAGAATGTCGACGAACAGCAGCTGACCGGCCGCCCCCCGCTCGGGACACCACAGCGGACCTTCGCCCAGCTGAGCCCTACCGCGCCATGCGCACTCGATCATCGAACCGTCGACCATGCGTCGCTCTCCTTCCAACTGGCTCAATGCGAATGCCTCGGCACGTCGGCGCCGCGTGAGCCGCGCAGAAAATCAAAGTCGCAGCCCTCGTCGGCCTGCAGCACGCGTTCGATGTAGAGCTGACGATAGCCGCCGTCGCTGGCGATCCGGCGCGATTCGGCGGTGGGGTCGCACTCGGCCAGGCGCGCTTCGAGCTCGGCGTCGTCGATATCCAAGTATAGCGCGCCGGCATCGCAGTCGAGTTCGATCCAATCGCCGTTGCGTACCGCAGCGAGCGGCCCGCCGGCAGCGGCCTCGGGAGCGACATGCAGTACCACGGTGCCATAGGCGGTGCCGCTCATGCGCGCATCGGAAATGCGCACCATGTCGGTCACGCCTTTCTCGAGCAGCTTCGACGGCAGGCCCATGTTGCCCACCTCGGCCATGCCGTGATAGCCGCGCGGCCCGCAGTTCTTCATCACCAGCACGCTGTCGGCATCGACCTCGAGGTCGGGGTCGTTGATGCGCGCCTTGTAGTCATCGAAATCCTCGAACACCACCGCGCGGCCGCGGTGGGTCATCAACTCGGGGGTCGCCGCCGAGGGCTTCAATACCGCACCGTTGGGGGCGAGGTTGCCGCGCAGCACGCACATGCCGCCATCCTCGCGAAGCGGGTTGTCCAGCGGGCGAATCACCTCGTCGTTGTAGAGTGGGGCGTCCTTGACGTTGTCCCACAGCGTCCTGCCGTTGACCGTCAGCGCCTCCTTGTGCGGCAGACGGTCGGCTTCGCCGAGCCGGCGCAGCACCGCGGGCAGCCCGCCGGCATAGTAGAACTCCTCCATCAGGAAACGCCCCGAGGGCTGCAGATCGACGATGGTCGGCGTGCCGCGCCCGACGCGACTCCAGTCATCGAGAGCGAGATCGACACCCATGCGCCCGGCGATGGCCTTGAGGTGAATCACCGCATTGGTCGACCCGCCAATGGCCGCATTGGTGCGAATGGCGTTCTCGAAGGCCTCCTTGGTGAGCACCTTGGACAGTCGCAGATCCTCTTCGACCATCTCCACGACGCGATTCCCGGAGAGATGCGCCAGCACGTAGCGACGCGAATCGACCGCGGGAATTGCCGCATTGTGGGGCAGCGAGGTGCCCAGCGACTCGGCCATGCAGGCCATGGTCGAGGCCGTGCCCATGGTGTTGCAGGTACCCGCCGAGCGCGACATGCCGGCCTCGGCGGCCATGAAGTCGTGGATCGATATCTGGCCCGCCTTGACCTGCTCGGAGAGCTGCCAGACCACGGTCCCCGAACCGATGTCCTTGCCCTCGTGCTTGCCGTTGAGCATCGGCCCGCCGGTCACCACGATGGTGGGAATGTCGCAGCTCGCCGCCCCCATCAGCAGCGCCGGGGTGGTCTTGTCGCAGCCCACCAACAGCACCACCGCATCCAGCGGGTTGCCACGTATTGACTCCTCCACGTCCATGCTGGCCAGGTTGCGGGTGAACATCGCCGTGGGCCTCAGCAGCGATTCGCCGTTGGAGAACACCGGAAACTCCACCGGATAGCCCCCCGCTTCGAGCACGCCCTGCTTGACGTGCTCGGCCAACTTGCGGAAGTGCGCATTGCAGGGCGTGAGCTCCGACCAGGTGTTGCAGATGCCGATGATCGGCTTGCCTTCGAACTCATGGTCGGGGATGCCCTGGTTCTTCATCCAGCTGCGATACATGAAGCCGTTCTTGTCGGCGGTGCCGAACCACTGGGCGCTGCGCAAGGGACGCTTGCGGTCGGTCATACGAGGTCTCCTGAAACCGAAGGGTCATGCACGCTGACGTCGGGTCTGCTTCCAGCGGTCGAACATCACCGCCAGCAGCAGGATCGCGCCGCGTACCAGGTATTGATAAAAAGTGGGAACGTTGAGCAGGCCCATGGCGTTCTGCACGCAGCCCATGATCAGCACGCCCACCAGCACGCCGGTGATGGTGGCCACGCCGCCGGAGAGGGCCACGCCACCGAGCACGCAGGCCGAGATCACCGCCAGCTCCAACCCCATGGAGGTGTTGGGATCGCCCAGCCCCATGCGCGAGGCCAACAGCACGCCGGCGATGCCGGCCACCACACCCTGCAGGCCGAAGACGATGATCTTGAGACGGCGTACGTTGACCCCGGCCAGCGCCGCCGCTTCGGCATTGCCGCCGGTGGCCAGCACGTTGCGCCCGAACGCGGTCATGTTGAGCAGCACGCCGAAGATCACGAAGCAGGCGATCATGGTCCACACCGGCAGAGTCAAACCGAGGAAGGACGCACTGCCGAGGTCGAAAAAAGCCGGAACGGTGATCATCACCGCGTCGCCACCGGACGTGATGTAGGCCAGGCCGCGCACGAATTCCATCGCGGCGAGCGTGGCGATCAACGAATTGATGCCGAACTTCGCCACCACGAAACCGTTGAAGGCCCCCACGGCGCCACCGGCGAGCACCCCGCCGAGCACGCCGATCACCACGCTGCCCGAGGCCGATGTAACCACGGCGGCGACGACGCCGGCGAAGGCGACGATCGAGGCCACCGACAGGTCGACCTCGCCCAGCGCCAGCACCATCATCATGGTGGTGGCGATGGTGCCGATCAGGGTGACGGAGAGCAGCAGCCCCACCATGTTGCGCCCGGTGAGAAAGCCCGGGATGAACACGGCCAGGGCGACGAACAGGATCACGAAGATGGCGATCAGCCCGGACGTGTCGAGCAGGGTGCGCAAGGGCTTGGGCAACCCCCGGCGCGGGGGCGCAGCCGTCATGCTGCCGTCTCCCCCAGCGAGTTTTTGAGTGGTCATGTGGAATCCCTCAGATGGCTCTTGTCGATGCGCTTTCAATTCGCTTGTCAAAGGCTCAGGCGGGCAGCGCCAGGCCCAGCAGACGCTCCTGGGAGGCCTCCCGGCGTGGCACGATGTCGATGAGCTCGCCGTCGCGCATCACGCCGATGCGGTCGCAGATGGAGCTCACTTCGGCCAGGTCGCTGGAAATCACCACGACGCTCTTGCCCTGCTCGGCCAGGTCGTAGAGCAGGGTATAGATGTCGCGACGCGCGCCGACGTCGATGCCACGCGTCGGCTCGTCGACCACGATGAGGTCGATCTTCTCGGCCAGCCAGCGCGCCAGGATCACCTTCTGCTGATTGCCGCCGGAGAGCGTGCCGATGGGCGTGCGCGGCCCCGGGGTCTTGATGCTCAGCTGCCGGATGAACTCCTCGGCGTTGGCATGCTCGCGTCGCGGGTTGCGCAGCATGCCCCAGCGCTTGAAGAAACGCCGGCAGCTGATGTTGAGGTTGTCGGCCACGCTGGCGACGGGAAAGATGCCCTGCGATTTACGATCTTCGGGACACATGGCGATGCCCTGGCGAATGGCCTCGCGGGGGCTGGCGAAGCGCCGCGCCTCGCCCTGGAAGCGTACCTCGCCCGCCCTGGCGGTTTCGGCACCGCACACCAGCCGCATCAGCTCGCTGCGCCCGGCACCGACCAGGCCGAACAGGCCGAAGACCTCACCGCGCTTCACCGCGAAGCTCACGGGCGCCCGCAACCCCTTGCCTTCGAGCGCCTCAATCCCGAGCATCACATCGCCCAGCTCACGCTCGCGGTAGCCGTAGACGTCATCGATGTCGCGACCGACCATCTCGCTGACCAGGGTGTCGTGATCCAGCGAATCGAGGTTCTCGTGGGTATGGATGTGCTTGCCGTCGCGGAACACGGTGACCGCATCGCACATCTCGAAAACCTCCTCCATGCGATGGGTCACGTAGAGCACCACGCGGCCCTCGTCGCGCAGCCGCGCGACGATGCGCTCGAGCTGCCGCGTCTCCTGCACCGAGAGGCTGCTGGTGGGCTCGTCGAAGGCGATGATGCGGGCGTCGCGCAGCAGCGCCCGACCGATCTCGATCATCTGTTGCTGGCCGATGGAGAGGTCGCGCACCTTGGTCGAGGGGTGAATGTCGCCCTCGCCGAGTTCCTCGAGAATGCGCATCGCCCGCTCACGCAGCCGCCGCCGGTCGATGAAGCCGCGGCTGACCGGCAACTGGCCGAGAAGCAGGTTCTCGGCCACCGACAGGTTGGGCGCCAACGTCAGTTCCTGATAGATGATGGCGATACCCTGACCGAGCGCCTCGCGGGCGTTGGCGAACACATGGCGCTCGCCGTCGATCCACAGGGCGCCTTCGCTGACGCGGTTGACCCCGCTGAGCACCTTGAGCAGCGTCGACTTGCCGGCGCCGTTCTCGCCCATCAGGGCATGCACCTGACCGGCGCGGGCACCGAAGCTGACCTTGTCGAGCGCCCGCACGCCGGGAAAGACCACGCTAATGCCGTCGAATCGCAGATAGGGTTCCGTCATGTCGCTCTCCCGATCACCGTGAGCCGTCACCGTCACAGCCCCAGTTGGTCGCGCACATCCTGCCAGTTGTCGCGCGTCATCAGGGTGCCGGAGGTCTCGGTGTTGGGCAGCGGCTTTTCGCCTTCGGTGATCCAGCGATAGAGGTTCTCCGCCGTCTCGCGGCCATGCTTGGTGGAACTCACCGCCACGGTGCCGTGGAACCCCGTCGGGTTTTCGCGCGAGAACTCGGCGAAGGCGGCACCGGAACCGTTGATGCCCACTCCGATCACATCCTCTGCCTCGAGGCCGTACTGTTCGGTGGCGCGCACGCCGCCCAGCACGCTCTCCTCATTGAGCGCGTAGATGATCCAGTGATCGAACTCCTCGTGCTGAGAGATGACCGGCGAGGCCGCCGAGAAGGCACTGCTGGTATCGGTGTTCTGCTGCGGCGCATCGAAGACGTTCTCTTCCGGGAAACCCAGCTCGAGCAGCACATCGGTCGCGCCATCGGTGCGCGCCTTGGCGGTGGGCAGCTCATTGTTGGTGATGCGCAGCGCCGCGACCTCCTGCGGATCCCAGCCGCGTGCGTCCATTTCGGCGACGAGCGCTTCACCAACCTGCTGACCGATCTTGTAGCCCGACATGCCCAAATGCGGCACCTCTTCCATGGGCTCGCCGTCACCATCGACGAAGCGGTCGTCCACCGTGACCACCTTCATGCCGTACTGGTTGGCGCGGTTCATGATGGCCGGCCCCAGACGCACATCCGGCGGACAGATGACGAAGCCCTGGGCTCCCTGAGAGTTGAGATTGTCGATGGCGCTCAGCACCTCCTGGCCATCTTCACCACCCAGCCGAACGACGCTGAAACCCAGTTCCTCGCCAACCTGGGTGGCGGCCTCCTGCTCGTTGATGAACCAGGCCTGCTCGGGCTTCTTGACGATGAAGCCCATCTTGACGTCCTCCTCGGCGGCCTGTGCCGCGCCGACGGTGCCGAGTGCCAGGCTGGCGCTCAGCACCATCCGGGTGAAAGTCGTTGTCATGGACATGTCGTACTCCTGAAGTTTCGAAGGGATTGTTGTTAGTGTTGGGCTCATGAATCACGAGCCCGAGGTTTCCTGCGCGGAAAAGCGGTAGATCGTCCGTGAGCGGTAGGTGTCTCCCGGCTCGAGAATCGTCGAAGGAAAGTCGGCCTGATTGGGCGAATCGGGGAAGTGCTGGGTCTCCAGCGCGAATCCGGAGCGGTGCTCGTAGGCTTCACCCCGCTTGCCCGTCAGGTCGCCGGCGAGGAAATTGCCCGAGTAGAACTGGATGCCCGGCTCGGTGGTGGCTATCTCCAACAGGCGCCCACTATCGGGCTCCCATACCCTGGCGGCCAGCGTGGGATCGCCGCTCGAGGCCTCACTTCCGGCTAGCACGAAGTTGTGATCGTAGCCCTTGCCGAACGTCAGCTGCCGGTTGTCCTGCTCGATGCGCTCGCCGATCGGCGTCGGCTGGGTAAAGTCGAACGGCGTGCCTTCGACGGAGCGGATTTCGCCGGTGGGAATCAGCCCTTCATCCACCGGGGTGAAGGCGTCGGCATCGATCATCAGGTGGTGATCGAGAATGCTGCCACTGCCTTCCCCCTCGAGATTGAAATAACTGTGCTGGGTGAGATTGACCGGCGTCGCCTTGTCGGTCGTCGCCCGGTAATCGACGATCAGCTCATCGGCATCGGTGAGGGTATAGGTCACCTCCGTTTCCAAGGTGCCTGGATAGCCTTCCTCACCATCCTCGCTGGTATAACGCAGGACCAGGCTGGCCCCTGCATCGCTCTCGAACGGTTCGACCTGCCAAAGCACTCTGTCGAACCCCTGCTGGCCACCATGCAGATGGTTGTCTCCATCGTTGGTCGCCAGGGAATGGGGTTGCCCATCGAGGGAGAACTGGCCGCCGGCGATGCGATTGCCGTAGCGGCCGATCAGGGCACCGAAGTAGGGGTTGGCCTGGCGATAGGCATCGGAGAGGTAGTCGTCCAGCGAATCGAAACCCAGCACGATATCGTCGAATTCACCCTGAACATCGGGTGTCTTCAGCGAGAGGATGACGCCGCCATAGTCGATGACGCGCATCTCGATGCCATTGGCGTTGGTAAGACGATACACGTCGACCTGGCGGCCGTCGGGCAACTGGCCGAACGCCGACCGATCGACGCTTCGCTCGGCCGCGCCGTCGGACGCCGTTGCGGTGTTGCCATGGATGCCGGCCACACCGAACATCAGCATGGCAGCAGCGCCCGCGCTGAGCCGCAGTGGCGTGCCGGCACGGCGCATCGAGGCGTACGTGAGTGGCATGATCGATCTCCTTGATCCTGGCATTGTTGTTATCGGTACACCGCGTTCGTCGCGGATACAGCCGCTACAGTAGACAGCCATGACATAACCAACCAATATGCATCAGGCTATTGCTTGATACACAAATTGATATCGATAACGACAGCACAGAGGCGACATGCGCACGCTGGATGAGGACTGGTTCCTGCAGGCTCGACTAAAGTTGCGCCACCTTCAGCTCTTTCTGGCCCTCGACGAGGAGCGCAACCTGCATCGCGCGGCCGCACAGCTGGGCATCAGCCAGCCGGCCGCCTCGAAGCTGCTGGGAGATGTCGAAGCCCAACTGGGCATCAAGCTGTTCGACCGCCATTCACGCGGCCTCGTACCGAACTGGTATGGCGAGGTCATGGTTCGGCACGCCCAGGCGATGCTCTCGGAGCTTCACAATACCGGCGAGGAGCTCAACGCCCTGTTCGAGGGCAATGCCGGCAAGGTGGCCATCGGCACGGTGATGGCGCCGGCAGTGACCCTGCTGGCCAGCGCCATCGAGCGGGTGCACCGCACCCACCCCAGGCTCAAGGTCAGCGTCGAGGTCGACGTCAGCAAGCGGCTGGTTCCGAGGCTGTTGGAAGGGGAGCTGGATTTCGCCATCACCCGGATTCCGGCCGATGTCTCGACCGACCCGTTCGTGTTCGAGGAAATCGGCGAGGAGGAGATCTGCTTCGTGTGTCGGGAAGGGCACCCCCTGTCGGGTGCCGATCCGCTGACGCTGGAAACCATGGCCGGCTATCCGTGGGCGCTCCAACCCCAGGGAGCATTGATGCGTCAGCGGGTCGACGCGCTGTTTCTCCACCATGCCATCGAGCCGCCAGCGCAGATCGTCGACACCACCGACATCCTGGTGGCGCTGGCACTGATCGACCGCTCGGATACGATCACCGCCACCACGCGTCAGGTCGCCGACCTGCTGTGCGCGCCGACACGCTTTCGCATCCTGCCCTTCCATCAACGGCTCAGCGTGCAACCGTTCGGCCTGGTGAGCCTGCGGCGTCGCCGGCCATCTCCCGGGGCGGCAACGCTGATGACCATGCTGCGGGAGTTGGTGGGGCACCAGCGCCAGCAGGGGCTCCTCTAACTCACTCGATGAAGGGCTCCGTTGGCTCGCGCCGAGCGGCGAGACAGGCATCCGCCACATGCCGCAGAGGCGCCAGGTCGACGTCGCTGCGCCCGTCCCGGATCAGTTCGGCGAACCTGGCATAAAGCCCCGGATACTCGCGCTCTTCGGCGTCGAGCAGGCACCGGCCGTCGACTTCCAGTCGGCAGCCGCCCTGCAGCAGGCTGAGACGCCCCGCCTCGGTGTCGACGTGAATGCTCCAGATGGGCGGGTCCGGCTGACGAAAATCGAAACCGGCCACGACCGGCAGGCCCTCGGTATCGCTGAAGGTCAGCGCCGCGGCGATGGGCGCCTGGCAGTTGCTGGGCACCCAGAGCCGCGCATCGCGCAGGAAAAAAGCGCGCGGCAGGATCTCGGTGACGATCGACAGCGCATTGATGCCGGGGTCGAAGACGCCCATGCCGGCCGGCTCCCAGATCCATGCCTGGCCGGGGTGCCAGACCCGCACGTCCTCCCGCCAGTCGATCTCGACCCGCCGAATGCACTTATCCTCGAGCCACTCACGGGCCTGCGCCACGGCCGGAGCGAAGCGCGAATGCCAGGCCGCGAACAGGGTACCGCCTTGGCGCTCGGCAATATCCACCAAGTCCTCGACCTCGCTCAAGGTCGCGCCCGGCGGTTTCTCCAACAGCACGCTCTTGCCCTGCTCGAGGGCGATACGCGCCTGCGAGTAACGCAGATGCGTCGGCGTGCAGATGGCCACCGCCTCCAGCTCGGGATGCGCCTCGAGCATGTCGCCCAAGGCGGCGTAACCGGGTACCGAGTCGTGTCGGGCGTGAGGGTCCGCCGTCGCTGCCAGATGGAAATCGGGGCTTTCGGCCAGAGCCGGCAGGTGCTGGTCGCGGACGATCTTGCCCACCCCGACCAGACCGATGTGAATGCGCTGCATTGCCAAGTCCTTCATTGCATGCGGCAAGACGTTATGTCTCGCCGGTGAGAGTGACACGACTAAAGTATATGTTGAACATGATGTTCATATGTTCAACATATTACCTGCCAGTAACAACAAACAACCCCTGGAGCCCGTATGCGCCATTTCGAACCCCACCCTATCCTCATCGGCTCGGCCCTACTGCTGGGCCTATCCTCCGCCCAGGCCGCCGATTACGAATGGAAATTCCAAGCGTCGGAGACGTCCGGCGAACCCAGCTTCAAGATCAAGCAGGAGTGGGCCGACAAGATCACCACCATGACCGACGGCCGGGTGGAAATCGAGGTCATGCCCATCAACAGCGTGGTTGGACCGACCGAGACTCTCGAGGCCGTCAGCGCCGGCATCCTGCAAGGCCACATGACCGACCCCAGCTACTTCTCGGGTCAAGACCCCGCCTTCGGCATGCTGGGCAATCTCGTCGGTGCCTGGCAGAACCCTTATGACTTCCTGGAGTTCATGAAATACGCCGACGGCGAGGCCCTCTACAACGAGCTGGTCAACCCCTATGGCGTACATCTGATCGGTGCTGCCACCTTCCCGCTGGAATCGGTGCCCTCGACCGAGCCCATCGAGTCCCTTGAGGATTTCGAAGGGCTGAAGATTCGTGCTCCCCAAGGCATGGTCTACAACATCTTCGAACGCATCGGCGCCACGCCGGTCAACCTGCCCGGCTCCGAGGTATATACCGGCCTGGAGAAAGGCGTGATCGACGCCGCCGACTCGACGGTGCTCTCCAACAACGACGCCATGGGCCTGCACGCCTTTGCCCCCTACCCGCTCTATCCGGGATTCCACTCCATGCCGATGATCGCCGTATCGATCAACAAGGATATCTGGGATGACCTGCCGGAGGAGCTGCAGATCACCCTCGAGACAGCCTTCGACGGCATGGCCTACGACCTCATCGCCCGCCTCAAGCAGCAGGACATCGAGACCCTGCAGAAGCTGCAGGAAGACCCCGAGGTGCACCCCTTCGATCTGCCGGCCGAGGAGCGCAAGAAGTTCCGCGCCGCCGCCGAAGAAGAGTGGCAGGAATGGGCTGACGAGAACGAGATGACCCAGAAGATCTACGACTCGGCCACGGCCTTCCTGCGCTCGCGAAACCTACTCTGATTCGGCGCCCCCCAACCGACCCATCGCCCGAGGCAGTCCCTCGGGCGATCGGCGCAGAGACGAACCATGTCGCAACGAACGCCCGACACCCAAGATCTCGCCCCGGAGACCCAGGAGTTTTCCGACCTCCTCGAGAAGCGGGATGAGATTCCCCCCGAACGTAACGCCCTCGACCGCATCGTCACCCGTGGCGGACGTGGTGCAGCCTGGTTGGTCCTGCTGGCCATGGGTATCAGCGTGGTCGAGGTTTTCATGCGCTACGCCTTCAACGCCCCCACCTCCTGGGTGCACGAAACGGTCGTGTTTCTCATTGCGATGATCTTCGCCCTCGGAGGCCCCGCAGCCATGGCCCGTAATGGCCATATCCGCGTCAGGGTGCTCTACGACAGCGTCGGTCCACGCCTCCGGCACTGGCTGGATCGCTTCAACGACCTGGTCACCTTGGGCTTCTGCCTGACCATGAGCTATGCCGCCTTCCACCTGTTCTGGAATGCCTCGCACAACCCGCTCGGCGAGTGGCAGCTGGAACGCTCGGGCACCTCCTGGAACCCACCGTTTCCGGCACTGATCAAGGGCATGATCCTGTTCGCCCTGGTGCTGATGACGCTGCAGGCCTCCCTGCACCTGATCCAGTCGCTGCGGGCACGCCCCAGCCGGGAGGTGCGTTGATGGATATCGGAACGGCGACGCTGCTCATGGTCGGCGCCATCTTTGGCCTGCTGATCACCGGCCTGCCGCTGGCCTTCATTACCGGCCTGGTGGCCATGGCCTTCACTTTCGGCTGGTTCGGCGACACCGCGCTGCCGCTGGTCACCAGTCGTGTGTACGGTTTCATCACCGAGTACTCGCTGGTGGCAGTGCCGATGTTCGTGCTGATGGCGTCACTGCTCGACCGCTCCGGCATTGCCCGCGACCTATTCAACGCCATGCGGGTGTTCGCCGGGCGGCTGCCCGGAGGCGTGGCGGTGCAGACCATCGTGGTGGCGTTCTTCCTGGCGGCGCTATCCGGCATCATCGGAGGGGAAATCGTACTGCTCGGCATCCTGGCACTCCCGCAGATGCTGCGGCTGGGCTACGACAAGCGTCTGTCGATCGGCGTGGTGTGCGCCGGCGGTGCCCTGGGCACCATGATGCCGCCGTCGATCGTGTTGATCATCTACGGTTTGATCGCCAGCGTGTCGATTGCCGAGCTGTTCACCGCCGCCATCACGCCGGCGATCATCCTGATGGGCTCCTATATCGCCTATGTGCTGGTGCGCTGCCTGAAGCATCCCGAGATGGGGCCGCCGCTGGACGAAACCACCCAGGACAACCCCTTCGCCAGCAAACTCGATGCCATCAAGGCGATCCTACTGCCGGGACTGATCGCCTTCCTGGTCCTCGGCACCATCTACGGCGGCATCGCCTCGGTCACCGAGGCCGCGGCGATGGGCGTGTTCGGGGTGATCCTGGCGATCGTGCTGCGCGGCGAGTTTTCGCCGAGCATGCTGCATCACAGCCTGGGCCAGACACTCAACACCTGCGGCATGATCATCTGGATCGGCATCGGCGCCGCGGCTCTGGTCGGGGTCTACAACCTGATGGGCGGAAACCGTTTCGTGTCAGGAGTGATCCTGGGCCTCGAGGTGGCACCGATAGTGATCATCCTGGTGATGATGGCGATCATGCTGGTCTTGGGGCTGTTCCTCGACTGGATCGGCATCGCTATGCTGGCCCTGCCGATCTTCCTCCCCATCGTCACCCAGCTAGGCTATGACCCGATCTGGTTCGGCATCCTGTTCGCCGTGAACATGCAGGTGTCCTTCCTGTCACCCCCCTTCGGGCCCGCCGCTTTCTACCTGAAGAGCGTGGCACCGCCGGAAATCAGCCTGCAGGACATCTATGTTTCAGTACTGCCCTTCATGGCCATCCAACTGTGCGTGCTGGCGATACTGCTGATCTGGCCGCAGCTGGCCATATGGCCTCTGTAACATACTGATTACAAAGAGAGGATACGACATGCGACTGATTCAGTGCCTCCACGGCAGCGCCCCACGCGCCGCCCTGGTCGAAAGCATCGACCAGGTCCGCCTGCTCGACGCCGACACCTACACGCTGGCTCGGCGCGCCATCGCCACCGGACAGCCACTGGCGCAAACCCTAGAGGCGGCCCTTACCGAGACTCGCCTCGACTACCAGCAATTGATCGACGAAAAACGCCTGCTACCACCGCTGACCCATCCCGACCCCGCCCACTGTCGGGTGACCGGCACCGGCCTCACTCACTTGGGCAGCGCCGACACCCGCTCGGCGATGCATGCCAAGACCCAGGTCAGCGAGGCCGAGCTGACCGACTCCATGCGCATGTTCAAGTTGGGGGTCGAGGGTGGCAAGCCAGCCCCCGGCGAGGCCGGCGCCCAGCCGGAGTGGTTCTACAAGGGCGATGGCGACTGCGTGGTGGCTCCCGAGGCCGAGATTCCCTCCCCGGCCTTCGCCGAGGATGCCGGCGAGGAGCCGGAGCTTGCCGGTCTCTACGTGATCGGTGACGACGGGCAGCCGTGGCGAGTCGGTCATGCCATCGGCAACGAGTTTTCCGATCACGTCACCGAGCGCTTCAACTACCTGTGGCTGGCCCACTCCAAGCTGCGCGCCTGCAGCTTCGGCCCGGAGCTGCTGGTGGGCGAACTGCCCGGTCACCTGGAGGGCGTAAGTCGTATCGTGCGCCATGGCGAAACGCTCTGGGAGAAACCTTTTCTCACCGGCGAGGCCAACATGGCCCACAGTCTGGCCAACCTGGAGCATCACCACTTCAAGTACCCAGGCTTCCGGCGGCCCGGCGACGTACACGTGCACTTCTTCGGAACCGCGACTCTGAGTTTCGCCGACGGCATCCAGACCCAGAACGGCGACCGTTTCGAGATCGAACTGGGTGAGTTCGGCCGCCCCCTGCGCAATCCACTACGCTTCGAGGTGGACAGCCCCGCCACCGATGTGAAATCGCTTTGAGAGAAAGGAGTTCGTTATGTCCCTGGAAGGCAAGATGCTGATCGGCCGCGAGGCCGTCAGCGGCAGTTCCCAGCCCATCACCGCCGTCGACCCCGCCACCGGCGAGACCCTCGAGCCCAACTACGTGGGCGGCACCCGCGCCGAGGTCGAGCGCGCCTGTGAACTCGCCGAGGCCGCTTACGCCACCTACCACGAGACGTCGCTCGAAGACCGCGCCACCTTCCTCGAAACGGTGGCCAGCGAGATCGAGGCCCTGGGCGATGCCCTGGTCGAGCGTGCCATGGCCGAAACCGGCCTGCCCCAGGCACGCATCCAGGGCGAACGCGGCCGCACCTGCGGCCAGCTGCGCCTGTTCGCCAAGGTGGTGCGTGCCGGCGAGTGGCTCGACGTGCGCCTCGACCCGGCGCTGCCCGAGCGCGAGCCGATGCCCCGCGTCGACCTGCGCCAGCGCCATGTGGCCCTGGGCCCAGTGGCGGTGTTCGGCGCCTCCAACTTCCCGCTCGCCTTCAGCGTGGCCGGCGGCGATACCGCCTCGGCGCTGGCCGCCGGCTGTCCGGTGATCGTCAAGGCCCACTCCGCCCATCCCGGCACCTCGGAACTGGTGGGCCGTGCCGTGCAATCGGCGGTGGCCAAGTGCGGCCTGCCCGAAGGCGTATTCTCGCTGCTGTTCGGTTCCGGACGCGAGATCGGCCAGGCGCTGGTCGCCGACCCGCGCATCCAGGCGGTGGGCTTCACCGGCTCACGCAGTGGCGGTACCGCCTTGATGAAGACCGCCCAGGCGCGTCCCCAGCCGATCCCGGTCTACGCCGAGATGAGCTCCATCAACCCGGTGTTCCTGCTTCCCGAAGCGCTGAAGGCACGCGCCGACACGATCGCCGAGGGCTTCGTCGGCTCGCTGACCATGGGCGCGGGGCAGTTCTGCACCAATCCCGGCCTGGTGATCGGCGTCAAGGGCCCCGAACTCGACGCCTTCGCCGAGGCTGCCGGCAAGGCGGTCACGGGCAGCGCCGCCCAGACCATGCTCACGCCTGGTATCCACGCCGCCTATACGGATGCTGTCGGCGCCCTGGCGGCGCACGCCAAGGTTCGGGAAGTGGCCCGCGGTCAGGCTGGCGAGGGCCCGCATCAGTGCCAGGCGGCGTTGTTCGCGGCCAGTGCCGGCGACTTCCTCGCTGACGCGGCGCTCCACGCCGAGGCGTTCGGCGCCGCCTCGCTGATCGTCGAGTGCGACGACCTCGCCCAGATGCGCAGCGTGGCCGAAGCCCTGGAAGGCCAGCTCACCGCCACCCTGCAGATGGACGACGGCGACACGCAAGCGGCCAAGTCGCTACTGCCGCTGCTTGAGCGCAAGGCGGGGCGGATTCTCGCCAACGGCTGGCCCACCGGCGTCGAGGTGTGCCACGCCATGGTCCACGGCGGGCCCTACCCGGCCACCTCGGACTCACGCACCACCTCGGTGGGCAGCGCGGCGATCCACCGCTTCCTGCGCCCGGTGTGCTATCAGGCCCTGCCGGAGGGGCTGTTGCCCGAGGCACTTCAGGACGGCAACCCGCTGGGCGTGAGCCGGCTGGTGGATGGCAAGCGGGAAGGATGACCCGCACTCACTGAGATAGCTCACTGCGCCAAGCCATAACGCAAGGCGGCCCCAAGGGGCCGCCTCATCGGTCGAGGTATGGCAAGCCGTCAGGTCAACTGCCGCACCGCCCGTTCCACGCCGCGCAGCTCGGCGAGCCCTTTGAGGCGGCCGTAGAGCGGATAGCCCGGCGCCGTGCTGCGTTGCTGGTCGTCGAGGATATGATGGCCATGGTCGGGCCGCAGCGGCAGGCGTTGCCCACCCTCGCGCTCGCGGCGCCGCTCCTCGTCCACCAGTGCCTGGATCACCGCCACCATGTCGACGTCGCCGTCGAGGTGCGGCGCCTCATGGAAGGAGCGCGAGTCCGGTGACTCGCGCTTCGTCGAACGCAGGTGGGCGAAGTGGATCTTGGGACCGAAGCGCCGGGCCATGGCGGCCAGATCGATGTCGACACGCACCCCGAAGGAGCCGGTACACAGGGTCAGGCCGTTGGCGGGGCTAGGCACCGCATCGAGCAGCCACTGGGCATCGTCGGGCGTGGAAACCACCCGCGGCAGCCCCAGCAACGGACGCGGCGGGTCGTCGGGGTGAATCGCCAGGCGGATGCCCACCTCCTCGGCCACCGGCACCACCGCTGCCAGGAAATAGCGAAGGTTCTCGCGCAGCCGCGCGGCGTCGATGCCGTCGTAGGCAGCCAGGGCCTGGCGGAATTGCGCCAGCGTATAGTGCTCCTCGGCGCCCGGCAGGCCAGCGATCAAGGTATCGGCCAGGGCGTCGCGGCCGGTCATGTCGAGGCCGTCGAGGTAGGCCCGGGCCGCGGCCTGCTCGGCCTCGCTGTATTCGGCCGCAGCGCCGGGCCGGGCAAGCAAGTAGAGATCGAAAGCGGCAAAGGCGGTCTGGTCGAAGCGCAGCGCCAGCCCGCCCTCGGGCAGGCGCCAGGCCAGGTCGGTGCGGGTCCAGTCGAGCACCGGCATGAAGTTGTAGCAGACGGTGTCGATGCCACAGGCCGCCAGGTTGCGCAGGGTCTCGCAGTAGGTGTCGATCAGGCCATCGCGCTCGGGGCGGCCCAGCTTGACCGCCTCGGGCACCGGTACGCTTTCCACTACCGACCAGGTGAGGCCAGCGGCTTCGATCAGCGCTTTGCGCTGGGTGATGGCGACCACGGACCAGGCCTGATCGTTGGGCACCTCGTGCAATGCCGTGACGATGCCGGTTGCACCGGTCTGGCGAATCTCGTCGAGTCGAATGGAGTCGGCGGGCCCGAACCAGCGCCAGGTGTGTTCCATGGGGAAGCTCCTCTGTCAGGCTCGCACCGCCGCCGCCAGGGCGGCGTCGAGCCCCTCTTCGGTCAGAGTACGATAGGCCTCGGTCACCGCCTCGGCAAAGCCCGGGGCCGCCGCCAGCGCCGGCGGCACGATGTCGCCCATGCCCAGGAAGGCGGCGACCAGCGCCGGGCCATCGCCGTGGTGACGCTCGTGCAACTGGGCGAAGCGCCAGGCCAGTGGGTCGTCCACCGCATAGGCTTGGCCCTGGCGGTCGCGGCCGGCGGTGTAACGAATCCAGGCGGCCATGCCCAAGGCCACGCAGGGCGCGGTTTCGCCAAGCCGGTAGCGTTGCCGAGCGCCCTCGAACCAGCGCTGCGGCAGTTTCTGGCTGCCATCCATGGCGATCTGATGCAGGCGGTGTTGCAGGCTGTCGTTGGCGAAGCGCGTCAGGAGCTGCTCGGCATACGCCTCGAGATCCGTATCCTCGGGCATCGACAGGGTCGGGGCGGCTTCGTCGAGCATGTAGCGGTGCAGCAGGGCGCTCAGGTCGGGGAGACTCACGGCGTCGACCACCGTCTCGATGCCCTCCGGCGCCCCCAGGTAGGCCAGCAACGAATGGCTGCCGTTGAGCAGGCGTAGTTTCATGGTCTCGAAGGGCGCAACGTCGGCGACGGTTTCCACGCCGACGACCTCCCAGTCGGGGCGCCCCTGGGGAAAGTCGTCCTCCACCACCCACTGGGCGAAGGCCTCGCCGACCACGGCGTTGGGGTCATCGACGCCCAGCTCGGCCAGGCGGGCAAAATCGGCTTCCGTCATCGCCGGAACAATGCGGTCGACCATGCTGCACGGAAAGGCCACCTTGGCTTCGATCCACGCCGCCAGGGGAGCATCGCGCTTCGCCGCCAGTTGAACCACGGCGGCACGGGTGCGCTTTCCGTTGTTGGGCATGTTGTCACAAGAGAGCACCGTGAAGGGTGGCGTGCCGGCTGCCCAACGACGCGCCAGCGCCTCGACCAGGATGCCCAGCGCCGTGCGTGGCGCGTTGGGTGCGGCCATGTCCGCCGCCACCATGGGGTCGTCGACCAGCAGCGATCCGGTCGCCGGATTGAGGAAATAGCCCTTTTCGGTCACCGTCAGGGTGACGATGCGCACCGCCGGATCGCTCAGGCGCACCAGCAGCGCCTCGAGATCGCGCCCCCACTGGCCGTTGTCGTCACGCCCGGTGAACAACGCCTCCTCGATCGCCCCGATCTTGCGCAGGGTGACATGCGCGCTGTCGGCGTACTCGGCAACATGGTAGCGGCAACCCGCCTCCCCAAGACGGTCCACCAGCGCCACGCCGCTACGCAGGTTGGCACTGGCGATGCCCCAGGCGGTATCGCCGCTCTGCTGCCGGTAGCGCTCCAGGTAGACCGCCTGGTGGGCGCGATGAAAGGCGCCCAGACCGAGGTGGACGATACCGATGCGGCCGGCAGGCTCGGCGGCCGGCACGCGCTGAACATCACTCATTGCAGACTCCTCGCGCTTGTCGCTTGCAGGCCGACTTCCCAGTCATTGCCCCATGATGAGATTTGGCAGCCACAGTGAGATCGCTGGCACGTAGGCGACCAGCAGCAGCACGGCCAAGTTGCACGCCAGAAACGGCAGGATGGCGCGGGCCACGGTGAGCATCGGCAGGTTGCCGATGCCCGAAACCACGAACAGACATACCCCCACTGGCGGTGTGGTGAGACCGATCATCAGGTTGAGCACCGCCATCACCGCGAAATGCACCGGGTCCATGCCCACCCCGGTCGCCACCCCGAGCAGCGCTGGGAAGAGGATGATCAGCGCGGCGATGGTCTCCATGAACGCGCCCACGAACAGCAGGATCAGGTTGAGGATGAGGATCACCACGATGGGGTTGTCGCTGATCGCCAGGATGACGTCGGCCACCATCTGTGGAATCTGTTGGCTGGTGAGAATCCAGCCGAACAGATTGGCCAGGCCCACCAGCAGCAGCAGCGCCGAGGAGGTGAGCACGGTGTCGCTGAGGATGCCGGGCAGCTTGCGCCAGGTGAGTCCCTTGTAGACGTACATGCCCACCACCAGTGCATACAGGCTGGCGACGATGGAGGCCTCGGTGGGAGTGAAGAAGCCGCCGATGATGCCGTAGAGGATGATGCCCGTCATCAGCAGCGCCCAGAAGGCGGTGCGCGCTTCGCGTAGCAACTGCGGCAGGGGTACCCGCTCGCCCTTGGGGTAGCGGCGGCGCACGGCGATCAGATAGGCGGTGATCATCAGCGCCACGCCCAGCAGCAACCCCGGCACGGCGCCGGCCAGAAACATCCGCCCCACCGAGACCCCGGTCAACGAGCCGGCGATGATCATCGGCACGCTGGGCGGAATGATCGGCCCGATGGTCGACGAGGCGGCCGTCACCGCCGCGGCGAACGGCTTGTCGTAGCCCGACTTGGCCATGCCGGGAATCATCACCGAGCCGATGCTTGCGGCATCGGCCACCGCGGTGCCCGAGATGCCGCCGAAGATCATCGAGCCGCCCACGTTGGCCAGGCCCAGACCACCGCGGATATGGCCCAGCAGGGCATTGGCGAACCGCACGATGTGCTCGGTGATGTTGCCCGCGTTCATCAGGTTGCCGGCCAGCACGAAGCCGGGAATGCATAGCAGCACGAAGGTGTCGATGCCGGCATACATGCGTTGCGGCACGATGGTCAACGAGATGCCTTCCAGCAGCAGATAGGCCAGCGAGGCGATGCCCAGCGAAAAGGCGATGGGAACCCCGACGAGCAGCAGCACCAGAAAGGTAATGAAGAGCAGGGTCACTTCCATGCGGAGGGCTCCCTATCGGCAGACGGGGGCTTGCACCACAGGGCGGCGAGCCCCTCTACGAATCCGATGGCGCTGTAGACCAGAACCAGGGCGAACAGCACCACCGTGGAGAAGAAGATGTACAACATCGACACTTTCAGAGTGGGCGAGGTCTGCCAGCCGCCGTTCTCGGCGTACACCCAGGCATAGGGCAGCACGATGGCGGCGAAGGCGCCGACCAGCAGGCACACCAGCGCCTGGTAGAGCGCCCGGCCGCGGTGCCCCAGCCAATGATGGAAGAGCTCGACGTTGACGTGACGATTCCTGTGGATGACCGCCCCGGAGGACAGCGCCACCATGTAGATGAAGAGGTAACGCGACAGCTCTTCGGTCCAGGCCGGCGAGAAGGGCAGGAAGAGCCGCCCGGCAATCTGCAACAGCACGGCCGCCGCGATGCCCAGCAGAGCCAGCACGGCCAGGCCGATGAAGAGGCGGTCGGCCCAGCCGATCAGCCGTCCGGGCAGCCCCCCCAACTTGGGCACCTTCGAGAGGGTATCGAGCTCCTCGATGACCTGGCGCTCGATATCGGCTTCGTGCTCTGGAGACGACATACCGCTACCTCAGGCGGCGCACGGCCGCGGCTGGATTAAGGTGCCGGGCGGGCATTGCCCACCCGGAACGCGGGTTACAGATCCTGGATCGCGTCGAGCAGCTCACGCTGCTCCTCGTTGAGCGATTCGCGCACGGCGGGCAGTGCCTGCTCGGCGAACGCCTCGGTTTCGACCTCGACGAACTCCATGCCGCGCTCGGCGAGGTCGTCGCGCAGGCGCTGCTCGTCCTCGGCGAAGAGCTCGGCCTCGTAGTCCTGCATGGTCTTGGCGGCTTCGAAGATCACCTCCTGCAGCTCCTCGGGCATCTCCTCGAGCTGGTTCTTGCCGATCACCACGTAGATCCAGCTGCGCACATGGCCGGTGAGGTTCACGTAGTCCTGCACCTCGTAGAAGCTGGCGCTCTCGATCAGGCTCAGCGGGTTCTCCTGACCCTCGATGGTATTCTGCTGCAGGGCGGTGAACACCTCGCTGAAAGCCATGGGAGTGGGCCGCGCGCCCAGCGCCTCCCAGGTATCCACGAACAGCGGCACATTGGGCACGCGCAGGCGCAGGCCATCGAGATCGTCGGGATGCTCGACCGGACGATTGGTGGTCAGGTGGCGCGGGCCACGCTCGAACCAGGCCAGCGGCACCAGGTTGGCGCTCTCGGTGATCTGCGCCTCGATCTCCTCGCCGATCTCGCCGCTCACCGCGGCGTGCAGATGCTCCGAGTCGCGGAAGGCATAGGGCACCGCCATCATCGCCGCCTTGGGCGCCCAGTTCTGCAGGCTCTCGCCGGTGATGGTCATGTCGGCGGTGCCCAGCTGGATGCTGTTGATGACGTCCATCTCCGCGCCGAGCTGCTCGTTGGGGAAGATCTCCACCTCGATGCGCCCGTCGGAATTGGCCTCGACCTCCTCCTTGAACTTCTCGGCGGCCTGGTGCCAGATGTTCTCCGTGTTGGCGAGATGGCCGAACTGCAGGGTGTAATCGGCAGCCAGCAGCGACTGGCTAGCGAACAGGGTTGCCCCGAGGGCAGTAGCGGTAATGAGCTGTTTGAACATGTGAGCGCTCCTGACTTGGCTTGTTATGGATTGTTGCGGCTAGCATGACGAGCGCTTCAGGTACCGATCTGGATCAGTACCTTGCGCGCCTTTTCAGGGTGGTGGTCGAGCATGTCGATGGCACCGGGCATCTCGTCCAGCGGCAACCGGTGACTCACCAGCGCCAGCGGGTCGAGGCGGCCGGACGCCATCAGCTCGAGCACCTCCGGAAACTTGCGGTTGTTGAGTCGCGAGCCGACCAGGGTCAGCTCCTTCTTGATCACCTCCAATTGCACCAGATCGCTGGGTGTGGGATTGAAGCCGAGCAGCCCGATGCGCCCGGCCGGCGAAGCGATACGCAGCATCTGCGGCAGCAGCGCCGGCACGCAGGCGGCATCGGCGATCAGCGGCACGCCTTCGCCACCGGTGAGCTCGGCCATTTGCGCTTCGAGGTCCGCTTCGGCGCCATTGACGGTGCGCGTGGCACCGAGTTCGCGGGCGGTTGCCAGGCGGGCATCGATCACGTCGCTGACGGTGATGTCCTCGATACCCAGAGCACGCGCCATCTGCAGAATGGTCAGCCCGATCACCCCAGCGCCGAAGATCAGCAGCCGATCGCCAGGGTGAGGCTGCATGCGATCGAGCACGTTGGCCGCGATGGAATAGGGCTCGACCAGCGCCGCGGCGTCCAGGCCCAGCCCATCGGGCAGGCGGTACACGTTGCCCGCCGGCACGTTGACCCGTTCTTCGAAGCCGCCGTTGCGGTGCACGCCGATCACCTCCAGGGCGGCACAGACATTGGGGCGACCGATACGGCAGGGGTAGCACTCGCCGCAGCTGATCACCGGGTCGATGCACACGGCATCGCCTACCGCGACTCCCTCGGCGCCTTCGCCCACCGCCTCGACGATGCCGGCGAACTCATGGCCGGTGATGCGCGGAAAGCGCACGAAGGCGTTGTCGCCGTGGATGATGTGCATGTCCGAACCGCAGATGCCGGCGAAGGCAACACGTACCAGGACGTCGCCAGCGGCGGCCCGGGGCATCTCGATCTCGGTGATGCGATAGTCCAAGGGGGCGCGAACTTCAAAGGCTTTCATGGAGTTACCTCGTTACCAGTGCCACAGCGTGCCGTCTTCCAGCCGGTTGACCGGCAGGCTGGCGCGTTCGTAGGGATACTGCTCGGCCTGCGCCTCGTCGATGTCGACCCCATGCCCTGGCGCCTCGCCGACCAGAAAGTGGCCGTCCTCGAAACGGTAGTCGTGGGGGAAGACCGCATCGGTCTCGGCGGTATGCGGCATGTGCTCCTGGATGCCGAAATTGGGTACCCAAGTATCGAAGTGAATCGCCGCACCCAGGCACACCGGGGAAAGGTCGGTGGGGCCGTGAAAGCCGGTACGCACGTGGTAGAGCCCGGCCAGGTCGGCGATGCGCCGCAGGTGGGTGATGCCGCCGCCGTGGGAGAGCGGCGTGCGGATGTAGTCGATCCACTGGTTCTCGAGCAGCTCGCGGTAGTCGTGGATCGAGTTGAACACTTCCCCGACCGCCAAGGGCGTGGTGGTGTGCTGGCGAATCAGGCGGAAGCTCTCCTGATTCTCGGCCGGCACGCAGTCCTCGAGCCAGAACAGGTGGTAGGGTTCGACCGCCTTGCCCAGGCGTGCCGCCTCGATGGGCGTCAGCCGGTGGTGCACGTCATGCAGCACGTGAAGATCGTCGCCGAAGCGCTCGCGTACCGCGGCAAACAGCTTGGGCACGTGATTGAGATACTTCTCGGTGCTCCACACGTGCTCGGCGGGCAGCTCGGAATCCGCCGGCTCGTAGCGCTCGCCCTCGCGCTTGGCCACACCGTAGATGGTCGGGATGCCCGGCACGCCGGCCTGCACGCGCACCGCCCGATAGCCCATGTCGACGTGTTTCTCGATTTCATCGAGGCAGGCATCGATGTCGCGCCCGGTGCAGTGGGCGTAGGTCATCACCCGCTCGCGGCTCTTGCCGCCCAGCAGCTGGTAGAGCGGCATGCCCGCGGCCTTGGCCTTGATGTCCCACAGCGCCAGGTCCACCGCCGCGATGGCACACATGGTCACCGGCCCCCGCCGCCAGTAAGCGCCACGATAGAAATAATGCCAGATGTCCTCGATACGGCTGGCATCGCGACCGATCAGCGCCGGGATCACGTGCTCCTCGAGATAGGCCACCACGGCCATCTCGCGCCCGTTCAGGGTGGCATCGCCGATGCCGTAGGTGCCCGACTCGGTGACGATCTTGAGGGTGACGAAGTTGCGCCCCGGCGAGGTGACGATGACATAGGCCTGCTCGATCCTCATGATGCGACCTCCTCCCGGCCGCCGGCGGCCACCGATACGCCCTCGAACATTTCGGGGAAGCGGCTCACCAGGTCGGGCAGCGACTGGAAGATCTCGCGGTGGTGGACGCGCATGGCCCGCTCCGCTGCCTCGGGGCTGCGCTGCTCGATCGCCGTCACGATCGCGGCGTGCTGCTCGATCAGCCGTTCGAGAGGAGTTGCATCAGGAATGCTCAGGTAGCGCACCCGGTCGAACTGCGCCTTGACCTCCTCGACGACCTTCCATGCCGCCTGCTGGCCCAGACCCAGTGACAAGGTGCGATGGAAGGCCTCGTCGAGCCGGTAGAAACGATCGTAGTCGTGGGGCTCGATACAACGCCGCTGGCGCTCGAGGAGCTCATGGAGCTCGGCCAACACCCGCGGCGCCAGCCCCTGCTCCGCCGCTGCCCGGGCCACGGCCACCTCCACCGCCTCGCGCACGAAGCGCGCCTCGAGTACGGCCTGCTGCGAGATCTTCACCACGTAGGTGCCGCGCTGCGGACGTACCTCGACGAGCCCCGCTTCAGAAAGGCGAATGAATGCCTCGCGCACCGGCTGCCGGCTCACCGCAAAGGTGTCGGCAATCTCCTTTTCGGAGAGCGCCTGTCCCGGAGCCAGCACCATGCGAATGATGGACTGGCGCAGCACCTGGTACAGCCGCTGACGCACGGAGGTGTGGCTGTCTTCCTCTCGCCAAAGGCTCTGCAAGGTAGTGTTCATGACGCGACTCCCGTATCGCAACTGACGGCTGACGCCGGCTAACTGATATGACTAGTATGGTAGTATGGCAAAGATAGGTCAGCGCTTAGACTTTGGTCGAGATCAGCCAAGAGCTTGCTACGCCCGACACCAAGGGCCCGACCGAAAGCCTTGCCATGGGCTGCGACGGCCACCTGAAGCCGATGTTGGCAATCCCGGAGAACTGATCCATACTCGTGCATATCGTCAGGCTAGTATCCTGTCATACCAGTAACGCGACACGGCTCCACCACAACAATCCGCTATAACGTCAGGAAGCCCGAACCATGCGTTTGAAGGACAAGACGGCCCTGATCACCGCTGCCGGCCAGGGCATCGGCCGCGCCGCCGCCCTGCGCTTCGCCGCCGAGGGGGCACGGGTCATCGCCACCGATATCGACGACGAGAAGCTGCAGGATCTCGGCGACGCCAAGGGCATCGAAATCCGCCGCCTGGACGTGCTCGATGCCCCGGCCGTGGAGGCCCTGGCCGGGGAGCTGCCTCCGCTCGACGTGCTCTTCAACTGCGCCGGTTTCGTGGCCGGCGGCTCGCTGCTCACCGGCTCGGATGCCGACTGGGAGCTGTCGCTGGCGCTCAACGTCACGGCCATGGCACGTCTGACCCGCACCCTGCTGCCGGCCATGATCGAGCATGGCGGGGGCAGCATCATCAACATGGCTTCGGTGGCCTCGAGCCTCAAGGGCGTGCCCAACCGCTGCGCTTACGGCACCACCAAGGCAGCGGTGATCGGCCTGACCAAGTCGATCGCCGCCGACTTCATCGACCGCGGCATCCGCTGTAATGCCATCTGCCCCGGCACCGTGGACTCCCCTTCGCTGCGCCAGCGCATCCGCGAGCAGGCCCACCAGCAGGGGCGCGCCGAGGACGAGGTGCGCGCCGAATTCCTGGCTCGCCAGCCGCTGGGTCGACTCGGCACGCCGGAAGAGATCGCCGCCCTGGCCACGTACCTGGCCGCCGATGAGTCCGCCTACACTACCGGCACCGCCCAGGTCATCGACGGCGGCTGGCTGACCTGAACCGCAAGGAGACCCCATGAAACTGCTGCGTTTCGGCCCCAAGGGGCACGAGAAACCCGGGCTGTTCGACGCCGATGGCGTAATCCGCGACCTTTCCGCCCACCTCGACGACCTGGCCGGCTCGCAATTGAGCCGCGAGTCGCTGGCCCGGCTGTCCGAGCTCGACCCTTCGCGCCTGCCGGAGGCTCCGGCTGACACCCGTCTCGGCCCCTGCGTGGGTCGCGTCGGCAAGTTCATCTGCATCGGCCTGAACTACTCCGACCACGCCGCCGAAACCGGCGCCCAGGTGCCGCCCGAGCCAGTGGTCTTCAACAAGTGGACCAGTGCCATCTGCGGGCCAAACGACGACGTCATCATTCCCCGCGACTCCTCCAGCACCGACTGGGAAGTGGAGCTCGGCGTGGTGATCGGCAAGGAGGCGCGCTACGTGGACGAGGCCGAAGCCATGGAGCACGTGGCCGGCTACTGCGTGGTCAACGATGTCTCCGAGCGGGAGTTCCAGCTTCATCGCAGCGGCACCTGGGACAAGGGCAAGGGCTGCGACACCTTCGGCCCCCTGGGCCCCTGGCTGGTGACACCCGACGAGGTCGCCGACCCCCACGCCCTCGACCTATGGCTGGAGGTGGATGGCCAGCGCTACCAGGATGGCAACACCCGCACCATGGTCTACCGCGTGCCCTTCCTGATCAGTTATCTGAGCCGGTTCATGAGCCTGCAGCCGGGCGACGTCATTTCCACCGGCACGCCCCCGGGGGTCGGAATGGGCCAGCAGCCGCCGACCTATCTGAAGCCCGGCCAGCGCATGCGCCTGGGCATCCAGGGGCTCGGCGAACAGCAACAGGCCGTCGTTGCCGAACCCAGCCGCTGACCGGGGAGCGTCATGTGCAAGGCAA
Organism: Pseudomonadota bacterium; assembly: GCA_051749645.1. Classification (GTDB taxonomy): domain Bacteria; phylum Pseudomonadota; class Gammaproteobacteria; order Pseudomonadales; family Halomonadaceae; genus Halomonas. The sequence goes on from JBNJIT010000002.1 coordinate 82,414, forward strand.
CGATCCAACTCGTTTCCCTGGAAACGCTCTAGCGGAGGCCGACCATGCCCCATACGATCGCCAGTGACAGCGCCCGGCTGGCCAGCCTTCACGTGCACACCGCCGACAACGTGCGCGTGGCCCTCAAGGACCTGCCCGCCGGCAGTGAGATCGACGATGGCGGCCGCCTCCTGCGTCTGGCGGAGGCGATCCGCCACAAGCACAAGTTCGCTCTCCACGACCTGGCGGTCGGCGAGGCGGTGATCATGTACGGCGTCACCGTGGGGCGAGCCATCCGGCCCATCGCCGCGGGCACGGCCATCACCACCGAGAATACCGAACACAGCACCGCCACCAGCCAGCCCCAGGCGCGGCGCGGTGAGTGGCAAGCTCCCGACGTCACCGCCTTCCAGGGCGCCACCTTCGACGGCTATCACCGCCCCGACGGCCAGGTGGGCACCGCCAATGTCTGGCTGGTGGTGCCGCTGGTGTTCTGCGAGAACCGCAACATCGAGGTGCTGCGCCAGTGTGTGGCCGACGCCCTGGGCGAAGACCCCTACCGCGACTACAAGCGCATGGCCCGCGAACTGCTCCACGGCGCCGCTGGCCAGGCGCCGGCCGAACCGCCCGGCGAGCGGCTCTTCCCCAACGTCGACGGGGTTCGCTTCCTGAGCCACACCCTGGGCTGCGGTGGTACCGACGACGACGCCGAAGCGCTGTGTCGGCTGCTGGCCGGCTACATCTGCCATCCCAACGTGGCCGGCGCCACGGTGCTCAGCCTGGGCTGCCAGAAGGCACAGATCGAGATGCTGCGCGCCGCCGTGGCCGAGCGCGATCCCAAAGGACTGCGCCCGGTACACTATCTGGAGCAGCAGGCCAGCACGAGCGAAACGGCGCTGATCCGCGAGGCGCTGACCACCATCTTCGATGGCCTGGCCGAAGCCAACCGGGTCGCACGCGCCCCGGCGCCACTCTCGGCGCTATCGCTGGGGGTGGAGTGCGGCGGCTCCGACGGCTTTTCCGGGCTCTCCGCCAACCCCCTGGTGGGCGGCGTGATCGACCGCCTGGTGGCCTTGGGCGGCAGCGGCATCTTGAGCGAGTTCCCCGAACTGTGCGGCGTGGAACACGAGCTGATCGCCCGCTGCCGCAACGACGCCGTGGCCGGGCGTTTCCAGGCCCTGATGGAAGCCTACCAGCAGCATGCCGCCTCGGTCGGGGCAGACTTCTCCATGAACCCCTCCCCCGGCAACGTCCGCGACGGCCTGATCACCGACGCCATGAAGTCCGCCGGTGCCGCCAAGAAGGGCGGCGACAGCCCGGTGGTGGACGTTCTCGACTACACCGAGCCCGCCGTGCGCAAGGGGTTGAGTCTGCTCTGCACGCCGGGCAACGACGTCGAATCGACCACGGCACTAGCCGGCTCCGGCGCCAACCTGATCCTGTTCACCACGGGGCTGGGCACGCCCACCGGCAACCCGGTCGCCCCGGTGCTCAAGATCGCCAGCAACAGCGAGCTGGCGGGGCGCATGCGTGACGTCATCGACTTCGATGCCGGCCCCATTATCCGCGGCGAAGCGAGCATCAACGAACTGGCTGAGCGGCTGCTGACGCTGTGCATCGACGCCGCCTCGGGGCGCTACATTCCCAAGGCAGTGGGGTTGGCGCAGTATGATTTTATTCCCTGGAAGCGCGGCGTTTCTTTATAGGCTGTAAACCGTGGCTGCGCTCAACGAGGGGCGCCGGGAACAGGCCGAAGAGGAGGTCTTTTGCCATGGGTGAGGAGCATCGCTCCGAACGGGCTGGCCATGGATGGCCAGCACCGGTCCTGCAAGCGGAGCAGGATGCGAGAGCGAAGCAGGGCAAAAGTAGCGCCCAAGGACGGGTTCACAGCGCCTCATCGACGGTCCGGCGCTCCGGGGCCTGTCGACGGACCAGCACCGAGTAAACTTGCAGCGATTCGCTCGCGCAGACATTTGTTTATTCCGAGAGGCGCTTCTTGAGCTGCATATAGGTCCCGTAATGCCGATCGAGGTGACGCCGCATCGCCGCCTCGGCGGCATCCGGGTCGTGGGATTCGATGGCCTCGACGATCTCGACGTGGGCCTTGAGAGCCGCCTTGTCCTCGTCCTTCTGCTGCAGCACCTGGGCGCGGCGGTCGTCGAGCCACTCGGAGAGCGCCACGTGGATGGCGTCGAAGATGGGGTTGCGGGCAATGCTCGCCAGGGTGCCATGAAAGTCGTTGTCGGAACGCTTGAAGCGAGCCTCGTCGCCCATGGCATCGCGGTTGTCCTGCAGTGCCGTGCGCAGGCGCGCCAGATCCTCGTCGCTGGCGTGACGTGCCGCATAACGGGCCAGGGATATCTCGAACAGCGCCCGGGCCTCCTGAAAGTACTGCTGGCCGTCGGGCTTGGCGAGCAGCTGGCGGGTCACCCCGGAGAGCCGGGCCATCACCGCCTCGGCGGTGGGCCGGATCACCCGCGCCCGGGTGCCGCTGTTGATGGCGATCAGGCCTAGCTGCTGCAGGTAGAAGAGCGCCTCGCGCACCGCCGGCCGGCCGACGCCGAACTGCTCCATCAGTTCGCGCTCGGAGGGCAGTTGATCGTTCTCGCCGAGCCGTCCATCGAGGATGTCCGCCTCGAGCTGCTCGGCGACCTGCTCGGAGAGCGTCTTGCGCTCGATCCGGTATCGGGACATGGGCTGGTTCTCCTGGTTGCCCGGAATCTGGCCGCCATCTTACTGCATTAGGACCTCGTCCCGCTCAATCCAGCGGCTGCAACGCCCGCACGCCGAGGCTCTCGGCCAGCTCGGCGTAGGCCACCTGATTGGCGCTATCCAGCGGAATGCCCTCGACATCGCGGCGCGCCTGGCAGGTCCACTCGCGGTCTCCCGGGGCCATGACCTGCCCACCGTCGCGGCCGGGCTGGGCACGCAGGTCGTCCAGGTACTCCCGAAGGCACTCGGGGAAGGGATTCCCCGTGGCGAAGGCATCAGGGCGAAGCGCCAGGAAGAAGTGCCCCACCCCGCGCGGAGTCGTCATGTCGGGCCCGCCCATGGGCAGCAGACGAAAACCGTGCAGCATGCCGGAAAGGGTGGAGCTAAGCACCTCCACCATGCCGCCCAACCCCGCTCCCTTGAAGCCGAAGTCACTGCCCCCCAGCGGCAGCAGTGCCGCCACCTCCGCCGGGGTACGGGTCACATCGCCCTGCGCATCGGCAGCCACCTGGTCGGGCAGCTCGCGACCGATGGCCCCGTACTGCTGCACCCGGTTCCAGGGAATCGAACTGGTGGCCATGTCGAGCAGATAGGGGGGCCCTCCTGCCACCGGAGCGGCAAAGGCGATGGGATTGGTGCCGTGGAAAGGACGGCTGCCCTGGTGCAGCAGCACGAAAGGATCGGAGTTGCACACCGCCAGGCCGATCAGGCCGCGCTCGGCGGCAGCCAGGGCGTAACAGCCCGCCGCTCCGAAGTGGGAGGAGTTGCCCACCGCCACGGCGCCCACGCCTACCTCGTCGGCCATTGCCGTGGCGTGGTCCATGGCGGTGTAGCCGGCCAGGTGCCCGAAGCCGTCGCCGGCGTCCAGATAGCCGGTGGCGGGCAGGCGCCGCTCGAAGCGCATCCCGGGCGCACCGTGGACGCGCCCACCCTGCAGGGCACGAACGTAGTGTGGCAACAGGCGCAGACCGTGGCTGTCGGTGCCCATCCGCGAGGCAGTCACCAGCGCCCGGCTCACCGCTTCCGCAGAAGCGGCATCGGCCCCCGCACGGGCCAGCGCCGCCAGCATGAAACGTTCCAGCTCACCGCACTGCACGCGGAAATCCTGGCAGGCGTCACTCATCGGTCGGTCTTCCTCATGCTCAGCGGTAGATAAGGTTCGGCAACCACATCGAGATTGCCGGGATGAAGGTCACCAGCAGCAGGGCGAGCACCAGCGGCACCAGGAACGGCAGAGTGCCGCGCATGCACTTCTCGAAGGAGATGTTCGACACCCGCGAGAGCACGTATAGCACCATGCCCACCGGCGGCGTCAGCAACCCGATCATCAGGTTGAGGACCATGATCACCCCGAAATGCACCGGATCGACCCCGGCGCCCACCGCCAGGGGCAGCAGCACCGGCACCAGGATGGTGATGGCGGCGATGGTCTCCATGAAGCAGCCGACGACGATCAGCACGACGTTGATGATGATCAGGGTGGCGACCGGGTTGTCGGCGAAGGGGCCGAGCAGCTCGACCACGAGCTGGGTGACCTGATTGCTGGTCAGTATCCAGGCGAAGATCGAAGCCCCGGCAACGATCAGCAGGATCACCGCAGTGGTCTCGATGGTCTCCATGCTAACCTTGAGCAGACGCCGCCAGGTCAGGCTGCGGTAGACCACGCCGCCGAGGAAGAGTGCGTAGGCCACGGCGGCGATGGCCGCCTCGGTGGGCGTGAAGGCACCGCTCATGATGCCGCCGACGATGATCACCGGGGTGAGCAGCGACAGGAAGGCGCGCTTGAAGGTATGCCACAGCACCGACAGGGCGAAGGTGGCATCGCGAGGATAGCCGCGGCGCCGCGCCAGCCAGGTGATCATCACCATCAGCACGATGCCCATCAGCAGCCCCGGTATCAGCCCGGCCACGAAAAGCTGACCCACCGACACCGAAGCCATGACGCCATAGATCACCATGGGCAGGCTGGGCGGGATGATGGGACCGATGGTGGACGATGCCGCAGTGATGCCCACCGCGAACCCCTGATCGTAGCCGGCATCGCGCATCGCCTTGATCTCGATGGTACCCAGCCCCCCGGCATCGGCGACGGCAGCGCCGGACATGCCGGAGAAGACGATGCTGGCGCCGACGTTGACGTGCCCCAGACCGCCACGCATCCAGCCCATCAGAGCCTTGGCGAAGTCGAAGATGCGCGTGGTGATGCCGCCGTTGTTCATCAGGTTGCCGGCGAGAATGAAGAACGGGATGGCCAGCAGCGGAAAGCTGTCGACGCCGTTGATCATGCGGTGCACCACCACCACGTCGGGCACGCGCCCGGTCAACAGCACATAGACCAGACAGGAGCCCGCCAAGGCGATGGCGATGGGCACGCCAAGCACCAGCATGGTGAACAGCGCGGCAAAGAGAAACGAAAGGTACTGCTCGGTGACTGCCAGGACGAGGCAGCCGAGAATGGCAAGGGCTGCGATGACCGGCGGTACCAGGGCACCGCGCCGTCGCAGGATCAGGCTATTGGGCATGGACAGACTCTCCAGGTCATCGTCACGGTGATCCCATCAGCTCGCTGGTGCCGCTGCGCCAGTGGCGGATCGCCGCCTGGACGGCTCGCGCCAGCATCAATAAAAAGCCCAGCATCACGATGTAGTAGAGGTAGCTCTTGGGGATATCCACCGACGCCATCAGCGACGTCGTGCGTCCCGCCAGCTTGAAGGTGATCCACGCCATGGCGGCGAAAAAGGCGACATTGATCAGGTCTACCAGCGTCGAGGAGGTGCGCGCCATCCAGGCAGGCATGTAGCGATAGAAGAACTCCACGGCGATATGCGAGCCCTTGCGCACCGCCATGGTGCCGCCCAGAAAACCGACCACCACCAGCAGGTAGCGGGCCATCTCCTCGGTCCATGCAATGGAATTGCCCAGCACGTAGCGGGTGAAGAACTGCAGGAAGACGTCCAGCGCCAGCAGCCAGAAGACCCCCAGGGTCAGGTAATCCTCGAGGCCATAATCGCGCGCGTCGAAGTCGTCTTCCTCGACGAAGTCGAAGACTGTCGCCTCGTCTCGGTCAGGCTGATTCATGTCAGACTCCCGCGCACCACCCCCGTCTCCGGAGGTGGTGCAACGTCCGCAATGGAGGGAGGGTTTACTGGCCGATGGCCTGGAGGCGGTCGTAGGTCTCCTGATCCCAGGTGGCCGCTTCACCGTTGTGGGCGGGAAGCGTGGCCTCGCGGAAGGGCTCGATATCCACCTCGTTCACCGTGGTGCCCTGCTCCTCGAACCAGGCCACCAGATCCTCCTCGGACTGCAGGATGTCCTCGGTGATGCGCTCGCCGGCCTCGGCGTAGACCTCGCGGAAGATCTCGCGGTCCTCCTCGGAGAGGCGGTTCCACAGCGGGCCGCCGGCGATGGTGATCAGCGAGTCGGTGATGTGACCGGTCAGGTTGATGTAGTCCTGCACCTCGTGGAAGGCCTTGGCCTTGATGGTGGGCAGCGGATTCTCCTGAGCGTCGACCACGCCCTGCTGCAGCGCCAGGTAGACCTCGGCGAAGGCAATGGGGGTGGGATTGGCGCCGACCGCCTCAGGGAACATCATGTACATGGGCGCATTGGGTGTGCGGATCTTCAGATCCTCCATGTCCTCGGGAGTATCGATCGGCTCGTTGGAGGTGACGTGGCGGCGGCCGTAGTAGTTCATGGCCAGCGGCACGTTGCCCGTCTCGTCGCGATAGCCCTGAGCGATCTCCTGGAAGAGGTCGCTGTCGGCGTAGGCCTGCCAGTGGTCGAAATCGCGGAACATGTAGGGCGCGCCGGCGATGCCGATGGGGCCGTAGAAGCGCCCGGCGAACTGGTTGCCGGTGTAGATCAGATCGACGGTGCCCAGTTGCAGGCCCTCGTTGATGTCGGCTTCCTTGCCCAGCGAGGAGGCCGGGTGAACGGTGATGGAGTAGCGCCCATCGGTGCGCTCTTCGATCTGTTCCGCCGCCCACAGGGCCCACTCGTGGTAGGGCTCCGATGTCTCGTAGACGTGGGCGAAGTTCAACTCCTCGCCGTGGGCAGCACCGGCCACGCTGACGCCGCCGGCAATCAGCAGGGCGGTCATCATCCGAGACAGCGGGAACTGGCGTTGAGGCTTGTCGCTCATCTTGTACTCCTCACAACCGTTGGGTTTGTTGTATTTGTGGCAAGTCGGGTGGCACGACATGATCGGTTCGATGTCACTCGCTGGCTGAGCTGAGCGTCTGGCTGTATACGTATCATACCACCAGTTTCAAGCTAGCCTCTCCAACACCACTGCGCAACCGACACCTCGTCTTGCGATGTTCGCCTTTAGTGGAAGCTGCGATGCAGGCGCTGCAACAGGTCGGGCGCCCCGAAACCACCGGCCTTGGTCATCACCAAGCGACGCGAATCGCCATCCAACCACCCCAGGGCCACGCCCGGCGCCCACTCGGACTCGACCCGGATGAAGCCGGCCCCCAGCCGATCCAGGGCCGCCATGGCGGTATCGCCGCCGGTGAGGAATAGCAATCCCCGCGCCTCCGATGGCCAGGTTGCCATCACTTCGGCCACCCCCTGCCCCATGGCGCGAGCCACCGCCGCCGGATCGTGCTCCTCCGCCTCGCCGCCGGGCACCAGCAGTCGAGCCGGCGCCACGCTGTCCGGCGGATGAGCGGCGAGAGCATGGCATACCGGCAGCGACGGTTCCGCGACCTGCAACTGCGCGCGCTGCTCCAGCGCCCTCGGGCTGCGCGAGCCCAGCGCATAGAGACGGTGGGTCACCCGCGGCAGTGCAGTGGCGCCCAGCCGGCCGAAGCAGCGCTGAGCGATGGCGGTGGCCAGGCCCGCGGCACCTACCATCAACCAGCCATCGCGGCGGCTCAGGGCGGCATCGTAGAGGCGGGCCAGATCCTGGGCGCTCTCGGCATCGGCCACGCAGTCGCGATCAGGCAGGCCACCATCCCCGGGCCGGTAGCGTGACAGGGCGACTCCCGAAGCGGCGAAGGCACGATCCAGCGGGCCGCTCAGCGGCGCCGCACGGGCATCGCCGGCATAGGCGCTCGCGGCCAGTGGCACCTCATCCACCCACACTTCGGCATCACGCACCACCCGCCCCTGGGCCGGCACCGCCGGCGCCACCAGCAGGCGGCACCCCGTCGTCTCGCGCATCGCCAGGCTCTCGGCCACCACCCGGCCACGCAGGGTGGAGTCCACCTTCTTGAACCACACACCGGGAGCCACTCCGGCCAGCCGTTGCGTCGCCTCGGCGACACGTGCCGCGGCCTCGTCGGCCGCCAGATGGCGCGACTCGGTATTCACGGCGAGGATCTGCGGCCAGTCGCCTTCCCAGGCGTCCAGGCACTCCTCCAGCCGCTCCAGAGCGACCACCACCCGGGCATCGGCGCCACGGGCAGCGAACGGAGCGGCGGCGTCCAGGGCCCCGGTGAGGTCGTCGGCGACGATGGCCACGCGGCAGCGGCTCACGAGGCATCACCTCCCGCCAGGCGCCGGGCATAGGCGATGGCTGCACCCAGGTTGGTGGCATCCGCCCTCCCCTGCCAGGCGATGTCGAAGGCAGTGCCGTGATCCACCGAGGTGCGCTGGACCGGCAGGCCCAGGCTGACGTTCACCGTGGTGTCGAAGGCGATCAGCTTGACCGGGATATGTCCCTGGTCGTGGTACTGGGCCACCACCAGATCGAACTCGCCGCGGCTGGCCCGGTAGAAGACAGTGTCCGCGGAGATCGGTCCCTGGACATCGAAGCCTCGGCGGCGCAGTGCCCTGACCGCCGGGGCGATGATGCGCTCGTCCTCGTCACCGAAGATGCCACCCTCACCGCAGTGGGGATTGAGCCCCGCCACGGCGATACGCGGCATCTCGATGCCCATGGCCACCAAGTGGGCATGCCCCGCGGCCACCGTCTCGGCGATGCGCCGCTCGGTGACCCGTTCGATGGCCCCGCGCAGCGACACATGAGTGGAGACATGCAGGGTCGAGAGACGCTCCGAGGCCAGCAGCATGAAGGAGGATGGCGCCCCGGTAAGCGCGGCCAGCATGCCGGTATGACCGTCGTAGTGGTGGCCGGCGGCGTGCAGCGCCGCCTTGTTGAGCGGCGCGGTGACGATCACCCGGGCACGGCCGGCCTGAACCAGCTCGACGGCCCGCTTCACGCAGCGAAACGCCAGGTCGCCCGCCGCAGCGCCGATGCGCCCGTCGGCAATCTCGCCCTCGGCCGACACCTCGGCCACCGCCACCCGCCCGTCGCCGGGTGTCGCCGCTTCCAGAGGCACGAACTCCAGCTCGGCCTCGATCATCTCGGCCGCGCGACGATAGATCGCCGGGTCACCCACCGCCAGGCTGCGGCCGCGCTCGGCCGGCGACATCGCGGCCAGGGCGCGGCAGATGATCTCCGGGCCGATGCCGGCCGGGTCACCCATGGTGATGGCGATCTCGTAGTCGGCCCCCGCGGGCTTGAATTGCGCATCCGTCATGGCATCAGCTGCCCGCCGTTGACCTCGATCACCTGACCGGTGACATAGCCGCTCAGGGCATCGCTGCCTAGAAAGACATAGGCGCCAACGCAGTCCTCTGCGCTGCCTAGCCGGCCCATGGGAATGCTGGCACGCGCCGCTTCCATCTGGGCGTCGTTGGAGTGACGCTCATGGAAGTCGGTAGCGATCACTCCGGGTGCCACGGCGTTGACGCGGATGTCGTCTCCGGCGAGTTCCTTGGCCATGTTACGGGTCAGGGTAGTGACGAAGCCCTTGGCCGACGCATAGAGCCCGGCGCCCGTTCCTCCGCCATTGCGCGCCGCAATCGAGCCCGTATGGATGATGTTTCCGCGCCCGGCATGCCGGAAGTGGGGGAGTGCCGCACGGCTGGCCATGACCACCGAACGGGCATTGAGGTCCATCACCCGGTCGTACCGGTCGTCGTCGATGTCGTCGAGGGCCACTCGCCCGAGCATGTCCCCGGCATTGTTGATCAGCAGGTCGAGTCCGCCCAGGCCCTCGGCGGCCTCGTCGATCACCCGGGTCGCCTCGGCCGAGCGGCTCACGTCGCCCTTCACCGTGATGGCCTTGCCGCCGGCCGTGCGGACCTCTTCCGCTACCGTCTCGGCGCCCGCGCCACTGGCATGGTAGTGCACCGCCACATGGGCCCCCAGCGCCCCCAGCTGCCTGGCCACCGCGGCCCCGATGCCACGGCTGGCGCCGGTCACCAGCACTCGCTTGCCCTTCCATTCGTCCAACATCACCGTCTCCCGCTATTGTTTCCATGATGGATAATAGGCTTCCCTCACCGGCACGGAGCGCAGATAGCTACCCTAAGTATGGGCCTATCGACCCGACGCCGTGCCTTGAGCTAGAGTGAAGCCATTGGCATACCTGTCATACAAAACGACATCAATAACAGGATAGGCAAATGCTGGCCAGACGCCAGCCCCCTGCCCAGGAGGCACCATGCATCCCCTTTCCCTCCGCGACTGCCTTCCCCAGGACCTGGATCGTGCCCTGTTGGTGGGCCGCGCCTGGCGCGAGTCGCCCCGGCCCGGCCCGGTGCCGTTCGTGGTTCGCGACGGCCAGGCCCTCGACGTTACCCACCTGGGCCCGACCATGGCCGACCTGCTGGAGCGTGACGACCTCGTCGCGGCCCTGCGCGACGCCCAGGGCCCCTCCCTCGGCCCGGTCGAGTCGCTGATCGAGAACACCCTGGCCGAGCCCCAGCGCACTCCCCACCTGTTGGCCCCCTGCGACGTCCAGGCGGTCAAGGCCTGCGGCGTCACCTTTGCGGTGAGTCTGCTGGAGCGGGTGATCGAGGAGCAGGCCGGTGGCGATCCCGGCCGGGCGGCCACGCTGCGCGAGGAACTCCAGGCGCTGATCGGCGGCGACCTGTCGCGCATCGTGCCGGGCTCGGATGAGGCCATGGCACTCAAGCGCGAACTCCAGACCCGCGGCGGCTGGTCACAGTACATGGAGGTGGGCATCGGCGCCGATGCCGAGGTATTCACCAAGGCCCAGCCGCTCTCCTCGGTAGGCCTGGGCGCCACCGTGGGCCTGCATCCGGCATCGCAGTGGAACAACCCGGAGCCGGAGATCGTGCTGGCCGTGGACAGCCGCGGCAGCGTCAAGGGCGCGACGCTCGGCAACGATGTCAACCTGCGCGACATCGAAGGCCGCAGCGCCCTGCTGCTGGGCAAGGCCAAGGACAATAACGCCTCCAGCGCCATCGGCCCCTTCATCCGGCTGTTCGATGATGATTTCGGCATCGAAGCAGTGCGCCGCGCACGGGTTTCCCTACGCATCGAGGGCGAGGACGACGACTTCCTGCTGCAGGGCGAGAGCGACATGGCCGAAATCAGTCGCGACCCGCTGGACCTGGTACGCCAGACCCTGGGCGCCCATCACCAGTATCCCGACGGCGTCATGCTCTACCTGGGCACCATGTTCTCACCGATCCAGGACCGCGACGGCGAAGGCCAGGGCTTCACCCACCACATCGGCGACCGGGTCACCATCGCCACGCCGACCCTGGGGGCTCTGGTCAACCGCGTCGGGCGCAGCGATGAACTCCCGCCCTGGACCTACGGCATCCGCGCGCTGATGCGCGATCTGGCGGATCGCTGAACCACCCCCTTCCCCATTCTGGAGCCCCCATGACCACCATCACTCGCCTCGAGGTGCAGGACGTTCGCTTCCCCACCTCACGCTCCCTGGACGGCTCGGACGCCATGAACGCCGCCCCGGACTACTCCGCCACCTACGTCATCCTGCACGTCGACGATGGCGGAGCCGAGGGCCACGGGCTCACCTTCACCATCGGCCGCGGCAACGAGATCGTGGTCACCGCGGTGCGATCGCTGGCCCCGCTCATCGAGGGGCGGTCGCTCGACGCCATCACCGCCAACATGGGCGCCTTCTGGCGCGAGATCACCGGCGACAGTCAACTGCGCTGGATCGGTCCCGACAAGGGCGCCATCCACCTGGCCACCGCGGCCATCGTCAATGCCGTGTGGGACCTGTGGGCCAAGCGCGAAGGCAAGCCGGTGTGGAAGCTGCTCGCAGACATGAGCCCCGAGCAACTGGTGCGCTGCCTCGACTTCCGCTTTGTCACCGATGCCCTCACCCCGGAGGAGGCGATCGCGCTGCTTCGCAAGCGTGAGGCAGGCAAGGCCGAGCGCGAAGCCGAGATGCGCCGCGACGGCTACCCCGGCTACACCACCTCGGCGGGCTGGCTCGGCTACAGCGACGACAAGGTACGCCATCTCGCCCGGGAGGCCCTGGCCGAAGGCTGGACCCACTTCAAGCAGAAGATCGGCGGCAATCTCGACGAGGACGCCCGCCGCGCCGCCCTGCTGCGCGAGGAGATCGGCTGGGACAACGTGCTGATGATGGACGCCAACCAGGTGTGGGAGGTGGACGAGACGGTGACCAAGATGCGCCGCCTGGCCGAGTTCGACCCGCTGTGGATCGAGGAGCCCACCAGCCCCGACGACATCCTCGGCCACGCCGAGATTCGTCATCGGGTCGCCCCGATCGGCGTGGCCACCGGCGAACACTGCCACAACAAGGTGATGTTCAAGCAGTTCCTCCAGGCCGACGCCATCGACTACTGCCAGCTCGACGCCGCACGCCTCGGCGGGCTCAACGAGGTGATTCTGGTGACCCTGCTGGCCGCCAAGTTCGGCGTACCGATCTGCCCGCACGGCGGCGGCGTGGGGCTGTGCGAATACACCCAGCACATCTCGCTGTTCGACTACATCGCCGTCTCGGGCAGCCTCGAAGGGCGGGTGCTGGAATACGTCGACCACCTGCACGAGCACTTCGTCGACCCGGTGGTGATCGAACGCGGCCACTACCGGGTACCCGAGGCACCGGGCTACAGCATCGCCATGCATCCCGAGTCCCTGGCCCGGCACCGCTATCCCGAGGGGGCCGCCTGGCAGGAGGAGGCCTGAGATGAACGTCCCGTCCCACCATAGAGCCCTGCTCGAGGCGCTGGCCGAACGCCTGGGCGAGCGTGGCCTGCTGCTCGAGCCGGAGGCCATGGCCCGCTACGTGGCCGACTGGGCCGGCGACCGTCTGGGCGAGCCGCTGGCCGTGGCGCGCCCCGCCACCACCGCCGAAGTGGCGGAGACGGTGCGCCTGTGCCACGAGCACGGCGTGGCCATGTCCCCCCAGGGCGGCCACAGCGGCCTGGTGGCCGGCGCCCTGCCCGCCGCCGACGGCGGCGAGCTGGTGATCAGCCTGGAACGCCTGGACCGGGTGCGCGACATCGACCCGGTCAACTTCACCATGACCGTTGACGCCGGCTGCATCCTCGAGAGCGTCAAGCAGGCCGCCGCCGAGCACGACTGCGACTTTCCGCTGTCGCTGGGCGCCCAGGGCAGCTGCCAGATCGGCGGCAACATCGCCACCAACGCCGGCGGGCTCAACGTGCTGCGCCACGGCATGATGCGCCAGCTGGTGCTGGGCCTCGAGGTGGTGCTGCCCGACGGCCGCGTCTGGGACGACCTCTCCGCCCTGCACAAGGACAATCGCGGCCTCGACCTCAAGCAACTGTTTCTGGGCAGCGAGGGCACCCTGGGCATCGTCACCGGTGCCGTGCTCAAGCTCACGCCGCGGCCCATCCAGAGCCGCACCGCGCTGCTCGGCCTGCCTTCGGTAACGGCGGTGGTCGACCTCTACGGGCTGGCCCGACGCGACTGCAGCGACCTGCTCAGCGCCTTCGAGCTGATACCGCGGCGTTGCATGGAGCTGGCCATGGAGGCCACCCCCGATCTCGGCGACCCGCTGGACGACGCTCACCCCTGGTATGTGCTGATGGAGGTGGCCGCCAGTGGTCCCCTGGATCTCGACGCCATGCTCGAACACCTGCTGGAAAGGGGCATGGAGCGCGGCCTGGTGCAGGACGGTGCCCTGGCGGCGAGCGAGGCCCAGGCCCAGCGGCTGTGGCAGTTCCGCGAGAGCATGCTGGAAGGCCAGCGGCGGCGCGGCGAGCACCTGCGCACCGACATCTCGGTACCCATCTCGGCGATTCCCGCCTTCGTCGAGCGCGCCGGCGAGGCGGTGATGGCCGAGTCTCCCGACTGTGATGTCATCGCCTATGGCCACGTGGGCGACGGCAACCTGCACTTCAACATCCTGCCGCCGCCGGACATGGCCGAGGCCGACAAGCGCGATCACCTGCATGCCCTGGAAGAGCGGCTCTTCGCGGTGCTCGACGCCTTCGGCGGCAGCATCAGTGCCGAGCACGGCATCGGCCGCACCAAGCAGGCCGCCTACCTGGCGCGGCTCTCGCCGGTGCAGCGCGAGCTGGCGGAGGGGATCAAGGCGCTGTTCGACCCCGACGGGCTGATGAACCCGGAGCGCATCCTGCCGACCCGTCAGGAACCACAGGATCCACCGTCAGGTCGCCGTCTGGAAACCGACTGATTTCCGACCACGCCACGCACGGTCATCTGGGTGAACGGCACCGAACAATGTCAAGGTTTTTGAGAAACACTGTTCACAAAATCCATGAACTGGGCTTACACTAGTAAAGGACGTTGCTCTTTGGCCACACCCGCGAGGTTCGTGATGCCACGCCCTCTCTGCCTGCTCTTCGATTGTGACGGCACCCTGGTCGACAGCGAGCCGCTGCTCGCCGACGAGATGGCCGACAGTTTGACCCGCCTCGGCCTCCCCTTCGCGGCCAGCGACTATGCCGGCGAATTTCGCGGCGCCCGTTTTCGCAACATCGTCGCCGTTCTCGAAAGCCGTTACGGCCCCATCGATCCGCAACGTCTCGCCGATGCCGAAACCTCGATGCGTACCAACCTCAACCGCCGCCTGGCGGACGAGCTCACCCCCATCGACGGCGCCCTGGAGGCACTGGCCCAGCTCGCCCAATACCCCTGCGGCCTGGTTTCCAACGGCCCCGAGAACAAGATACGGACGTCGCTGGCCGCCGTCGGCCTGACTGGCCACTTCGCCGACAACCTGTTCAGCGGTTACAGCGCCCAACGCTGGAAGCCCGACCCCGGACTCTACCTGCATGCCGCCAGCCAGATGGGTTACCCGCCCGAGGCGTGCGTGGCCATCGACGACGGCCTGGTCGGCGTACAGGCCGCCCTGGCCGCCGGCATGACGGTGATCCACCTCAACCGCTTCCCCGACGCCGAGGAAACCCCCGAAGGCGCCCTGACGATCACCAGCATGCACCAGTTGCCCACGGTGATCGGCCAGCTTGCCCGGTTGCAGGCACGGGAGGCGCGCCAGGTGGCACAGGGACGCTGAGTCAGGCAGTATCGCTTCCCCCACGACGTCAGGATAGGAGCCCCCTATGGCCTCTCTCCAGGACCAGTTGCGCGGCCTGGTCTACTCCACCGAACACGGCGAGACCTGCCCCACCTGTCGCCAGCCGCTCGCCGAATGCCTATGCGACGAGCAGGCCGAACAGGAACGCCTCGCCGCTCTCGACGGCATCGTGCGCATCCGCCGCGAAACCAGCGGCCGCAAGGGCAAGGGCGTGACCACTATCAGCGGCGTACCGCTGCCGGAGAAGGAGCTCAAGACACTGGCCAAGGCGCTCAAGCAGCGCTGCGGCACCGGCGGGGCGGTGAAGTCGGGCGTCATCGAGATCCAGGGAGACCAGCGCGAGGCGCTCAAGATCGAGCTGGAAGGGCGCGGTTACACGGTCAAGCTGGCGGGCGGCTGACGCGGCGCGACTCGCTGGCGGACGTCCCGACCAGAGCCTCGCCCAGCGCCACCAGCGTATCGCCTGCCGCCGCCTCGATCTTCAGCGCGTAGAATTCGTCGGCACGAGTCCGCCCCTGGTTCACGCAGGCAATGGGCCTGCCCAGGCGCACCGCTTCGCGGGCGAAGCGAAAGCCCGAATAGACCATCAGCGAAGACCCCACCACCAGCAGGCCATCAGCCTCGTGCAGGCAGGCCATGGCCGTCTCCACCCGCTCGCGCGGTACGCTGTCGCCGAAGAAGACCACGTCGGGCTTGTAGATGCCGTCGCCGCAGCGCGTGCAATCCGGCACCTCGAAAGCGGAAAAATCCGCCTCCAGATCGGCGTCGCCATCGGGCCCGGCGACGGCTCGGGCCTCCAGCCAGGAAGGGTTGCGCCGGGCCAGCTCGGCATGGAGGTCATGACGCATGCGCCGCGCTCCGCAAGCCATGCAGCGCACCACGTCGGCACGCCCGTGCAGGTCGATGACCCGCCGTGAGCCGGCCCGCTGGTGCAACCCGTCGACGTTCTGGGTGATCAGTCCCGCCACATGCCCCTGCGCCTCGAGCTGTGCCAAGGCGAGATGCGCTGCATTGGGACGCGCCGCCTGCAGGGTGCGAAACCCCAGCAGCGCCCGCGCCCAGTAGCGCTGGCGGGCGGCATGAGTGGCCATGAAGACGCCGTGTTCCATGGGCGGTGGCCGCTTCCAGGCACCGCCCCCGTCGCGGTAGTCGGGAATGCCGCTCGCAGTGCTCACCCCGGCTCCGGTGAGCACCGCCAGCCGCGGATGACTCGCCACGAAGGCCGCCAGAGCCTCGCGGTTGGCGTCGTCTCGGGAAATGAGCGACTCTGTCATGCGTCTCCTCTCATGGGTGGCGGCAGAGTGCCGCTGAACCAACCATGGCCCCGATGGGCCGAGGTTGTCTAGAATGGGCACTCATGCGCGCGCCTCAGGCAAGGAACCCCGATGGCCTGGCTGGAATACCTGCTTCCCTTGATCTTCCTGTTTCCTCTGGGGGCGACGGGCGTGATCGTACTCGCCCTGCGTAACCTGCACGATGCCCAGGTACGCTCCCCCTTCGATGCCTGCCCGCTGCGCGAACCGGGCCAGGTACAGCGCGACCACCTCGACCGAGCCTTTGCCAGCCTGTTTCTCAACGGCGCCCTGGGCCCCATCGTCACCCTGGCGCCACTGGTCTACGGCATGGGGCGTATGCTGTTCGCCAGCCACCAGAACTGGCTGGAGTGGGCGCTCTACGGTGCCCTCAGCACCCTGTTGGTGCTGGCGTTCTGCTTTCGCCTGATTCGCGACTTCCAGCAGATTCGCCGCATCAAGCTCAGCCTGGCCAGCAAACTGGCGGTTGGCCAGGAGCTCGAGCGGCTCATCCATCCCGAGGCACACCCCTTCTACGTCTTTCACGATGTGCCCACCGATACCGACGTCATCGACCATGTGGCCGTGACCCCTCACGGCGTCTTCGTGGTCGAGACCCGCGGCCGCACCCGTCCCTTTACGCCGGATGGCCGCGAGATCGGCGTGGTCAGCGTGGAGTCCGAACGCCTGCGCTTTCCCGGCTGGCACGAGCGCCGCCCACTGGAGAAGACCCGACGCGCCACCAACTGGCTCTCACGCTGGCTCCAGCAGCATTGCGGCGAACCGGTACCGGTTCACGGCATCCTGGCGCTTCCGGGCTGGGAAATCCTCTGCGAGGCCGCCCCGGCCGGCGTCACGGTGGTCAGCGGAGACAGCCTCGCCCGGCAAGTGGCCGACATGCGGCTGGGCAACCTCGACGACGCGTTGCACGACAAGCTGATCGCCGCCCTCAAGGAGCGCGCCGCCTGACAGGCTCCGATCAGTCGAGCACGGCGATGACCACCCGGGTGGCACAACGCCCGCGCTCCTGGGAAACCAGGCTCTCGGCAGCCGGGAAGTCAGCCAATCGCCGGGCATCGATGGCGATACGCACCTCGGTCAGGGTGCGATTGCCGCGCCCTCGGCATTCCAGCCGCAACGCTCGCCCCGTGCCCTCTCCGAACGCCACCTCGAAAGCGTCGATCAGCTCGTTGCGCGCCACCGCTCCCCCCTGGTTGAGCGTCACGAACGCACCGAAGGCGCTGTCATTGACCGCCTCCTGGAGCTCGAGCGCTGCCGTGAAGTACGCGTCAGGCTCGATGGCAAAACAGGCCGCATGCTTGGCGAACTGATAGCGATCGAGGCAACTGGCACGCCCCGGCATGGCCTCGTCCAGCGTCTCGGCCAATGGCGCCTCGAGGCCGAACGGCGGGTGGGCCCGGCAGAAGCTGCCATCGGCACGCGGCTGCTCGAGAAAGCAGCCCTTTTGCCACCAGCGGCGCCGGTCGATGCCCTCTTCGGCAAAGCGCTCGGGCAGCGATGGCCACAGGCCGTGCAGTACGAAGCCACGACCGTGCGCTTCGTGAAGAGAGGGCTCCCGACACTCGCGCGGCGGACTCGACTGGGTGGTACAAAAGCCGGCGTGCCAGGTCAGCGCCAGGGTGTAGTGCCCGAAGTCGTCGCGCTCCAGACGCGTCAGTGCACTCTCCCCGGCGGCAACCGGCGGCAGAAGCCAGGCCGCCAGCAGCAACATGACGATTTTGTGCCACCCCGCCATGGCTCAGTCCCCCCTCAATCGCCCGCCCATCTCCTGGGCCAGGTCCACGGCGTAGTGGTCGGTCATGCCGCCGATGAAATCGAGCATGCGCCGGTAGCTAGCGTAGAGGCTCCAGGAGGGGCGCGGCGTATTCTCGCCGATCAGCGCCAGCACTCGCTGATGCTTGAAGGTGGAGTGACCGGTGTGATGCAGCTCATGAGCCGCGCCGATGAAGGCCTCCAGCAGTATCCCCAGCGTCGTGTAGGCTCCGATTTCCAGCTTGGCCTTGCGCTCGTTCTGGAAGATGCGCTCGCGAGCCAGCTGCTTGGCCGCCTTGACCCCCCAATCCAGGTCGGGGTGACACAACTCCAGCAGGTCATCGCTGAGGGTGCCGTTCAGCAGCGCCGCTTCGTGCTCGACGAAGACCGCGCCCACGTCATTGACCGCCCGCTCCATGGCGGCCCCGCGCAGCGCAGCGATGCGCCGCCGCTGCGATACTCCCTCGCGCTGCATGGTGGCGTAGTCCGGCGGTGCATCGCCGGCGATCTGCAACAGCACATCGGCCACCTCGTCGAAGCGCAGGATACCCATCTCCAGGCCGTCCTCGAGATCAAGCAGGGCGTAGCAGATGTCGTCGGCCGCCTCCACCAGCCAGGCCAGCGGATGGCGGCACCAGCGCCCTTCGCCGCGCGGTATCAACCCCAGGTGACCGGCCACCTCGGCGAGCATCGGCCTTTCGGACTGGTAGCAACCGAACTTGCCGGCACTGCCGCCATGGGCCACGGTCCAGGGATACTTGAGCAGGGTGCCGAGCGTGGCTGCGGTGAGGCGCATGCCGCCGCGGAACTGGTTGTACTCGATCTGAGTGACGATGCGAAAACCCTGGGCATTGCCCTCGTAGGTGAGCAGGTCGTCGCGCTCGGCGGCAGACAGTCCCTCGAGAAGACCGCTGCCGTCGGCCTCGGCACGCTTGAACCAGTCGCGGATGGCGTACTCGCCGGCATGCCCGAACGGCGGGTTGCCGATGTCGTGCCCCAGGCAGGCGGCCTGGACGATGACACCGAGGTCCGCCGGCGTAATCCAGCCGGGCAGGCGTTCCCGCAGCCCTTCGCCGACGATCATGCCCAGCGAGCGCCCCACGCAGCCCACTTCCAGAGAGTGGGTCAGACGGGTGTGGATATGGTCGTTGTCGGTGAGCGGGTGTACCTGGGTCTTGCGCCCCAGTCGCCGAAAGGAGCCGGCGAAGACGATGCGGTCATGGTCCTTGTGGAAGGGGCTGCGGCCGATCTCCTCGCGACCGTTACCGCTGCCGTGCAGGCGCGACGGATCGAGCAAGCGCGGCCAGGTCATCTGCGTCATGGGCGTCTCTCCTTGAGCCACCCATTCTGGCAGCCCCCGCCCCCTGAGCCCAGCCCCGTGACTACTGCAGGCGCCCCCGGACCACCCAGGAGTAGACCAGCCCGGCAACGATCAGGGTAACGGCAAACAGGTAGATGCCCACCGAGATGCCACTGCTCCACAGAATGCTCCAGTCGCCGCCGGAGATCGACATGGCGCGGCGCAGATTGAACTCCATCTGGCCACCCAGTAGCAGCCCCAGCACCACCGGCACCGTGGGGATCTCCAGCTTGCGCAGCGCATAGCCCAACACCCCGAAGCCCAGCATCATGTAGAGGTCGAAGGCACTGTTGTTGAGCGAGTAGACGCCGACGAAGGCCACCATCACCACCATGGGCATCAGGAACCAGCCCGGCGCCTGCAGCACCTTGGCGAACAGGCTCACCAGCGGCACGTTGAGCACCAGCAGCACGAAGTTGCCGATCACCAGCGCCGCCACCAGCCCCCACACCATCTCCGGCTGCTGCTCGAAGAGCAGCGGTCCCGGGGTGATGTTCATCGACAGCAGCAGCGCCAGCAGAATCGCCGTGGTGCCGCTGCCGGGAATGCCCAGCGACAGCATGGGAATCAGCGCACCGCCGGCGGCGGCGTTGTTGCCCGCCTCGGGGGCCGCCACGCCGCGCGGGTCGCCCTGGCCGAATCGGCCACTGCGACCCACCCAGCGCTTCTCGAGCATGTAGGCGAGGAAGCTGCCCAGGGCCGCGCCGGCCCCGGGCAGCACCCCGGCGACGAAGCCGATCAGCGAACCGCGGGCGATGGTAGGCGCACAGCGTCCGGCAGAGCGCACGCCGGGAATCGCCGAGCCGAGTTTCAGGGTCGGGCGGCTGGTACCGCGGATGTCCTCCAGGTAGATCAGGCACTCGGAGATGGCGAACAGTCCCACCAGGGCGACGATGAAGTCGATGCCGTCGTAGAGCTCGTAGAGCTCGAAGGTGTAGCGCGGCACCCCGCTGACCGCATCGATGCCGACGCTGCCCAGCAGCAGCCCCAGGAAGGCGGCGAGAAAACTCTTGATCAGGCTGCCGCCGGTCACCCCGCCGATGGTGGCGAAAGCCAGCACGAAGAGCGCGAAGTACTCCGCCGGGCCGAAGCGGATGGCGAACTGGACCAGCAGCGGCGCGAACAGCGCCAGCCCCAGGGTGGCCACCCCGGCACCGACGAAGGAAGCCACGGCGGAGACGCCCAGAGCCTCACCCCCGCGCCCTTGCAGGGCCATGGGATAGCCATCCAGGGTGGTCATCATGGCCGGCTCGTCGCCGGGAATGTTGAGCACGATGGAGCTGATGCGTCCGCCATACATGCAGCCGTAGTAGACGCTGACCAGCAGGATCAGCGCTCCGGTGGCCGGCAGGCCGAAGTTGAAGGAGAGCGGGATCATCAGCGCCACGCCATTGACCGGCCCCAGCCCCGGCAGGGCCCCGATCAGAGTGCCGATGACGCAGCCGATGAGCGCCAGGAAGAGGTTCTGAGGCTCCAGCGCCACGGCGAAGCCCTGGGCGAGAAAGGCGAGGATTTCCATGTCGCGGGGTTACCAGTCCAGGCCGGGAATGTTCGGCAGCGGCATGCCGAGGACGAATTCGAACAGGGCATAGAGAGCCAGGGTGAGCACGGCGCCACTGATCAGCGCGGACTTCCAGGCCGCCCCGAACAAACGGATGAGCAGTATCACCGCGGCCAGGGAAGCGGGCAGGAACCCGAGCGGCTTGACCAGCCCCGCATAGCAGGCCAGCACCAGCAGGGTCTGCGCCTGGCGCACCAGGGCGGCGCGCCCCGGCCAGCGCTGGTTGAAGCCCGGCTTCAGGATCAGCAGCAAAGACAGCGCTGCCAGCGGCAGGCTGATCAGGCGCGGATACTCGCCCGGCCCGATGGGTTGCATGAAGCCCGACTCCAGGTCGTGGGAGAGCCACCAGGCGCCCACCGCCAGCGCCAGCAGCATGGCAGCGGCTATGCGATCACCGATGACGCCGGGCACTCGCCCGGCATCCTCCTGGCTGGCATCGCTCACTGAATGACTCCGATCTCCCGCGAGATCGTCTCGACCTCGTCGATGGACTCACGAACGAAGGCGTCGAACTCTTCGCCGCCGCGCCACAGCGGCACCAGACCGTTCTGCTGGGCGACCTCCTTCCACTCGTCGCTGTCGTAGAGAGTCTGAAGGTCCTCCACCATGGCGGCATAGTCCGCGTCGGAGACCTCGCCGCCGGTGTAGAAGCCACGCCAGTTGTAGCCCGCCACGTCATAGCCCTGAGAAGCGGCGGTAGGCAGTTCGGCGAAGGGCTCGGGCAGCGGATCCTCGGAGAGCACCGCCAGCACGCGCACGTCGCCGGACTCGATGAAGCCCGCGATCTCGCCCAGATCCGTCGAGACCACGTCCACATGGCCGCCCATCATCTGGGTCACGGCCGGGCCGCCGCCATCGAACTGCACCCAGCGCAGGCTGCCGATCTGGTCATCCGGCATGCCCGCCTCCTTGGCCAGCATCAACGCCCGAATGTGGTCCCAGCCACCGGCACCGCTGGAACCGGCGACGGCCAGAGCGCCGGGATCTTCGACCATGGTGTCGAGCAACTGCTCGAGACTCTCGTACTCGCTGTCGTCATCCACCAGGATCACGCCCACATCGGTACCCAGCATGCCCAGCCAGCGCATGGTATCGGCGCCGCCGGGATACTTGCCCTGAGCGATCTGCGTCACCCCCACGGTGCTGGTGGCGACGATCAGGTCGCTGTCGTCGGCGCGGTTGCTCTCGACGTTGGCAAAAGCCACGGCGCCCACCCCGCCCGGCATGTTGGTGACCTGCACCGGACTGTCTACCAGTTCCAGGTCGAGCAGCAGTTTGCCCACCGAACGGCAGGTGAAGTCCCAGCCGCCGCCGGGGTCGGCGGGCGCGATGCACTCGCTGATGGGTAGCGCCTGGCTGGGCGCGCTGACTGCCAGCAGCGCCGTAGTAGCAATGCCGTAAAGGCTCTTGGTGACGGGCTTCATGGGCGTGTTCCTCCGCATTGTTGTTGTCAATACTCGTGATGGTGAACGTATCGAACGTCGCACCGGTGTCGTCAACCGCCAGGGTGGCGACCGCTCTCAGGGTAGCTCAGATGACACCGCGCGCTTGCAGTGCATCCAGCTCTGACTCCGAAATCCCCAGCTCTCCGAGAAGCTGGCGTGTGTGCTCGCCGAGACGCGGCACCGGATGGCAGAGCATCGCCGGCGCCTCGCGCAGCTTGACGGGAAAGCCCGTCACGGGGACCGTGCCGGAATCCTGCTCCAGCTCCAGGCGCATCTCCTGGGCACGGACCTGCGGGTCGGCGAACGTCTCGCGCAGGTCGTGGACCCGCCCGCAAGGCACACCGGCCCGGTTGAGGTGTTCGATCCATTCGTCCACCCGGCGCGTCTGGATGATGCCGTTGAGAATCTCGCGCAGCGCATCGCGGTTGGCCATGCGCCGTGCGTTGTCGGCGAAACGCTCGTCATCGAGCAGATCCAGCCTGTCCAGGGCGCCGAGAAAGCGCTCCACCATGGTGTCGTTGCTGGGGGCGATGGCCACTTCGCCGTCGCTGGCCTTGAACAGGCCATAGGGATAGAGCATGGGGTGGTCGTTGCCAGTGCGCGCCGGTACGCGGTCGGTGGCGAAGAACTCTGCGGCCAGGTAGCCCATCATGGCAATCAGGCCGTTGGTGAGCGCCGTTTCGACGATGTCGCCCTGGCCCGTGCGCTCACGGCGCACCAAGGCTGCGCAGATGCCGAAGGCCAGATTCTGGCTGGCCACCATGTCGCTGATCGGCGGGGCGGCACGCATCGGCTCGCCATCGGCCGGGCCGTTAACGCCCATGAAGCCACTCATGGCCTGGGCGATGAAGTCGTAGGCCGGTCGGTCGCGGTAGGGGCCGGTGGAACCGAAGCCATTGATGCGCCCCACCACCAGGTGCGGATAGCGCTCGCGCAGGGTGTCGTCGTCGAGGCCCATCCTGGCCAGTACCCCGGGGCGGAAGTTCTCCACGAGCACGTCGGCCTCGGCCAGCAGCCGGTACAGGATCGCCTTGCCCTCGTCACTGCGCAGGTCCAGGGTCAGCGAGCGCTTGTTGCGGTTGAACTGAGCGAAATACCAGCTCTCGCCGTTGATCATGTTGCCCTGACTGCGCACCACGTCGCCCTTGCCGGGCGACTCGACCTTGATCACGTCGGCGCCATGGTCGCCCAGGATCTGCGTGCAGAACGGGCCGGAGATCACCCGCGTCAGGTCGATGACGCGAATGCCCGCCAGGCTGCCATGTCGTTGCGAGGCTTCCATGGGCAAGCTATCCCCTGGCCGTGAGCGTGCAGTCGGCATCGAAGGTCGCCAGGCGCGGGCCCGCCTTGGAGACCTGGGCAGGCAACTCGCGCCCCATCAAGCGGGACGCCAGCCGGGCAGCCCCGATCATGCCCTCCAGTTCGATACCCGTTTCGAGCCCCAACTCGTCGAGCAGATAGATCAGATCCTCGCTGGCGATGTTGCCCGACGCCCCCGGTGCGAATGGGCAGCCACCCAGCCCGCCGATGGCGCTCTCGTAGCGGTCGACGCCCAGCGCGAGCCCCTGCAGCACGTTGACCAGACCGATGCCGCGCGTATTGTGGAAGTGCAGGGTTGGAGAGATGGTCGGCGCCACCTGGCGCAGATGCTCGATGCGCTCGGTCACCAGAGGCGGCGTGGCCATGCCGGTGGTATCGCCCAGCGACACGTAGCGGGCACCGAGGTCGGCAAAGTGGCGGGCGATGCGCCCCACCGCCTCGACCGGCACCTCGCCCTCGAAGGGGCAGCCGAAGCTGGTGGCGATGGCACCACGCAGAGCGACTCCGCTACCCTCCAGTTCACGGGCGATACGTTCGAAACCGGCCAGGGAGTCCGCTACGCAGCGATTGACGTTCTTGGCGTTGTGGGTTGCCGAGGCCGAGACGAACAGCACCACCGAGTCGACTCCCGCCGCCACCGCGCGCTCGGCACCGCGTTCGTTGGGCACCAGCGCCGAGACGTGCACGTCGGCAATCTGGCGTACTTCGGCGACCAGCTCGGCGGCATCGGCCAGGGCCGGCACCGCCCGAGGACTGACGAAGGAGGTGAGCTCGAACTCGCGCACCCCCGCATCGACCAGCGCCTGAACCAGCGCCAGCTTGTCGGCAGTGGCCAGTGTCACCGGTTCGTTCTGCAGGCCGTCACGCGGCCCCACCTCGGTGACATGGACATGCCGCAGCGAAGCGGGAAGCGTGCGAGCATCAGCGGGCATCGAGGCTGTCCTATAGCATGATAGGTGGGAAGCCTCGACGCTACGGCAGGGCCGCCATCTCCAACAATGCGCCTTTCGTTGTAGACGCCCCGCCGCTCAGTCGGTATCCGCCAGCGACGGCAGCAATGTCTTCAGTTTGCGAGTCAGGGTGTTGCGCCCCCAGCCGAGCAATTCGGCGGCCTCGCCCTTGCGCCCGCCGGTGTGCTTGAGCGCGGTCTCGATGAGGATGCGCTCGAAATCCGGTACTGCCTCTTCCAGCAGGTGGGTGTGACCCGCCGCCAGCGCACGATCCGCCCAGTCGCGGAAGGCGGCGCGCCAGTCGCCCACGCTGCCCTCGGCGGCACCGGGTTGCAGCAGCTCCGGTGGCAGGTCTTCCACCAGCACCTCGCGCCCCGAGGCCATCACCGTCAGCCAGCGGCAGGTATTCTCCAGCTGGCGCACGTTTCCCGGCCAGGCCAGACGCATCAGGTGGGCTTCGGCCTCCTTGGTCAACACCTTGGTATCGGTGGCCAGCTCCTTGGCCGCCTCGGCCAGGAAATGGCGCGCCAGCCGCGGGATGTCCTCCCGCCGCTCGGCCAGCTTGGGCAGGTGCACGCGGATGACGTTGAGGCGATGAAAGAGATCCTCGCGGAAGCGTCCATCGTCCACCAGGGTCTCCAGGTTCTGGTGGGTGGCGGCGATGATCCGCACGTCCACCTTCACCGGAGTGTGGCCACCCACCCGATAGAACTCGCCATCGGCCAGCACCCGCAGCAGGCGGGTCTGGGTCTCGGCAGGCATGTCGCCGATCTCGTCGAGAAACAGGGTGCCGCCGTTGGCCTGCTCGAAACGTCCCTGGCGCTGCGCAGTAGCCCCGGTAAAGGCACCCTTCTCGTGGCCGAACAGCTCCGACTCGATCAGGTCACGGGGGATCGCCGCCATGTTGAGCGCGATGAACGGATGGCCGGCCCGTGGACTGTGCTGGTGCAGGGCGCGCGCCACGCGCTCCTTGCCGGTGCCCGACTCGCCGTTGATCAGCACCGTGATGTGCGACTGCGAGAGCCGGCCGATGGCACGGAACACCTCCTGCATGGCCGGCGCCTCGCCGATGATCTCCGCATGCAGCCCCTCCGGAGGCGTCACCGGGCGCTTGCGCTCACGGGCGTGGGCCACGGCCCGGCGTACCAGCGCCAGCGCCTCGTCGACGTCGAACGGCTTGGGCAGGTACTCGAAGGCCCCGCCCTGATAGGAGGCCACGGCACTGTCCAGATCGGAATGGGCGGTCATTACGATCACCGGCAGCTCGGGATGCGCCTCGCGCAGGCGCGACATCAGATCGAGACCGTCGATGCCCGGCATGCGTATGTCGGTCACCAGCACGTCGGGCGGGTCGTCGAGCAGACGTCCCAGCGCCTTGTCGGCACGGTCGATGCTTTCGACCTCGATGTCGGGCTGGGCCAGGGCGCGCTCCAGCACCCAACGAATGGCGCGATCGTCATCGACGATCACGACGCGTGCGACGTCAGTCATGGTGCCTCTCCAAGGGAATCAGCAAGCGAAATTCGGTGTGCCCGGGACGTGAGTCGCATTCGATCAGTCCCTGGTGCTGGTGCAGAATGCCCTGGGCGATGGAGAGCCCCAGGCCACTGCCATCAGCGCGCCCCGACACCATCGGGTAGAAGAGCGTTTCCTGCAGGCTCTCGGGAATGCCGGGGCCGTTATCGATCAGCGCCACCTCGCACACCAGGCGATGACGCTCGGCCCCCAGGGTGAACTGGCGCCGTGCGCGGGTGCGCATCAACAACTGTGGCGATTCGGTGCCGGCCTCACGCATCGCCTCCACGGCGTTGCGCGACACGTTGAGCACGGCCTGGATCATCTGCGCCTCGTCGCCGGGAAAATCCGGCAGGCTGGGGTCGTAGTCGCGCTCGATGCGCACGTCGGGCGTCTCGGCCACCAGCAGCGCACGCACCCGTTCCAGCACCTTGTGGACGTTGAGCGGTGCATGCTGGTCGATCCGGTTGGGCCCCAGCATGGTGTCCACCAGGTCACGAAGACGGTCCACCTCCTCGACGATGACGTGAGTGAACTCCTTGAGAGCCGGGTCCGCGAGGTCGCGCTCGAGCAGTTGGGCCGCACCGCGTATGCCGCCGAGCGGATTCTTGACCTCATGAGCCAGCCCGCGCGACAGCACCTTGATCGCCTCCTGACGGTTGAGCAGCGCCTCTTCTCGGGAAATGCGCAGCAGCCGGTCACGCGGCTCCATCTCCACCAGCAGCTCCTCGGCAGAGAGCGGCGTAACGGTGTAGTCGATGGTCAAGGTCGCGCCGCCCAGCAGCGCCAGGCGCACCTCGCGCTGGGTGAAGGGATGGCCGTCATCACGGGCCTTGGCCAGCACCTCGTGCATGCCATCATCCACGGGAAGCAACGCCGGCAACGGCGTGCCGGTGACGCGCCCCAGGCTCACCGCCAGCAACGCCTCGGCGGCGGGGTTCATCCAGCGCACGGCAAGCCGCTCATCCAAGAGCAGCACCGCCGTGGTGAGGTGTTCCAGCAGGCGTCGATACATGGGTCCTTCCTCGCTAAGCGGCTGCACCTGAGGCGAGCAGGCGCGCCGACATGGCGCAGCCGCAGGCTGTCATGGAGGGAACTGCAAGAAGCGCGCCAACTCTCCGAGGCCGTCATGGCGGCCTCGGAGAAGGCCAGCGCGACAGAACTTGCACCACTATGGTGCATCAGCGAAACGTCAGTTGGCTACACCTGGCCGATACGGTGCGCGGGTCAGTCACCGCCAGCAGGGTTATTGGGGTTCTGCGGCAAGTTGACGCTGGCACGCTGAACATAGAGGGTCACCGGATCGCTGCGATGGCGCACTTCACCGTTCGCATCCAGCAGCTCGGCCTGCAGCACGTGCTCGCCGCGGTGCAAGTCGTTGAGCAGGAAGGCGTCAGTATGCAGGGCACTCTGGCTGACCTCGCCATCCACCAGCAGGCGCACCCGATGATCCTCGCGTAGCGACGGCTCGATGGTGAGCTCCACCGCCACGTTGCCCGAGGCCCCGGTGGGCAAGGTTTCCTCATGCCCCGGAGAGGCGATGCCGAAGCGGTCGTAGGGCATGAACGGCGACGACTCGCTCGCTCTACGCCGTTCCTCCTCGGGCTCATCTGCCGTCGACGAAGCCTCATCGCGCTGTACCTCGCCACGCGCTGGCACTACGGTGAGCGGCTTCAGCTCCACCTTCTCACCGCCACGTTCCGGGTTGTCGGTGAACACCACGTTGCCTTGTTCGTCGGTGGTGCGGTAGACGGTGGTCGCCCCAGCCGGGGCGGCCAGGATCAGGCCCAGAACGATCGACAACAATGTCTTGGTCATCGGTATTTCCTCGCAGTGTGGCGGGCTCGTCGCAGAGTGCCACGCCGGCGGCCAGGCATGCCAGACCCCGCGTTGACGGCGACCAGACGCGACAGGGCCCCGCCGTGGCGGGGCCCCTCTGCCGGCGCCGCCGGTGGGCGGCGCCGCGACTGCGAACCGGCTGGTTCAGCAGCTGTAGTACATGTCGAACTCGACCGGGTGGGTCGTCATGCGCAGGCGCTCGACGTCTTCTTCCTTGAGCTCGATGTAGGCATCGATCATCTCGTCGGTGAACACACCGCCCTCGGTGAGGAAGGCGCGATCGGCATCCAGCGCTTCCAGGGCCTGGTCGAGGCTCTCGGCCACGGTCGGGATGGACTTGCCCTCTTCCGGCGGCAGATCGTAGAGGTTCTTGTCCATGGCATCGCCGGGATGGATCTTGTTCTTGATGCCGTCGATACCGGCCATCAGCATCGCTGCGAAGCACAGGTAGGGGTTGGCGGTCGGGTCGGGGAAACGCAGCTCGACGCGCTTGCCCTTGGGGCTAGCAGTGTAGGGAATGCGGATGGAAGCGGAGCGGTTGCGAGCGCTGTAGGCCAGCATCACCGGCGCCTCGAAGCCCGGCACCAGACGCTTGTACGAGTTGGTGGAAGCGTTGGCGAAGGCATTCAGGGCACGGGCGTGCTTGACGATGCCGCCGATGTAGTAGAGGGCCATCTCGGAGAGACCCGCGTACTCGTCACCGGCGAACTGGTTCTCGCCACCCTTCCAGAACGACTGGTGCACGTGCATGCCGCTACCGTTGTCGCCGACCAGCGGCTTGGGCATGAAGGTGGCGGTCTTGCCGTAGGCGTGGGCCACGTTGTGCACCACGTACTTCATCTCCTGCAGCTCGTCGGCCTTCTTAACCAGGGTGTTGAACTTGACGCCGATCTCGTTCTGACCCGCGTTGGACACCTCGTGGTGGTGAACCTCGACGGTCTGGCCGATGGCTTCCAGGGTGTTGCACATGGCACCGCGGATATCGTGGAAGCTATCCACCGGCGGCACGGGGAAATAGCCGCCCTTGACGCGCGGACGGTGGCCCAGGTTGCCGCCCTCGATGGGCCGATCCGTGGACCAAGCACCCTCCTCGGAGGTGATCTTGTACATGGCGCCTTCGATGTCGGCCTTCCAGTGCACTTCGTCGAAGATGAAGAACTCCGGCTCGGGGCCGAAGAAGGCCGTGTCGCCCAGACCGCTGGATTTCAGATAGGCTTCGGCACGCTTGGCAATGGAGCGCGGGTCGCGGTCATAGCCCTGCATGGTGGCCGGCTCGATGATATCGCAGCGCAGCACCAGGGTGGCGTCCTCGGTGAAGGGGTCGAGGAAGCCGGTGCCGTCCTCCGGACGCAGGATCATGTCGGATTCGTTGATGCCCTTCCAACCGGAAATGGAAGAGCCATCGAACATCTGGCCGTTCTCGAAGAACTCCTCGTCCACGTCCCGTGCCGGGATGGTGACGTGCTGTTCCTTGCCTTTGGTATCGGTGAAGCGCAGATCGACCCACTGAATGTCATGTTCTTCGATCAGGGCGAGCGTCTTGGCAGACATGATGTCCTCCGTTTGAGCGATGGTTCGAGCGTCGGTCGCTTTCGATGATCCGTTGCGCTGATGAAAGCCAGCGTCGGTTGTATCACGCCATGAGCTTCCCGCCCACGGCTGCCATGCACGATCATGGCGCTGGCCATTACAATGCAGGCAACGTGCCAATCTTGCACCGCCTTGACGAAACCAAGTCTATCTCACTGAAATATTAAGGCTTTTCAAAGCGCTCTAAAGGTGCCTTGCCTATCGCTCCGTCATTCAGGGCTCCGTTGCGGTCTACTGAGCGGAAAAATTGCACCATACAGGGGCATCACTGGATGGATTGGCACTAATATAGTGCAATCCAGCTGCAGAGGGACTCATCGTGCGGCAAGGCGCAGCCCCCCTTCGGCATGCCACTCGGCACCCGACCAAAAAAGACGTGCTTGCCATCGCACCAGTTGCAACTTTTAATGACCAAACACTACACTTCATTACAGAGCAGGCATGCCTCGCTCCGTCTTCGTGCCCGCCCGATGATCGTCGACATGTGGAGCCTGCTCTGCCATGACCCTCAGCTTGATTCTCGATGTGCGAATGATGGGTCATCGACTCCCACGGCAGCTCCATGCCCTCCTGCGCCTGGCGCGCGGTCAGCCGGAGCCATTCGAGCTGCTGGTGGCCGATGACACCGCCGATGCGCGACTGCCGCGTCTGGCGGAACGCTATGGCGCACGACTGCTTCCCTGTGAAGGCACCCCGCTTGGCGATCGTCTCAATGCCGCCGTGGCACACAGCCAGGGCGACATCCTGATCTTCCCCGCTGCGGATGCCCGGCTGACCCTCGACTGGCTGGCCCAGGTGACCGAACGCATCGAGCGCCAGCAGGACGACGCCGCGGTCTTCACTGCGCGCCCGCTCGGCCGTCTCGCCCGGCTACGTCAACGTCTGCGGGGCCAGCTCCCCGCCGAAACGCTGTGCATGGCGCGTACCTGGTTCGAACGCATCGGCGGCTTCGACCCGGCGCTGGACCAGGAAGCGCTGCCCAACCTCCTGGAACGCCTGTACGCCTGTCAGGCACGCATCGACCGCTCATCGGCGTGACCACCTTTTCGCTATTCCCCCTCCCTGCTTGTCTGTACAATGCGCCACCACTCTATCTCCCCTCACCGCGCCCAGGGCACGCCTCACCGGTGTACAAGCGGTGCGAACCGATCTACGAGCGACACCTATGAGCACCCAAGCCAGCGGCTCTCGCATCGAGAGCCTACGCAACATCGCCATCATCGCCCACGTCGACCACGGCAAGACGACCCTGGTCGACAAGCTGCTGAGCCAGTCCGGCACCCTCGACCGCAAGGCCGAAGGGCAGGAGCGCATCATGGACTCCAACGACCAGGAAAAGGAACGCGGCATCACCATCCTGGCCAAGAACACGGCGATCCGCTGGCAGGCACCCGACGGCGAGGACTACCACATCAACATCGTCGACACGCCCGGGCACGCCGACTTCGGCGGCGAGGTGGAGCGCGTGATGTCGATGGTCGACTCGGTACTGTTGCTGGTCGACGCCGTGGATGGCCCCATGCCGCAGACCCGCTTCGTCACCCAGAAGGCTTTCGACCAAGGACTCAAGCCCATCGTGGTGGTCAACAAGATCGACCGCCCCGGCGCCCGCCCCGACTGGGTCATCGACCAGATCTTCGATCTCTTCGACAACCTGGGCGCCAGCGACGAGCAGCTCGACTTCCCGATCATCTACTGCTCGGCACTCAACGGCATCGCCGGCCCCGAGCCGGAGGAGCTGGCCGACGACATGACGCCGATGTTCCAGGCCATCGTCGACATCGTCGAACCGCCCAAGGTCGAGATCGATGGCCCCTTGCAAATGCAGATCTCGGCGCTGGACTACTCCAGCTACGTGGGCGTCATCGGCCTAGGCCGTATCACCCGCGGCGCCGTGAGGCCCAACCAGCAGGTCGTGGTGGTCAGCAAAGAGGGCCAGGAGCGCCGCGGCAAGGTCGGCCAGGTGATGACCCACCTGGGCCTGGAGCGCGTGCAGACCGACCAGGCCACCGCCGGCGACATCATCTGCATCACCGGCATCGACTCGCTGGCCATTTCCGACACCCTGTGCGATCCGAACGTCGTGGAGTCCCTGCCGCCGCTGTCGGTGGACGAACCCACCGTCTCGATGACCTTCCAGGTCAACGACTCGCCCTTCGCCGGTCGCGACGGCAAGTACATCACCAGCCGCAACATCAAGGATCGCCTCGACCAGGAGCTGATCCACAACGTAGCTCTGCGCGTCGAGCAGGGCGAATCCCCGGAGAAGTTCAAGGTCTCCGGCCGCGGCGAGCTGCACCTCTCGGTGCTGATCGAGACCATGCGGCGTGAAGGCTTCGAGCTGGCCGTGGGCCGCCCCGAGGTGATCATCAAGGAGATCGACGGGGTCAAGCAGGAGCCCTACGAAGAGGTGATCATCGACTGCGAGGAGCAGCACCAGGGCGCCATCATGGAAGAGCTCGGCTACCGCAAGGGCGAGCTGACCAACATGAACCCCGACGGCAAAGGCCGCGTGCGCCTCGACTTCATCATCCCGGCGCGCGGGCTGATCGGCTTCCGCGGCCAGTTCCTCACCCTCACCTCGGGTACCGGCATCCTCACCAGCCGCTTCGACCACTACGGGTCGCTCAAGCCCGATGCCGCTATCGAGCGCCGCAACGGCGTGCTGGTGTCCATGGTCGACGGCAAGGCGCTGGCCTACGCGCTGTATACACTGCAAGAGCGCGGCAAGCTGATCATCGATCACGGCACCGAGGTCTACGAAGGCATGCTGGTGGGCATCCACAACCGCGCCAACGACCTGGTGGTCAACCCCACCAAGGGCAAGAAGCTCGACAACATGCGCGCCTCGGGGAACGACGAGAACATCGTGCTGACGCCGCCGGTGAAGTTCACCCTGGAGCAGGCCATCGAATTCCTCGACGACGACGAGCTGGTGGAGGTGACCCCCAATCACATCCGCCTGCGCAAGAAGCACCTCAAGGAGCACGAGCGCAAGCGTGCCAGCAAGAAGTGAGCCTCCAGCGCCCGCCCTTCGGCGGGCGCTGTCGTAGGAGGAGCAACCCGATGCTGGGCGCGGAGCATCGATCGGACTACCCTTGAGCTGCCACATCCATTGCCGAAGAGGAAGCCGTCATGCATCGCCACGTGGAATGGGACGACCCCGGCGCCGACAGCGTATTGCGCCATTTCGAACACGACCCCGCCGGCTACTCCGAACCCGGGCCGGGCGACATTCTCTCGGCACGCTATGGCGGCCGGGTGGTACGCATTCGCGTCGATGCCTACGTGGATGCCACCAGCATCGGCGAGGTAGTCGCGATCATCGACCCGTCCAGCGGCGAACGCCGGGAAAGCGTGGACAAGCTGCACCGGGGCGATACCGTACGCCTTCCGGACGACCGCCGCGCCTTCGAGCCCAGTCCGACGGATGACCGGGCGACCGACGAAGACTCATGATCGCTGCCCGGCGTCACCTGGCCTAGCCCAACGCACCCTTAACGCTTGACCGCTGGCAAAGACAGACGTTTCTGGCACAGTTAGGCTCGTTTATCCAAACGCGATGTTCCACCGGCCCACAAGGCCGCTACCGACCGCTGGACCCTCAATGAGCACGCACAACGTCTGGACACACAAGGGCACCTTCCTGCTGGCCGCCGTCGGCTCCGCAGTGGGCCTGGGCAACCTGTGGCGCTTTCCCTACCTGGCCGGCGAGAACGGCGGCGGCGCCTTCATTCTCATCTACGCCCTGACCATCTTCGCCGTGGGCATTCCCATCCTGATCGCCGAGACCATGCTCGGCCGAGCCAGCCGGCAGAGCCCCATCATGGGCATGCGCCACCTGACCAAGACGCACAACACATCCCGCGCCTGGGAATCCATCGGCTGGCTGGGCGCCGCCTCGGCCTTCCTGATCCTGAGCTTCTATTCGGTGATCGCCGGCTGGGCGCTCCACTATACTTGGCAGATGCTAACCGGCTCGCTGGCCGGCGCCGACGCCGAAACCATCGGCGCCGGCTTCGACGCCCTGCTAGCCTCGCCAGGGCTGCTCACGCTCTACCACACCCTGTTCATCATCGCCTCGGGGCTGATCGTCGGCCTGGGCATCCACAAGGGCATCGAAAGCAGCCTGCGCATTCTGATGCCGGCGCTGTTCGCGATCCTGCTGGTGGTGCTGGCCTACGGCATCGCCAACGGCGACTTCGCCGCCGCGGCGAGCTTCCTGTTCACCTTCAACTTCGCCGACCTGAGCCTCGAGGGCTGGCTGGAGGCCATGGGCCAATCGTTCTTCACCCTGAGCCTCGGCATGGGGGCGATCATGGCCTACGGTGCCTACATGTCCGGCGAGGCCTCGCTGACCCGCACCGCCTTCGCCATCGCCGTGGTCGACACCGCCGTGGCCATGGTCGCCGGCCTGGCCATCTTCTCGCTGGTGTTCGGCGCCGGACTCGACGCCGGCCAGGGTCCGGGGCTGATGTTCGTCACCCTGCCGCTGGCCTTCGCCGAGATGCCCTTCGGTGCCCTGATCGGCGGCGTCTTCTTCATACTGGTGCTGGGTGCGGCCATCAGCTCGTCGATCTCGCTGATCGAGCCGGTGGCGGCCTACCTGGTCGAGCGCTTCGATCTCACCCGCCCCCAGGCGGTCACCCTCATGGTGGTAGCGAGCTGGGCACTGGGGCTGCTCACCGTGGTCAGCTTCAACCTGTGGGCCGAGGGCACCATTTTCCACGCCCTGTTCGGACGCAGCGCCTTCGGCTTCATCGAACTGCTCACCAACATCTTCATGCCGCTGGGCGGCCTGCTGATCGCCCTGTTCGCCGGCTGGGCACTGACCCATTCCGAAGTGATGAAAGAGATGCGCACCGGCGAGGCCTGGTTCGCTATCTGGCGCTTCCTGGTGCGCTTCGTGGCGCCGGCCGCGGTGGCCTTCGTCTTCCTGCGCAGCATCCCCCAGGTGGAGGGCTACCTGATTCCTGCCATCGGCGCGGCGGTGATCGTCGGAGCCTTCGCCGCGGGCCGCACCTTCCTGGTCGACGCCAGCCAGGAGCCGTGACGCTGCACCGGCCAAGACGACGAACCGAGGCGCCGCACAACCAGCGACGGCGCCAAACGACGACAACAGTGACAAACAGGGGGCGTACCCCAGATGGCAGCCATCATCGATGTCAGACACGTCAACAAGGCCTTCGGTGGCCTCAAGGTCATCAACGACTGCTCGATCCAGGTGGAGCAGGGCTCCATCACCGGGCTGATCGGCCCCAACGGTGCCGGCAAGTCGACGCTGTTCAACATCATCGCCGGCGCTCTGCCGCTGGACAGCGGCCAGGTGCTGCTCGACGGCGAGGACATCACCAACCGTCCCGCCAACGAACTCTTCCACAAGGGCCTGCTGCGCACCTTCCAGATCGCCCACGAGTTCTCCCACATGACGGCGCTGGAAAACCTGATGATGGTGCCGCCCCGACAGGCCGGCGAGAACCTGTTCGATGCCTGGCTGAAACCGGGAATGGTTCGACTGCAGGAAGCCGAGGTGCGCCGCCGCGCACTGGAAGTGATCGACTTCATCGGCCTGCACCACGTGCGCAATGAACTGGCCGGCAACCTCTCCGGGGGGCAGAAAAAGCTGCTCGAGCTCGGCCGCACCATGATGACCGACGCTCGCGTGGTCTTGCTCGACGAGATCGCCGCCGGGGTCAACCGCACACTGCTGGGCGACCTGGTGAACAACATCGAGCGTCTGAATCGCGAAATGGGCTACACCTTCCTGGTCATCGAGCACGACATGGACATGATCGCCCGGCTCTGTGACCCGGTGATCGTGCTCGCTCAAGGCAGCGTGATGGTGCAGGGCACCATCGAAGAGATTCAGAACGATCCGCAGGTGATCGAAGCCTACTTCGGCTCCAACGTCGCCTGAGGCCGCGGGGCCGCCCCCACGGGCCGGCTCGGCAACAACAACACCACAACGATCCTTACGCTGGGACACCACAATGCCACTACTCGACGCACGCGACGTGCACGGCGGCTATGGCGGCATGAACATCCTCAACGGGGTGAACATGGCCATCGAAGCCGACGAGATCGGGGTGATCGTCGGCCCCAACGGCGCCGGTAAATCCACCATGCTCAAGGCCATCTTCGGCCTGCTCGCCGTCAATCAGGGCGAGATCCTGCTGCGCGGCGAACCCATCCACAACCTGCCGGCCAACAAGCTGGTGCAGAAAGGCATGGGGTTCATTCCCCAGGAGAAGAACATCTTTCCCAGCCTCACGGTGAAAGAGAACCTGGAGATGGGCACCTTTCTCAAGCCGCACAACACGCGGCGCATGCTCAAGAAAATCTACGAATTCTTTCCGCCGCTCTACGACAAGCGCCACCAGCCCTCCGGCGAACTCTCCGGCGGCCAGCGCCAGATGGTCGCCATGGGCCGCGCGCTGATGGCCGAGCCGGACCTGCTGCTGCTCGATGAACCCACCGCCGGGCTCTCGCCGCTCTACATGAACGAGATCTTCGAACGGGTGAAGGAAATCAACGCCGCCGGCGTGGGCATCCTGATGGTGGAGCAGAACGCCAAGCAGGCATTGGCCATCGCCGACAAGGGCTTCGTGCTGGCCGCCGGCCAGAACCGCTTCACCGATACCGGCGAGGCCCTGCTGGCCGATCCGGAAGTCGCCAAGAGTTTCCTGGGCGGCTGAGCCCGGGGCAGCATTCTGGAGAGAACGTCGTGAACGAACTCGTCTTTTTCATCAACAATGTGGTGATCGCCGGCAGCGTCAGCGGCTCGATCTACGCCATCGGCGCGGTGGGCGTCACGCTGGTATTCAGCATCATGCGCTTCGCCCACTTCGCCCACGCCGACATGATGACCTTCGGCGCCTTCATGGTACTGCTGCTGACCACGCTGTTCCCCACCGCGGGCAGCGCCGTGGGGCTGCCGACCGCCGTGGTGATGCTGCCCCTGGCCATGGCCCTCACCGCCGCGCTTGCCGTGGGCATCGACCGCAGCTTCTACAAACCGCTGCGCGCTCACGGCGTGAAGCCCATCGTCATGGTGATCGGCTCGCTGGGCGTGACGCTGATGCTTCAGGGCCTGATCCGCCTGTTCGCCGGCACCAGCGGGCAGAGCCTCTACGTGGATGACCGCAAGGAGATACTCCGCCTCGCCCTGCCCTTCGAAGGGGCACGAGCGCCCATCGTCATCACCGAACCGCAGATCATCCTCTTCGTGCTGACCATCGCCGCCGTGGTAGGGCTGCACTTCTTCCTCACCCGCTCGCGACTGGGCAAGGCGATGCGCGCCATGTCCGACAACCCCGACCTGGCCCAGGCTTCCGGCATCAACACCAACCTGATCGTGGCCGTCACCTGGGTGATCGCCGGAGGGCTGGCCGCCATTGCCGGCACCCTGCTGTCGCTGGACGTGACCTTCAAGCCGGATCTCAGCTTCTTCATCCTGCTGCCGATCTTCGCCGCAGCCATCGTAGGTGGCGTGGGCCACCCCTTTGGCGCCATCGCCGGGGGCTTCATGGTCGGCTTTGCCGAGACCCTCGCCGTGTTCAACTGGTCGGTGCTGCTGCGCCCCTTCGGTGACAGTCTCCCCGAGTGGCTCGCCCAGAGCGGCAACCTTGCCTTCGTCGGCACCGAGTACAAGATCGTGGTGCCCTTCTTCATCCTGGTGGCCATCCTGGTATGGCGGCCCACCGGCATCTTCAAGGGGAAGGTGATCTGATGAGCACGCAACGCGAACAACGATCCGACCTCGTAGCCACTCGGTCGCGCCTACCCAAGCGCGAACTGACGCTGTTCGTTGCCCTGCTGGTGGCCGTGCTGGGCGTCTATGCCGTGATGGGCGCGGCCTACAGCACCCGCATGCTGGTGGAAGCGGCCTGCTACGCCATCCTGGCGCTGGGGCTGACCATCCAGTGGGGCTACGCCGGCCAGTTCAATGCCGGGGTGATGGGTTTCGTCGCCCTGGGCGGCTTCTCGGCCATGTTCTTCAGCGTCCCCGTCAACGAGGCCTTCTGGTCTAGCGAGCTGCCCGGGGAGCTGGGCCTTGGGCTGCTCTACCTGGCCTTGGCCATACTCGCTGTCTTCGCGACAAGCCGGCTCGACCGTCTCGGCGTACCCCGCAAACTGCGCACGCTGATCACCATTGTATTGGCCGTGGTGCTCTACCTGGTCGTCATGAGCAAGCTGCGTGTCGTCACCGGCGAGATCGAGTCGCGCGCCGGCTTCATCGGCGGCCTGGGGCTGCCAGCCTGGACGGGCTGGATCGTCGGCGGCGCGCTGGCGGGTGGCATGGGCTACTTCATCGGCAAGGTCTGCCTGGGGCTGCGCAGCGACTACCTGGCCATCGCCACCCTGGGCATCGCCGAGATCATCAAGGCCTTCCTCAAGAACTCAGACTGGCTGACCCGCGGCACCGCCACCGTCTCACCGCTACCCTGGCCCACGCCGGGGCCGGCAGAGGTAGGCTTCACCCTGGCCCGGGCGCTCTACCTGTCACTCACCGCGGTGCTCATTGCCGCCATCTTCTTCCTGCTGCACCGCGCCTATCATGCCCCTTGGGGGCGCATGATCCGCGCCATTCGCGACAACGAGACATCTGCCGCCGCCATGGGCAAGGACATCAACCGCCGGCGCCTGGAGATCTTCGTGCTGGGCTGCATCCTGATGGGCATCGGCGGGGGCGTGCTCGGCTCGTTCAACAGCCTGTTCGACCCTCAGGGCTACCTGCCGCTCAACCACACCTTCCTGGTGC
Source organism: Pseudomonadota bacterium (assembly GCA_051749645.1). Classification (GTDB taxonomy): domain Bacteria; phylum Pseudomonadota; class Gammaproteobacteria; order Pseudomonadales; family Halomonadaceae; genus Halomonas. The sequence goes on from JBNJIT010000002.1 coordinate 120,804, forward strand.
TGGTGATGGTCATCCTCGGCGGTCCCGGCAACAACCTGGGGACGATCTTCGGTGCCGTGGCGGTGTACATCATCTGGATCATGTCCGAGCCCCTGGCGCTGTTCCTGATGCACTCCGCGGTGGACATCGGCCAGGCCTTGTTCGGCTGGGATGCGCCCGGCAACCTGGACAGTCGGGCGCTACAGGCGCGGGTCTTCGTCATCGGGCTGCTGATCACCCTGGTGCTGCGCTTCGCTCCCAAGGGGCTGCTGCCCGAGAAGGTCAAGCACCACGACTGAACGCGACCGGCCCGGAGCACAGGCTCCGGGCCGGTCGATCACGCCGAATGAATGTCGCGACCCGGCGGTTCGACGCCAACCGGGCCACTCACCTCAGAAGGTCTCCCACTCGGGTTCTTCCTCTTCTTCGGCCGGCTGTCGTTCGGCCTGGCGCGGCCGCGGTTCCGGCTTGGGGTCGCGCTGCGCATCTGCCGGGGCCGGCAGGCCGGGCGCGGGCCCTGACTGGCGCGGCGGCGCATTCGGCCCTTCCGATGCATCACCCAGCACGAAGCCGCTGATCAGCTCGTTCAGCTGCTCGGCCTGACGGCGCATCTGCGCCGCAGTGCCCGAACTCTGCTCGACCATGGAGGCATTCTGCTGGGTCATGGTGTCGAGCTGGCTGACCGCCGTGTTGACTTCGCCGATTCCGACGCTCTGCTCCCGCGAACCGGCGCTGATCTCGGAAATCACCGCCGTGACCTGGTTCACGCTGTCGAAGATTCCGCGCATGGTTTCGCCAGCGCGCTGCACGATGCGCGTACCATCCTGCGCCTGGGACACCGACGACTCGATCAGTTCCTTGATGTCGCGGGCCGCATCCGCCGAACGCTGGGCCAGCTTGCGAACCTCCTGAGCCACCACCGCGAAGCCGCGACCGTGCTCACCGGCACGCGCCGCCTCCACCGAAGCATTGAGCGCCAGAATATTGGTCTGGAAGGCAATGGAGTCGATCATCGAGACGATATCGCCGATCTTCGCCGACGAACGGTTGATGTCATCCATGGTCCGCTCCACCTCCTGCATCGCCGACTGCCCCTGCTGGGCCACTTCGGCGGTGGAGGCGACCAGCTGATCCGCCTGCTGCGCCTGGGTGGAGGTATTCTCCACGGTGGAGGTGATCTGCTCCATGGCCGATGAGGTTTCCTGCAGGTTGGCCGCCGCCTGATCGGTGCGGGTGGCCAGTTCCTCGCTGCCCTGGGCGATGTCGTTGGCCGCGTAGTACACCGAAGTGGCACTGTTGCGGACATCGCCGAGCATCGCCTGCATGCGCGCCAGGAAGGCGTTGAATTGCTCGCCCAACTCGCCGATCTCGTCGCGGCTGCGCACCGCCAGCCGCCGGGTCAGATCGCCCTTGCCGGTCGCCACTTCGCTGGCGATCTCCTTGATGGTCGATGCCGTGTAGCGCACCTGGTTGACGGTGCGCCGCGCCAGCCACATGGCCAGCCCGGCGATGATCAGGTTGGCCACCGTGCCCACGGCCCAGAGCCGAAACAGAGAGGTCACGAGCTGATCCACGGCCGCCTCTTCGATCTCGACCATCGCCGCTTCGATGTCGGTGACATAGACCCCGGAGCCGATCACCCAGTCCCACGCCTCGATACGATCCGCGTAGGAGTGCTTGGGCTCAGGCTCGCCGGTGCCGGGATGCGGCCACTCGTACTGGTAGTAACCGCCGCCCTCGGCGGCGAGTTCCGCCATGTCGCGGATCATCTCCTTGCCGTTGGCATCGGTGGCATCGAGCATGTTGGTGCCCACGCTGTCGGGCGCCGCCGGCTGCACCAGCATGCGCCCGTCGGACTGGTAGGCGAAGACATAGTTGCCGTCATCGAAACGCAGGCTCTCGAGCAGCTCGATGGCGCGCTGCTGGGCCTCTTCGGTATCGGGCACCGTGGCGGCAACCTGTTCGACCATGGAGACGGCAAGCTCGACATTGCTGCGCACGCCGCGCTGACGCGCTTCGAGCAGCAGTTCGCGTTGCTGTTCGACCTGGGCTTCGTTGGCCTGGACGCGTTCGTACCCCTCGACCAGCAGCAGGCAGGAAGAAGACACGATCAACGGCATGAGAACGAGCAGCAGGATCTTGACCTGCAGGTTTCCGGTGATGAAGTGCAGCAGGCGTGGCCCGCGCGAGGGCGAGCTGGCGGAGGTGCTCATGTGGTGGCTCCCTGGTAATGAATCGACCGATATGGCGTTGCAGCTGCGACGTCATGGCCATGATGGCGAGGCGGGCAGTACCGCCGGTATCAGGGCAATGCGCTACGATGCGGGCACGACTCGCTCGGGAAAGCCGGGCGTGTCGCTGCGCTACCGCCTCGACGTGGAGGCTTCAAGCGTCGGGTCATCCAGGATGGGGGGCGTGCTGGGAGGCACACTGGGCTGTCGGTGACGAAGTGGTGACGGTGTGGCGTTATCATTGGCTGTTGTTCCTTGTTCGAATGGTGGCTCGGGTCTGCGCCCGATGACCGTTCACACCGTCAGGGGAGCCATTATGTCTTTTTTCGCGTGGCAGATTCGTAACGTACCGCACTGCACCGCAGATTCAAGCGGCTCGACACGCTGCCATGACATCAGACAAGAAAAGCCCCGGTGGGGCGGACCCACCGGGGCTCGATTTGGTGCACAGAGGCAGCGTGACGCTTACAAATCCAGCTGCCCCTTGCGCACGAATTCGCCGTCTTCCACGGCCATTTCGACCACTACGCCGGGCACGTCGCCGTTGTCATCGAACTCGTGACGACCGGAGGCCCCTTCGTAGTTGATCTCCTCACCATCGGCGATCAGCTGCACGGCCTTTTCCCACTCACCGGGCAGGATGACCTCGCCGGGCTCGCTGGCCACGCTGCGTAGCGCCTGTGAGAGCCCCTCGCGCTCGGCATTGCCGTTCTGCTCGATGGCCAGTGCCAGCAGGAAGGCCGCGTCGTAGGCCTGAGCGGCGAACACCGCCTCGGGATCGATCTCGGCATCACGTGCCTGCTCTTCGAACAGCGGCGTGCCAGGCAGGTCGGGGCTGCCGGGCCGCGTGGCGATCATGCCTTCGAGCACGTCGTCACCCACGGCATCCACCAGGCTGTCGCCGACCATGCCGTCGGCCCCCACGTACTGGGTGAACATACCGCTCTCGTAGGCCTGGCGCAGCACCGTCTGCCCGGACGTGTCAGCATAGGCCAGCACCACCAGAGTCTCGGCGCCGGTGGCCGAGAGGGAACCCAGCTCGGAACGATAGTCGGCGCGGTTGTCCTCGTGGGCCAGGTTCTCGGCTACGGTGCCCCCTTCGGCTTCATAGGTGGCGACGAAGGAATCCGCTAGGCCGCGACCATAGTCGTTGTTGACGTAGGTCACCGCCACCGTGTCGATGCCCTTTTCGAGCAGCAGCTTGGCCAGCATCTCGCCCTGGAAGGCATCGGACGGCACGGTACGGAAGACGAGATCGTTGTCCTCGAGCTCGGTCACCGCCGGTGCCGTGGAGGCCGGTGACACCATCACCACGTCGCCGGGAATCGCCGCGTTGTTCGCCGCGGCGATGGTCGCCCCGGTGCACAGGGCGCCCACGATGGCCGTCACCTCCTCGGAGTTGACCATGCGGTCCGCCGCGTTGGAGGCCGCCGAGGCATCGCCGCAGGTGGTGTCGCCGCTGGGCATCACCAGCTCCTGGCCACCCAGAATGCCGCCCTGATCGTTGACCTGGGAGACGGCCAGCTTGGCCCCGTCGAAGATAGGCGGAGTGAGACTCTCGATGCCTCCGGTGAAACCGCCCAGGAAACCCACCTTCACTTCTGCCTGCACGGCGCCGGCAAACGCCACGCTGGACGCTGCCACCGCCATCGCCAATACGCTCTTTTTCATGTTGTTCCGCTCACTGTTGGCTCATGTAAGGGTTGCCCCCTTAATCTGGAAGGCAAGACGTCAAATTACAAGCCAGCCTCGCCAACGCTTGCCTTGCCCCTCGCCCCCTCTGCCTATACTGGGGTTCGGAACCAGCCACTTCACGAGGAGCCCGACATGCGCCCCCTGACAGTCTCACTGACACTGCTCTGCACTCTCGGCCTGGCTACCGGCGCCCACGCCTTCGAGCCCGCCGGCGAGGACATCGCCTACGAGATCGGCGACGACACCTTCGAGGGCTACTTCGCCTCGGGCGGCGACATGGCCCGCGGCACGGTGCTGATCGTTCACGACTGGAACGGCCTAGACGATTACGAACGCCAACGCGCCGACATGCTCTCTGAACTCGGCTATGACGCCTTCGCCGTGGATCTCTTCGGCAAGGGCAACCGCCCCGAGACCACCGAGGCGCGCCAGGAGGCCACCAATGCGCTTTACAGCGACCGCGAGCGCATGCGCGAGCTGACGCTGGGCGGGCTCGCCGAGGCCCGCGACCGGGGCGCCGCGCCCACCACCCTAGTGATGGGCTACTGCTTCGGCGGCACCGTAACCCTGGAGATCGCCCGCTCCGGCCTGGCGGATGACGTGGTCGGCTATACCAGCTTTCACGGTGGCCTGGGCACGCCCGAGGATCAGTCGTGGCCGGAAGACGCCCCGCCGCTGCTGATCGCCCACGGCGGCGCCGACACCGCAGTGCCGATGGCCGACGTGACCACTCTCGTGGAAGAACTGGAAGAGGCCGAACTGACTTACACCGTCGAAATCTACTCCGGTGCCCCGCACGCCTTCAGCGTGTTCGACACCGAGCGCTACCAGGAGCGCGCCGACAAGGCTTCCTGGGCCGCCTTCACCGACTTTCTGGAGGAGACTCTCTAATCCATGCAACTCACCGAACTCAGCGGTAGCCGCCACGCGGTTGGCCTGGCACACGGCCGGGCCCACTCGTCACGCATCCAGCGCAGCGTGGCGGTCTACGACCGCCTGTTCCACGACTTCGTGGGGCTGCGCTGGCCGGCCGCTCGCCGCGAAGCCGAACGCTTCGCGGCGATGGTCGAGCGCGGCTTTCCCGCCATCCTCGACGAAATGCACGGCATTGCCGAAGGCGCCGGGCTCGACTGGCAGGACATCCTGACGCTGAACTGCCGCAGCGAAATCTCGCTGACCCAGGCCAGCGGCGGCTGCTCGGCCTTCGCCCTGCAACGCAATGGAGACCAATGGCTGGCCCAGAACTGGGACTGGCGCGCCGACCAACTCGACAACGTGGTGGCACTGAAGATCGACCTCGACGACGCCCCCTCGCTGGTGAGCGTCGGCGAAGCCGGCATGGTGGCCAAAATCGGGCTCAACGCCGCCGGCATCGGCGTCTGCCTCAACGCCATTCGCTCGCAAACCTGCGGCACGGGCCTGCCGATCCACGTCGCCCTGCGCAAGATGCTGGAAAGCTCCGGCTTCGACAGCGCCCTGCGTGTGGCCACTCACGACCGCGTCTGCTCCCCCGCGCATTTCCTCTTGGCCAGTCACGACGCACGAGCTGGCGGGCTCGAGGTGCACCCCGGCGAACCCGGGCATCTCTCGCCCCGCGACGGCATCGTCACCCACACCAATCACTTCGTCGAGCCCAGCGTGACTGGGCAGGTGGAGGACTTCCCCCGGCCCGACTCTCACCCGCGCCTGGCCAGGCTGGACGCCCTGCTGCAGTCGCGCTCCGACACGGCCGAGATCGGCGAAGACGACCTCTTCGCCGTGCTCAGCGACCATCACGGGAAGCCGCAATCGATCTGCCGCCACGAGAATCTCGACCAGCCCCCCGACGAGCGCATGGAAACGCTCTTCAGCGTGGTCATGAACCTCAACGAAAGGCGCCTCACCCTGCGCCATGGCAAACCCTGCGAGACGACCGAGGGGTTGAACGTCAGCCTGAACTGAAACGAAGCCGTTAGCGGACTGTCACCGCGCTGCCAAACCGCCGTCACGAAGCGCGCGCAGAGTCTCCAAGGCCCCCACCTAATGAGGAGCCAAACATGACCCTGACGCGTCGCGACATCCTGAAACTGGGCCTGGCCGGCGGCACCTGCCTCGCTGCCCCCGCCATTGTGCTCGCCGAGAGCCGCCGTCCCGTCATCACCTCCGGCGTGATGAGCGGAGACATGCTCACCGACCGAGCCATGCTGTGGTCGCGGGTCGACCGCCCCGCCCGAATGCTGGTCGAGCTGGCCGACAACCCCGAGTTCCGTGGTGCCCGCCAACTGCTCGGCCCCGAGACCCTGCCGACCAGCGGCCTGACCGCCAAGCTGGACGCCACCGGCCTGAGCGGCATGGACGAGGTGCACTACCGCATACGCTTCGCGGCCCTGGGCGACCACCGCGCCGTCAGCGAACCGGTCACCGGCCGGCTGCGCCTGCCGCCGCAGACCCCGCGCAACGTGCGCTTCATATGGTCCGGAGACACCGCCGGTCAGGGCTGGGGCATCGACGAATCCCGTGGCGGCATGACCACCTATGCCACCATGCTCGATCAGCACCCCGACTTCTTCATCCACTCAGGCGACACCGTCTATGCCGACGGCCCCCTCGAGGAGAGGGTCGAGCTTGCCAACGGCGAAACTTGGCGCAATCTCGTCACGCCCGAGAAGAGCAAGGTCGCCGAAACGCTAGCAGAGTTCCGCGGACAGCACGCCTACAACCTGCTCGATGCCAACGTGCGCCGTTTCAACGCCGACGTTCCCCTGCTCGTCCAATGGGACGACCATGAGACCGTCAACAACTGGTATCCCGGTGAATGGCTGGATGACGACCGCTACACCGAAAAGAACGTGTCGCTGCTCGCCGCCCGCGCCCGCCGGGCCTTCCTCGAATACACGCCGCTGCGTCAACGGCCGGAGTCGCCCGGGCGCATCCACCGCCGCTTCGCCTACGGGCCTGGCCTGGAAGTCTTCATGCTCGACATGCGTACCTATCGATCGGCCAACAGCCGCAATCGCCAGACGGGCGGCGACGAGGCCACCTTCCTCGGCCGCTCGCAGCTGGACTGGCTGCTGGAGAGCCTGCGCCACTCCACGGCAACCTGGAAGATCATCGCCTCGGACATGCCGATCGGGCTGATCGTGCGCGACGGAGACCACTTCGAAGCCGTGGCCAACGACGAACCGGGCGAACCGCTGGGCCGTGAACGGGAGATTGCCCGTCTCCTCCAGGCGCTTCGCGACGAACGCATCCACAACGTGGTGTGGCTCACCGCCGACGTGCACTACACGGCTGCCCATCACTACTCGCCAGAGCGCGCCAGCTTCAAGGCGTTCAACCCCTTCTGGGAGTTCGTCAGCGGCCCCCTGCATGCCGGCACTTTCGGCCCCGGTGAACTCGACGGCACGTTCGGCCCCCAAGTCGTCTTCCACAAGGCCCCGCCGGAAGGCCAGGCCAACCTGCCGCCCTCCGAGGGCTACCAGTTCTTCGGCCAGGTCGACCTGGACGGCGAGAGCGAGACCTTGACGGTCACCCTCAAGGATGCCGCCGGCCAGGCCCTGCATCGCCAGGTGCTCGACCCCGTCACTGCTTGATCGCCCCGCTGCCGGGCAGGAACTACCCGGCCAGCGCCTCCTCCACCAGCGAGCGAGCCTCGTCGCTCATGGGCAGGCCCAGGGCCAGCTCATGAGCGCGCGGCGACATCTTCTTCCAGGTCTTCTGCACGATGCGGATCAGGTGATCGTGGTCCACCTGCTTCGAGAAATCGGCGAAGTAGTTCTCCAGGAACACCAGGCAGGCGCAGTCCTCCACCGCCTGGGTGCCGGGGTCGCGCCCGAGCCCCTGCTTGCGGATCATGCGCGCCGTCCGTTCGGCTTGCTCTTCGTCGTAACCGGCCTCGACCATCAGCCGCGCCGTGGTCTCGGCTGCCCGCTGGCCCTGGTCGCGGCGCCAGGTGAGATAGCCCACCCGTCCCTCCGGGTAATCGCTGCGCGGCACCTGCCAGCGCTGCAAGTGCTGGCCACGCACCGCCAGGCGTATCAACTCATCGGGCGAGGCGTGCAACCGCTCCAGCCAATCGCTCATGCGACCGGCATGCCACAGCTCCTGGGGTTGGGGCTCGCCGGCCACGGTGACCTGGCGCGGGTCTTCGGCGTGCAGCGCATCCAGCGCCGCTATCGCCTTTTCGAACGGGGTCGTTTCGGTCATGGGACGCTCCTGCCGGGTGATGGCCCATAGCATAACAAGGCCACGCCGCCCCGGCTCGTCCATCGCCGCAACGGCGACACCAGGGCAGCATATGTCGCCTTTCGGAACCAGCACGACAGCCAGCCGACCCGCCGCTAGTTCATCCCCCGCCCGGTGATGCGTGACATGACTTCTGGGTTGCCGACGTGGCGATGCCACAGCGCCATGGCCACATGGCCGACCACCAGCGCCAGCAATACCCAGCCGAACAGGCCATGGAAGTTGCTGCCGATGGTGGTCATCCACTCGATCTCCCCCTCGAAGCCGGCCATCAGCGGAATGCCGAACGGCTCGAAAGCGCGCCCCGAACCGTACTGGCGAATCAACGCCACGGCGGGAACGGCGATCATCAGAAGATACAGCGCCAAATGCCCCAAACCGGCCCAGGCATTAACCGCCGGCGGACGATGGCCGCGATCGAGAACGCCCCAAGCGACCCGCACGATGGCAAGCAGCATCAGCAGCAAGCCCAACGGCTTGTGGCTCGCCCACAGAAATGCCTCCACGGCCGTGTCTTCCAGCCAGGCATGCGCCCCGGCCGAAGCGAACTGCCACGCGAACAGCGCCGCCATGGCCCAGTGCAGGTAGCGCATCAAGCGTCCGTAGTGCGTCGCTTCTGTGCTCATGTGAACCTCCCTCTCTGGTTGTGGCCCGCAAGCAGACTAGCGGCGAAACGCGCACCCAATGTGGAAGCAGTAAGGCACAGTGCTACGAATTGATTTATATCAATCAACTTATGATTTTAGCTTGAAGGCGAAAGGTTCAAGAGCGTCGATTCGGGGGCAGACTGAGGCTTATGGCTGTGAGGACTTGGCAGACGATATAGGACTAGGTAGGCAGCCTACTTTGCCCGTCAAGTCACCTTGTTCACCCAGGAAAAGCCTCCTTTCGTGCGACTCCAAGCCAAAACACCATTCGGCAGCAAGATCCAAGAGGGGATCGAACATGCTTCCACCTGTTGGCCGCCTCAGGCTGTTTGGGGCCCTGGAACACAGCGTTGCCCGCCAGCCGATTGTCGTTACTATCCGTGCGGCCCGCGACCATCGGATCGGCCCCGGTGAATTGGTCCCCTTCCGGGTTTCTATCCGCGCGGCCGTGCAGGCCGCGACAGGGTGAGACGGTAGCTTGGCCGGCGGCTCATGCGTTTCTATCCGCGCGGCCGTGCAGGCCGCGACATCCAGCTGGCCATGGGCGAGCTCGATGACCTGCAGTTTCTATCCGCGCGGCCGTGCAGGCCGCGACGGCGATTACTCGCATGGGCGGTAATATCCCTGTATCGTTTCTATCCGCGCGGCCGTGCAGGCCGCGACCCGGCGAGGCGTTCGCCGAAGTCATGGAGGCGATGTTTCTATCCGCGCGGCCGTGCAGGCCGCGACATCGCCGGCTTCGACAATGGCGCTGCCATCGGAGTTTCTATCCGCGCGGCCGTGCAGGCCGCGACGCGGAGAGGTTGCGGGTGGATTCGGTGGCGGTGTCGTTTCTATCCGCGCGGCCGTGCAGGCCGCGACCCACCTCGGCGATAGTGCCCAGGCGGACCAAGTTGGTTTCTATCCGCGCGGCCGTGCAGGCCGCGACGAGGTAGACGTCGTCGCCCAGGGCGAGGCTCGAGTTTCTATCCGCGCGGCCGTGCAGGCCGCGACTTATCGTCGACGGATTGCTCGGCGGCATCGACGAGTTTCTATCCGCGCGGCCGTGCAGGCCGCGACCCGCGGTCGGTCTCGGTGGCAGCGGAAGTGCCGTTGTTTCTATCCGCGCGGCCGTGCAGGCCGCGACGCTGGTGATCGCGCCTTCGATGTCGGTGGCCAAGCGTTTCTATCCGCGCGGCCGTGCAGGCCGCGACCCGGATGCCCAGTTTTTTGGCGATGGCATAGTCGGTTTCTATCCGCGCGGCCGTGCAGGCCGCGACGATCCAGGCAGCGCCCGCCAGTGTCAGTGATAGTGTTTCTATCCGCGCGGCCGTGCAGGCCGCGACCGGCGTCTTTCACCACCGACAACATCTCGCCGGAGTTTCTATCCGCGCGGCCGTGCAGGCCGCGACATCAATGAGACCGTGACCGGATCGGGGGCCACCCTAGTTTCTATCCGCGCGGCCGTGCAGGCCGCGACCACCGCCGTTTTCCGGCGCATGTTCCCCCCGCTGGTTTCTATCCGCGCGGCCGTGCAGGCCGCGACTCGGTGCGCATGTCGAAGTCGCCCCAGGAATCGCCGTTTCTATCCGCGCGGCCGTGCAGGCCGCGACAAGCTCTTCGAGGCTTCTGCCACGTAAGGGGTGGTGTTTCTATCCGCGCGGCCGTGCAGGCCGCGACGCGATTGGTGGTGCTGTTGGTGGGCTGTTTGGCGGTTTCTATCCGCGCGGCCGTGCAGGCCGCGACGTTCGCTATACTGGCTCGCGATGGTGACGGTATGCGTTTCTATCCGCGCGGCCGTGCAGGCCGCGACTGGGATGCTCAATCAGTATCCGGCGAATTGATGCTTGTTTCTATCCGCGCGGCCGTGCAGGCCGCGACCTCTGGGATTGTTTGTTCGATGCCTTTTTCAAGGTTTCTATCCGCGCGGCCGTGCAGGCCGCGACGCTGCGCTGCCACAAATAAAAACGGCGCCCGACGGGTTTCTATCCGCGCGGCCGTGCAGGCCGCGACGTTCGCCGTTTGCTAATTGATGCGGCGGAACTTGTTTCTATCCGCGCGGCCGTGCAGGCCGCGACTCGCCGGTGCGGGCTCCAGGTGATCCCGTCGAGTCGTTTCTATCCGCGCGGCCGTGCAGGCCGCGACCGTTCATCAGGAATTCGCTTTTTCGGATGTGCTGGTTTCTATCCGCGCGGCCGTGCAGGCCGCGACCGTACGCGTTGAGCGAACGCCCGCAATCCTCTCAAGTTTCTATCCGCGCGGCCGTGCAGGCCGCGACGATCAGCAGCGCCCATGGGGCCAGGTACGCGGCGAGTTTCTATCCGCGCGGCCGTGCAGGCCGCGACACCGACAAACAGATCCGCGGCCTCAAGCCCGCCGAGTTTCTATCCGCGCGGCCGTGCAGGCCGCGACACGTGGATGAGGCCAGCAACGTCAGCGCGACGATGTTTCTATCCGCGCGGCCGTGCAGGCCGCGACTCGAGGACTTTCGGACGCTGCGTCAGCAGAGCCTGGTTTCTATCCGCGCGGCCGTGCAGGCCGCGACTTGAGCTGATGGAGCTGGAGCTGATCGAGGTTGGCGTTTCTATCCGCGCGGCCGTGCAGGCCGCGACCTCACGGACGCGGGCGCCCTCGCCGCCCTGGACGTCGTTTCTATCCGCGCGGCCGTGCAGGCCGCGACATTTGGGTGAGGGTGCCTTATCTTTTGATGGACTGGTTTCTATCCGCGCGGCCGTGCAGGCCGCGACATGCCTGGTATGTCCTAAGATGTAGGTACACACAGCGTTTCTATCCGCGCGGCCGTGCAGGCCGCGACCTTCGTGGCGCCCCACATTTCGGCATACTGGGCGGCGTTTCTATCCGCGCGGCCGTGCAGGCCGCGACCCGGTCCGCACACCGCGCGGCCAGTCGGCCATGGCGTTTCTATCCGCGCGGCCGTGCAGGCCGCGACCCGATCAGCGTGCGACAGGCCGCAGTGATGGTCGAGTTTCTATCCGCGCGGCCGTGCAGGCCGCGACTTGGGCATGCTGCCGAGTCCGCACAGGTGACGCTGTTTCTATCCGCGCGGCCGTGCAGGCCGCGACCTGACTCTGTTTACACGGTGGTCAAGCAAAAGATAGTTTCTATCCGCGCGGCCGTGCAGGCCGCGACATATCGAAGCTCACGACCTCAGCCCCGAAGACATTGTTTCTATCCGCGCGGCCGTGCAGGCCGCGACGCCGGTTAGTGGCGTAGCGTCGTACAGCGATAGCGGTTTCTATCCGCGCGGCCGTGCAGGCCGCGACGCGGTGGCGCCTCGCCGATGTCATCGGAGATCACGTTTCTATCCGCGCGGCCGTGCAGGCCGCGACGTGCCATGTCGAAAATACTCCAATCGAGAGTGTCGGTTTCTATCCGCGCGGCCGTGCAGGCCGCGACTAATGCGAGTGATCGTCTCTGGCGCGTCAATATGGTTTCTATCCGCGCGGCCGTGCAGGCCGCGACGCCATCTGCTGTTGAGTGGCACCAGACACGGCGGGTTTCTATCCGCGCGGCCGTGCAGGCCGCGACTGCTCCTTTATAACGCGCTGATGAAGAAGGCGAAATACCTTCAGCTTAGCGGAATGAATCATTCAGGAAGCTCGAGTTGCCTGTTAACGAACCCCAGGAGTCAAAAACGTGCAAAATCATATTGTTAAAGAGCTGCGAACCTGCCAGGAAAAAGCAGGACGCTTAGGGTTCGCAAGGAGGCAAGAAAGTCAGAAAACGAGGGGGCCATTCATATCGAGTGATGGCTTGGCACCGATATGCTCGATACGATTCTTCCAGTTACGACCCAGGAAATAGAAACGCAGGCTATCGACTTCATCATCGATCAGGTCGATCAACCGCTGCCGCAAGCGCACCCATTGGTCGGGATCGACCTCGATCTCGAACACCGAGAATTGCACACGCTGTCCGACATCACGGCAGGTCTTGGCGACCCGGCGCAATCGTCCCTCGCCACCTTCGGAAGAGGTGCTGACATCGTAGCTGACCAGAACCATCATCGCCGCGCTCTCCTCATCGACAGGTCATTTCCACAGGAAGGGTGGATAGGCATCCAGATCACCGCGCAAATGGCGCGCCAGTAATTGCGCCTGCAAGATCGGCAACATGCCAATAGGTGCCTTCTCACCGATAAAGGCATGGCTGAGCTCTTCACGCTTACGCTCCTGATAGGCGGTCAGCACCGTCTTGCGCGCATCGTCAGTCAGTACCACGCCGCCACTTTCGGCATCCGTGAAGTCCTTCTCCCGCAGCTGCCGACGATTGACCAATGACAGCGCCAACCGGTCCCCCAGTAGCGGCCTGAACTCCTCGGCAAGGTCGAGTGCCAGACTGGGCCGCCCAGGACGATCCCGATGCAGGAACCCCACCGCTGGATCCAGCCCCACGCTTTCCAGCGCCGAACGGCAGTCGTGGGTCAAGAGAGTATAGAGAAAGGACAGCAGCGCATTGAGGCGATCACGCGGTGGGCGACGGTTGCGGCCGGTGAAGCGAAAGGCTTCTCCATCGTGACGGACAAGACTATCGAAGATGCTGAAATAGACCTGCGCAGCTTCACCCTCCAGGCCACGCAATCCATTTGTCGTGGGTTCACGCAGTAGGTCGCGTGCGATTCTGCTCAGGCGAGTACGCGCCCTTTCCAACCCTTCGCGCTCAGGCGGATCCAACTTGCTGCCGTAGTCACGCAGCCCCCTGGCGATCACCGCGCGCTGATTGTGCACCTTGCCGATCAACACACCACGGACGATGGCAGCGCAGCCGATTTCGTCATCGCTGGTGCGGTACTGGGCGCGCCTCAACAGCACGTTGCCGGATACAGGCCCCTCAATACGCGCGAGGAACTTACCGTTGGGCGACAAGTGGGTAATGGTGACCCCTTGTTCGGCACAAAAGCCCATCAACGGTGGCGATATCAGCACCCTGCCGAAACACACTAGCGATTCGAGCATATGGATGGGTAGCCGCGCCCGCTCCTTGCCCTCAACATCCATGACCACGTTGGCCCCGTCCTTCTTGAGCCAAGCACCTTCAGTGGTGATATAGAGCGTATTGAGTTGACGACGCATGCGGTTCACTCATCCAGCGATTGCAGTTGACGCGCCAGCCAACGACTCGTCGAGCGTTGCTTTCCCATCACTTGCGGTTGGCAGGTATCAATCAGCGAGCAGTGGTCACAGCGCTTGGCCTCGTAGACGGCAGGTGGCGTACGGCTGTTATCGAACAGCGTACGCGTGTCGTCGATAACACGCCGAGTCAGTGCCCGTAATTCATCGTCGAACACAACGACTTTGCGTCGCCGGGTCTTGCCATAGTAGAGCGCACCTTGCTCTATCGAGACGTCCAGCATCTCTTCCAGGCACAGCGCCTGTGCACAGAGTTGCACTTCATCGGCACGATGTGCCTTGGGCCGCCCACGCTTGTACTCGATGGGCCGGACCAATACAGGCTCCCGAGATTCATCGAACTCGACAACATCGGCAACCCCGGTCAATCCCAGCGCCTCACTGGCCAGCGGAAGTGCCATGGCGGTATGGATGCCCCGTCGACGCTCATGGCCCAGGTGGTCGGCACGCTCATGGAGGATGCGCCCTTCCGCCGTATAGCGGTTTTCCGCCCACTGCTGTTCGAGATGGATCAGCGCGCACTGGCGCGGACAGAACAGCATATGCTGCAGTGCCGAGAGCGGGATCAGGCGAACATCATCCTCCATCCCATTCGCCTACAGCTTCTCGTCGACGCTGACACCGGCCGGTAAGACCTCTGCATCGACAGAGACACGATAGTCGCTGTAGTGACGAGCCGGCGTATCTTCCTCGCCTTCAACACGCTCGACTTTCACGCTATCGAACAGGACATGCGCCGGTGCATTACCCATCGGGTGATCATGCTTGAAGACGATCAGCTTGCGTGTCGACATCTCGCCCCGGGCGGCGGAGCGGTCATGCTCGAACATATTGATCAACGCACGCCACAACAGTTCGAGATCGTCTTCGGAGAAGCCCGTACGCTCTGCGAGTTTGGCCGATATGTAGCCATGCGCACGATAGAGGCCATAGGGAATGATGTGCTTGCGGCCCATGGTGCGCTCCTTCTCGAGGTCGCGCTCATTGGTGACCGCCATGCGGGTTATCGAGACCTCCATCGGCACTACCGGGTCGATGGAGCTGGCAAAGGCCATCTGTACCGGACCACGCACTTGGCCGGAGTTGACCTCGGTGGTCATTACCGCGCCGAAGGTGCGTACGTCGAAGAAGTTCCGACACATCCACTCGGTCAGTGCACGAGCCTTTTCCACTTCCTTGGGCAGCTTCTTCGGCTCGGGCTTGATATCGAGCGCGTCATAGGCCTTCTTATGCTGGTTGTTGAGTACCGACTTTTCCTGCATGTAAATGGCGTAGCCGGCGTCATCTTCCTTCTCCAGAGCGACGTAGTTGCGGATTTTGCGCTTGAGGCAGACATCGGTCACTAGGCCCTGATTGGTCTCCGGATCAAGCCTCGGCAGGTTGCCGGCGTCCGGATCACCATTGGGATTGCCGTTGGTGACGTCAAACAGCAGCACGAATTCGTAGCGGTTAGTGATGGCACTCATTCTGACTCTCCCTGCTCGTCTTCTACATTTTTAGCGGCGCTGTCTTTCTTGGCAAAGCGGGCTTTAGACTGATGGTAATAACCAATCGCGAAGCGTCCCTGGTCCTCGATGAGCAGGCTCCTTGGAAACTGTTCGCCCAACCCATCAATGATGGAAGCAATCTCGTTTTCTATGTTATGTGCCAGCCCGCCCTTATCCTTCTTGCGCATGTTCGACAGGTGATGCTGAACATTTCGCAGCAGCATGGGAAAAACGCTGGCCGGCGTCGCCGAAGCGGCGCCATAGTAGCGATCGCGAATGGTGGCATTCACCTCTTTGCCGAGCGCGCCGCGCTGAGCGTTTTCCAACTCAGCGAATAGCCTACCCAGTAAGTAGCCAGGATGGGTGGATTGGGGATTGAGACTCACGGGCACCTCCTGAGTGGTTGAGTTCGAATGCACCGCGAGGCGGCCCTCGCGTGCGAGTACAGCCTTGCAGAGTGCGACTCGAATGCCGCTGATCTTGCCGTCATTGCGAAAACGCATGACGATATTGTTGAGCAAAGAGCGTGGGTAACGTGAACCAGTCAGAATGGAGCGCATCAGCTCTCCTGCGAGCTGCGGCAGCACATCCTCAGATTTCGGCCTATCGCCATGAATAGGCGCCGTCTGTAGGGCTAATCGCCACGCTCCCGGCATCGTGCCTTTCCAAGGGGAAGGCTCTAGCGATATGTCTTGGTGGTGGTGGGCATAGTGCTGCGCCAGGTGCTCCAGAGTATCCACATACCAGAAGCGCACTGATAGACGTGCAGCATTGGGGGCTAGCCCAAGCACGAAGAACTGGGTATCCGGCTCCAGCATCGGATCCAGCTCTTTCAAAGGACGCCCTTGGGAAAGGTCAGTCAGCAATGTACCCAACTTGGCGGTTTGCTGCTCATCGGAGGGCGGTTCGTTGAGCAGAGCGAAAAAATTTTCAGCGGCTGTAGCATGTGCCGCATCCCTCGCCTTGGCCCAGAACACCACTGTGGCATCGCCGATCTGGAGGCGCTGTCGATTTTCCGCATCGCGCCTTAGAAGATAGTTGAGCGCAGTGGTATAGCCAAAAGCTGCCACTTCTGAAACTGGCGAATTATCACCTTGACGTTTTCCATAAGACTCAAATGAATCCTGATTAAAGGCAACTATGGAAGCACCCGATGACTGAGCGCCATTTACATTCTTGATAGACGGATGAAGTCGAGCCAAAGGCTCCACTTCTCCAGAAACCAAGCATCGCCCAACAACTGCCTTATCGTTAACCAGCAATTTTTCTTGTATTTTTTTTACCACATCTGTCTCATGGATAAAAAACTTATCTCCATCCATCCGGAAAACAAAATTTTTATCCAGCATATCCGATCTAAACAAAGGCTCACAAAACATGCTTGGCTCCCAGCCCCATAGGAACATCAAGAAAGCTTGCACCCGCTTATCTTCAACATCTTCGAGGAGCTTCTGATGAAACTCCCTGAATGCTTGATACTCCTTACTAGAAACCATCGACTGAGGCTCGCCTTCATTGGCACCCGGATTACGCTTCACTCCCAGAACAAACGAAGTCTTATCCCACAGAAGAAATGGCTTTGGAGCAGTGCCGGGGCGCTTGAATGACTGCGGAACTCGCAAGGGCTTACCAAATCGCTTTTTCCCGTCAGCACGACCGATGAAATTCACTTGAAGAGGTTTACCAGCTTCGTCAATGAGTAATTCATAGTCAATCTGCTCAGTACTAAACCCTATAGGCGGCACCTTGTCTTCCGCCGCCAGCCGCTGGTAGTAATCGTTGAGGGCGGTGAGGATCATGCCAAGGCCTCCTCAAAAGGCGGCACCTCGATCACGCCATCTTGCATCATGGCGCGAAAAAAGTGTGGCGTCTTGCCATTGGCGAAGTCGATGTCATGCAGCATATAACCTAGGTCACGCTCACCGCGCAGTTGGCTATCGACCGGCGGCAAGTCATCTTCCGTTTCGATGAGCTCAAATGCAGCAGGAAACTCCCGGGTACCCAGGCATGGCATATGGAAGCACTGCCCTTGCCGGGCACGACGGTTGAAGATATCCAGGTGCTTGCCAGGTGTGTCGCTATCGTCCGCCCGTGAGGTGAATTCGAAATGTGCTTCAATGACATAACCCACGTCACGCAAGATCGTTGCAGCCCGCTGTTGGCGGTTCTGATCGACGTAGTAGGCTACATCGTCGACACGCCCCACCTTCATCGCCTTGGAGACCACCGACGCGGGCAGCTTCCCTCCGACTTCGTTGCGGCGGAGCGATTCGAAGCGGATCGGCTTCAGTACATGGATGCGATCCACGCACCAGCGAATCGCCGGCTTCCAGTGGATGGCCTCCAGGATGCCGCGTGCCGCGGACGGTGTGATCACATCGTAGGAGACGCGCTCGACCTTCATCTCGGGCCGCGTAAAACAGGCCCGCTCCCCCCAGATATGCAGACGAACCCCGAATGACATGACCTCTCCCTATGGATGTAGGTTTGTTTACCAGTTCAAGCTCTCTGCTTTCATGAACGTGGGCTCGCTCCAGTTCAGCCCCAGTGCCTTACGGTCATAGAGATCCTCGTTGACCAGCACCATGAATTGGTCACTGAACTTGTCGGGCTCGACGGCCGCGATGGCACCGACCCGCTCCAGTGCAGCAAAGCCCTGCTGCGGCACCTGCACCGTATAGGGCTGCAGCTTGCGGGCGATACCTCCTACCCCTTCGGCATAAGCCAGATCCCTCAGCGCGGCCCGGGCCTTGTCGTCGTAAGGAACGATCACAGCACGCTGATTGTTCTCGATCATGCGGAATTTCTGCTCGAGGGTTTCGAAGGGGATGCCCTTGAGGCGACCATCCTCAACCAGTTTCAACAGGCCATGACGATCCAGCTGTTGCGGCCCTTGCTGCCAATAGAGAAGCCGAAAGTAGGCATCTATCGCTTCCAACGACAAGGGATCGTCACCATAGTGCCTAAGCACTTCGACGGCGGCCTGGGCGAACTGCTTGAGTTCAGGCGGCGGCGCCCAGTCGTCGTTGGCCGTGGTGAAAATAGCGACATCGCTTTCCACTGCCGGGCGCTTGCCTTCACGGTTACAGCGCCCCGCCGCCTGAGCGATGGAATCCAACCCAGCTTCGGCACGCAGTACACGTGGGAAATCGACATCGACACCTGCTTCAATCAAGGATGTGGATACCACCCGACAAGGCAATCCAGCCTCAAGAGTCTCGCGTATCTCGTCCAGTACCCGGCGCCGATGCACAGCGCACATTGAGGTAGTGAGGTGGTAGGCACCAGGCTGGTCCGCAATTGACTCGAATAGCGCCCGCGCATGGCGGCGATTATTAACGATGCACAGCACTTGCTCAGTCGCGAGCAGTTCGTCGCGCAGCACTTCATCGTCAAGCGCGCCGATATGGCGAACGGTGACACGTTTCAACTGACGGTAGAGGCGCTCGGGCTCTGGCGCCAGCTCTCTGAGGTCACGCAGACCACCGGTGAAGCTATTCTCGGGATCGTCGGTTTCGGCCAGGGCAGGCTGGGTCGCCGTGCACAGCACGACACTGGTGCGGTAGTTCAGTGCCAGCTCGTCCAGTGCCGCCACGCTGGGCCGCAACAGTGGCAAGGGCATGGTCTGGGCCTCATCGAGGATCACCACGCTACTCGCAATATTGTGCAATTTGCGGCAACGCGACGTCTTGGCGGCAAACAGGCTCTCGAAGAACTGTACCGCTGTGGTGACGACAATCGGCGCATCCCAGTTCTCGCTATCTCGTCGTAGCTTGTCGATAGTGAGGCGGTCGTGTCGGCTGCCGGCGTCGAAGGCGCTGTGGTGCTCCAGGACCGCCGCCTCGCCGTGCTCCCCCAAAGCCTCGCGAAACACCGCGGCGTTCTGCTCTACGATGCTGGTGAACGGGATCACGTAGATCACCCGATCCATGCCGTGAGCGATGGCATGATCAAGGGCAAAAGCCAACGAGGCCAGCGTCTTGCCCCCCCCTGTGGGCACCGTCAGCGTGAACCGGCCTGGCCGCTTCTCGGTTTGTGAACGCACGTGAGAGAGTATCTCGCCGCGCAGTCGGTTGACGTCGCTGTCTGCCTGGAAGGTGGCCAGGCGTTGATTCAAGGCATCACGCAGCACTTCCAGGGATGCTCCACCACCACGAGCACGGGGCCTGCCCACCTCCTGGATGGCATAGAAGCGTTCGGTGTCGATGAAGTCGGCGTCGACCAAGCAGGAAAAGACCATTCGCGCCAGGAAAGCGACCTGGAAGTGAAAGCGCTCATGGCGCCACTCGAAATGTGGCGGCGGCACCAGCTCGCCAGGTAGGTCTATTTCCTGCTCCCAAACGGGATCCAACTCCGGCAGGTCTGCCTCCAGCCGATTCTTCAGTGGCGTGCGCTCACCCATATCCCGACCATTGGCCAGCCCCGCATGGTGACCGGCGATCAGGTAGGCCAGCAGATGGCCCACCTGTGGATAATTTTCAATCGCGATATGGGCACCGGCTGTTGAATGGTCGACTCGCTCTGGCGAGCCCTCCAGGCGGCGCTGAAAGGGAAGGGTGTACTTGCCCACATCATGGAGCAGCCCAGCGGCCTCTCCCCAAGGATACGCACCGAAGCGCTCTGCACGCTCCGCTGCGAGCTGGCCGACTGTCTTCAGGTGCCCTTCCAAGGTTTGCCAGTCGGACTTATCTGGTTCCGGGGTGGAGTGTGCGTAATACATGCATCCCTGCCAATACTCATGATCACCTTACACAGCTAAGCACCCCTAAGCACTCGCCGCCACCCGCTAGCTTTATAACCACCGCTCACTTGTACTCGGGGCTGACTTGGATCATATCAATTCATCAGTGTGGCCAAAGGTCCACACCAAGCAAAAACAACAACCGCCCAACCATCGCCGAGTGGATCGGCTGGTCTTGAGCCCCACCTCCCTGGAAACCCCACTTACTGCCCTGTCCTTCCCCTCTTCCTGCACCCTCGCTGCACCTTCGCTACTCATCATCCTCACATGATCACAACAACGACTCCCCCTCCCTGGCGACACCGTAGCCGAAGAAGGAGGTAACGCATGAAGGCACTAAAACCCTGGCAGTCCGTGGGCATTACCATGACTGTCAGTTGTCTGCTGGTGCTGTGGGAGGTGCCTGCCGCTACTTGGCCGAGTTCCGCCACGCTGAGCCTCGCCACCGGAGTGTCCGCATTGGCTCTGATGGCCACCTCGGCCATTCTGGCCAGCCGCTGGGCCTGGGTGGAGCGGCTGCTGGGCGGCCTGGACCAGGTCTATCTTGCCCACAAGTGGATGGGCGTTTGGGCGCTGGGGCTGGCCTCGTATCACTTGGTATTCAAGGCCGGACTCAACTCCTGGGAGGTGGCGCCGATCCTCGAGGTGGGCAAATACTGGACCCGCTTGGTGCGCCAGCTCAGCTTCGTGGCGCTGATGTTCATCATCCTGCTGGCTCTCAACCGCAAGATTCCGTATCACCTGTGGCGCGTGTGGCACAAGCTCTCCGGACCGCTGTTCGTGGTAGTGATCCTGCACTGGCTGACCTTCCAGTCGCCCATCGCGCTGAGCGATCCAGCCGGTGTATGGCTGGGGGTTCTCTCGATGCTGGGTGTTACAGCCGCAGCCTACAAGTTGCTGCTCTACCCCCGTCTCGCCCGCCAAGGCGAGTATGAAGTGGTCGACGTCTCACCCAGCGCCGGAGCCGTACGCCTGCGACTGGCACCAGTGGGCGGCGGCGTGACTTTCCAGCCAGGTCAATTCGGCTTCCTGCGCCTGAAGGAGGAGGGACTGCGCGAACCACATCCTTTCACCATTGCCTCAGCCAGCCAGGAAAACGGCGCGGTGGAGTTCTTCATCCGCGGCCTGGGCGACTTCACGAGTCGGCTTGTCAGCGAGAGCCGGGTGGGCATGCGCGCCAATATCTACGCGCCCCATGGGCGCTTCTCGCGGCCCGAACGGGCAGGCCATGAGGTATGGGTGGCCGGTGGCGTGGGGATCTCGCCGTTCATCGCCTGGCTGCAGGATCCCGAAGCTGAGGAGCTGGAGCGGGTGACCCTCTTCTATTGCTACACCCCAGGCCGGGAGTTTCCTAGCATCGAACATCTCACAGCGCTGACCGATGAGTGCGGCATGGAACTGGTACCAGTGCCAGACGGCCCGGATAGCGCGGCCTTGCGCGAGCGCCTTGCCGAGATCACTCACGAGGTGCCGACAGACAGCGTGGAGATTTGCTTCTGCGGCCCGCAAGGCTTGAAGGATGCACTGCGCCAGCAGATGAGCGAACTGGGCATTCCGCGCCATAACTTGGCCTACGAGCATTTCGATTTTCGCTAGTTGCCAACGTTAAAAAGCGGCGGCACAGTCCTTCGGGAGATAGCACGAACTGCGCCGCCGACAACTCATCCTTCCCCTTCGAGGCCTCCCGGCGCCAGGCTGGGGTCCACCTCGCTCATGTCCGGAAGCTTGTGCGCGATGCCCTTGTGGCAGCTAATGCAGGTTTCGCCCTGCTCTTCGGCCTGCTGGTGGCGACGCAGGGCGCGGTCCGTCTGGTCCATGTAATCCATGTACTCGAAGTCGTGGCAGTTGCGGCACTCGCGCGAGTCGGTGCGCTCCATGGTGTCCCACACCCGCTGGGCGAGCTCGAGGCGCTTGGCCTCGAATTTCTCGGGTGTGTCGATGCTGCCCAGCGCCTTGTGCCACAGCTCGCGGCTGGCGACGATCTTGCGCACCATCTTGGGCCCCCAGGCGTCGGGCACGTGGCAGTCGGAGCAGGTGGCCCGCACACCGGTACGGTTGGCGTAGTGGCCGGTCGTCTTGTATTCGGGATAGACGTTATCGCCCATCTCGTGGCACGAAACGCAGAAGGCTTCCGTGTTGGTGGCTTCCACCACCGTGTGAAAGCCGCCCCACAGCACGATGCCGGCAACGAGGCCCACGGCCAGCAAGCCGCCCAGCGAATAGCGCGCACTGGGCCGCCGCAGTGCCGCCCACCAGCGGCGCGGCCCCCGCTTCGGCAGCGTCGTATCCTTGTCTCTTTGGTCCTTGGACATAGCAATCTCCCCCTTTTGCCCGGATGCCACTGGTCATGGTTCGTCGCGCTCGGTGGCGTTGCCGCTCACTCGGCGTTCAGCGTCTGCAGCGGCTGGAACAGGTTGTCGATCAGCGGCTTGGCATCCGCCTGCGGCACGTGGCACTGGTTGCAGAAGTAGTAGCGCGAGGAGATGTTGGACTGGTCGTTGCCGTCGCGGTCCTGGAAGTGGGTGCGGCTGACCTTGGGCGCCAGTTCGCGGCGATGATTCGCCCAGCTGTGGCACGACAGGCAGCGGTTGGCGCGGGTATCGATCTGGTAGCGCTCCACCTCGTGGGGCACCAGCGGTGGCTGCTGCACGTAGTTGCGCGCATAGCGCTCCCCTTCCTCGATGCGGTGTACCTGCGGCGGCAGGTCGCCGGCGTCCAGCGGCTTGGCGCCGCGCAGGGATTCCATCTCTTCTCCCCAGGCGAGCGATGCCATCAGCGAGACGATGACGAGCAGCAGGCCGGGCCAGCACGCCCGGACGTTCATACGGGTGCGGTTCATGGAGCTATCTCCCTCTTGTGACGATCACGGGTAGGCTCGGTAGCGGCAAAGCGGCTGCCGAAAGCGAAGACGTCCTGGCTGCAGACATCGATGCAGCGGGCGCAATTGGTGCACTGTGCGGAGCGGATCACCACGCTGGCGTCCTTGTCGCGGGGCTTGAGTGCCGGCGAGATCACCTGTGGCTCGGGGCAAACGGCGTAGCAGTCCATGCAGTCATCGCAGCGCTCGCGGCCGGCGGCGTTGACGCGCAGCAGCGCAAGGTGCCCCGGCAGGCTGTAGAAGGCGCCCATGGGGCACAGGTGGCTGCACCAGCCGCGGCGGGCGACCAGCAGGTCGAACAGGAAGATCGCCACGATCACGCCCCACGCCAGGCCGATGCCGAACACCAGGCTGCGAAACACGATGGAAACGGGGTTCACCCACTCCCAGGCCAGGCTGCCCGTCACCAGGGCCATCACCAGCGTGGCGGCGAGCAGCCAGTAGCGCGTGGACCGCGAGAACTTGGCGGTGTGGGTGATGCCCAGGCGGCGCCGCAGCCAGGCGGCCGTGTCGGTGACCACGTTGATCGGGCACACCCAGGCGCAGTACACCCGCCCGCCGAGCAGCAGGTAGGCGCTCAGCACGATCAGCGCTCCGATCCAGGCCGTCACACCCACCGCATGGCCGGCGGCCAGCGACTGCACCAGCAGGTAGGGGTCGCTGAGCGGCAGCACGCCCAGGGTCAGGCTGGAAGCGAGGTTGCCCTTGACGATCCACCATCCGGCCAGGGGCCCGAGCAGGAACAGGCCCAGCACGCTGGCCTGGGTGAGCCGCCGCAGCACCAGGAAGCGGTGGGCAGGCCACCAGCCTCGCTCGCGGGCCATGCGCCGGCCGGGACGTTCTTGTCTAGCCATCGCCACTCTCCAGTCCTCGGTTCAAGGTATCGAGCGCGTTGTCGCCATAGGGCTCGGCAGGCGGTTCTCCCCCGGGCATCAGGCCACCGTCGTCGAGCTGGTAGTCCATGCCTTCGGGCAGGTGGTAGCGGTGCTGCTCGTCCGGCGCGAGCAGGCTCTCGCCGGCTCGCTCCTTCTCGTCGAGCCCGAAACGGTAATGCTCGCCCAGGCCGCCCTTGGCCAGCGAGAGCGGCAGCACCTTGATGGCCGCCTCTTCGGTGATGCAGGCGTGTTCGCACTTGCCGCAGCCGGTGCAGGCCGTCGAATGCACCACCGGCACGAACTGCGAGTGCTGCCCAGTGCGCAGGTTGTGCCGTTGCTCCAGGGTGATCGCTTCCCCCTGCACCGGGCAGACGTTGAAGCACACCTCACAGCGCAGGCCCTGAAAGGCCAGGCAGGTTTCCTCGTCCACCACCACCGCCAGGCCCATGCGCGCCTCGTCGATATCGGTGAGGGCCGGGTCCAGGGCGTCGGTGGGACAGGCCTCCACGCAGTAGATCGGGTCGCACATCTCGCAGGGAATCTCTCGCGCCACGAAGTAGGGCGTGCCCGTCGGTGCGGCCGGATCGCCCAGCTCGGCCAGGCGCAGGGTGTCGAAGGGGCAGTCGCGTACGCACAGCCCGCAGCGTACGCAAGCCGAGAGAAAGTCCGTTTCGGCCAGTGCCCCGGGGGGCCGCAGAGCATGTGACGCCAGCGGCGCCGCGCTGCGCGAGTAGAGGCCCACGCCCATGCCCACCAGCGCCGCACCGCAGGCGGTGCCAGCCATTCTGGCGAGAAACCGGCGCCGCGCGGGTGCCGCCGGCGCATGCCTGGCCCCACCCTTGCTGTCCGATTGCTCTGGCTTGCGCGCTGTCATCGCTTTCTCTCCCACTCTCACGGCCGGTGGCACCGCCGTGGGCTCGCCGGGGCAAGCCCGGGCGGGCCACCGGCACGACTCACACGGCTACCACCTTCGCGGCGCACTTCTTGAAGTCGGTCTCCTTGGAGAGCGGGCAGGTGGCGTCCAGAGTCAACTTGTTGACCAGGCGCCCCTCATCGAAGAAGGCGATGAATACCAGCCCCTCGGGCACCTTGTTGCGGCCGCGCGTCTCTATCGTCGCCGTCACCTCGCCGCGTCGGGTCTGTATCTTGGCGGCCATGCCGCGGCGCAGGTCGCGCTTCCTGGCATCGGCTTCGTGCATGTAGAGCAGCGCGTTGGGCTGGGCGCGGTGCAGCTCGGGCACCCGGCGGGTCATGCTGCCGGTGTGCCAGTGCTCCAGCACGCGGCCGGTGCACAACCACAGGTCGTACTCGTCGTCCGGCACTTCGGCCGGCGGCTCGTAGGGCGCGGAGATGATGCGCGCCCGCCCGTCGGGATTGCCGTAAAACTGCACCCCTGCGCCTTCGGGCACGTGCGGGTCGTAGCCCTCGCGGTAGCGCCACAGGGTCTCCTTGCCGTCGATGACCGGCCAGCGCAGGCCACGCACGCGGTGGTAGTGGTCGAACTCGCCCAGTTCGTGGCCCGGCTTGGGCCCCTCCAGCGAGAAGCGCCGATACTCTTCGTAAAGCCCCTTCTGCAGATAGAAGCCGAAGTGCTCCATTTCGTCGTTGCCGTACTGGTTGCCGGCCTCGTCGACGACCACCTGCTTGGGGAAGGCATCCACCTGGCCGTTGGTGAAGAGAATTTCGTAGAGCGTCTTGCCGCGCAGTTCGGGGGCCTGATCGAGCAGTTCCTCGGGCCACACTTCCTCGGTGCGGAAGCGCTTGGAGAACTCGACGATCTGCCACAGGTCGGAACGCGCCTGACCCGGCGCCTTGACCTGCTGGCGCCAGAACTGCCCGCGCCGCTCGGCGTTGCCGTAAGCGCCTTCCTTCTCCACCCACATGGCGGTGGGCAGCACCAGGTCCGCCGACATGGCGCTGGCCGTGGGATAGGGGTCGGAGACCACCACGAAGTTCTCGGGGTTGCGCCAGCCCGGGAGGATCTCGTCGTTGATGTTGGGCCCGGCCTGCATGTTGTTGGTGCACATCGCCCAGTAGCAGTTGAGCTTGCCGTCGTTGAGCATGCGGCTCTGCAGCACGGCATGGTAGCCGGGCTTGTCGGGGATGGTGCCCTCGGGCAGCTTCCACACCTCCTCGGCGAAATCGCGGTGCGCCTCGTTCATCACCACCAGGTCGGCGGGCAGGCGGTGGGCGAAGGTGCCCACCTCGCGGGCCGTGCCGCAGGCGGAGGGCTGGCCGGTGAGCGAGAAGGGGCTGTTGCCCGGCTCCGAGATCTTGCCCATCAGCAGGTGAACGTTGTAAACGAGCCCGTTCACCCAGGAGCCGCGGGTATGCTGGTTCATGCCCATGGTCCACAGCGACATCACCTTGCGGTTGGGGTCGGCATAGGTCTGGGCCAGGCGCTCCAGCTGACGCTTGGGCACGCCGGAGAGCTCGTGAACATAGTCCAGGGTGTACTCGCTGACCGACTCGGCATACTCCTCGAAGCTGATCTCGGTTAGCGCTCCCGAACCCGCATTGGCGGCTTTCTGCTCGCGCGGGTCTTCGGGGCGCAGCCCATAGCCGATGTCGGTGGCGGTACGATGGAAGGTAACGTGGGCATCGATGAAATCGCGGTCGTAAGCCTCGTTCTCGATGATGTAGTTGGCGATGTAGTTGAGGATCGCCAGGTCGGTCTGCGGCTTGAAGATGATGCCCTCGTCGGCCAGCTCGAAGCTGCGGTGCTGGTAGGTCGACAGCACCATTACCTCGCAGCCGGTCTTGGTGAGGCGAGTATCGGAGAGACGCGACCACAGGATGGGATGCATCTCGGCCATGTTGGAGCCCCACAGCACGAAGGTGTCGGCGTGCTCCAGGTCGTCGTAGACGCCCATGGGCTCGTCGGAGCCGAAGGCGCGCATGAAGGCCGCCACCGCCGAGGCCATGCAATGGCGGGCATTGGGGTCGATGTTGTTGGAGCGCAGCCCCGCCTTCATCAGCTTGACCGCGGCGTAGCCCTCCCACACCGTCCACTGGCCGGAGCCGAACATGCCGACCGAGGTGGGGCCTTTCTCCTTCAGAGCGGCCTTCCACTTCTCGGCCATGATGTCGAAGGCTTCGTCCCAGCTCACCGGGGTGAACTCGCCCTCCTTGTCGTAGCGTCCGTTGCGCTTGCGCAGCAGTGGCTGCTGCAGGCGGTCGGCACCGTAGAGGATCTTGGCGAGGAAGTACCCCTTGATGCAGTTGAGACCGCGATTGACCGGCGCATCCGGATCGCCCTGCACGGCCACCACCCGGCCATCCTGGGTGCCCACCAGCTCGCTGCAGCCGGTGCCGCAATAGCGACACGGCGCCTTGTCCCAGCGGATCTTGTCGCGGCTTCCCGCCACCGCCTGGCTCATGCCGGGCAGCGTCACACCGGCTGCCGATGCCGTGGCGGCAATGGCGCTGGTCTTGATGAACTCTCGTCGCGTCTGTTCCATGTCACGCCTCCTCAACGGGATCACGATAGTGGTAAACCAGGGCCGCACACTGGACGTGTTCCAGCCGCTCGAGGCCGCCAAGCGCCTCCTGAGTCTGTTCGTCGGTCTCCGCTTCCAGCGTGACCACCAGTTGGCCGGCCGGTGTCTGCGCATGCACTTCCACGCCGGTCAGCGTTTCGAGACGCTGCTGCAAATGGACAGAACGCCCCGGCGATGCCGTTACCAGAACCCCTGAAATATTCATTCCCCCCTCCACGCTTGGTATCGCGCGATCGCGCCATGTCGGGCGCTGTCGTTGCCGGTTCGAAAAGCATGGCGATACGGTTTTTCCCACTCTTTCCCACGGATAATTTCCGCAATTCGGCTGTCGATGAACTACCCGAACGCTCCAATGCTTTTCGCCGCTAAACGCCAAAACCGACATGTCGTATCGAGTTTTCACCGCCCTCATGCGTCATTCATGGCGCTAATGAGCACTGTAAAGGGGCCATGGCACCCACACACCTTGACCACGATCAAGAGCGTTATATGGAAATGGCATTTGCAAACTATTGACGGGCATCAACACAAGATATAAACCCGACTGATTTCATCGGGTTAACAAAAGCATGGATTAGATTAAAGCGAACCATCTCAGCCAGTTATGAAATCAGCTTTTCCATAGGTAGTATCCTAAAATGACTCTCTAACCCTTTAGAGGTACCTCCAATTATCCGGCTTGAAATCACTGAAAAGTCACTGGCATTTTCGATCGATTTTTCCCGCTGGCTGGGTCTCACTATTTCGAAAAAATCCCTACCAAAATACTCGGAAAAAAAGCCGCGATAGAAGGAACGAGATGACATTCATTCCCTTGTGCCTTGCGGCCCCCTGGCTCGCCTCGGCATGATGGCCTGGAACTCCGCTCCCCTGACGAGGACCCCCATGACGACGCTATTCACCCGCCTACAGGAAGTCGCTTCCCCCACCATTGGCCTCGGCGCCATGAACCTCTCCCACGGCTACGGTCAGCCGGTGCCGGAGGCCGAGGCGCTGCACGCCCTGCACGAAGCCTTCGAGATGGGCTACCGCCACTTCGATACCGCCACCCTCTACGGCGCCACCGCCAACGAGCGGGTGGTCGGCAAGGCTCTCGCCGCCAGGCGCAGCGAGATTCTGCTGGCCAGCAAGTGCGGCCTGTTCAGCGACCCGCAAACTGGCCGCCGCACCATCGACGGCCGCCCGGCGACGTTGCGCCGCCAGTGCGAGGAAAGCCTCGAACGCCTGCGCACCGACCATATCGATCTCTATTACCTGCACCGCTGGGACAAGGGCGTACCCATCGAAGAGAGCGTCGGCGCACTGGCACGCCTGGTGGAGGAAGGCAAGATAGGAGCGGTGGGTCTTTCCGAGGTATCGGCGGTCACCCTGCGCCGTGCGCGAACCGAGCACCCCATCGCCGCGGTGCAGTCAGAATATTCGCTGTGGACCCGCAACCCGGAGATTGCGGTGATCGAGGCGTGCCGTGAGGCGGGCACGGCGCTGGTGGCTTTCAGCCCGCTGGGCCGTGGGTTTCTGGCCGGGGCCATCCAGGATCCGGAACGCCTGGCGGCAAACGACATGCGCCGCAGCATGCCGCGCTTCAGCACCGACAACTATCCGCGTAATCTGCGCTTGCTGGCCGAGCTCGAAGCCGTGGCGAGAGAGCTCGATGTCACCAGCGGGCAACTCTCGCTGGCCTGGTTGCTGGCCAAGGGCGACGACATCCTGCCGATCCCGGGGTCACGCTCCATCGACCACATGCGCGAGAATCTGGCGGCGGAAAGGCTCCGGCTGGATACGGCTACCGTCGCCCGGCTGGACGCCATCATGACTCCTGAGCGGATCGTGGGCGAACGCTACGGCGAGGTGCAGCTGGCCCAGGTCGATACCGAAGCGTTTGGATAGACGACCTCAGCCGTTCAGCCACCAGACGCCGGCATTGAGGTAGGCAGCAAGGCTGACCCACGCCAGGTAAGGGGCCAGCAGCCAGGCGGCGAGCGACGAAACGCCCGCGAAGCGGCGCATCGTCAGCACGATCAGCGCCCACAGCAACAGCAGATCCGCCAGCGCCAGGCCCATCCAGTGCAGGCCGAAGAATAGCGGCGACCACAGGGCGTTGGCCGCCAGCTGGGCGCCGAAAGGCCACAGGACGTACCAGCGCCTGCCCACGGGGGCGGCCAGGGTCGCCCGCCAGGCGGCCAGCGCCATCAGCAGATAGAGCAGGCTCCAGGCGATGGGAAAGGCCAGGTCGGGCGGCGTGAACGGCGGCTTGGCGAGACCGGCATACCACTCGCCGGGTGGAGTGAATATGCCGGTCAACGCGGCGAGACCAACCAGCAACAGCCAGGCGAGAAGCAGAGAAAAGGGGCGAATCGGGCGAGGTGGCATGGTGGACATCCATTGCGAGTCGAAGCTGAAGCACGGCCTGCTAGGCTATTAAGATTCTATTCGCCGTTGCGGAGTGTCGTCATGCACCGTCTAACCCTTTGCTGTCTATGCCTGCTGCTCACCCTGTCGATATCGACGCCCTCGCTAGCCCAGTCACCCCGCGCGGAATACCGCGCCTACGAGCAAGCCCTGGCGGATGGCGCCCGCCAGGCCGACTATTGGCAGGCGGGCTGGGCGACGGTCTACGCCGGCAGCCTGGCCGTGAATGCGTGGCAGGCGAGCGAAGCCAGCGATCGCGACGACCGCTACGACGCCCGCATCGGGGTGGTCAAGTCGGCGCTGGCGCTGGGCGGCGTGCTCACCGACCCGCAACCGCATCCGGCGGCCTACCGCGCATTGCGAGAAGGCGCGGACGATGTCGAAGGGGCCCGGCGGCTGCTCGAAAGCGTGGCGGCGGAAGAGCGGCGGCGCCGAAGCTGGCAGGCTCGCCTGAATTCGCTGGCCGTGAACGCCGTGGCCGGCCTGGTGATCGGCGTGGGCGACGGCCGCGGCCGCGACGGCGCACTCAATTTCGCCACCGGCATGCTGATCGGCGAACTGCAGTTGCGCACCCAGCCGCACCAGGCCACGGCCGCCATCAACCGTTTCCAGCCCGTCGACGTCTCGTTCGGTGACATCCGCCTGGAGGGAGAGTACGCCTGGCTGGTGGGGCCGAATCAGCTCGGTGTGGCGGTGCGCTACTGACGCACGAAGGCCGCACCCCGAAGGGTACGGCCTTTTCCTGGAGCCGCCTGGAAGGCCGGCTCAGTCGTCGATGGCTGCCGTGTAGGCGTCGGGCGTTTCGCGCTCGACCCACAGCGGGTTGCTCCAGGCGGTGTCGCCATCCCGGTCGTCGACCTCCACGGCGACCCAGCCTTCGGTTTCCTCGCCCAGCGGCAGCGTCAGCTCGGCTTGGCGCCCGTCCAGATCGACGCTTTCCAGCACCTCGCCGCCGGCACCGATCAACCGCGCCTCGGCCAGGCCGTCCACGGCTTCCACGTCGAGTTTCCAGGCGAAGGTTTCGCCCTCGGTCAGGCGCAGAGTGTCGCCGAACAAGCCGTTGCGCGGATAGAGCAGCGGACCCTGGGTGGCGTAGCCGTGTCCATCCTTGATCGCCCGGGCGAAGGCGCGCGGCGTCAGTTCCCCGGGCACCCGCGCCATCATGCGGATTCGACCGGTGAGGTCGTTCCAGGCGTCGTGGGTGTCGGTGCCGGCGGTGAAGTAGATCCGCGTACCCTGGTCCCAGAGATTGTGGGCCGTGGCACGGGTCGGCGCGTTGTCGACCTCGGCGTTGAGCTCGAGCAGGTCGAAGCCCGCCGTGAAGCCGCCGGGCACGCTGTCACTAGCCAGGTTGCGCAGGTAGCCATAGTCGTTGAACGGGTGGTTCAACGGGATGACCTCGGCGTTGAGGCGCCGGGCATCGGCAAGAATCTCCTGCACGCTGTCGGTGCCCGGATCCACCTCGAGCTCGCCGCCCAGGTCGATGGGGAAGGGGTTGATGTGACCCCAGGAGGGCGAAACCTCGACGGAGGGGATGAAGGGCACGCCGCGCCGCTCGGAGAGCGCCTGGAACTCTTCGTGATTGACCGTGGAGTCGTGGTCGCTGATGAAGGTCAGGTCGAGATCGGTGGCCAACTGGGCGCGCACCACCATTTCCGGCGGTGTGGTGCCTTCCAGAACGTTGGCATGATGGTGCAGGTCACCGCCGTACCAGTCCTGATCGTTGGGCTCGGCGAGCCGCTCGATCTCCAGGCTCTCCTCCACCGTCTCGCCGGAGGCCAGGCTCACCGCGAGCTCCTGCTGCTCGGCGGTGAAGCCGGCACCGGCATCGACGCTGAGTCGATAGTCGCCCGGCGGCAACGCCAGTTCGGCCTCTCCAACCGGCTCCAGCTCGGTGAAGAAGGTCTGCTTGCCGAGGAACTCCACCGGCGGCTGCTGGCCCTTGAGGATCGCCAGACGGGCATCGCGCGGCTCGCCGGAATCGGCGTCGCGCACCTTCAGGCTGAGGGTGCCGGGGCCCTGAAGGCCGTCAAAGTCGAGTGTTTTCTCGCCGCCTGCGCCGACCGCCAGGCTCGTCGACTCGCTATTAGCGTGGCCCAGGGCCGTGGCGTAGGCGTCGTACTCGCCGGCGGGCAGTTCGATGGCGAACTCGCCCTCCTCGGCCAGCGTCCAGGCGTAAGGGTGGCCCTCCTTCTCGATCATCACCAGCCCATCCGGCGGGGCCTCTCCCCGGTCGTTGCGCAGGCTGCCAACGACCCGGCCGGTGGCCTCGCTCTTGCGCTCGGCCTCGGCAGCCACCACCGGGGCCAGGTCGCCATCCGGCACCACCTGCAGCCAGCCCTCGAAGGTCCGCGACTCACCCGGGGCCAGGTCGTGCTCCCGATACATGTCCTGGCCTTCGTAGTTGACGCGATCGAAGTAGGGAGCGTGCAGGGCAAATACCCAGTCGCGGTCGTAGGCCACCATGCGATCGCTGAGCGCGTCTTCGGCGGTGGTTTCCTTGGCATCGCCCAGGCCGGGAATGCCGAACAGGTAGCCGGTATCCGGCCACAGGGTGAAGCCGGAGCGGATGGCGTCCAGCGACTCGTCGCCGGCGTTCTCGAGCTCGGTCTCGAGATGGATGCGGTCGCTGCCAGCCTCCAGGGTGTAGGTGGTGGTCACCCAGGCATCGGCCCAGTTGCGGCGGATGCGCACCACGGCTCGCTCGGGCGAATCCTCGACCACCTCCACTTCCTTGCCGTCGTTGGGCCAGGAGGACCAGTTGTTGGGAATGAAATCGGCGAAGGCGATGCGATCCAGGTCGACCTCACCCTCTTTCACGGCGGCCAGGTCCACCAGGGTGCCGCGCGGCACGCCCCAGGGCGGACGCGACTCCACGGCAATGGCGAAGGCCAGCCGATCGTTGGCAACGGTCAGATCCTCCTCGGCCAGTGCCTCGCCATCGGGAATGTCGGTGGCGCCGCGAGTGATGCTGACATCGGCCTGGGCAGCGGAACTGCCTGCCAAAAGGCCGGCCAGTACCAGGCGATGAAATCGCTGGTTCATCAGGGCTCTCCTTTTTTATGTGGGGTGTCATGAAAATGTCACCTTTCCAGCATGATTTATTTTGAATGAACATTCAAATAAGTATCTGAAGCCCCGCGGAGAGCGCTGGCCAGCGCCTGGACTGTTATGTTATAACCTCCTGCGCAGATTTACGGAGGTCAGCATGGCGCACCAACGACATCGGCACCGCCAGGAAGGGCCGTGTCACTTCTCCTTGATGTCGCTCTCCGCGACGCGACGGCTGCTGCTGGTCGCTGCCCCGCTGGCCGGCCTGTGGCTGGCGGCCAGTTGGGCTGCGGGATGGTGGAGCTGATGGCTGCTGCCCAAGGCCCGCGCCTGCAGCTGGACGACCTGCAGCTCGCCCAAGGCAACCGCACCGTGCTGGAGCACGTCGACGGCGCCTTTCGCGACGGCGCCATCACCGCTCTGGTGGGCGCCAACGGCACCGGCAAGAGCACCTTGATCCAGGGCATCATGGGCATTCTCAAGCCTCTGGCCGGCCGCGTGAGCTGCCGCGTGCCCAAGGAGCGGCGTGCCTGGCTGCCTCAGCAGCTGGCGCTCGACCTCACCTTCCCGATGAGCGTGGAAGAACTCGTCATGACCGGCAGTTGGCCGAGCCACGGTGCGCTCAAGGGCTACTGTGCCCGCCACTACCGCAAGGGGCGCCAGATCATGGCGCGCCTGGGCATCTCGCATCTGGCTCACCGACCGCTGGGCGAACTCTCCGGCGGCCAGCGCCAGCGTGCACTGATCGGTCGTACGCTGATGCAGGACGCCGAACTGCTGCTGCTCGACGAGCCCTTCGCCAACGTGGATGCCGAGACCGTGGACGTGCTGACCACGGTGCTGCGCGACATGGCCGACAGCGGCGCGACCCTCATCGTGGTGCTCCATGACACCGAGCAGCTCACCCGCCTGGCCGACGAGGTAGTGGTGCTGGCCCATGGCCACGCCCACTGGACCTCCACCGAGGCGGTGCTCAAAGGGCACGGGCCGCACTCGCCGGTAGCCCCTCTGTCGCTGGGCCTGTCGGGAGTGAACGCATGCTAGCCCTGTTCGACGCTTGGCTGCTGGCCCCCTTCGACTACGGCTTCATGCGTCGCGCCCTGGTAGCGGGCCTGGCGCTGTCGCTGGCCGCACCACCGCTGGGGGTCTTCCTGATGCTGCGCGGCATGAGCCTGATCGGCGATGCCATGGCCCACGCCATCCTGCCCGGCGTGGCACTGGGCTTTTTACTCGCCGGTTTCTCGCTGCCGGTGATGAGCCTCGGCGGCGTGCTCTCGGGCCTGCTGGTGGCGATGCTCGCCGGTGGCGTCTCGCAGATGACCGGCCACCGCGAAGACTCCGCCATGGCCAGCTTCTTTTTGATCTCGCTGGCCGCCGGGGTAATGCTCGTGTCGCTGGGCGGCAGCAGCGTCGACCTCACCCATGTGCTGTTCGGCTCGGTGTTGGCGGTCGACTCCACCGCCCTGCTGCTGATCGCCGCCATCAGCAGCGTCATCGTGGTCACGCTGGCCACGATCTTCCGTGCTCTGGTGGTGGAGAGCCTCGACCCGCTCTTCCTGCGCGGCCAGGGCCTGCAAGCCAGCCTGGTCCATGGCGTCTTTCTCGGCCTGGTGGTGCTCAACCTCACCGCCGGCTTCCAGACGCTGGGCACGCTGATGGCGGTAGGCCTGATGATGCTGCCAGCCACCACGGCACGCTTCTGGAGCAAGCGCCTGGAAGGCCTGATCGGCATCGGCATCGGCATCGCCATGATGTCGAATCTCGGCGGCCTGCTGCTCTCCTATCATCTGAGCATCCCTTCCGGCCCGGCCATCATCCTGTTCGCCGGCGTCTGCTACCTGGCTTCCGCCCTCTTCGGTCGCCATCACAGCCTGGTGGCACGCCTGCGTCGTCGCGCTGCCCCGCTGGGTGCCCCGGAACCCCACTGACGATCCTTACAAGGAGTCCCTGAATGCGCACTGCCACCCTCGCCGCTTTCGCCTTCGGTGCCTCGACCCTGCTGGCCCTGCCAACGGCACTTGCCGCCGAGCGCCTGCAGGTGGTCACCAGCTTCAGCATCCTCGCCGACATGGTCGAGAACGTCGGCGGCGAACGGGTCACCGTGAACTCGCTGGTCGGTCCCGACAGCGACACCCATGTCTACTCACCCAGCCCCCGCGATGCACGCGCCCTGGCCGAGGCCGACCTGGTGGTGTTCAACGGCCTGCGTTTCGAGGGCTGGATGGAGCGGCTGATCGATTCCAGCGACTATGCCGGTCCCCGGGTGACGGCGAGCGACGGCATCGAACCGCTGGACGTTGCCGATCATGACGATCATGGCCACGAGGACCACGATGATCATGGGCACAGCCATGACGATCACGCCGCCTCGGACGCGCATGACGACCACGAGCATGGCGACCAGGATCCCCACGGCTGGCAGGACCTGAGCCAAGGCGTCGTCTACGTGAGCAACATCCGCGACGGCCTGATCGAGGCCGACCCGGCGAACGAAGCCAGCTACCGCGATAACGCCAAGCGCTATATCAGCGAGCTCGAGGCCACCGACACCGAGATTCGCGAGTGGCTGGGCGAGATCCCCGCCGGCACCAGCGTGATCACCGGCCACGACTCCTTCGGCTACTTCGCCAGCGCCTACGGCCTGCGCTTCCTGTCGCCGGTGGGGCTCTCCAGCGAGGCCGAGCCCAGCGCTGCCGACATGGCGCGACTGATCGACGTGATCCGCGAAGAGAACGTGCGCGCGCTGTTCCACGAGAACATGACCAGCCCCGCGATCATCGAGCAGCTCGCCGAGGAGACAGACCTCTCCATCGCCGGCACCCTCTACGCCGATGCCCTGGCCGCCGAGGGCGAGGCGAGCACTTACCTCGGCATGATGCGCCACAACGCCCAGACCCTGCACGACGCCCTGGCCGAGCCGGGGCATGACGACCGCGCTGACGATCATGGCCATGACGACGATCACGACCACGGCGATCATGGTGATGGGCATAGCCACTGAGCGTTGCGCCAGGCATGAAAAAAGCGGCTGAAAATTGGTTATGATTCAACGCGCTACACCAGGATCAGCCGTTTCAGCCGCATGCCGAAATTCTTGCGGGCTGGCCAACGACAGCTCAGCCGACACGACCTATAAGTCGTTACAGATATTGCCTTTTGCTACGCCAGCGGCACCTCGGCATCGGCGACCCGGGAAAATCGTGTGAACGTTTCGTCGACCGTCTGCTTGATCCGCTCGACCTGCTCGGGACCGTAGTGATCGGCACGGTAGCTCATCATCACTCGGACATCGTTCTCGCCCTCGACCACCTCTTCCAGCACCTCGAACTGCAGCCCCAGCAGAGATTCGTCCTTTTCCGGATCGATCTGGCGGAACTCGATGCGCTTGCCGTCCCGCAGCGTGAAGGCGCCGTTCAGCTTGTTCTTCGCATGCAGCTGGATGAAGACCTCAAACATGCGATCCTGCCCGCGCTCCGTCCCGGTAGCCAAGGCTTCCTCGACCAGGTCGATGGGAATGTCGGTACGAGGCATGGATTCGTTGATGGTGTGCTTTACCTGCTTGATCAAGCCAGCCAGGGTCATGGTTTCGGGAAAACCGATGCGATGCGCCACCACCGTGGTGAAATAGCCAATGGTGTCGAAGAAGTCCGCATCGGTTCGGCCCGACGCCGAGGTGCCGATGACGATCTCGTCCAAGGCCCCCAGGTGCTGGACCGAAGCGGCGATCGCTGCATAGACCACATTGAACAGCGAGGCGCCGTTGCGCTTGGCCAACCCGTAGAGGCCAGCGGCGACGTCGCGTTCCAGCTTGAATTCCACCCAGCCCCCTGCGCTGGACGCCGGTTCGCCCTCCGCCCTCGTAGCTGCCGAGTCCGCCAGCAGCGGCCGGCCTGGCGGGGCGCCGCGCAATCTCTCCGTCCAGTAATCGAGATGTGCCTGGTTCACCCCGGCAGTGTGCTGCCTTAACGCGAATTCGTGGAACGGCAGCGGCTGGTGGCGCCACGCTGGCTGGTTGCCCGCCACCCGATCGCGGTAGGCCTGCTCCAGCTCCTCCATCATGAGATTGACCGACCACTCATCCAGCACGATGTGATGGAAGAGCAGCGAGACGATCTGCTCGCCCGTTTCCTCATCGATCATGAAACGAATGCGTAAGGGCAGCTCACGGGCCAAGTCGAAGCGATGCGACGCCTCTTCCTTCAGTGGCATCCCGCGGGATTCATGGGAATACCAGAACCACTCGTAACGCGACACCGCGTCGAATGGCACCACCTCCTGCCAGACCTGCCCATCGTGCTGGTAAAACAGGGTACGCAACCCGGGGTGGCGTTCCAGCAGGTCGAGAAACGCCTGCTTGAAGGCCGCCTCGTCCACGCAATCCAGGAAGCGGAGCGCAAAGGGGATGTTGAAAATCTGGTTGAAGCCGAAGGCCTCGTAGACCTTCCACAGCGACTTCTGCGCCAGCGAGAGCGGCACCCGATGCATCTCGCTGCGGACGACCTCCCCTCCCTGCTCTTGCCCTTCGGTACGCGACAAGTGCCGCGCATGCTCGGCCAAGGCCGCTGCCGTCGGGTGACTGAACAGGTCATTGAGGTGCACTTCGATGCCATGCTCGCTCAACAGCCGTCCGATGATGCGCGTCGCGATCAGCGAATGCCCCCCGTGATCGAAGAAGTCGTCATCGGCAGTCATCTCCGGGGAATCCAACGCCTGGCGAAACGCCTCTAGCAGTTGATCGAGTATCTGATTGCCATTCATCGCAGTGTCTCGTTCTGCCTCCTGGCGTACCACCACGGCATCCGGTTCGGTCTCTCGTCGCTCCAGCCCCGCGAATGCCTCACCGAATCCCCCGGGTGCCACGCCTTCCCCCTGCACGAAACTGGCAAACCGTTGGAGCCACGCCGCGGATGCGGTCATATCGATGACCCGGTGCACGATCAGGCCGAGAATCGCCGCCTCCGGCGTCAGCAGCAGGCAACAGCGCAGCGGGGCTTCCTCGGCGAGATCCCAGGGTCTCTCCTGCAAGCGCACCAACGCCTCCATGGCCTCCCGCAACGAATCGACGCTCATGCAGGTCAGACGCGGCCCGTCTGCCGCCCCCTCGACACTCAGCCGGCGCAACACGCCGTCTTCGCCGAAACGATATCGGACGTTGAGTTCGGGAGCCCTCAGCGCCTCCTGTACGCCAGCATTCAATGGGTCGACGTCAGGCCGCCCCATGAGCCGATAGGTCAGGGCATGAGCGTGTACCGCCTCCGGATACTGCTGTTGGAGCAGCCACATACGTTGCTCGTGCTCACCAGCCGGCCGGCCACGTTCTCGCGACCCCGTCGCATCGAGAGACTCATCAACGTAGTCCATCACTTCCACTCCTCGTCCTCCGGCCGACGAACGGCCAGTTGATTCCACATTCACGACAGCCGACGACACCACTTCGGTCAGGATCACGCCGGCCGCACCACCGAACAGTGCACCGGTTCACAGGCGCACCACTGATGTCGTCAGGGCGCCTGTCGCCACGGCCCGAGACAGGAAGGCCGGCAATTCACGCCGATGCCGGTCGAACGCCTCCGAGGCGATCGCTGCGGGATCGGCATCGAGGCTGAGGAGCAACGACGAACCGTCACTGCACCCGCGATAGGTGAGATCGAAGCCATCCCCCGGGCCGCTGGCGAGAATCTGCCGCGTGACGCGACAGCCCTCGAAAGTCGGCGGATCGAAAGGCAGCACGTTGATCAGCGGCGAGAACAGGAACCGGGTGCCCTTGGCCAGCCCTCTGTCGGCGGCGATCTGCTCGATGCGATACCGTCCGTGGCGACGCTGCTGACGCAGGACGCGTGCCACTCTTTTCAAGAAGTCTCCCAGGGGCTCTCCGCTCACTGCGGTCAGGTGAAGCGGCAGGATATTCACCGCCAGCGAGGGAATATGGGCGGCGACGCTCCCCCAGCGGCTCATGAAGGGGAGCCATACCGGCAACGAGCCCTTCTCGCCCGTCGCCATCGAGTACTGCAGGAGGTAGGCCCCCGACAGCATGACCAGGAGATCCGGCCAGCCGATCCCGGTCGCGTCCGACAGCTCTCTCAAGCGCTGGGCAAACTCTCCGGAGAGCGCTACCTCGGCATGCCGTTCCTCTACCGCGTCGGCTTCGGCCCCCT
Source organism: Pseudomonadota bacterium (assembly GCA_051749645.1). GTDB lineage: Bacteria > Pseudomonadota > Gammaproteobacteria > Pseudomonadales > Halomonadaceae > Halomonas. The sequence continues at coordinate 159,805 of JBNJIT010000002.1, forward strand.
TGCGCAGCACGGCAAGCGTGGGGCCGGCATCGAGATAGGAGTGCCAATAGCGTCGGTCTTCGTCGAACCGCCGGCTGCGGCGATAGGCTGTCTCCTCGTCGAGGAAGCTGGCGAACGGGCGCAGCGGCTCACCGGCCTCCCCGGCCCCCAGCAGATGGGCGTACAGCTGCGCGCAGCGCCGTTCGAGCAGCACCATGCCGTAACCGTCGAGGATGATGTGATGCCCGCGGCTGTACCAGAGATAACGGCGCTCGCCCACACGCAACAGCCACTGTGCGGATAACGGCTGCCGCATCAGGTCGAGCCGCGACTCGAGATCCTCCCGCATGAGCCGTCCCGCGGTCTGCAGCGGAGCCGGCTGTCCGCGGAGGTCGCGCAGCTCCAGCATGGGTGCCTGCACCGTGTCGCAGCGCTGCAGCGGTTCGCCCCCACCCGACTGCAAACGAAAGCGCACCGACAGAATGTCGGCCTCATGAACCGTCCGGGTGATGGCCTCGACCAGCGCCGGCTGGTCGACCGCACCCTCGATATCGAGGCAATGCGCGACCGTGGAGACCGACTGGTCCGGGTGCAACGCGTACTCCTCCCAGAAATCCAGCTGTGCCAGCGTGAGCGGCATCCAGCCACGGCTCTCACATGAGCGCTTTTCCTGCCCCATCGGCTCCCTCCTCACCTGTCGACGGATAAACCTTGGGCCGACTGCGCCGCCGGGGCACCGTCAACCGAACGTGGCAGCAGACGCTGCAACAATCGAGCGACCTCTTCCGCAGTCCGGCAACGCATCAGCGCCTCGATCGGCGGACGCACACCGAATGCCTCGTCCAGACGGGATGCGATCGCCTGCAAGTGCGAAGGCAACAGTCCCATGGCCAGGAAATCCGAGCGCTCGTGGCAACTTTCCTGACCGGGCTTGCCGATGACCTCACGGTAGATGGCCAGCACCCGTCCGGCGGGCGACGGGGCGGCGCGCCGGACGGGTGAGGACGCGTCGACGGCCGTCGTCAGGATGCGTCTCGCTTCCTGCCGATCCGGCTTGCCGTTGCCTGACAAGGGCAAGACAGCAACGCGCAGATAGCGGCCCGGCACGTGGGACTCGGGCAGATGGTGCCGCGCAAAGCGCCTCAGCTCGGATACGGAAATCTCGTCGTCGCCTGCGGCGACGTACAGGGCCCCCAGGGCCGTCTCGCCCGACTGCACCTCGTGGTCCACGACCAGTACCTGCCGCACACCGGGATGTCCGGACAGCTCGTTCTCGATGTCCGGCAGCGACACGCGAACCCCGCGCACCTTCACGTAGCCGTTGACCCGCCCGGCGAAGAGCAGCGTGCCATCCCGGCGATAGCGGCCCAGGTCGCCGGTTCTGAACGCCCGGACCGGCCGGCCGCGCTCGTCGGACAACGTGACGAAGTCGCTCTGCTGGAGTTCGCCGTCCTTCAGGTAGCCGAGCGCCAGATTGATCCCGGCGGTGTAGATCCTACCCACGACCGACGGGGGACAATGCATCTGCGCCTCGTTGCAGACGAAATAGCGATTGCCCGGCAGCGGTCGACCGTAGGGAATGACGTCCACATCGTCCTGGGCGATCTCGTGCCAAATGCTCCAGATGGTGGTTTCGGTGGGCCCGCCCAGCGAGAACAGCCTGACATTCGGTAGCAGCCGGCGCAGCGCCGCGATGGTAGCCGGCTTGATGTAGTCGCCGCCCTGCGCGATCAGTCGCAGCGAGCGCAGCGAATCGTTCCTGTGGCAGGCCAGCAGCATCTCGAGGATCGTAGGCACCGAGCACCACACGCTGACGCCGTGCTCTCGCACGAGACGGTTCCAGTGAATGGCGTCCTTCTCCTCTTCGGAGGTAGGGAGCACCAGGGTCGCCCCCGCACTCAGCGAGCCGAAGACATCGAACACGGACATGTCATGGTGCAGCGGCGTTGCCGAGAGGAACACGTCCTCGGCCCCGATCCGCCAGGCCGCCTGGGTGCAGCCGATGACGTTGGCGGTCGCCCGATTCGACAGCACCACGCACTTCGGCTTTCCGGTGGTGCCGGACGTGTAGAGGTAATAGGCCGGGGCGGCGGCGCTGCTGCGTTCGACCAGATCCTCGAGGCTCGGGCGCTGGGCCGGGGCAGCCTCGAGCAGTTGCTCAGGCGAGGTCACCCGGAAGCCCTCGACTGGCGCCGAGGCCACCACCAGGCCGGGGTGGCAGTTCGCCAGCAGGAAGCGTCTGCGCTCATCGGGCGCACCGGCCTCTACCGGTACCCAGATCAGGCCCTGCAAGGCGCAGGCGAGGGTCAGCATCAGGTGTTCGGGTCCGCGTGGCAGGCAGATCGCCACCACGTCGCCCTCGTCCAGCCCGTGCTGCTGCAACCCCGACATGACCCGCAACACGGCGACCCCGAGCTCACCATAGGTGATGCGGCGATCACCGTGGATCAGCGCAGCCTTGCCGCCATCGCTATCGAACAGGCACTGAGCGGTACGTGCCAGGAAGTGCGAGCACTCGCTGTCACCCTCTGCGCCATTCCAACCGCACTGGGCAGGGTCGAGACAGTCGCCCTCCGTCAGCACCAGCTCTCCGCGACGAATGACGGCCCCGATCGCACGCTCGATCGCCTCGAGCACGTCGCGCACCAGCTCGGTGTCCAGCGCCTGCTCCGCATGATCGATGCTCAACACGAGATTGCGCTGCTCATCCAGAGTCAGGCGGATGTCCATCGCCGTCTGGGGCGTCTGAGTCAGACCGCCATGGCACCGAACCGGGGCGTCCGGCGCCAGCGTCTCCCATGACAGGCCGTTGGTGACGGCCACCGGCAGGGCCACGCCGCTTGCGTTGCGGCGGAGCAGTAGCCGGTTGATGTCAACGCCGGAGAAAGACAGGTGCTCGAGCGCCTGCAACACGTCGGTCTGGACCCGTCGTGCGCGCTCGAGCAGCGTGCCCCTCTGGGCATCGTAGCGCAGGGCAATGAAGGTCGAATCGTTCTCCAGGCGCCCGTCTCGCGCCGGCAACGCCACCGGCACTGCGACACACGGTTCGGCGTCGCTCGTCCAGCGCGCCAGGACGTCGAGCACGATGGCAGTCAGCACGCTATTGCGCAGCAGGGAATACGACGCCCCCAACCGGGAGAGGCTGGCCAGGTCGGCGCGGGGCAGAGTCAGGCTCTCGCGTCGATAGCGGGACACGCCGAGGGTATCCAGCGGCCGCTTCCAGGGCAGTTGCGGTGGGCCGGTGACGCTTCGCAGCGTCTCCGCCCAGTAGGCTGCGGCTTCGTCCCTCGGGCGCGGCGGCATGGCAGGAGACGCAGCGAGGTGGCCCCCGCCGCCCTCGCCGAGGAGAGTGGACTCCTGGGACTCGAACAGGGTTGCCATCAGGTGGGCGATCGCCCGGCCGTCCACGATCAAGGCATCGAAGCGAACGAAGATCACACAGCTGTCCGCGGTCGGATCTTCCGGCTCGGGCAGCCGAAACAGCAGCAGATGCCAGGGTGGACGCGACGGGTCGAACAGGCGATGCGCATAGTCGCCGCGCATGGCTGCGATGCGCTCCCACGCTTCGCCACGCGGGACCTCGCGCAGGTCCAGCTCATCCAGATGGAGCACGGCCTCTTCCGCGACGCGCTGCGTCAGCGACTCGACGTCGATCCAGGTCCTCAGGGCATCGTGGTGGCGCACCAGTTGGGCGAGTCGTCGGTGAAGTACCGCGGGATCAAGGCGTCCCCGATACTCCCGGAACTCCTGCATGGCTACGCCCCCGAGTGGCAACCGTTCGCTCCTGCCCAGCAGGTAGGCCTGCTGCAGGGGCGTCAGAGGGCGCCCACCGGTTACCGTGTTGCGATGCGCTCCAGATCGGTCAACCCCTGGACCGCTCCCGAAATCGATGGTCTGGCGCATGGCCTCGGGCGAGCGTGCGAGCCGCTTGACCCGTTCCACATAGGCATCGAACGTCGACGTCACCCAGGGCTCGGGGAGGGCGTCGAGGCGAACGTCCCAGTTGATCAGCAAACCGCCATACGCCGATGCGACCTGCGCATCCAGCGCCACCATGGGGCCTTGCGACACGACCCACGCCAGTTTGCCGAAGTTGCGGGTCACCCGCTGCGAAAAGAGTTCGCCGCCAGGAACATCCAGGCCAGCGGTGAAGACCACGGGCGATACCTGCGTGCTGCCATGGTGGCGCGACAGATCGCGCATGACGCTGACGCCGGAATAGGCGGAGTGCGACAGGAGCTGGGACATCTCGGCGGCGAGACGCTCGCCGAGCGCTGCCAACGACGCCTCCGGGGTCAGCTCCACGCCCAGAACGAGGAGGTTGGAGAAATCACCCACCAGCTTCTCCACCCCCTCACAAAGGGGATGGCGGTAGAACATGGGCACGTTCAGGCGAAACCGGCTCGCACCGGCGGCCGTCCCCAGGACGTCGGCAAAGAGGGCCAGCATGAGCGTGGACAGCGTCAGATTATGACGCCGCGCCGTGGCCTCCAGCGACCGTCGCTCCTCCGCTCCCAACAGCGCCGAAAACCGCTCGCTGTGCACCGGACCGGTGGCATCACGCCATGGCAGGGGTGGCGCCGACGGAATTTGCGCCAGGCGCCCACGCCACCATCGCCGGTCGCGCTCCCGTAGCCGCGCAAGCTCGCGGTCGCTCCGCAAGCACGCCAGATAGTCGAGGTAGGAAACGGACGGCATGACGAATCGAGCGTCGGGCGCTTCGTAGCATCGGGCCAGATCCTCCATCAGCACGAGAAAGCTCGCGGGGTCGGCAGCGATCATGTCGACGTCCACATGCAAGCGCCAGCGCCCTTCGGGTAGTACGCTCACGCTAATTTCGGTCACGCATCCTCGATCCAGTGCCAACCGCTGATGTGACTTGCTCTGGCGCTTGTCCGCCAGAGAAGCCTCCAGCGTAGGTGAATCGAGATCCCGCATGTCATCGACCGTCAGATCGTGCATGGCATCCAAAGCCACCACCGACTGGCGGCCTTCATCTGTGACCTGCAGGCGCAGCATCGGGTGAGCCGCATGGAGTCGCCTGACCGCCTGGCGAAGCCGTCCGATGTCCAACGGAGCATCGCTGTCGAACTCGGCATACAGATGGGCGGCAACGCCCCCCAGCCACTCCGTGTTCTGCCGCCCCACCCAGTAGGCGGCCTGAATCTCATTCAGCTCAGCCATCGCCCATTTACCTCTTGACAATTCCTTCCGAATATACTCCATTAAACAATACAGTCAACGATTCTCATTAAGATTCTCATTGGGAGAAATTGCATGGGAAGCCCCAAGGCAAAGGATCCGCTGGCGACTGAAACGATACCCACATCGGAAGAAGACGAACGGCAACTGCTGTTCGCGTCCAGGTATCGTGAGCTGAAAGCGTTCGCTCCGTTGAAACCACTCACACTGCCTCCCCTCGAAGGCGACAAGACGGACAGTGCGTTCCAACTTGGAATTCGAGAGGCCCTGGAGGAGGCAAGACGAGCGGGGCAAGCCAATCCCATCATCGTGGGAGCCATCCCCTTCGATGAACGTGCACCCTCGTGCCTGTACGTCCCCCACCATTACGAATGGCGGGCTCGCGACGTACCCAAGCGTCGAGTGGGTACGGCGAAGGCGCTGCCTCGGCTGCTGGATCAGCGCAGCCTTCCCGACGAGCCGGGCTTCAAGAAGGCGGTCGAACAGGCCATCGTCAATTTCGGTTTCGGCGACATTCGCAAGGCGGTCCTGTCGGTGATGCACGAGTTGCATTTCTCCGCGCCACTAGACGTCGATCGGCTACTGGAGGGACTCGGCGCGCATAACCCGGAGGGCTACCGTTTTCGGATTCCTTTGATGGATGGTGCCGACCTGATCGGCGTCAGCCCGGAATTGCTGCTGGAAAAGGAAGCCAAGCGGGTCGTGTCGAACCCACTGGCCGGGACGGCCAAGCGTGTGCCCAGCCCGGTACGCGACCGGGAAGCGACCGAACGATTGCTGCAATCGACCAAGGATTGCTACGAGCACCGCCTGGTGGTCGATGACGTGCTGCGGGCCCTGGAACCGCACTGCACCGAGCTGACCAGCCCCGAGCGGCCGTCCTTGCTCGCCACCACTGCGCTTTGGCATCTCTCCACGCGGATCGAGGGGCAATTGCGCGATCCCGACGTCACGTCGCTCCAGCTGGCCTGCCGCCTCCATCCCACGCCGGCCGTATGCGGCTACCCCACCCAGGGCGCCCGCCGCCTGATCGGCCTCATCGAACCATTCGAGCGTGGCCTGTTCACCGGCATGGTCGGCTGGTGCGACATGGCTGGAAACGGGGAATGGGTGGTGACCATCCGCTGCGGCACCGTGAAACAGAACGTCGTCCGGCTGTTTGCCGGTGCCGGCATCGTCGAGGCGTCGCAGCCCGATGTGGAGTGGGCAGAGGTTCAGGCCAAGCTGGGCACCATGCTCCAGGTATGCGGCGTAACTGCCGAGGAGCGTACCCCGAGAGTCGATACGGAGGTGCCATCATGACGCTGGAACATACACCTTGGCCACAAGAGCTGGCCCAACGCTACCGAGACCATGGCCATTGGCTCGATGAACCCTTGACCCGCGGTCTCGATCATCAAGCGCGGCATCGCCCCGATGCGACAGCATTGATCTGCGGCAACCGCCGGTTCAGCTATGCGGAGATCGATGCCCTATCCACCAACCTGGCGATACGCCTGGCCTCCCGGGGCCTGGGACACGGTGATACGGCCCTGGTCCAGTTGCCCAATGTCGCCGAGTTCTATCTGGTCTTCTTCGCCCTGCTCAAGCTGGGCGTGGCACCGGTCAACGCCCTACCCAGCCACCGGCAGCTGGAGTTGAGAGGCTATGCACATCAGCTTCACCCTCGCCTGCTGATCGCCACCAGGCAACACGAACCGTTCACCGGCGATGCCTTCATCGACGAGCTGGCGAGCATCTCGCCCCGGCTAACGCAGACCCTGCTCCTCGGCGAGGACGACCCCTCGCGCAGCCTGGAGCACTGGCTCGCCTCACCGCCCGATCACTCCATGCAGCTTGCCCCCACTCCGGCCGATCAGATCGCCTTCTTCCAGCTGTCTGGGGGCAGTACCGGTGTGCCCAAGCTGATCCCTCGAACGCACAACGATTACGACTACAGCGTCCGGGCCAGTGCCGATATCTGCCAACTCGGCACCCACACCCGGTTTCTGTGCGCCCTGCCGGCGGCCCACAATTTTCCCTTGAGTTCGCCCGGGGCACTGGGCGTCTTCCATGCCGGGGGCTGCGTGGTGATGGCGACGAACCCGGAGCCCCAGTCGTGCTTCCGGTCGATCGAGCGTCACGCCGTGACCATGGCGGCGCTAGTGCCACCCGCGGTGATGCTCTGGATGCAGGCTGCCGAACGCCAGCCTGGCGATTCCCTACGCTCCCTGCGCTTGCTGCAAGTGGGAGGCGCCTGCTTTGCCGAATCGCTGGCCAGGCGTGTCCCGAGCACCCTGGGATGTTCGCTCCAGCAGGTCTTCGGCATGGCCGAGGGGCTGGTGAACTACACCCGTTTGGACGACGAAGAGGAGCGACTCTTCACCACCCAGGGTCGTCCGATCAGCCCCGATGACGAAGTCAAGGTCGTCGATGACGAGGGGCACGAGGTAGCGACTGGCCAAACGGGCATGCTGGCCACACGCGGTCCGTATACCTTCCGCGGCTACTACCGTAGTCCCGAGCAGAACGCTCGGGTGTTCGACGCAGCGGGTTTCTATTATTCCGGCGACCTGGTGCAACGCACCGCCGACGGCTATCTCCGGGTAGTGGGGCGAGTCAAGGACCAGATCAACCGCGGTGGCGAAAAGATCGCCGCCGAGGAGATCGAGAACCTGCTGCTGCTGCACCCGGAAGTGACTCACGCCGCCCTGGTCGCCATGGACGATCCCATGATGGGCGAGAAAAGCTGCGCCTTCCTCGTCGCCCGGGGGCGTGGCCTTCGCCCTGCCAGCCTGCGCCGACACCTGCTCGAGCTCGGCGTGGCCGCCTATAAGCTGCCCGACCGCTTCCGCTTCGTCGACGCCATGCCACTCACCGCCGTCGGCAAGATCGACAAGCGACAGCTGCGCGACCAGCTGGCATCACCCTCTGCTTCACTCACTAATCCCTGCGAGCCCCTCTCATGAGCATTCCTTCTCTCGACGAGTACCCCATGCCGTCGCAAGACGCCTTTCCCGATAATCGTGTCGCCTGGCAGGTCAGCCCTGCACGAGCCGCTCTGCTGATTCACGACATGCAACGCTATTTCTTGCGCTTCTATGGGGAAGATAGCGCGCTGGTGCAACGACTCATCAGCAACCTCGCGCGCTTGCGACTCTGGTGCAAAGCGCAAGGCATTCCGGTGATCTACACCACCCAGCCCCACGAGCAATCACCATTCGATCGCGGGCTACTCAATGACATGTGGGGGCCAGGCCTCACCCAGGCCGATCCAAAGCTCCAGCGGATAGTGGAGTCTCTGGCACCCGAACAAGACGATCATGTCCTGGTCAAGTGGCGCTACAGCGCCTTCCAGCGCACAGGGCTGGCCGACCTGCTGACCGAACTTGGCCGCGATCAGCTGCTGATCGGTGGCGTGTATGCACACATTGGCTGTCTGGCCACGGTGCTGGAGGCCTTCATGCAGGATATCCAGGCCTTTCTCGTGGGAGACGCAACGGCCGATTTCTCCGAGGCCGAGCACCTGATGGCACTGCGCTATGTGGCCACCCGCTGCGGCAGCGTCACCAGTACGGCCTGCCTGGTCGACAGCCAATCCCGGGGCCTCACACGCGAATGGCTCGAGACGCGTGTACGTCAGTTGATCGACGATGACGATGCGCTGGACCCCGCGGAAAACCTCATCCATTACGGCCTCGATTCGATTCAGGTCATGACGCTGGCCGCGGAACTCAAGAAACGCGGCATCGCCCTGAGCTTCGAAGAGCTGGTGGGCACCCCAACCGTCGATGCCTGGTGGTCCCTCATCGAACGGCAACGCACCGCTACCCGAGAAGCCGCCGAATGACAGCTCGTGCAATGACGTATGACGACCTGGCCGGCAAGCGGGTGCTGGTCGCTGGAGCCGCCAGCGGCATCGGCCGTTGCGTGGCCGAGCGCTTCGTGGAACAGGGCGCGGACGTAGTGGGCTTTGACCGCAACGTGGACGAGGGGGAGGTGCCGTTTCGGCTGCTGCCCGTGGACATTGGCGTGCATGCGCAGGTGGCAGAGGCGTGCGCCCGTCTTCGAGACGAGTCACCGCATCTCGACGTACTGGTCAATGCTGCCGGTATCCTGCGCCTTGGCCGCACCGAAGAACTAACCCTGGAAGACTGGCACGCCTGCCTGGACGTCAACGCTACCGGCGCCTTCCATCTGCTGCGCCAGTGGTTTCCCCTCTTCAAGCGACAGCGCCGCGGCGCGGTGATCCACGTTGCCTCCAATGCTGCCCACGTGCCGCGCATCGGCATGGCAGCCTACTGCGCTTCCAAGGCGGCCCTGGCAAGTCTCAGCCACTGCGTGGGCCTGGAGCTGGCACCGTACGGCGTTCGCTGCAATCTCGTCTCTCCGGGCTCCACCGACACGCCGATGCTGCACGACATGTGCCCGACCCCGGCCGACCGCCAGCGCTTACTCCTGGGCCAGGCCGAGCGATACAAGCTGGGCATCCCCTTAGGCAAGTTGGCCACGCCCGACGATATCGCCGATGCCATCGTTTTCCTGGCCTCGGAACGAGCCGGCCACATCACACTGCAGGACCTGGTGATCGATGGCGGCGCCACGCTTGGAGCCTGAGGTGACCATGATCAACCGACATATCAGCGACGAAAGCCATCCACACCAAGCGACTCCAGTGATGCACTGCCCAGCCACCACTTCCTCGTGGCACCAACCGCAGAAACGCCTTCCAGAGGATTTCGCACCCTCGGGCTGCCGGCTCGCAGCGGCACACTTCACTCCGGGTATGGGGCGCCATGACGATACGGACATCCCCCTGCCGGCCACGCTCGAACGAGCCACCCGACGACGCCGGGCGGAGTTCGTCGCCGGGCGTCGCTGCGCCCGTACGGCATTGCTCGGCCTCACGGGGCGCCCCGGCTACCCGGCGATTGGCCCAGAGCGTGCGCCGCTCTGGCCGACTGGGGTGGTCGGCACCATCAGCCATTGCCAAGGCCAGGCCATCGCACTGGTCGGGCCGACGGATCGCTACCGGGGACTGGGCATCGACCTCGAGCAGCCATTCAGCGCCACGCAGAGCGAGGACCTCGGTCCACTCGTGCTTGCCCGCGGCGAAAGCGCCCCCTGGAACGCCGCACTGCGCCCATTCCTCGTCAGCCTGAGCTTCTCTGCCAAGGAGAGCCTGTTCAAGGCGCTCTTTCCCCTAGTACAGCGCCGCTTCGACTTCGCAGCCGCGGAGCTGATCGAGTGGAACTTGCAGGGACACGCCGTGTTGAGGCTGCGCATCAGCCTGGGGGGCGAATGGCAACCCGGGCTCCGTTTTCCCGTTCGCCATTGCCGCTTCCAGGGCCTCCTGCTGACGCGGATCGCCATTTCCGCATCGACGGTTTCTGCTCGTGGGAGCGTCGTATGACATCCAGCCCGCCGGCGAGCGCCCTGCCACCTTGAATATCAGCGCAACGCCACTCTACTGCCGGTACCCCCGTGCATCCACGGCCTTGGCGAACTCAGAGTAGGACGCCAGTCCGAATTCTGACTCCATCGTTTCACGCCACCGTGCATCGAAAGCAGCGCGCAAGTCCTTAGGCAGCGTCACAGTGCCATCAACCGTGCGGCCGCCATCCGCAACTTTGCTCGCAGCCCCACCGAATGGCAGGCCACAGGCGGCGTCTCGGCGCGCGCGGACGAGGTGATCGTCGAACTGTCGCTCAAAACGCTTCATGAAATCGAAGCTCGCCTGTTTCGTGGCAATCTCACGCACCTCGGCGCCGAACCTCGGATCGATGAAATCCGCTACCTGATCTACCACGCCTGGTAGGTCGGCTTTCATCTGTTCAAACGTCACCATTAACACGTCCGATCGTTCCCGCTGCCGCCACCACGAGGCAGCGTGGCCCCACCAGCCCGGCCCCTGCGCTAGAACGTACCGTGCGTACTCTGCAAGGGTAATCCTGCCGACTTCGAAGAACCAACCTTCCAAGAAACGATGCATTGAACTCAATGCATCTAGGGGATTACGGAACACCACGATGTAGCGTCCACCCTTTGGAACGAGATCCCAAGGAAGGTGTGTCTTGAAGGCTCGCGGGTGAGAGACCTGCGGCGCGTCGAGATCCGCTCCCATGTCGTGGGCGAGTTCAATCCAGGGGACGACCTCCAGGATCTCGTCGAAGTCCATCGAGCCAGCCGTACGAAGGCCGTGCACGACCTGCTGCATCCAGGTGGTGCCGCACTTGACATAGGGCGCAATCAAAATGTCCGTCGTGTCGGGGTGGAAGTTCAAGCCGCTCTGGAACCCCTCCTTGGTGAAGAGTCGGCTAAAGGCGACCTTCATCTCCTCTATGCTACGAGGGCGCGCTGTCCGAACCGCAGCCTCGCCGCCAGAAAGTGAGGCATTCGGCGTTGCCCCGGTTTCACACTGGCCAGTCATGCTTTTCCCTCCGTCCAAAAGGTTTGGCTTGCTACGGGGGTTTCCGGCCGCATCGCTAGTCATGGTGGATGTGCATAAGATGGAGCTGTAGATCGAAGCCTGTCAGACCCGGAAGGAGGCGTCACTCCCCTGGTGTGGACGCTTCATGGGTGCTTTCTCTGACTTCATCGGTTCGGTGTGCGCCTCCTGGGACCAGCGCTAGCAGCAACACCGCTATCAACATATAGGGGGCCGTCACATCAACGGTATAGATCACGGTACCCAGCAACGGCCCGAGCACGGTCCCCAGTCCCTGGGCCGCGCTGACGGTACCAGCTGCAGTTCCCTGTTCATGCGGTTCCACCGCATTGGCGGCCATCGCCGAAATGGACGGCCACAACAACCCCATACCGGCCGCGGATAGGAAATAGCATAGGTACAACAAGAGAGGCGTGACGGCGAAAACTGCGCCCAGAAAAGCCAGGCCGGCGAGTGCTGCGCCGAAGCGGATCAGAACTTCCGGCGGCCAGTAGAGGAAGCGAATCATGGCCTGGGCAAGCATCAGGGCGATGCCGACACAGGTCAGGGCGATACCCGCGACCCGGGCGCCCTCCTGCGGCGCCAGACCCAGCCGGTCGATGGCGTAGAAGCCGACCACCATCTGGGCGGTCGCGACGGCGAACATGCCGACGAACGCCAGGATCACCGGCCGCCGCAGCCGCCGATCTGTCAGGCTTGGCGGCGGCTGTAGGGCGGCCGACCGATGCGGCTGCCCGGTGCGTGGCAGCAACCACCAGGAGGTGCCGAAGGCCATGACCGGCAGCGCAGCAGCCACCAGCAACGGCAGCACCAGGTCGTAGGGCGCGACCAAGCCAGCCACGGCCGGGCCGATGACCATGGCGGACGCGCTCGCCATGCCGAGGGCCGCCATGGCCGCGGCGCGCCGGGCAGGCGGCACGTAGTCGGCGATCAGCGCCGCGCCAGCGGCCGGCACGGCGGCAAAGAAGGCGCCGGCCAAAGCGCGCCCGGCGACCAGCCCGGCAAGCGCCATCAGCGCGGGCATGCCATCCTCCAGCGCCAGTGCGGTGACCAGGCACAGCCCGGCGTAGGAGACCGCGAACCCGCCCAGGCCGCCGAGCAGCACCGGCCGCCTCCCGTGGCGGTCGCTGGCGCCGCCCCACGCCCGCGCGGTCAATATCCAGGCAATCCCTCCCACCGTGACCGCTATCCCCATGTGCCACGGCGCCAGCCCCAGGCTGCGGCCGATCGGCCCGGCCAGGGCCGCAAAGGTCATGATCGCCATAGTACAAACGAAAGACTGGAACATCAGCGGTTTCAGACAGAACGGCATCCTGTCCGGACCGGCCGCGGAATCACTTCTCCGCATGCTGCCTCCCTCTCGGGGTCGGGTTTTCCAAAGAGACGGGGGTTCCTCCGGTGGATTGCGTCTGCGCAGACCGGCCGCGGGGGATCATCAGGGGCGTATGGCTCACGGGGTCTTCGATGATCACGCAGTCCAGCGCGAAAACCTCCGACACCAACTCCACGGTCATCAGTGTCGCCGGGTCCCCTTCGGCGACGATGCCCCCGTTGGCCATGACGATCAGGTGATCGGCATATCGGCAAGCCTGGTTGAGGTCGTGAAGAACGGCGACGAGGGTATGGTCGGCGACCCGGTTGAGGGCGCGGAACAACTCCAGGAGGTCGATCTGGTGAGCGATATCCAGGAACGTCGTCGGCTCGTCGAGCAGCAACAGCGGCGTCTGCTGCGCCAGGACCATGGCCACCCACACCCTCTGGCGCTGTCCGCCGGACAGCTGGTCGACCTCCTGTTCGGACAGCTCCGTTACACCTGTCGCCGCCATGGCTTGGCTGACGGCCGTGGCGTCCTCGTCACTCCACTGGCGGAACAGGCCCTGGTGCGGATAGCGTCCGCGCGCCACCAGGTCGACGACGGTAATGCCGGACGGCGCCTGGGAACTTTGCGGCAGCAGCCCTAACTGTCGGGCTAGTTGGCGCGTGGGCAGGCGGTGGATGTCCTTGCCATCCAGGCAGACCCGCCCAGCCAGCGGCGGCATGAGCCGACACAGACTGCGCAGCAGGGTCGACTTGCCACAGCCGTTGGGGCCGACGATAGCCGTAAACCGTCCATCGGGAATGCGCACCGAAAGGTTCCGGCAAATAATGTGCTGTCCGTAGCCAAGGCTCAGGCTCTCCGCCTGCAAGCGGGCGGGCGCTGCGACGTCGGGTGCTTCAAGCACAGTCATGGCGGTGGCCTCTTGATCTCTCGTTGCCCGGCCGCGCCGGTAGGTTTTCCACACCCCCTGGCATGGAGCTGCGGTAGGCTTGCTTAGAAGCGCACCGTCAGCGAAGCACCGATGACGCGCGGCTGCTGGAGAAGAGGCGTGGTTTCGTCATTGTTGAACACCAGGAGCCGGTCACCGGAGTCGAACAGGTTGTTGGCATACACCGAGACCCTGCCGAAGTCGAAGTTGTAGCCCAGCTCGGCATTTGCCAACCAGTGCGCCTGGATATTGCCCCGGTCATCGTTGTCCACGCCGGAGAAGTAGTGGCCTGTATAGGACACGTTGCCGCTAAGGTCGAAATTCTCGGCGAACATCCACGTTGCACCCATGCTGGCGGAGAGCTTTGGCGCGCGCGGCAGGTCGTGCCCCTCCGCATCGAGGCCGGCGACGGCTTCCTTGATCTCGGTCCGCAGCACGCCGGCCGAGCCGAACAGCTCCAGCTCCGGAACCGGCTGCCAACGGGCGCCCGCCTCGAGACCGTAGGTCACGACCTTCTCGGCATTGCGAATCTCGATGTCGCCCGGCCCGAGGGTGATGGGCAACTGGTAGCCGTCGTAGGTGTTGTAGAACAGATTCCCGGTCAGTTCGACGCGGTCGTCGGCCAGCCGCTGGCGGCCGTACAGCTCGTAGTTCCAGACGTATTCTTCGTCATAGGTGTACGAGTTCCCGGTCGTGAAGGTGACGCCCGCTCCGCCGGCGTTGAAGCCGCGTGCGACCTTGACACCATAGGTCTGGCTAGCGCTTGGCTTCCAGGCCATGTCCAGCTTGGGTAGGAATGCGCTGAAGGTTTCGTCGAAGTCGATGGTCCGGGTGCGGTTGGCGTTGGACCCCGACCGTTCCCGATGCTCCTGCTCGTAGCGCCCAGCCAGGGTGACGTCCACCTCGGGCGTCACGGCGTAGGTCAGCTCCGCAAAACCGGCGCCGGTCCGCGTCGTGTCGTCGAAGGTGTAGGCCGAGACCGGCCTCGGCGGCAGGTTGTCGACCCACTCGTCCTGGTTGCTGTGGAAGTAGCGTAGCCCCGCCATGCCACGCAGCCGCTCGTTGTCGGCGGTGAAGCGTGCCAAGGGCTCGATGGAAAACTCGTCCCCCTCGATGTTCGCCGACGGAAGACCCGGGGCAGCCAAGCGATCATTCGAGAGGGAGGTGTAGACGACCTTGTTCTCGAAGGAGAGGCTTTCGGACTGTTCCCACGAGAGATCCCAGATACCGCTGGTCGACTCGACCTCGATTACCGGCCGCCGTGGATCGAAGCGGGGATGGCCCGGCGGCGTCGGCTGCGCCTCGTTCTGGGGCGCCCGGCTGTCGTAGTGGGAGAGGGAGAGCATCGAGGACATATCCGGCAGCCCCTTGGGCTCGAGCAGCAGCTTGGCACGCGCGGTCGTGCTCTCGAACTCGCGCGGGTCGCCGACCGGGTCATAGCTTGGCAGGTCGACGAAGCTCTCGTGCTGCTGGCGGTCGACGGCGACGCGGAACGACAACTGGTCGTCGACGATGGGGCCGGACAGCATGGCGGCGGCCTGGCGGGTCTGCTGGTCGCCGGCACCGAGTTTCACCGCGCTTTCCCAGTACGAGGTCGGGTTCTTGGTGTCGACGATCACGGCGCCGGCGATGGAGTTGCGCCCTTGGAGGAGGCTCTGGGGGCCGCGGTAGACTTCGACCTTTTTGACGTCCCACAGCGAGCGCGGCCCTCTGGACTGTTCGGTGTAGGTGAGGGAACGGCCGTCGATGGACAGGTTCAGGCGCGGACGGCTGCCGGCCAGGAAGGCGACCGCCCCGGTCGCCGGCCCGGACCCATCGGTGCCGCGCACCGTCGGCAGGTCGTTGCCGCCGCCGGTGTCGATCACGTTGGGGGTCAAGGAAAGCACGTCGCGAACGTAGGTGGCGTTGGGCGTCGACTCGATGCGCCAGTTGTCGAAGACCTCGACGCTGGAACTCGTCTCCAGGATGGACCGGTCGACCTTCTCGCCCGTGACGCTGATCGTGGGCAGCGCATAGGCGGCGCCGGTCGCGGGGACGTCCTCCTGCTGTCCTTCATCCGTCTGCGCCCGAACGTCGCCGGCAGCCACCAGGATCAGTGCGCCGGCCATGACGCTGGACAATGCCGTAACACGCTGGGTTTCGGCACCGGCCGCGCGGCGCCGCGGCCCGGAGTGCTTCGCTCTCATCGATCACCTCCTCCACCTAGAGAGTTGATTGGCTTGCGCCCTGGTTCTTGTGCCGGCTGGACATCTCCTGGTCTGGAACACGGGGCGGAACATCTATGGGCTACTCAAGCGGGCGGCCAAGCAACCGTCAGGGCTATAACCCTGCGGGAAGTATAGTGAGGAGCATATACAAATGCAAATGATCCGCAATCGTATATTAGTGCATCCGCTTCGACTCTCGCTCGGACGAGGAAGTATCCCTTACAACTGGCGGCTACGGGTCAGCAGCCAGATGAGGTAGATGCCGCCGACGATCCCGGTCATGCGACCGATCGGCACGCTTACCGCCAGGGGCAGCGACTGAGTCAGAAGATCGGCAGCGAGCAACAGGACGCTGCCCATGAGGCCGGCCGACAGGACCGGCAGCCCTATGCCGCGGCACAGTCGGGCGGCTAGTTGGGGCGCGGCCAACGCGACGAAGGCGATTGGGCCGGCCGCGCCGACGGCCAGCGCCGCCAGGACCACGGCTGCGAAAATCATCGTCAGACGCACCCGCTCAACGCGAATGCCCAATTGGCTGGCGATGTCGTCCCCCATTTCAATCATCCGGAGGGCCGATGCGCCGGCAAGGACCACAGGCACCAGCAGCGCCGTTCCAATCATCACCGGCCATACGTGGTCCCAGGTCCGCGCATGCAGGGAGCCGGCGAGCCAGAGGTTGGCCATCACCGCATCGTCCAGATCGCCCTGGACCAGCATCAGCCCGTTGAGGGCGGTCAGCACGGCGCCCACTCCGATGCCAGTGAGGATGAGGCGATAGCTGCCTACCATGCCGCCCTGGCGTGCCAGGGCGTAGACCGCCACTGCAGTCAGCACGCCACCTACCACAGCGGCCATGGCTATGCGTAGTGGATCCGGGTCGGACAAAATGATCTGGGCCAGCGCCCCGGTCGCCGCGCCGGTGGTAAAGCCGATGACATCAGGAGAGCCCAAGGCGTTACGCGACACCGACTGGAACACGGCACCCGAAATCCCCAGCGCCACGCCGACGAACAGCGCTGTCAGTACACGCGGCAGTCGGATGTTGAGGATGATGTGGTCGTGCAGGCCGCCGTCACCCTTGCCGAGCAGAACGGCGAGGACGTGGCCGGGGCCGATATCCATCTTGCCCAGCGTCAATACCAGGGCCGCCGTCACCACGATGAGCATCGCGAGGACGGTGCCGACGACAAGCGCCCGCGGCGAATAGAGCAGCGACCAGCCGCCGTATCGCCACAGCCGGGTGTTCGGAGGAGCTTTCAGGGAGGGGAGCGCCTTGCTCATAGCCGTACCATGCGCCAGCGCTGCACCAGAACAATGAAGAAGGGCCCGCCAATGAGGGCAACCATGATACCCACCGCCACCTCGCCGGGATGGCCCACCAGCCGTCCGAGTATGTCGGCGCCCACCACCATCAGCGCCGAAAACGCCATCGAGAACGGCAACAGCCATCGATGGTCGGGCCCGACGACGAAGCGCGCGACGTGGGGCGCCGTCAGGCCGATGAAGCTGATGGGGCCGGCCGCGGCGGTGGCCGTGCCAGCCAGGACGATCACGATCAGCGCGGAGACGATCCATACCACCCGTGGGCTGGCCCCCAGGGCCTTGCCGGAATCATGGCCCAGCGCCATGGCGTCGAGCATCCGCGCCAGGGCGATGGAAGCCCCCAGGGCCAGAGCGGTGAGTACGGCGGCCGGCAGGAGGACATCGAATCCGCGCCCCTGCAGCGACCCTACGACCCAGTGGCGGAACTGGTCGAAGACCTGCTCGTTGCTGTTGACCGTAATGATCTGCGTCAGCGCCAGCAGAACGACGCTCAGGGCCGAACCGGCCAGTACCAGCCGTACGGGATTGAGACCTTGGCGGATGCCGCCCAGCAGGTAGACGGCGGCGCCAGCCAGCGCGGCGCCAGCCAAACCGAACCACAGATAGCCGGAAACGTCGATAATGTCGAAGAAGGCGATGGCCGCTACGATGGCCAGCGCAGCCCCGGCATTGACGCCCAGGATGCCGGGATCGGCCAGCGGATTTCGGGTCAGGGCCTGCATGATGGCGCCGGCCACGCCAAGCGCGCAGCCGACGACGATACCCAGCAAGGCGCGGGGAAGACGCAGATGCCACACCAGCAGGTGTTCGCTGTTGGCCGGGTCGAAGGCGATGATCGCCTGCACGGTGACCTGGGGCGGGATTGAGCGAGTGCCGATGAAGACGCTAGCCGCCGCCATCGCCGCCAGCAGCACCGCGCAAAGCGCCAGCCCCCAATAGCGGCGCCTTGCCCGAAGGGCACGTGGGACGGCTTCCTGCTGGCTTTGTTTCGGTCCGGTACTGCTGGTGGTGGAAATCGCTGCCCCCGTTTCGGCCACGGCGTTACGTCCCGCCATCAGTCGCCTGAACAGCGCTCTGGTCATCGTCGCGGGCGAAACACGCGACAAGGCCATCCACGATCTCGCGGGCGCTGAAGAAGTCGATGCGGAAGGAGTTAACGCCAAGGCCATACACCTGGCCGCTGCGGACGGATGGCAGGTTGGCCAGGATAGGGTCGCGCATGAAGGCCTCGGCGCGGTCGTCGTCGGCGCTGAGCAAGAAAGTGGTCTGCGCCGTCAATTCGGTCAGATGCTCGTACTGAGCGCGGACGAAGCCGCTGACGGGATTGGCATCGCCGTGCCATTCCTGCGGCGGCGACTCCATGGTGAATCCTAGCGCGGTGAGCAGCCGGCCATGAGCACCGTCGCTGGTGGCAATGGGGTTGAGCGTTCCAGGACCGTTGTAGCTGATGATGTTGGCCCGGCCGGGCGGCACGGCGATACGCTTCCGCGATTCGGCTAGATAGGCATCGAAATTGGCCAGCTTCTCGGCGACCCGCGACTCAAGGCCGGTGGCCTGACCGAGGCGCGTGGCAAGCTCCTGCCAGGTCAGGCCGCCATAGTCCAAGACGATGGTGGGTGCGATCTGCCGCAGCTCTTCAGCCTGAGCCAGGGCAGAATCGCCGCCCCCGGCCGATACGACGATCAGGTCTGGATCGACAGCGTAGGCGGCCTCCAGATCGACGCTCCCGGCGGGCCAGAGCTTCTCCACCCCGCGCGCCTGGGCGATCGCCTCCCACTGGGCGAAGAAGTGCCCATTGGTGGTGGTTGCAGTCGCGACCAGCGGTGCATCGATGGCCAGCAACGTTCCGGTGATGGTCACCGAGGTCGACAGGATGCGTTGTGGTCGGTTCGGAATAGTCGTCCGACTCCCGTCGGCATTGTTCACGGTGCGAGGCCAGCCGGTCGTGACATCGGTCTCCTGCTCGGCATGTGCGGTATGCGGCGCATGTACCGCCACCGCGCCCATCAGGGCGATGACCGCCGCCATCCGCGACATCAGGGTCAACATCTTCCCGAAAGGCACGCTTTCCTCCTTACGGACTTGATCGGGCAACGGTTCGGCCGGCCCATAACGGGGTATGCCCGATGACATTAGCGCAGAAATGGATATTGATTCAATGTGAGAATGAAGAACATTCGCATGAAAGCGGTATGCCCTGGCGAAGGCCGCCAGTGGCCGAGGAGCGAATGGAGGATCTTTTTTCACTCGCGGAGGGGTTATGCCGATGACGCGTCAAAAAAGGGAGTGACGCCAGAGAGATAGGCAAAGTTGATAAAGAGATTGAGTCGCATTAGCATGTGTGAACGAAACAGTTGCGCGGCCTCGAAACCGGTAGTGACCGTCGCGCGCCCGGCACGAGACCTGGATCATGAACGCATCGCAAGCCGAAGCCTCCCAGCCCCCACCGGAAGCCGCACCAGATGGCGCTGCACCGCTGTCGCGCCGCCGCATAGACGCGTGGTCGATCATGCGCCCCGTGCGCGGGCAGATTCGCTATGGCATGGCACTGGCGGCGGTCTCATCGCTACTGGGCCTGGTGACCATGGCCCTGCTGGCGCTGACGGTCAAAGCGTTGATCGAGGCTCCCGACCAGTGGCCATGGGCACAGATGGCAGGCGTGCTGGCCTGCGCCGTCGGCACCTACATGGCACGCCTGGGCGCCTTCAACCAGTCGCATTATGCAGCGTTCCGGCTGGAGCGCATCCTGCGCATGCAGCTCAGCGAGCAGCTGGCCCAAGTGTCGTTGGGATACGTGCAGAGTCAGGGCGCGGGCGCGCTGACCAAGGTCATTCATGATGACGTCAAGGCCCTGCACGTGTTCGTGGCCGACAGCACGCCGCTGTATGCGCGGGCCTACGTCACGCCAGTGGTCGCCTTCGGCCTGTTGGTGTGGCTCGACTGGCGGCTCGCGCTGGCAGCCCTGGCCGTTGTAGTGCTGGCCTTCGGCATCCTGCGCCCGGCCCTGCGCCGGCGCGGCGAGATGGCCCGCCTGTACAACGACGCCCGCGAACGGGTGAGCGCGGCGGTCGTCGAGTTCGTCCAGGCGATGCCCGTGGTCCGGACCTTCGACACCGGGCATGCCATCTTCGGGCGCTATGAGAAAGCCCTGAATGCCTATCTGTCCGTCCTGACGCGCTGGTATCGGGAATCGGGTTTCCCGGCCCGTTTCTCGTGGGTGATGTTGAGCCCGATGCCGACCCTGGCTGTGGTGCTATGGCTGGGGACCGTTCTGGTCTGGCAGGAGGACCTGGATCCGGTTCGCTGGCTGGCAGCACTGCTGCTGTGCACCGGCATGGCCGAAGCGATAATGCCGGCCATGATGCTCCGCCACATGATCGAGAAGGTCAAACTCAGCATCGTCCGTATCCAGGAGGTGATGGCCGCGCCGGTTCTGCCGGTCCCCGAAGGTGTGGGGGAACGGCCACACGACGCCAGCGTGCGTTTCGACCGCGTGAGCTTCAGCTATGGGGCCACCGACACCGAGGCCCTCAGCGACGTCAGTTTCGACGTGCGCCCCGGCACGGTCACCGCCCTGGTCGGCCCCTCGGGCGCCGGCAAGAGCACCGTGGCCCGGCTGATCCCGCGCTTCTGGGACGTTACCGACGGGCGCATTCTGGTCGGCGGGGTCGACGTGCGGCGGATGCACTCCAACGACCTGCTGCAGCACGTCGCCTTCGTCTTCCAGGACACCTTTCTGTTCGCCGACACCATCGCCGCCAACATCCGTCTGGGGACCCCCGATGCCGGCATGGACGACGTCATCTCCGCGGCCAAGGCGGCCCAGGCGCACGACTTCATCATGGCGCTACCTGAGGGCTACGACACCAAGGTCGGGGAGCGCGGCATCTTTTTGTCGGGGGGGCAGCGGCAGCGCATCACCATCGCACGCGCCCTGCTGCAGAACCGGCCGATCCTCGTTCTGGACGAAGCCACGGCCTTCGCCGATCCGGAAAACGAGGCCGCCCTGATCGAAGCACTGTCCCGGCTGATGCAGGGCAAGACGGTCATCATGGTGGCACACCGCTTGGCGACCATCCGCGACGCGGACCAGATCCTGGTGTTCGATCGCGGGCGTCTGGTCGAAGGCGGCCAGCATGACGACCTTATCGCCCAGGGCGGCACCTATGCCCGCCTGTGGCGCAACTATGAGATGGCCCAGTCTTGGTCGCTGGGCAAGGCCGGGCAGGCTCCTGTCACAAATCAGGACTCGACGCCATGAACGAAAGCGCAACTCGTCAACACAGGACCGGCCCGACGCCCTGGCGTACGACCTACCGACAGTTGATCGACACCGTCGGGCCCGGGGCCGCTCGCCTGCGACGCAGCCTGATCGGGCTGCTGGCCGCGGCAGTCGTGCAAGGCCTGGCGCTGGCCTGCATCGTTCCACTGTTCACCGCCATGTTCACTCAGCGCGATATCGTCACTGCTCTGTCCTGGCTAGGGGCGTCGACGGGACTGATGGTGCTCAGTTCGGTGCTGCGCTGGCGGGCCCAGGCTTTCGACTTCGACGGCCAGATGGCGCAGGCGACCCACCGCCTGCGTACCCGCTTGGGCGAACAGCTACGCCGAATCCCGCTGGAAGTTCTTCAGGACAAGCGTACCGGCGAGATGAACTCCACGGTGCTCAACAACGTCGATGAAAACCTGCTGACCACTCTGACCATCCTCAATCTGATCTTCATCGCAGTGGTCACTCCCCTGACCACGGCTGTCGCGCTGCTGGCCGTGGACTGGCGCATGGGCGTAGCCCTGTTGCTGGTGTTTCCCGCCATCGTGCCGCTCTATCGCTGGCGGCGGCCGGCCTTGGGGCGCGGCAAGCGCATCCTGGGCGAGGCGCATCAACAGGCCAACGCCGACGTCCTCGAATACATGCAGGGGCTGCCGGTGCTGCGGGCTGCGTGCCAGGCCGGCGCCAAGGCCGACCGCTTGGCCGCGACATTCAAGCGGCTGGAGGAGATCCAAACCTACGGGCACCGCAAGGGTGCCAAGCCCAACATTCTCGTCGCCAGCATCGTCGAGCTGGGCCTGCTGTTCGTGCTGGCTGTGGGCGTGCTGTTCGTGCTCGACGGCTCACTGGACATCGCCGTGCTCGCCGCCCTGCTGGTGATCATGGCGCGCTTCTTCGAGCCGCTGTCCACATTCATCCTCTACACGGCGATCCTCGAACTCATCGAATCGGCTCTGGAACGTATCTCGGCCCTTTTCGCCATAGAGCCCTTGGAGCAGCGCGAGCCTGCCGACGTGCCGTCGCGCCACGACGTCGCCTTCGAAGACGTCACCTTCCAGTACGCTGGCGCTGGCAGCCCGTCGATCAGGGACTTCAGTGCGACGCTGCCAGAACACAGCCTGACTGCCCTGGTCGGACCGTCGGGGTCGGGCAAGACGACCCTGACGAGGCTACTCTTGCGCCACTTCGATCCACAGGTTGGCAATGTCCGAATCGGCGGCGTGGATCTGCGAAGCATTCCGGTCGACCGTCTAAACGACCTGGTATCGGTAGTCTTCCAGGACGTCTACCTGTTCGACGATACGGTGATGAACAATATCCGCATGGCCCGTCCCAATGCCTCCGACGGCGAGGTTCGGGCGGCGGCCGAGGCCGCGCACTGCCTGAACTTCATCACCCGCCTGCCCCAGGGCTGGGAGACCCGTCTGGGCGACATCGGTGGGCGCCTGTCCGGGGGCGAGCGACAGCGCATCTCCATCGCCCGCGCCCTGCTCAAGAACGCCCCCATCGTCATTCTCGACGAGCCGACCGCGGCCCTGGATGCTGAGAGCGAGATCTCGGTTCAGCGCGCCATCGACGCTTTGGTGAGCCACAAGACGGTGCTGGTGATCGCCCACCGCCTATCGACCATCGTCGGGGCGGACCAGATCCTGGTGCTGGAGGACGGCCGGCTGGTTGAAAGTGGCTGTCATGACGACCTTCTGGCCGTCTCCGGCCGCTATCGGCGCATGTGGGAAGCGCAGCAGAGAGTCAAGAACTGGCACGTCAACGCCACCGGGGCAGGCGCTGCGGTCTGATACCGTCCCGGTAGTGGAGGCTCTTTCCCGCGGGTGCTCTCGGCGTGATCACGCCCTCGCTACTAAACATGAGAAGCCGACTCCTCTGGGGTCGGCTTTTTTCATACGCGCTAACCGACTACCGTCGTCGGTTCCCTCTCGCTTCAAACCCGACGGCCCTGCTGTTATTCGCTGTTGATCATGGCCATGACGACGATCACGACCACGGCGATCATGGTGATGGGCATAGCCACTGAGCGTTGCGGCTCTACGTAATACACGAGCCTGGATAGGGGAGTGGGCGATATCAAGTCTCGGTATAGCCCTCCAGCGCGAACGGGTTCAGAAACTGCCTGCCCCACAGGAAGTCGCGGTCGACTGGGCTCAGGTCGGCCGCATCGCACACGGCGTCCCAGTGTTCACGAATCGTGGCGAGCTGTTTGTCGATGATCTCCCTGGCATGGCCTTGGCTCAGTCCGAGCCGATCCGCGGCGGCCAGGCAGTGGACGAGCTGGCTGCGTCGTTCCTGCCCGTGCAGCAGCATGGCCTGGGTGGCTTCGCCACCGGTTCGTGACTGCGGGCAGATGTCATAGGCCGGCGTCAGTCGATACGACTGGCCATCCCAGAAGGCGGCATGGTTGCGCGCGTGGTCGTCGGTATTGCCGCACAACACGTTGAAGACGATGCGGCCGAACAGCTCACGTAGCGTTCTCTCGGGCTGGTCGAACTCTGCCCGAATACGATGGGCGAGATCCTCATAGCTGGCGTAGCGAGCCGTCATTTCATCCAGGCTCAGCAGAGTGAGTGCCGAGAGCACGATTCGCCTGCACCAGCCGTCAGTGGCCCTCATCCTGTCGAAGCGCTCCACCAGCAGTACGTCCTTGCCCAGCGAGCGGGTCATTTCGACGGAGGCGACATCGAGTCCCACCAGACTGGCCAACCGCATGGCGACGAACTCTGCCTTTACCACGCTGTAGAGATCGGTGCTGGAAGAAAATTTTGCCACTAGCTTGCGATCCCAGTCATTCAACAAGGCCTTGGGGCGGGCGCCTCCGATACTGCTGCCGTGTTGAATGGCCTGGTCCAGAGCGGGGGGGAGCGACTCCCCTGCTTCCACATACGCCGACGCTTCCTGCAATTCCGCCAGTGAGGCGTCCTGATGCTCTCGCGGTCGGTAGTCGGTGGGAGAGAGTTGAAAATCGAGCGCGCCGATCCGGTCCGACCCGGATTCCAGCAGGTAGACCAGCTCGTTGAAGTCGACCTCACCAGCCCCATCGCCCTTCTTGCCCATCAGTCGGTTGATGATGACGCGACGTCCCCACGCATCCGGGGAGGCGTCGCGCAGGCAGGAGGGCAGTGCGCCATCTGCCGTTTCCTGGCTGCCGGGTTGAAGGGGGAGTTCGCCGGGATACAGGCTGATTGCGTCTTCACGTGCCAGATAGCGGCGGCCATAGGCAAAGCGGTAGCGGTCCTGATCGTCGCGCTCCACGAGACCGGCCACCACGGGTGATGTCTGGCCTGGCAGCCAGACCCAGACGTAGGCGCATTGGCTAGAAATCATCGTCAATGGGCTCTCGTGGCTGACGGCGGGCGCGCTTGGGCAGCAGCGCCAGCCGTTCCAACTGAATGGCGTGCTCGCGCTTCAGCGTGTCCGTGTCATCGGTGAAAAGCGATACGCCGACCAGCACCGCCGCTTCGAAGTAGGTGCCGATGGCCACTCGGGGCGAGCCCTTGGCGACCTGCCGCATCGTGACCACGCCGACGCCGACCCGTTCGGCGAGTTCATCTCGAGTCCAGCCCTTGCGTAGCCGTCCTTCCTCGATCAACCCGGCGAACAGGCGCAGTGAGAGGGAGGCTTGGGGGCCGAGGGTGACATGTCTCGTTTTCATATCGACACTATAGCATCGCTTTAAGCTCCTATCGACACTATAGTGTCACTAATGACAGCTTTACTCTCATTCGCAGGGGACGTGACTTGCCTATGAAAGTCTTGCACTCCTCGGCGTTGGCTGCGATCTCACCTGACGGGGTATCCTGATGGAGTGACGCACCCACCAGGAGACACGCATGGACGAGACGCAGGACGCGATCATCATCGGCGGCGGCATGGTCGGCGCCGCCGTGGCGGCGGCGATGGGCCAGGCGGGCATGACGGTGACGCTGATCGAGGGCGGCGCTCCACCGGCGCCCATCGCCGACGGCGAGCCCTTCGACCTGCGCGTCTCGTCGCTGAATCTGGCTTCGCAGCGGCTGTTGGAAAGCGTGGGTGCCTGGCCTTTCATTCCCGAGGCGCGCCGCTGTCCCTTCCGTCACATCGAGGCCAGCGACGCGGCCGAGCGTCGCCATATCCGCTTCAGCGCCGTCGACCTGGGGCTCGCCGACTTCGGTCACTTCGTCGAAAATCGGCTGATCCGTCATGCCCTGTGGCAGCGCCTGGCCGAGCTGCCCGGCGTTACGACGCTGTGCCATGCCAGCCCCAACGCACTGATCCGCGGTGGACAGCACGCCCTGGTCGAACTCGAGAACGGCCGCCTGCTGGCCGCTCGGCTGGTGGTCGGCGCCGACGGGGCCGGGTCGCGTACCCGCGAGCTGGCCGGCATTGCCACCCGGGATGCGGATTACCGGCAGCGGGCACTGATCGTCAACGTGCGCACCCATCTGCCCCAGCAGGACGTAAGCTGGCAGCGCTTCACGCCCACCGGGCCCCAGGCCATGCTGCCGTTGCCCGGCCCTCACGCCTCGCTGGTGTGGTACGACACCGACGCGGCCACGCGCGAGCGCGAAGCGCTGGATGACGAATCGCTGCGCCAGGCCGTCGAAGCGGCGTTTCCTGCCCGCCTGGGCGGCATCGACGCCGTGCTGGGGCGCGCCAGTTTCCCCATCCGCCGCCGCCACGCCGAACGCTACACGCGCCGCCGCCTCGCCCTGGTGGGCGATGCCGCTCACGTCATTCATCCCCTGGCCGGCCAGGGACTGAACCTGGGCCTGCAGGACGCCGCCGAGCTGGCCAGGCAGGTGACCGCCGCCCACGCCGCCGGCGAGGATCCGGGCAGCCGGCGACCACTGGCCGCCTATGCCCGCACCCGCCGCCCCCAGACCCTGGCGATGATGGCCGCCATGGAGACGTTCCACCGCCTCTTCACCGGGCCGTCGCCGCTGCGCCAGGCCGGCGCCGCCGGGCTGGCGGTGGCCGAGCACCTGGGTACCGCCAAACAAGGGGTGATGCGGCGCGCCCTGGGGATCTGAAGGAGGTCCGCCATGCTCGAGCTCTGCCAGGTCCACAAGGCCTACGCCACGCCCCAGGGGCCTCTTGCCGTGTTGCAGGGCATCGATCTGTCTCTCGGCCGCGGCGAGAGCCTGGCGCTGATGGGAGAGTCGGGCTGCGGCAAGTCGACGCTCTTGCATCTGGCAGCGGGGCTAGATCTCCCGGATCGCGGCGAGGTGCGGCTCGCCGGCCAGGCGATCTCCACGCTCGGCGAACCCGCCCGGGCGCGGCTGCGCCGCGATACCCTGGGGCTGGTGTTCCAGCAGTTCCACCTGGTACCGAGCCTGGACGTGGCCGACAACCTGCGTCTGCAGGCACGCCTGGCCGGCCGCGAACGCCCCGACTGGTCGAGGCACCTGCTCGAGCGGCTGGGCCTGGCCGGGCTGGCGCGACGCTACCCGGAGCAGCTCTCCGGCGGCCAACAGCAGCGTCTGGCCATTGGTCGCGCCCTGGCCCCGCGTCCAGCGCTGCTGCTCACCGATGAGCCCACCGGTAATCTGGACGAGGGAACCGCCGACGAAGTACTGGAGCTGATGCTGGCACTGATACACGACACCGGCTGTGCCCTGCTGGTGGTCACCCACAGCCCCCGCGTCGCCACGCCACTGGACCGCCACCTGCAGCTTTCGCATGGGCGTATCGGCTAGCAGGACACGCGCAACGACATAAAGGACACCGACACCGTGACAGCCCCCTCCGCCTGGGCTTTCAGAGCCGGAGTCATCACCACCGTAGCCGCCATCATGGCCGGCATCTGGTGGCTGCTGCAGGGGCTTGGCCTACCCATGAGCTTCTCGCCCTCCGGTATTGCCGAATGGTTCAACAGTCAGGGCGACCTGGGGCCTCTACTGCTTCTGCTGTTGATGATCCTGGCGGTGGTGGTCGGCCCGCTCCCTACCCTGCCGGTGACGGCGGCCGCCGGACTGGCCTTCGGCCTGTTCCCCGGCGCACTGCTGGCGATCGGCGGCGCCATGACCGGGGCCATGATCGCCTTCACCCTGGCCCGCTTGCTGGGCCGGAATGCTCTGCGCGCCAGGCTGCCGAAAAATCCCCTGTTCGGCATCGAAGGCTCGCAGCGTCTGCTGTTCCTGACCGTGCTGGTCACGCGCCTGGTGCCGATCTTCTCGTTTGCGCTGGTCAGCTATGCCGCCGGAGTCACCGCCATCACACCCGGGCGCTTCGCATTGGGCACGACGCTCGGCATGCTGCCCATGACCCTGGTATTCGCGAGCCTCGGCCAGACCTTCGAGCTCCATCCGCTGCTTTCGATCACCGCTGCGGTCGTCATGCTCACCGTGATGACTCTGCTCCCCTGGTACCTGAGCCGACGACGCCACTCACGCCTGGCCCGCTGGCTGCACCTGGACGATGAACCAACCGGTGATGAGTAGCCGCCAGTTCCCCGCCTTGTCGCATCTGTGAGACGATGCCGGCATGAAGGGCCGCATGGCCCCGCTCGCTTGCCACCCTCGTGCTCTCATGCTCAGCGCCCTTGCCACCCTGCTCTCCCACTATCGCCGCCACCCCGGCCAGCTCGCTCTTCTGCTGCTCGGCCTGTGGGTGGCCAGCGCCCTGTGGAGCGGCGTGCAGGCCATCAACGCTTCGGCCCGCGACAGCTATGCCCGCGCCGAAGCGCTGTTCGCCACCGGCCTCGATCGGCTGGAGCGCCGCGACGGCGCACCGTTGCCCCGTGACGACTTCCTCGCCCTGCGCCGCGCGGGGCTGCCCGTCTCGCCGCTGCTGGAAGGCGAGGTGGAAGCCGCGGACGGCACTCGCCTGACGCTGATCGGCATCGACCCCCTCACCCTGCCCGGCGACAGCGCCTTCGCCACCGCCGGTAGCTCCAATGAGCTCAGTGGCTTTCTCACGTTGCCCTGGCAGACACGCCTGGCCCCGGACAGCCTGGCCGCCCTGGGCGTGGCGGCCGACGATGCCCCCGGCGCCGAGCCGCCTCTGGCCGATGGCCGCCGCCTGCCGCCCCTCGCTCTGGTACCGCGGCTGCCCCCGGACACCCTGGTGATGGACATCGCGGCGGCGGCGAGGCTGCTCGGCAGCGGCGAAACGCTCGACCGTCTGGTCGTCGCGACGGGAGCGCTCGAGGCAGCGCCGACCGGCTTCGTGCTGAGCCGTGCCGACAACCGGGTAAAACCGGGCCAGCTCACCGAGAGCTTCCACCTCAACCTCACCGCCATGGCATTGCTGGCGTTGGTGGTGGGGCTGTTCATCGTCCAGGCGGCGCTGGGGCTGGCCCTGGAGCAACGCCTGGGACTGCTGCGCACGCTGCGTGCCCTGGGTGTCTCCGCTCGCCAGTTGGTGGGGCTGCTGGCACTGGAGCTGGTGCTGCTCGGCACGCTGGGCGCCCTGATCGGCATCGTCAGCGGGGTGTGGTTGGCCCGGCTGCTGCTGCCCGACGTGGCCGCCACTCTGGAGAGCCTCTACGGAGCCGAGGTCGCCGCCCAGCTACGGCTACCCTGGCACTACTGGCTGGGGGGACTGGGGGTGACCCTCGGCGGGCTCTTTCTCGCCGGCAGCGGCGTGCTGTGGCGGGCGGCGCGGCTCAGCGTGCTGGGCCTCGGCCAGGCCCAGGCGTGGCGCATGGGCTTCGTGCGCCAGCTGCGCGGGCTGGCGCTGACGGGGGCGCTGGTTGCCGTGGCCGGGCTCGCGCTGTGGGTCTGGCTCAGCCGTCAGCCGCCCGGCGAGGGGCTCGTCGCCGGCTTCGCCCTGCTGACCGCGCTGCTGCTGGCCAGCGCCCTGTGGCTACCGCCGCTGCTGGGGCTACTGATCGCCGGACTCGCGCGGCTGGTCCGCCACCGGCCGCTAGCGCAGTGGGCGTGCGCCGATCTGCAGCTACAGCTGCCGCGCCTCACGCTGGCCATGATGGCGCTGCTCATCGCGCTTTCTGCCAATCTGGGCATCGGCAGCATGGTGGGCGGCTTTCGCCTCACCTTTCTCGACTGGCTCGACCAGCGCCTGGTCGCCGATCTCTATCTGCGCCCGCCGCCGGAACGCTTCGCCACCGTCGCGGCATGGCTCGACGAACGCTCCGAGGTGGCCGAGACGCTGCCCACCCGCCATGCCGAGGGAACCCTGCGCGAGGCCGAGCGCGATAGCACGGCACGCACGCTCGACCGGCCGGTGAGTCTCTACGGCATTACCCCGGGCGCGGCACTGATCCCCTACTGGCCGCTGCTCGATACCCAAGCCGGCCGCGACGCTGCCTGGCAGGCCTTCCGCGAGGGTGCCGCCTTCGTCAACGAGCAGTTGGCGATTGCCGAGGGGCTCGCCCCGGGCGACACGCTCACTCTGAACGCCGGAGGGCGCCGCAAGACGCTCGACCTAGCCGCAGTCTACCCCGACTACGGCAACACCCGCGGCGAGGTGCTGCTCGCCACGCCGCAGCTCGCCGCACGCTTCGGCGGCGAGGCGAGCTCCATCGGCATCGTGCTCGCCCAGGGAGCGAGCGGCGAGGCGTTGGGCGAGGCCCTGCGCGAGCGCTTCGCGCTGAGCCGCGACAGCCTGGTCGACCAGCGCGAGGTCAAGCGCCTTTCCGTGACCATCTTCGAACGCACCTTCACCATCACCCGCGCGCTGAGCGCCCTGACCCTGGCCGTGGCCGCCCTGGCGCTGCTGGCCAGCCTGCTCGCCCAGGCGAGGGAGCGCCGCCGACAGTTGGCGCCGCTGTGGGCGCTGGGGGTGCCACGGGCGCAGCTGGCGGCGGTGCAGCTCGCTCAGCTCGGCGGGGTGGCGCTCGCCACCGGTCTGCTCGCCCTGCCTCTCGGCAGCCTGCTGGCACTGGGACTGGTGGCGGTGATCAACGTCGCTGCCTTCGGCTGGCGGCTGCCGCTGCATCTCTTTCCCGGCGAGATGGCGCTGACGCTCGCCACCGCCGTGGGCGTGGCGCTCGCCGCCGCCGCCCTGCCGGCCCTGCGCCTATGGCGAACCCCGCCTCGCGCCCTGCTCGCCGAGGAGGAGCGCCCATGAGCTGGCGTCACCTGGCCACCCTCTGCGCCCTGCTGGCCGCGCTGTGGCTGGGCGGCTGCGATACCGACCGAAAGGCCGACCAGAACACCGGCTTTGCCGGCCTGGGAGAGGCCGCCGGCGACTTCGCCCAGGCCCGCCCCGGCACGCCACTGCACTTCCCCGACGACCATGGCCCGCACCCCGATTACCGTATCGAGTGGTGGTATCTCACCGCCAACCTGGAGGATGAAACGGGCGAGCCCTTGGGCGCCCAGTGGACGCTGTTCCGCCAGGCGCTGGTGCCACCCGATGCACGCCCGGAGCCCACACCCTGGGCGGCCGACCAGCTGTGGATGGCGCACCTCGCCGTGTCGCAGGGCGACGCCCATCGGGTAGCGGAGCGCTTCGCGCGCAGTCATTCGGCTCGCGATGACGGCCAGGCCGGCGTGCAAGCGCGCCCCTTCGAGGCCTGGCTCGACGACTGGCAGTTGAGCTCCCGAAGCGAAACGCCCCAAGCGGATGGCTTCGGGCGGCTCACGCTCACCGCCCACCAGGACGACGAGCGTGGCGGCTTCGGCTACCGGCTCGATCTCACCGCCGAGGGACCGCTGGTGTTTCACGGCGACGGTGGCTTCAGCCAGAAGGCCGCCGACGGCCAGGGCTCGATCTACTACAGCCAGCCGTTCTGGCACGTCGAGGGGCAGGTGACCCTCGACGGCGAAACGCGCACGGTGCACGGCCAGGCCTGGCTCGACCGCGAGTGGAGCAGCCAGTTGCTCGACGAGCGCCAGCGTGGCTGGGACTGGTTTTCGTTGCATCTGGAAAGCGGCCACAAGCTGATGGCCTTCCAGCTGCGCAGTGGCGGCGAAGCGGGTGGCGACTACCGCTCGGGCACCTGGATCGCCCCCGACGGTACGGCCACGCCGCTCGCTCCCGAAGACCTCGACCTGATACCGCTCGCCACCCAGCCAGTCGCGGGACGCGAGCTGCCCACCCGCTGGCGCCTCGCGGTGCCGGGCAAGGGCGTCGACGTGGTCGTTCAGGCGCCTCACAGCGAACGTTGGATGAGCACTTCCGTGCCCTACTGGGAAGGCGAGGTGACGGTGACCGACCGTGACAGCGGCGAGGCGCTGGGCGAAGGCTATCTGGAAATGACCGGCTACTGAGAGGGCGTTTACAAACGGCTGCGCACACGGAATCAATAAGCCTGCTATCGATACCGGCCTCCCAAGGGGCTATCCTTAAGGCAACCCCACTCTCTGGAGCCGCCCCATGTTGCCCAGCCTGTTCATTTCCCACGGCTCGCCCATGCTGGCTCTGACCGAGACGCCGGCCCACGAATTTCTGCGCGAATTCGGCCAGGCACTGGCCCCCGAGGCCGCGGTGGTGGTATCGGCGCACTGGACCACCGACCGCCTCGCCGTCAGCATGAGCGAGCGTCCCGAGACGATTCATGACTTCGGCGGCTTTCCTCGCGAGCTCTTCGAAATCCAGTACCCGGCCCCCGGCGAGCCGGAATTGGCGATGCGCCTGGCCCGGAGGCTCAATGCCGTACCGCAGGAGCGGGGCCTGGACCACGGCGCCTGGGTGCCGCTCTCGCTGATGTTCCCCGAGGCCGAGGTGCCGGTGGTCTCGCTGTCGCTGCCCATGTCGTGGTCGAGCGCCGAGCTGGTGGCGCTGGGCGAGAAGCTCGCCACCCTGCGCAACGAGAACGTGCTGGTGATCGGCTCGGGTAGCCTGACCCACAACCTGGGCGAGCTGCAGGCCCCGGACGCCGCCATGCCCGCCTGGGTGGGCGA
The DNA here is from genome assembly GCA_051749645.1 of Pseudomonadota bacterium. Lineage (GTDB taxonomy): Bacteria > Pseudomonadota > Gammaproteobacteria > Pseudomonadales > Halomonadaceae > Halomonas. The sequence continues at coordinate 192,258 of JBNJIT010000002.1, forward strand.
GTTCGCCGACTGGGTGCACGCCCGCCTCATGGAAGACGACCGGGCGGCACTGCTCGACTGGGAGCGAGCCCCTCAGGCGAAACGCAACCATCCCACACCGGAACACTTCCAGCCGCTGCTGGTGGCGCTCGGCGCCGGTGGCCGGGCCGAACGACGCCACCACAGCGTGGAACATGGCGTACTGGCCATGGACGTCTACGCCTTCGCCTGACGACAGGCCCAGTGCCGGCGGTGCTGGGCAATCCGGCGTGCCGCGGCGTAAAGTGGAAATGGTCACTATCGTCTCGTGAGAACCGTCATGACGCCTCAGTGCTCATCACCCCTCCACCACAGCGTCGTACCCTGCCGGACCGCTCGGCTCATGCTGGTGGTCTGGCTTGCCGTGCTGGCACTCTCGGGCTGCGCCGGCCGCGAGTTGACCACCCGCGATGCCGAGGGCCTGAGCATGGAGCGAGCGCTGATTCTGGCCGAAGCGAAGCGGGCGCTGGGTACGCCCTACGAACTGGGCGGCAGCGGCCCCCGCGGCCTGGACTGCTCGGGCCTGGTGCAAATGACGCACTCGCGCGCCGGCATCCAGGTGCCGCGCACCGCCGAGCAGCAGTTCACTGCCCTGCCCGCGGTCGACTCGGCTCGCCCCGGCGACCTGCTATTCTTCGCCACCGGCCGTGGCGACAAGGCCAGCCACGTAGGGATCTACTTGGGCAACGACGAGATGATCCATGCCCCCGGACGCGGCCGCCGGGTGGAGCGTACCTCGCTGACCCTGGCCTACTGGCGCGAACGCTTCCTGGGTGCCGCCGGCCCAGCGCCCTGAGCTTCGGCCACTGCCCTCCAGCAGGCGAACGGCTCACAGCAGCCCCCGACGACGAACCATTCGCGTCAGCCCGGTCAGCCGGGCTGGCGACACCTTACTTCCGCTCCATGGAGGCCCTCGGGTTCGAATCGGCACCCGTCTCGTACTCAACGCCGTGATCGCGAAGGTACTCGCGAATCATCTGGCGAACCACCTGGGACGGGGTCAGATCCTGAGCGGCGCAGAGTTGCTCGAAGGCGCGCTTCTTGTGGGGGTCGATCAACAGGGTCAAACGTGCCGTCTTCTTTTCCATCGCATGTCTCCCACCATTATTAACATTGAATGTTAATGCCTGGCACTGACATGAACAATGCCGGAGGGGTTTGTCGACAATGCAAACGGCATGTTAATGTCATTTGCATACAATACAACTCTCGCCCGGCATGCGTCATCGGCTCGATCGCGGCGTTGGGCGTACCCGACGAGGATCCAGCCCATGGCACGCCATCGGCCGTCGCTACCCCTTCCCAGCATCGCCTCCGGCCTACGCGCCGCGTTGCGAGACGGCTACGGTCTTGCCGACCTGCGCCACGACATCCTGGCCGGCCTGACCATCGGCACCGTGGCCGTGCCGCTTTCCATGGCATTGGCAATCGCCACTGGCGTTCCCCCGCAGCATGGGCTCTACACGGCAATCGTCGCCGGTGCCATCATCGCCCTGACTGGCGGCTCGCGTTTCAATGTCTCGGGCCCCACGGCAGCCTTCGTCGTCATACTCTTCCCCATCGTCCAACAGTACGGCCTCGGCGGCCTGCTGATCGCCACGATGATGGCCGGCCTGATCCTGGTGGTTCTCGGCATCACCGGCATGGGGCGCCTCATCCAGTACGTGCCCTATCCCGTGGTGCTGGGCTTCACGGCGGGAATCGCGGTGGTGATCGCGGTGCTGCAGGTGCCCGACTTCCTGGGTCTGGAAGTCGGGCAACTCGGCGAGCATTTCATCGACAACCTGGGCCGGATCGCCGCTTCCCTGCCAAGCCTGGATCCGTTCGAGCTGGGGGTCGGAGCCTTCACGCTGGGCGTCATGCTGCTGTGGCCGCGCCTGCGCGTGCCGGTGCCGGCGCCCCTGATCGGGCTGGTCGTCGGAGCGGTCGTCGTCTACGCGATCAACCGGATGTTCGGCGATCCGGCCGCGGGCAATGTGGTGGAAACCATTGCTTCGCGTTTCAGTTGGGAGGTCCATGGCGAGACGGGGGCGGGCATCCCACCGATCGCACCGAGCTTCGCCGCTCCCTGGCGGTTTCCGGGCGCGGACGGCGAACCCCTGACGCTGAACTTCGAGCTGGTTCGCGCCCTGCTCGGCCCGGCATTCGCCATCGCCATGCTGGGGGCGATCGAGTCGCTGCTGTGCGCCGTCGTCTCGGACGGACTGACCCGGACCCGACATGACCCCAACGCCGAGCTGATCGGCCAGGGACTCGGCAACATCGTGGCGCCACTGTTCGGCGGCATCACCGCCACGGCCGCCATCGCCCGCACCGCCACCAACATCCGCAGCGGTGCCCGTTCGCCGATCGCGGCAGTGGTCCACGCCCTGGTCGTGCTGCTTTCGGTGGTCGCCCTGGCGGGCCTGCTGGGGCTGGTACCGATGGCCGCGCTGGCGGCCCTGCTGTTCATCGTCGCCTGGAACATGAGCGAGGCACGCCACTTCCTGCACACCCTGCGCTCGGCACCGCCGGGCGACGTGGCCATCCTAGTGACCTGTTTCTCCCTGACCGTACTCTTCGACATGGTGTTGGCGGTGGCCGTCGGCATCGGGCTGGCCGCCGCGCTGTTCATCCGGCGCATGTCACTGCTGACGCAGACCCAGCGCATCGACTCAGGAGCCCCCAGCCTCGAGGGGCTGCCCGACGAGATCGCCCTCTACGACATCAATGGTCCGCTGTTCTTCGGCGCTGCCGAGAAGGCACTCACTTCGCTGCATCTCGTGGATCGTCGGGTACGGGTCGTCATCCTCGACATGCATGACGTGCCGAGCATGGATGGCACGGCGATCGTAGCGCTCGAGGCCCTGCTCGACGAGATGCACCGCGAAGGGATCGCACTGGTGCTGGTCGGCCTGCCGACGCGAATCCTCGTCAAGCTGCGCCGGGCGGGCATCCGCAAGACCGCCGGCAGGCTGACGTACTGCCGCGAGCTGCCGCACGCTCGCAGGGTGGCCCTGCGCTGGCTCGCTCGGGCCACCTGAGGCGTGCTCGACGAAGCAGTGCCCCAGCGCGGCACTGGCTCTACCGGCGGTGGCCTTTACAGCCGCGCAATCAATGCGGATAGTGAAGGCATGACGACAGGGGCGCCGTGGCGCATTGCCACGGCTGAGACGTACCCTCGGAACCTGACCCGGATAATGCCGGCGTAGGGAGTCGTGCAGCGGCGCTCGCCGTCTGCCTCTCCCGCGCCCGGGAGGCCCACATGACCCTTGCGATCGAACCTGCGACTCACCTCGCCCGCCTGCGCGAGACGGTGCCGCTCGTCCACAACATCACCAACCTGGTGGCCATGAACAGCATGGCCAACGTGCTGCTGGCCATCGGCGCCTCACCGGCCATGGTGCATGCTCGCGAGGAAGCGGCCGAATTCGCCGCTCTGGCCGACGCCCTGAGCGTGAACATCGGCACCCTGTCGCCGCACTGGGTGGACGCCATGGCCGACGCGGCCAGCGCCGCACGCTCGGCCGGCAAGCCCTGGGTGCTGGACCCGGTCGCCGTGGGCGCCACCCGCTATCGCCGCGAGAGCGTTGCCCGGCTGTTGGCCCTGTCACCCGACGTGATCCGCGGCAACGCCTCGGAGATCATCGCCCTGGCCGAACAGGGTGCGGGCGGCCGCGGGGTGGACAGCACCCACGCCGCAGAATCGGCCCTCGGCGCCGCCATCGCCCTGGCCCGCCACAGCGGTGGCGTGGTTGCCGTCACCGGCGAGGAAGACCTGGTTACAGACGGCCGGCGAATTGCACGCATTCGGGGCGGCCATTCCCTGATGCCCAGGGTCACCACCCTTGGCTGCGCGCTCACCGGCGTGGTGGCAGCCTTCCTGGCCCGCGCCGGCGACCGCTTCGAAGCGACGACGGCGGCCCTGGCCTGCTACGCAGTGGCCGGCGAACTGGCCGGCGAGAGCGCCGACGGCCCCGGCAGCTTCATGCCGGCGTTCCTGGATTCGCTCCACGCCCTTGAGGCCGAGACCCTGATCGCGCGACAGCGCCTGGAGGTAACCGATGCGCCTTGATCTCTCCCTCTATCTGGTCACCGACCCGCGGCTGTGCGCCGAACGCGGCCTGGTGGAGACTGTGGTGGCCGCGGTGCGCGGCGGGGTGACGCTGGTCCAGCTACGCGACAAGCACGCCAGCGACGCCGAACTGATCGACCAGGCACGTCGCCTCAAGGCAGCGCTGGCCGGCAGCGAGGTGCCGCTGATCGTCAACGACCGTCTAGCCGTGGCCGTGGAGAGCGGTGCTGACGGCCTGCACATCGGTCAGGACGACGGCGACGTGGCCCAGGCCCGCGCCGCGCTGGGCGAGGCGGCGATCCTCGGCCTCTCGGTACAGAATCTGGAGCAGATGGCCCATATCGATGCCGAACGCCTCGACTACCTGGGCCTGGGCCCGGTGTTCGCCACCCCCAGCAAGCACGACCACGCCGAACCGCTGGGCTTCGCGGGGCTGGCCTCGCTGGTCGCCGCCAGCCCGCTGCCGGCCGTGGCCATCGGCGGACTCAAGGCGGAACACGCCACCGCGGTGCGCGATGTCGGCGCCCAGGGCGCGGCCGTGGTCTCGGCCATCTGTGGCCAACCCGACCCGGTGGCCGCCGCCCGGGCTTTCTTCACGAAATAGGCCGCCGCTTCATTGCGATGCGGCGGCCATAGGAGCACGACGGCCTGTTCAGGTCACCCTCGTGAGCCCGGGCGTTCAGTGCGCCAGCATTTCACCCACGATGCCCTCGCCATCCAGGCGTGAGGGGTAGTAGGTCGGCCAGTTCGTGACCTCTTCCAGCAGCGCTTCCCGATCGTCTCCCCAGTAGAGGTGGAAGTGGTCGGCGTCAGTCGGGTAGATCGCATGGTCGCTGAACTGGATGAACGCCGGGAGACCCGGGCCGCCTTCCTCGAGCTCGAAGACGTACCTGACGCCGCGGTTGCCGGCTTCGTACGTCAGGATCTCGTACCCGTCGTAGACATACTCGCCGGTTCTTGCTTGCCCATCCTCGTAGAAAGAGACGGAAGTTCCGTCGATCACGATGCGATCGACGTCCGTCCGATATCCCGTCGCGTAGTATTTCTTGATGTCTTCGGCGGTTTTCCCGTCGTCTTGCTCCGCCTTGTGGGCGAAGACCTCGTCGAGGGTGCCGTCCTGGAGATAGGGATAGACGGATTGCCAGTCTCCCTCCCAATCGGAAAGCGCCCGGTCCTCGATCTGGCTGTCCTCGAAATACCCCGCGTAGATGTCATCGTCGTGGCTATGGTCGTGGTCGTGGTCGTGGTCGTGGTCGTGGTCGTGAGCAGAGTCGCTGGGTGCCGCATTGGCAGCGCAGCGCGTCACGCCGTCGGCCAGTTGGTGCAGCAGCTGCGGATAGAGGTCGACACCGAGCGGAATGTCCACGCCCAGGGGATCGATGACGATCGACGTCTCGACTCCGCTGCACTCGAACACGCTCTCCACCAGCGCCGGGTTGAACTGCGGTTCGCGGAACACGCACTGAACGCCGAGCTCGGCGACCCGCTCCTGGATCTCGCGAATGCGCGCCGGACTCGGGTCCGAGGCATCGCCCAGAGAGATCGCCCCCACCGCCGGCACGTCGAAGCGGCTCTCGAAATACTGATAGGCGTCGTGGAAGACGATGAAGCGGGCGTCACGGGCGTTCGCGAGCCGGTCATCGAGTTCGTCGACCAGGGTTGCCAGCTCAGCCTGCCCTTGCGCCGCGTTCTGGCGATAGACGTCGGCGTTGTCGGGATCGAGGTCGGCCAGCGACTCGGCAATGGTCTCGAGCCAGGCCTGGGCATTCACCGGATCGAGCCAGCCGTGCGGGTCCAGGCCTTCATGGGAATGACCGTGATCATGGTCGTGATCGCCACCGGTCTCATGCTGATGGTCGTGGTCGTGGTCGTGGTCGTGGTCGTGGTCGTGGGCATGATCGTCATGCGCGTGTTCGTCGTGCGCATGATCATGGGCATCGAACGTCGCCCCCTGGCGAAACTCGAGGCGCTGCGTGCCAGGCGTCTCCATCAGTTCCACTTCCCGAGCCCCTTCGGCCAGCGACTGCCGGGCCCTGGCCAGCCACGGCGTCAGCTCGTCGCTGACCCAGAAGACGACATCGGCACGCGACAGCGCCTCGGCTTCCGAAGGCCGCATGGAGTAACCATGCGGCGAGGCGCCCGGCTGGATCACCAGATCGGGTGTGCCCAGTTCGCCCATCACCCGGTCGACCAGCGAGTGGACCGGGGGGATGTCCACGGCCACGGCGGGCACTTCGGCGGCGGCAACCGCGGGCACCAGCAGCCAGGGCAGGCAAAGAGGACGTAGCAGCTCGTTCATCGTCATCGATCTCTCCAAAGGTTCCAGCGCTAGAAGGCGTGCGATTGTGACACGAAATGTTATGATATAACATATCTATCAATGTCAAGCCTGCATCCTCGTGCATGCCGTGTAACGGCCTGACGGTGACACATAGCGGAGGGACGCCATGCACCTGTTGTCGATAGACGATCTTCACGTCGCCCTCGGAGGTCGAACCGTCCTCGAGGGCATCGATCTGCACCTCGACCGTGGCGAGATCGTCACCCTCGTCGGCCCCAACGGCTCGGGCAAGTCGACCCTGCTGCGCACCATCATCGGTGCCGTCCAGCCAATGCGCGGTCAGTTGGTGCGCCAGCCGAACCTGGCCATCGGCTACGTGCCTCAGCGGCTGGCCATCGATGCCACCCTGCCGATGACGGTCACTCGCTTTTTGAACCTGCCACACCGTCACTCGACGCAGACGGTGTGCCAGGCCCTGGAGCAGGCCGGTGTTCCCAGCCTGGATCGACAGCAGGTGACGGACCTCTCGGGCGGGCAGTTTCAGCGTATCCTGCTCGCCCGGGCACTGCTGGAGAAGCCCGACCTGCTGCTCCTCGACGAGACCACTCAGGGCCTCGACCACCGTGGCACGGCCGACTTCTACCGCCAGATCGCGAGCGTGCGGCGCGAGCTGGGCTGCGCAGTGCTGATGGTCAGCCACGAACTGCACGTGGTGATGCGCGCCTCGGATCGCGTGGTCTGCCTGAACCGCCATGTCTGCTGCCAGGGCACACCCGAACGGGTTCTCGCCTCGCCGGCCTACCAGGCGCTGTTCGGCCCCGACACCGGCGATGCCCTGGCGTTCTATCGCCATGACCACCAACGACAGCACGACCATCCGGCCGGCATGCCCACTCCGCCGGCGGCCGGCGCCAGCCAGTTGGAGGCCGCCCCCTGATGCTCGACGATTTCCTGGTTCGCGCCGCCCTGGCCGGCCTTGGCGTGGCGCTCGCCGCCGCACCGCTGGGCTGCTTCGTGGTATGGCGGCGCATGGCCTACTTCGGCGATGCCACCGCCCATGCCGCCATCCTCGGCGTGGCGCTGTCGCTGCTGCTCTCCACATCCATCTTCGCCGGCGTGCTGGTGGTGTCGCTGCTGATGGCCACCCTGGTCTCGCTGCTCAGCGGTCGGGGCTACGCCATGGATACCCTGCTCGGCGTCATGGCGCACTCGGCACTCGCCTTCGGGCTGGTGGCGGTGTCGTTCCTCTCAGGGGTGCGCATCGACCTGATGGCCTACCTGTTCGGCGACATCCTGGCCGTCGGCAAGGGCGACCTGGCACTCATCGGTAGCGGGGCGCTGCTGGTCGTGGGCCTGGTCGGGTGGCGCTGGTCGGCGCTGCTCACCGCCACTCTGGATGCCGACCTCGCCCGGGCTAGCGGTGTCGACCCCAAGCGCGAGCAGCTGGTACTGACGCTCTCCCTGGCGGTGGTGGTCGCCGTGGCACTGAAGGTGGTGGGGGTGCTGCTGATCGCCGCGCTGCTGATCATCCCCGCCGCCGCGGCCCGACCCTTCTGCCGCACCCCGGAGGCCATGGCGCTGCTGGCCGCCGCAATCGGGGCCGCCTCGACCACCGGCGGCCTGCAGGCTGCCTACTGGCTCGACACGCCCACCGGCCCCACCATCGTCAGCCTCGCCGCCATCCTGTTTGCCCTGTCCAGCCTGGCAGGGCGCTGGCGACTCAGTCGCTGAACGCAGAGGCCCAGTTCCATTCGCTGCGCGCGACGGCATCGTGGGCGTGCAGGCTCTCGGCATGCACCACGCGCAGGGCGAAGCCCTCGATGCCGGGCTGGTCGCGCAGGGCCTGATGCAGGCGGCGCGCCGCGTCTTCGCAGAACATCAGGTTCTGCCCGTTGGCCAGGGCGAAGGCCTGCTCGTCGATGCGTTTGACCGCTGTCTGCAGGGGTGTGCCGAGCGCCTTCTCGACCCCCTCCACCAGCGCCAACAACGGCAACTCATCGAGGTCATCCGCCAGACGCACCGACAGGTGGACCTGGCTGCGCTGACTGTGCGGCGTCGCCAGAATGCTCTGCTCGCTACCCAGCCATGCCTGTACTGCCTCGCGCGTTACCGGCATGTCGACGAAGTCCTCGGCGAAGGCCTGCTGGATAAGCTGGCGGGCCAGAGCGGCGGAACAGGGGCAGGTCGAGGAGTAACCCACCGTGAGGTCGAGGATGGCTTCCAGGCCGTTCGCATCGCGCCGACAACGCAGCGCGAAGGGGTAGGCCTGCCATCCCGAGAGCGGGCTGATCAGTGCCGGACGCTCGAGCAGCGCTTCGCCGCTCAGGTCGAGGAAGGCGGCATCGGAGATTGCCTGATGGGTGTCCAGAAAGGATGCCAGCACAGCTCGTACGCCCGACAGGGTCACCTCTCGACCCTGCAGCTCGGCCAGCGCCAGATAGAGCCGCGACATGTGGATGCCGCGCGCGGCGGGGTCGGCCAGGCTGACCCCCGCCGAAACGCGACCGTTGACGGGCCGCCCCGCCACCTGAAAGGGCAGTGCGATTCGCTCCATGCCGACCCAGGAGAGCACGCTGCCGCGAGTGCGTCTATCATCGGCCACGTCGGCCAAGTGGCGTGGGGTCATGGGGCAAGGCTCCTCAACGGTTCACGGAATAACCAATACGTTATAACATAACATATACACATGCGAACCCTGCGCCTTCGATTCGACTCGCCGCACAACGGCTTCAATCAGGTGCACGCTACATACACCGGGGCCTCGGTTCCCAGTACCGGCGGCTGCCAAAGCGCGGCCTTCCTGACCTCGAGGCGGTTTCGGCTACAGCGTCGGACGCCGCTTCAGCGTGGTGCGGCGGTCGTGGTAGGCGATGGCCAGGCCGCTGCCAATGATCAGGGCACTGCCGACGAACACCCAAAGGTCGGGCATCTCGCCCCAGAACCACCAGCCGAGCAGCACCGCCCACAGCATGGCGGTGTAGTCGAAGGGCGCGGCAATGGCGGCCGGGGCATGCCGAAAGGCCATGGTGATGCAGGCCGTGGCACCCACGCCGAAGACGCCAGCAGCGAGAAAGGCCGGCCAGTGCTCGGGGTAGGGGGTCTGCCACACCAGCGGCAGAGTCAGGGCGGCGATCACCAGGGGCACCAGGTTCATGTAGAAGACCATCGCCCAGAGGTGCTCGCGCCCTCCGTAGCGGCGCGACGTGACCATCAGCAGCGCATAGAAGACGGCGGCCCCCAGCATGGCCAGGGCGCCGGGATGAAAGCTCTCGCCGCCCGGACGCACGATCACCAGCACACCCGCAAATCCCAGCAGCGAGGCGGCCATGACCGGTCCATCCACGCGCTCGCCGAGCAACGGTACCGATAGCAGGGTGACGAACAGCGGTGCGGCGAAGGCAATGGCCGTGGCCTCGGCCAGGGGCAGCATCGTCAGCCCCAGCACGAAGCAGCCCATGGTGCCGGTGTAGATCAGCCCCCGTATCAGGTGCACGCCGGGACGACGGGTGCGCAGCTTGCGCAGGCCGCCACCGAAGTGGGTCAGCAGGGCGATGAGTGGCAACGACACCAGGGTACGAAAGAAGATGATCTGCAGCGGCGAGTGCACCTCGCCCAGCCACTTGGCGATGGCATCGCCGATGGCCAGGCACAGCACGCCGGCGCACATGAACAGTATCCCCTTGAACGACGGTGACATCACGACCTCCCGGCTGGCCCGACCAAAAAACCACCCCGCCGACTGGAGGTCGGCGGGGCTGATTGGTTCCCAAGCTAACGGGTTAGGCGGTGGGCAGCAAGGGCGCCGACGTCAGTTGTGTGCCACCACCATGCAGTCCATGCCCTGCTGACGCAGACTGCGACACGCCGTGCGGGCATCGCCTTCCTGCAGATCGACCAGGCGCGCGCGGAACAGCTGCGGTGCATCCTGCGCTTCGGCAACCGCCACACGGACACCCTGAACTACGCTGGCCAGGCGGTCGGCCGCCCGCGCCGCCAGGCTGCGCGCCTGGTCGGCATTGCTGAAGGCTCCGACCTGCACGGCCCAACTGCCCCGGTTCGCTGCCGCACTCCCTGTTGCCAGCAGCGCCTGGATGGGATCGTCGGCAGAGCCCATCTCGGTATCGGGTTCGGTAAGCATGGACGATGCCTCGCGAGCGGCCAGCGCCTGCGACCAGGATGGATCAGCCTCGGCTGAAGCCAGCTGTCGGGTAGGCTGCGTTGCCGGCATCGGTTCGGGCAACGCCATGCGATCGCCGGACAGGTCGGCCTGGGCGACCCAGTCGCCACGTTGCTGCATCGCCAGGCGCAGGTAGCCGCGATCGAGCAGGTCGGCCGTGTGCGCATCGCGGGAGGCCGCCGTGAAGCCGCCCATTACCACCGTGAGGATGCGCCGGTCGTGGCGCACCGCCGACGTGGCCACGTTGAAGCCCGAAGCGCGAATGAAGCCGGTCTTGAGACCGTCGGCACCCGGATAATCGTCCAGCAGGCGATTGTGGCCGGTGATGGTCTTGCCGTTCCAGTGAAAACGGGTGCGGGAGAAATAGTGGTAATGCTGGGGAAAGTCCTTCATCACCCGTAGCGCAAGGGTGGCCATATCCCGCGCCGTAGTGACCTGGCGCGCATCGGGCAGGCCATGGGGATTGCGGAAGACAGTATCCGACATCCCCAGCTCGCGCGCCTTGCGCGTCATCATGCTGGCGAAGTGCTCTTCGCTGCCGCCCAGCGCCTCGGCCACTGTCACCGCCACGTCGTTGGCCGACTTGATCACCAGCGCCTCGATGGCCGTCTCCACGGGAATGGTCGACCCCGCCTTGAGATAGAGCTTGGAGGCCGGCTTGGAAGCGGCATAGGTCGAAACCGGCAGCGGTTGGTCGAGGGTCAGACCGCCATCCTCGAGGGCCTCGAACAGCAGGTAGAGCGTCATCATCTTGGTCAGCGATGCCGGATAGCGAGTGGCATCGGCGTTGGCGGCATGCAGCACGGCGCCACTTTCGGCATCGACCACGATGGCCGCATAGCGCGGATTGGCGTGAGCCGACGTCGCGGTCAGCAACATCAGGCAGCTGAGCAGCACGAAAACAACCGTGCCGAGACGATCTCGGTAAGCGGGGGTCATGGCTGGTACCTCTGTTCCCTTGTTGGTTCCCTACTGCCCTTCTTGTACGAGTGGGGCATGCTCCAGTATGGACAGAAATTCGCCAATTGGCTGCAACGAATAGTCGCAGGTAGCACAGCCATACTATCGAATGGCGGCCGTGCCCCATCAAGCTCTGTGTGCGACTTACGGGTCAGCCGGACAAATCGACAGGCGGGAGTGGGATGACACTGGTGGCCCATCACGTCAGAAATACAGCGTCCCGGTCAGGCTGGCACTACGCCCTTTACCCGGTATCTCGCCATAGGGTTGGTAGGCCTTGTCGAACAGGTTGTTCAGGTTCAGTCCGACATCGAAGCGAGCGCCATGGCTGAGCCCCAGATAGGCGTTGACGGTGCCGTATCCGGCGGCCCGGCTGCTGGCGGTACTCCTTGGCGGTGGCGAACCGCTGGATGCCGGCATCCTGTGGCAGATCCGCCTGCTGCTGCTCAAGGATGGCCGCATCCTCGACGAAGGCCCACCGCACCGGGTACTGACGCACCGTCGTCTCAGCGAGCTGTACGACATGCCGATCTCGGTCCGCGATCTGGGCGACACCCTGGCCGTCACGCCCGACTATGCCGCCTGTCTGGCTCCCGATGACCGGTCCCGGCGCGCCGCAGGTCGGCAAGCAGCGGTGCACCGCTGACCGGGTCGCGCACCAGAGTGCAGTCGATGCCGTAGAGCCGCCGTACCAGCGCCTCCGTCACCACCTCCCGCGGCGGCCCCGCGGCCACCAGCCGCCCTTCGTACAGGGCCAGCAGATGATCGGCATAGCGGCTGGCGCTGGTGAGGTCGTGCAGCACCATCACCACCGTGCGCCCCACCGCAGCCAGCCTTCGCACCAGGTCGAAGACCTCGACCTGGTGGCCCAGATCCAGCGCCGAGGTGGGCTCGTCGAGCAGCAGCAGCGGGGTCTGCTGAGCGATGGTCATGGCGATCCAGGCACGCTGACGCTGACCACCGGAGAGGGTGTCCAACGCACGCTCGGCCAGGGGCTCGAGCCCGGCTGCGGCCAGGGCGTGCTCCACCGCCCGCTGGTCGTCGGCGGACCACTGGCGTAGCCAGCCCTGGTGTGGCTGGCGGCCGAAGCGAATCAAGTCGCTCACGGTGAGCCCCTCCGGAGCGCTCGCTTCCTGGGGCAGCAGCGCCAGGCGCCGGGCCAGCTCGCGCGCCGGCAAGCGCTGGATGTCGCAGCCGTCGAGCAGTACCGCTCCGGCCTGTGGAGCGTGCAGCCGAGCCAGACCCGCCAGCAGGGTCGACTTGCCGCAGCCGTTGGGACCAACGATGGCGGTAACCTGACCACGGGGCAGGGTCAGATCCAGGCCGTCGATCACCGGGGTTCGGCCATAGGCCAGAGTGAGTTCGCATGCGCTCAGCGCAGCGCAGGGCTCGTCGGTCGTCATGGCACACTCCTGCGGGTGGGACGAATCAGTATCCACAGCAGCCAGGGCCCTCCGACCACCGCGGTGACGAGGCCCACCGGCAGCTCGATGGGCGCCAGCAGCAGCCGCCCGACGAGGTCGGCCAGCACCATCACCAGGGCGCCGGCCAGGGCCGAGGCGAGCAGCGGCACGCCGCGCGGCGACGACAGCGAGCGGGCGATCTCCGGGCCGATCAGCCCCACCATGCCCACCGGCCCGGCCACCGCCACGGCCAGCGCGGTGATCAGCACCGAGAGCGTGAGCACCTGCCAGCGACGCCGTTTGAGCCGCACCCCGAGGCCGCGGGATACGGCATCGGAGAAGCGCATCAGGGTCAGCGAGCGGGCCAGGACGAGGGCCAGCGGCAGCCCCACTGCAAAACCGGAGGCCAGCACCACCACGGCATCGCCCGAGCGAGCGTTCAGGCTCCCCACCGTCCAGGGATAGGCGGCATTGGCGGTGTCGATGTCCACCCGCGCCAGCAGCAGTTGGGTGACGGCGCCGAACACTGCGCCGATGCCGATGCCGGCGACGATGAAGCGGTAGCCCCGAGTGTCGCCGCCGCTGGCCAAACCGAAGGTGATGGCCGCCGCGGTGGCGCCGCCCGCCAGCGCCATGGCGGGCGGCGCCAACGACACGCCGAGCCCCACCACGGAGGCCACGGCGAAGGCGGTGGCACCGTTGTCGATGCCGATGATGCCGGGCGTGGCCAGGCGGTTGCGCGCCAGCGTCTGCATCAGGCAGCCGGCCAGGGCGAAGGCGGCACCGATCAGCCAGGCCGCCGTCAGCCGCGGCAAGCGTAACTCGTGGATCAGAAACAGGGCGATCGGATCACCCTCGCCGGCCAGCGCGCGTACCACCCCACCCAGGGCGAGTCGCTCGCTGCCCAGCGCCAGGTAAGCCAGCGACGCCGCCACCAAGGCTGCCAACAGCAGCAGGCCCACGACCAGTGCACGGCGCTCCACCAGCAGGCTGTAACGCCCCGTCGACAACCGCCAGCGACCGGGGGGCGGCGACACGCAGGCAGCGTGGCCAGGCACAGCGCGGCGAACCGGGGCTAGAGACGTGTCCGACATGGCAGCTCCCAGCCTAGAGGGTTGGCAGGCGGCGCGCCCGCACCACGGCCACCAGCACCGGGGCGCCGACCAGGGCGGTGAGCACACCGATGGGTAGCTCCGAGGGGGCCACCACCAGCCGCGAGATGACGTCCGCCACCAGCACCATCAGCGGCCCCAGCGGTAGGCACAGCCACAGGGTGCGGCGGATATCGGGGCCGGCCAGGGCCCGGGCGGCGAAGGGCACCACCAGGCCGACGAAGGCGATGGGCCCGGCGATGGCGGTGGCCGCCCCCACCAGCAGCGCCACGACGACGATCACCAACAGACGCACTCGGCCCGGGCGGTGACCCAGCCCCGAGGCGACCCGCTCACCCAGTGCCAGGGCCGCCAGGGGGCGCGCCACCAGTGCCGTGATGGTCAACGCCACGGCCAGGCTGGGCAGCACCGCCAGCAGGTCGTCCAGACGCCGGCCGGCCAGGCTGCCCACCACCCAGAAGCGGATTTCGTCGGCGCTGCGCTGGTCGAACAGCAGCAGCAACGAGGTGAGCGAGCCGAGCAGCGCCGAGAAGGCGGCACCAGCCAGCACCAAGCGCACGGGGTCGCGGCCCATGCCGCGCACGCGCACCACGGCGAGCACCGCCAGACAGCCCGCCAGCGCTCCGACCTGTGCCACGGCGATGCGCAGGGTCGCCGCACTGGCCCCCAGCCACAGCGCCACGGCCACCGCGAAGGCGGCACCGGCACTGACCCCGAGCAGCCCCGGCTCGGCCAGGGGGTTGCGCGACACCGCCTGCAGCAAGGCCCCGGCCACGCCCAGCGCGAGCCCTACCGCCATGCCCACCAGGGTGCGCGGGCCGCGCAGCGATGCCACCACGAAGCGAGCCTCTGCGTCGCCGTGGCCCGCAAGCGCCGCCAAGGCGCGTTCCGGCCCCACCTCACCGGCGCCCAGCAGCAGGCTGGCGAGAGCGGCAAGTGCCACCAGCGGCACGAGGACCAGCATCGCACGCACCCGCCCCGCCGGTCGGCGGGGCGGGTGTCTCGCAGCGGCGATGTCGGCCATCAAGGCAGCAGGGCCGCTTCGATATCGTCGAGTATCGCCTGGGCGGCCAGCGGGCCGTTGGCGCTGGTCCACAGTTGGCCGTCGACCGGCACCACCTGGCCGTTCTTCACCACCGGCAGACGAGCGAACGCCGGGGACTCCTCAGCGGCGGCGAGTGCCTCATCGCCCTCCTCGTTGAGCGTCGCCAGGAACAACCAGTCGCCTTCCAGCTGAGAGAGATTCTCCAGGCTCAGCGGATCGCTGTGCACGCCACGCCCGTTGAGCAGACCGGCATCGTCCACGTCGAGGCCCACTTCCGCTAACAGCCCGGTCGAGAAGAGCGAATCGGACATCACCAGCGGCCCCTGGGGCATCCAGCGAACCAGGTTGGCAGTGCCACCCACCTCGGCATCGATCAGGGCCTCGGCCAGCTCGGCTGCGCGTGCCTCGACTTCGCCGATGGCCGCCTCCAGCTCGGCCTCCCGCCCCAGCGCCGCGCCGTAGAGCCGCGCCTCGGCCTTCCAGTTGTCCGGGGCGATCTCGCGGGACTCGGGCACCACGGTGGGAGCAATGCGCGATAGCAGGGCGTACTGCTCATCGGCGAGCTGCGGCGCGGCAAGAATCAGGTCGGGGCGCTCGGCCAGCACCGCCTCGAGGTTGATCTCGCGCACCACGCCGACGATGGCCGGACGCTCGCCGTCGAGATGCGCCTCGATGTAGCGGGCCACGCCATCGCCACCGCGGGTGGACACCGCGCCACGCGGGGTGACGCCGGCCGCCAGGGTCGCATCCAGGGCACCCTCGTAGAGCGTGACGACGCGCTCGGGTGCATCGGGCACCTCGACCGTACCGTTGGCGGTATCGACGGTGGCGGCCTGGGCCGGGGCGAGCGCCAGAGCGAGCATGGCAGCGAGACCGGCAGCGGCAAGGCGCTCGGGCCGGAAAAGCGACGCGAACATGGAGTCTCCTTCCAATCGTGGGTGCGCACGCAGAGTGCGAACCCGGATGTTAATGATGATAATAAATCTCAGGATCACTCTCATCCATTCCGTTGGGCAACGGCTGGTTCGAAAATCCTGAACGCGGTTCGCCATCGAGTCAGCCGACCTCAGAAGTCCATTTGCAGCCCCAGCCACAGACGGCGGCCATCTTCGACATAGCCGTACTCGTCATAGGTAATGTCTTCATCGAAGAGGTTGTAGATACCGACGTTGACCTTGGCCTGGGGAGTCAGCTGGTAGCCGACCCCGGCATCCACGAAGGTATAGGACGGCGCCACGATGCTGCTCTGGGAGGGGCCGGTAGTGGGCTGGCTCTCCTTGCCGCGGTAGGTCACTTTCGTCCACTGGGAGAGTTTGTCGTTGATACTCCAGTCCAGGGAGGCCGACACCTGGTGCTCGGGCAACTGGGTCAAGGGTTCGCCCTCATACTCGCCGCTCTTCTGCTCGGAATCGGTGTAGGTATAGCTGCCGGTCAGTGCCAGGGCGTCGCTCAGCGGTGCGGTCAGCGAGAGCTCGACGCCCTGGGTCACCGCTTCGTCGACGTTGATGCGGTAGGTCGGGTCGGCACCGAACTGGTTGGCCCCATCGGTGCAGATATTCGCCGGACAGTTCACTCGGGTGATCTTGTCCTCGAAGTCGTTGTGGAAGAGGGTGACACTGCCATTGAGGCCATCGGGGTTGCCGTAGAGCAGTGCCAGCTCCTTGTTCAGCGAGGTCTCGGGCTCTAGGTCGGGGTTGCCGTAGACGTTGCCGCCACGGCTGACCTGCCCCCAGTCGGGGGTGATCTCGCGCAGGTTGGGCGAGCGGTAGCCGGTGGAGACACCCCCCTTGAGGGTCCACTCCGGGGCCAGGTTCCAGACACTGTAGAGCCTCGGGCTGACATGGCTGCCGTAGTTCTCGTCGTCGTCCAGGCGCACGCCGCCGGTCAGCGCCCAATCGTCGGTCAACCACCACTCATCCTCGACGAACAACGCCCATTGGCTGTTCTCGACACTGGTGCGGTCGGAGTCGGGGAGTCGGTTGGAGGTCTCGTCATCCAGGGACTCCTTCTCGTAGCTCGCCCCCAGGGTGAGCATGTGGGCCCCGAGTGGCAGTACCAGGCTGGACTTGGCCGAGGTGTTGGTGATCTCCATCTCGCGCGAACGGTTTTCGCTGACCTCGCGCTGGACGAAGGTCTCGCTGGTGCCGATGCCCCAGCGGCCGGTATGCGTCAGAGCGACATGCTCGTGGAGATACTCATCGAAACTGTCCGAGCAGCCGCCGCGGCAGCCCTCACTGGGCGCCGAGTGCCCCATCAGCGAAGTGCGCTCCTGGTCGGTCCGACCCGCCTCCAGGGCGAAATCATGATTCTCGCCAGGTGTCAGCGACAGTCGCGCGGTGAGGCTCTGCAGACTCTTTTCTTCGTAGCCGTTGAGGATGTCGTCCTCATCACGCTCGGAGGCACGACCATAGACCTGCAGGCCCAGCAGATCCTCGACGAGAGGACCGCTAAGGTAGACGTTGCCCCGGCGACTGTCGCCGGATTCACCGCTCTCCTGCAGCACCGTGTCGAGCTGGACGCTGCCGTGCCATTCACGTGCCACCTTGCGCGTGATGACATTGATCACCCCGCCGATGGCATCGGAGCCGTAGAGCGTCGACATGGGGCCACGCACGACCTCGATGCGCTCGATGGCCTGCAGCGGCGGCAGCCAGTCCTGCTCGAAGCCGGCGCTGCCGTTGGGGCGTGATTCCCGGCTGCTGCGCGGCTTGCCGTCCACCAGAATCAGGGTGTACTGGGCCGGCATGCCGCGGATGCTGATGTCATGGCCGTTGTCACCCGCCCCACCGCCGGTGACGATGACGCCCGGCACGTCGCGCAGCGCATCCGTCACGTCTCGATAGTGGCGGTCTTCCAGCTGCTCGCGAGCGATCACACTGATCGAGGCAGGGGCATTCTTCGTCTGCTGCTCGAAACCGGCGGCGGTGACGACGACATCGCTGAGTTGTTGCGTCTGCTGGCCAAGGGCTGGCCCCCCAGCCAGCAAGGCGAGCCCTCCGGCCAGCACCGTCCGATTCATGGGTAGGCGCATGACGTTCTCCTTCGGTTCCACTGAAATGATCCGGCTTCGCTGTTAATGCGAATTCATATCATTATCCCATGAAACCGAACGAATCGGTCGGAACGGGCCATCCAGGATTTCGCAACGACCGCAGCGCCGCCGACTCGGCAATATCGACGACGTACGGTTTGCGGTAGCTTTCTTCTCTAGATAGCGGCTGGAGCATCGCCACTGCATAGAGAAGCGAACGAAACTCGGAAACAACAGCAAATAATTTTCATCTTTTCGCTTTGCTGGCAGAATGAGCCTGTCGTTTCTTTCTGCGGTTACTCCCTATGCACGACTTCGACGAACTGGCCGCCTTCGCCGCGGTAATGGCCACCGGCAGCCTGACGCGCAGCGCACAAGAGCAGGGACTGGCCAAATCGACACTGAGTCGGCGTATCAGCCAACTGGAAGCACGGCTGGGCCAGCCCCTGCTGCGCCGCCAGGCCAATCGTCTGATTCCTACCGAAGCGGGGCTGCTGTTTCACGACTACTGCCAGGAGATGCTGGCCCTGGCCAACCGAAGCCGCGAGGCGCTGGCCGAACTCTCCGAGGCGATCAGCGGACGCCTGACCCTCGAGGTCCACTCTACCCTGGCGCGTAGCTGGGCCTCGGCGGTCGTCGACGCCTTTCTGGAGCGACATCCGGGAGTGGAGCTGACCCTGCACGCCCGGGAGCGCGCGCCCAACGCGCCGGACAGCTACTGCGTGCACGTTTGGGTGGGCGAGCTGCCGGCCTCGGGGCTCAAGCAGGAGCCGCTCGGCCAACTGACGCGGCGGCTGTATGCCAACCCCGACTATCTCGCACGCCATGGTGAACCTCGACACCCCCGCGAGCTGGCCTGCCACGCCTGGATCGACTTGCTGGGCACCACCCACGAAGGTCTGACCCTGCATCACGCCGAACAGGGCGGCTTCCAGTTTCGTCCGCCGCGCTCACGGCTGCGGGTCGACATGCCGGTACTCCACGTGGACCCCATTGCCCATGGCCGCGGAATCGGCGTGCTGCCGGACTGGCTGGTGGCAGCCCGCGAGAAGCACCATCCCGGCGAACTCACCCCCTGCCTGCCGGCTTGGCAGCCGGAGCCGTTACCGGTCACCCTGCTCTACCCCTATGGCCAGCGGCCACGCCGCGTAACCGCCTTGCTCGAATTCTTGCGCAAGGCCGCGCCCAAAGAGTGGCAGCCACAGGAGGCCGTGGTCTGACCCGCTTACCGATGAGCGGGAAGCCTGGCACAACCATTGAATGAAGCTATCGAAACCATCCAAGCAATCCGTTTCAATTATCGCCAAAGCCGTCCTAGGCTATGCACATGATTCTCACTCCCGGAGCTATGCCGTGAAGAAGACCGCCTCCTTCGCCCTCGTGCACTTCTGCGTGGCCTTCAGCGTCACCTATCTGCTCACCGGCAGTTGGGTGCTTGGCGGCATGGTCGCCCTGATCGAGCCGGCGGCAAACACCGTGGCTTACTTCTTCCATGAGAAGGCGTGGGAACATATCGGTCGTCGGCGCGCACTCCCGACGAGCTGAGCGCGCCCCCTTCTCAGGGCATCTCATCCAGTCTGAAATGCACCCGATAGCGGTTGTTGCGATCCGTGCAGTGGCGCACCGAGAGACACGCATGAGGGTCGCGGGTGCGCAGATACCAGGTGCCGGCCGGCAACTCCTCTTCGATGCGGAAATTGCTGCCGCGCCCACTGGTCCAGTCGCGGGTAACCTCCCGCCCCTCGCTGTCGAGCAGCACGCCGGCAGGCGAGGTGACGAAATCACCGGGGCGGGTCTCGCTTTCCAGCACCACCCGCGAACGGGCATCTAGCGTGAAGGTGAAGAGATAGGCCCCCGGCGCCATCACCTCGTAGGATTCGTCCGGGCGCAGCTCGATGGCCCTCTCGCGCGAATCTTGGATGGCGGCACAGCCGGTCAGAACCCCGAACAGGGCAACCGCGACGAGACACCTTGCCCAGCGCTGCATGTCAGTCTCCTCTTTGCGAATCGGCGATAGCGACACGACCCTGAGACCCGCGAAGGGCTGGGACGATTCCTCATGTCTCGAACGAGGACTGCCGGCACGCCCATTCAGCCGCCCCACAGCCGCTGGCCACCCAGCCAGATCAGGCGCAGGGCGAGCAGCGTCAGCACCCATTTGAAGAGCGCATCGAAGCGCTGGTCGCTGACCCTCTGCATCAGCCGCAGGCCCAGCCAGGTACCCACGAAACCGGCCGCGACCATCGCCAGGATGAAGGCCAGCCAGTCGCGGAACACGAACCCCGCCGCGCCGAAGATCACCGCCTTGGGCAGGTGCTGCACCGTCATGCAGGCCGAGAAGGTCGCCACCCGCGGCAGCCGCTCGGCTCGCCCCTCCTTGATGAAGGCCGCCACCAGCGGGCCGCTCGCCCCCACGAAGTTGGAAAGCACCGTGGTGGCCGTACCGGCCACGAAGGTGCCGACGCCGCCCAGGGCACGCTTGGGCAGCCCCCAACCCCAGCAGGAGTAGAGCACGAAAGCGGCGATGCACAGCTCCAGCACCCCCGGCGGCAGGCGCACCAGCAGCCAGGCGGCGAGCAGCGCGCCGAGCACCACGCCGGGCACGAAGGCGGCCATGACCCGGCGGTCGACGTGGCGCCAAGTGAGCGCCACACGCCCCACGTTGGAGCCCAGCTGCACCATGCCGTGCACCGGGATCACCGCCGCCGCCGGCATCACCTGGGCCAGCGCCATGATCATCAGCACGCCGCCGCCCACGCCCAGCGCCGCGGTAATGGCCGAGGTGAGCGTAGACAGCGCCAGCAGCACCAGATTGGCACCGCCCGAGAGCGGCGAAAGCGCCTCCATGGCCGTCAGTATCACTCGATACGCTCCTCTTCCAAGGCGTGGCAGACCGCCTCACGCCCGTCGCTGCACACGATCAGCGGCGGCACCTCACTAACGGTGGTCCGGCGTGTCTCATCAACAGGATACGCCTCTTCTCCTTCTGCTCTCCATACGCGACACTCCATCTTCGCGGCTCTGCCTGTCGATGTCGCCCGTCGACAGCCCGCCAGGTGCAGTCAACGCCTCCAGAATCGGCTATCCTGGCAACCTGTCGGACTTGACCGACCATTGAGAAAGAGACTGCGTTCGGCCATAACACCAACCATCAGCCGAGCCTGCCCGCGCGATATCGACGGGCTCCCCTTCCTGACGACGAGACAACGCCTTGTGCCCAAGCCAACTGCCGAGCGCTGCGCGTCCGGCCCAGAGAATCTCGTCACATGCTGTCGTTCTTCAACCGCCTTTCCCTGGAAGCCCGCTTCGTCATCGCCCTAGGCTTGCCGTTGGCAGCCTTGTTCTGGCTCGCCTTTTCGGGGGCCATCGAGCGCCAGAAACTGGCCGTCAACATGGCGGAACTCGAGTCGCTCACCCACTTGGCCGTCGAAGCCGGTGAACTCGTTCATGTCCTGCAGGTAGAGCGCGGCATGAGCGCCGGTCTGCTCGGCAGCGCCGGGCGCCATTTCAGCGAGCGGATCGTCGCCGCACGAGACGCGGTCAACCAGCAGGTCACACGGTTCATGGAGCATCTGGAAGCGGTCGACATCGATGCCCTCAGCGCCCAGTCACAGCTGACGGAAAGGACCAGCCACTATTCCCTGCCCCAGAACACGCCCCTGGCCGAAAGCCGCTATCTGAGCTTCCTGCGCGACCTCGAATCCGTCACCGAGCTGTTCCGGAGCCTCGACACGCTGCGCCAACGCACCGATGAGCTGGCCATCGCCAGCGAGGACGCCGTAAGCCACTACACACGCATCACCCGGGAGCTCAATGCCTTGGTCGGTCGGCTCACGCACCTGACCGACGAGGGCACCATCAATCGTCGCCTGGGCGCCTACCATGCCCTGCTGATGGCCAAGGAACTCGCCGGCCTCGAGCGCGCGACGCTCTCCGACGGCCTGACCGAGGAGACGCTCTCGCCGGCCATGTACCGTCGCACGGTGGAACTGGCCGGCCAGCAGGCTGCCTATCTGGCCACGTTCCACGGTCTCGCCGGTCGCTCTCCCCGGGAGAGGCTCGCCTCGGCACTGAACCAGCCCGAACTGAAACCTCTGGAAGCCTTCCGCGAGCAACTGCTGGAGCAGCCGGGCTCCGCCTCGCCAGCAGTCACTCCCGAGCAGTGGTTCACCTGGCAGACCGCCAAGATCGAGAACATCAAAGCGGTGGAGGATGGGCTGGCCAGCGACATCCTCGCCACCGCTCAGCGCCTGCAGGAGACGGCCCGCATCGACCTGGCGAAGTATCTGGCCGTGACGCTGCTGGTGGCGCTGGCCACGGTGGGTCTGTCGTTCTTGATTCTGCGTCACACACAGGCCCGGTTGCAGCTGGCCGCCAATGTCTTCCAACACACCCAGGACGGCATCACGGTCACCGACCCGCACGCCACGATCCTCGATCTCAATGACGCCTTCACGCGCATCACCGGCTATACCCGTGACGACGCCATCGGCAAGAACCCGCGCATCCTGCAGTCGGGCCGCCAGGACCACGCCTTCTACCAGGCGCTGTGGCGGCAGCTGACCAGCTCCGGCTCCTGGCAGGGCGAGATCTGGAACCGCCGCAAGAACGGCGAAGTGTATGCCGAGCTGTTGACCATCAACGCCGTGCACGACGAACGCGGCAAGCTGCAGAACTACGTAGCGGTCTTCACCGACATCACCGACCGCGCCAGCGAGCACCAACGACAGCTGGAACACAGTGCCTACCACGACCCGCTGACTGGCCTGCCCAATCGCATGCTGCTCAGCGATCGCCTGCAACACGCCATCGGCATGAGCCGTCGCACCGGCAAGGTGATCGTCGTGGTGGCCATCGACCTCGACGACTTCAAGAGACTCAACGAGAGTCACGGCCATGCGCTGGGCGATCGCGTACTGGAACTGCTGGCCAAGCGACTGCATGCCGAACTTCGCGACGGCGACACCCTGGCCCGCCTGGGCGGCGACGAATTCGTCGCCGTCATCGACGAACTGAGCTCGGTGCAGGAGGCCGACGCCATTCTGCAACGCCTGCAGCAGGAAACGACCACACCGCTGCACATCGGCGACATCAGCGTGTGCTGCTCGGCCAGCTTCGGTGCCACCGCCTTTCCCGAGGATGGCGCCGATGCCGACACGCTGCTGCGCCACGCCCACCAGGCGCTGCACCAGGCCAAGCTCAATGGACGCCAGCGGCTGCAGTGGTTCGACCCTCAGCAGGATCGCCACCAGGTAGCCCTGTCTCGCCTGGTACAGCGGCTGGAAACGGCCCTGGCCGACCACGAGCTCCAGTTGCACTATCAGCCCAAGGTGGACCTGGTCAGCGGCCGGCTCATCGGTGTGGAGGCGCTGCTGCGCTGGCAGGACCCTCAGCGGGGCATGGTGCCCCCCGGCGAGTTCCTTCCCATCATCGAACAGCACCCGATCTCGGTCACCATTGGCCACTGGGTCATCGAGACCGCCCTGGAGCAGGTCGAACGCTGGCACCGGCAGGGACTCGCGCTCTCCATCAGCGTCAACATCAGCGCCCTGCAGCTACAGCAGCCCAACTTCGTCGCCTCCTTGCGCCGCCACCTGGCGCGTCACCCCGCACTGCCGGCCAATAGCCTGGAGCTGGAAATCCTGGAAAGCGCCGCCATCGGCGACATCCAGCGTGCCGGCGAAGTGATCCGCAAGTGTCGGGCGCTGGGAGTGGGCGTCTCGCTGGACGACTTCGGCACCGGCTATGCCGCCCTGGAGTACCTCAAGTACCTGCCCGCCGAACGGCTCAAGATCGATCGCACCTTCATTCGCGACATGCTCGAGGACCGCGGCGATCAAGCCATCGTCAAGGGCATCATCGGGCTGGCCCGGGCTTTCGACTTCCAGGTGATCGCCGAAGGTGTGGAGACGGAAGCCCAGGGTCGCCGACTCATCGAGCTGGGCTGCCCGGAAGCCCAGGGGTTCGGTATCGCCCGCCCCATGCCGGCCGCGGCACTGCTGGATTGGCATCACCAGTGGCAGCCCCCGACCAGTTGGCGCTCCGCTCGGCACCAAATGGCGTAATTCGTCGGCCTTGCGACGCCTTTCGGCAAATAGCGCTCGAGGCAGGCGGTCACACTGGACGCGACCTCAACGCACCGACGAAGAGCGCGACATGAACCGTAACGTCATCCTGACCTGCGCCGTCACCGGCGCCGGCGACACCGCCGGCAAGAACCCCCACGTTCCCGTCACGCCGCAGCAGATCGCCGACGACTGCATCGCGGCCGCCAAGGCCGGTGCCAGCGTGGCGCACATCCACGTCCGCGATCCGGAGACCGGCGGCATCAGCCACTCCCTGGAACATTTCCGCGAGGTGATGGAGCGCGTCCGCGAAGCGGACACCGACATCGTCATGAACATCACCGCCGGCGGCGGCGGCGACTGGATCCCCGATGCCGAGGATCCCACCCGCGGCGGCCCAGGCAGCGACATCCAGACACCGGCTCAGCGGCATGAGCCGGTGGGCGAACTGCTGCCGGAGCTGTGCACCCTGGACTGCGGCAGTCTCAACTTTGGCGACATGGTCTACGTGAACCCTGCCGACTGGCTGCGCGAGCACGCCCGTCTGGTGCAGGCGGCCGGGGTCAAGCCGGAGCTGGAATGCTTCGACCTGGGCCACGTGTGGTTCGCCCGTCAACTGCAGCAGGAAGGCCTGATCGGCGGTACCCCTCTCTACCAGCTCTGCCTGGGCATTCCCTGGGGTGCCGAGGCCGACACCGAGACCCTGCTCGCCATGCGCAACAAGCTGCCGGAAAACGCCCACTGGGCGGCTTTCGGCATCGGCCGCCACCAGATGCCCATGGCGGCCCAGGCGGTGCTGCTGGACGGCCACGCCCGGGTCGGCCTGGAGGACAATCTCTATCTGAAGAAGGGCGTACTGGCCACCAACGGTCAGTTGGTCGAGAAGGCCACCACCCTGATCGAGAATCTGGGCGCCCGCGTCATGAGCCCCGCCGAGACCCGCGCCCAGTTGGGGCTTCGCGATCCGCGTACCGGCAAGGTCGTCGACAGCGTCGAAGGAGGTGAGGCATGAGCCAGCGTCTCGCCGTCATCGGCACCGGGGTGATCGGCAATGGCTGGATCGCCCGTGCCCTGGCCCGGGGCTGGGACGTGGTCGCCTTCGATCCGGACCCGCAGGCGCCGGCGCGCACCCGCGACTTCGTGGCAGGTGCCTGGTCGTCGCTGGAGCGTCTGGGCCCGGCCGAAGGAGCCAGCCCCAAGCGGCTGCGCTTCGTGGACAGTCTGGAAGACGCCGTGGAAGACGCCGACCTGGTCCAGGAGAACGTACCGGAGCGCCTGGCGCTCAAGCGTGAGATTCTCGCCACCCTGGACGCCGCCACCGAGGAGAGGGTGATCATCGGCTCGTCGACGTCCGGCTTCAAGCCCAGCGACTTGCAGGGTGACTGCTCCAGGGCGCCGGGCCGAGTGATCGTCGCTCACCCCTTCAACCCGGTCTACCTGCTGCCGCTGGTCGAACTGGTCGGAGGCGAGGCCACCGCACCCGGGCATATCGAGCGCGCCCAGACCCTCTATCAGGAGTTGGCCATGCGCCCCCTGGTAGTGCGCCGCGAGATCGAGGGGCATATCGCCGACCGCCTGATGGAAGCGCTGTGGCGCGAAGCCCTGCACCTGGTCAACGACGGCGTGGCCACCACCGAGGAGGTGGATGCCGCCGTGATCTACGGCTGCGGTCTACGCTGGTCGCTGATGGGCACCTTCCTGACCTTCCACCTGGCCGGCGGCGAGCAGGGCATGCGCCACATGCTGGAGCAGTTCGGCCCGGCGCTGAAGCTGCCCTGGACCAAGCTCGAGGCCCCGGAGCTCACCGATGAGCTGATCGACAAGGTCGTCGCAGGCTGCGAGCACCAGGCCGCCGGCCGCCCGGTAGCCGAGCTGGACCGCCGCCGCGACGACTTTCTGGTTGAACTGCTCGACCTGGTCAAGAAATACTGGCCGGAGGCTGAAGGTCTGGAGGGGCGACTCTGATGGTGATTCTCGAGAGCCATGTCGACCCGGCATGGGTCGATTACAACGGCCACATGAACGACGCCGAGTACGCCCGAGTGTTCTCCCTGGCGGTAGAGGCGCTGATGGAGCGCATTGGCCTGAACGCCGCCGGTCGCGAGCTGCACGGCTACACGATCTACACCCTGGAGACCCATCTCTGCTATCGCCGTGAGACCCACGAGGGAGAGCCGCTTGCGGTCACGCTGACCCTGCTGGATCGCGATGCCAAGCGACTGCATGTCTTCTTCGAGCTGTTCGACGCCGAGAACAGCCTGCTGGCCACCAGCGAGCAGATGCTGATGGGTATCGACAGCATGGCCGGCCGCCCGGCACCGTTTCCCGCCCCCATCGAGACGGCCATCGCCGCACTGCCCCACGCCGACACCAGCGCCTGGCCGGAACTGGCCGGGCGCACCATCGGCATGCGACGCCAATGATGGAGCGGGAGACTTTCATCGCCCGCTTCGAAGCGGGGCTGGCCACCCTCGACGGCGTGGGCTGGCACGAGGCCGGAGCGAACGTCGACTACCGTTGCGCTCCCGGCATGGTGCACGGTGCCCTGCACGCCCACGCCCTGCTGCCCGAGATGCAGAACGCCTGGCAGGATTTCTGCCAGGCGTTGCGGGCACAGATAGCGGCTTAGGCTCCTGTCGGTTCACGGGTACTCGGCATGCACGGCCTCGATGGCGGGCACACCGTCGCGGGCCTCGACGCCATCCAGCCACTCGGCCACGGTATCGAGGTTGTCGCCGATCCACTCACGAGCCACCTCGTCAGCAGGGCGGTCGTCGTAGCTGTAGCCGTGCACCCAGGCGTTCTGGTCCTCGATATCAACCACATATTGGGAGAGGAAGCGATGCAGTTGGGGATCCTCCTCGGCCAGGCTGGCCGGCACCACCGTCCACACCGTGCTCTCGATCTCGGCGATACCGGCATCGTCGGCGTCTTCCAGATAGACCAGATCGAAGCTGACGTTCATCCAGTGAGGCTCCCAGCCCACGAAGGTGACCCACTCTTCGTCGGCCATCTTCTGCTCGGCCTGAGCCAGCATCGCCGCCGTGGAGCTCTCACGCAGCGTCCAGTCGCCTAGTCCGGCCAGATCGCCGTCGATCGCTTCGAGGATGGCGGTGTTGATA
The DNA here is from genome assembly GCA_051749645.1 of Pseudomonadota bacterium. GTDB lineage: Bacteria > Pseudomonadota > Gammaproteobacteria > Pseudomonadales > Halomonadaceae > Halomonas. The sequence goes on from JBNJIT010000002.1 coordinate 219,526, forward strand.
CCCGTACCGGCTTCGATCCCCTGAATCTCAGCGTCGAAACGATCGCGGTGGGCGTTCAGTTCGGCGACCGACGTCACGCCGGCATCGTAGACGTACTGCGGGACGACCAGGCCGGAGGTGGCACCCTGGATGTTGGCGACCAGCTTCTCCACCTGGCCATCGGCAACCAGCGGCTCGACCATCTCGGTCTGCACCGGATACCAGCCACCGAGGTATACATCGAGATCGCCGCGAGTCAGACCCTCGAGAATCACGCTCACGGCAAGCTCACGCTGACGCGTCTCGTAGCCCATGGCCTCCATCAGCTGGGCCGCCACTTCCGACTTGACGGTCACGCCCGGCCACGGCGGCACTCCGAAGCGCACTTCGTCGAGGTCGGCAGCGGCAGGGCCCGCCAGCAGCAGGGGCGCCACCAGGCCGGTAACGCGCAGAGTCATGCTGTTCATGGTGTCGTGCCTCTATGCGGGAAGTGTCGCTTCAGTGTGCCGTTACCATGGGCAAAGAATTCCCCTGAAGCGACATTTAATACACGCCAAACGCCAATTTATGATTCGACGATCGCGACCGTCATAGCGGCATCCAGGCGGTGGCGCGCTCCTGCCTGAGCATCATGAACCCGCTAGAGAATCATCGCAGCCAACCAGCCAAAGACGATCAGGGGGATATTGTAGTGCAGGAAGGTGGGTACCACGCTGTCCCAGATATGGTCGTGCTGCCCGTCGGCGTTGAGACCGGCCGTGGGGCCGAGCGTCGAATCGGAGGCTGGCGAGCCCGCGTCGCCCAGCGCCGCGGCGGTGCCCACCAGGGCAATGGTGGCCATGGGGGAAAAGCCGAAGTTCAACGCCAGCGGTACGTAGAGCGAAGCGATGATGGGAATGGTCGAGAAGGACGAGCCGATGCCCATGGTGATGAACAGCCCCACCAGCAGCATGATCAAGGCGGCCAGTCCTTTGTTGTCGCCGATCATCTCGGTAGAACTGGCCACCAGCGTTTCGACCTCGCCACTGGCCTGCATCACGCTGGCGAAACCGGCTGCCGAGATCATGATGAACCCAACCAGGGCCATCATCCGCATGCCCTCGGTGAAAATATCGTCCTGCTCGTGCCAATGGAATACGCCGCTCACCGATAGCAACGCAAAGCCAAAGATGCCACCCAATACCATGGAACCGCTGAGCAACTGAACGGCCACGGTCCCTACCAAGGCAATGGCCAGCACCCCCATCTGCCAGGGCTTCAGGTGCTGGGCCGCCTCGGCCGGCGTTTCATCGCCATGGGCCAGATCGCGATCTTCATAACGGCGCTTGCCGCGATAGCTCACCAGTACCGCCACGATGAGCCCCAGCGCCATGCCACCGATCGGCACGATCATGGCCATTGGCACCATGCCTGGCGTCACGCTCAAACCCAACGATTCGCCTGCCTCGTTGAGGTTGGTCAACAGAATGTCGTGCAGGAAGATGGAACCGAAACCCACCGGCAGGAGCATGTAGGGGGCAGTGATACCGAAGGTGATGACGCAGGCTACCGCTCGACGGTCGAGCTCGAGATGGTTCATCAGCTTGAGCAGCGGCGGAACCAGCACCGGAATGAAGGCGATATGCACCGGAATCAGGTTCTGAGAGCTCACCGCAGCGGCGAGGAGGATGCCCAGCACCGTGAAGACGATGGTCTGGCGATGGGGAATCCCTTCATCGAGACGCAGCCGGGCAATGGCACGCTGCGAAAGAAGCTGAGTGATGCCGGAACGCGACAGCGCCACGGCGAAGGCCCCCAGCACGGCGTAGGAAATGGCCACGGTGGCCCCGTTACCCAAGCCGTCGTTGAAGGCTTCCATGATGTCGCCTACCGGCATGCCGGCGTAGAGACCGCCGACCAGGGTAGCCGCAATCAGTGCAAAGACCACGGAAACGCGGGCGAGACTGAGGGTAACCATCACCAGGATGGCCAGAACGACTGCATTCATGAAATATCCTTGGACGTATGACGTTGTTATTGGAGATGCGCCATGGGTCGCCCATCGTGGGCGACCACGATGACCTCAATGGCTGGGCAGTAGCCCAGTGGGCACCAGCGCGTTCAGTGACCGCTTGGCCAGCAGGGCCGTGGCAGCCTCGATATCCGGACCGAAGAAGCGGTCCCGGGCGTAATAGGCGACCCGCTCGCGCAGGAGCTGGCGAGCTCGCTCCAGCGATTCGGTGGTCTTGAGACCGTCGCGGAAGTCCAGCCCCTGGCAGGCGGCCAGCCACTCGATGGCGAGTATGCCCCGTACGTTATCGGCCATTTCCCACAGTCGCTTGCCGGCAGCCGGCGCCATGGAAACGTGATCTTCCTGGTTGGCCGAGGTGGGCAGGCTGTCGACGCTGTGCGGATGGGCCAATGCCTTGTTTTCGCTGGCCAGTGCCGCAGCGGTGACCTGTGCGATCATGAACCCGGAATTGACACCGCCATTTTCCACCAGGAAGGGCGGGAGCTGGGACATGTGCTTGTCCATCATCAGCGAGACGCGCCGCTCGGTGAGCGAACCGATCTCGGCAATGGCGAGCGCCAGGTTATCGGCGGCCATGGCCACCGGTTCGGCATGGAAGTTGCCACCGGAAATGACGTCACCCTCCGCGGCGAACACCAGGGGATTGTCGGATACCGCGTTGACCTCGGTGCCCAGTACTTCGGCGGCCTGGCGGATCTGCGTAAGAGCGGCTCCCATCACCTGGGGTTGGCAGCGCAGGGAATAAGGATCCTGCACCTTGCCGCAGTCGATATGGGAATCGCTCACCTGGCTACGTTCTCCGAGCAGGTGGCGGTAGCCGGCAGCGGCATCGATCTGACCGCGCTGGCCACGCGCGTCATGGATACGCGCATCGAAGGGCGCTCGGGAGCTCAGCGTCGCCTCCACGGTCAGCGCACCGCACACGGTGGCCGCGGCATAGAGGTCTTCCGCCTCGAACAGACCGCGTAGGGCGTAGGCGGTGGAAACCTGCGTGCCGTTGAGCAGTGCCAGCCCCTCCTTGGGGGCCAGGGCCAGCGGCTCGAGCCCGGCAATCTTCAGCGCTTCGGCGGCCGGCAGCCACTCGCCACGGTAACGAGCCTTGCCCTCACCGAGCAGCACCACGCTCATGTGGGCCAGCGGCGCCAGATCGCCAGAGGCACCGACGGAGCCCTTGAGCGGAATGTGCGGATAGATCTCCGCGTTGATCAGCGCGGTCAGGGCATCGAGCACCTCACGGCGGATACCGGAAAATCCCCTGGCCAGGCTGTTGACCTTGAGCACCATGATCAGGCGTACCAGATCGTCGTCCATGGCCGCGCCGACACCCGTGGCGTGAGACAGCACCAGCGAGCGTTGCAGATCCTCGAGCTGGTCCTGCTCGATGCGGGTCTGGGCGAGCAGACCGAAGCCGGTATTGATGCCGTAGACGGTGCGGTCTTCGGCGATCACGCGATTCACGCAGTCGACGGCCTTGGTGATATCGGCGTCGGCACTTGCGGGCAGGCTGACCGGCACATGCGCCTGGTAAACCTGGCGCGCCTGCGCCAGGGTCATCTTGCCGGGTTGGATCTCGAGATGGTTCATAGAGAGTTCCTCATCTCGCCGGGCCGGAGCTTGCAGGTGGCAGGTACTACGCGAAGGCGCTGTGAACCCCTCCCTGGGCGCTACCGATTCCTTCCCTGGAATCGGACCTTCGCTTCGACCTGCCACCGGTGCTCCTTGTACCGGCGAGAATCATGATGGTGGATGCAGAGGCTTTTACTTATCGAGCATCGGCAGGTCGAGGCCGTTCTCGCGGGCGCACTGCTTGGCGATGTCGTAGCCGGCGTCGGCGTGACGCATCACCCCGGTCCCCGGATCGTTGCGCAGCACCCGGCCCAGGCGGACGTGGGCGTCGTCCGTACCGTCGGCGACGATCACCACCCCGGCGTGCTGGGAGTAGCCCATGCCCACGCCGCCGCCATGATGCAGGGAGACCCAGGTGGCGCCGCCGGCGGTATTGAGCAGGGCGTTGAGCAACGGCCAGTCGGAAACGGCATCCGAGCCGTCCTGCATGCTTTCGGTCTCGCGATTGGGGCTGGCGACCGAGCCGGAGTCCAGATGGTCGCGCCCGATCACCACCGGCGCCTTGAGCTCACCGTTGGCGACCATTTCGTTGAAGGCCTGGCCGAGGCGAGCGCGGTCCTTGAGACCCACCCAGCAGATACGTGCCGGCAACCCCTGGAAGCTGATGCGCTCTCGGGCCATGTCCAGCCAGTTGTGCAGATGCGGGTCGTCGGGAATCAGTTCCTTGACCTTCCGATCGGTCTTGTAGATGTCCTCCGGATCGCCGGAAAGCGCCGCCCAACGGAAGGGGCCGATGCCCTGGCAGAACAGCGGCCGAATGTAGGCCGGCACGAAACCGGGAAAGTCGAAGGCGTTTTCGACGCCCTTTTCCATGGCCATCTGACGGATGTTGTTGCCGTAGTCGAAGGTGGGCACGCCCATCGTCTGGAAGTCGAGCATGGCCTGCACGTGTACCGCCATGGACTGCTTGGCGGCCTCGACCACGACCTCGGGCTCGCGCTGACCGCGCTCGACGTATTCCGCCCAGGACCAGCCGGCGGGCAGGTAGCCATGCAGCGGGTCGTGGGCGCTGGTCTGGTCGGTGACCATGTCCGGCTTCACCCCGCGGCTCACGAGTTCGGGCAGGATATCGGCAGCATTGGCGCACAAGCCGATGGAGACCGCCTTGCCCTCGGCGGTATAGCGCTGGATACGGGCCAGGGCATCGTCGAGGTCGTCGGCCTGCTCGTCCAGATAGCGGGTACGCAGACGAAAGTCGAGGCGCGATTGCTGGCACTCGACGTTGAGCGAGCAGGCACCCGCCAGGCTGGCGGCCAGCGGCTGGGCACCGCCCATGCCGCCGAGGCCGGCGGTGAGAATCCAGCGGCCCTTGAGATCGCCGTCGTAGTGCTGGCGGCCCGCCTCGACGAAGGTTTCGTAGGTACCCTGAACGATGCCCTGGGAGCCGATGTAGATCCACGAGCCGGCCGTCATCTGGCCGTACATCATCAGACCTTTCTTATCCAGCTCGTTGAAGTGCTCCCAGTTGGCCCAGGCCGGCACCAGGTTGGAGTTGGCGATCAGCACCCGCGGGGCATCCTTGTGGGTCTCGAAGACCCCCACCGGCTTGCCGGACTGCACCAGCAGGGTCTGGGTGTCCTCCAGGCGCCTGAGCGTCTCGACGATGGTGTCGTAGCACTCCCAGTCGCGGGCGGCGCGGCCAATGCCGCCATACACCACCAGCTCCTCCGGGCGTTCGGCCACGTCCGGGTGGAGGTTGTTCATCAGCATGCGCAGCGGCGCCTCGGTGAGCCAGCTCTTGCAGCTGCGCTCGACCCCGGTGGGAGCGGCAATCTTGCGGGAAGGATCGTGGCGGCCGGCGTGCCGACGCGTGTCGTTGGGCGACATGGACTGTCTCCTCTCGGTTCGGTATTGATCGGGTCGAGCACGAGGCTCGTCAATCGTCCTGGGTCAGCAGATGAACCAGACGGGCCGCCGCGCGGGCAGTGCGGCCGTCGATATCCAGGGCGGGGTTGAGCTCTGCCAGGTCGGCCAGGCGCAGCTTGCCGCTGTCGCGCACCGCCTCTACCAGCGGCTCGAGCAAGGCGAGCGAGACGCCGCGGGCGGCGGGCGCACTGACTCCAGGCGCCTCGGCGGCGGGCAGCACGTCCAGGTCGATGGTCAGGTAGAGGTAGTCGCAGCGCATCATGAAGCGCTGCACGTCTCTGATGATCGGCTCGAGACACCGGGCATCGATGTCACGATCCTCGCGGACCAGCACCCCCAGTTCGGTCGCACGCGAGAACAGTGCCCGGGTATTGGCGGCGCGGCTCACCCCCAGGCAGGCATAGCGGAACGGCCAACCGCGCTGGGCGCAGTCGTCGGCGATCTGGGCAAAGGGGGTGCCGGAGGAGCGCACATGCGCCGGGTCGCGCAGGTCGAAGTGGGCATCGAGGTTGATGATGCCGACGCGTGGTGCCGAATCGTCGCTCTCCTGCAGATGACGGGCCAATCCGCACCAGCTGGCATAGGCCACCTCGTGGCCACCGCCCAGCACGATGGGCAGATGCTCCGCCTCGAGCAGCGGAGCCAAACGGTCGGCGAGACGCTGCTGGGCGGCCTCCAGGGCATCGCCCTCGCAGCTCACGTTGCCCGCCTCATAGGCCGGGCCGGTACGATGCCAGGCCAGCGACCCCAGGGCCCGACGCAGTGCATTTGGACCCGCCGCGGCGCCGGTGCGCCCCTGGTTGCGCGCCACGCCCGCATCGCTTTCGAAGCCCAGCAGTACACAGCCCGGTGCCGCCCCCTCGGTCAGCGGCTGGATTTTCTGGTGCCAACGATCGCTGCCCGGCTCCGGGTCGATGCGCCCCTGCCAGAGCGACATGTCGATGGTGGTTTCAGTTGCCATGGGTGAGCTCTCCCTGGAACAGACGCTGACGCAGACGACCCGGCTGTACCGCATAGGCCAACTCGGCCGGCGACTCGACGTTCCAGAGGCACAGGTCGGCCTCGGCGCCCTCGCGAATCCGCCCCTGCCCGGCGAGCCCCAGCGCGGTCGCGCCGTGGGCGGTCATGCCGGCCAGCGCTTCCTGCGGTGTCAGCCGGAACAGGGTGCAGGCGAGGTTGAGCATCAGGGTGGGCATGAACAGCGGCGAGCTACCCGGGTTGGCATCGGTCGCCACCGCCATGGGGACGCCGGCTTCACGCAGTGCCGCAATGGGCGGCTGCTGCGTCTCGCGCAGGGTATGGAAGGCGCCCGGCAGGATCACGGCGACGCTGCCGGCTTCGCGCATGGCGGCGATGCCGGCAGCGTCGAGATACTCGATATGATCGGCGGACAGGGCCCCGTGGCGGGCCGCCATGGCAGTGCCGCCCAGGTTGGAGAGCTGCTCGGCATGGGCCTTGATGGGCAGACCATGGGCCTCTGCCGCAGCGAAAACCCGCTCGCACTGCGCTACCGAGAAGGCGATCTTCTCGCAGAACACATCCACGGCATCGGCCAGGCCCGCCTGGGTGGCGGCCGGAATCATCTCCCGGCATACCAGATCGATGTAGCCGTCGCCATCCTCCTTGAATTCCGGCGGCAGAGCATGGGCCCCCAGCAGGGTGGTCACCACGCGTACCGGCAGCTCCTCGCCGAGGCGTCGCGCCACGCGCAGCATCTTCAGTTCGCTGGCCACATCCAGGCCGTAGCCGGACTTGATCTCCACGGTGGTCACACCATCGGCGATCAGCGCTTCCAGGCGCGGCCTGGCCAGTGACAGCAGTTCCTCCTCGCTGGCCTCGCGGGTCGCCCGCACGGTGCTGAGGATGCCGCCGCCGCGCCGGGCGATCTCCTCGTAGCTGGCCCCTTCCAGACGCGCCTCGAACTCGTCGGCACGTCCACCGCCGAAGACGAGGTGGGTGTGGCAATCCACCAGACCGGGGGTCATGACGCCGCCGCGCCCCATGTCACTGCAACCTTCGATCGTGTTCTCATCGGCGTCACGCATCGCCACCAGGGAGGCGATCCGCGCCCCTTCGGTGACCACTGCCATCGGTTCCGGCAAGGTGCGCAGACCATCGAAGACCCGGACATCTCGCCACAGGCGACGCTGGGAGGTGCTGTTCGACATGGAGGACTCCTCCGGATAAGCTTAATGTATATACAATTAAGCCTAGCCCCGAGAAGGTCGTCAAGCCGCCGGCATTCGCTGGAGTTGGCTTTCGGTATTCCGTAACGAGCCCGCACTTTTGTTTAAAATTCCAAAAAAACAAAAGACTATATAAAAACTATCAATACGGGCTCGGTGTGCACGCCTCTACAGCTTAGACCAATGTCTAGTCGCCGACGCTGGGCGGCGGCGATGTGAGCGCTTACCTTAATGTATATACATATACACACGGATCGCCGATCCCGATTCAGTCACCGCACTACCGGAGGCGTGCCCATGAACACCCCGAACGCTCAGACAAGGCAGAGGCCTGGCGCTGCAACGCTTCTCAAGCTCTTCCTGCCCAGTGCCCTGGGCATCCTGATCTTCTTCGTCCCCGTCGAACTCGGCGACCGCCGAACCATCCTGCTCGATCACATGGTGACCGGCGCTCGCAGCTTGCTGGGTGACGCCAGCGGGCTCTACGCCCTGGCGCTGATCGTAGCCGGTGCGGCCTATCCTCTGTTTCGGGGCTACTGGAACCGCAACCTCACCGAACGCATCTTCACCGTACTGAAGATAGCCGGGGTGGCCGCCGCGCTGATGGCCTTGACCGGCTGGGGGCCCGCCTTCCTGCACGAGCCGGACATGCTGCCCTTCCTGTTCGACAAGCTGGTGATTCCGGTGGGGCTGATCGTGCCCATCGGGGCAATCTTCCTGGCGCTGCTGATCAGCTACGGCCTGCTGGAGCTGATAGGCGTTCTGGTGCAGCCGGTGATGCGGCCCATCTGGCGCACCCCGGGTCGCTCGGCCATCGATGCGGTGGCCTCCTTCGTGGGCAGCTATTCCATCGGACTGCTGATCACCAACCGGGTCTATCAGGCCGGTCAGTACTCGGCGCGGGAGGCTGCCATCATCGCCACCGGGTTTTCCACGGTTTCGGCGACCTTCATGATCATCGTGGCACGCACTCTGGATTTGATGGCGGTATGGAACCTCTATTTCTGGCTAACACTGCTGATCACCTTCGTCGTCACCGCCGTGACCGTGCGCCTTCCGCCGCTCTCACGCATGGATGACAGCGCGGAGGATGGCGAACCGCAAGCGGTCCCTGGCAAGCGGCTGACCACCGCCTGGCAGACGGGCCTGGAAGTGGCCGCCAAGGCTCCCTCATTGCAGCGCAGCGTGGTGCTCAATTTCAAGGAAGGGCTGCTGATGGCCATCAGCATCTTGCCGTCGATCATGTCGGTGGGCCTGCTGGGACTGCTCGCCGCCAAGTACACGCCGCTGTTCGAGTGGCTGGGCTGGCTCTTCTATCCATTCGTGGCCGTGTGGGGCGTAGCTGACGCCGCGGCACTTGCCCAGGCATCCGCCGCAGGGCTGGCCGAGATGTTCCTGCCGGCATTGCTGATGGCAGAGGCCGAGTTCGCGGCACGCTTCGCTGCTGGGGTCGTGTCGGTTTCCGCCGTACTGTTCTTTTCGGCCTCCATTCCTTGCATCCTCTCCACCAGCATCCCGCTCTCGGTGGGACGCATGCTGGCGGTGTGGTTCATTCGCGTAGCGCTGAGCCTGCTGCTCGCTGTGCCCACCGGCCATTTGATTCAGGCACTGGCCGGCTGAGCCGTCCTCTGGCGGAAAAAAAGAGCGCGAGACCGGGGGTTCCTGGCCTCGCGCTCTTGCACACGGGCTTCACGCACTCAGGAGGACTGGCGATGCACCGAAGAGCGCAGCTTGTAGCGGTTGCCGGGGTGCAGAAGCCGGGCGTAGCTGATCAGCTGCTCGCCTGACCAGGTGCGCCGGACCATGCTCAAGCAGGGCGTGACGGTGTCGATGGCCAGCCACTCGGCAGTCCGGGCATCGACCAGCACCGCCTCGACGATATGCTCGACATCGGTGATCGGACAGGCCTTCACCAGTACCTCGTTAGGGGTGTGCCGCGAGAAGTCGGTTTCCAGATAGTCCGGCACCCAGCGCGGGTTGACGTAGCGATTCTCGAGCTGGATAGGCGTGTCGTCCTCCCGGTGCACCAGCAGGGTGTGGAAGACGCGGCTACCGAGGCGCACGCCCAGACGAAGCGCCACCTCATCATCCGCCTCGATGGCTTCGCGGGTCAGTACCTCGTTACCGTAGCGATGCCCCCTCGAGCGCACCTCTTCGGCGATGTTGTACACCTCGACCAGTGACGATTCCGCCTTGCGATCGGTCACGAAGGTCCCCAACCCCGGCTGGCGCGTCAGGTAGCCCTTCTGCACGAGGTCGCGAATCGCCTTGTTGGCGGTCATGCGGCTGACCCCGAAATCGCGGGCCAACTGTTCCTCCGGTGGAATTTGGTGATGGGCCGGCCAGTCGCCGCTCTGAATCTTCTCCAACAGGTGCTGCTGTATCTGCTGATAAAGCGGGGGTGCACTCGCCATGGGGCATCCTGTCGCGGTGAGTTGATTGTCTATACAGCCAGTGTACCTGGCCCACGACGTCCAGCCACCCCGGCCAGAGGGTGGCATTGAGAGCCTTCACGCCTTTCCACCAAACCGAACTGACGCCGCACAAAAATTTGACCATCCGGAAAAACATGGTCTAGGGTCTACTTTACCGACTGGTAAAACACAGCCAGAAGCGCACAACAACAACAGGAGCGCTGATCGATATGCTGACCCGCCCGGAAGCCCTGGCGCTGAAAACAGCGTCGCCGCAAGAGCTGGACCAATTCTCCCGGCGTGCCGCCCTAGTGCGCGACGAGCACTGGGGCAAGACACTGACCTACTCGCGCAAGGTCTTCGTTCCCCTCACCAACATGTGCCGCGATGACTGCGGCTACTGCACCTTCGTCCAGAAACCGGGTTCGCCCAACGCGCAGCTCATGACCCCGGATGAGGTCATGGCCGTGGTCAGGGAGGGCGAGCGGCTGGGCTGCAAGGAGGTACTGTTCAGCCTCGGCGAAAAGCCGGAGCTGCGCTACCCGGAGGCCCGCGAGGCCCTGGCCAGGCTCGGCCACGTGAGCATGATCGACTACCTGATCGAAATGTGCCGCCGCGTGCTGGACGAGACTTCGCTGCTTCCCCATGTCAACGCCGGCACGCTCTCCGATGAGGAGGTCGCCCGTCTCAAGCCGGTCAGCGTCAGCATGGGCATGATGCTGGAGAACGTCAGCCGTCGACTCCTGCAGCGTGGCCAGGCCCATTACGCCTGCCCCGACAAGGTGCCGACCCAGCGCCTGCGCACGCTGGAGCGGGCCGGCCAGCACGACGTGCCCTTCACCACCGGCATCCTCATCGGCATCGGTGAGACCTGGGAAGAGCGCGTCGACAGCCTGCAGGCCATCAACGCTCAGCATCGCCATTACGGCCATATCCAGGAAGTGATCGTGCAGAACTTCCGCGCCAAGCCGGGAACGGCCATGGCCAATCATCCGGAACCCGACCTGGACGACATGGTCCGCACCCTGATTCTGGCCCGCTTGACGCTGGATCCCTCCATCAGCCTCCAGGCGCCTCCCAATCTCGAATCGCGCTTCTCCGCCTACATCGGCGCGGGCATCAACGACTGGGGCGGCATCTCGCCGGTGACCATCGACCACATCAACCCGGAACGCGCCTGGCCCCAGATCGAAGCCCTGCGCCAGGCCACCGCACGCTGCGGCTACGGCCTGGAGGAGCGCCTGGCCGTCTATCCGCGATACCTGAAGGAGCCGCAGCGCTTCCTGGCCGCCCCCCTTGCCGAACGGCTCGACGACATCGTGCGCGACGATGGCCTGGCACTGCAGCAGTGCGTCTGAGACCGCGACCCAGAACAGGAGACACCCAATGACGACAACGACAGCACAGCTCCGAGCGTTCGATCGCCAACCGGCAGAACTCGCCAGCCACAGAGTGAGTCGCAAAACGCGCCACATGCTGGAGAGCGTGCTGGCGGGGCGGGAGCTCAGCGAGACTGACGCGGTACACCTCTTCCAGGTCGAGGACGCCGACCTGGACGCCCTGACGGCCACCGCCGACGAGATCCGCCGGCGCCGGGTGGGCGACGACGCCACCTTCGTCATCACCCGCAACATCAACTACACCAACGTCTGCTACATGGGGTGTCGTTTCTGCAACTTCGCCAAGCGCAAGGATGACCCCGAGGCGGAGTTCTTCGACCTCGACGAGATCGTGCGCCGCGCTCAGGAAGCCTGGGACCGGGGCGCCACCGAGGTGTGCATTCAGGGCGGCCTGCATCCGAACGTTCCGGGCCACTTCTACCGGGACATGCTCAAGGCCATCAAGCGTGTCCTGCCGGACATGCACATTCACGCCTTCTCGCCCTTCGAGATCTGGTTCGGCGCGCACAAGAGCCGTCTCTCCTACCGCGATTTCATTCGTGACCTGGTGGACAACGGCCTGGGTTCCATGCCGGGTACCGCCGCCGAGATCCTCGATACCGAGGTGCGCAAGCAGCTGACCCGCGACAAGCTGACCACCGACCAGTGGGTGGAGATCATCACCACGGCCCACGAGGAAGGCCTGTCCACCACCTCCACCATCATGTACGGACATATCGACGGTCCCGAGCACTGGGCGGCGCATATCGCCCTGCTGCGCGACATCCAGAAGCGCACCGGTGGATTCACCGAGTTCGTGCCGCTCGGATTCGTGCACTACAAGACGGCCCTGTTCCTCGAGCACGAGGGCGTGCGCCCGGGCCCGACGCGGCTCGAGCACATTCGCATGCATGCGGTGGCGCGCCTGATGCTCGACGGCTGGATCGACAACATCCAGGCCTCCTGGGTGAAGCTGGGCCCGGAGCTCGCCCGCCAGATGCTGGCGGCCGGGGTCAACGACCTGGGCGGCACCCTGATGAACGAGAGCATTTCGCGAGCCGCCGGCGGCCAGCACGGCCAGGAGATGCTTCCCGAGGAGATGGCCGACATGATCCGGGAGATGGGTCGCCGCCCGGTTCGACGCAACACCCTCTACCAGACTGTAGAGACCTTCGATGACCTCGCTGCCACGCCAACCCTTCGACGCGCCGTTGGAGGCCTGGCATGACGCCCCGCGTCACCCTGCTGGCCGGCGGCGTGGGCGGCGCCAAGCTGGCCGAAGGGCTGGCGGCCGTCTGCTCGCCCGAGCGGCTGTCGATCATCGGCAACGTGGCCGACGATCAGGAGTTCCACGGCCTATGGGTGTCACCGGACATCGACACCCTGACCTACAGCCTGGCGAACCTGATCGACCGACAGCAGGGCTGGGGACTGGCCGACGAGAGCCACCGGGTGCTGGCGGGTCTCGAGCGACTGGGCTGCGAAACCTGGATGTCGCTGGGCGACCGGGACATGGCGACCCACATCTTCCGCACCCAGCTGCGGCACCAGGGAGTTCGCCCCAGCGCCATCGCCCAGCGCATCGCCGAATCCCTGGGCGTGGACATCGACCTGCTGCTGCCCACGGACGATCCGCTGCAGACGACGGTGAAAACGGAGCAGGGCTGGCTGGCGTTTCAGGAGTACTTCGTCAGGGAGCGCTGCCGGCCCGAGGTGCTCGACGTTCGTTTCGAGGGCGCTGCCATGGCACGCCCGACCCCCGAGGCCCTGGCAGCCATCGAGACGGCCGAGGTGCTGCTGATCGCCCCCAGCAACCCCGTGGTCAGCATCGCCCCCATGCTCGCCGTGCCCGGCATTCGACGCGCCATCGAGAACTCTCGCGCCGCGCGGATCGCGGTCTCGCCGCTGATCGGCGGCCGCACCGTCAAGGGCCCGGCGGACCGCATGCTGACCGCCATGGGCTACCCCTGCAGCAACCTGGGCGTCGCCGAAAGCTACGCGGGGCTGCTCGATGGCCTGGTGATCGACGCCAGCGACCGCGACGACCGCACCGCCCTGGAGGCCGAGGGACTGACGGTGATGACCACGGACACTCTGATGACCGGCGCCGAGGAGAAGGCGCGCCTGGCCGGGGAAACCCTCGCCTTTGCCGGCGCTCTGCGCCGCGAGGAGGTCGAGGCATGACCGAGCAGCCGCTGATCGTCATTCCGGTCAAGGCATTCGGCCTGGCCAAGAGCCGGCTAGGCAACAAGCTCTCGCCGGACCATCGCTCGGCCCTGGCCCAGCGCCTGTGCGAGCGTACCTTGCGCTTTCTCGCCCGCCGCTTCCCCGAACACGACCGGCTGGTGGTCACAGCGTCTCCGGCGATCGGCCGGCTGGCAGTGAACCATGGCGCCATGGTGCTCGAAGAACCGGCAGCCGATGGGCTCTCCCAGGCGGCAGGCCGTGCTGCCGAATGGGCCCGCCGGCGCGGCTATGCGGCCCAGTTGCTGATCCCCGCAGACATCGTCCAGCTCGACGAAGGGGAAATCCGCCGGCTGCTGGAGGCCCGCAACGAGAGGGCGTGCGTGGTGATCTGCCCGGCCAGCGACGGTGGCACCAACGCCCTGCTGACCTCGCCGCCGGATGCGCTGCCGTTCCGTTTCGGCCCCCGCTCCGCCGAGGCGCATCGCGAGGCGGCCCTGCGCCTGGGCCTGAGCTGCCAGGTGCTGGAGCTGACCCACCTGCGCTTCGACCTCGATACCCCCGCGGACCTCGACACCCTGGACACCTTGATCCGGCATCACGGCGGCGAGACGCCGCAGGAGCTGAAGAAGCTATGGAAACTGTGCACGACACCCACCGGGATGATGCCATGGCCGGCCTGGCCGACGACGCACTGATGGGCGACGGCGTCGTTCTCCGCGCGCTGCCGGGCATCCCCGACATCCATCCGGGCGACGATCTGGCCGAGGTGCTGATCGAGAGCCTGCGGCGCCGGGACATGACCCTGCATGACGGCGACATTCTCGCCGTCGCCCACAAGGTGATCTCCAAGGCCGAAGGGCGCGTCGTGGCCCTGGCCGATCTCACCCCGAGCGCCGAGGCCCACGAACTCGCCGAGCGGGTCAACAAGGATCCGCGCAAGGTGCAGGCCATCCTCGGCGAATCGACCCGCGTGGTGCGTGCCATGAAGCGTCCCGACCAGGACGAGGGCACCCTGATCGCCGAACATCGCCTGGGCTTCATCTGCGCCAACGCCGCCGTGGACGAATCCAACGTCGGCGCCGAGGACACCGTCATCCTGCTCCCCGTGGATCCCGACGCCAGTGCGCGCCGCCTGTGCGAACGCCTGGAGGCCGCCTTCGGCGTGAGACTCGGCATCGTGGTCACCGACACCTTCGGCCGCCCCTGGCGCATGGGCCTAGTCAACGTGGCCATCGGCCTGGCCCGCGTCCCCGCCCGCATCGACATGGTCGGCGAACGCGATGCCTTCGGCCGCGTGCTGTCGGTGACCATGCCGGCCCTGGCCGACGAGCTGGCCGCGGCCTCGGGCCTGGTGATGGGCAAGAGCGACAAGACCCCGGTCGTGCTGTTCCGCGGCATCGACTGGCAACCCGAAGAGAGTTCGGCAAACGAACTGATCAGACCAAAACAAGAGGATCTGTTTCGATGAGCATTGCAATTCTTGGTGGCACCGGCCCCCAGGGCCGAGGGCTCGCCCTGCGTTTCGCCCGTGCCGGCACGCCGGTGGTGCTCGGCTCCCGCGACGCGGCTCGCGCTCAGGGCATTGCCGACGAGCTCAATGTGCAGCTCGACGGTGGGGCCGGCATCAGCGGCAAGGCACTACGCGACGCGGTAGCGGCCGCCGATGAGATGGTGATCCTGGCCGTTCCCTACGCCGCCCACGATGCCACCCTCGAGGCGATCCGCGACCTGCTGCCCGGCAAGATCCTGATCGACATCGTGGTGCCGCTGGCCGATGGCGACCCGAAGAAGGTGGACATGCCCGCCGCCGGTTCGGCCACCGAGGCCGCCCAGGCTCTGCTGGGCGAGGCGATTCCCGTGGTCGGGGCCCTGCACAACGTCTCGGCGGCGACCCTCAACCAGCTGGATCACCCCATCAACTGCGACGTCCTGGTGTGCGGCAACGACCTGGCGGCCAAGGAGAAGGTGATCGAGCTGATCCGCCAGCTCGATGTCGCCGCCTACAACGCCGGCCCCGCCGTCAACGCGCGCTGCATCGAGGCGATCACCCCGATCCTGATCCGCCTCAACATCTCCAAGAAGGTTCCCTTTACCCATGCGGGTATCCGTATCTGGGCGCCCGGCGCCTGAGATACCCCTCGAAACGGCAACATCCAACAAGCACAACACGAGGAGACAACCATGGAATTCGGCATCTGTTTCAAGGGCTTCGTCAGCCCCGATCGCGCCCGCAAGCTGGTCAAGCAGGCCGAGGAAGTCGGCTTCGACTACTGCTGGTTCTACGACTCGCACATCCTGTGGCGGGAGTGCTATCCGGCCATCGCCATGTGCATGGAGCACACCACGAAGATGCGCTTCGCCCCCTGCGTCACCAATCCCAATGCCCGTGACTGGTCGCTGGCGGCCAGCCTGTTCGGCAGCCTGGCCAAGCAGAGCGGCGGCCGCTTCGATATCGGCCTGGGGCGCGGCGATAGCTCAGTGCGGGTCATGGGCAAGAAACCGGCAACGCTGGCTCGCCTCTCCGAGTTCACTCACAAGGTCAAGGCGATGGTGCGTGGCGAGGAAGTGATCTACGGCGAGTGCCCGGAACCGGTCAAGTTCCCCTGGGCCGACGGCTACGAACTGCCCGTGCACATCGGCGCCTACGGTCCCAAGGCCTTGAAGACGGCCGGCGAAGTGGGCGACGGCGTCATCCTGCAGATCGGCGACACCTACCTGGTCGAATGGCTGGGCAACCAGGCGATGAAGGCGGGCAAGGAAGCCGGTCGCGACATGTCCGACTACAAGGTCGTCGTCGCGGCTCCGGCGTACTTCGGCGACAAGGAGAGCTGCATCGAGGCCACCAAGTGGTTCCCGGCCATGGTCGGCAATCACGTGGCGGATATCGTCGAGAAATATGGCACCGACAGCGGCCTGGTGCCCAAGAGCCTCACCGACTACATCGAGAAGCGCAAGGGCTACGACTACTCCAAGCACGGCCAGAGCGACAACCCCTACCTCGACTTCATCACTCCCGAGATCGTGGAGAGTTTCTGCGTCCTGGGCCAGCCCGAAGACCATGTGGCCAAACTGCAGAAGCTGCAGGAAGCGGGCATGACCCACTTCAACATCTACCTGGACAACGGTGACGAGGAGAACATCATCGCCCAGTACGGCGAGCATGTGATCCCGCGCTTCCGCCGCTGATCCACCGCGCCGGTGGCATCGCCACCGGCGCCCTCCCCAACAACGACGTGCTTGGGCCACCTGGCGTGCGCCCCGGGCCCCTTGTGCCCGAACCCCGGCACTCGACGACGCAAACGAGGACGACATGAACGACATCCGCATCAACAAGCAGCGCCTGTGGGACAGCCTGATGGAAATGGGCGAGATCGGCGGCACCGAGAAGGGCGGCTGTTGCCGCCTGGCACTCACCGACCTGGACAAGCAAGGGCGCGACCTCTTCGTGAAATGGTGCGAAGAGGCCGGCTGCAGCATCACCGTGGACAAGATGGGCAACATCTTCGCCCGCCGCCCCGGTCAGGACGACTCGCTGCCCCCAGTGGCCGTGGGCAGCCACCTGGACACCCAGCCCACCGGCGGCAAGTTCGACGGCGTCTTCGGCGTGCTGGCCGGCCTGGAGATCTTCCGCACCCTGAACGAACAGGGCATCGAGACCCGAACGCCGCTGGAGACGGTGGCGTGGACCAACGAAGAGGGCTCGCGTTTCCCGCCGGCCATGGTCTC
Source organism: Pseudomonadota bacterium (assembly GCA_051749645.1). Lineage (GTDB taxonomy): Bacteria > Pseudomonadota > Gammaproteobacteria > Pseudomonadales > Halomonadaceae > Halomonas. Next base: position 236,900 of record JBNJIT010000002.1, read on the forward strand.
TTCCGGCGTGTTCGCCGGCGCCTTCGATCTGGAGTACGGCCTGAGCCGGGCCGACCTCGACGGCAAGACCATGGGCGAGGAGCTCGAGCGCATCGGCTATGCCGGCAGCGCCGAGGTCGGCGGACGCCCCTTCAAGGCCTTCTTCGAGGCGCATATCGAGCAGGGCCCGATTCTCGAGGACGAGGGCAAGCAGATCGGCGTCGTCACCGATGCCCAGGGCCAGCGCTGGTACGAGATCACCCTCACCGGTCAGGAATCGCATGCCGGCCCCACGCCGATGCCCAGCCGCCGCGACGCCCTGCTGGGCGCCGCGCGCATCGTCGACATGGTCAATCGTATCGGCATGGACAACCAGCCCAACGCCTGCGCCACGGTAGGCCTGATGCAGGTCTTCCCCAACTCGCGCAACGTCATTCCCGGCCAGGTGTTCTTCACCGTGGACTTCCGCCATCCCGATGCCGAGGTACTCAAGGCCATGGACTCTGCGCTACGTGAGGGAGCGGCGCGCATCGCCGAGGACATCGGACTGGAGATGGACTTCGAGCAGATCTGGCACTCGCCGCCCGTGCCCTTCGATGAGGACTGCGTGGCCTCCGTGCGCAAGGCGGCAGAGGAGCTCGGGTTGAGCCATCGCGAGATGGTCAGCGGCGCCGGCCATGATGCCTGCTACATCGCCCGCGTGGCCCCCACCTCGATGATCTTCGTGCCCTGCGAAAAGGGTATCAGCCACAACGAGCTTGAGCGCGCCGACGCCGATGATCTGGCCGCCGGCTGCGACGTCCTGCTGCAGGCGGTGCTGGAACGTGCCAACGCGTGACGGCCACTCGATCACATCCGGGAGAACGACAATGCGACTATCGGTGATGCGGGAACGCCACCCTGGCGAGACCCGGGTGGCCCTGTCCCCCGCCAACGTATCGACCCTCACCGGCCTCGGCTGCGAGGTGTTCGTGGAAACCGGCGCCGGCGACGCCGCCGGCTTCGCCAACGACGGCTATCGCGAGGCGGGAGCCGAGATCCTCGAAACGCGCGCCCAACTGCTCGACGAGGGCGAGATCGTCCTGTGCGTCGACGGTGCCCACGAGGAGGCCTTCGCCGACCTGCGCGAGGGTCACATCGGCATCGGCATGCTGGACCCCCTGAGCCGGCCCGAGCGTTTCCGCGGGCTGGCCGAACGCGGCATCACCAGCCTGGCGCTGGAGCTGGTGCCGCGCATCAGCCGCGCCCAGAGCATGGACGCGCTCTCCTCCATCGCCACCCTGGCCGGCTACAAGGCCGTGCTGCTGGCGGCCTGCCAGGCCCCGCGGATCTTTCCCATGATGATGACGGCGGCGGGCACACTGAATCCGTCGCGCGTCTTCATCATGGGGGCCGGGGTGGCCGGTCTGCAGGCGGTCGCCACCGCCAAGCGCCTGGGCGCCGTGGTGGAAGCCTACGACGTGCGTCCCGCAGCGCGCGACCAGATCCTGTCCGTGGGCGCCAAGCCCATCGAGCTCGATCTGGACACCTCGTCCAGCGAGGGCCAGGGCGGCTACGCCAGCGAGCAGGACGACGACTTCCTGAGACGCCAGCGAGAACAGATGGCCGACGTCCTCGCCCAGCAGGACGTGGTGGTGACCACGGCGGCCATCCCCGGTGCCAAGGCCCCGGTGCTGATCACCGAAGAGATGGTGAAACGGATGAAGCCGGGGGCGGTCATCGTCGACCTCGCCGCCGAGCGGGGCGGCAACTGCGAGCTGACCCAGGCCGGCGAAACGCTCGAGGCCTACGGCGTCACCCTCATCGGCCCGACCAACATCGCGGCCAGCCTGCCTCACCATGCCAGCCAGATGTATGGCCGCAACATGGAGAACCTGCTGCGCCATCTGCTGGACGAGGAAGGCAAGCTGGCGCTCGATTTCGAGGACGAGATCCTCGACGAAACGGTGGTGACCCATGGCGGGGAAGTGCGCGCTGCGCGCATCCGCGAGCGCCTGGTCCCGGCCCCCACGCGCGAAGAGGAGACGGCCTGATGGACATGCTGATCATGCAGATATCGCTCTTCGTGCTGGCCGTCATCCTGGGAGTCGAGCTGATAACCAAGGTACCGGCCACGCTGCACACACCGCTGATGTCGGGCAGCAACGCCATCTCCGGCATCACCCTGGTCGGGGCACTGCTGGCCGCCGGCTCCGGCGACGTCAGCGGCGTTTGGGTCTCCATCCTCGGCATGATCGCGGTCACCCTGGCCACCATCAATGTCGTGGGTGGCTTCCTGGTCACCAACCGCATGCTTCGCATGTTCCACAAGAGGTGATGCGCGATGAGCCTGTCATTCGTCAATTTGTTCTATCTGACCTCCGCGGTGCTGTTCATCGCCGGGATCAAGGGGCTGACCCGCCCCCGTACTGCGGTGCGCGGCAACCTGCTGGCCGCCATCGGCATGCTGGTCGCGGTCGTCGTGACCCTGCTGAATCAGTCGATCCTCTCCTACGGCTGGATCCTTGCCGGGGTCCTCCTCGGCGGCACCATCGGGGCGCTGCTGGCCACGCGCATCCAGATGACCGCCATGCCGCAGATGGTCGCCCTGCTGAACGGCTTCGGTGGCGGTGCCTCGCTGGCCGTGGCCATGGCCAGCTTCCTGTCGACCAGCGGGCCGGTCGCCGCCACCGGAACCATCGGCCTGCTGGCCATCGGCCTGGCCGTGCTCGTCGGGGCGGTCACGCTGACCGGCAGTGCGGTGGCCTTCGGCAAGCTGCAGCAGTTGCTGCCCGGCAATCCCATGGGTTTCAAGGGCATTACGGTGTTCAATGCCGCCCTGCTGGCCCTGGCCGTGGTGATCGTGGCCACCCTGGCCGGCGGCAACGGCGGCATCGGCCTGCTCTTGCTGCTGACGGCCATCGCTCTGGTGCTGGGCGTGACGCTGGTCATCCCCATCGGCGGCGCCGACATGCCCGTCGTCATCGCTCTGCTCAACTCCTACTCCGGTATCGCCGCCGCCGCTGCGGGCTTCATCATGGGCAACACCGTGCTGATCGTCTCCGGCGCTCTGGTCGGGGCCTCGGGGCTGATCCTGACCCGTATCATGTGCGTGGCCATGAATCGCTCCCTGGCCGGCGTGCTGTTCGGTTCGCTATCCGAAGACGGAGGCGAGGGCATGGATGCCGACGAAGTCTACGCCGGCAAGGTGAAGTCCTCTTCCGCCGAGGAAATCAGCATGCTGCTGGAGACCGCCCAGCGGGTGGTGATCGTGCCCGGCTTCGGACTGGCCATGGCCCAGGCCCAGCATGCGGTGAGAGACCTGGCCGATACTCTGGAGCGGCGCGGAGTGGAAGTGATCTATGGCCTGCACCCCGTGGCCGGCCGCATGCCGGGACACATGAACGTGCTGCTCGCCGAGGCCGAGGTGGATTACGACAAGATGCAGCCCATGGAGCAGGTGAACCCCCATTTCGCTCAAACCGACGTAGTCATCGTCATCGGAGCCAACGACGTCACCAACCCGATGGCGCGTGAGGACAAGGGCAGCCCGATCTACGGCATGCCGATCCTGGATGTCGACCAGGCGCGCACCGTGGTGGTAGTGAAGCGCAGCCTGAGCCCCGGCTTCGCCGGACTGCCCAATCCGCTGTTCGCCAAGGACAACACCTTGATGCTGTTCGGCGATGGCAAGCAAGCGATTCTCGACCTCACCGGGGCACTGAACGAAGCCGCCTGATCGTCGGAAACCAAAGCGTCGGAAGGGGGCGTTGAAGCGCCCCCTCTCAGCGGTTCTCCAGCCCCAGCCCTTTCAGGAAGACGTGGGTCAGGAAGTCTCCGGCACGCTGAAAGTCTTCCTCGTCGAGTTCCTGCTTTCCCAGCGCCAGGCTGACCTGGGACGAGAAGTCGGCGTAGGTCTGGGTGGAAGCCCAGATGGTGAAGAAGAGGTGCTCGGGATCGACGGGATCCATCTCGCCGTTATCGATCCAGCTACGCACCAGCTCGATATCGATGGCCAACTGGGGCAGCAGATCCTCCTCGAGATAGACCTGCAGATGGGTGGCACCGCTGATCACTTCGTTGGCGAACACCTTGGAGCCGTAGGGGCGCACCCTGGATAGCTCCAGCTTGCCGCGAATGTAGTTCTCCAGCATCACGGCGGGCGTGTCGCCGGCCTGCTCCATCAGGGCCATCTTCTCGATCCATAGATCGAGCACATGTTTCAAGACGTTCTGGTAGAGACTTTCCTTGGAGGGAAAGTAGTACAGCATGTTCTGCTTGGAGAGGCCGGCCCTTTCGGCAATCGCTTCCAGCGAGGCCCCACTGAAACCCTGTTCCGCAAAAACGACCTCGGCGGCATCGAGAATGCGTTGCTCGAGGGCCTTGCGGTTGGCGGAACGGCGAGGCGGCTTGCGCCCGTCGGCTGGTTGACTCATGTGGCTCTCGACCGGGTTGTCGTGTGCCATCGCACCCAGCGGACAAGACGCCATCGCAAGCACAGATAGCCGCTCACGACTCTGCCAGAGTTCCGAAAGGAGGGGCACACCAGGGGGGATGAAACGGCCGACAGGATACCGTCGCCCTATCGCCGCGTCCAGCCGCTCAGTAGCGGCGAATGAGAAGAACTCCCAGGAACAGGAGCACCACGCCCAAGAGCCTGGGCAGGGAAATGGACTGCTGGGGAAAACCCAGCGCACCGAAATGATCGAGCAGCGTGGACGCCAGCATCTGCCCGGCCACGACGAGCGCCAGCAGGGTGGCAGCACCCAGCTTGGGCGCGAAGATCACCATGACGGTGACGTAAAAGGCCCCCAGTATGCCGCCGGACCAGCTCCAGGCAGGAATGTCGGCAAGCTGCTGCCAGCTGGGCACGGCGAGACGCGACCCCATGGCCGCCCCCAGCAGTGCCAGGGTCCCCACCCCGAAGGAGACGGCCGCCGCCCACAGCGGATGCCCCCAGCCACGTGCCAGACCGGCGTTGATCCCGGCCTGCATGGGCAGCATGGCCCCTGCCGCCAGCACGATGATGAAGTGGAACCACATGCGACTCACTCCCTTGAAGCCTCGCCCGGGGATGCCAGACGTCGCTCCGCCTGGCACCCTTCAGCCCCGGTTCATGGTGCAGCGATCATCCTGTCTTTCTGGCGGTTTGAGCGACGGCAGCCTTATCGAAGCTGGCCAACAGCACGGCATAGGCAAGAACGGCAACCCCCACGCCAACCACCGGCGGCAGCACCGGCGAAAAGTACGCCGCGCCCGACCCCAGCGCATAGGCGCCCAGACCGATCCGATTGAAGTTCGGCAACTGAACTTCCGCGATGGGCGGATAACGGCCGCGATGACGCAGCCAGAAGTCGGCCATGATGACGCCACCGAAGGGCGGGATGAAGGTGCCCAGCAACACCAGGAAAGGGATCAGCATGTTGTACATGCCGAACACGGCCAGAAGTGTCCCGATCGCGGCCCCCAGCAGGGTCACCAGGCGGCGATGCCGGGTTCTGACCAGATTGCAGCCCGCCACCGCGAAGTTGTAGATGGTGTTGTCCTGGGTCGTCCAGATGTTGAGAAACAGCATCAGCACGGCCAGCACGACGAACCCTTGCGCGAGCATGATGTCGACGATATCGGCCTGCTGATAGACGAGCGCCCCGAAGGCCCCGGTGACCACCATCAGACCGTTGCCGACGCAGAAGGCCAGCATGGTGGCGGTCACCGCAATGGCGGGAGATTTGGCGAAACGGCTCCAGTTGGTCGCCTGGGTTCCGCCGCTGACGAAGGTGCCGATGATCACCGTCACCGCAGCGGCAAAAGTCATCTCTTCGCTCGGCGTCTGTCCCAGCAGGCCGGCGAAGCCGCCCGCATCGGCGAGACCGGTATAGAGGCTGATCAGGATGAAGAGCAGCATGGCTGGCACGGCGAAGCGTGACAGCCAGTCGAGGCCGCGATAACCGATCATGGCGGTCAGGCAGAAGGCGATGCCGAAGAAGACCATCAGCGGCGTTTCGGACCAGGCGGGCAGGCCGGTGGTCTTGACCAGCACGATGGCGATCGTGGCGGTGCCCCACGCATACCAGCCGATCTGGGTGAAACCCAGCAGGATGTCCGAGAGCTTGCTGCCGAGCTCACCGAAGCAGAAGCGCCCCATCAGCACGGAATTGAGCCCACTCTTGCAGGCGATGTAGGCCAGTGCCGAAGCATAGGCCCCCAGCAGCAGGTTGCCCACCACTATCGCCCATAGCAGCTCGTCGAAAGGAAAGGCGGTGCCGATGCTGCCACCGGCCCACATGGTGGCCGTGAAGAAGGTGAAACCGAGCAGCACGACCGAGGTGGAAAGGAGCCCCTTGCGTGACTCCCAGGGCACCTCGCTCAGCGGGTAATCGGAATGCTTCATGACTATCATCTCCTGTCGTTGTTGTTATCGATCCTGCTCTCGGCAAGTCAGGGTAAGGTGCCGCCGCCGGCTGGCAAGACGAGACCGTATCACAACGGCATAAAGCAAGCTGGCGGGACCTCGTCCCGCCAGCTTGGCTCTCTGCACTCAGCGTTTTACCGGTTGTGGCTCGTTGAGCTCCGTTTGGCGAGCCACGGCCTCCAGAACCGGGGCGAAGGCTGGCCGCTTGACGTAGCGGCCGGCGCCACGCTCCGCGTTCAGCTCGCCGTTTCTCCACACCACCTTGCCGTGACTCAGGGTATGGGTGGGAATGCCCTTCACGGTTCGGCCTTCGAAGATGTTGAAATCGACGTTCATGTGATGGGTGTCGGCGGAAATCGTCCGGGTGCCCTGCGGATCCCAGACGACGATATCGGCATCGGCACCCTCCGAGATGCTGCCCTTGCGCGGATAGATGTTGAACAGTTTCGCGGTATTGGTCGAGGTGACCGCCACGAATTCGTTCAGGGTCAACTTTCCGTTGTTGACCCCTTCGTCCCAGAGGATGGCCAGGCGATCCTCCACCCCGGCAGTGCCGTTGGGAATCTTCGTGAAGTCGTCTTTCCCGGCGGCCTTCTGATCTCTGCAGAAGCAGCAGTGATCCGTCGCCGTGGTATGCAGATTACCGCCCTGCAGACCGTTCCACAGCGCTGCCTGGTGCTCCTTGGAACGGAAGGGGGGGCTCATGACGTGGCCTGCCGCGACGTCGAAGTCCTCGCTGCGATAGACGCTGTCGTCGATGACCAGATGCCCCGCCAGCACCTCACCGTAGACCCGCTGGCCCGCCGAGCGCGCCCGGATAATGGCATCCAGCGAATCCTTGCACGAGACATGCACGATATAGATGGGCGTGTGCATGGCCTGGGCAACCTGGATCGCCCGGTTGGCCGCCTCTCCCTCGACGAAGGGAGGGCGCGACAGCGGATGGGCCTCGGGGCCGGTCAGGCCCTTTTCCAGCATCTCCTGCTGAAGCTGGTAGACCAGCTCACCGTTTTCCGCATGGACGGTGGGCATGGCCCCCAGTTCCACGCAGCGCCGGAAGCTTTTCACCAGCGTCTCGTCGTCGGCCATGATGGCGTTCTTGTAGGCCATGAAGTGCTTGAAGCTGTTCACCCCGTGCTCGCGCACCAGGGTCTGCATGTCTTCATGGACGGAATCGTCCCACCAGGTGATCGCCACGTGGAAGGTGTAGTCGGCCGCCGCCTTCTCGGCCCACTCGCGCCATTGATTGTAGGCATCGATGAGACGCTGGCCCGGCTGGGGAATCACGAAGTCGATGATGCTGGTGGTGCCGCCCGCCAGGGCAGCCGCGGTACCGGTATAGAAGTCATCGCTGGCCACGGTTCCCATGAAGGGGAACTGCATGTGCGTGTGTGGATCGATGCCTCCCGGCATCACGTACTGGCCACTCGCATCCACCACTTCCGCGGAGGAGGGAACGTCCAGGTTCTCGCCGATGGCTGCGATCTTGCCATTCTCGCAGTAGACATCGGCTCGGAAGGTATGGTCGGCGGTGACGACGGTGCCACCCTTGATCAAGACGGACATGGATCTCTCCTTACCTTTCTTGTGGATTGTTGCTTTGCGGTTGCAATTCCGGCGCCACACTGGCCGTTGCAGGACTGCTCAGGCGCATCAGCGCCAGGTAGACGATGGCCCCGATGGCGACCCCGACGAACCAGGCATAGTTGTAGATGGCCGAGAAGATGCCAGGCACGCTGTCCAACAGGCCTGCCGCCGCCAGAAAGCCGGGGAGGTTGGGCAATACCGCAACGACGAAAGCGATCCAGGCCTTGGGGTTCCAACCATTGCTGTAGCTGTACCTGCCGTCGCTCTTGAACAGATCGTCGTGAGACAGATCGGTCTTTCGCAGCAGCAGATAGTCGGCCAGCATGATCCCCGCCAGCGGGCCCAGCAGGGCCGAATAGCCGATCAGCCAGGTGAAGATGTAGGCGCCGGTGGTTTCGAGCAGTTTCCAGGGCATGATGGCGATACCCAGGCCGGCGGTGATGTAACCCCCCATGCGGAAGGAGATCTTTCCCGGCACCAGGTTGGCGAAGCCATTGGCGGGGGCGACGACGTTGGCCGCCAGGTTGGTAGTCACCGTGGCAATGACCAGCGCCAGCAGGGCAATGACGACAGCGAAGCCACCCATGCGCTCGGTAATCGCCACCGGATCCCACAGCGCCTCGCCATAGATCACGATGGTGGCAGAGGCCACGGCCACGGCGATGAAGGCCAGAATCCCCATGGGGATCGGCAGCCCCAGCGCCTGGCCGACGAGCTGATGGCGCTGGCTCTTGGCGAACCGGGTGAAGTCGGGAATGTTCAACGCCAGGGTTGCCCAGAAACCGACCATGGCGGTCAGGCCCGGCCAGAAGGCTTGCCAGAATTCGCCTTCTCGGGCTCCGCCCTCGACGAATTCCGACGGCGTGGAAAGCATGGGACCGAAACCGCCCGCCTTCGTGACCGCCCAGATCAGCAACCCGAAGCACATGGCGATCAGGAAGGGAGCCGCATAGGTTTCCAGGAAACGAATGGACTCGGTACCGCGCGCGATGAAGTAGACATGCATGCCCCAGGAGGCCAGGAAGCAGAGGAGCTGCGCCAGGTCGATGCCTAGCGCCGGTATCGGCTCTCCCACCAGGGCCCGGCCGGTGAGAATGTTGAGAATCGCATAGATCGCCGAACCGCCAATCCAGGTCTGGATGCCGAACCAGCCACAGCCCACCACGCCGCGCATCATGGCCGCCAGCTTGGCACCGGAGGTGCCGAAGGAGGCCCTGAGCAGCACGGGAAAGGGAATGCCGTGCTTGGCCCCCGCATGTCCCAGCAACAGCATGGGTATGAGAATGATGGTGTTGGCCAGGAAGACAGTGAGTACCGCCTGCCACCACGACATCCCCTCGGGTATCAGGCTCGCTGCCAGCATGTAGGCTGGAACGCAGACCACCATCGATACCCACAGGCTGGCGATATTCAACCAGGACCAAGTGCGTTCTTCTCGTTCCACCGGTGCCAGGTCGGCATTCCATAGCTCGGAGCTATAACCGGCTTTCATCTTGGCTTTTTGTGTTGTTTCGCTCATGACTCAGCTCGCTGTATTGTTATTGTGATTTCCGGGGCAGCCTCCTGCCCCGCCCTCGACTCGCAGGCGGTATCAATAGTTCACCAATTCGTCATAAGACTCCGGCCGACGATCCCGGAAGAATTGCCAGCCCTTGCGAACCTCGCGAATCATGTCCAGATCGATCTCGTGGACGAGCAACTCGTCCTTGTCTTCGCTGGCCTGCGCTTCGATCTTCCCCATGGGATTGACGATGTAGCTGGAACCGTAGAAGTCGCCCATCTGCTCGTCCCATGGCGCTTCGCGCCCCACGCGATTGATCGCGCCGATGAAGACGGCATTGGCGGCGGCCGAGGCAGGCTGCTCCAGCTCCCAGAGGTAGCGACTCTTGCCCTTCACGGTTGCGGAAGGATTGACGATGTATTCCGCGCCATTGAGTGCGAGAGCACGCCACCCTTCCGGGAAATGACGGTCGTAGCAGATATAGACGCCAAGTTTGCAGTAGGCGGTATCGAAGACGGGGTAGCCGCAGTTCCCCGGCTTGAAATAGAGCTTTTCCCAGAAGCCCGGCGCGGTATCGGGAATGTGATTCTTGCGATATTTACCCAGATAGCTGCCATCCGCATCGATGACCGCAGCGGTATTGTAGAAAACACCGGGCATGTCTTCTTCGTAGATCGGCACCACGATGACCATGCGATGCTTCTTGGCATACTCCTGCATCAGTCGAGTGGTCGGTCCGTCGGGAATTTTTTCTGCCGAGTCGTACCACTTCTTGTCCTGGCTCGGACAGAAATAGGGTTGTGTGAACACCTCTTGGAAGCAGAGCACCTGCACGCCCTGACTCGCCGCATCGTCGACCATGGGAAGATGCGCTTCGATCATCCTTTCCCGAATCTCACCCGGGCTCATCGACGTATCGCCCTTTAGCGACATCTGAATCAGACCGCACTTCACTTTATTCGACATATCGCAACCTCATTGTTGTGCTGTTGAGTTTAATCATCGCGCTATCGAGAACTCCCCATTTATTCCGGGCACAGCATTGCCCTATCGCCCGAAATGAAATCATTCGGGCAAGTTGACTTGATGAATAGAGCGACTGCCGGACTGGGGATCAAGTCCTACCAGGCATAGCGACTCGCCGCACGACCATCACGGTCGCCAGCCATGCCTAACGCCTGTAACAAATTGAATTAAAACGACATTGAGTGACATATCAGGTATCAGCCATATTGTGTTTATTTTTTACCTACTGGTAAAGGTAAAAGCCATCTCCAGGTTGGTCAAGGACTTTTTTGCCATCCGGTAAAGCTCATTTACGCTGCACTGCAATGCTTCAAAAGTGCTGACTTATGCACTCGAAAAGTGCAGGAATTCACAGACCTATAACCGGCCGTTCCCGACAGGAGGATCGGTTAGTCACGCCTTTCCATGCCACACCTATACCCATCCATCCACGACGCTATTGTTGGCGATGGTTGCCAGAATCCGGGCGTTCTTTCTCCGGTTTTCCGAGGCGCACTGAAGATTTCAGTGACGGCACTCACGGCCATGCATTTCACGTAGACGCCGGAACGCCTCCAGACACTGGATAGGGGAAGAGGTGATACTTGCTGAGAGGGATACGGCCACCGCGCCTGCCCGATGCTCGCAGTCGGTGCCTTGAGGAGGGAGGGGGACGATGGTCACGTCCCCCCGGTACGCTTATGACGGGAACGAGAACTGGGCACCCTCGCGCACCCCGGCCGACGGCCAGCGCTGGGTGACGGTCTTGCGCTTGGTGTAGAAGCGCGCGGCATCCGGCCCGTAGGCGGCCAGATCACCGAACAGCGAGCGCTTCCAGCCGCCGAAGCTGTGATAGGAAACGGGTACCGGCAGCGGCACGTTGATACCCACCATGCCGACCTGAATGTTGTCGCTGAAGTAGCGAGCGGCCTCGCCGTCGCGGGTATAGATACAGGTGCCGTTGCCGTATTCGTGATCGTCGATCAGCTGCATGGCCTCTTCCATGGAACCGGCACGAACCACCAGCAGCACCGGCCCGAAGATCTCTTCCCGGTAGCAAGTCATATCGGGCGTCACGCGGTCGATCAGGGTGCCGCCCACGTAGAAGCCGCTCTCGTGCCCCGGTACCTGTACGCCGCGACCGTCGACCACGATGGTGGCGCCCTGCCGCTCGGCGCTGTCGATGTAGCCGCAGACCTTCTCCTGGTGGGCCTTGGTGATCACCGGCCCGAAGTCGTTGCTCGCCTCATGGAAGGGACCGACCTTGAGGGACTTCATCGACTCTTGCATCTTGGCAATCAGCGTATCGGCGGCCTCGTCACCCACGGCCACCGCCACGGAGAGCGCCATGCAGCGCTCGCCCGATGAGCCGAAGGCCGCTCCGGTCAGGGAGTTGACGACGTTGTCCATGTCGGCATCGGGCATGACGATGGCGTGGTTCTTGGCCCCGCCCAGGGCCTGGCAGCGCTTGCCGTTGGCGCTGGCCCGGGAGTAGATGGCCTCGGCGATCGGCGTGGAACCGACGAAGCTGACGGCCTGGACGCGAGCATCGTCGAGCAGGGTATCGACGGCCTCCTTGTCGCCGTTGACCACGTTGAGCACCCCGGTCGGCAGCCCCGCCTCGAGCGCCAGCTCGGCGATGAACAGCGCCGAGGTCGGGTCCCGCTCGGAGGGCTTGAGCACGAAGGTATTCCCGCAGGCGATGGCCATGGGATACATCCACAGCGGCACCATGGCCGGGAAGTTGAACGGCGTGATGCCGGCCACCACGCCCAACGGCTGGAATTCGCTCCAGGAGTCGATGCCGGGGCCAGTGTTCTTGCTGTGCTCGCCCTTGAGCAGCTCGGGTGCACTGCAGGCGTACTCCACGTTCTCGATGCCGCGCGCCAGTTCGCCCTTGGCGTCGTGGACGATCTTGCCGTGCTCCTGGCCGACCAGCCGGACGATCTCGTCGGCGTGCTCTTCCAGCAACTGCTTGAAGCGGAACATCACCCGGGCACGCTTGGCGGGTGGCGTGTTGCGCCAGGCCGGGAAAGCGGCCTCGGCGGCAGCGATGGCCTCCTCGACCGTGGCCTTGCTGGCCAGGCTCACCTGGCCGGCCACCTCACCGGTGGAGGGATTGAAAATGTCCTGGCTACGCCCGTCGCGAGCGACGCGCACACCGTTGATCAAATGGCCCAGTGTTGTCATGGATTACCTCATCAATTCATTCATGCGTCAGGGTTATCGTCATCAATCCAACTCGCCGAGGGACTCACCCACCACGTTGATAACCCGGTCGATTTCTTCACGCTCGACGATGAAGGGCAGGCCGAGCTGAATGGTGTCGCCGCCGAAGCGTACGTAGAAGCCTTTCTCCCAGCACTTCATGGCGATCTCGAAAGGTCGGCGGGCCGGCTCGCCAGGATAGGGCTCGATCTGCAGGGCGCCGGCGAGCCCGTAGTTGCGGATGTCACTGACATAGCGGGTGCCCTTGAGGCCGTGCAGCGCCTCCTCGAAAACCGGACTCATCTGGCGCACGCGGTCGATCAGGCATTCCTGCTCCAGGATGTCCAGCGAAGCCAGGGCCGCGGCACAGGCCGCCGGATGGCCGGAGTAGGTGTAACCATGGGGCAGCTCGAGCATGTAATCGGGCCCGCCCTGCTCCATGAAGGTGTGATAGATATCGCGCTTGACCGTCACGCCGCCCATGGGCACCGCACCGTTGGTCAACTGTTTGGCGAAGTTCATGATGTCGGGAGTGACACCGAACTCCTCGGCGCCGGTCATCGACCCCATGCGGCCGAAGGCGGTGATCACCTCGTCGAAGATCAGCAGGATGTCGTGCTGATCGCAGATCTCGCGCAGCCGCTTCAAGTACCCCTTGGGCGGCGGAATCACCCCGGCGGAGCCTGCCAGCGGCTCGACGATCACCGCCGCGATGTTGGAAGCGTCGTGCAGGGCGATCAGTTCCAGCAGCTCATCGGCCTTCTCGGCGCCGCGCTCGGGCATGCCGCGAGTGAAGGCATTCTCCGGCAACAAGGTGTGGGGCAGATGATCGGCATCCACGCCCTGGCCGTACAGCGCCCGGTTGGCCCCGATGCCGCCCAGACTGAAACCGCCGAAATTGACTCCGTGATAGCCCTTGGCGCGGCCGATCAGCTTGGTCTTGGTCGGCTTGCCTTTCTTGCGCCAGTAGGCTCGGGCGATCTTCAGGGAAGTATCGGCACTCTCGGAGCCGGAGCCGGTGAAGAAGGTGTAATCCAGGCCGGCCGGCGTCAGCTCACGCAGCCGGTGGGCCAGCTCGAAGGCCTTGGGATGACCGAACTGGAAGGCGGGGGCGTAGTCCAGCTCGCGCAGCTGCTTGCCGACCGCATCGGCGATTTCCGGACGGGAGTGTCCGGCGCCACAGGTCCACAGGCCCGAGAGGCCATCGAAGACCTGCCGCCCCTGGGCATCGGTGAGGTAGCTGCCCTGGGCCCCGACGATGATTCGCGGGTCGCGCTTGAATTGACGGTTGCCGGTATAGGGCATCCAGTAGGCATCGAGCTGCTCGGCGCTGAGCCCAGCGGCATAAGGGAATTCCTGAGCGGTCATGGCATTGGCCTCCGTTATTATGGCCATCGACGATATCTTTCGATTCAGGCTAGTCCCCGCCTTCAATCAGTTAAATCAAAAGGTGTTTAATTTCAGGCAAGCTCCTGCTTAACTTTATGGGCCCTGCGCAGGTTCTTTCGCTGCCGCCTGGGGTACCCGCCATGGAGGAGCCGCATGTCACAACGAAAAGCCACGCCGATGGGGCAGCCCGGCGACGCCGACCTGCGCCTGCTGCGGATCTATCGCAAGGTCGTGGAGTGCGGCGGGTTCTCTGCCGCCGAGGTGGAGCTGGGCATCAGCCGGGCCGCCATCAGCATGGCGATGAACGATCTGGAGACTCGCCTCGGCCTGCGCCTGTGTCAGCGCGGTCGCAGCGGCTTCGCCCTGACCGACGAAGGCACTGAGGTCTACGAATCGACGCTGCAACTGCTGGCCGCGGTGGAAGGCTTCCGCACCCGGGTCAACGGCCTGCATGCCCGGCTCAAGGGCGAACTCAACATCGGCATCACCGACAACCTGGTGACCATGCCCGAGATGCACATCACCCATGCGCTCAGCGCGCTCAAGGAGCGTGGGCCGGATGTCCGCATCAACATCCGCATGATACCGCCCAACGACATCGAGCTGGCCGTACTGGATGCACGTCTGCACACGGGAGTGGTCCCGGCGCTCAAGACCTTGCCCGGATTGCAGTACCTTTCGCTATACGAGGAAGCCTCGCAGCTCTATTGCGCCGCAGGCCACCCTTTGTTCGATGCCGAAACGGTGACACAGGAGCAGCTCGCGGATTGTGACGCCGTGGTACCCGCCTACGCCCAGACGCCGGAGATCAAGGCGGTCCACGAGCCACTCAGAGCCTCCGCCTCGGCCACCGACCGCGAGGGCATCGCCTTCCTGATCCTGTCCGGACGCTATATCGGCTACCTGCCGACCCACTACGCGGAGAGGTGGGTGCGAGACGGCCGTATGCGCGCCCTGAACCCTGAGCGCTGGCACTATTTCACCCACTACAGCGCCATCACCCGCAAGGGGGCACCCCCCAATCTGGTACTGGAGAGCTATCTCGAGGAACTGGAGCGGCTGGTGACGGCGTGAAGCCGGTACGTCGCGGACGGCTCGTTCCGTCAGCCACCAGCCTGCCGCCGTTCCTCCCGCGGCGAGTGGCCATAGTGCGTGCGGAAGGCGCGGGAAAAGCTCGAGCTGGAGGCGAAACCGCAGGCCAGGCCCACGGCCAGGATATCGAGATCGGTCTCGGCGAGCAGATGGCGGGCGCGCTCCAGACGCAGGCGCAGGTACCACTGCTGCGGCGAGGTGCCCAGCTCCCCCTCGAAGAGGCGCTGCAGCTGGCGCAGCGATACGCCGCTGCGCCGGGCCAGCTCGCCCAACGACAACGGCGCTTCCAGATGACGCTCCATCGTGGCCACCGCCTCGACCAAGCGTCGGTTGTGCGTGCCCAGACGCCGTACCAGCGTCATGCGCTGCTGATCGCTGCGGCTGCGCAGGCGCTCATGGATCAGCTGCTCCGAGACGTCGATGGCCAGACGCGACCCATGCCGACGGGCGATCACCTCCAGTGCCATGTCCATGGCTGCCGCACCGCCGGCACAGGAAAAGCGCCGCTCACCGAGCTCGAAGAGCTCTTCGGAGGTTTCGATCGCGGGGAAGCGCTCGCGGAAGGCCGGCAGACTCTCCCAGTGCAGCGTCACCCGCTCGCCCTCGAGCAAGCCCGCGGCGGCGAGCACGAAGCCGCCGGTATCCAGCCCGCCAAGCACGCAGCCCGCCTGGTCGAGGCGATGCAGCCAGGCCATCAGCGGCCGGCTGTGGTGTGCCTCCGGGGCGAAGCCGCTGCATACCGCCAGCGAAGGCAGCGAGTGCACGTCGCCGATGGCACGGTCGGCAAGCAGCGTCATGCCATTGGAGGCGGTGACCGGGCCGCCATCCTCGCTGATCAGTTGCCAGTCGAACAGCTCGCGGCCGCTGATGCGGTTGGCGATACGCAGCGGTTCCACCGCCGAGAAGAAAGCCATCATCGAGAAACGCGGCAGCAGCAGAAAGCCGAAGCATTCGGGCAAGGCCCCCTGAGGCTTCAATCGCATGGCAACGCCTCGCTCAACGTCGTGGGCATACACGATGCCTCACGCCAACGACTGCCGCCAGCGATGCTCGAGGGTTTCGGGCTCGGTGGGCCCGTAACGAGCGCCCTCATGGCCACCGTAGTGCGCCCACAACTGGTCGCCGAAGTCGTAGTGCCACCACTCGCTGGGCAGGTTGGTGAAGCCCTGCTCGGCCATGGCGTGGTAGAGCAGACGCCGCCGGTCGCGAGCCCGGCGCTGCGCTTCGCTGAGCGAGCCGAGCCGCTCCAGGTGATCGCTGTGCGAGGCCGCACTGGCCTCGTCGAATAGCGAACCCATGTCGAGCATCACGCCATCGGCGTCGCACAGCGTCACATCCACCGCCCCGCCGGTGAGATGCGGGCTGGGAGCCACCGGATCGCGGCTGGGCATGGCCACAAACTCACGAGTGCGCGCCAGCAACGCCGTCTCGTCAAGATCGGCATGGCGGCTCTGCAGCGCTTCATAGAGGGTATCGAACAGGTATTGCTGCACCCGCCAGGGTCGCCAGCCATCGAGCACCACCAGGCCCAGCCCGGCCGGCAATGAGCGAGCCGCGGCCAGCAAGCGGCGATAGACGCCTTCGCGCACGTAGCACTCGAGCACCGCACCGGGAATTCCCAGACGTGCATAGGCGGGAAACACCTTGACCGGCTCGGGCGCCAGGCTCAACGGCAGCAAGGGCTCGTCGCCTGCTGCAATGGGCAGACGGGAGAGCGTCTCCCAGGGCGGCTCGGCCAGGGAAGGAATCGGTGTCAGGCACCGCGGGTCGGAAGGGGATTCGAGCGTCATGGGGCATTCCAGTCGTTCAGTCATGGCTAGCCGAGCGCCGCCGGCAGCCACAGGGTCAATCCGGGAAACACGATCAGCAACAGCAGCACCAGCATGGCCATCAGCACGAAAGGCCAGATGGTGCGAAACAGCGCGGTGATCTCGAGCCGGCTGACCGCCGCGGCCACGAACACGCAGGCCCCCATGGGCGGCGTGATGAGTGCGATGGTGATGTTCAGCGTGATGATGATGCCGAGATGCACCGGGTCGATGCCCGCCATCATCGCCACCGGCGAGAAAATCGGCGTGAGCAGCATCAGCGCCGAAACCTCCTCCATGAACATGCCGGTGACGAAGGTGATGGCGCTGAGCAGCAGCAGGATCACCACCGGCCGGTCGACATAAGGCGCCAGCAGCTCGACGAAGCGTTCGGGCACCTGAGCGTAGGAGAGCAGCCAGCTGATGGTGGCCGCCGCAGCCATGATCAGAAAGATCGCCGCGGTCAGCCGCGTGGTAGTGACGATGGCGTCCCAGAAATCGGCCAACCGCAGCTGGCCAAGCGCCACGCCGCACAGTGCCACGTAGAGGGCGGTGAGGGCGCCGGACTCGGTGGGCGTGACGAAGCCCATGACGATGCCGGCAACGATGATCACCGGAGCGACCAGCGCTGGCAACGCGGCGAACGCCGCCAAGGCCAGCTCACCGGCCTGCGGCCAGCGCCCCGAGGTCGCCATGCCCTGGCGCCAGGCGTACCAGGCGTTCATGGCCATGAACGCCACGCCGAGGATCAGCCCCGGCACCACGCCGGCCAGGAACAGGTCGCCCACCGAGGTATTGGTCAGCGAAGCGTAGAGGATCATGAAGATGCTGGGCGGTATGATCGGCCCGATCAGCGAACTGCCGGCGGTCAGGCCGGCGGCGAACGCCGTCGAATAACCCGCCTTGCGCATGGAAGGCACCAGCAACGACCCCAGCGCCGAGGTATCCGCCACCGCCGAGCCGTTGACCCCGGCGAAGAACACGCTGGAGACCACGTTGACATGGCCCATGCCGCCGCGCAGGTGGCCCACCAGCAGCCGCGCCAGGCCCATCAGGCGGTCGGTCAAGCTGCTGGCGTTCATCAGGTTGCCGGCCAGGATGAACAGCGGTATCGCCATCAGCGAGAAGACATTGATGCCGCCGAAGAACTGCTGGGGCATCATGCGCGGGATCATGGCCGGGTCCACGAACAGAAAGCCCACCACTGCCGTGGCCAGCAACGACACGAACAGCGGCAGGCCGAGCAGCACGTGCACGAGAAAGACTGCAAGCATGGTGAACGTCATGCAGCCTCCTCCGCCTGGGACGGCAATGGGCCGGGGCCGTACCACAGCGCCTGCCAGGCCAGCAGCGCAAAGCCGATGGGCAGCGACAGCATGGGCACGGTGCGGCTGATGCCCAGCCCCGAGGTAGTGAACATGGCCACCGACAGGGCGTAGCGATAGCTGAACAGCGCGCCGGCTACCGCCAGCAGCAGGGTCAGCAGCCACTGGTAGAGGTGTAGCAGGCGCGTGAGCCGTGCCGGCAGCAACCGTTCGATCAGTGCCACGCGCATGTGGCCGCCCTCCACCCACACGGCGCCGGCGGCGAGCATCACACTACCGATGATCAGAAACCGCGACAGTTCATCGGTCCAGATCGGCGCGCCGCCGACCAGATAGCGCATGAAGACGCCATACAGGATCACCGCCAGGTTGATCAGCAGCAGGGCGCTGGCCAAGGTCAGCGTCACGGGACGACTGACCGCCAGCACCCGTTGACGAAATCGCGTCATGGGAAGCTGTCCCTTCGCAGGAAGTGCCCGGCCGCGGGCGGCCGGGCGGGCAGGATCACTCGGTGAGGTGCGTCATGCCGGCATCTTCCAGCGCCATGTCGATCCAGCGCTGCTCGATGCCCTGCTCTTCGACGAGCCACTCCAGGTAGGCCGGCTGGCCCTGCTCGCGGAACGCCTCGAGGTTCTCTTCGGACGGACGGATTATCTCCATGCCCTGCTCCTCGAGGTAGGCGATGCGTTCGTCCACCCTGGCCTCGTTGTGCTCGCGGGCCATGACGTTGGCCTCCTCGACCGCCTCCATGAAGGCCTCGCGGGTCTCCTCGTCCCAGCCGTCGATCATCGCACCGTTGCCGACCAGGAACTGATCAGAGTACTGGATGTTGGCCAGCGTCAGGTAGTCCTGTACCTCGTAGAGGCTGCCGAGGATGATGTACATCGGCGGGTTCATCTGGCCGTCGGCGACCCCGGTGCGCAGGGCCATGTACACCTCGGTCCAGGGAATCGGCGTGCCGGAGGCACCGAAGGCCTCGTAGAGCGCCACCTGGCTGGGATCCATGGCGCGGAAGCGCAGCCCCTCGAAATCGGCCGGCGAGTGAATGGGCTTCTCATCGTTGGTGAAGGCCAGGAAACCGCCCTCTTCGACCACGGCCAGCAACTGCATGCCGGTGCGCTCCTGCAGGGCCGCCTCGACCTCCTGCCAGTACTCGCCCTCGTCGAAGAAGGTGCGCGCGTCCTCGAAATCCTCGAACAGGAAGGGAATCGCGCTGACGAAGATCTCCGGCACCAGCGGCGACATCCCGGCGAAGGAAGCCACGTTGAGGCTCGGGGAGTTCATGGTCTGCTCCATGCGCTCCTCCTCGTCGCCCAGTTGGCTGTTGGGATAGAGCTCGAGCTCGATTTCGCCGTCGGTCTTTTCCGCGACCAGCTCCTGGAGATTGGTGGCGAAGACGTGAACGGCGTTCTTGTCCGGATCGGGGGCGCCGTTGTAGCTGAGGTTGACGGTGGTCGCCGCCTGGGCCTGGCCGGCCAGGGTCACGGCACCGAGCAGGCAGGCTGCTGACAGGGACTTGAGCATGAAACGGGACATCGGCAACTCCTTGTTGTTGTCGCATCGGCGCGCGAAACACGCCGACCATGGATGGTCACACGTTTTGCAGGCTAGCCATTGACCCGTTGACGATGCAATTCATTCAGCGTTGCATTGGCGACAACGCCTGCTCGTCCAGCAGCCGTGGCGCATCGGCATTGAAGAAGCGCATGCCGCGCCGCAGATGGTCGACGCAGGCCTGCGCGGCCACCGTCAGTTCGCGTCCGGCACGACTGACGATCTGGGCCCGGGCGCCGCTGAGCGCTGGATAGGATAGCGGCAGCACCCGGATGTCGCCCTGGCGAACCTCCTCCGTCACCGTCAGCTCGGGCATGAAGGTGATGCCGATGCCCGAGCGCACGAAGTTCTTGAGCACCGCCACCGAGTTGGTGCGCAGTCGCGCACGTAGGTGCACCCGCTCCTGCTGGGCCACCTGGTTGACCATCTGGCGCATGCCGAAGCAGTTGTCCATGAGCCCCAGCGGCCACTCGGCCAGGTCGGCGAGCCCCACCGGCTGCCCGAGCGACAGCAGCGGATGCGCCGGCGGGACGATCAGGTCCAGAGGCTGGCGAGTTTCGACGTGGGGCTGGAGCAGCGGATCGACGGGGGGCGCGTAAAGCAGCGCCAGTTCCACCTCCCCTTCCTTGACCAGGGCCATGGCTTCGTTGACCCCGGCCATCAACACTTCGAGCTCGATACCGGGAAAGGCCGCCATGAAGGATTGCAGCGGCGCCGAGATGAGATCGCTGATGAAGCCTTCGCCCACGGCGATGCGCACCTCACCGCGCTCCAGCCCCTGCAGAGCCATGAGCTGCGACAGCACCGCCTCCTCGGCGGTGCGCTGGGAATGGTAATGATCGACCAGCA
This sequence comes from Pseudomonadota bacterium, assembly GCA_051749645.1. Lineage (GTDB taxonomy): Bacteria > Pseudomonadota > Gammaproteobacteria > Pseudomonadales > Halomonadaceae > Halomonas. The sequence continues at coordinate 257,588 of JBNJIT010000002.1, forward strand.
GGCGACCGGCCGGCGTGGCGCGTACGCCGCTGCCGTGTCGCTCGACCACCGCCACGCCGAGCTCCTCCTCGAGCCCCTTCAACTGACGACTGATCGCCGAGGCGTCGATGGCCAGGTGGGTCGCTGCCTTGCGCAGCGAACCGCGCCGGATCACCTCACCCAGATAGGCCAGAGCACGCGGGTTGAGCATGGTTTCTCCCGACAGGTCGCAAAGCGCCAAGCATCGGGAAATTTCGTCATGGCGGCAAGCTCAGCCGCCGGTCATGTTCATGAAGCGCACGACCTGGACGTCGCCGTCGGTGGTGAAGTGGTGGCGTTCGGGTTTCTTCGCCATGGCGGCGACGATGGCCGACTTGAGGCGCTCCGTATCGCCGGGGTGGCGACGCAGCACGGCACGCAGATCCACCGAGTGCTCGTTGCCCAGGCACAGCAGCAGCCGGCCCTCGGCGGTGACGCGCACGCGGTTGCAGGCGTCACAGAAGTTGTGGCTGTGCGGCGAGATGAAGCCGACTCGCGACTCGCTGTCGGCCATGCGGTAGTAGCGAGAGGGGCCCAGGGTGGTCTCGGTGGTGGGCAGCAGCGGATGGCGCGTCTCGATGACGCGCCGAACCTCGTTGCTGCCGCAGAAGGTCTCGGCACGGTCGTGGCCGATGGCCTCGCCGAGCGGCATCTCCTCGATGAAGCTGATATCGACGCTCTCCGCCCGGGCAAAGTCCACCAGGTCGAGTATCTCGTCGTCGTTGCGCCCCTTGAGGATCACCGCGTTGAGCTTGATGCGCGCGAAGCCGGCATCCTGCGCCGCCCGGATGCCGTCGATCACCCGGGCGAGTTCGCCGGTTCGGGTCAGCGCCCGGAAGCGCGCCGGATCGAGCGTATCGAGGCTGACGTTGAGTCGACGAAGGCCGCCGTCGTACAGCTGGCGAGCGTGTTTCGCCAGGCCGGCTCCGTTGGTGGTCATGGCGAAATCGGCCAGCCCCTCCAGCGCGCCGATCCGCTCGACCAGGGTCTCGACGCCGCGCCTGACCAACGGCTCGCCGCCGGTGAGGCGGATCTTCTCCACGCCGAGCTCGACGAAGGCCGCGCACAGCGTCGCCATCTCCTCCAGGGTGAGCACCTGGGCGCGAGGCAGGAAGGTCATCTCCTCGGCCATGCAATAGACACAGCGGAAATCGCAGCGGTCGGTGACCGAGAGGCGCAGGTAGCGAACCGTGCGGCCGAAGCCGTCGATCAGGGCGGGCTCGCGCGGAGTCGAAGTCATGCGGCCTTTCCTCGTGGTCGGACGCCAACGGGCACGGCAGTCGCGCGGCCGTCAGTCGTCGGTGAGCATGATGTCGCGCAGCTTCTGCTCGTCGAGCACCACCAGTCGCTGGCGATCGATGTTGACGGCGCCGCTGTCACGCAGCTTGGCCAGCAGCCGCGACAGGGTTTCCGGCGTCATGGCGAGCTGGGAGGCCAGCCAGCGCTTGGGAATCGACAGGCGAACCACCCGCGGGCTCTTGCTGCGGCCCGCCGGCAGCTGGCGAAGGATATAGCTCACCAGCCGCGACATGGCATCGGCCTGGGTGAGCAGCGCCAGATCCTCCAGCCGCTCGGTGAGCTCCAGTGCCAGCCGGCTCATGAACTCGGCACGACACTCGGGCTGACGGTCCATGATCTCGCGGCAATGCACGGCAGGGATGGCCAGCACGTGGGTACGCCGCAACGCCTCGGCGGAATACAGATAGATCCCTCCCCGGGACACCATGCTCAGCTCGCCCAGGGTGCCGCCGCGCTCCACGCAGCGAATGGTCGCCAGTCGTCCGTCGCCGGCGCTGCGCGTCAGGCGTACCGCACCGTTGATGACGATGTAGAGCCAGTGGGCCGGCGCATCCTGGCGGAACAGCCATTCGCGGTTCTTCAGCGTCTTGAGTTCGGAACTCTCGAGCAGTGCCGCCGCTTCGGAATCGTCGATTGCGCCGAGCCACGGCACGCCCTGCACCAGCTCGCGCAGCTGCTTGGGCTTGAACAGCAGGTCAGTCGTGGAACTGTCCGCCGGGCACATAGGGGTAGTCATGTCCTTCCTCCACATCGGTATCGGCAGCCATCAACAGATAGCCATGGGCCTGGCTGGCTGACCGCAACATGTGGGACCCCTGCCCGCCAGCCAGATGGACGGTCGGATGACCGCCCTGCCAATCGAGTACCACACGCACCAGCTCGGTACGTCCCGGCGAGCCGCGCCGCGCGAACCCGGCGCGAACCGGAAACCGCTCGAGCGGCCCCACCGTGCGCCCCTGACAGCCGTGGACGAAAGGCAGGGCCAGCAGTTGCCAGCCCACCAGCGAGGCCACCGGGTTACCCGGCAGACCGATCAGCGGCACGCCCTCGGGCGTGCCATCGTCCAGGTAGCCGAAGGCGAACGGCTTGCCCGGCTTGATCGCCACGCCGTGGAAAACCAGCCCACCCAGCCGCTCGAGCACCGGGCGCACGTGATCTTCCTCGCCCACCGAGACGCCGCCGGTGCACAGCACCAGGTCGGCGCTGTCGCGCGCGCGGCTCAGGGCGTCGTGCAATGCCGCCGGCGTATCGGCGACGATGCCCAGATCGACCACCTCGCAGTGTGCGGCCACGAGCAGCGCCTGGAGCATCACCCGGTTGCTGTTGTATACCCGACCCGGCTCGTAGGGTATACCGGGCTCGATCAGTTCGTCACCCGTCGACAGCAGCGCCACCGTCAGGCGCGGACGTACCGCGACCTCGGCAATCCCTTGACTCGCCAGCATGGCCAGCGCCGCAGCGTTGAGCCGCGCACCGGCCGGCAGCAGCGCATCGCCTTCGCAATACTCCTCGCCGCGCCGACGAATGTTGGCCCCGACCCGGGCTTCGCCGCTGACGTGGATGCGCTCCCCTGCGTCACGGGTGACTCGCTCCTGGGGAATCACGCAATCGGCGCCTGCGGGCACCGGCGCGCCGGTGAAGATGCGCGCGCAGGTTCCTTCGGGCAGTGCCGCCACCTCCGCGCCTGCCGGCACGCGCAGCGCCACCGGCAAGCCCGCGTCACCGACCGCCGCCAGCTCGGCGGTGCGCAGGGCATAGCCATCCATGGCGCTGTTGTCGATGCCGGGCATGTCGAGGTGGGCGAACACGTCGTGGGCCAGCACCCGCCCGCAAGCGCTCTCTACGGCAACCACTTCCTCGCCGGAAAGCGGCTCGGCCGCGGCGATCAGGCGCGCCCTGGCGACGTCGAAATCGAGCAATCCCTTGGCGAGCGTGGCACAGCTCATGCATGGACTCCTTGACCATGGTCAGGCGTCGCCTGCCCCTCGCGCGGCGCACACGTTGGCGCCTCGGGCAGCACCATGGCCACGAAGTTGCAGGGCCGGGTGCGCGCATCCAGCTGCTCGGCGAGGATGCCATCCCAGGCGGTGGCGCACGCCTTGGGCGAACCGGGCATGGCGAAGATCAGGGTACGGTTGGCCACCCCGCCCACGGCACGGGACTGGATGGTGGAGGTGCCGATGCTGGCGAGCGACAGGTGGCGGAACAATTCGCCGTAACCCTCCACGGCCTTGTCGAATAGCGGCAAGAGCGCCTCGGGCGTGGTGTCGCGAGGCGTGAAGCCAGTTCCGCCGTTGACCAGGATCACCTGGATGTCGTCGCGCACTACCCATTGGGAAACCGCTGCACGGATGCGATAGACGTCGTCGGGCACGATACGCCGCTCGACCAGGGCATGGCCGGCCTCGGTCAGTCGTTCGCTGAGCAGGTCGCCGCTGCCGTCGCGGTCATAGCCACGAGTATCGGATACGGTTAGCACGGCAATGCCGAGCGGTACGAAAGACGCATCGGCGTGGACATGGGCCATGGGATCTCTCCTATTGCATCAATGAACCGGCGGCATCGTCGTCGAGTTCGATCCCCTCGACACCGATCTCCGCTTCCAGCGCCAACAGGTAGTGGCGCAGCGCCCGCCGCGTGGCCTGCTCGCGCAGGGTATGGCGCACCCTTTCGACGACCGCTTCGAAGGGTAGCTGACGCCCTTCGGCGCGGGCGTCGATGCTGACCAGGTGCCAGCCGTAGCGCGAGGCGAGCGGGCGCTCGTGCAGCCCCTCCGGCAAGTGTTGCAGGGCGCGGTCGAGCTCGGCCACGGTCTGCCCCGACGCCAGCCAGCCCAGCTCGCCGCCCTCGTCCTTCGAAGGGCAGGCCGAATAACGCTGGGCGAACTCGGTGAAGCGCTCCGGCACTGTCTGGAGCGTTTCGAGCAGGCTCACGCCCTGGCGGTACTGAGCGTCGCGAGCCTCGGCATCGTCCGGTGCCGCAGGCAACAGGATGTGCCGAACCGCCAGCCGCGTGGGTTCGCTGAAGCGTGCCGGATCGGCGTCATAGAAGCGTCGGCAATCCGCTTCCGCGGGTTCCGGCACGTCCAGCTCCTGCTCCAGCAGGACCGCAATGGCCGCCTCGTTGTCGCCCTCGTCCGCGGCGGCAGCCACCAGCCCCCGCTCCACCGCGCGCCGCCGCAGCAACTCACGCACCACCAGGGCTCGTGCGGCCTGCAGCTGCGCCTCGCCGGCGCTGGACGCCGGGTGGTACTGCATTTCGTGGGCGATGTCCGCCTCGCCGATGGCGGTCTCGCCGACCCGGATGGGCGGTGGCGTGGCCCCGCCGGGAATCTGTTCGATCTCGATCATTTGCATGGTCAACTCCAGGAACCTGATCAACAACCTATCGCGACTCGCGGCACCGCTCGGGGCTGATCCGTCGACAAGCCTGCGAGGAGGCGCTGTGAACCCTTCCCTGGGCGCTACCTTCACCATCCATGGTGAAGGACCTCCTCTTCGGCTTGCCCCCGGCGCCCCTCGCTGGGGGTATCAGCGCTCGCCCTAGCCTGGACGAATGGGCCGACATCAACCCCGCTTGCGCACCAGCTGGTAGCGCCGGGTGATGTAGCCCAGCGGTATGCTCCACACGTGCACCAGCCGCGTGAACGGGAAGAGCAGGATGATGGTCAGGCCGAGGAAGATATGCAGCTTGTAGATCCACGACACCTCGGTCATGTACTCGGCCGCCCCGCCGCCGAAGAAGACGATGGACTGCGCCCAGGCGGCCAGGGTGATCATCATCTCGCCATCCAGATGGCCCAGCGAGAAGAACACGCTGATCACGCCCAGCGCCGCCTGGAAGACGATCAGCCCGAGGATCAGCGTATCCATGGTGCTGGACGAAGCGCGCACGCGCGGGTTGGTGATGCGGCGATGCAGCAGCATGGCGCCGCCCGCCAGGCACAGCACCCCGGCAATGCCGCCGACCACGATGGCCACCACCTGCTTGGCCCCGGCGCTCAGGAAGGGCGCATAGACCCAGTGCGGCGTCAGCATGCCGAACAGGTGGCCGAAGAAGATCACGATGATGCCGATATGGAAGAGGTTGCTGGCCAGACGCATGTTCTTCGACGAGAGCATCTGGCTGGAGCCGGTCTTCCAGGTGAACTGACCGTGGTCATAGCGCATCAGACTGCCGACCAGAAACACCGTACCGGCCAGATACGGGTAGTAGCCGTAGAGCAGGTGCGTGAGGTATTCGGAAAACATGGCGATTCTCCTGTTAGCGATCGGACGGGCCGCGGTCGACAGCCGGTGACATGATGCGTACGGCCTCGCTGTGCGTGACGCTCTTGCGCTCGGCGAGTCGCCGCCCCTCGGCGGACTGCAGCGCGCAGTCCTGATCGGATTCGGCGGAGAAACGCACGGCCTCCTCTTCCCACACCGCATCCAGCGCCTCGGGGGTATCGTCCGGGGCTTCGTCGCGCACCTGGGGCCGGTGCGGCTCGACGTCGGCCTCGGCACCGATCAGCGCCAGCAGTACCCGCGGCACCAGCGCCTGGTCGGCCTCGCGCTCCTCGAGGCGCGCGGTGAGCAGCGCCAGGATATGGCGGATCTCGCCCAGCCAGCGGCCGATCTCCGCCTCGCTGCAGGTGGAGAGGTACTCCAGGAACAGCGGCAGGTAGTCCGGCAGTTCGCGAGCATCGAGCTCGAAGCCGGCAGCCTGATATTCGTTCATCAGGTCGACCATGGCCTGGCCGCGGTCGCGGGACTCGCCGTGGACGTGTTCGAAGAGCAGCAGCGAGGTGCTGCGCCCCTTGTCGAACAGCGCCACGTACTCGGCCTGCAGTTCCAGGAGATCGCCATCGGCCATCTCCTGGCACCAGGCCATCAGGCGCCGCTTGAGTTCGCCGCCCAGGCGTGGCTCGGCGCCGATGACCTCGATCATTTCGCCGGCCGCGGCCTGGTGCTCGGGGGTGGGGTAGTCCAGCAGGCGGGCCAGCACGCGCAGGCTGCGCATGCCGGGCTCCGGCTGGGCCATCTGCAGGGCGGCTTCAGCCATGACGGGCCTCCTCGGCTTCGGGTTCGTAGACTTCCACCGGCTTGACCAGGGTGGTGGTCTGGGAGCGGCCGTTGAACAGGCTCGGCTTGCTCTCGCCGTGGCAGCCGTCGCCGAAGCTGAAGCCGCAGCCGCCGCGCTCGGGGAAGGCCTCGGTGGCCATCTCGCGGTGGCTGGTCGGGATCACGAAGCGATCCTCGTAGTTGGCGATGGCCAGGTAGCGATACATCTCCTCCACCTGGGCCTCGGAGAGCTCGACCTCCTCCAGCACCCCGGCGTCGGCCTGGCCTTCCACATGCTTGCCGCGCATGTAGAGACGCATGGCCATCAGGCGCTTGAGCGCCAGCACCACGGGCGCTTCCTCGCCGGCAGTGAGCAGGTTGGCCAGATACTTCACCGGGATGCGCAGCGACTCGATCTTGGGCAGCACGCCGTCGTACTCGATCTTGCCCGCCTCGGCGGCGGACTGAATCGGCGACAGCGGTGGCACGTACCACACCATCGGCAGGGTGCGGTATTCCGGGTGCAGCGGCAGCGCCAGGCCCCACTCCATGGCCAGCTTGTAGACCGGCGATTCCTGGGCAGCCTTGATCACGTTGTCGGTGATGCCATCCTTCTTGGCCTGGGCGATCACCTCCGGATCGTGCGGGTCGAGGAAGATCTCGCGCTGGCGATGGTAGAGGTCGCGCTCGTCCGGCGAGCTCGCCACTTCCTCGATGCGGTCGGCGTCGTAGAGCAGCACGCCGAGGTAGCGGATGCGGCCCACGCAGGTCTCGGAGCATACGGTGGGCATGCCCGCCTCGATGCGCGGGTAGCAGAAGATGCACTTCTCCGACTTGCCGGTCTTCCAGTTATAGTAGATCTTCTTGTACGGACAGCCGGAGATGCACATCCGCCAGCCGCGGCACTTGTCCTGGTCGATCAGGACGATGCCATCTTCCTCACGCTTGTAGATGGCACCGGAGGGGCAGCTCGCCACGCAGGTGGGATTCAGGCAGTGCTCGCACAGGCGCGGCAGGTACATCATGAAGGTGTTCTCGAACTGGCCGTAGATGTCGGCCTGCACCTTCTCGAAGTTGGCGTCCTTGCGGCGCTTGGCGAACTCGGTGCCGAGGATCTCCTCCCAGTTCGGGCCCCACTCGATCTTCTGCATGCGCTCGCCGGAGATCAGCGAACGCGGGCGAGCCACCGGCTGGTGCTTGCCCAGCTTGGCGGTGTGCAGGTGCTGGTAGTCGAAGTCGAACGGCTCGTAGTAGTCGTCGATCTCGGGCAGATCGGGGTTGGCGAAGATGTTCGCCAGCACCCGCCACTTGCCGCCGATGCGCGGCTCGATCTTGCCATCCTTGCGGCGCAGCCAGCCGCCTTTCCACTTCTTCTGGTTCTCCCACTCCTTGGGATAGCCGACGCCGGGCTTGGTCTCGACGTTGTTGAACCAGGCGTACTCCATGCCTTCACGGCTGGTCCAGACGTTCTTGCAGGTCACCGAACAGGTATGACAGCCGATGCACTTGTCGAGGTTGAGGACCATGCCTACCTGGGAACGAATCTTCATTTCACGGCCTCCTGAACGGTGTCGTTGCCCTCTTCATCGAGCCAGTCGACGCGCTTCATCTTGCGCACCAGGACGAACTCGTCGCGGTTGGAGCCGACGGTTCCGTAGTAGTTGAAGCTGTAGGCGAGCTGGGCGTAGCCGCCGATCATGTGGGTCGGCTTGGGACACACCCGGGTCACGGAGTTGTGGATGCCGCCGCGGGTGCCGGTGATCTCGGAGCCCGGCACGTTCACGTTGCGCTCCTGGGCGTGATACATCATCACCATGCCGTTCTTGACCCGCTGACTGACCACCGCTCGGGCGGCGATGGCGCCGTTGGCGTTGTAGAGCTCGATCCAGTCGTTGTCCTCGACGCCGATGTCGGCCGCGTCGTCCTCGGAGAGCCACACCACCGGGCCGCCGCGGTTCAGCGTCAGCATCAGCAGGTTGTCCGAGTAGGTGGAGTGGATGCCCCACTTCTGGTGCGGGGTGATCCAGTTCAGCGCCTTGGACGGATTGCCGTTGTCGTTGACGAACACCACGTCCTTGTACGCCTTGGTGTCGATGGGCGGGCGATAGACCAGCAGGCTCTCGCCGAAGGCGCGCATCCAGGCGTGATCCTGGTAGAACTGCTGTCGGCCGCTCACCGTGCGCCACGGAATCAGCTCATGGACGTTGGTGTAGCCGGCGTTGTAGGAGACGTGCTCGTCCTCGAGGCCGGACCAGGTGGGGCTGGAGATGATCTTGCGCGGCTGGGCGACGATGTCGCGGAAGCGGATCTTCTCCTCCTCCTTGGGGTGCGCCAGGTGAGTGTGGTCACGTCCGGTGATCTTGGACAGCGCACCCCACGCCTTCACCGCTACCTGGCCGTTGGTCTCGGGGGCCAGGGTCAGCACCGTCTCGGCGGCGTGGATGGCGCTCTCGATGCACGGGCGTCCCTTGGCCGGCCCCTCGGCCTTGCGGTAGTTGAGCTTGCCGAGCAGTTCGACTTCGCTGTCGGTGTTCCAGCTGATGCCCTTGCCGCCGTTGCCGAGCTTCTCCAGCGCCGGGCCGAGCGAGGTGAAGCGCTCATAGGTGGCCGGGTAGTCGCGCTCGATCTCGATCAACGCGGGCATGGTCTTGCCGGGAATCGGGGCGCACTCGCCCTTCTTCCAGTCCTTGACCTCGGGCTGGGCCAGCTCGGCGGGGGAGTCGTGCTGGTGCGGCAGGGTGACGAGGTCCGTCTCCACGCCCAGGTGGCCTTCGCACGCCTTGGAGAAGGCCTTGGCGATGCCCTTGTAGATATCCCAGTCGCTGCGCGACTCCCAGGCCGGGTCGGTGGCCGCGGTCAGCGGGTGGATGAAGGGGTGCATGTCGGAGGTGTTGAGGTCGTCCTTCTCGTACCAGGTCGCCGTGGGCAACACGATGTCCGAGTAGAGGCAGGTGGTGGACATGCGGAAGTCGAGGGTGACCAGCAAGTCGAGCTTGCCTTCCGGCGCCGCGTCGTGCCACTTGACCTCCTGCGGCTTGCTGCCGCCCTCCTCGCCCAGGTCCTTGCCCTGGATGCCGTGGCGGGTCCCCAGCAGGTACTTGAGCATGTACTCGTGCCCCTTGCCGGAGCTGCCCAGCAGGTTGGAGCGCCACACGAACAGATTGCGCGGGAAGTTCCGGGGCTCGTCCGGATCCTCGGCGGCGAAGGAGAGCTCGCCCTTCTTGAGCTGCTCGACGGCGTACTCCTTGGTGGACAGACCCGCCGCCTTGGCGGCGGTGGCGAGGCGCAGCGGGTTGGTGTCCAGCTGCGGTGCCGAGGGCAGCCAGCCCATGCGCTCGGAGCGCACGTTGAAATCGATGAGGCTACCCGGGTAGTCCTCGACCTTGGCCAGCGGCGAGAGGATCTCCTTGATCTCGAGCTTCTCGTAGCGCCACTGCGAGGAGTGGTTGTAGAAGAAGGAGGTGGAGTTCATGTGGCGCGGCGGACGGGTCCAGTCCAGCCCGAAGGCCAGCGGCAGCCAGCCGGTCTGCGGGCGCAGCTTCTCCTGGCCCACGTAGTGTGCCCAGCCGCCGCCGCTCTGACCGATGCAGCCGCACATCACCAGCATGTTGATCAGGCCACGATAGTTCATGTCCATGTGGTACCAGTGGTTCATGCCGGCACCGACGATGATCATGCTGCGACCCTGGGTCTTGTCGGCGTTGTCGGCGAACTCACGGGCGATGCGCGCGGCCTGCTCGGCGGGCACCCCGGTGATCTTCTCCTGCCAGGCCGGAGTGTAGGGCCGGATCTGATCGTAGGAGGTCGCACCGTCGTCCTCGCCCTCCTTGCCGAAGCCGCGATCGATGCCGTAGTTGGCGCACATCAGATCGAAGACGGTGGCGGTCAGCACTTCGCTGCCATCGGCCTTCTTGAGACGCTTGACGGGCAGGCTGTGGAACAGCAGGCCCTCGGCCGCACCGGCTCCCTCGCCCTTGACGTGATCGAAGTGCTCGTGCTCGATGCCGCCGAAATAGGGAAAGGCGACCCGGGCCACCTCGTCATGCTTGTCGGCGAGCGTGAGCAGCGGCTGGATGTCGTTGCCGTCGGCATCGCGAGGTTCGAGGTTCCACTTGCCCTCTTCGCCCCAGCGGAAGCCGATGGAGCCGCGCGGTACGACGAGCTGGTCGCGAGTCTCGTCCCACGCCAGGGTCTTCCACTCGGGGTTGTTGTCCTGCCCCATGTTCTTGGCGAAGTCGCTGGCGCGCAGCTGGCGGCCCGGCGCATAGCTACCGTCTTCGCGCGCCTCGAGTTCGACCAGGAACGGCATGTCGGTGTAGCGCCGCACGTAGTCGGTGAAGTAGGCGCTGGGGTTTTCGAGGTGGAACTCCTTGAGGATGACGTGGCCCATGGCCATGGCCAGGGCGGCGTCGGTGCCCTGCTTGGCCGACAGCCACTCGTCGGTGAGCTTGGAGACCTCGGCGTAGTCCGGGGTGATGGAAACGGTCTTGGTGCCCTTGTAGCGCACTTCGGTGAAGAAGTGGGCGTCGGGCGTACGGGTCTGGGGCACGTTGGAGCCCCAGGCGATGATGTAGCCGGAGTTGTACCAGTCGGCAGACTCGGGCACGTCGGTCTGCTCGCCCCAGGTCATCGGCGAGGCCGGCGGCAGGTCGCAGTACCAGTCGTAGAAGCTCATGCATACGCCGCCGATCAGCGACAGGTAGCGGCTGCCGGCGGCGTAGCTGACCATGGACATGGCGGGGATCGGCGAGAAGCCGATGATGCGGTCCGGGCCGTACTGCTTGGCGGTGTAGACGTTGGAGGCGGCGATCAGCTCGTTGAGCTCGTCCCAGTCGGCGCGCACGAAGCCGCCCATGCCGCGAGCGCGCTTGTACTGCTTGGTTCTGGCCGGATCCTCGACGATGGAGGCCCAGGCATCGACCGGATCCTTCTTCTCGGCCAGCGCCTCGCGCCACAGCTTGAGCAGGGGCTTTCTGATCAGCGGGTACTTCAAGCGATTGGCGCTGTACATGTACCAGGAGTAGCTGGCCCCCCGCGGACAGCCCCGCGGCTCGTGGTTGGGCAGATCGGTGCGGGTGCGCGGATAGTCGGTCTGCTGGGTCTCCCAGGTGACCAGGCCGTTCTTGACGTAGATCTTCCAGCTGCACGAGCCGGTACAGTTCACGCCATGGGTGGAGCGCACGACCTTGTCGTGCTGCCAGCGCTGACGGTAGCCGTCCTCCCAGCCGCGCGACTCCTCACGTACCTCGCCATGCTCGTTGGCAAAAGGCTCGCGGGCCTTGCGGAAGAAGTTCAGCCGATCGATGAAGTGACTCATGGTCGCTCTCCAGGCTCCTCGAAAGATGCGTGACCGCTTCTTGGGTCACTCTCTGGCGCCGGGCGGTCGATGGGTCTCTTCCACCGCTCCAGGCACGGTCTCTAAGCGTCGATTCTGGGGTATCGATACGGCGATTACTGCCCGGTTACCTCCATATACCGCCCCTCTACCCCCAAGGTGATAGACGGCCCCCGACCGGGGGAGATAGCCCGTCTCAGGCCACGGCCCGCGTGCGCGAACGTGGATCCCAGCGCATCAGCAGCATACATACGGCCAGCGCCGCATAGAGGAACATGAAGCCGGCGGTACGAATGCCGACCCACTCGTTGCCGAGCACGAACATCAGCGGCAGCAGCGCGGCGAACAACCCACCGAGGCACAAGGCCAGCCCGCCCGAGCGCACCATGTCATCGCCGTGCTCGCGGTACAGCAGGCACATCAGGCTGCCCTTGCCGATGCCCATGGCCAGCCCCATCGTCGCCAGCAGGGCGACGAAACCGACCAGTGGCATGCTGAAATGCAGCGCCAGATCACCGTGAATGCCGTGGATCTGCATGGAGAAGTCGGGGTAGGAGAGGAAGAACAGGCAGGCCATCACGGCAGCGCTGACCCACCAGCGCAGGTCGCGGAAGTCACGCCGGTCGGCCAGAGCACCGCCCAGGATCTGACCCAGCCCGCCGGGCAGCGTGAACAGCAGGGCCCACAGCGCTGCCTGCTGCAGCGGCAGTTGGTACTGGGCGGCGAGATAGCCCGGCAGCCATAGCGCCAGGGCCACGAAAGTGCCGTAAAAGAAGCTGTAATAGAGTGCCAGGCGCCACACCGCCAGCGGCGGCATTCCGAACCGCCCCGCGGCGAAACGACGGGACGAGGGGCCGGACTGAGGGCTCCCGACCGCCGAAGACTTCCCCAGGGGCTCGTCATCGGCGAATATCCACAGCAGCAACGCCACCAGCAGCACCGGCAGCAGATAGAGCTTGGGCGCCAGCGGCCACCCATAGGCGCGGCTGATCAGCGGCAGCAGGCAGTAAGTCAGACCGGCACCCAGCATCCCGGCACCATACAAGCCCAGCGCCAGCCCCACATGGCGCCGCGGCCCGAGAGCCGCCACATAGACGAGTCCCGCGGCCAGCGAACCGGCCCCCAGCCCCAGGCCAGCGCCGGCCAGCAGGAAATCGGCATAGCCACGCGAGAGGGAGATGCCCCACAGGAAGGGACAGATCAGCAGAAGGCACCCGATCATCACCCGGCGGCCTCCCACCCGGCGAGCCAGCATCGCCATGGGCAATGCGGCCAGTGCCCCGGTGAACAGGGGCATGGCAAGCAGGGTGGCGAACTGCACCTCGCCGAAACCCAGCGAGCGTTTCAACTCCACCCCCAGGACGGCGAAGATGGTCCAACTGGCGAAGACCAGCGCGAAGGCGAGTGGCGAAAGCAGAACCACCACGAGCGAGCGATAGTCGATCGGCTGGCCCTCGGCAGGGCCGTTCCGGGCAGGTTTCATGAACGACGTATCCCGTGGCAAGGTCGAAGACATTCTCGGAAGCGCCGTCTGCAGCGTCAAAAGGGCATACGAGGTACCTCTTTCGAGGCGAGCGCGGCTACCCCATCGCCCCGTCGCTTGCGGTATAGTCGGGCCTCGGCCCAACCCATTCCGACATCCAGCGGAGATCCGGCCCGGCAATGAAACTGCTGCAACGTTCCCTGGTGGCCCGCATCGTGGCCTCGCTACTGGCCATCAGCGGCATGGCACTGATCAGCATCGTGGTGACCATGGCGGTGGCCGGCGGCAGCCAGGGCGATGCCGCCGCCATCAACGTGGCCGGCTCGCTGCGCATGAACACCTACCAGATCGTCGCCGCCCTGCAGCGCTACCAACACCAGCCCACCGATGCCCACGAGGCGGCGGTACGCGTGTATGCCGAACGCTTCGGCCAACGGCTGGAAAACGAGGAGTTGACCGGCGCCATCCCGCGCTCCGAAGCCCACGAATTGCGCAAGCAGTACCGTCTCATTCTCACCCGCTGGCACAACGAACTGGCCCCCCAGGTCGAACGGGTCATCGATACCCGCCAGCTGCGCGGCGGCCAGCTAGACCGCACCCTGGACGACCTGGTCGGCGACATCGACACCATGGTCACCCAGCTGGAAGAGAACACCGAAGCCAAAATCCGCCTGCTCAGCGCCCTGCAGATCCTGTTTCTCGGCCTGACGGCGGTGGTGGTGGCCATTGCCCTCTACGACATCCGTCACAACCTGGTACTGCCGCTGCGTCAGCTGCTGGTGCTGGCCCGTCAGGCAACCCGACGCGACTTCTCCCACCGCACCAAACTCACCGGCAGCGACGAGCTGGCCACCCTGGGGCGCACCTTCGACAACATGGCTGAGCAGTTGGCCTCCAGCTATGCCGAGCTGGAAGCGCGAGTGGCGCGCAAGACCCAGGAGCTGGAGCGCAGCAATCAGGTGATGCGGGTGATGCACGACGGCAGCCGCTCGCTGTACGGCGGCGGCAACGACCTGTGCGCCAGCGCCGCCCCGATGCTGCGGCACATCGAACAGCTGCTGGAGATCGGTCCGATCCGACTGTCGCTCAACGATCCCTACGACGACCGCCAGATTCCCATCCTGGCCACCCAGTCCGCGCGACGCCCGGCCTACTGCCGCGACCACGACTGCCACGCCTGCCTGCTCGGACCCCATCCTCTCAACCTGCCGGATACCGAGGAGGGAGAGTGCCTGCTGCTGCCGGTGAGCGTGGGCGACGAGATGCTCGGTACCCTGGAGATCTGGCATCCCCGGAACCAGCGGCTTTCCGACAGCGTGCGCCGCCTGCTCAATGCTCTGGCCGACCAGCTGGCCACGGCCGTCTACCTGCAGCGACGCATCGAAGAGGAGCAGCATGTCTCGTTGATCAACGAGCGCACCGTGATCGCCCGCGAACTGCACGACTCCCTGGCCCAGTCCCTGTCGTATCTGAAGATGCAGGTGGCACGCCTGGAGCGCATGCAGACCAAGAACGCGCCCCGCGAATCCCAGACCGTCGTCTTCGATGAGCTGCGCACCGGACTCAACAGCGCCTATCGTCAGTTGCGCGAGCTGCTCACCACCTTCCGCCTCAAACTGGAGGGGCCGGGGCTACAGTCGGCGCTGCGCCAGGCCACCGAGGAGTTCAGCGAGCGCATGGGCGCCCCGGTAGAGCTGCACTACGACGTGCCCCCGCACCTGCTCAACCCCAACGAGGAGATCCACGTGCTGCAGATCGCCCGGGAGGCGCTGAGCAACACCCACAAGCACGCCGAGGCGCACTGGGCGGCGGTTACCGTAAGCTTCGAGCAGGCGCGCATCCGTCTGGCCATCGAGGACGACGGCGTGGGCCTCGAGGACGACGCCTCGCCGCCCATGCACTACGGCCTGGTGATCATGCGCGATCGCGCCCAGACCCTCGGCGGCGATCTCGTCATCGCCAACCGCCCCGGCGGCGGCGCACGCGTCGAGCTCACCTTCACCCCGCAGACGGCGCGACTGATCACCCGCCAGCCGGCATCGTCTTCCCCCGTTCACGAGCAAGGAAACTGATCCCCATGGACCCGTCCGATCTCGAGTCTCCCGCCAGCATCCTGATCATCGACGACCATCCGCTGCTGCGTCGCGGCGTCGCCCAACTGCTCGAGCTGGAGGACGACCTCACGCTGGTCGGCGACACCGGCGAGCCCAGTGAAGGCGTACGCCTGGCCGATGAGCTCGACCCGGACATGATCCTGCTGGATCTCAACATGCCGGGCATGGATGGCATCCAGACCCTCAAGGCGCTACGCGAGGCGGACTTTGCCGGACGCATCGTGATGTTCACCGTCTCCGACCACGAGGACGACCTGGTAGCGGCACTGCGCGCCGGCGCCGACGGCTACCTGCTCAAGGACATGGAGCCCGAGGAGATGGTTCGCCAGCTGCGTCAGGCCGCCCTGGGCCGCATGGTGGTCAGCGAGAGCCTAACCGCGCTGCTCGCCGAAGCGCTGCGCAGCCAGCGCACGCAACCGGCCACGCCGGACATCCACAGCCTGACCCAGCGCGAGCGCGAGATCCTGCGCGAACTGGCCGCGGGGCTCTCCAACAAGCTGATCGCCCGCAAGCTCGACATCACCGAGGGCACGGTGAAGGTGCACGTCAAGCACCTGCTCAAGAAGCTCAACCTGCGCTCGCGGGTGGAGGCGGCGGTGTGGGCCGTCCAGGAAGGCATCGACCGGTAGGAAAACAAGGGAGGTAAGAACGGGTTCTGTGTGGATACCTCCAATGACTTCTCGGCGCCGGCAGGGCGCCTTTCTTTTGCCTGTCGATTTTCACAACACCAATTAAAACAGTGAGTTATAAAAATACCTCTGCTACCCCTCAAGTGGTATTTCTCTGATTTTCCAGCTATTTCGCCCGGTTTCGCCGCCCCTGGCGGCGTCGTATCTTGCGGTCATCTGGACTGAATTGATCCCGGTCAGGCCTCAGGGTGCAAGCCGGGCATCGACGGACTCACCATCAGGGGACACCACCATGGCCAATACCAATGCCGACCTGGGCAAGGTCGCCTCCGGCAGGAAGAATGCCGACCTCGAACACTGGGACGTCGAAAACGACGCTTTCTGGGAGCGCGAGGGCAAGAAGGTCGCTACGCGCAACCTGTGGATCTCCATCCCCAGCCTGCTGATGGGCTTCGCGGTCTGGCTGATGTGGGGCATGATCACCACTCAGATGCGCAACCTCGGTTTTCCGTTCAGCGTCGACCAGCTGTTCACGCTGACGGCGATTGCCGGCCTCTCCGGCGCCACCCTGCGCATTCCCGCTTCGTTCATGATCCGCATCGCCGGCGGGCGCAACACCATCTTCCTGACCACGGCGCTGCTGATGATCCCCGCCGCGGGTACCGGCATCGCGCTGATGAACCCGGGCACGCCCTTCTGGGTGTTCCAGGCGCTGGCACTGCTCTCGGGCATTGGCGGCGGCAACTTCGCCTGCTCGATGAGCAACATCTCCACCTTCTACCCGAAGAAACAGCAGGGCTACGCCCTGGGCATGAACGCCGGGCTGGGCAACTTCGGCGTCACCACCATGCAGATCCTGATTCCGCTGGTGATGACCGTGGGCATCTTCGGCGCCATCGCCGGTGGCCCCATGGAGCTGCAGCAGGCCAGCGGCACATTGATCGGCCGCATCGAGGCGGGCACCGAAACCTGGATCCAGAATGCCGGCTTCGTCTGGCTGGTCTTCCTGATTCCGCTGGCCTTCGCCGGCTGGTTCGGCATGAACAACATCCGCGACATCACCCCCAACCCCGGCAGCCCCATGGCGGCCTTCGGCAAGATCCTCGGCCTCTACGGCGTGGGCATGCTCACCGCCATCGCCGGCGTTGTGGCACTGGGGTGGCTCAACATGTGGATCGCCCTGCCGCTGACCATCGGCCTGACGCTCGCCCTGCTGCGCCTGCTGCCCGGCCAGATCCGCGCCAACATCCAGAAGCAGTTCGCCATCTTCTCTAACAAGCACACCTGGTCGATGACGGTGCTCTACATCGCCACCTTCGGCTCCTTCATCGGCTTCTCGGCGGCCCTGCCGCTTTCCATTACCGTCATCTTCGGCAACATGATGGAAGTGGCCGCCGACGGCAGCGTCACCCGCATCGCCAACCCCGACGCGCCCAGTGCCCTGACCTGGGCCTGGATGGGCCCCTTCGTCGGCGCCCTGATCCGTCCGGTGGGCGGCTGGATCTCCGACAAGCTGGGCGGCTCCATCGTCACCCAGGTGATCTCGGTGATCATGGTGATCGCCTCTGCGGCCGTGGGCTACGTGATGATGCTGGCCTACAACTCGACCGACCCCAACCAGTACTTCTGGATGTTCCTGGTGCTCTTCATCGTGCTGTTCGCCGCCAGCGGCATCGGCAACGGTTCCACCTTCCGCACCATCGGCGTGATCTTCGACCAGCAGCAGAAGGGCCCGGTGCTGGGCTGGACTTCCGCCGTGGCCGCCTACGGCGCCTTCATCGCCCCGCGGGTGATGGGCGAGCAGATCAAGTTGGGTACCCCGGAGCTCGCCATGTACGGCTTCGCGATCTTCTACGCGATCTGCCTGGCGGTGAACTGGTGGTTCTACCTGCGCCCGAACGCCGAGATCAAGAACCCCTAACAGCAACCCACCCTGGCGCCGTCACGACCGTGCCCCTCTCCCCCCGAGTCCGGGCACGGTCACTCGAAAGTCCGTCTCACACGGAGGTAAGTCATGAAGATCATGATCGCCTATGACGGCTCACGTAACGCCAAGCTGGCACTCGCCCAGACGGTCGGCATGTTCCGCTGCAACGCGCCACTGCTGATGCTGGTGGGGGTCGCCGAGAACCCGCGCGATGCCACCGACGCCAACGAAGATCTCTTCCAGGAGGAGGTCGACGAGCTCAAGAAGGCGCTGCAGGAAGGCGCCGACTTCGCCACCCGGGAGGGCTTCGACGTGGACTGGAGCCTCGCCGAGGGGGACGCGCGCAAGATGCTGCTGCACGCCACCCAGAAGCACCGGCCCGATCTGTTGATCATCGCTCGCCACAGCAACAAACCCGATGGGGGCATCATCGCCCAGTCGTTGAGCTACTTCGTCGACGAACTCGACTACATGACCTTCGGCAGCGTCAGCTCCTTCCTCGCCCGGCGAGTGGAGTGTCCTCTGCTGATCTTTCCCAGCCCCTGAAACCGGGTTCCAGGCTCCTTCCTCCGCGAGATCAGGATGACACGACCATGAAAGTCGCCGACCTATTCAAGTTTCGCACTCCCGAGATCCGGGCCCTGCACCTGACCTGGATCGCCTTCTTCATCACCTTCTACGTCTGGTTCAACATGGCGCCGCTGGCCAGCAGCATGCTCAAGAGCGTGGACTGGCTGACGGCGGACGACCTCAAGCTGTTCGCCATCTGCAACGTGGCGCTGACCATCCCGGCCCGCATCATCGTGGGCATGGCACTCGACCGCTTCGGCCCGCGCCGGGTGTTCTCGGTGCTGATGGTGAGCATGTCGATCCCCGCCCTGGTGTTCGCCTTCGGCGACACCATGACCCAACTGCTGGTTTCCCGCCTGGTGCTGAGCTCCGTGGGTGCCAGTTTCGTGGTGGGCATCCACATGACGGCGCTGTGGTTCAAGCCCAAGCACATCGGCTTCGCCGAGGGCTTCTACGCCGGCTGGGGCAACTTCGGCTCCGCCGCCGCCGCCATGACCCTGCCGACCATCGCCATCACCTGGTACGGCGGTGCCGACGGCTGGCGCTGGGCCATCGCCCAGAGCGCCATCGTCATGGCCGCCTACGGTGTCTACTACTGGTTCGCCATCACCGACGGCCCCGATGCCAAGGCGCATCGCAAGCCGCGCAAGGCCATGGCCATGGAGGTGAGCAGCTGGGGCGACATGATCAAGCTGATCCTGTGGACCATCCCGCTGGTGGGCGTGCTGGGCATCCTGGTGTGGCGCATCCAGAACCTGGGCTACCTCTCCACCACCGGCGCGGTCATCGCTTACCTGGCCATCGTCGCCGTGGTCGCCTACCAGATCGTGCAGATCCTGCGCGTCAACGTGCCGATCCTCAAGAAGGGCGTACCCGAGGACGACAAGTACTCCTTCAACAGCGTGGCCGCTCTGAACAGCACTTACTTCGCCAACTTCGGCGCCGAACTGGCGGTGGTCTCCATGCTGCCGATGTTCTTCGAAGAGACCTGGGGTCTCAGCGCTGCCGTCGCCGGCCTGATCGCCGCCTCGTTCGCCTTCATCAACCTGGTGGCACGCCCCATGGGCGGCCTGGTCTCCGACCGCCTGGGCAACCGCCGCTTCGTGATGCTCAGCTACATGTTCGGCATCGGCGTCGGCTTCGTGCTGATGGGACTTCTCGACTCCGACTGGCCGCTGATCATCGCCATCGCCATCACTATCTTCACCTCCTTCTTCGTGCAGGGGGCGGAAGGAGCAACCTTCGGCATCATTCCCTCGATCAAGCGTCGCATCACCGGGCAGATCTCGGGCATGGCCGGGGCCTATGGCAACGTCGGGGCGGTGGTCTACCTGACCATCTTCACCTTCGTCACGCCCACTCAGTTCTTCTACATCATCGCCACCGGCGCCTTCCTCAGTTGGCTGATCTGCCTGCTGTGGCTCAAGGAGCCCGAAGGCGCCTTCGACGAGGAGTACTTCGTCTCCTCGGTGGACCGCATGATCGAAGAGCAGGAGCGGGTACAGCCCAAACCCCAGCAGGGGGGATAGTACGACCTGGCGTGCGATGGCCGCTCCAGCGGCCGTCGCACGACGTCTTTCGAACCGCAAAGGAGACAGCATGGCTTCGCCGCGTTTCAAGCAGTATTCGGTGCTCGCTGCCAACACTTTCGCCTTCACCATGTGCTTCATGGTGTGGACGATGTTCGGCGAGATCGGCGTGCCCATTGCCGAGGAGCTCGGCCTCAACGGCACGCAGTTCGGCATTCTCACTGCCATCCCCATCCTCACGGGTTCGCTCACTCGCCTACCCCTGGGGGCCATGACCGATCGTTACGGCGGCCGCCCGGTTTTCTTCACCATTCTGGTGCTCATCGTGCCGGCCATCTGGATGGTGCAGTTCGCCACCCAGTACTGGCAGCTGCTCATCCTGGGCGCCCTCATCGGCCTGGCCGGCGGCTCCTTCTCGGTGGGCATCACCTACACCGCCAAGTGGTTCGAGAAGGAGCGCCAGGGCCTGGCCATGGGCATCTTCGGCGCCGGAAACGCGGGTGCCGCAGTGACCAAGTTCATTGCCCCCACAGTGATCGTGGTACTGGGCTGGCAGGCGGTGCCCAACCTCTATGCCGCCATCATGCTGATCACGGCGATCGTCTTCTGGTTCTTCACCTACTCCAACCCGGCGCACCGCAGTGCCGATCGCATTTCACTGCGCGAGCAGGTCAAGGTGCTCAACGATCCCAAGGTGTGGAAGTATTGCCAGTACTATTCGGTGGTGTTCGGCGGCTACGTGGGCGTCTCGCTGTGGCTGACCCGCTACTACATGAACGAGTACGGCCTGGGAATCCAGCTCGCTGCGCTGATCGCCACCATCTTCGTGCTGCCCTCCGGGGTGATTCGCGCCTTCGGTGGCTGGCTGTCGGACCGTTTCGGCGCCCACACCGTCACCTGGGCGTGCATGTGGGCGAGCCTGGTGGCCCTGTTCATCATGTCCTACCCCGAGACCCAGTACCGCGTGACGACCACTGGTGGCGAGGGCATGGTGGAGTTCGGCTTCGGTGTCCCGGTATGGCTGTTCACCGCCGCGCTGTTCGTGGTGGGCATCGCCTGGGGCATCGGCAAGGCCTCGGTGTTCAAGTACCTCTCCAACGACTACCACGAGAATCTCGGCCTGGTTTCAGGCATCGTGGGACTGGCCGGCGGCCTGGGCGGCTTTCTGCTGCCGATCATGTTCGGCGCCCTGGTCGATCTCACCGGCGTGGCCACCACCGTGTGGATGCTGTGCTTCGGCGTGACCTTGGTTTCCATCGTGTGGATGTGGTGGACCGAGCGGCGAGTGCCGATGCTCACCCGGGACGAGCACCATCAGGCGACCGTGGTCGAGACTCCGCCCCGGACCTGAGTGCGACAATCTGCCCGAGCCAATACCCGACCCCTTGGCTCGGGTATTGATCCGTGACAAGGACAGCGGCAGCATCCTGCGGCATAGTGTCGATAGTCATGCTTCGATGGGCCTAGCCTTCTGGCGAGGCCGAAGCCCTACCGGCAACCCTGCCCCCTGGAGGTGACCATGTCCGCACCATCCGCGCCCCTGCCTTCCGATGCCACTCCCGCCGAAGAACGCGGCAAGAAGCTCGCCGCTGTGGTCTACGTGCTGTTCCTGGGCAGCGTCCTGACGGTGGTCACGGCGCCGGTTGGCGTCCTTTTGGCCCACCTGCGCCGCCGCCATGCCGCCGACTGGGTGGCCAGCCACCTGCAGTTCCAGATTCGCACCTTCTGGCTGGGCATCGCCGGTGCGGTACTCTGCCTGCTGGCCTGGCAACTGCTCGGTTGGCTCCGCCTGCCCGCCTGGGCCCCCTGGGCATTGGGTTACGGCTTCTTCACGGCCTGCCTGATCTGGATGGTCGGGCGCTGCGGCGTGGGCATCAACCGCTTGATGAGGGGGCAGTCCATCGAGGCCCCCAAGAGCCTATGGCTGGGCGGCGCCTCCGTCAGCCTGAGCGACTGACGACGGAGACCCATCATGAATGCATCGGTCACGACTCGCTCCGCACCGCTTACCGCCCGCTCGACCGCCGTCACCGCCATCGCCTGGGGCTTCATCGCCTTTGCCGTGATGACCATCGCCCTGCTCGGCCTGGCCCTGCTTCCCGGTGACCGACTGGCGCTGGTCCTGGCCGTCGAGCCCGGCAGCGGCGGCCTGACCGGCGGTGTCGCCTGGCTGCTCGAGCGCAGCCAGGCCCTGGCCGGGCTGCTGCTCGCCGGCGCTCTGCTCACCCTGTGGCTGGCCATCGCGCTGCTGCAGCGCCGCCCCTGGGCGCGACGTGCCTTTCTCGCCCTGCTCGCAACGGGCTTCGTCGCCGTGCTGGGTGGAGCCGCCTTGACGCCGCTCACCTTCAGCTTGCTGCCCGAGGCCGCCACCAGCGCTGCGGTGGATCGCAGCGCCCCCACTGCCGGGCTCACCGGTACTCTGAGCGCCATCATCCTCATCGCCACACTGCTGGCGGTGCTGTTCGCCTGGGCAGGGTGGAAGCTCGGCTCCGCCACGGTCCGCCACGAGTTCCGGCGACAGGAGGGTTGAGCGTGTCATCCCGCGAGCGTCACGCAGCGCACGCCCTGCCCAACCCCGGCTGGGGACCGCTCTCCGCGTTACCCGGCAATCCGCTGATGTGGGTGCTGATACTCAGCGAGATGCTGGTCTTCACGGCCTTCTTCGCGCTCTACGCCTGGCAGCGCGCCACCGACGTGGCCGCCTTCAATTCCGCCCAGCAGGCCCTCGACCCGCTGATGGGCGGGCTCAACACCCTGGTGCTGCTGACCAGCGGGCTGTGCGTGGCCCTGGCCGTGGAAGCCATCTCCCATGGCCAGCGGCGACGCACCCGCCAGTGGCTGACCGCCAGCATGGCACTGGGCGTGGTGTTCGGCGTGATCAAGGTGGTGGAATACGCCGACAAGTTCGCTGCCGGCATCACCCCCGACACCCATCTCTTCTTCGGCTTCTACTACGGTCTGACCGCCTTCCACTTCGCCCACGTGCTGTTCGGCCTGGGGCTGCTGGCACTGGTGACCTGGCGCACCAGCGCCGACAACGTGGAGACTGCCGCTGCCTTCTGGCACATGGTCGACCTGATCTGGATTTTGCTCTACCCGCTTATCTATCTACTGCGCTGAGGGCTCTCTGCTGCGCTGAACCCCCGTCACCGCCCTGAAAGCGGCCCGACCCGATGAGGTGATAATGACCACTTTGCCCGGCACCCGCCGCCTGCTCGCCACCTGGCTCACGCTGATGGGGCTGACGCTCGTCGCCATGCTCTCGGCGCGGCTCGATCAGGGCAGCTGGGCGCCGCTGCCGCTGTGGTCGGCCGGGCTGGTGCTCGTGGTCACCGGTTTCAAGGCCCAGCGGCTGCTGATGGTCTACCTCAATCTGCGGGCCGCCACCCCCGCCTGGAAAGGCACCTTCGTGGGGCTGGTGATTCTGACGCTGGCACTGATCGCCGCCGGCTATGCGGCGCCACGGCTGGCCGGCTGAGGCCGACTTCAGCCCCAAGTTCTGCTGCCGTGGATCGAACATGCCCGTGACGACGGCTGGCAAACGGCGGCATCGACTCCCCTTTATCGTTGCGCAAAAGACAGCGAGAACGTGCCCCGCAGCGGGATGACTGTTATAAGTGAAAGCGTAGGCGGCAAGCATCATGCCATTCGACGAGTGACCCACGCGGACATGGCTTCTGTGTTTGCTCAAGAGCGTCGCTGGGCGACGAACAGGTTATGGCTTTCCAACACAACGTGGCACCCGGCCGTATCGTGGCCATCGGCGGCGCCGAGGACAGGACCTCCGATCTCGAGATTCTGAGGCAGGTCTTTGCCCTGGCACCCGAGGGCCATGACGAGGTCGCCGTCATCGCCACGGCGAGCGGCATTCCCGACGAGGTGCTGCCCGACTACGAAGCGGCCTTCACACGCCTGGGCGCCAGCCGCGTCCACTCCCTGGCCCTCCGCGACCGCCGCCAGGCGGCCGATGCCGACGCCGTACGCCGGATCGAGCAGTGCGGCGTCATCTTCTTCACCGGCGGCGACCAGCTCCGTTTGACCAACGTGATGGGCGGCTCGGACACCCTGACGGCCATCCGTGCCCGTCTGAAAGCGGGTGCGGTAGTGGCCGGGACCAGCGCCGGCGCAGCGGCCATGCCGGGCACCATGATCTACAACGGCGCCGCCGCCGATGCCCTGCGCAAGGGCGCCGTCAACATGACCTTCGGCCTCGGGCTCGTCGAAGGCTTGATCATCGACAGTCACTTTCTCGAGCGCGGACGTTTCACGCGACTGATGGAGGTCGGGGCGACCAACCCCGAGTACCTGGGCGTCGGTATCGGCGAGGATGCGGCGGTGATCATTCACCCCAACCGGGTTCTCGAAGCCATCGGCCCGGGGCATGTCATCCTCATCGACAGCAGCGACCTGGCGAGCTCGAACATCGCCGAACTGTCGATGGGAGAGGCGGTGGCCATCGAGCACCAGGTTCTGCATGCACTGGTCAGCGGCCATGGCTTCGATGTCGAGGCACGTCGCTATCTTGCCGCCGATGCGCTGGCCGCCACACTGGCGGATCTCCGATGAACATCCTTGCGCACCGGGCCCTGCGGGGTCCGAACTACTACAGCCGCTACCCGGCCATCTTCATGCGCCTGGACATCGAGGACCTCGAGGAGAAGCCAAGCGATCTCGTCCCCGGTATCGTCGAGCGGCTTACCGCTCTGCTGCCGACCCTGCAGGAACACCGCTGCTCCGTGGGCAGGCCCGGCGGCTTCCTCGAGCGGCTGGAGCGTGGCACCTGGGCCGGCCATGTGGTCGAACACGTCGCCATCGAGCTGCAGAACCTGATCGGCTTCTCCGTGGGCTACGGCAAGACCATCGACAGCTACGAGCCGGGAATCTACAACGTCGTTTACCGCTACCGGGACGAAGCCTGCGGCCTGGCGGCCGGGGTCGAAGCCGTCGAGCTAGTCGCCCGGCTGTTTCATGGCGGCGAGATCGACATGCCGGCGATCATCGCCCGTCTCAAGACGATACGCGATGCCCACATGCTGGGGCCTTCCACCGCCTCGATCGTGGCAGCCGCCGAGCGGCGTGGCATCCCCCATATCCGCTTGAGTGACGAGAACAGCTACGTCCAGTTGGGTCATGGCCACCGCCAGCAGCGGATCCAGGCGACGGTGACCTGCCATACGGACCTGATCGGCTACGGCATCGCCGACGACAAGGCCTGGACGAAGCAGGTGCTCGGCGATGCCGGCATTCCGGTTCCCCACGGCCGTGTCTGCGCCTCCATCGATGAAGCCCTCGACGCCGCACGCGACATCGGCTATCCCATCGTGGTCAAGCCGCTGGTCGGCAACCACGGCCGCGGCGTGAGCACCGACATCGCTGATGAGCCGGCGCTGCGCGAAGCCTTCGACATCGCTTCCCGCCGCAACCCCTCGGTGATCGTCGAACGATGCATCCGGGGCGAGGACCATCGCCTGCTGGTCATCGGCAGCAAGCTGGTGGCCGCCGCCAGGCGACGACCAGCCCATGTGATCGGCGATGGAGTCGCCACGTTGCAGGCCCTGGTCGACCGGGAAAACCAGGATCCGCGTCGCGGCATCGGCCACGAGAACCTGCTCACGCAGATACAGCTGGACGAGCAGTCGCAGCGGCTGATCGGCCAGCAGAACCTGACCCTGAGCAGCGTGATTCCGAAGAACGAGATCGTCTACCTGAAGCCCACGGCGAACTTGAGTACCGGGGGCACGGCCACGGACGTGACCGACGACGTCCATCCGGAGGTACGCTACGCGGCAGAGCGCATCGCGCGCCTGGTCGGGCTGGACATCATCGGCATCGATCTGCTGGCCGAGACCTTGACCCGGCCACTGGAGGAGCAGTCCGCTGCGGTGGTCGAGGTCAATGCCGGGCCCGGCTTTCGCATGCACCTGGCGCCCACCCACGGCATCGGCCGCGATGTCGGCCAGCATGTGATCGACATGCTGTTCCCCGACCCCGAGGGCAATGCGCGCATTCCCATCGTCGCGGTCACCGGCACCAACGGCAAAACGACCACGGTGCGCCTGATCTCGCATCTGCTGCGCCAGGCGGGTCGCAACGTGGGCATGGCCTGCACCGGCGCCATCGAGATCGACAACCACGTCATCATGCGCGGCGACTACAGCGGCCCCCAGGCGGCCGCGATCGTGCTGCGCGAGCCCTCCGTCGAGTCCGCCGTGCTCGAGGTCGCCCGGGGGGGCATCATGCGCCGCGGGCTGGGTTTCGACGAATGCGACGTGGGAGTGTTGCTCAACATCGCCAGCGACCACCTGGGCGAGCACGACATCCAAACCCTGGACGAGCTGGCACGCTGCAAGACGGTAGTGATCGATGCCGTGAGCCAGAGCGGCACCGCCGTGCTCAATGCCGACGACCCGCGTGTCCTGGCCGGCCAGGAGTGGGTGCGTGGCGAGACCATCCTCTTCACCCTGGATCCCGACTCGCGGCCGGTCCGGCAACACGTCCGCGAACACGGGGTGGCCTTCACCGTACACAACGAGCGCATCGTGATGCGCCAGGGCCATGTCGAGGCCGAGGTGATACCGGTGATGGACGTGCCCATCACCTTCGAGGGGCACGCCCGCTTCAACGTCGCCAACGCCTTGGCCGCCAGTGCCGCGGCCCATGCCCTGGGGCTCTCCATCGCCGATATCCAGGTGGGCCTGCGCACCTTCCACCCCACACCGGGACAGAACCCCGGGCGCACCAACCTCATCGAAGCCGACGGCATCAAGGTTCTCATCGACTACGGACATAACGTGCCGGCCCTCGAGGCCCTCGGCGAGCTGGTCAGCCGGATCCCGGCAGGGCGACGCATCAGCGTGGCCAGCGCCCCGGGCAACCGCCGCGACGAGGATCTGTTCAGCCTGGGCACTCTGCTGGCACGCATGCATGACATCGTCTACATCTACGAGACCGATTCCCGGGGTCGTACGCCCGGCGAGGCCGCCGGCCTGCTGCGCGACGGGGCAGAGTCGGTGGGTAACGCCTGCCGGGTGGAGATCATCATGGCGGAGGCCCAGGCCGTCGACAGGGCTTTCGATGAGGCGAGCCAGGGCGACCTGCTGGTACTGCTGATCGATGACATCGACGGAGCCATCGAGCGCTTTCAGGGCCGGCGCTTCTCGCCATCCGCCGACTCCACCGGCGAGTCGACCTGATGGACGGGGCAGACGAGCGCCTGCTGACGCTACTGCGCGTCGGCCGCATCTTCGCACCGGCGCCCCTAGAGACCACCGACATTCTGTTCGCCGACGGCCGTATCGCCGCCCTCGGGCGCGACCTGGCGATCCCGACAGGCTGGCCGATCGAGGTGATCGAAGCGCGCGACCTCACCGCCGTGCCCGCTTTCATCGACCAGCACGTCCACGTGACGGGAGGCGGCGGCGAAGGGGGCTGCGGCAGCCGCTGCCCCGAGATCACCGCCGCCGAGATCGCCGCCATGGGCATCGCCACGGTGGTGGGAGTGCTAGGCACCGATGGCATCAGCCGCTCGCCGGCAGATCTGCTGGCCAAGGTACGTGGGCTCAAGGCCGAAGGCATCGCGGCCTATATGTACACGGGGTCGTATCGCGTACCGCCGCCAACCCTCACCGGCGACGTGCAGCGCGATCTGGCCTGGATCCCCGAGGTCATCGGCCTGGGCGAGCTGGCGATCTCGGACCATCGCTCCAGCCAGCCCAGCCAGGACGAGATCGCGCGGCTGGTCAGCGAGGCGCGTGTCGGCGCCATGCTCGCCGGCAAGCGCGGCATCTGCCATTTCCACGTCGGTGACGGCCGGCGTGGCCTGGAACCGCTGCGCCGGCTGCTCACGGAGACCGAGATTCCCGCCGAGCAGGTGATTCCCACCCACGTGAACCGCCACCACGCCCTCCTCGAGGAGGCCGCCGACTATGCGCTCGCCTTCAAGGCCAGCGTGGATGTCACCGCCTTCGACGAGGTCGGCGAGAAGGACATTTCCGCCTTCGAAGCGGTGGCGCGCCTGCTCGACCATGGCGTGCCCGCCGAACGCATCACCATGAGCTCCGACTGTAACGGCAGCCTGCCCGAGTTCGATGCCCAGGGCGGCTACATCGGTATGCGCGTGGCGCGCAACACCGCCCTGATCGGCGACTGGCAGCGCCTGGTCCGCGAGAACGTGTTACCGCTGGAACTGGCCCTGGGGCTGATCGGCGCGAACGTGGCGCGGGTGCTGGGCCTGGAGGCTCACAAGGGGCGCCTGGCCGTGGGTTTCGATGCCGACGTGACATTGATCGACGACGCTCTCCAACCGCAACAGACCTTCGTGGCAGGCAAGCGTATCGACACCTGGGACGTCTCGCCGTAAGTCGCGTCTACTCTCGGGAACTCTCGCGTCCGGATGATGGCGGCTTCGCCCGGGCCCACGCCTCGAGGACGCGGGCCAGGCGCATCAGGCCGTAGACGATGAGGGGCACGAGCAGCATCAGCCCCACCCCCCAGTCGCGGTTGTTGATCAGCCAGGCCAGGGGCAGCACCACCGCCAGGCCGATGGTGAGCCCGATGGCAACGGCAATGGCGAGACGGGGATTGGTCATGGCCATGTCTCCTCAGGTGCCGATGATCTGACGGTAGATGCCCGGCAACGCCAGCGACAGGTGCTCGGGGCGATTGAGGATGGCGTAGCTGCCGCGCCCGAACAGGTGCGGCACGTACCGATGCCCTTCGCTGTCGACGGTCACGCCGAACACCTTGACCTCCTGCTGGCGCGCTTCGAGCACTGCCTTGCGGGTATCCTCGATGCCGTAGCGCCCTTCATAGTAGTCGGTGTCGTTGGGCTTGCCGTCGGTGAGCACCAGCAGCAGGCGATGGCGGTTGGGCCGCTTGGCCAGCTCCTGGGTGACGTGACGGATCGCCGGCCCCATGCGGGTATAGTGGCCGGGGCGCAGCGCGGCGATGCGGCGCGCCACCCGATCGCTCATGGTCTCCTCGAAGTCCTTCAGGGTATTGACCCACACCTTGTGGCGGCGATGCGAGGTGAAGCAGTGGATGGCGTAGTCGTCACCGCAGCCGGCCAGGCCGTGCCCCAGCACCAACAGGGCTTCCTTCTCGACGTCGAGGACGCGCCGATCCTCGAGCCAGGCTTCGGTGGAGAGCGAGACGTCGATGAGGATCGACACGGCGAGATCGCGCGCCTGCTCGCGGGCCGACAGGTAGATCCGGTCGCTGGCCTCGCCGGTGGCGGCCAGGTCGCAGCGCGAACGGATCACCGCATCCATGTCGAGGTCGCTGCCGTCCAGCTGGCCGCGCAGGATCTCGCGACGCGGCCGCAGTGCCTCGAACTCGCGGCGGACGCGGCGAATGCGACGCCGGGTCGCTTCATCGGGCTCCCACTGTTCGCCCTCCTCGCTCTGCACGTCGCTGTGGACGACGCAGTGGTCCGGGAGGTAGACCTGCTTGCGGTGGTGCCACTCAGGGTAAGTGTGGCGACCCGCCAGGCGACCTCCCGACGCCTCGTCCGGTGCCAGATCGAGGTCGAGCTTGAGCCGCGAGGCCGCCTGCTTGCGGTTGGGGCTGAGCACGATCTCCTCCATCTGGTCGGCCGCCTCCTTGGCGGTCTCCTCCTCCTCGTCCTCGACGTGGCGGTTGAGGTTCACCATCTCGGCCCAGGAGAGCATCTTCTCCGAGGCGTTGAGCATCAGCGGGTCGTCACGGTCGGCTTGATCCTGCTCGCGGCGGTCGGCCTGGCGCTTGCCGGCATCGTCTTCCGGTTGGTTGCGACGCAAGGCGATCTCCGCATCGTCGGCGGTGTCCTCGCGAGCGCCGTCACGGGTACCCAGCGTCACCACCTGCCCCCACAGCGGCACCGGCAGCGGCGGCCGATAGCCCCGCGGAGCCTGGAAGTCGGTCAGTGGCAAGCCGTCATCGACGATGGCGCGATGCATGGCGGCGGCCCAACCGTCGTCATCGGGCACCGGGGCACCGAGCTGGGCGAGCAGCGCTTCCTCCAGCGCCGCCTCCATGGGCGGCAAGCGCTTGCGCTGAGGGCGAACCTCGCGCAGCGCCTGGCACAGCCGGGCGTGGCGCTCGGCCAGGCCCGGAAAGCGTTCGAGCACCCGCAGGGTGATACAACGGGCCGTACGCAGTGACAGCAGATCGTTCTGCAGGGGGTCGGCGGCACCCTCGGCACGCTGGCCCGACGCCAGGTAGGCGGTGAGCCAGATGTAGAGGTCGCGGTTCAGGGAGGCGTCGGCAAACAGCGCGATGCGCGGCGGCAACAGCAAATGCTCCTCGTCGCGGCGCGCCTGGTCCAGCGCCTCTTCGTCGAGGCCCAGGCGCTGGCGCAACGACAGTCGGTGGCGAGAGTTGCGCCGGGCAATGGCAGCCACCTCGATACCGGACTCGCCGCCACCGCTGCGAAAGAAGACGCCGAGCAGCGTACGCAGATCGTCCAGATGCACCGCCGACTCGGGGTGATCCGGATAGCTGGCCGCGCTGGAGGCCCAGCGATGCCAGTGGCGGCCGACGAACTCCTCGACCTCGAGAAAGTCCAGCATCATCAATCTCCTGAGCGAGAAGACGTTAATTCATGTCGGCGCTCTTTGCTCGGGGCTTACCCGGTGGCAGGCCTGCCCCCGATACACCTTGCGATGAGGCACCGTCTTACCCAAAGGTTGCCTTGATCGATTCCAGCAGCCCTTCCTGAACGTCTTGATCATCGGAGAGCGGCTCCACCAGAGTCGCTCGGGTCGCTTCGAGGATCGGCATCCCCGCGGCGATCAACGTCGCGCAGTAGACCAGCAGGCGTGTGGAGACGCCCTCTTCCAGATCCTGGCCTTTCATGGCACGCAGCCGCGAGGCCAAGTTGACCAGGGCAGCGCAGCGATCGTAAGCCAGGCCGCTCTCGCGGGCGACGATCTCGCACTCCGCCTTGGGGGGCGGAAAGTCGAACGACATCGCCACGAAGCGCTGGCGGGTGCTCGGCTTGAGCGACTTGAGAATGTGCTGATAGCCGGGGTTGTAGGAAACCACCAGCATGAAATCGTCCGGCGCCTCGAGCAGCTCGCCGGTACGCTCCAGCGGCAACAGGCGACGGTCGTCGGTCAAGGGGTGCAGAACCACGGTCACGTCCTTGCGCGCCTCGACCACCTCGTCGAGGTAGCAGATGCCACCCTCGCGCACGGCGCGGGTCAGCGGACCGTCGACCCAGCGCGTTTCGCCACCCTGCAGCAGGTAACGACCGGTGAGGTCGGCGGCGGTCAGGTCATCGTGACACGAGACGGTGAACAGCGGCCGCCCGAGCTTCGCCGCCATGTGGCTGACGAAACGGGTCTTGCCGCAGCCGGTCGGCCCCTTGAGCAGCAACGGCAGCCGCTGCTGGTAGGCCTGCTCGAACAGCGTGCATTCGCTGCCGACCGGCTCGTAATAGGGCAGCGCCTGCTCGACGGCAGGCTCGCTGGCAATGGCTGTATGGGACATGAGGTCACTCCAGGGGAAGGAATCGGTGGGGCGCAAGCGCCCCACCGACGAGCACTCACTCGGCTGCGGTCAACGGCGCGCTGGTGGCAGGCACCTGCTCGCGTGACGGACCGAAGAAGGAGTACAGCAGCATCACGGCAGCCACGGTCACCGCGACGCCAGAGCCCAGACGCATGATGTAGAAGAGGTCGAGCTGGCTCTGCACCTCCATGTAGTTCATGCCCAGCACCCGCTGCAGGTGAGTCTGAACGACACCGGCAAAGGTCAGGGTGAAGGTCATGAAGCACATGGCCGAGGTCATGATCCAGAAGCCCCACATGTTCATCACCTGGTTGTACGGCTGCACGCGACGCAGCTGCGGCATGGCGTAGGTGATGATGCCCAGGATCAGCATCACGTAGGCACCGTAGAAGGCCAAGTGGCCGTGTGCCGCGGTGACCTGGGTGCCGTGGGTGTAGTAGTTGATGAACGACAGAGTGTGCATGAAGCCCCACACGCCGGCGCCGAAGAAGGCAATGGTCGGACAGCCCAGTGCCCACAGCATGGCCGCCTTGTTGGGATGGTTACGGCTGCCTTTCCAGAACATGTAGAAGGCGAACACCACCATGGCGAAGAACGGGATCACCTCGAGGGTGGAGAAGATGCTCCCGATGGGCTGCCAGTAGCTCGGCGCACCGATCCAGTAGTAGTGGTGTCCGGTCCCCAGCAGGCCCGAGAACAGCGACAGGCCGACGATGACGTAAAGCCACTTCTCGATGACCTCGCGGTCGACGCCGGACATCTTGATCAGCAGGTAGCCGAGCAGCGAAGCCATGATCAGCTCCCACACGCCTTCGACCCACAGGTGCACGACCCACCACCAGTAGAGCTTGTCCACGGCGAGGTTCGAAGGATTGTAGAAGGCGAACAGCCAGAACACCGCAGCCAGCCACAGGCCCAGCATCAGCACCAGGTTGATGGCCGTCTTGCGTCCCTTGAGCAGGGTCATGCTGGTGTTGAACAGGAAAATCAGATAGGAAATGGTGATCAGCACCTTGATCCAGAACGGCTGCTCGAGAAACTCGCGCCCTTCGTGGATGCCAAACTGGTAGCCGACCAGCGCCGCGGCACCGGCAAAGGCGAAGATCGCCAGCTGCAGGTAGGCAAGCCCCGGGCTGTGAATCTCCTGCTCGGCCTCTTCGGGCATCAGATAGTAGGTGCTGCCCATGAAGCCGATCAGCAGCCACACGATCAGCAGGTTGGTATGGCTGACGCGCATGATGTTGAAGGGCATCACTTCAGCCATGAAGTTGGGTGCGATATAGACGGTGGCCGCCAGCAGACCGAAGACGATCTGCAGTGCGAAGAGAGCCATGGCCACCATGAAGAATGGCAAGGCCACCTTCTGGGTTTCGTATTTCATCGGTATCGTTCTCCTTGCATCATCAACCCGGACTCACGTCACGCCGCTCAGCCCGCGGGGTGCGGTGGCCAATCCTGGTCGTCGATGGAGTCGGTCCACTTGAGGAAGTCGATCAGCGCATTCATCTCCTCGTCGCTGAGGTCGAAATAAGGCATCTGGCGACGACCTTCCGCACCGGTCGGCTGGGCCCGCATCCAGGCGGTCAGTGCCATGCGTGCGCCTTCCGGGTTGTCGTGGCCGCCATAGCGCTCCCAGACGTTGGCCAGCTCCGGCGCGAAGTAGGCACCCTCGCCCATGATGCTGTGGCAGTTGATGCACATGTTCTCTTCCCAGACGTGCTTGCCGAGCTCGACGGAGTCGGTCAACCCTTCGCTGTCGGTGGACGTGTTGACCATGTACCAATGGCTATGAGCCGTCAGCGCGGTAAACAACAGGAAGAAAAACAGCGAGCCGCCATAGAAGATATTGCGGGCCGCTGCCTTGGTGAGGCCTTCGGTCATGGGCCATCCCCCCTTGCTTGCTTGGCATTTGCGGGACCCGCAGCCGAGATCGACCGGTCCCACCCCTTTTTTTAAACATGCATTTATGATGCATGTTTAGAATAGCAGTAGCCAGCCCGCCGGGGCATTGACCTTGGTCAAATTGGAGGGAAGAAGCGACACCACCGCGATCATGGCGCCGCCTGGCGACTCGCGACACGATGTCGCAGGCCGACCGGAGAAACCCAGCACACGCTACTCAGCTCTCGACGATATCATCGATCCAGGTCAGCGATGCAACGCCAGCCGGCAAACCCAGCGTAGGTACGGCCAGCAGGGCAACCTGTCGCAACGCTTCGGGCTCGATGCCCTCGCGCAGGCCTCGCCGTACATGGGAGTGAACGGCGCCCTCGGAGCCGGCGCCTGCCGCCAGGGCGAGCTTGACCAGTCGGCGGGTGCGCGCATCCAGCGGCCCGCTTTCGGCACAGCGTTGACCGAGGGTCTCGAACGCCTCCCATACCGCCGGATATTCCTCGGCCACCTTGCCGGCACCGCTGGGGAGAGAGTGATCGCTCATGGGTTCATCCTTCCTGGCGAGTGAGTCTTCGACGCGACCTCAGTATAGACGCCCGGCACGCGGCAGCCAGCTCACAGGACCATCAACCAGGAGAGCGGGTGATGCGTGACGGCGGCCCCCACCATGTAGCCGAAGGCCGCTACTGCTGCCACTGCCGCCACTGCCCGGACGGCGGGGCTGCGTCCGCGCTTGATGGCCACGGTGCCCAGGCCGATGTAGAGCAGCAGGGCGACAAGCTTGGCAGCGAGCCAAGGATGCTGGTGAGGCCACATCGACAGCATCACCATCAGCAGTATCCCGAAGGTGAGCAGCAGCGTGTCGTTGACGTGAGGCAACACCTTCACCCAGCGGCGCTGCAGGATCGGCGCCTGGCGCACCGACCACACTGCGCGCACCAGGAAGAACGCCAGGCTCAGCGTCACGGTCAGCAAGTGCAGATGCTTGATCGGCAGGTAGTACTCCAGCATGGTCGACTCCAGCTGCGGGCTGCGGGCTGCGGGCTGCGGGCTGCGGGCTGCGGGCTGCGGGCTGCGGGCTGCGGGCTGCGGGCTGCGGGCAGAATCGTCGCTCGCAGCCCGCAACTGGCGCGAGACGCTGGCTAGCCGTCCTGGCCATCGGCACGCGACGACAACAATGGCACCGTATAGTGGAACAGGAAGACGCCGTAGGCCAGACACCAGAAGATGATGCCCAGGTTGTAGGTCCAGTGGGTGATCTGCGGAAACAGGGCCAGCACCGGCGAGCGCAGCAACGCAGCCGCCACCATCAATCCCAGCGCCACGCCGATGCCCGGCAGGGTACGGATGGGACGGGCGGTGTGGCCCAGCGAAACGCGCGACATCATGGCCAACATCATGGTACCCATGCCACCGATGGTCAGGGCATGCACGGCGAGTTCGGCGCGAAAGCCGCCCAGCTGCGAGAGCGCCCACATGGCCAGCCCAATCGGTATGAACGCATAGCTGGCATGCAGGCCCCACAACAGAGGTTCACGCCAGCTCGCCAAGCCGTCCCAGCGCGCCAAGCGTAACCCATTGGCCACTGCCGCCAACCCCATGAGGGCAGCCAACAGGGGCGCCGGCAGCGTCAGACCCAGCATGGCCAGCAGTTGAGCCAGCACCAGTGCCATGACGCTACCCAGGCTGGCGTATTCCAACCCCGGAATGGGTGCCTTCCTCGGTCGTCCCAGGCGATTGGCAGTGAACATGGCGATCACTCGACCACCGACCACCACCATCAGCAGCGTGATCAACAGCACCGCCAGATAGGACGCCTGACGGATGAGGTCGGCATCGCCATTCATTACGCCGAGGTGCATGGCCAGGTTGGCAATGAAGAGCAGCGTGAGTGCGGGCAGGAAGACCAGATTGCGCCAGCGCTTCGCGGCAATGACCAGGCGCGCCATGACCGCCGCCACCGCTGGCAGAAAGAGCAGATCGACGAATGCCAGTAGCCAGGCCGGCAGCCCCAGGGGAAAGGCCATCAGCAATCGCGCCGCTAACCAGGTGGCCACCAGCGCCAACAGCGGCCCCCCCTTGAGGCTCGGCAACCCCGTCCAGTTCTGCACCGCAGTGAGCAGAAAACCCGCGACCACGGCCATGGCAAAGCCGAAGAGCATCTCGTGCTGATGCCAGAACATCAGCCCGCCGTAGGGGCGCAGCAGGATGTCACCGTGCCAGAAGGCGAACCACACCACCATGGAGAGGACGCTGAACAGCGCCGCCAGCAGGAAGAACGGGCGGAAGGCCAGGCGCGCCACGGGCAGGCGTGCCAGAGAGAGGGAGTGCAGAGACGACGAAGAGGACGGCATGGTCACGATACCCGAGTGAAACGCTAGGATATTGCCATTGTGCGGAAAAGCCCGCCCAAAGGCCATGATGCGCATCAAGAATGCTTCTTTCCCGACCACCCTGCCATGCCAGACCCATGCGCCGAGCCCGACCCGCTGGCCGGACTCGCGGGAAACACCTCAGTGGCTGGTCCCCTCCTCGTACTGCGTCTTGTTCCACACATTGTACTTGCCCGAGGGCTTCTTCATCGGCATGCGGTCGAGCTCCTCCAGCGTCTCGGCGTCGATGCGCAGCAGCGCGCCGTCGTCGTCCCAGATGCTCAGCAGCAGGGTCTCGCCGTCGCGATCGAACTCCACGTGGGCGGCGGTCTTGCCGGGCTCGGGAATCAGCGTCTCGGCAATCTCCAGCGTCTGCTTGTCGATCACGTGAATGCGGTCATGATTGGGGCCGAAGAAGACGTCCACCCAGACGTAGGGCGAGTTCTCGTGGCTGCGCATGAAGAATCCCGGCCCGTCGGTCTCGATGTGGGTGATCAACGACCAGTCGCTCATGTCGAACACCGACACCAGCCCCTTGTCGATGTGCGGGATCGCCATCACCCGGCGCCCGTTGAGTTCCCAGGTGGTGCCGGCGCCCAGGTGGGGCATGCCCTCCAGCGGCAGGTCGGCCACCTTCTCCTCTGCGTCCATGTCGAATACCACGCCACCGCCACCGTCGCCGCGGGATGCACCCACCAGGTAGCGGTACGACTGATCGAAGAAGAAGTCATCCATGTAGTCCGGCGCCTCCATGCGATGCAGAGCGAAGTCGCCGACCAGCGGCTCGTCACCTTCGGCGCGCTGCTCAGGCCAGCGGATCTCCCAGATCTCGGGAATGTCCTTGAGGGCGGCGACGAAGCTGTTGCGCGGCGGCGCCGTGTACACCGCGCTGACCCGCGAGGTCTCGCCGTTCTCGGCCTCCACCGGCAGGGTGGCGATCAGCTCGAGATTGCGGGCATCGAACAGCACCAGGGTGTGCGGCAGGTAGTTGGCGGCCATCACGTAGCGGCCA
The DNA here is from genome assembly GCA_051749645.1 of Pseudomonadota bacterium. Classification (GTDB taxonomy): domain Bacteria; phylum Pseudomonadota; class Gammaproteobacteria; order Pseudomonadales; family Halomonadaceae; genus Halomonas. The sequence continues at coordinate 294,301 of JBNJIT010000002.1, forward strand.
TCGGCGGAGACGGCGATATTGCGCATGTTGATGCCGGCACGCACCTCGGCGGTGACTTCGAGATTGTAGATGTCGTACTTGGTGATCCAGCCATCGCGGGAGCCGAAGTAGACGTAGCGGCCGTCCGGAGTGTACTTGGGCCCACCGTGCAGTGCATAGCGGCTGGGGAAACGCTCGATGCGCTCGAAGGTGTCGCCGTCGAGCAGGCTGACATGGTGGTCGCCCGTCTCCACCACGATGAAGAGGTTCTTGAGATCCTCGACCTCGAACACCGGTTCGTCGGGCAGACTCCCGTAAGGATGGTCGACGACATGGCTGGCGAGAATATCGTCATCCGTCCAGGTCGGTTCTTCCTCGGGCGGCTCATAGATCCACTCGGCCAGTGCGGCGACTTCGTCATCGTCGAGCAGCGCACCGAAGGCCGGCATCTGCGTGGCCGGGCGACCGTCACGAATCACGTCTCGAGCCGCATCGGGCTTGAGTCGCGATAGGTTTTCCGGCAGCAACGCCGGCCCGATTCCGCCCAGCCGGCCCACGCCGTGGCATGCGGAGCAGTGCTGGTTGTAGAGCATGTGCGGATCCGGCGTCTCGGCCAGTGCCGGCGATGCCATCACGCCGAGCCCCCACAGGGCTCCGGTCAACAGGGTCGTCACGGTGATGCGCAGGTTCACAGTGCCAGCCTCCCCATGGGCGGTTCCTCCATCGCATGCCGGGTCAGGTTGGTCATCGCCGGCGCCAGATGATCGGCCAGGCGAACCACCTCGCCCACCACGATGAGGGTCGGCGGGCGGAATGCCTCGCGTTCGATGACCTCGACGACATCACCGAGGGTGGCCAGTACATGGCGCTGCTCGGGGGTGGTGCCGCGCTCCACCAGCGCTACCGGATGCGAGGCAGGCAACCCATGGCGTTGCATTTCGCGACTGATCAGTTCGGCGTTGGCCAGCCCCATGTAGAACACCACGGTGTGGTTGGGCACCGCCAGCGCCGACCAGTCCAGCGCCAGTTCGCCGTCCGCCTTGGCGTGGCCGGTGACGAAGGTGACGCTCTGGGCGAAGTCGCGATGGGTGAGCGGAAACCCCGAGTAGGTGGAACAGCCGGATGCCGAGGTGATGCCCGGCACCACGCGAAAACCGATGCCGTGCTCGATGAGGTACTCGGCCTCCTCACCGCCGCGGCCGAAGATGTAGGGGTCGCCGCCCTTGAGACGCAGCACCCGCTGGCCGTCGCGGGCCAGGCGTACCAGCAGAGCGTTGGTTTCTTCCTGGGGCAGGGCATGGTGACTCGCCGCCTTGCCGACGTAGAAACGCTTCACGCCGGGGCTCGCCAGCGCCAGCACTTCCTGGGAGACCAAACGGTCGAAAACCAGGCAGTCGGCCTGCTGCAGCAGCGACAGGGCACGCAGGGTCAGCAGGCCCGGGTCACCCGGCCCGGCGCCGACGATGGCGACCTCACCAGGCGCCAATGGCGCCTCGTCGAGGTCGAAACTCAGGTGTCGCGGTTGGCGGTGTGTCGTCATGGTCGGCCTCTCCCCGAAGCGTCAACGCGGTCTTGTCTGGTCGGTCTTGTGTAATGTCATGGCGCAGCTATAGCTCGATGGCCTGAATGGCATCGTAGGGCGCGGCCACGCGACGCACGCTCCCCTCGGCAACGCCGATCTCCGGGTTGCTGAGATAGCAGCCTGGATCCTCTTCCCAGGGATCTCCGCTCACCTTCCAGGCGCGCACCCGGGTATTGCCGTTGCAGATGGCCAGAAAGCCGCACTCGGCGCAGCGCCCCTTGAGCGGCCGCGGGCGCTGCCGGAAGCCACGCATCAGCGGGTCGGTGGTATCGCGCCAGATCGCCGAGAAGGGGCGTTCCCGAACGTTGCCCAGGTCGTGGTCCCACCAGAACGTATCCGGGTGTACGTGGCCCAGGTTGTCGATGTTGGCGATGTACTCGCCAGAGGCGTTGCCTCCCCAGTTCAGCAGGCGCCGTTCCAGGGCATCCGCCTGCTCGGGGAAGTGCTCGCGCGCCCACATCAGCAGGAAGGGGCCGTCGGCGTCGTTGTTGCCGGTGACGTACTCGCGTTCGATGCCACGCTCGAGTTCGCTGCGGCAGTGATCGAACAACCGCGTCATGGCATCGCGGGTCATCTGGTGCCAGGCATCCTGCTTGCTGTGGCGCCGCCCACGACCGCCGTAGTTGAGGTGCGAGAGGTAGAACTTGTCGACGTCGTGCTCGTCAAGCAGCGCCAGAATATCGCCGAGCTGCTCGTAGTTCTCGCGGGTCAGGGTGAAGCGCAGACCCACCTTGATGCCGCGCTCCTTGCACAGCTTGACGGCATGCATCGACTCGCGGAATGCCCCCTGGCGCTGACGGATGACGTCGTGGGTGGCCTCCAGTCCGTCGATGCTGATTCCCACATAGTCGTAGCCGACGTCGGCGATCTCATCGATGTTGTCTTCGGTGATCAGGGTACCGTTGGTGGACAAGCCGGTGTAGATGCCCAGCGCCCGGGCGCGGCGCGACAGGTCGAAGATATCGGGGCGCATCAGCGGCTCGCCCCCCGAGAGGATGAGTGCCGGCACGCGAAAGCGGTGCAGGTCGTCGAGCACTGCCATGGCTTCCTCGGTGGATAGCTCGCCGGCGAAGTCGATGTCCGCCGAGGTGGTATAGCAGTGCTTACAGGTGAGATTGCAACGCCGGATCAGGTTCCAGATCACCACCGGGCCGGGTGGCTTGTGGGCCGGCGGCACTGGGGTCGGTTCGACCAGGGACTTGATGTAGCGGGTGACTCGGAACATGAGACTCTCCTCGAAAGCGGCAGCATCTAGCGCGACTGGCCCTGCCGGTCGGAGCGGCCGGCCAGGCGCAGCCCGGTCTTCTTGAGAATGCGCGAGCTGTAGAGGATGCGATGGTCGCGGCAGGCCGCACCCAGACGCTCACGTAGCCGTTCGGCCTGCTGCTCCACCTCCTCGCGGGTTCGCCCATGCAGCATCACGAACAGGTTGTACGGCCATTCCGGCAGGTGGCGCGGGCGGCGGTAGCAATGGCTGACGCCGGGCAGAGTCGCCACCTCGCGACCCAGCCGGTCGACGTGCGCATCGTCCACGTCCCACACCGTCATCCCATTGGCCACGTAGCCCAGGCGATAGTGGTTGGGCACCGCAGCCACGCGGCGGATGATCCCGGCCGCCTGCATGCGCGCCATGCGCTCGCGCACCGCCTCGCCCGACAATCCGAGCGGCTCGCCCACGGCGCGCCACGGATCGGGGACCAGCGGCAAGCCGGCCTGGGTGGCCACCACGATGGCCCGATCGAGGACATCCAGCCCGTCCTGCCGGGGGGGATTGCTCACCTCGGTCTCAGACGGGCAGGTGGAGACGGACATGGAATTCCTCCTGCTTGGGCATGTTGTAGACGGGCAGGCCCGTAGCCGCCTCGATCTCGGCGACCACCTCATCGATGCGCGTCGGCGTTTCGGTAGCCAGCACGAACCACATGTTGAGCCGATGCTCGCGGCGATAGTTATGCGCCACTTCGGGAAAAGCGTTGACGAGCTCGGTTATCCGCGGGTAATCGGGTTCAGGCACCGCCAGTGCGGCCAGGGTCAGGCCCCCGCCCAGCCGCTCGGCGTGATACATCGGTCCGAAGCGGCTCAGCACGCCGCTCCCCAGCAGCCGCTCGAGGCGGTAAAGCAGTTCGCCCTCGGAGAGCTCTAGCTCGGCCGCTACGGCGGCATAGGGCGCCGCCACCAGCGGCAACCCATCCTGCAGGCGGTTGACGATACGCCGATCGGCGGCATCCAGCGTGGCCGGCTCAGGCCGGGTGATGGGCTCGGCGCTCATGGCTCGATTCCTCTTGGATAAAGCGGCCGCCACACTGCTTGTAGGCCCGGTGACTGAACAGCACGCTATGGGGGATGGCCTCAAGGCCCTGGCGGACGACGATCTCGGCAAGCTGCGCTTCGACCTGCTCGCGGCGGGTACCGTGGATCATGCAGAACAGGTTGTAGGGCCAGTCGGGGCGCCGCGGACGCCGATAGCAGAGCGTGACGGCCGGCTCAGCGGCCAACCGCTGACCCAGCTCGCCCACGGAGCCGTCGGGCACGTCCCACACCACCATGGCGTTGGCGTCGATGCCCAGGGCACGGTGGCGTACCACCAGGCCCAGGCGCTTGATGAGACCCTCGGCCTGCCAGCGCTCGACGCAGGCCAGCACTTCACCCTCGGAGAGCCCGCACTGCTCGGCCAGCGCCTGCCACGGACGCGCCGTGAGTGGCAGACCCTGCTCGAGCCGGGCGCGCAACTGGCGCTCGGCCGCCTGGCGAGACACGATATCGCTCATACGCCCTCCAGCTCGTACCAGGGAATGGGAAAGCCGAGGTCGATGTGGAACGCCTCGAGCATGGGCAAGCGCAGTACCGGATGGCCCAGCTCGGCTTCCAGGGCATCGAGTCGGGCGGCAAGCTGCGACTCGTCGGCCGCCGTCATCACGAACCACAGGTTGTAGCGGTGCTCACGGGCGTAGTTGTGGTTCACCCCGGAGTAGTCGCTGATACGTGCCGCAACGGCATCGCGCTCGGCCTCCGGCACGGCCACGGCAGCCAGCAGACTGGCCCCGGCCCGGGCGTGGTCGAACACCGGGCCCACCCGACTCAACACACCCTCGGCGGCCAGACGTTCGAGCCGCGACAGCACCGCCGCTTCGCTCACCCCGAGCCGCTCGGCCATGGCCGCAAAGGGGCGCTCGCACAACGGGAGGTCACGCTGATAGGCGTCGATGAGGTGTCGGTCGAGGGCATCGAGTGCGACCATTGGGCAGTCACCGGAGTCGAGTGGAATGATCTGGCTCAGTGGTATCTTACATGCCACATTCATTCGGGAAGCGATGATCGCCGCTGCCGTTGACACAGGTCAAAAGAGGTATCCGCCATATGACTTTTCCGCTGGCGCGACACGACAAACCCCACTGCCATTGACGCCGGTCAAAGCAACGCCTCCGCGCCGGCGGGACACTCGCTCGAGCGTCTTTCGCCGACGCTCAGACCCTTCTGCATCGCGAGGCTTTCCATGCACTTGCTGCCCCTGCTGCTCTGCGCTCTTCTGATACCGCTGGTGGCCCACGCGGAACCGCAGGCCCCCGACGCCGAACGCCAGGCCGAACTGGAGACGCTGCTCTACCAGGATTGCGGCTCCTGCCACGGCATGACGCTGCGCGGCGGGCTCGGCCCTGCCCTGCCCCGCGACCGCATGAACGAATACAGCGTCGAGGCGCTCAGCCATCTCATCCTCAGCGGCATTCCCGGCACCGCCATGCCGGGGTGGGGAGCGCTGATCGATGAGGCCGACGCGCGCTGGATCGCCGAGCACCTGCAGACCGACAACCCCCTTGATACGGCGGATTCGCAGGAGTGACCCTGCGCCGCAACAGGCCAATCAGGCCAACCAGGAGAGACCCGATGCCCATTACCGCTTCGCTCAAGACCCTGCTCGCCGCTGCTGGCCTGGCCCTGCTGGCGGCCACACCGGCGCTGGCCGATGCCAGTGGCGACGATACCCCGTCACTGCGCGGCACCGGCGATCTCGGTGTGGTGATCGAACGCGCCACCGGCAGCGTGGCGCTGGTCGACACCACCGAAAAGACCGTGCTGCAACACGTCGAGGGCTTCGGCGACCTCTCTCACGCCTCGGTGAAGTTCAGCCGCGACGCCCGCCATGCCTTCGTGTTCGGCCGCGACGGCGGGCTCACGCGCCTCGACATGCTCACCGGCGAGATCGATGGGCGTGTCATCCAGTCCGGCAACAGCATCGGCGGCGCCATCTCCCAGGATGGTCGCTACGTCGCGGTGGGCAACTACGAGCCCGGCGGCGTCAAGGTGTTCGATGCCGAGACGCTGGAGCTGGTCGCCGACGTGCCCGCCGACTATGAAACGGACACGGGCGAAACTGCCCAGGCCAAGGTGGTGGGCGTGGTGGACGCCCCCGGCAACCGCTTCGTATTCAGCCTCTTCGAGGCGAACCAGATCTGGGTACTGGACATGAGCGGCGACGAGCCGGAAGTGACCAAGTACCGCGACATCGGCAGCCAACCCTACGACGCCCTGATCACCGCCAACGGTCGCTACTACATCGCCGGGCTGTTCGGCGAGGACGGCATGGCGCTGCTCGACCTGTGGCATCCCGAGAAAGGCGTGCAGCGCATCCTGCCCGACTACGGCCGCGGCGAGGAACGTCTGCCGGTCTACAAGATGCCGCACCTGGAAGGCTGGGCCATGGCCGGCGACCAGGCGTTCTTTCCGGCGGTGGGTCGCCACGAGGTGCTCATCGCCGACACCGACGACTGGTCGCTCACCGGCCGCATCCCCGTCCAGGGCCAGCCGATCTTCGTGATGAGCCGCCCCGACGAGCGCCAGGTGTGGGTCACCTTCGCCCACCCCGACAACGACGTGGTGCAGGTGATCGACACCCAGACCCACGAGGTGATCGAGACCCTCTCGCCCGGCGATTCGGTGCTGCACAAGGAATTCACCCCGCGCGGCGAGCATATCTGGATCTCGGCCCGCGACAGCGACACCGTCACCGTCTACGACACCCGCACCTTCGAGAAGCTGGCCACCCTCGAGGCCGAATCGCCCAGCGGCGTGTTCTTCACCTACCGGGCACACCGCACAGGTTTGTAAGCGCGCCTGCAAACGCCAGGGCCCGGGTCGTCGACCCGGGCCCTGCTGTTGGGATGCCGCTGCATGACGCTCCTCGGCCTCAGCGCATCACCCGCAGCGGCACCGCAGAATAGCCGCCGGCTGGGAACTTGGCGCGTACGGCCGGCTTTTTCGGTATCGGCGTCAACTGCACGGTACTGGCCAGCAGTGTCTCCATGAATAGCTTGAGCTCCATGCGCGCCAGCGGCGCACCGGGGCAGACGTGGATGCCGGCGCCGTAAAGCAGGTTGTCCTCGGGGTCACGGTCGAGGCGGAACTCGTCCGGATCGCCGAACACTGCCTCGTCACGGTTAGCCGAGCCCCACAGGATGGTCAGCCGCTCACCGGCGGGAATGTATCGCCCGCCGATCTCCACCGGTCGCGTGGTTCGGCGACGGTTGGACATCAGCGGCGCATCGATGCGCAGGATCTCGTCGATGGCAGCCGGCAGCAGCTCGGGCGATTCCCGCAGTCGTGCCTGGAGCTCGGGATGAGCAGCGAGATAGCCCATCAGTATGCCGATGCTGGCCGAAATGGTGCCCAGCTCGCCCACCGTCCAGTTGCGCAGGATGCTGACGATCTCCTCATCGGTCAGCGCTCGCCCCTCCACGGTCTCGTTCATGATGCGGGTGGTGACGTCGTCTGGCGCGGCCTCGCCAGCGGCGCGGCGGGACTCCAGCAGGTCGCGAATCACCCCGTCGAACTCCAGCGCCAGCTCGCCCAGCGCCTGACGGTCGCCGGCCAGGGTGGCGGCATGCTGGCGGCGCGTCCAGTCGCGCAGCGGCTCATGCAGGCTCGCCGGCCAGCCCATGAAGGCGCACTGGATCTCAAGGGCGAAATTCTGGCCCAGCTCGGCCACGGCCTCGATCTCGCCCGATTCGGGCAGGCGTGCCACCAACCCCTCGGCGATCTCGCGGCAGCGCGGCTCGAACGCCGCCATTGGCCCAGGGCCGAAATAGGGTTCGATGAGGCGCCGAAAGCGAGTGTGCTCGGGCGGATCCATGGCGTTGGGTACCGAGAGATGCCGGCTCGCCGCATTGCTGAAGGTGTCGTGATCCTCGAGCACGCGCTTGACATCGTCATGACGCAATAGCGACCACTGCAGGTAGTCGCTGTAGGCCACGGGGCAGCGGCTGCGCATGGCATCGTAGGCGGCGACCTGATCGCGCTGTACGGACTCGGCGCGCGGATCCCAGTCGGGTTGCGGGGTCTCGCTCATCGTCACTCCTTAACGGGTGTCTGCAGAGGATCACAGGAAACCAGAAGACGGCCAAAGCCGTATTGATGCATGTCACTTGCCACAAGTTCAGGCGCTTGGCCGGCACGGGAAGCACGAGTCCATGACGATCACGACAACTCGGGCCATCCCGGCAGCTGGAACTCCTGCTGCAGATGATGCAGTTCCGGTTGGTGCAAACCGGCGACTGCCTCGACGAGCCTCGCCCCCTTGGGCAGCAGGTGGACCTCTATTCGTCGGCGATCGGTTCGGCCCGACCGACGCTCCACCAGGCCCAACTGCGCGCAGCGATCCACCAGCGTCACCGTGCCGTGATGCTTTGCCTGCAAGCGCTCGGCGAGCTCGCCTACCGTGGCCCATTCACGCTCGGCAAAACCCTTCAAGTGCAACAACAACTGGTACTGCAGCGCGGTCAAGCCGTGCTGCTGGCAGATATCCTCGCTGGCGCGCAGAAAGCAGCGCAACTGATAACGGAAGTGCGAGAGCCGTTCGAAATCCTGCTTGCTCAGGGCGTCGTCACTCATGGGTGGCTCCGATGCCGGGGTTCGGGCTGCCTTGACAGGCCAGGCAGCAGCACCTAGAAGTTAATCATATCATATCATGATATTTTACACTTCCCCCGACGAAACAGGAAACCACCATGAACCCCATCACCGTGATTCAGCTGCCTTTCACTCGCCAGGCAGGCTGGAAGGAGTTGCAGCGTCGCAAGCCCTCGATCGCCGTGCTGGCCTGGTGCTTGGTGCTGCCCATGTCGCTGCTTCCGCCGGTACTGCTCTACTACGCCGGTACGCATTACGGCGACGACTTCGTAGCCGGCTTCGGCGAGCGCGAATGGCGCTTCATCACCACCATCCTGCTGCTGGCCGAACTCCTCACCTTCTGCGTGATGGGCTGGCTGATCCATGCCGTGGTCAACGGCACCCGCGAGCTGTCGATCGGCTATCAAGACGCCTATTTGCTGGCCGCCCTGGCACCACTGCCGCTGTGGTCTTCGGCCATCGTGCTGTTGATTCCCAGCCTACTGCTCAATGCCCTGGCGGTGCTGGTGGCACTGGTCATCTCCTGCAGCCTGGTCTATCACGGGCTGCAGGCGCTGTGCGAGCGCAGCGACAACGACGTCACCACCATGTCGGCCACCTACACCATCATGGCCGCCGGCGTGCTGGCGTGGGGGCTGCTGATGGCCATCGTATGGGCATTCTAGAGCACGACGAGTGGCCACAACGCACCAGGGCCCCGGCCATGACCGGGGCCCTGGTGCGTTGGATGGGCGGTCTCTCGAGACCGTCGGTTCAGTCGCGCCAATAGTCGTTGGCGGCGGCGACCGTCTGGAAGTGCGTGGCAATGACCTGCGAGACGGCAATCAGACTGTCCGGATCTTCGGCATATTCCGGGCGCAATGCCTGGCGCACCTCGCCATCGGTCTGGGTCGTCGCCACTCCTTTCTGCGACAGAGTAACCGCCAGAGCGAACCCCTCCTGCGGCGTTTCCGTGACCAGGCTGGGCAACCAGCTCTCTGCCTCGCCGTCGGCATGCTCATCGGCCCAGACCGGGCTCCCCACCATGCTCAATCCCAGCAGGGCGGCAAGCAGTACGGCCAACGGCATGCGCCGCTGCATCTTCACGGTCATGGTCATATCGCAAACTCCTCGTTGCTTGTCGTTGTGGTGCTTCAGTGCACATCCGCTGTCCGTCATGTCTCCTTCAATGACCTCCAGTCGAGCGATATCGCGGGTCTGCAACCGCGACGAGCGCCATGTCGACGCGTGTCAGGTTCCACGTGCCAGTAGCATCGACTTGATGCGACCGATGGCGCGCATCGGGTTGAGCCCCTTGGGACACACCCAGGTGCAGTTGGCGATCTGCCGACAGCGGAACACGCTGAACGGATCGTCGAGATCGGCCAGGCGCTCGTCGGTGGCGGTATCGCGGCTGTCGATCAGAAAGCGGTAGGCCTGGATCAACCCGGCCGGGCCGATGTACTTGTCCGGATTCCACCACCAGGAAGGGCAGGCCGAACTGCAGCAGGCACACAGGATGCACTCGTAGAGCCCGTCCAGCTTCTCGCGCTCTTCCGGACTCTGCAGGCGTTCCCGGGTCGTGGGTGGCTCGTCGTTGATCAGCCAGGGGCGAATCTTCTCGAACTGACGCATGAACTGAGCTTGATCGACCACCAGGTCGCGGATCACCGGCATGCCAGGCAAGGGGCGCAGAACCAGGGTATCGGAACCGTTCAGCGCCTCGGCGACCGGGGTGATGCAGGCCAGACCGTTCTTGCCGTTGATGTTCATGCCGTCGGAACCGCACACCCCCTCTCGACAGGAGCGCCGATAGGCCAGGGTGGTGTCCTGGCCCTTCAGATGTTCGAGCACGTCGAGCACCATCGCCCGGCGGAAACGCTCTTCGACCTCATGGGTTTCCAGACGCGGCACCGCATCTTGCTCGGGGTGATAGCGATAGAGCTGGATGTTGAGCATGGACGTTCCCCCTGGCCGGCATGTGGTACGCCTCAGTAGGCGAGATGCAGGCGGTGCCGGGCATTGATGCGCATGACGTAGCCGATCTTCACCAGCGTGGGGCCGACGATCACCAGAATGTGCGCGAGCACCTGGGCCACCAGCGACAGACGTTCGTCGATCACGTAGCCGCCCATCACGCCGACACCCAGTAGCGCAAGGCCCAAAGCCAAGAGAGTATCGCCCAGGGCATGGGTTCGGTGGGGGTCTTCGAAGTGGCGCAGCATATCGCTCCTCCTCACTCCCTGGCAGACCACGACATGCCGCGAACGAGCGGCATATCGCCTGCCATCGAAAGATGCATATAAATTACTTCTTAAAGGATAGCTGCCATGCCACGCCGGTCAACCCGCTATCGGCGCTCCGAGACCTGCGCCAAGCCCCAGTCGTCGAACAGCACGTAGAGCGCCGGAATCACCAGCAGCACCAGCACGGTGGCGCTGAGCAGGCCGAACACCACGGCGATCACCAGGGGTTTGATGGCATCCGCCTGGGTACTGGTCTCGGCCAGCAGCGGCAGCAGGCCGGCGATGGTCGTGGTGGAGGAGATCAGGATGGCGCGCAGCCGGTCGCGGCTGGCGCGGCCGGCTGCGGCCGCGGCGTCGAGCCCTCTCGCCCTGTGCTCCTTGATGAAGTGGATCAGCAGAATGGCATTGTTGACCACGATGCCGGCCAGGGACGCCGCACCGATCAGCGAGGGCGTGGAGAGGTAGTAGCCCATGATCACGTGCCCCCAAATGGCGCCGATGAAAGCCAGCGGGATGGAGAGCATGACGATCAGCGGTTCCACGTAGCTGCGGAACTGGAAGGAGAGAATCACGAAGATCCCCACCAGGCCGATCAGCAGACCGCGGCCGATGGAGCCGGCGGTCTCGGCGGAGCTGGCCACCTGGCCCTCGAAGGTGACCTCCACATCGGGATGCTTCTCCCGGAAGTCTTGCAGCCAGCCGCTGCCGATCAGATCGTCGACGATGGCCTGGCCGCTGGCCTGTCGGGCATCCACATTGGCCTCCACGGTCACCGTGCGCCGCCCGTCGATACGAGTGATGCGAGCCCACTCGCGACGCTCGGCCACCTCGGTCACCACCGAAAGCGGCACCCGGCTGCCGTCGGGCAGCATGATGGTCTGGTCGGCCAGGTCGTCGAGGCCGTCGCGGTCTGCCTCGGCCTGGCGCACCAGCACCTCTATTTCCTGCTCGCCAATGCGCTGGGTATCGGCGATCTCGCCGAGCAGGGCGGCACGCAGCTGACCGGCCACCTCATCGGCGGTAAGGCCCAGACCATGAGCCCCTGAGGCCAGGGAGTAGGCGCGCTGGGGCTTGCCCAGGCGCTGGTCATCCATGACGTTGTAGACCGCCGAGTAGCTCTCGAGTCGCTCGGCCAACTCGTGGGCTGCCGCCTTCATGGCATCGAGATCCTCACCGGCCAGGCGCACCTCCACCGGCACTCCGGCAGGGCCGAAGCCCGGTTCCTGGATGATCAGGCGCTGCAGGCCCTCGATCTCGCCGATCGCCTCGCGCCACGCCGCGGTGAGCTCGTCCAGGTTCTTGGTACGCCGCTCGGCAGTGAGCAGATCGACGCTCACCGTGGCCACGTGGGGACCCGCCTCCCGGGCGCTGAGATTGTGGTTGAAGCGCACCTGGATCGCCTCGATCAGCGCCCTGCCCTCCGGCTGCTCGGGGGAGAATCTCGCATCGAGCTCGCGCATCGCCATCTCGACCCGCTCGGCCACCGCCTCGGTGCGTGCCAGCGGCGTGCCCTGGGGCATCAGGATGCGCGCCTCCAGCACGTCGCCATCGATGTCCGGCATCGCCTCTCTGCCGACATGGCCACCGGCCATGAAACCCACCGACCCCAGCATGACGGCCAACACTGCCCCCAGCACTGCATGGCGGAAGCGAATCGTCCGGTCGGCCAGCCGTCCCACGCTCTCGCGGAAGCGCTCGAAGCCGCGGTCGAAGGCGGTGCGAAAACGCGAATCATGGCCCTGCTGCAGATGGGTTACGCCGCTCTTGAGACTGTCCTTGAGATGATGCGGCAGGATCCAGAACGCCTCGACGAGACTCGCCGCCAGGGCGGCGATCAGCACCACCGGCAGCACCTCCAGCACCGCCCCCAGCTCGCCGGCCAGGAAGGAGAGCGGCACGAAAACCGAGGCGGTGGTCAGGAAGGACGACAGCACACCGGGCAGCACCTGACGGGTCCCCGCCACCACCGCCTCCAGCGGCGTGGCGTTATCCCCGGCGTGGGCGACGATGTTGTCGGTGATGACGATGGCGTCGTCCATGACGATGCCGATGGCCATCAACAGTGCCACCAGGGTGATCATATTCAGGGAAAGGCCGGCAAGCCCCATCACCAGAAAGGCGCCCATGAAGGCGGCGGGCAGCCCCAGCACCGCCCACAGCGCCAGGCGCGGGCGGAAGAACAGGCTCATCACCAGCACCACCAGCGCCAGCCCCATGAGGCCGTTTGCCACCAGCATCTGCAGGCGGTCGCGGACGATGCGGGTCATGTCCTGGGTCAGGGTCAGCATGATGCCATCATCGAAGCGGCGGCGCTCCGCCTCGATCAGCCCCTCGAGGCGCTCCTTCACCGCCAGGGAGTCATCGCGCAGGCTCTTGCTCACCTCCAGCACCAGCGCCGGCTCGCCGTTGAAGCGCAGCTTCTCTTCCTGGCGTTCACCGGTCTCGGTCAGGGTGGCGATGTCGCCCAGGGTCAGTTCGCCGCCGACCGAGTCGGACACCACCACCAAGCGCTCCAGTTCGGCAAGCGAGCGGCGCTGGTCGGTGAAGCGCAGCAAAATATCGCGCTCGGGGGTCTCCAGGGTGCCCAGCGGCAGGTCCAGGCTCTGGGCGGAGATCCGCCGCGCCAGCTCGCTGGCCGAGAGGCCGTGCTGGCCGAGCACTTCACCGGGCACCTCCACCTGCCATTGGCGCTGGGACATGCCGTGGATGGCCACATCCGCCACGCCGGACAGCGCCATGATGCGCTCCTCCAGGCGCAGGGCGTACTCCTCGAGTTGGCGGGCGGGCATGTCGGCCGACACCGCCACCGCCGCCACCGCATCGCTGCGATGCAGCTCGCGCACCACCGGCGGCTCGGCCCGCGCCGGCAGCTCGGTGATGGCGCCGACCTCGGTGTCTATCTCGCTGACGAAGCGTATCGGGTCGCCGCCGCCCTGCATGGTGGCGGTGGCGCTGGCCAGATTATCCTGGGCCATGCAGACGAATTCGTCGAGGTACTCCACCCCCTTCACTGCCTCATGCAGGCGCCGGCACACGGCGTCCTCCACGTCGGCGGCACTGGCCCCGCGGTAGACCACCTCGATGCTCACCTCCACCGGGCGATAGTCGGGAAACGTCTCGCGCTTGAGCGACGGAGCGGTGAAGAGCCCGGCGGCGATCAGCAGCACCAACAGCAGATTGGCGGCGGTGGGATGGGCGGCGAACCAGCGGATCATGGCCGCTCTCCCCGCGCATGAGCGGCGATGCGTGCCTCCAGGGCTTCGTCACGCTGTGTTGCCAGCGTCATCCCGGCGATCGCCGTGGGCAGGTCGTCGACCACCACCCGCGCGCCGGGCTCGAGGCCAGCATCGATCACCGCCAGGTCGCCCTGGGTGAAGGCCACGCTCACTTCGCGCCGCTCGAGGCGCTGCTCGGCATCGGCCAGCCACACCTCGCCCCGATGCACGGCGCTGGCCGGAATCGCCAGCCGTGGCTGCGGGCTCGATGCCGTGAGCCGCGTACGCACGTACATGCCGCATTGCAGGGGTGGGCGATCTGGCGGTCGAATGTCTCGGTAGGGCTCATCCACCCGTACCACGGCACGCACCGCTCGTGTGGTCGGGTCCAGCCCGCTGGCGACACGCACCAACCGCCCCGTCCAGCCCACGCCTTCGGCACCAGCCAGCGTCAACTCGGCGTCCACCGCGGAGAGATCCAGCCGCTCGTCGAGATCCAGTCCCGGATCGAAGGGTTCGTCGGGCAGGATCGCACCCAGCAGGCGGCGCATCATGTCGATGGGAACGTGCGCTTCCACCTCGGCAGCGGCCAGGCTGTCGGCCTCAAACAGCCGCTGCCCGCTGGCCACGAACTGGTGACGTTCCACCTCCACCTCGCCCAGGCGCAGGTCGTAGGGAGCCACGAAGCGGGTATCCGCAAGATCCTCACGGGCCTGTGCGAGGCGCACGGCGGCGCGCTCGCGCTGAGCCTCGAGCACCGCGCGCCGCGCAGGCACCAGCGCCAGGGTGTTCTCCAGCGAAGCCACCGCCTGGCGCTGTCCCAGAGTGCTGCGACGCTGCTCGTCACGCCGCGAAGTGGAGACCGAGCCGCTGTCCGCCAGGCGCTCGATACGCGACAACTCCTGCTCGGCCAGGGCGAGCGCCTCCTTCTCCAAGGCCAGCAGGCGGCCGGTATTGTCCTCCTCGGCCCGAAGCCGGGCCAGTTCGCCGGCCAGGCTCGCCAACTCCGCTTCAGCTTCGGCGATGGCCAGCTCATAGCGGCTGGGATCCAGCGCTACCAGCAGGGTATCCTCGGGCAGCAGGGTGCCACTTTCCAGCTCCGGGTGGCGCTCCACCACCCGGCCCGGCACATTGGCCACCGCCTGCCAGGTTTCGGCGGGGCGCGCCACGCCGTGCCCGCGCGCCTCCAGGCGGAAAGCCAGCGGGCGGGCCTCGATGACCCGCACCGGAGTGGCGGCCGCCGACGCTTCCTGACGCTCGGGGGCCTGGCGGTTGGCCACGAACAAGACCAACAGCGCCGCGCCCAGGGCGACACCGACGAGCACCGCCAGCGCTCGCCCCAACCGCCGACTCCAGGGCTTCATGCGTCACCTCCCGCCGCCTGGCAGATGCCATACCGATAGAGGTCGAAGGCCGCCGGCGCTCGCTCGACGATGCCCGCCACGTCATCGGCGATCAACGCCTGCATCACCAGCCCCTGAAGCGTGCCGATGAACTGGGTGGCCGCGGTATCCAGGTCGAGCCCGGGGCGCAGGCGCTCCTCGTCGCAGGCACGTTGCAGCAGGCTCAGCAGGCGTTGGCGGTAGCGTTCCATCAGCTCGCGCACCGTGCGACTGGCCGGCGTCGGGCGGGGGTGCTGAAGCTGGCCCATCAGCAGCCGCGGCACGCCAGGGTGCTCGGCGATGAAGGCGGCATGTGCCAGATACATCGCCTCCAGCGCCGCCAGAGGATCATCGACACCCTCGGCGGCGGCGGCGACCCGCGCCATCACCCGCTCGGCCACCCAGGTCACCACCGCCTCCCAGATGGCGTCCTTGCTCGAAAAATGGCGAAACAACGCGCCCTGGGTAACGCCCATGCGCCGGGCAATGCGCCCGGTGGTGAGGGTGGCGGGCTCCTCCTCGCCGCACAGGGCGATGACGGTCTCCACGGTGCGCTCGCGACGCGCCTCGGCGCTGAGATGCTGGCGTTCCGACATGGCCGAACCTCAGAAGATAGTAATTGATTACTATCTTAGCAGCCAGGTCGGTTTCCTGCCAGCCATCCGCTGCGAGAGTGTCTTACTCCTGAAGGACACGAGTTATGGTCAAAACAACCCTTTACGGTCATATGAACCCTGACCGAACAGGGTAATATCAACCCTTAAACACATAATACATTGATTAAAAAGATAAAGATGGAGTGGCACGCCTTTTGCTGTATCAAGAGGCCATTCTCAGTAAGGAGTCATTGCCATGAGCCTTCTGGAACAAACCGTCGGCCGCACCGCCCTCACCCTGCCCGGCGCCACTCGCGTCTTCCATGCCCATCACATCGATTTCTGCTGCGGCGGCCGTATCACCCTGCGGGAAGCGGCCAAGCGAGCCGGCCTGCATCCCGACAGGCTCGTCGCCGAACTCGAGGCGCTGCCGGCCAACGCCAGCGAGGAGCACGACTGGCAAGCCGCCGACAACGACGAGCTGATCGACCACATCCTGACCCGCTACCACGACGTCCACCGCCAGCAGCTACCCGAGCTGACGCGCATGGCACGCCGCGTGGAGCAGGTCCACGGCGACCGCGAAACCTGCCCCCGCGGGCTCGCCAACCTGCTGGCCGGCATCCACCAGGAGATGGAGAGCCACATGCAGAAGGAGGAGCAGATCCTCTTCCCCCTGCTCCGCCAGGGGAGAGGCGCCCAAGCGCAGGGGCCGATCACGGTGATGCGTCACGAGCACGACGATCACGGCGCCAGCCTCGAGCGTTTGATGGTACTCACCGACGACATCCATACCCCCAGGGGCGCCTGCACCACCTGGCGCGCTCTCTACGCCGGCCTGCGCGAATTCCGCGAGGACCTGATGCAGCACATCCATCTCGAGAACAACCTGCTCTTCGAGCGCGCCGGCTGAATCACCCCCACCTGACTTTGCACGCCGTCTCGCCATAGCAGGCGGCTTTTCCCCTGACCGACCCGGAGACTTCATGCGACTCTTTCGACGTACCGCACCGTCTCATCAGCGTGCCAGCGGCGATACTGCCGACGCCCTGCGTGCCGAGCGCGACCGCCTTCAGGCCCGCATCGATTCCCTTGAGTCCGAGCAGCGCCTCCACCAGCACCTGTTCACCAACCTCACCGGGTTCGGCGACTCCGTGGTGGCCCTGCGCGAATCCTTCTCGGATCTTTCCGAGCTGCTGCAGGGCAACCAGCAGGTCGCCGACTTCACCACCAGCGAATCGCAGCGCAGCCAGGATGCCTTGAACGCCATGGTCGATGAGCTGCGTGCCCTCAATGCACGCATAGGTCAGGCCGCCGAGCAGGTCACCTCGCTGCGCGGCGATGCCGGGCGCATCGACAACTTCGTCACCGTCATCGACGAGATCTCCATGCAGACCACGCTGCTGGCCTTCAACGCCAGCATCGAGGCGGCCCGGGCCGGCGATGCCGGGCGCGGTTTCGCCGTGGTGGCCACCGAAGTGCGTCAGCTCGCCTCGCGGACCAACGACGCCACCGACGAGATCGGCGGGCTCAACGGCAGCATCCTAAGCCAGGCCGACCAGGTCGACGGCGTGATGGACGACAACGCCCGCAAGGCCGAACGCTTGAGCGCCGAGGCCAGCCGCGTCATGCAACGCACCGAACAGCTGCTGGGCCTGAGCGGCGAGAGCAGCCAGGCGCTGGCCTTCTCGGCCATGCTCAGCGAAGTCGAGCTGGCCAACCTGGAGGAGCTGGAAATCAAGCTGGAAGTCTATCGTATCTTCATGGGCCTGTCGGACAAGCGCGCAGAGGACCTACCCGACGAGACCCAGTGTGCCCTGGGGCGTTGGTACTACGACGGTACCGGCAGCCAGCGCTTCTACAGCGACCGCGATTTCCAGGCGCTGGAGGCCCCTCACCGCGAAGTGCACCAGCGCGCCATCGAGGCCGTGACCCATCACCAGGAAGGGCGCATGGACGAGGCGATGGACGCCCTGGCGAAGATGGAATCCGCCAACCTGGACGTCATGAAGCGGCTGCGCTACATCATGCGCAAGTATCGGCCGGACACGCGCCAGACCAGCCTGTCTTCGTCCGAAGCGAGGCCGGCCAGCCTGGTCCACGATCCACTGCCGGAAGGCGCGTGACATGAACGCTCCCCAGTCGGTCGAAACCCTGGCGCAAACCTTCGGCATCGACACCGAGGAGATTGACGAACGGCTCGCCTTTCTCGAGTTCGGCGCCGATGACGCCCGGCGCCTGCAGGCACTCGAAGCACCTCTCCAGAACGCCTGGACTCGCCACGCCGATGCTTTCTACGAGCACCTCCTCGAGTTCGATGACACGCGCTCGCTGCTCACCGACCCGGCCGTCATGACACGCCTGCGTACCGCTCACGGACGCTATTTCCAGCGCCTGTTCGACGGCCAGGCAAGCGACGACTACGTGCGCAACCGACTCAACGTCGGTCTGGTCCACCAGCGCATCGGCCTGGCACCCAAGTGGTACATCGGCGCCTATCGCAAGTACCTCGCCAGTCTGCTGCCCACGCTGCTCGACGAATGCCAGCGCCAAGGCCTGAACGCCGCCGAGGGAATCGATGCGCTGTTCAAGATCGTGACCTTCGATATCTGTCTGGCCATGGACAGCTACATCGATGCCGAGAAACAGGCCCAGGCCCGCGCCGAGGCGCGCAGCCGGCTGCGCGAACGCGCAATGGACTCGAGCACCAACGGCATTTTCATCGTCGACATCCAGCAAAGCGGCTTCCCCGTGATCTATGCCAACGCCGCCTTCCGGCGGCTGACGGGGCTTGCCAGCAGCGACGACAGCATCGTGCCCTGCCTGTGCCAACACGACGGAAACTGGGAGTCGGGCTGCATGGAGCATATCCGTCGTGCCGTACGATCCCACAGCGAGGGCTATACGGTGCTCGCCTTCACCTTGCCTCAGGGCGAGCAGCGCTGGGTGGAACTGTTCGTCTCGCCGGTCGAGAACCGAACCGGAGACAACACCCACTACATCGGTATCCTGCATGACATCACCGAGCGCAAACGGGCCGAGCAACACCTGCGGCATCAGGCCAATCACGATCCATTGACCGGGCTTGCCAACCGCTATCAACTGCACCAGCAGCTCACCCAGGTGACCGAGCACGGAAGACGCGAACGCATTGGCGTACTGTTTCTCGACCTGGACCGCTTCAAGCTCATCAACGACAGCCTGGGCCACGATACCGGCGACGAGCTGCTGCGCCAGGTCGCGCGCCGCCTGAAACGCTGCCTGCGCGGCAACGACACCATCGCCCGCTTCGGCGGCGACGAATTCGTCGTCCTGCTCGATGACCTCAAGGATCCGATGGACGCGCATACCGTCGCCGACAAGATTCTGGTCGCTCTCGAGCCCTGCTTCGCCATCGGCGAGCACCGCCTGTACGTGTCGACCAGCATCGGCATCAGCCTCTATCCCGAGCACGGTCGCGACAGCCAGACGCTGCTCAAGCACGCCGATGCGGCCATGTACCAGTCCAAGGAGGCCGGTCGCAATCGGGTATCGCTCTTCTCGGCCGATCTCAGCCGCCACGCCGAAGCCAGGCTCTCCATTGAGAACGATCTGCGCCAGGCGCTGGAAGAAGATCAACTTACGCTGCACTACCAGCCCATCATCGACACCCGTGACGGCCGCATCGTCGGTGCCGAGGCGCTGGTTCGCTGGCACCACCCGAGAGACGGCATGATAGCGCCGGATCGTTTCATTCCCGCCGCAGAGGAGTCGGATCTGATCCTGCCGCTCGGCGCCTGGGTGATCGATCACGCCATTGCCCAAGCTGCCCAATGGCAGCGCCAGAGCCTGAGCCTGCCGGTATCGATCAATCTATCGGTCAAGGAGTGCGACCCCCTGCGTACCACGCCTCTGATCCGTGAAGCACTGACACGCCACGCCCTGGATCCGGGCCTGCTGCAAATCGAGATCACCGAAACGGTCATGATGGAGCAGATCGAACGCATGCTCCCCATGCTGGAGTCGCTGCGGGCGCTGGGGGTAAGGATGGCGATGGATGACTTCGGCACCGGCTATTCGAGCCTGCGCTACCTGCGCGATCTGCCGCTGGACACCCTGAAGATCGACAAATCCTTCATCACTCGCGTCATGAGCGAGCCGACCGACCAAGCCATCGTCTCGGCGGTGATCTCACTGGCCGGCAAGCTGGACATCCACGTGATTACCGAAGGAGTCGAGCAGCGCGCTCAGGTCGACTGGCTGGCAGGTGCCGGCTGCCATACCGTACAGGGCTTCTACTACGCCCGCCCCATGCCCGCCGAAGAACTCGAGCCGCTACTGAGACAACGCCAGAGGTTGCCAGTCCCCGCCTCCTGATGCAGCGGGAAGCGGCCTCTCGATCCGTGCCGGCACATCGCCGACCGGCA
This sequence comes from Pseudomonadota bacterium, assembly GCA_051749645.1. Classification (GTDB taxonomy): domain Bacteria; phylum Pseudomonadota; class Gammaproteobacteria; order Pseudomonadales; family Halomonadaceae; genus Halomonas. The sequence continues at coordinate 314,586 of JBNJIT010000002.1, forward strand.
TACCTGGCCGACTGCCATTCGCCGATGAGGTGATCTGGGTCATTTTTTCATGGCTCGTTCGTGTCTATCCTGCACCCGACACAACATATGGTGTATTAAATATTAACAGACACTATATATGGTTAATCGGCCAGTGAGGAGATGACATGGAAAGCCCGCAGTCCGGCGTCGTCGACGTCGCTTCGACGGTCAACGAGTACCTGCAGCGCGCCGACTGGCGCGTCAACGCCAACGCCAATCAGGGTTACTCCCTGGGCGGGCTGATACTCAACGCCTCGGGCAAGCTGATCGCCAACTACTGGCTCGACGAGGTCTACCCCAGCGCCGTGGGTGAGGCCCACCGCCGCGGCGATCTGCACATCCACGATCTGGACATGCTCGGCGGCTACTGTGCCGGCTGGTCGTTGCGCACCCTGCTGATCGAAGGCTTCAACGGCGTGCCGGGCCGGGCGGAAAGCGGGCCGCCCAAGCACCTCTCCAGCGCCCTGGGGCAGATGGTCAACTTCCTCGGCACCCTGCAGAACGAGTGGGCCGGCGCCCAGGCATTCAGCTCCTTCGACACCTACCTGGCGCCCTACGTGCGCATCGACCGGCTCGACTACCCGGCGGTGAAGCAAGCGGTGCAGGAGTTCATCTACAACCTCAACGTGCCCTCGCGTTGGGGCAGCCAGACGCCCTTCACCAACCTCACCTTCGACTGGATCTGCCCGGCGGACCTGCGCGATCAGGTACCGATCGTCGGCGGCGAGGAGCAGCCCTTCACCTACGGCGAGCTGCAGGCCGAGATGGATCTGCTCAACCGCGCCTACCTGGAAGTGATGGAGGAGGGCGACTGCCGGGGCCGGGTGTTCACCTTCCCGATCCCCACCTACAACATCACCGCAGATTTCGATTGGGAGAGCGACAACGCCGAACGGCTCTTCGCGCTGACCGCCAAGTACGGTCTTCCCTACTTCCAGAACTTCCTCAACTCCGACCTGGAACCGCACATGGTGCGTTCCATGTGCTGCCGGCTGCAGCTCGACCTCAACGAGCTGCTCAATCGCGGCAACGGCCTGTTCGGCAGTGCCGAGCAGACCGGCTCGCTGGGTGTGGTGACGATCAACTGCGCGCGCCTGGGGCACCGCTTCGCCGGTGACCGGGCAGGGCTCTACGCCGAGCTGGACCGGCTGCTGGAACTGGGCCGCGACAGCCTGGAGATCAAGCGCGAATGCATCCAGCAGTGGATGGACGACGGCCTCTACCCCTACAGCCAGCGCTACCTGGGCACCCTGCGCAACCACTTCTCGACGCTGGGCGTGAACGGCCTCAACGAGATGGTGCGCAACTTCAGCGACGACCGCTTCGACATCGCCGACCCCGAAGGCCAGCAGCTGGCCCTGGAACTGCTGGATCACGTCCGCGAGCGGATGCGCGAGTTCCAGGAAGGCACCGGCCATCTCTACAACCTGGAGGCGACCCCCGCCGAGGGCACTACCTACCGCTTCGCCAAGGAAGACCGGAAGCGCTTTCCCGGCATCCTCCAGGCCGGCACGCCGGAGGCGCCCTACTACACCAATTCCAGCCAGCTGCCGGTCGGTTTCACCGACGACCCCTTCGAGGCGCTGCTCCACCAGGATCCGCTGCAGACACGCTATACCGGCGGCACGGTGCTGCATCTCTACATGCGCGAGAAGCTCTCCTCGGCACGGGCCTGCAAGCAGCTGGTGCACACCGCCCTGTCGCGCTTCCGCCTGCCCTATCTCACCGTGACGCCGACCTTCTCGATCTGTCCGGTGCACGGCTACCTGGCCGGCGAGCACGAGTTCTGCCCGAAGTGCGACGAGGCGCTTCTGGCAAGACAGGCCTCGGCTGCCGCGACGACTGCCTGAGACCATTCCCCGCAAAAAACCACCGTGAAAAGGAGCATCACATGAACCATGCCATCGAGAACCTGCCCACCGAACAGCGCCAGCGCTGCGAAGTCTGGACCCGGGTGATGGGCTATCACCGCCCGGTCAGCCAGTTCAATCACGGCAAGCAGTCCGAGCACCGCGAGCGCCACCACTTCAGCGAATCGGCCGGCCGCGTCTAACCCCACCGCCATACCAGGCGCCTCGGCAACCCCCGGGGCGCCTGCCTGGAAAGCGCCAATGCCCGCATCCGTATCAACCCAGCCGCGCCTTCCCGTGGCCGGCCTCACTCCCATGACCACCCTGGACTACCCCGGCCACCTGGCCTGCGTGGTGTTTCTGCAGGGCTGTCCTCTACGCTGCGGCTACTGCCACAATCCGCAGATGCTCGAACCGCGCAAGGCCGGCTCGGAAGAGTGGGCCGAGATGGAGGCGTTTCTCGAACGGCGCCAGGGCCTGCTGGAAGGCGTGGTGTTCAGCGGCGGCGAACCCACGCTGCACGCCGACCTGCCCAATGCCGCCGAGCGGGCCCGCTCCCTGGGTTTCAAGGTGGGGCTGCATACCGCCGGCGTCTATCCGCGGCGCTTGCGGGCGCTGCTGCCTTGGCTCGACTGGGTGGGGCTGGACGTGAAGGGCCCGGCCGAGCGCTTCGACGCCATCGTCGGCCGCACGGGGCTCGGGGCCGGGCATCGTCGAAGCCTGCAGATACTGCTGGAGAACGGCATCGACTTCGAGTGCCGCACCACGGTGCACTGGCGCGACTTCGATCCGGACAGTCTGCGCCGGCTGGCACTCGACCTCGCCGGACAGGGCGTGGGTCACTACGCCATCCAGCTGGCGCGACCGGGGCAGTGCCTGGACCCTGACTATGCCGCCCCCTTCACCGACCGGCCTCGCAGCGAGGCTCTGGAATCGCTGCTCGCCTCGCTGCGTCCCGCCTTCGAGCGGCTCGAACTGCGCGATTGATCTCATCTTCTCGTGGGACCGCGCCTCGCCATGACCCGAGTCAAAAGGCGAGTCCGGGTAGTCGACTAGCATGGTCGGGTTTCGAAACCGCGAGGAGAGCGACATGGAGCTCGTCTGCCCGGCCGGCAACCTGCCCGCCCTGAAGCGGGCCGTGGATGAGGGAGCCGATGCCGTCTATTTCGGCTTCCAGAACGCCACCAATGCCCGACAGTTCGCCGGCCTGAACTTCACCGACAAGCGTGCCCGCGAGGGCATCGACTATGCCCACGCCCGCGGCAAGCGGGTATTCTGTGCCATCAACACCTACCCGCAGCCCGACGGCTGGGCACAGTGGACCCGCGCCGTGGACCAGGCCGCGGACCTGGGCGTCGATGCATTGATCCTGGCCGACATGGGGCTGCTCGACTACGCCGCCCGCCGTCACCCGGCGCTGTCCCGCCACCTCTCGGTGCAGGGCTCGGCCACCAGCCATGAGGCGCTGCGCTTCTACCACGATCAGTTCGGCATCAAGCGCGCCGTGCTGCCGCGGGTGCTCTCCATCACCCAGGTGCGCGACCTGGCCAAGCAGACCCCGGTGGAGCTCGAAGTGTTCGCCTTCGGCAGCCTGTGCATCATGGCCGAGGGGCGCTGCTATCTGTCGTCTTATCTGACCGGCGAATCGCCCAATACCCGCGGCGTCTGCTCGCCGGCCGCCCATGTGCGCTGGGAGGAGACCCCCGAGGGGCTCGAGTCGCGCTTGAACGGCGTGCTGATCGACCGCTACGGGGAGGGCGAGCGTGCCGGCTATCCCACCCTGTGCAAGGGGCGCTTCGAGGTGGGCGGCGAGACCTACCACGCCATCGAGGAGCCCACCAGCCTCAACACCCTGGAACTGCTGCCGGAACTTCGCGAGCTGGGCATCAGCGCAGTGAAGATCGAGGGTCGCCAGCGCAGCCCTGCCTACGTCTCCAAGGTGGCCGGCATCTGGCGCCAGGCGCTGGACCGCGTGGCCAAGACGCCCGAGCGTTTCCATCCCGACCCTGCCTGGATGGCCGGCCTCGGCGAGGTCTCCGAGGGCGCCACCACCACCCTGGGCGCCTACGAGCGCCGCTGGAAATAGGAGAGAGCCATGTCCACCCCCCAGACCCTGCAGCTGTCGCTGGGCCCGGTGCTCTTCTACTGGACCCGCGAGCGCTATACCGACTTCTACCGCGAGGCCGCCGACTGGCCGGTGGAAATCGTCTACCTGGGCGAGTCGGTCTGCTCGCGCCGGCGCGACATGAAGCTCGACGACTGGCTGGGCATCGGCCGTGAGCTGGCCCAGAGCGGCAAGCAGGTAGTGCTGGCGAGCCAGACGCTGATCGAATCCGAGGCCGACCTGCGCGACCTGCGCAAGCTATGCGACAACGGCGAGTTCAGCGTCGAGGCCAACGACCAGAGCGCTCTGCAGCGCCTTTCCGCCGCCCGCGTGCCCTTCGTTGCCGGCGCCGCGCTCAACCTCTACAACCCAGCAGCGATCGGCGTCATGGCCCGCGCCGGCATGCAACGCTGGCACGCCCCGGTGGAGATGTCGCGCGACGACCTGGCCCGCCTGCTCGCCGACTGCCGTGCCGAGGGGCTCGACCACCCCTGCGAAGTGTTCGCCTACGGCCACCTGCCGTTGGCCTGGTCGTCGCGCTGCTTCACCGCCCGGCGCCACCAGAAGCCCAAGGACCGCTGCCAGTTCGTGTGCCAGAAGTATCCCGAAGGCCTGGCGCTGCGCTCTCAGGAATCCCGGGAGGTGTTCACGCTGAACGGCATCCAGACCCTTTCCGGGGCCTGTCAGGATCTGCGCCACGAAGTGCCGAGCATGCAGGAGATGGGCGTCGGCGTGGCCCGCCTGAGCCCGCGCGCCGAAGGCATGGCCGAGGTGGTCGCCGCCTTCGATGCCGCCCGCCGCGGCGACCTGCCCGCCCCCGACCCGCTGGCCCTGATCGACGCCGAGATCTGCGACGGCTACTGGCACGGCCGCCCCGGCATGGACAATACTCGGAAGGTGGCGCCGTAATGAACGCCGTGCTGCGACTGGTCGACACCACGGCACCGACCATCCGCCTGCCGGTGGCGGGACTGGCCGCCGACAGTACCACGGCCTTTCCCGGTCGCCGGGCGGCGGTGGTGTTCCTGCAAGGCTGTCCGCTGGCCTGCCACTACTGCGACAGCGGCCCCATGGCCGAGGCGCGCCGCGCCAGTCCCGGCGAGTGGGAGGCGATCCTGGCGTTTCTCGAGGCCCGAAGGGGCGAAATCGACGCCGTGGTGTTCAGCGGTGGCGAACCCACCCTGCACCCGGACCTGCCCGCCGCCGCCGCGGTGTGCAGGGAGCTTGGGCTGGCCGTGGGGCTGCACACCGCCGGCCCCTATCCCGAGCGCCTGGAACGGCTGCTGCCGCTGCTCGATTGGGTGGCGCTCGACACCAAGGGGCGCGGCCGCGACTTCGACCGCATCGTCGGGCGGGAGCGGGTCTGGCAGCGCCACGCGCGCAGCCTGGGATTGCTGCTCGACGGCGACACGTCCTACGAGTGCCGCACCACGGTACACTGGAAGGACTTCGACCTGGGGAGCCTGGAGCAGCTGGCGCTGACACTCGCCGACTGCGGTGTACGCCACTACGCCATCCAGCTGGCGCGCACCGCCCAGTGCCGCAACCCCGACTACTGCTACCCCGTTCCCGACGCCCCCACGCGGGAGAGCCTGGAGATCCTGGTACGAAGGCTCAGGCCCTATTTCGACAGCCTCGAACTGCGCGATTAGCCAGCGCACGGGAGGCAGCCGACATGTACCTGACGTTGGTCGATATCCTGCTGGCCACCAGCATCGTACAGTCGTTGGCCCTGGCCGTTTTTCTGCTGCTGCCTGAAACCTTCCGCCTGGTCAGCAACCGGCTGTTGGCCGCCAGCGTGATCACCTTCGCAGCAGGCCTCGGCGAAGTCTTCCTCTACGCCACCGGCCTCGCCCTCAAGCACCCCAACCTAGCCTATCTGGGCACGCTGATCGGCCTGCTGCAGGCGGGTCTGCTCTATCTCTATGCCCAGTCGCTGATGTATCGCGACTTCCGCCTCGTGCCCAGGCATGCCGTCCACACCCTGCTGTTCTGGGTGGTATCGGCCATCTTCCTGGTGGAGTACTACCTGCAACCCAGCGACGTGAAGCTGCAGATCCTGGTGAATCGCGATCACCCCGGCGTGCTGACGTCTCCCCTGCTGGCTGCCGCCATTCACCTGGTCGTACTCGGCTACCTGTGGGCCACCATTCGAGCTCTCAGCCGCTTCGGCACCACGGTGCGCCAACTCTTCTCCAATCTCGAGAACAAGCAGCTGGCCTGGCTGCGCACACTGCTGATCGGCTACGCCTTCGTCTGGACCATCAGCCTGCTCTACTGCCTCTCCGCCCATGTCTTCAAGAGCAGTGCCAGCGCCCAATGGGTCTCGACCGTCGGTGCCATTACCGGCTTTTCGTTCATCAACTACCTGATCATCCATGCCCTGCGCCAGCCCGCCATCTTTTCGGGGCTGAGCGCCGAAGAAGCGCAGCTCGCACAAGGCGATGACGACGGCCACGCCACGCCCGTCATCGCGGTGAACAGGAAGCTGCTCCAGCAACTCGAGGCGCACATGACGACGACCAAACCCTACCTCGATGCCAACCTCTCCGTGGAGCAGCTGGCGCATCAACTTGGCACCGCCCCTCGCGAGCTGTCGCGAACCATCAACCAGGGGCTGGGGAAGAACTTCTTCGAGTTCGTCAGCGACTACCGTATCGCCGAGGCCTGCCGACGACTGCAAACGGCCGGGGCCAGCACCACCATCCTGCAGGTGATGTACGACTCGGGCTTCAACTCCAAGTCGGTCTTCAATACGGCCTTCAAGAAGGCCACCGGCATGACCCCCAGCGCCTACCGGGCCCGGTCCTAGCCATGCCTCGCCCGGGGACGCCCAGTCCCTTCGGCGTTCGACTTTCGGTACGCCTTAACCGAACTCGTAAGCTACTGATATTGAAAGCACTCAACAAGTGACACAGCGCGTACGAGTCCGCGTTGCCGAACGACCCTGACGCCACGGCTCCCTAGCATGGAGGCACAGTCGGCAAGCGAAGCCGGCTGACCCATCCACGACTTCGGAGCAAGACCCCATGAGACCTACTCTTCGCAAGCACCTGCTGGCTATCGTCACCACCTCCGCCCTTGCCTTGCCGCTGGCGACCCCGGCGTTCGCCCACTGCGACGCCATGGACGGCCCGGTGATCTCTGAGGCCCAGGCGGCCCTGGCGGCAGGTGACATCACGCCGCTGCTCAAATGGGTACCGGCCGCCGACGAGGCAGCGCTGTCAGACGCCTTCGACAAAACGCTCGAGGTGCGCCAGCTCGGCGACGACGCCCGGGAACTGGCCGACCGGCAGTTCTTCGCCACCCTGGTGGAAATCCACCGCGCCTCCGAAGGCGCCCCATTCACCGGCATCAAACCCGCCGGCGAGATCGACCCGGCCATCGCGGCCGCCGACGCGGCCCTGGAGCGCGGCAGCATCGACGAGCTGCTCGCCAGGATCAGCGCCAAATTCGAGCAGACGGCCCGGGAGCAGTTCGAAGCGACGCTGGGGGCCCGCCAGGCCGCCGACGACAGCGTGGCGGCCGGTCGTGACTACGTGGAACACTACGTACAGTACGTCCACTACCTGGAGGACGCCCACAACGCCATTGCCGGCAAGGCCGCGGCGCACGACCACTGATCGGTCTGCTCCGCAGCGGCCCCAGCGGCGCTGAGATAACCACGAACCGGGACGAGGAGGCCTCTTGTCCCGGTTCGTGACGGCCAGCTAGGCGGAAAGGTTCTCCGGCCCGAAGGCATCGGGCAGCAGCTCTTCCATGACATATCGCTTGAGCAGCCGGCCCCGGGCGTCGATCACATGGATGCGCGTCTCGGGCGTGGCGAACTCGCGGATGCGCTGGCGGCAGTCGCCACAGGGCGTGCATAGGTGCTCGCCGGGGCCGATCACGTAGACGTCACGCAGCCGCCGCTCGCCGGCACTGACCATGGCGGCGATGGCCGAGGCCTCGGCACAGAGGCCCTTGTAGTGGGCCACCTCCACGTTGGCGCCGAGGTAACGGGCGCCGGAGTCGCTCTCCACCAGCGCGCCCACCGGATGCTTCGAGTAGGGAGCGTAGGCGCGGTCGCGCACGGCGATCAGTTCCCCGACGATGGCCGTGTCGATGCTCGTCTCGTTCATGCCCGCTCTCCCCGCTGCGCGGCATCGTCGCGCAGCACGGCGTCCAGCGACACGCGCATCATCTCGTCGAAGGTGCTCTGGCGATCGGCGCTGGATAGCGACTCGCCGCGCCGGATGTGATCGGAGACCGTGCAGATCGTCGCCGCCCGAGCGCCGTATTCGGCGGCCACACCATACAGGCCGGCGGCCTCCATCTCCACGCCGACGATACCGTAGCGCTCGAGCAGCTCGACGGTGTCCGGGCGTGGATCGTAGAAGAGATCCGCCGAGAAGAGGTTGCCCACCTTGACCGGTACGCCCAGCGCCGCCGCGGCGTCCACGGCGTGACGGGTCAGGGCGAAGTCGGCGATGGCGGCGAAGTCCATGCCGGCGAAGCGAGTGCGGTTGACCCCGGAATCGGTGCAGGCGCCCAGGCCGATCACCACGTCGCGTAGCGCCACGTCGTCGCGCACCGCTCCGCAGGAGCCGACACGGATCAGCGTGGTCACGCCGTAGTCGGCGATCAGCTCGCGAGCATAGATGGAGACCGAGGGAATCCCCATGCCGTGCCCCATCACCGAGACCGGTCGCCCTCGGTAGGTGCCGGTGTAGCCGAGCATGTTGCGCACCGCATTGACCTCACGGGCATCGTCCAGGAAGGTCTCGGCGATGTAGCGGGCGCGCAGCGGGTCGCCGGGCATGAGCACGGTATCGGCGAAGTCGCCGCGCGTCGCCTCGATATGCGGCGTGGCCATCAGGACTCTCCTTGGCTGTTGGTAAGGAAGGAAGTGCCGTCGGCGAACGGCGGCAGGGCGAAATGGTCGGCCAGGCTCTGGCCGATGTCGGCGAAGGTCGCCCGCGCGCCCAACGAGCCAGGCACGAGCCCCGTCCCCCGCGCCAGCACCGGCACGACTTCGCGAGTGTGATCGGTGCCGCGCCAGGTGGGGTCGCAGCCGTGGTCGGCGGTGAGGATCAGCAGGTCGTCGTCGCCGAGCCGGGCCAGCAGCTCGGGCAGCCGGACGTCGAAGTGCTCCAGGGCGGCGGCGTAGCCGGCCACGTCGCGGCGATGGCCATGGACCATGTCGAAGTCGACGAAGTTGGTCATCACCAGCGAACGCTCGCCGGTCTCGTTCAAGGCGGTCAGGGTGGCGTCCATCAGGGCGTCGTGGCCGCTCGCCTTCACCATGCGCGACACACCGCAATGAGCGTAGATGTCGGCAATCTTGCCGACGGCGATCACCTCGCCGCCATCGGCGTGCAGCTTCTGCAGCAGCGTGGGCAACGGCGGCTCGACGCTGTAGTCGCGGCGGTTCGCCGTGCGTGCGAAGTCCGCCGCGCCGGCGCCGGTGAAGGGGCGGGCGATCACCCGGCCGATGTTGTAGGGCTCGAGCAAGCGACGCGCCGTTTCGCACACTGCGTAGAGGCGTTCCAGGCCGAATGCCTCTTCGTGGGCGGCGATCTGGAACACCGAATCCGCCGAGGTGTAGACGATGGGTTTGCCGCTGGCGAGGTGCTCCTCGCCGAGGCGGGCGATGATCTCGGTACCCGAGGCGTGGCAGTTGCCGAGCACGCCGGGCAGCTCGGCCTCGCGCGTGAGCGCCTCGAGCAGCTCGGCGGGAAAGCTCGACTGCTTGTCGAGAAAATAGCCCCAGTCAAAGCGCACCGGCACCCCGGCGATCTCCCAATGGCCGGAGGGCGTGTCCTTGCCTGACGATATCTCCCGGGCGTGGCCCCAGGCGCCCGTGACCTCGGCCGGCGGCGTGACGCCCGCCGCCCAGGTGCCGGTCGCCTCGCGGTGGGCGTGGAAGAGTCCCAGGCCGGCCAGATTGGGCAGGTGCAGCGGCCCCGAGCGCCCGCGGTCGTCGCACTCGCCACGGGCGCAGGCCGCGGCGATATGCCCCAGGGTATCGGCACCCTCGTCACCGAAGCGCGCGGCGTCGGGTGCTGCGCCGATGCCGAAGGAGTCGAGCACCAGCACGATGGCACGAGTCATGGAACCTCCCGACGAATCACGTCCTGAATCAGGGTCGGTACGGTCACGTCGGCCTCGCCGATCGTCACCGCGGCGCGCACTGCCCGGGCGGCCTGCTCGGCATCCGCGCGGCTGGCGGCATGCACCACCGCCAGCGGACGCTCGGCGTCGACCGCCTCGCCCAGGGCAGCGATCTCGCTGAGCCCCACGGCGGGGTCGATGGCCTCGCCGGGGCTGCGACGCCCACCGCCCAGCGTCACCACGGCCAGACCCAGAGCGCGGGTGTCCATGGACTGAACGATGCCGGCCCGTTCCGCGGTCACGGCCAGTTGGGCCGGTGCCTCGGGCAGGTGACCACCGGGCCGTTCGAGCAGATCGCGCGGCCCACCGAGCCCCGCCACCATACGCGCGAAACGCTCGGCGGCCGCGCCGGAGGCCAGTCGCTCATCGAGCCTCGCCAGCGCGACCTCGCGATCCGATGCCAGGCCGCCGGCCAGCAGCAGTTCGGCCGCCAGCTCCCGGGTCACTGTGTGAAGCCGCGTATCCAGCCCTGCACCGGTGAGCAGACGGAGGGCCTCGCGCACCTCCACGGCGTTGCCGGCACAGGAGGCGAGCGGCTGGCTCATGTCGGTGACCAGCGCCGTGGTACGCGTGCCGGCGCGGCTGGCCACCGAGGCGATCGCCTCGGCCAGCTCCCGGGACGCTTCCGGCGTGGGCATGAAGGCCCCGCTGCCGGTCTTGACGTCCATCACCAGGGCATCGAGCCCGCAGGCGAGCTTCTTGCCGAGAATGGAGGAGACGATCAGCGGCAGCGACTCCACGGTGGCGGTGACGTCACGCACCGCATAGAGGCGCTTGTCGGCCGGGGCCAGCTCGCCGGTCTGGCCGACGATCGCCACGCCCACCTCCTTGACCAGGCGGCGGAAGGTAACGGTATCGGGCGTGACCGAGTAGCCGGGGATCGCCTCGAGCTTGTCCAGGGTGCCCCCGGTGTGGCCCAGTCCCCTGCCGGAAACCATCGGCACGTGGCCGCCACAGGCGGCGATCCAGGGACCCAGCACTAGTGACACCAGATCGCCCACACCGCCGGTGGAGTGCTTGTCGATCACCGGGCCGGGCAGGTCGAGGCTCGTCCAGTCGAGCACCTCGCCGGAGTCGCGGATTGCCTCGGTGAGCGCCACCGTCTCGGCCTCGTCCATGCCGTTGACGAAGATTGCCATGGCCAGCGCCCCCACCTGGGCATCGCTCAGGGTGCCGTCACTGATGCCCGCCACCAGCGACTGGATGGCCGCGGCATCCAGCGCCCGGCCGTCGCGCTTGGCGCGGATCAGCTCCTGGGGAAGGACCTGGGTAGCCATCAGTAGCCTCCCGTCTCGACGGCCGGCGCCGGCATCACCCCCAGGGTGGCCAGCAGGTCGTCGAGCAGCCCCGAAGCGCCGAAGCGGAAATGCGCCGGGGTGACCCAAGCCGGTCCCATGACCCGCTCGGCCAGCTTCAGGTAGGCCTCGGCATCCTCGGCGGTACGCACTCCGCCGGCGGCCTTGAAGCCGACCTCCTTGCCGCTGGCTCTGATCGTCTCGAGCAGGATCTCGGCCGCCTCCAGGGTGGCGTTGACGGCCACCTTGCCCGTCGAGGTCTTGAGGAAGTCGGCACCACCCTCGATGGCCAATTCCGCCGCGCGCCGAATCAGTGCCGGCTCGGCCAGCTCGCCGGTCTCGAGGATCACCTTGAGGGTCGCCCCACCGCACGCCTGGCGACAGCACGCCACCAGCTCGCGGCCGGTCTCCTCGTCGCCCGCCATCAGCGCTCGGTAGGGGAAGACCACGTCCACCTCGTCGGCGCCGGAGGCGACGGCCGAGCGAGTTTCCCGGGCGGCGGCCATGACGTCGTCGCCACCGTGGGGAAAGTTGGTCACCGTGGCGACCTTGACGGTACCGCCCAACTGATGGGCGGTGAGGGCACGCCGTGCGGTCACCACGAAAGCGGGATAGACGCACACCGCTGCCGGCGTCCCCACCGGTGTCTTGGCGCGCTGACAGAGCGCCTCGATGGTGGCGTCGCTGTCGTCGTCGTTGAGACTCGTCAGGTCCATCAGGGCCAAGGCCTGGCGAGCGGCCTGCTGCAGTTCGATCATGGATTCACCTTGAAGAATAAATCACCTCACCCAAGTGCGCCCAAGGCCAGGAAGAACCCGGCAATGGTCGCCGACATCAGATTCGATAGTGTACCTGCCAACACCGCCTTGAGGCCGAAGCGGGCGATGTCGTGGCGCCGGCTCGGGGCGATGCTGCCCAGCCCGCCGAGCAGGATGGCGATCGACGAGAGGTTGGCAAAGCCGCACAGGGCGAACGAGAGAATCGCCATGGTGTGGGCACTCATCGCCTCGCCGGTGGCGGCCACCATCTGCTCGCCATCCAGGTAGGGGGCCAGGTTGATGTAGGCCACGAACTCGTTGACCACCAGCTTCTGGCCGATGAAGGAGCCGGCCAGCGTCGCCTCCGCCCAGGGCACGCCGAGCAGGAAGGCCAGCGGCGCGAACAGCCAGCCAAGGATCCACTCCAGGCTCAGCGCCTCGAAACCGAACCACCCGCCGATACCGCCCAGCATACCGTTGATCAGGGCGATCAGGCCGATGAAGGCGAGCAGCATGGCGCCGACGTTGGCGGCCAGCTTGAGGCCCGAGGTGGCCCCCGCGGCAGCCGCATCGAGCACGTTGCTGGGGCGATCTTCGTCGTGTTGCCGCTCCTCCTCGACCTTGGAGACGCTATCTTCGGGCTCACTCGTCTCCGGCATGATCAGCTTGGCGAACAGCAAGCCCCCCGGGGCAGCCATGAAGGAGGCGGCCACCAGATACTCCATGGGCACGCCCATGGCGGCGTAGCCGGCCAGTACCGAGCCGGCCACCGAGGCCAGCCCGCCACACATGACCGCAAACAGCTGTGAGGAGGTCATGCGCGCGATGAAGGGGCGCACCACCAGCGGCGCCTCGGTCTGACCGACGAAGATGTTGGCCGTCGCCGACAGCGATTCGGTACGCGAGGTACCCAGGGCCTTCTGCAGCGCGCCGCCGAGGATGCGGATCACCCACTGCATGATGCCCAGGTAGTAGAGCACCGCGATCAGTGAGGAGAAGAAGATGATCACCGGCAGTACCTTGATGGCGAACACGAAGCCCACTTCATCGGCGTCGGCCAGCCCGGCGAAGAGGAAGTCGATGCCGTCGTTGGCATAGGAGACCACCTGACTGACCGCCGCCGATATGGTGTAGAGCACCGTCTGGCCGAACGGAACGTAGAGCACGAAGGCACCGATGCCGGCCTGAATGGCGAAGGCGACGACCACCGTCCTCAGACGGATCGACTTGCGGTCGTAAGAGAAGATCAACGCGATGGCGATCAGCGTCACCATCCCGACGAGGCTCATGATGAGGGTCATGGGAATCCCCTTTGCCTTACAGCAGGTTGAGCTTGAGGGTGTAAATCATGGCGTTCTGGTACTGGCCCGGTGCGCCCAGCTTTTCATCGGAATAGCGGTACTGCACGCCGGTGGTGATCCGATCATGGGGGTGCCACCATAGACTCAGCGCACCGTTGGTGCCAACGCTGTCGGCCTTGCCGCCCACGTAGTTCTGCTCCAGGTAGTCGTCGTCGCGACCGAAGGTCTGTTCGTGCCAGTTGGTGACGCTGAACGCCTGACCGAAAGCACTGAAGTCGTAGCCGGCCACCCAGCCGGCCATGAAGCCGTTCATGCCGGTATAGGCATCGCTCTGAACCCGGGCTGTACCGAGAAAGGGCTTGAACCACAGGCCGCTCGCGAAGGTGTGGCGGTAGCCCAGACCGAGGATCTGATCCTGTTCGCGGATATCGTACCCGTAGTCGCGGAAGTCGTAGAGGTGAGCGTAGACCGAGAAGGGCGACTCGCCGAGGTAGAAGTGCGACGTCACCTTGCCGGCGGTGCGCAGGTTGTCCTTTCCGCCGCTCGCCTCGTCAAACTGGTCGTTGCCGGGGTTCTCGACATCGAAGAAGCCGTAGAACTCGCCCCATTCGTAGCCAAGCCCCCCCTCCAGCTCCAGGTAGAAGAAGTCGCTCTTGGCGGCATTATCGGCGGTGCGCCGCTCGGTACCGGCGGACCAGTCGAGATAGTTGAGTGAGACGTTGCCGAACGACCACCGCGATTGCAGGGCATCGGCTTGCGCATGAGAAACGGCGAACAGGGCGCCGGCACCGAGAACGGCGATGGGGACCGTGCGAACCAATGTCATCAGAGGCCTCGAGACGATTGTCATTGTTGGCGTCCCGGCAGGGCCGGGGGGCGAATGCGTGACCTGCGCTGGGCAGGCATACTGTGAAACCTATAACAGATAATGTTATTTTTCTAACACTTTTTGCCGCCATCCGCCGGATCGGCGTCCACTCGTGGCTCCCGAGGCCCGCTCAGGTGCATGACGGTGGCATTTCGGCGGTGCCTGGCTCAGCATGGGAAGTGACGGAATGCGACACGATGAGGAGGGGCAGAGTCGATGAACGGTCGAAGCGCCACGCGCCTGGCTCGGCTAAAAGACGCCTTGTCCGGCGGTGGGACCATCCATCTCAGCGAGGCAGCCAGACTATGCGGCGTCTCGGAGATGACCGTGCGCCGCGACCTGGCGGCAAGCGAAGGGGCGCTCATGCTGATGGGGGGTCACCTGGTACGCACCGACGACCCGCGTTATACCCCGGCCTACGACCTGGCCGCCCAGCAGGACCACCGCCATGGGGCCAAGCAGCGCCTCTGCGCACGGGCTGCCGACTTCATCGCCCACGGCGACACCCTGTTCATCGATTGTGGCACCACCCTGATGCCCCTTATCGACCTGCTCGCCGACAAGGATGAGCTCACCGTGGTGACCTACGCGCTGAACGTGGCCAACGCGGTGAGCGGGCTGGAGGGCGTGCGCCTGGTGTTGCTCGGGGGGCTCTACCACGACGTCTCGCAGACCTTTGCCGACGACGCCATGGGTGATGCCATCCGTCGCCTGGGCATCAACCGTGCCTTTCTGTCGGCCGCCGGCGTGCACGCCGAGCGCGGGGTGAGCTGCTTCCACTTCCACGAGGTGGCGCCGAAGCAGGCCGCCATCGCCAGCGCCGCACAGCGCCTGCTGGTGGTGGACGAAAGCAAGCTCGGCGTGATCCGCCCCGCCTACTTCGCCCGGCTCAGCGACTTCGACGTGGTGATCACCGAGAACGACGCCAAACTATCCACCGCGGCGGGAGAGCCTGGGCCGCGCATCGTTGCCGCCTGAGCGATGCCAGACGCGACGAAGCCGGGCAATGCCCGGCTTCGTCGCGGTATGACCGAGCGCGGCCAGTTTTCAGGAAGTGCTGGACAAATTGGCGAGCGAGATGAAGCGCAAGACGCACGGAGCGCAGAACCGAGCGAAGCGACAAACAGCCGTAGGCTGGCCCCGAAGGGGCGAGAAGCCGAAGGCTGCGAGTCAACCGGAGCCTATGGGGTATAGGTGAGGATTCCGAGCACAGCGCTGCGCCGCGCTCGCGCAGCCATTTGTACAGTGCTTCCTCAGCCACACTTGGACCAACCACAGCCTGCATAACAAGTCGGACAACCGTCCATCATGATCAGCTCGCCGCGACACTCGGGGCAGTGGCCGACTACGGTGGGGCCGTCGCTCTTGTCGCCACTCGCTTCGCTGCCGTCGATGGGGGATACGGTGCCGGCGGCAGGCGCATCGTCCTCCTCCTCGGCCGAAGGCTGCCAGGCGTGGCCGTGGGTCAGGCGGTGGGCGTAGCGGCGCACCAGTTCCTCCACCGGCACCTGGTTGCCGTCCTGGTCGAGGAAACCGCGGCGGTAGAGGATCTGCTGGATCGACCAGGCGATGGCCGCGACCTCGGAGTCGTGGAACATCGGCTTGCCCCAGCGGTTCATGCCGCAGCGCACCAGGCCCTTGTCCCAGGCCACCTTGCGCAGGTCGGCCACCGCCTGGGTGACGTAGCCGCCACGCGCCGCCAGCGACAGGCTGCGCATGGTGGCGGTGATCCACTGGTGCTCGCTGGAGAGCTGACCGGAGGGGAAAAAGAATTCCACCGGGCGCTCGATCACTACCCGCTTGCCGTCGAGCACGCCCTCCACGGGCATGAACGATACCAGCAGGTAGACCTTCTTGCGCCCCTCGGCACCGACGTAGGAGATCTTCTCGGAGACGGCCTCGAGGGTGCCCTCCGGGCGCGAGGGAATGCGCACCGTGAGCGGGTTCTCGTCGGCCAGTGGCGCCTCTTCCACGGCCTTCTTGACGCTGTAGGAGACGATCTTGGAGTTGATTTCGACGGCCATCACAGGGCTCCTTGGATCTGTTGTGCTTTGACACCCGGGTGGCGACCACTCACAGCCACCACGATCGCAGTAGGACGTGGCTTACCACTTACCATAGGTGCCCTCCTTCAGTGCGTCATACAGGTTGGCCGCGTTGTGCTCCTCGCCGTCGTAGATCACCTTCTCGTCGCCGGCGAGCTCGACGGTCTCGCCGTTCTCCAGCTCGAAGACGTAGGTCGTGTTCTTGAGATCGTCCTCGCGCACCAGCACGCCCTGGAAGGCCTCCGGATTGAAGCGGAAGGTGGTGCAGCCCTTGAGCTTGCTCTCGTAGGCGTCCAGGTAGAGATTCTTGAACTGCTCGAAGGGGAACTCGGTGGGCACGTTGACCGTCTTGGAGATCGCCGAGTCGACCCAGGTCTGCGCCGCGGCCTGCACCGCCACGTGCTGCTCCGGGGTCACCGCGTCGGCGGTGATGAAGTAGTCGGGCAGATCGCTCTCCACCGCGTCGGCGGCGATGAAGTGGCGGTAGGCAGCGAGCTCGAAGGAGACCACTTCCACCTGCTCCTTGGTCTTCTTGCCCGACTGGATGACGTTGCGGAAGTAGCGGTGCGAGAACGACGGCTCGATGCCGTTCGACGCATTGTTGCCCAGCGACAGCGAGATGGTGCCGGTCGGCGCGATGGAGCTGTGATGGGTGAAGCGTGCGCCGTGCTCGGCAAGCGCGGCGACCAGCTCCGGCTCCACCTCGGCGACCTTCTGCATGTAGCGGCTGTAGCGCGCGTGCAGAATGCGGCCGGGCACCTTGTCGCCCACCTCGTAGCCGTCCTTCTTGAGCTCGGGACGCTCGCGCAGCATCTTCGGCGTGATCTCGAAGTCCTCGCCGAGCACCGGGGCCATGCCTTTCTCGCGGGAGAGCTCGAGCGCCTGCTTCCAGCCCTCCAGGGCGAGGTTGCGGCTCACCTCCTCGGTGAAGGCCAGCGACTCCGCCGAGCCGTAGGGAATCTTGAGCATGGTCAGCGTTGAGCCCAGGCCCAAAAAGCCCATGCCGTGACGACGCTTGGCCTCGATCTCGCGGCGCTGTCCCTCGAGCGGCAGGCCGCTGATCTCCACCACGTTGTCGAGCATGCGGGTGAAGATCGCCACCACCTTGCGGTAGCGCTCCCAGTCGAAGCGCGGCTTCTTGCCGAAGGGATCGATGACGAAGCGGGTCAGATTCACCGAGCCGAGCAGGCAGGCGCCTTCCGGCGGCAGCGGCTGCTCGCCGCACGGGTTGGTGGCGCGGATCTCCTCGCAGAACCAGTTGTTGTTCATGCGGTTGACCTGGTCGATCAGGATGAAGCCCGGCTCGGCGTAGTCGTAGGTGGAGCGCATGATGGTGTCCCACAGCTCCCGCGCCTTGATCACTTCGACGATGCGGCAGGCCACGCGCCCTTCGTCGTCGACGGTGTAGCCATCCTCGATCACCGGCCAGTCGCGATAGATGAGCTCGGAGGGCTCGACGTCATCCTTCTCGCCGGCGTGCAGCGGGAAGGCCAGCGGCCAGTCGGCGTCGGTTTTCACCGCCTCCATGAACTCGTCGGTGATCAGCAGCGAAAGGTTGAACTGGCGCAGACGGCCCGCCTCGCGCTTGGCCTCGATGAACTGGCGGACATCGGGATGGCCGACATCGAAGGTGCCCATCTGGGCGCCGCGCCGACCGCCGGCGGAAGCCACCGTGAAGCACATCTTGTCGTAGATGTCCATGAATGCCAGCGGGCCGTTGGTGCCGGCGCCGGCGCCGAACACGAAGGCGCCCTTGTGGCGCAGGGTGGAGAACTCGTAGCCGATGCCGCAGCCCGCCTTGAGGGTCATGCCGGCATCCACCACGGAGTCGAGGATGTCGTGCATGGAGTCGCGGATGGTGCGCGACACCGTGCAGTTGATCAGGCTCACCGCCGGCTTGTAGGCCTCGGCGCCGGCGTTGGACATGATGCGCCCGGCGGGGATGGCGCCGTTCTCCAGCGCCCAGCGGAACTTGGGCAGCCACTCGTCGGCCTTGTCGCCTTCCACTGCGGCCAGGGCGCGCGCCACGCGGTCCCAGGTCGCTGTCACGTCCTTGTCCACCGGCCGCCCGTGACGGTCCTTGAGACGATACTTGGAGTCCCAGATATCGCGGGAGGGTACCTGCAACGGCACCGCATTGGATGTCTTGACGGCCTTGGTGGAAGTGCTCATGTCGGGAAGTCTCCGCAAGCTCTAAAGTCGGTTCAATCGTCGCGCCGCGCCAGGCGCTCCAGACGCGCCAGCCACTCACCCAGCCGGCCCTGGGCCAGGCCTTCTTCGCGGCTGTCCAGCAGGTTCTTGACCATCAACCCCAGTTCGGTGTCGCCCTCGATCAGCAGCCGACGCTGGAAGAACAGCGCATCGGGATCCTCGCGGCGCGTTGCCAGGCACAGGAACTCCCGCCAGCCGCCGCGAATGGTCGCCTCGCCGGCTTCGCGGCACAGCACCAGGCGGCCTCGCGCCATAGAGAGGGTCAGCACCACGCCCAGATCCTCCACGGCGAGGGTGATGCGACGCCCTTCCAGAGCATCGAACTCCCCCTCGGCCAGCGGCTCGGCAAAGGTGCGGTTGAGCACCGGCTCGATCACACGGCGCTTGACCGGCAACGGCACCCGCGGGTCGATGGCACGAATCAGGCGGGTCGGGGCAGGGGGACGTGGCAGCGACAGCGGCAGCATGAAAACTCTCCTCACTCGGCGTGCGAGTCATTGGACCATTGACGGACGGCCCCATACTGCACGGGCCGACGAACCCTTCATCCTAGGCGGCTCGCCGTCACGGCGCACTGATATGCGTCAAGCCCTCTCCATTGCCCCGGCCGGGGCCTGCACACCATATATAGTCCATATCCGAGGTTCAAGCACCATATCTGGTTAACTTTTTGTATCTGCGCTTGCCTTTCGCCGGCACACTTGATCCACCTCCGTGACCCAAGGCGACCCACCGCAGCGCAGCGGCCCGGCATCGGAAGCGATGAATGATGGGAATGAAGCGTGCCGGCTACTTGAGTCCCAGCCGGTTCGCGAGCTTGTGCAGGTTGCTGGCGTCCACCCCTAGCGTGCGGGCAGCACGTGCCCAGCTCCCGTCGCTCGCCGCCAGGGCCTGGCGGATGGCATGACGCTGAACCTGCTCCACCTGCTCGCGCAGCGGTCGCGCCGCCTGTGCAGGAAGCGGCGGCGTTCCCGCATCACCCAGCGCATCGCCATTGTGGGCAACCGGCAGATCGAGCGGGTCCGGCTCAAGGGTCACGATGTCGTCACGGCGTGCACCACGCCCGAGCGCCTTGATCGCGGCGCGACTGATCACGTGCTCCAGCTCGCGGACGTTGCCTGGCCAGGCGTAGGCGGTGAGTGCCGCCTCGGCCTCGGGCGAGAGGCGCAGGCTGCGCACGCCGAGACGGGCGCGGTTGATCTCCAGGAAGTGGCCGGCCAGCACGAGGACATCGCTGCCCCGCTCACGTAGCGGCGGGATTACCACCGGGTAGACGGAAAGACGGTGGTAGAGGTCGGCACGAAAGCTGCCTTCACGCACGGACTCGGCCAGGTGGCGGTTGGTAGCGGCGATGATGCGCACGTCGACCTGGCGCGGGGTGTCCTCACCGAGGCGCTGCACTTCGCCGTTCTGCAGCGCGCGCAGCAGCTTGGCCTGGATGCTCGACGGCAGTTCGCCCACTTCGTCGAGGAACAGGGTGCCGCCGTCGGCGGCCTCGAAGCGCCCGGCACGGTCGGCGGTCGCCCCGGAGAAGGCGCCCTTGACATGCCCGAACAGCTCGCTTTCGGCCAGCGACTCGGGCAGGGCGGCGCAATTGACCTGCACCAGGGGCCGGTCGCGACGTGCCGAGCGCTGGTACAGCCGACGCGCGAACAGCTCCTTGCCCACGCCGGTCTCGCCGGAGAGCAGCACCGGCAGGTCGGATTCGGCCACCACGTCGAGCTCGCGCAGCAGCCGCTGCAGCACGGCGCTGTGACCGAGGATCTCACCGCCATCGCCAGGCTCGACCCGAGCCACCTCGCCATGGTGTGCCATGCGCAGCGCACGCAGATCGCGCTCCAGTCGTGTCACCCGCACCGCCGCCTCGATCAGCAGCGCATAGCGCTCGAGAGCTTCGTGAGCGGCTTCATCGAAAGTACCGGCGACCAGAGCATCGAGAGTCAACACTCCCCAGGGCTCACCCTCCACGTACAGGCTGATGCCCATGCAGTCGTGCACGTGCAACGGCTCGCCGGGATGCTGCTCGACCAGGCCATCGTAAGGGTCGGGCAGGTTCGAGTCGGGTGGAAAGACGGTGGTACGACGGCTGGCCAGAATGGTCGCCAGCCGCGGATGTCGAGCCACCTCGAAGCGGCGCCCCAGCGCCTCGCGCACCAACCCGTCCAGGGCGACCGGAGCCAGCACGCCATCCTGCAGGCGCAGCAAACACACGGCCCCGCAGTGGAAGCCTTCGCGCAAGGTCCGCACCAGCCGCTGCAGGCGCACGGCGCTGGGCAGGTCGGCGGTGAGATCGGCCAACAGGGTATCGACGAGCATGAGGCGTTGACTCTGGGTCCGGTGAGGCATCGCGCGCCTCACCGTCGGCAGCAATGGTTCGGGCGCTCAAACCGTACGCGAGTAGCGATTCTCCTCGGGCTTGAGATAGGCATCGAAAGCCATGGCCAGGTTGCGCATCATCAGCCGCCCGGCGGGCAGTACCTCGAGCGCGTCTTCGCGGATGGCGATTAGGCCGTCGTCCTGCATCTCGGTGAGCTGCGCCAGCGCATCGGCGAAGGTATCGCGAAAATCGATGTCATGACGGCCTTCGATGTCGGCAAAGACGACCCGCCCGTGGCACATCAGGGCGTTGATCACGTCGCGGCGCAGGCGGTCGTCATCGTTGAGTCGGTAGCCACGCATCACCGGTAGCCGGCCGCTCTCGAGGCGGTGCTGGTACTGGGCGGTCTCCTTGACGTTCTGGCTGTAGGTGTCGCCGACCTTGCCGATGGCGGTGATCCCCAGACCGATGATGTCGCAGTCGGCGTGGGTGGAGTAACCCTGGAAGTTGCGCTGCAGGGTGCCATTCTCACGGGCCTGGCTAAGTTCGTCGTCCGGCAGGGCGAAGTGATCCATGCCGATGTAGACGTAACCGGCCTCGGTGAGACGCCGAATGGTCAACTCCAGCAGTTCCAGCTTGCGTTCGGGAGGCGGCATGTCCTCGGGACGAATCAGGCGCTGCGACTTGAACAGCTCCGGCAGATGGGCGTAGCTGTAGGTGGCGATGCGATCCGGGCGCAGGGCGATGATCTTGTCGAGGGTGGCGTCGAAGCTCGCCACCGTCTGCAGCGGCAGGCCGTAGATGAGGTCGACGCTCACCGATTGGAAGCCGGCCTCGCGGGCCGCCTCGACCAGCTCCACCACCTGCGCCTCGCTCTGTTCGCGGTTGACCGCCTTCTGTACCTCGGGGTCGAAGTCCTGCACACCGAAGCTCAGGCGATTGAAACCAAGCTCATGCAGCTCGTGGATCTGGATGGGCGATACCGTGCGCGGGTCCACCTCGAGGGAGAACTCGCGCGCCTCGGGCGGCGCGAAATGGAAGGCGTCATCCAGCGCCGCCATCAGCTCACCGAGCTGGGCATTGCTGAGATAGGTCGGGGTACCGCCACCCAGGTGCAGCTGGGTCATTCGCCGCGAGTCGTCGAATAGCGCTCCTTGCACCTCGATCTCACGCTCGAGCCAGGCCAGATACTCGGCGGCGCGGTCGGTGTTGTGGGTGATGATCTTGTTGCAGGCGCAGTAGTAGCAAAGGCTCTTGCAGAAGGGAATGTGCACGTAGACCGACAGCGGCTTGGGCGAAGCGACCCGGTTGCTGCGCTCGGCGGCAGCCCGGTAGTCGTCCTCGGCGAAGGCCGCGTGAAACTGCGGCGCCGTGGGATAAGAGGTATAGCGCGGCCCCGGCCGGTCGTACTTCTCCACCAGGGGGCGGTTGAACAGCAGCTCGTCTTGCATGGTCGGAAACAACCTCTTGAAAGGGTGGGCATGGCCTGTGCCGCATGTCGCCAGTATGCCATTGGCGACCCGCATCGTCTCGGGCAGGCACGCCTCTCTTGCTCGGGATCAATTCATGACCGGACGCGGTGCCGGCAGTCGGCCGATCCAGTACCACAGGCGTCCCGCCACCAGCAGCCAGGCGAGGCTCCACGCCAGCGCCGCCCCCCACAGCACGCTCAGCCAGGCACTCCCAGTCTCCAGCGCCCACAGACGCAGGATCGCCGCCGTGGCGAACAGCGCCACCAGCGGCAGCAGCGCCCACTCCCGCTCGGGACGCCCCTTGGCGCGCAGGATCGCCTGACGCAACATCACCGTGCTGGCCAGCGTACCCAGGGCGCCGATGGTGAAAGCATGCAGGGGTGCACTGTCGTGGGCCGGCAGCCACCAGGTGCGGGCCATCAGCAGCAGCCCCATGCCCAGCCAGGCGTAGCCGGCCATCAGCGCCAGCAGGTCGGGCCGCTTGCGGCACTGAGCCGGCCCCCAGCGGTAGAGCCTCAGCAGCACCAGTCCTCCGGCGGCCAACGCCAGCACGGCCGCCAGCGGCTGCAGCCGTGGCCATAGCATCAGGAAGGGTGCGGCCCCCAGCAGCAGGATCAGCGCCGCCTCGATGCGTGGCTGAACGCCGGCTCCGGACTGGCCAAAACGCCGTATCAGATAGCCATTCACCGCCGGGGCGATGATGCGCCCGCCCATGAAGGTCATCAACAGCACCAGCCACAGCACGCTCTGGTGCATCAGTGGCGCCGTGGTGGGCATGTCACCCAGGTAGCGCCAGGTGAGGGTCACCACGCCGAGCAGACAGATCAACCCCAGCAGTGGCGAGAGAATGCGGTTGCGCCATTTCTTGGCGGCCATGAAACGCGGTACCAGCAGACAGGCAACCCACAGCGCAAAGAGGCCATCGGCCAGCGTGGCGACATGCATCAGTGGCCAGGCCAGCACCCCCAAACGCCCCATCGCCCACAGGGCGACCAACCCCGCCAGTCGACGACGTGGCAACGGACCCAGCAGGTAACCGGCGATCACCGCCAGAGCGAAGCCGAACACCAGCTCACGAGCGTGCGCCGCCGGCGAGGCGAGCTGCGGCAGCACATCCAGATGGTGATAGAGCGACAGCAGCGAGAGCGGCACCATGAGGGCCGCATGCAGCGCTGCCAGTGGAAAGAACCATCGCCAGGCCGGAAGCCGGTGTCCCGGAGGAGGACGCGATTTTGCATTGCTCTCAAACATGCATATAAAATACTATTTAAGAGTCCTGCTGCCAATCGGGGAGGCACCATGATCACCCAGATACCACGTTTCGGCTGGAGCCTGCTGGCCATCGGCAGTATCGGCCTGGGTGTGCTGGGGCTGCTGTTGCCATTGCTGCCGACCACGCCCTTCCTGCTGGTAGCCGCCTGGGCGGCGCCCAAGGGCTCACCACGCCTTGCCCGCTGGCTGTGGGAGCATCCCCGGCTCGGGCCCGTACTGCAGGCGTGGCAGCGTGAACGCGCCGTGCCACGGCGCAGCAAGTACCTGGCGGTGCTCCTGCTGCTCTCGAGCTGGGGGCTGCTGTGGGTTTCGGGCATGCCCGCCTGGGGGCTGACCAGCCTGGCGTTACTGTTCGCCGGCGTGGCCACCTTCCTGCTGACGCGACCCGATGCCGCACCGTCACCCTGCGCCGAGGCCATGTTGGTCGATGGTAGAATGTCACGCCTCTGAACCGTCAATCTTGATAAGCATCAAGGCCGTGCCGAGCTGGAAACCCTATGCGCCTGACCCGATTCACCGACTATTCGCTACGCGTGCTGATCTACCTCGCCGTCAAGGGCGACGAGCGCTCGACCATCACCGAGATCGCCGACACTTTCGACATCTCGCGCAACCACCTGATGAAAGTCGTGCAGGAACTCAGCCACAAGGGCTATATCACCGCCATCCGCGGCAAGAACGGAGGGCTGCTGCTCAACCGCGCCGCCGAGGACATTTCGCTTGGCACGCTGGTTCGCGACATGGAACACGAGCTGTCACTGGTCGAATGCTTTCGCGATCACAACGACTGCATCATCACCCCGGCGTGCCGGCTCAAGCCGATCCTCAACGAGGCATTGGCGGCCTTTCTCGAGGTACTCGACCGCTATACCCTGGCGGACATGCTGGGCAGGCGCCAATCGCAGCTGGCCCAGCTGATGCAGATACCCACCACCGACACATAAGAATTGCCAAGCAACGGGTTTGGCATATTATGGGAGCTCGTCCTGGATGAGACCCGCCCCTGCTGACTTCACCGTGAACTGCACATGAGGAGACGTTCGATGAACAAACTGAGTACGGCCATTCTGGCGGGCGCCGCCGCCCTTGCCTTCACCACATCCGCTCAGGCGGAGCCGGACGGCAAGGCCGTTTACGACAGTGTCTGCATGGCCTGCCACATGACCGGTGCCGCTGACGCCCCCATCACTGGCGAAACTGACGCCTGGGCACCGCGCATCGAGCAGGGCAAGGAGACCCTCTATGACCATTCCATCAACGGCTTCAATGCCATGCCGGCCAAGGGCGGCAACGCCAGCCTGAGCGATGAGGAAGTGAAGGCGGCCGTGGACTACATGGTCGAAGAGTCCCAGTAACCCCACCTGACACACCCCGCTTGGCAAACGCCCCGACCGGCACCCCCGGCCGGGGCGTTTCTCGTAGGGGAACGGGCAGGTCGCGATGCGCCCGTAAGCCCGGGCCAGCCGATTACATGCCCCGCTGGATGTGCGAACGGGCCAGCTCGTTGATCGTTTCTACGTCGACCTCCTCGTAAACCAGCTGGCGGCCGCCATGCTCCTCCATGAAGGCTTCGGCGTCGGCGACGCTCCCGAAGGCGGCGAGCGTCGGTCCCATGGCGCCCTTCAACGGCTGCTCGGTCACATAGACGGCCGTATCGGCAGCGATATAGGCATCGTCGGCGGGCGCGTCCCAATCGGTCAGGCCCATGTCATGCACGTAGGCCTGACGCAGCTGTGGCGGCGAGTCCGGCTGCAGCAACCATACGAACATATCCGACGTGGAACAGAACTTGAGCAGCCGTCCATCGCGCAGGCAAGCCTGCGCCTTGGGCCCGGCGAAACCGGCGATGAACATGCCGCACACGGCGCACTCGTCACCGTCGCCGATGGGCTCGGGCGAACAGGCGGCGGCTGCCTCCTCTTCACCGCCGCAGCCCGACAGAGCGGCCAGCGACACACCGCCGACCACGAGGATGAAGCGACGCCGCGTCAGGCGGGTTGCATCAGCCGGATTCGAATCACGCATGACGTTCACGCCTCCCGCCGACGGAAAATCCACAGCGCCAGGCCCAGCGGCACTGCCACCCACAGTACCAGCGCCCCCAGCAGCAGCGCCGGGTGGAAGGCGGCATCGGCACCGATGGAGGCGAGCCCCGCCTGAGTGCGCGCGGCCTCGAAGAAGGTGAGATTGACGATACGGAAGATGTCGGCGGGGTTGAGCAACAGCAGCACGTGAAACAGCCCCTGGCTCACCTCGCCGCCGGTCCCCACCAGCAATCCCAGCAGCAGCAGGTCGAAGACCAGCACGAAGGCGAACCACACGACCAGGGCGATGCCCGCCGCGCGCGATTTCTCGGACACGCTGACGCTGATCAGATAGGCAAAGCCGATGAAGGCCCAGCCCAGCAGGGTGGCGGAAATGATGAACAGCGCCAGAGCCGCGAGCAGCTGACCGAGGTCGTCGTGACTGCCGAAGGCGGCAATCACCAGCCCGGCCACGCCGAAGCCGACCAGGGTGGAAACGCCCAGGATGGCAGCATGGCCGAGGAATTTGCCGGCCAGGATCTCCACGCGACTGATGGGATAGGTAAGCAGCAGCAGCAGCGTGCCCTGCTCGTCCTCGCCAACGATGCTGTCGTAGGCCAGTAGCAGAGCAATCAGCGGAATCAGAAAAACTGCCAGGCTGGACAGGCTGACGATGGTGGTAGCCACGCCAGTGAAGCCCACCTGGCCGGAAGCCGCGGCGCCGAAGTAGGCCAAACCGATGGCCAGCAGGCCGAAGACCAGGGTGATGGCCAGAACCCAGCGGTTGCGCAGGCCGTCGCGAAACTCCTTGCCGGCCACGGTGACGAGATGATTCATGCGTTTGCCTCCTCGCGGCGGGGTGGCGTCGACTCGCTCGCCCGCATTCCCGGTACGGCCGTCTGCGGGTGCAGGGTGGCATCGAAGTGGGCGTAGAGCGATTCCAGCGTCGGCGGTTCGAGATCGACATCCTCGACGGCGCCATCGCTCATGAGGACGCGCAGCACCTCGATCTTGGCACTGCCCGGCACGGCCAGGGTGACGCGCTCTCCGGCCACGCTCGTGACCGACACGCCGAAGGCGCCCAGCCGCTGCTCCAGGTCGTCACCCCCGCGCGACGTGCGCAACCGCACGACCAGGGGCAGGTCGGCTGTCTCGCGCAGCTCGTCGATGGTGCCCGAGGCGAGCAGGCGCCCCTGGCCCAGGATGGCGGCGCGATCGATGTGACGCTCCACCCCGGGCAGCACGTGAGAGCAAAGGACAACGCTGACTCCCTTGCCACGCAGCTCATCGACCAGCGTGTAGAAATCGCGGGTGGCCATGGGATCGAGGCCCACGGTGGGCTCGTCGAGCAGCATCAGACGCGGCTCGCCGAGCAGCGCCTGAGCCAATCCCAGACGCTGGCGCATGCCCTTGGAGTAGGTCTTCACTCGACGATGCATGGCGTGGGATAGACCCACGCGTTCCAGCAGGTCAGCGACGCGGCGCAGGTCGACACGCTTGAGACGGGCGAAATAGCGCAACACCTCGACGCCGCTGAGCTGTTCGTAGAACTGCACGTTCTCGGGCAGATAGCCCAGGCGCTGGCGCAAAACATTGGCCTCGGCGCCGCTCGGGTCGTGGCCGAATACCTCGAGGCGACCCGCGCTGGGACGGATGAGGCCTAGGATCAGCTTCATCGACGTGGACTTGCCGGCACCGTTGTGGCCCATCAGCCCGAGCACCTCGCCTTCTGCCAGCCTCAAGCTGACTTCGTCGAGGGCGGTGAGAGCACCAAAGCGCTTGCTGACGGCGGCCATCTCGATCACGGGTTGGGTCATTGCAGGATCTCCGCCATCCGGTCCGGAAGGCTCATCAGAGGGTGACTATCCTTGACGCCCGGAGGACGCAGTACGGGGAACTCGCGCTGCACCCAGCGCAGCACCTGCACCGCCGGGCTGTTCATCAGGATCTTGGCCATGGGGTAGGTCCAGATCAGGCGGTCCACCGAATCGTTGGGTTCGTAGGGCACGTCCCCGATGCCATCGCCGCTGAGATCCCAGCCCAGATAGTCGCTCCAGTAATTGCCTCGCCCTTCATGAGACCACTCCTGCTCACGGACAGCCACGTACTTCACCTGGGTCTGGTTGGCGACGAAGGCATTACCGTGGAACTCGTTATCCTCGGAACCGGCCGTCAGATGAATGCCGATTTCGGTACGCGCGAAGAGGTTGTCGCGAATTTCGTTGAACAGCGAATTGTAGACGAACAACGCCTTGCCTTCGGCACCGCTGATGGCGTGACCGTCGCTGGTCACGGAACCGGGAGTGACACCGCGCTGCGCCTCGATGGAGACGTTCTCGGCGATCACCGAATCGACGATGTAGTTCATCAGGAAGCCATAATTCTGATCGCGTATGGATCGATTGCCCACCACCTCTAGGTTGCGCGACTGCATCAGCGCATAGCCCAGGCGGTTGTTGCGGGTCACGTTGTCGCGCACCACGTTGTCCTGGGAGAACATATAGTGCACACCGTAGCGCTGATCGCGCAGCAGGTTGCCGATCAGCCGATTGCCGTTGCTGACATCGATGTAGATGCCATCGCGGGCCTCCCACACTTCGTTGTCGATGATCTCGGCACCGTTCACGTTGTAGAGCTGCAGGCCGTTGCCGCGATCCTGGGAGCGCAGCGAGGTATCGCCGCTGATGCGGTTGGCCTCGACGCGCACGTCGGCCGTGCCATCCAGCCAGATGCCGAAGCCACGGGCTTCGATGCGGTTGTTCTCGATCACCGCTCCCGCAGCGGACTTGGCCACGAAGATGCCGCTATCCATGTCGGTGATGTTGGCACCGTCGTTGCGGATATGCAGGCCGTGGACGCGTGCTCCCGGAGCTTCGACGGTGAGCACGCTGCCGCGGCCCCGGCCGTCGAGAATGGCCCCGTCGTCACCGCTCAGGGCGATCGCTTCGTCGATCACGAAGTTGCCGGGATAGACCCCGGGGGAAAGGCGAACGCTGTCGCCCGGCTCAGCGCCGTCGAGCACCGCCTGCAGCGGCCGCTCATCCGGCGAGGCCACGAACTCCGCTGCCTGAACGGCAACCGAGCCCAGAAGAAATAGGGAAACGCTCAATAACCAGATCGGTCGCATGGGGATCTCGGCAGAAGAAAAAGCGAGGGGCCGGCCGTGGGCCGGCCCCAGCCGACATTATGCCGGCTCGACGAGCATGCGGCCCGTCATTTCCATGTGCAACGCATGGCAGAACCAGTTGCAGTAGTACCAGTGCACCCCAGGCTTGTCGGCGGTGAAGGTGATGGAGGCAGTCTGCTGCGGGCTGACCTCCATGCTCACCCCATGGGCCACCATGCAGAAGCCGTGGGTCAGGTCTTCGACCTTGTCCATGTTGGTGATGGTCACCGTGACTTCGTCGCCCTGTTTGACGGTGAACTCGGTCACCCCGAAGTTGGGCGCCACCGAGGTCATGTAGACACGTACCTTGTTGCCGTCGCGTACGACTTGGTTGTCGGCCTCCAGATTGATGCCGTCCTCTTCGGCCATGGCCACGGTTTCGGCGAAGAACGGGTCGTCGCGCTCCCAGATCTGCTTGGTGGAGATCTGATCACGGCGAATGATCACCGCATCATGAGGCTCGGCGAAGGTGGGCGTATCGTGGATCACCTTCATCTCGTCGCCGGAGATGTCGATCATCTGATCGTTCTCGGGATGCAGCGGCCCCACCGGCAGGTAGCGATCCTTGGAAAACTTGTTCAGCGAGAACAGGTACTTGCCATCGGCATCCTTGGACTCGGCCAGGGTCGCATGGTTGTGCCCGGGCTGATAGTGGACGTCGAGCTTCTGGATGATGTAGTCCACATCCTCGCCGTTGTAGTTGCGCACCGCGGCGTCCATGTTCCACTTCACGATCTGGCTGTCGATGAACACCGTTGTGTAGGCGTTGCCGCGGCCATCGTAGGTGGTGTGCAGCGGCCCCAGACCGATCTCCGGCTCGGCGGCGACCACGTCACGCTCATCGGACAGGTTGCCGGCGAACAGGTCGTCGAGCTTGGCGATCTCGATCATGGTGACGGTGGGCGAGAGCTTGCCGGCAGCGATGAAGTACTTGCCGTCGGTGGAGGTGTTGAGACCGTGCGGGTTCTTGGGCACCGGCACGTAGCGGGTGACGTTGAGGTCAGCGCTCTTGCGACCGTCCACGACCGGCACTTCGGAGTCGCCGATGGTGGTGAAGTTGCCGTCGGCCACCGCCTTCTCGATGTTCTCGATGTTGAACACCACGACCCAGTCGCGATCGGCGCGCATCTTGCCGGCCAGATCCACCGCTCCCTCGGAGTTGTAGCAGGTGGCAGCGGCATACTTGCCGGTGTAGTCGGCATCCATGTTGTCCAGGTTGCCGTCGACGATCACCTGCCACTTCACTTCCATGGTGTCGGCGTCGATGGCGTTCCACATGGTGTAGTACTTCGACGGGTCGTTGAGATCGCGACCGTCGTTGGGCTGCGGAATCATGTACTCCGCGTTGCAGAATACGTAGTTGGTGCGCGGCACTTTCTGCAGACGCAGACCGTGGATCGCCTGCACGTTGGGCAGAGTGACCACCTTGTCGGTCTTGAACACGTCGAGACGAATACGCGCCACGCGGGTGTTGGCTTTGTCGTTGATGAACAGATAGCGACCGTCGTGGCTTCCGTCGGTGTAGCTCACATGGGGGTGGTGGGCATCGCCGTTGGTGAAGCGATGGCTGTCGCCCAGGATGCGCTTGGATTCGTTGGTCATGCCCCAGCCGGAAGCCGAGCAGTGGTTGAAGACCGGAATCCGCATGATCTCGCGCATGGAAGGCACGCCGTAGACGCGCACCTCGCCACTGTGGCCACCGCTCCAGAAGCCGTAGTACTCGTCGAGTTCGCCCGGCGCTACGTTAATGTCGGGACCGTTACCGTTGCTGGCTGCCTGGGCCGGCTGGCTGCGGGTCAGGGCACCGACCCCTGCCACGCCGGTCGCCCCGGCTACGCCAGCGGCACCCACCATGGCGCTGCCGGCGAGAAAGCGACGACGTCCCTGGTTGACCGTGGCGCCCGGCGCCTCGGTCGGCTTGTCGTCGTGATGCTGATCACTCATGGCACTACCTCCGTTTCATTATGTCGAGAGAAGTTCTCGATACCGACTCTATGGTCGGCGTTCTCCGGCGGGTCGCTCGTTGTCGTGGCACCCCACCCTTGCTGCGCCTTCAGGCCCACGCCTTCAGGTCTCGTTCCCCGACACCTCCGTCGCGGGAATGCGCTGCTCGTCCGCCGCTTTGCTGCTCAGCCGCGATGCCTTCTCGCGCTTCTTGCGCTGCACCACCATCGGCGGGCACTTGCGGTCGTCGTAATACGTCACCTGGCAGTCCAGGCAGTAGTGGCACTCGTTGGGATTGATCCGACCGTCAGGGTGGATCGCCCCGATCTCGCACTCGTGGGCGCAGATCTGGCACGGCTTGCCGCACTCCTTGTGGCGGCGCAGCCAGTCGAACAGCC
This sequence comes from Pseudomonadota bacterium, assembly GCA_051749645.1. Classification (GTDB taxonomy): domain Bacteria; phylum Pseudomonadota; class Gammaproteobacteria; order Pseudomonadales; family Halomonadaceae; genus Halomonas. Next base: position 345,785 of record JBNJIT010000002.1, read on the forward strand.
GAATGCGCGCAGGAATCGCCAGCCCGGCGCCCAGCGGGCACACGTAGCGGCAGTAGAACTTGTGGTTGAAGGCGCTGATCGCCAGCAGCAGCCCGGCATATAGCACGTAGCCCCATTCGCGCTGGAACTTGAGCAGTACCGCCGTCTTGAACGGCTCCACCTCGGCGTAGCGCTCGGCCTGGCCCAGCGACTGCAGTGACACCGCGAACAGCCCCAGCAGGATGATGTACTTCAGCGCCCACAGCCGCTCGTGCAGCATGAAGGGCACCGAGATCTGGGGTACCTTGAGCTTGCGCGCCACGGCGCTGATCAGCTCCTGCATGGCGCCGAACGGGCACAGCCAGCCGCAGAACACGCCGCGCCCCCACAGCAGCAGCGTCACCGCGACGAAGCTCCACAGGATGAACATCATCGGGTCCATCAGGAAGGTGGACCACTGGAAGTCGGTGAACAGGGCGTTGGTGAAGGTCAGGATGTTGACCACCGACAGCTGCGCCAGGGCGTACCAACCGATGAACACCACGGTGTAGACCAAAAACCCGTAGCGCAGCACGTGCAGCAGGCGCGGGCGGCGCACCAGCCAGTCCTGGAACAGCAGAATCGCGGTGAGCACGCCGAGGCCGGCCCCCAGCACCGCGATGTGCAGCACGCGATCTTCCCACACGCTCACCCACAGCGGGGCGTTCTCCTCGTCGGGCATGGCGTCGGTGGCCGGCTCGGGAAAATCGAGGAAACGTTCGGGCACCTGGACTTCGGAGGAGAAGCTGGCGAACTCGGTGTCCAGCGCACCGACCTGGCGGCGCACCAGCAGCTCCAGCTCCCAGGGCTTGCCGGGATCGAAGCGCGAGTCCTCGCGCAGGATGAAGATGTCGCGCTCTGAAAGGCTCGGTGCCCCTTCGGCTTCGATGCCCCACAGGCGGCGCATGTCGCTGTCGTGGAACTGGTCGGCACGCCCTTCGTGGTGAATCAGGATGCGGTCGTAGATGCCGCCGCGCACGAAGCCGGAGCCTTTGAAGGAGTAGCGTCCATCGGCCATGATCGCCAGGGCGTGCTCGTTCTCGCCCAGCTCTTCCATCAGGTCGTCGTACTGGCGCTCGCCGAGCAGGTTGCGACCGATGGTGGGCACGTTGAGGTAGGCGAAGTAGAGGTCGATGAAGGTCTCGTCCTCGGCCCCCTCGGGGACGGGATCGACGTCTTCGGCCTCCGTACCCTCGAAGGCGTCGTCGACCTCGCCACGGGTCAGGTGCAGATTGCCGATGACGCCCTGTTCGCGCAGTTCGCTCCAGCTCGCCTCTTCGAAAAGGTCCTCGCGCACCCGGGCGTGCTCGGTGACACCGCCGCCGCTGAGAATGCCCACCTGACGGGCTACCTGACGCGCCGAGCGCATGATCCCCTCGCCCATCACCACCACGGTGACGGTGGCCCCGGACACCGCATCGACGCTCTCGTAGCCTTCGCGCTCGCGCCGCGACAGGCCCACGCGCACCTTCTCCTGCACCGTCTTGCCGTGGTACTGGGCAACGAAGTCGTCGAGCACCGATTCGGGAATGCCCACCAGCATGATCGGCTCGGAGTGCTCCAGTACCTGCACGCCGGTGATACGCCCTTCGAGGTCGAGACCCACGCGCATGTTGACCGGCTTGCCCGAATAGGCGGGAATCGGCGCGATGTCGTTGGTCTCGAAGACGTAACCCGCCGGTTCGCCGTCGCGCAGCACGGTCACCGCCTCCACGCCCTCGACGGACTCGCCCACGGCATCCGCCTCCGGAAAGACCTCGGGCAGCCAGTCCCGTGCCTCATCCTGCGAATAGGCAAGCGACGAAATCAACACCATCAAGAGAGCCACGACCGACACTATCCATGCCCTGATTTTCCCCATGAAAATTGTCTCCATCATCCGTTGATTCATACTGAATCCGGTTACCGGGAAGCTGTCTTTCTCGTAAAAATGACCGGAATATTCGCTTCGAAAGTGACTCTCTCCCGGCTATCGAACAGCACGGCGGCATTGCTTCTCAGGAAGCCCCGAAGCAGGCTCGCCAAAGAAAATAAATTTTTTATATCAATTGGTTGGCTCAAGGCTCAGCGAGACTCTGTCGAGCCAGTGCCGAGCCTTAAGTCGCATAGAGGATGTTGTTTTACAGCCCAGCTTAGCGGTCAGGCGGTGGGGAAATATGATCTATATCAAAAAAGAATTTATCGATAACCTAAATGCGACAACTTGACTCAACAAGCTGACGTCCTGGTATTTATTCTCGTTTGACTCAATGTATTTCTGAACGGAAAGAGGGTAACTTCCAACAACACTAGCCCATCGCCCCGATGGGGCCCTGGCCATCGGCCATGCGATCCTGGCACGACGTTCCGCGCCACAGCGTTTCGCCGAGCATCGCCGCAAGCAGACAACGTGAGCGGCTAGACAGGCAATGATCCCCGACAATGAAAAGGCGCCCACTTCATGCAAAATGAGCTCCCGATATGAGAAGAATCCGTGAATTGGCCGTCACCGGCGTTGATCCGAACCGAGCGAATGCCAAACCAAAAAAAGGCCCCTTTGCGGGGCCGGAGGCACTTCTCTCTTGAAACGGTATGACTTTCCAAGCAGGTTCCATGCCAATCTGCTGCTTTCGGGCGGAGACAATGTATCATATTGATTCAAAAGCGAAGTACGCTCGGTCAGCGGAGCGCTTCAAGGGGAGGCTCGCCGCTCCGGTCACAAGCCTTGTGGCATTTGCCATGTTCACCGTGGCAAATGCCACACTGGGTATCCGCCATGACCCGTTAGCCGGGGGACGGGGCTGATGCCCGCGGAGTGGACGGTCGCCTTCCTGCTCGGCCTCTTCAGCAGCACGCACTGCCTGGGCATGTGCGGAGGCATCGCCGGGGCACTGACCTTCAGCCTCGCCCCGGAAGTACGCCAGCATCCGCAGCGGCTTCCGGCCTTCAACCTGGCCTACAATGCCGGGCGCATCAGCAGCTATGCCATCGCTGGCGCCCTGGTAGCGGGCAGCGCCGGTGCCCTACTCGCCTCGCTGGGAGCCAGCGACCCGCTGGTGATGGGCAGCCTGGGCGCCCTCTCCCTGACGGTGGTGGGTCTGCACATTGCCGGCTGGTTTCCTCGCTTCGCCCGCATCGAGACCCTGGGACAACCGCTGTGGCAGCACCTGGAACCGCTGGGACGACGGCTGCTGCCGGTACGCCGTCTGCCGCACGCCTATGCCTTCGGCATGGTATGGGGTTGGCTGCCCTGCGGACTGGTCTATTCGGCGCTGGCCTACAGCCTGACCACCGAATCGGCCTGGCGCGGCGCCCTGTTCATGGGGTTCTTCGGACTCGGCACGCTGCCCATGCTGTTCACGGTGGGCGTGATGGCCAGCCAAGTCGTCCCCAGGCTACGCACACCTGCGGTTCGGCGGCTGGCCGGGGTGCTGATCATTGGACTGGCACCGCTGCCGCTGGCACTGGCCCATTGGGAGGACATCATGAAAGGGACCGCGTCATGACATACCACATACCATCCGAGGTGGCGATGATCGGCGAATCGCCGGCGCTGCAGGCGGTGATTCGCTCGGCACGCCTGGTAGCGGCAACCGACGCCACGGTGCTGATCCTCGGTGAGAGCGGCACCGGCAAGGAACTGCTGGCCAGGCTGCTACATGGGGAAAGTCGCCGCACCGCGGGCCCTTGGGTCACGCTCAACTGTGCCGCCCTGCCAGACGAGCTGATCGAGTCGGAACTATTCGGCTACCGGCGCGGCGCCTTCACCGGCGCCGAAACCGACCGGCTCGGACGCGTACAGCAGGCCCACGGAGGCACGCTGTTTCTCGATGAAATCGCCGAACTGCCGTTGGCAGCCCAGGCCAAGCTGCTGCGCTTTCTGGAACAGGGGGAGTGCCAGGCTCTGGGCGCCAGCCATGCGGAGCATGTCGATGTCCGGGTACTCGCCGCCACGCACCAGGACCTGCGCCGCCGAGTGGCGCAGGGAAGCTTCCGCGAGGACCTCTTCTACCGGCTGCACGTCATTCCGCTGGAACTTCCCGCGCTGCGCGAGCGCGACGGCGACCTCCCCCTGTTGGTATCGCGCTTTGCCAACGCGCTGGCCGAGCGTCACGGCGTCAAGGCACCGACCTTCTCCAAGCCGCTGCTGAAACGGCTGGCCTCCCACTCCTGGCCCGGCAACGTCCGCGAGCTGCGCAACCTGGTGGAGCGCTGTGTGGTTCTGCTGCCGGGCCATACGCTGGGGCCGGAAGACATCCCCGACGGCTGGCTGTGCCCACCGCCGACCAGCGGCCAGGGCGATGCCGAGGAGTGGCAGCTGCCGGCCTGCGGCATGGACCTGACCCTGCTGGAAGAGCAACTGATCCGCCAGGCACTGAACCACAGCGGCGGCAACCGCTCGCAGGCGGCACGCCTGCTGGGCTTGACGCGCGATACGCTGCTGTACCGCATGAAGAAGCACGCCATCGCCTAAGAGCGTGTTGGAACGCCCTCTGAGACAATGACGCTGATGGCGTAATGTCGCTACCTTCCCTTAGTGCCCGATCTTGTCACGCAGCTCTTCCGGCAACTCCAGCTCGGTGTCGGCGGGCAACGCCTCCAGCTCCTTGGCATACCAGCTGCGGCCGTTCTCCACACGGCTGAACATCTGGAAAGCGACCTTGTCGCCGACGGAGAAGTCCGGGGTCGGCTCGCCGTCCGGCAGGGCAAGGTGCATGCGCATGGCCATCATCACATCGGGGACTGCCTCGTGGGCGATGGTGACACGGTGCTCCGCCTCGTCGTAGCCGAGGAAAATACCGCGCGCCGCATGCCCCTCTTCCGCCGACGCCATGCCGCTGGCCTGCGCACCCAGGCTCAGCCAGGCCAGTACCAGGCCGGCCAGCAACCCGCTACGTTTCATCACAGTCTCCTCCCTCATCGCGTCGAGTCGGGTTCGACGCCTGCACACAGCAAAGCCGCCCCGGCAGGGCGGCCATGTTCGAACTGCCATCGGCGGTAGCTCACTCGAAACGTTGCGTATCGAGATACTCCACCGAGAGATAGTCATCGAAGGTCCACAAGCGTACGAAGCGGCCACGCTGCGCCGTTTCGTCGCCGCTGCCGCCCCACACCATCAGGCTCTGCGGGGGCTCGGGCATTCCCTCCTGAAGCTGCTCGAACCACCACTCGGCCATCTCTTCGTCCCAGGGATTGCCGTGGTTCGATTCGAGCCGTGCAATGACCTTCTCGCGCTCGGCGACATCGGGATGAAAGGTGACCACCAGTGCCAGCTCATCGCCACCCGCCGGAAAGACATAGCGCAGGTCGGTCTCTGGCGCCTCATCGGCCTGGAGTTCGCCGTCGATGATCCGGTCGCCATCCTCGGTCTCCTCGACGGAGAGATTGACCACGGCGTCATCGTTGCCCAGTGCCGACATGACCTCCTGGTAGGACATGCCGAACTCGGCGCTGCGATAGCCGGTCGGCCCCTCAGCCGCCAGCGCCCCGGAGAACGCCAGAGCGGCCAGACAGCCGCCAAGCCAGCTCGAGGCTCGGACGAATCGTTGCATTCTCGTTCCTCTTGATACTCGGGACGCGGTGACCGGCCTCGACCGGCCACCGCATCGATGCATGATGCCTGGCATCACTCGGCCGGCACCACCGTTACCACGCCATCCATGTCGCGATTCTCGTGGGGACGGCAATGGTAGTCGTAGGTACCCGGCTCGTCGAAGGTACGCTCCCAGCTCTCCTCGGGGAACAGGCGCTGCGAGCCGACATCTTCCTCGGGGAAGTAGATGTCATGGCTGGTGCGCTTCTCGGCATTGATCCAGCGCACCGTGGTGCCAGCCTCGATTTCCAGTTCCGCGGGATGATAGCCGTATTCAAGCATCTCCACTTCGACCACCGAGTCGCCGGCCAGGGCCGCCCCGCTCGTAAGCAGAGCAGCCAGGGCGGTCGCACCGAGTGTCAGTCGCGGATATCGCATGAAAGCGTCCTCCCCTGTATGGCGCGTCACTCGACGCGCGTGGCGTTGATCTCCACCATGTCGGCACCGAACGTCTCGTCGGGATCTTCGACGCCGAAGGCCAGGCCGTACTGCCAGGACACATGGTGGAAACGCGAGTCGGCGAAGTCGTCATGCAGCGCAATGTTGGCGCTGTAGAGCTTGTCGAGATCGAGCGGCTTGTCGCCTTCCACGCCGGTCTTGAGCGCACGCGTCAGGTAGGCCGTCCACACGCCGTCTTCCTCTTGGGCGCTGAATACCACGGCCTCGCTGTCACTGAAATGACGCTCGTCGAGGACATAGCCGGATTCGGTGGAGCCGTCGCCGCTCTTGTAGCGCGCCAGGTTGAGGTAGGCACCGCCGTCGAGCAGCTCCTGAATCTCCGTTTCTTCCTTGAGCTTGTCCCAGCCTCCACGGGGCGTGTCGTCACCGCCGTCCACCTCGACCTCGGTGCGGCTCTCGCCGAGGTACTTGGTCACGCCATCGGAGAGATCCAACCGGTCGACCAGGTCGCTGGTGGCCAAGGCATCCGCCTCCGGCGCATCGGGCATGTGCCGCGAATCGTGGTGGCAACTCGCCCAGCAGCCCGCCTGATCGGCCAGCTCGACCTGGTCGTCGGAGAGGCTCAACGTCAGCTTGAAGGGATTGTCGGGATCCATCTTGCCGTCGTTCTCGGCAAAGGGCAGCGGCGCATGCTCACCTTCCTCCCACTGGAACTGCATGTAGAGGTATTCGTCGTCGAAGGCCGCCTTGACGCTCATCGGCACGTGGCCACGCTTGTCGCCCAAATCGAAGGTCTCGATCTTCTCGGCGGTGACGGCCATCTCGCCGATGTCAGCCTCTTCGCCCTGGTGGCACCAGATGCAGCGGTCGCCGAAATCGACGGCTCGGCTGCCACCATGCTCGCCGCCATCCTGAACCCACTCGATGGAGGCCTGGCCCGGCAGGAACAGCGTCAGGTCAGTGGCGGAAACCCCCTCCCAATCCAGCGAAGCCGCAAGGTTCTCGCTGACGGAGGTCGCCTCACCAAGATCTTCCTCTTGCCGGGGCTCTTCGGGCTCACTGCTCTCTTCCTGCTCATCGGGCGCGCTGGTCGCAGCGAAATGCTCTTCCCAGACTGGAGACTCGTCCCAGTCCTCGGGCAGTTCATGAGCGATGCCCTGGTGGCACTCGATGCAGGTCTGGCCCTGTTCGAAGGCGCGGGAGTGCTCCCGGCTGGCGCGTTTGGCCTGCTCTTCTAGGTCCATGTTCGACCAGTCGTGGCAGTTGCGACACTCGCGGGAGTCGGTGGCGAGCATGGATCGCCAGACGTTCTCCGCTAGATCGAGCCGTTTGCCTTCGAACTTCTCCTTGGTGTCGATGGTCCCCAGCATCCAGTGCCACACCTCGCGGCTGGCCTTGATCTTGCGGATCATCTTGGGGCCCCAGGAATCGGGCACGTGGCAGTCGGAGCACTCGGCACCCACCCCGGTGGCGTTCTCGTAGTGCGGGCGATCCTGATACTCCTCATAGACCCAGCTCATCTCGTGGCAGGTCGAACTGCAGAACTTGAGGTCGTTGGTGGCTTCCATCACGGTATTGAAGCCGCCCCAGAACAAGATGCCCGCCACGAAGAAAACCACGGCGGCGCTGATCGACGCCCCCATGATCGTGATCTTGCGCCAGTTGCGTGGACGCTCCCCTTGCATGTCAGTCTCCCGAATATGTCATGACACGAGTTGTCGCTTTCATTGCCTGCCCTGCCGTCGGGTTGTGGTTGTCGTGTCCGGCCCCTTGCCCAGCCACTCCCGCTCGTGGTGAAGCGGGAGTGGCTGAAGAAGAGGCCGGAGCGCCCGAAGGCGCCCCGGCGGGCTCGGCCATTGATCAGCCGATGTGGTTCTTGCGGTTGTAGACGTTGAACTTGCCGGTGGGCGTGTTCAGGCCTTCGACGCGCGCCTTCTCTTCCAGCGTCTCGTCGTCGTAGACGACGATGGCACCATCGTCCTGATGGCCTTCGCCGCGGGCCCAGATGGAGACCCACACCTCGGTACCGGTCTGGTCGTACTCCATGTGCACCGCCACGGCATCATGCTCGGCAGGACGGTCGGCCACGTGAACCTTGGTCAGCTCGCGGGTCTCCTTGTCCATGACCATGACGTACTGGTTGACGTCGGCCTCGGGGTGCAAGGCCTGGTCGATCCAGACGTTGTCGGAGTCGGGGTGCGTGCGCACGAACAGGCCAGGACCTTCGGTCTCCACGCTGTCGCAGATCTGCCACGCCTGGTCGGGATGCCCTTCGGGATCGTTGCCCCAGAAGGTCATGCGGCCTTCGCCCAGGTGAGTGGTACCGGCCACCGGGCCACACTCGGGGTCGTCCCAGTTGGCACCCGGCCCCGGATGGGGCTTGACGCCGGTCTCCAGCATGCTGACCTTCTTGCGCGTCTCGGTGTCGATGAACACCATCTTGTCGCTCATGTTGGCCGCGATCTGGAAGTAACGGCCGGTCGGATCGAAGAAGCCGTCGTGCAGGTACTCGGCGGTCTCCATCATGTCGACGCGCAGGTTGTCGAGGTCGCTGTAGTCGACCTGCCAGACCTGACCGGACTCCTTGACGTTGACCAGGAAGGTCGGCGCATGCGGCGTGTTGTACAGCGCCGCCACACGAGCCTCGTTGCGGAACTTGCCTTCCGTATCGTAGCTGCGGGTGGAGATGACCTTGAGCGGCTCCATGGTGTCGGCATCGGTGATCACGGCGTGCGGCGGCCAGTAGGCGCCACCGATGACGTACTTGTCCTTCCACTCGCCATAGTGGGAAACGGCCACGTCGCGGGCGTCATAGCCGATGAACACCTCGGCGGTGACCTGGGGCGGGTCCATCCACAGGTCGATCTTGGAGAGACGACCGTCGCGGCCCTGGACGTACCAGAAGCGGCCATCGGAGCTCTCCTTGGCCACGTGCACGGCATAGCCGGTCTCGACCTCGGTGACCACCTCCTTGGTGTCGGCATCGATGATGCCCATGGCGCCACGGTCACGCAGGATGGTGACCATGAAGTTTTCCCAGTTGAGATCGTGCTGGGGCTCGGTGGGCAGATCCTCGGGCTCGACGAAGACCTTCCAGCGCTCCTTCATGTCGGCCAGCGACATCTCCGGCGGATCGACCGGCTCGTTCTGGATGTACTTCGAAATCAGCGTAATCTCGTCTTTCGAGAGCATGCCGTCGAAGTTGTTCATGCCGCCTTCGGTACCCAGGGTGATGATGCTCTCCAGACGGCGCTGGCCCAGCTCCTGAGTGTTCTCGGGCAGCAGGTCGGGACCGGTGGCGCCGCCACGGGTGGTGCCGTGACAGCCCGCACAGCGCTGGAAGTAGATGTCGCTGGCGCGCTCAATTTCCTCATCGCTCAGCTCCGGTGCCGCGGCCTGGGCGGTGCCCATCATGGCTGCCAGCGGGAAGCTGAGGGCGAAGATCCCCTTGCTCAAAGCTCTCTTGTACATAACACGTGCCTCGCTTGGTTTCCCCTTGGGGTAGTGGCTGGCGGGTGCCCGACCCGGCTGTAGTCGCCGGATTCATTGCCACCCTCCACCTGCGTTAGTAGTAGCAGCTTTGGGCCTACCCTCACTTGACCACTGTCAATAGATGCATTCTGGAGTTGACTTATGTCAGATGAGGCAGCAACTAAATCATCAAAGCGACGCCGACCCCCTTGGCGTCTCTCCGCCGCCCGGGGGATCAGCGCATGGCCAACGCCGATGCCGAAGTCGAGCGGGCCGCCGTGCCGCTCAGTCCTCCCCCCGGAACGGCGGCAACCTCGGCCCCGCTGGCAAAGTCGCGCAGCGCGGCAATGTCATCGATCTGCACGCAGTTGCGTTCGCAGCTCACGCCGACTTCCTTGAGCCGTGCCATGGCCCGCGAAAAGCTTTCCGGTTTCATGCCCAGCCGGCCGGCGATCAGCAGCTTGTCACAGGGCAAGCAAACGGTGGCCGACCCGGCATCACGCGGACATAGCGAAACGATGAAGGCCGCCAGGCGCTGATAGGTGGGCTGATTGGTCAACTGGTCGAGCTGGCGTACCAGATAGCGCAGCATGCTGGATAGGTTCGCCAGCAGGTTGAGCGCCAGGCCGTGGTTCCGCTCCAAGGTGGTGAGGAAGTGATCGGCGGTGAAGATCAGCAAACGGGCATCCTCGGCCACGGCGGCATTCACCGGAAAGCCCAGGCGGTCGAACATGGCCGCTTCTGCAAAGGATTCACCGCGGGTGAACAGCCCCACCATGCACTCGTTGCCGTCGGGGCTCTCACGAAACAGCTTGATCCAACCGTCGAGCACCACGTAGAAGCGGTCCGCCGGCTCCCCTTCGCTGAACAGCAGGGTGCCGCGCCGATAGCTGCGCTCCAGAGCGCCCGACGTCAGCAGCGCCAGGGTGTCGTCGGTTAGCCCCGAGAACAGCGGTACCTGCCGAACGGCCTGCAGGGCGTCTCGACTCAGTGGCGTTTTCATATGCACCTCCCACGCTAAACGTTGTCGTCTCAGCCCTTGCCGGTTGCCGCATCCACCCGGTCCAGGTTGCCGCGAATGATCTCGGCCTCGCGCGACTCGGACGGCAGCACCTCGAGCAAGCGCTCCCAGTGCTGTCTGGCGATGGCCAATTCCTGGTTCTGGAATGCCAGGCTTCCGGCCATCCACAGCCCCTGCGGGTGATCGGGATCGATGTCCAGCGCCTTCTCGATGAGCGTTGCCGGCTCGCCGCTCAACCCCCCCTTGCGCTCGGCAAGAACGTCGGCATAGCGAGTCAACGCATCGGGGTCGCGGTCGCCGCCGTGAACCATGGCCTCACGAAAGGCCCGCTCTGCAGCGGCAAGGTCATCCAGGTACACCTGGGTGCGCCCCAGCAGAATCCAGCTGTCGAGATCATCGGGGCTTTCGGCAAGGCGTCCCTGCAACTGCTGCACCAGCATTTCGAACTCACGCTGACGGCCCTCTGCCGACACCGGTGGCGCTTCGTCCGTCGCCGGATCGGCGGTGGCGAAGACCGTCTCGGCACTGCCGACACCGAGGTAGAGTCCCATGGCCGCAAAGGGCAGGCCGCCCAGACAGAGTGCCGCAGCGACCATCACCAACCGCCGCGGTCGAGGTCGCGCCGTCACGCCTTCCTCGACCAGGGCGCCGCTATCGAGCAGTTCGCGCTCGAGGTCGGCCAACGCCAGGTCGTACTGCGCCTGGGTAAGAGTGCCGGCGGCCAGGTCTTGGTCGAGCTCGCGGATGCGGTCTCGGTGCACCGCCCGGTTGACGTCCGCCTGGCTGTCGGCATCCGCCTGTCGGCCGGAGCGCAGCAGCGGGTAAGCCACGAAAGCCAGCGCCACCAGACAGAGCATCAGCGCCGCTATCAGGAACAACCCGTTCATCACCCACCTCCGGAATCAGTCGCCACGGCGCAGGCGCTCGAGCGCCGCTCGCTCCTCGGCCGTGAACGTTGGCCGCGCCACCATGGCACGACGCCCTCGCACCACCTGCCACCACACCACGCCGCCGGCCAGCAACAGCAGGAAGGGACTGGCCCACAGCAGGACGGTATTGGCCTGCAGCGGAGGGCGATAGCGTACGTAGTCGCCGTAGCGCGCCACCATGAAATCGACGATGGCCTCGGCGCTCTGGCCGCCACGGGTCATCTCGTAGACGCGCCGCCGCATGTCGCCGGCCAGCGTGGCGTTGGATTCATGAATCGTCTCGCCCTGACACACCGTGCAGCGCAGTTCACGAATCAACCTCTGGTACTGCTCGCGCTCGGCCTCGCTGGCGAAATCGCCGGGTTCACCGATGGCCAGAGCCAGAGCCAGGCCTGCCGGCAACAGCCAGCCCACCAGCAGCCAGGGCAGTGCAGTGACCACCGTGCGCGATAAGCCCTCGGGAAAGCGCCCTATCATGACGTGGCCTCCCGCTGCTCGGCGCGCAGCTCGTCGATCAGCGGCAACACTTCCTCGCGAATCAGCTCGCGACTCAGTGGCCCGGTACGCTTGTAGCGAATCACCCCATCGGCATCGAGCAGATAGGTCTCCGGCGTGGCGTAGACGCCCCACTCCATGCCGGCATCGCCGTCGGGGTCGTAGGCGATGGTGCGGTACGGGTCGTCACTGACCTTGAGGTAGCGCAGCGCCGCCGCACGCTCGTCGCGGTAGTTGATGCCGTGGATGGGAATGCCCTCTTCCGCCAACTCCATCAGCAGCGGCTTCTCGGCTCGACAGGTACTGCACCAGGTGGCCCAGACGTTGACCAGCGCCACCTCACCGCTGAAATCCGCCTCGGTGAGCCGCGTTTCCGGATCTTCCAGCGCCGTGAGCGAGAAAGCAGGCGCCGGCTGCCCTACCAGCGGCGAGGGCAGTTCACGGCTGTTGAGGCCCAAGCCGACCAGCAGCACGCCCAGCAGAGCGAGCACGGTCACCAGGGGCACGAGAATTCGCCATCTCATGTGCCGACTCCTTCTTCCCGGATCGTAGCGCCCGATGGCGGCACCGCCGCCTTGCGGCGCTGGCGCAGGCGGTAGCGCTTGTCCGCCGCGGCCAGCAGGCCACCCAGGGCGAGCGTCAGTGCGCCGGACCACATCCAGAACATGTAGGGCTTGTAGTAGAGCCTCAGGCTCCAGGCATCGCCTTCCAGCCGCTCGCCGAGCGAGACATAGATGTCGCGAGTCGGGGCCCGGTGCAACGACGCCTGATTCATGGGCATGTCGGACTGGGTATCGTAGTAGCGCCGCTGGGGAACGAGGGTCGCCACCGGCCGACCGTCGCGCGTCACTTCGAGAGTGGCCTGATCGGCCTCGTAGTTGGGGCCCTCCACCATGGAGACGCTCTCCATGCGGAAGTCGTAGCCGGCCACCGTGGCGCTTTCGCCGGGCGCCAGGCGCACGTCGCGCTCCACTTCGTAGGTCTTGACCATGGCGATGGCCACCACCACCAGCGCCAATCCCACGTGGGCCAGGTGCATGCCGATGAACGAGGGCCGCAGCACCCGCCTGAGACGCGTGGCGAGCGGCTGGCGGCGGCTACCCAGGCGCCGGTGGATATCCTTGCCGGCCGTCAGCACGATCCAGGTCGCCAGCATCAGCGACAGCGCGGTGAGCGGCCGCCAGGCGCCCGCAGCCAGCGGCCACAGGCCGCCGACCACGATGCTGACGAGGGCAACACCGCGCAGCTCGCGCAGGATGGATGCCGGGTTGGCCTGCTTCCAGGCCACGCTGGGGGCCAGGCCGACCAGCAGCAGTAGCGGCAGCATCAGCGGTGCGAAGACGGTGTCGAAGAAAGGCGGGCCCACCGATATCTTGCCCAGCCCCAGGGCGCTGAGCACCAGCGGGTAGAGCGTGCCGATGAACACCGCCGCGCAGGCCACCGTCAGCAGCACGTTATTGGCCAGCAGCAGCGACTCCCGCGAGTAGACGCCGAAAGCTCCCCCCAGCCCCACCTTGGGTGCCCGCCAGGCATATAGCGACAAGGCACCCAGCAGGGTCAGCGCCAGCAGACCGAGCAGGAAGACGCCACGTTGCGGATCGGTGGCGAAGGCGTGCACCGAGGTGATCACCCCGGAGCGCACGATGAAGGTGCCGAGAACAGTGAGGGCGAAAGTGATGATCGCCAGCATCAGCGTCCATACCTTGAAGCCGCCGCGCTTCTCGGTCACCGCCAGGGAGTGGATCAGCGCGGTTGCAGTCAACCAGGGCAGGAAGGAGGCATTCTCCACCGGATCCCAGAACCACCAGCCGCCCCAGCCCAACTCGTAGTAGGCCCACCAGGCGCCCACGGCGATGCCCAGCGTCAGGAACACCCAGGCCACGGTGGTCCAGGGCCGCGACCAGCGCGCCCAGGCGGCGTCGAGGCGGCCGCCGAGCAGCGCGGCGATGGCCAGGGCGAACACCACGGCCGTACCCACGTAGCCCATGTAGAGCAAGGGCGGATGCAGGATCATGCCCGGATCCTGCAGCAGCGGATTCATGCCGCGGCCGTCGGACGGCCCCGGCACGATGCGCTCGAAGGGATTGGAGGTGAACACCGTGAAGGCGATGAAGCCCACCGATATCAGCCCCATCACGCCCAGCACCCGAGCCAGCATCTCGCGCGGCAGCGTGCGGCTGAAGATCGCCACGGCCAGCCCCCAGCCGCCCAGGATCAGCGCCCACAGCAGCATCGAGCCTTCATGACCGCCCCACACCGCCGTGACGCGATAGAGCAACGGCTGCGAGAGGCTCGAATGGCTCGCCACGTAGCGCACGGAGAAGTCGCTGACCACGAACGTCCAGGTCAGCAGCGCATAGCTGAAGGTCAGGAAGACGAACTGGCCGGTGGCCAGGAAGCGCCCCGAGCGCACCAGTCGCGCCTCACCGTAATGGGCGCCCAGCAGGGGCAGCACACCCTGGATCACCGCCAGGCACAGCGCCAGGATCAGGGCAAAGTTACCGAGCTCCGCCACCATGGATGGACCACCTCCTGCCGACGTCGGCGCCGACGGGCGCCGCGACCGGTCGTATCGGATCGGGATAGGGGGCCTAGTGTCGCCGGATTGGGCGACGACTCGACCGACATGCCGTGATGGTCCGGCGAACGAGCGATAAAATCCATACTGGATGCCACTTTCCACCCGCCCCTTGTGACCCAAGTCAAAGTATCCGTCCCGACCCGCAAAGGTTCCGAACGCCGGGCACTCCAGCGACTGACAAGCCGACCTCCAACCCGTAAGCTGACACCTCCCCACCGCAAGGAGCCCTGGACGTGCTGAAACGAACCCTACTCCCCATGCTCATGGCTGCCGCCCTGCCGCTGACCGCCTCGGCCGCCAGCGACGACGCCGACCTCACCCTGCACACCAGCCACGGCGAGATCGCCATCGAGCTGTTCCAGGAGCAGGCCCCGCAGAGCGTCAACAATTTCCTCACCTACGTACAGGAAGGCCACTACGAGGGCACGCTCTTTCACCGCGTGATCGACGGCTTCATGATCCAGGGCGGAGGCTTCGACCAGGATCTCCGCCAGAAGTCGACTCGCGACCCGGTGCCCAACGAGGCCGACAACGGCTTGTCCAACGAGCGCGGCACCCTGGCCATGGCGCGTACCGGCGACCCGCACTCCGCCACCGCCCAGTTCTTCATCAACGTGGCCGACAACGATTTCCTCGACCACCAGAGCAAGGACTCCGGCCAGACCTGGGGGTATGCGGTATTCGGCCGCGTGGTCGAGGGCATGGACGTGGTCGATGCCATCGCCCAGGTGCCCACCGGCAGCCGCGGCCCCTTCCAGGACGTGCCGGAAGATCCCGTGGTGATCGAGAGCGCCGAAATCCACTGACCGCCACGCACACGAAAGCCCCCACCACTGAGTGGCGGGGGCCAGGGCATGGTGTGACGACGTCTAGCGGTCGTCGAGTCTCAAACCGCGTCGGAGTGCGGACAACAGCAGCACCGCGGCACCAGCCCCGATGGCATTGGCGAGGAGATCGGCCGGGTCGCCGCCGCTGCGCCCCGGCACGGCGAGCTGAGCGACCTCGATGACAGCGCCATAGAGCAGGGTGACGACGAAGGCCAGCGACAGACGCAGGCCGGCCAGCCCGACGAGCCCTGCCAGACCGGCATAGCCGAGGAAGTGATTGAGCTTGTCCCAGGGCAGGCGGCTGGGCATCTCGCTGCCCGGCGTCAGACTGCCCAGCGCGATGGTGAAGGCTGCCAGTACGGCCAGCGCCGCCCACAGGCGGCGCCGGTCATGCCAGACCACCAGCCAGCGCGGCCTAGACGCTGGCATGCTCGATGGAGCGGTGGTAGCTCGGACTCAGCTCGTGCAGCGCCTCCATGAAGGCGGTGACCCGATCGGGATCGGTGAACTGATTGATGCCGTGGCCCAGGTTGAAAACGTGGCCCGGCCCCTGACCGTAACTGTCGAGGATGCGCGCCACTTCGGCACGAATGGCCGCCGGTCGGGCGAACAACACATTGGGGTCGAGGTTGCCCTGCAACGCCACCTTGTGACCCACCCGTGCGCGGGCATCGGATAGCTCGGTCGACCAGTCGAGCCCCACGGCGTCCGGCCCTGCCAAAGCGATATCCTCCAGCCACTGACCGCCATTCTTGGTGAACAGGATCACCGGTACCCGACGCCCGTCATGCTCGCGGATCAAGCCGGCGACGATCTGCTCCATGTAGCGCAGCGAGAACTCCAGATAGGCCGGCGTGGAGAGCGCACCGCCCCAGGTATCGAAGATCTGCACGGCCTGGGCGCCGGCACGAATCTGGGCGTTGAGGTAGTCGGTGACCGCCGCCGCCAGGGTGTCGAGCAACTCGTGCATCACGCTCGGCATGTCATAGAGCATGGTCTTCACGTGGCGAAAGTCCTTGCTCGAGGCGCCCTCGACCATGTAGGTGGCCAGCGTCCAGGGGCTGCCGGAAAAACCGATCAGCGGTACGCGGCCGTTGAGTTCCCGGCGGATGGTCGACACGGCACGCATCACGTAATCCAGGTCGCGCTCGGCATCGGGCGCGGCGAGTGCCGCCACGTCCTCGGCGCTGCGCACCGGCTTGCGGAACTTCGGCCCCTCGCCGGTCTCGAAATAGAGTCCCAGCCCCATGGCATCCGGAATGGTGAGAATGTCCGAAAACAGGATCGCCGCATCCAGCGGGTAGCGCTCCAGCGGCTGCAGGGTGACCTCGCAGGCCAAGTCCTGGTTGCGGCACAGGTCCATGAAACTGCCGGCCTCGGCGCGGGTCGCGCGATACTCCGGCAGGTAACGGCCGGCCTGACGCATCATCCAGACCGGCGTACGGTCGACGGGTTCGCGCGCCAGGGCGCGTAGAAAGCGATCGTTCTTGAGTTCCATGCAGGCAGTCATCCACAGGAAATGTCGCGATATTGTAGCGCATCGTTCGGCCCGCGGCTTGACCGAGGCCAAGGTCGGCGCTCACCACGGACCGTGAGCCCAAACGGCGTTCCTGCTAGAATGGCGGGTCTGTTTCCGGCAGCGCCGTGGTCTTTCACCCGAGGTACCCCGTGACGATTCGATTCATCGCCGCCTCCCGGCTGCCCACTCCCTGGGCCACTTTCACCATGCACGGCTTCGAGGACGAGGCCACCGGCAAGGATCATATCGCTCTGACGCTGGGCGATGTGGCCGATGGCGAGCCGGTGCTGGGACGAGTGCACTCCGAATGCCTGACCGGCGATGCGCTGTTCTCCATGCGCTGCGACTGCGGCTACCAGCTGCAGGAAGCGCTCAAGCGCATCGCCGACGAGGGGCGCGGCGCGCTGCTCTATCTGCGCCAGGAGGGGCGCGGCATCGGCCTGCTCAACAAGATCCGCGCCTACCACTTGCAGGATCAGGGCGCCGACACCGTGGAGGCCAACGAACGCCTCGGCTTCGGCGCCGACCTGCGCCGCTACGATCTCTGCGTGCCCATACTCGAGCACCTGGGCGTCGCCGCCCTGCGGCTGATGACCAACAACCCGCGCAAGGTCGCCGCGCTTACCGAGGCCGGCGTCAACGTCACCGAGCGGGTTCCGCTGACCACCGGCCTCAACCCGCACAATGAGCACTACCTCTCCACCAAGGCCGGCAAGCTCGGCCACATGATGGCGCTGGGCGACTTCACCCAGGCCAGCGACGTGGACATCGAGCGCAAGCCCTGAGCCGCAATCGAGACGAACCGTTATCGACTTCGCCTGTCTCAGTCAGAATAGGCGTGTAACGGCGCGCGATTTCGGCATGACGGCCAAAGGAACTCGGGCATGGACAGGTACGACAGGGCGGCAGGGCACGACTTCTCGCGGGTGGAAGAACTGCTGCACTGCGTCAGTCACGGGATCGGAGCCGGCCTCAGCCTCGCGGGGGTCATGGTTCTATTGGTACTGGCCGGTCTGTCCGCCGATGTCGACCCGTGGAAGCTGGTCAGCATCAGCCTCTATGGCACCAGCTTGGTCCTGCTCTATACCGCGTCGACCCTCTACCACGGTTTCCGCCATCCCCGACTGAAGCACCTGTTCCAACTCTTCGATCACTGCGCCATCTACCTGCTGATCGCCGGCACCTATAGCCCCTTCCTGCTGGTCAACATGCGCGGAGTGACGGGCTGGACCCTGTTCGCCATCGTCTGGAGCCTGGCAGTGGGTGGCATCGCCTGCAAGCTCTGCTGGCCCCACCGCTTCACCGCCCTGCGCATCACCATCTACCTGGTGATGGGCTGGCTGATCGTCTTCGCCAGTGCCGAGATGGCGGCCAGCCTATCGACGACCGGCATCGTGCTGCTCGTCGCCGGCGGCATCACCTACACCCTGGGCACGATCTTCTATGCCGTTCGCGCGATCCCCTTTCACCACGCCATCTGGCACCTGTTCGTCCTAGGTGGCAGCGCCTTCCACTACTTTGCGGTGTACACCGCGGTGCTACCCCACACCGTTTGAGCGGGCAGGACGCCCTCAGGCCGCGCGCGCCTTGCGGATGCGCTCGTAGGCGTTGGCAATCTCGCTGGTACGCTGCTGAGCGACCTCGCGCATGCTCTCCGGCAGGCCCTTGGCGGCGAGCTTGTCGGGGTGATTCTGGCTCATCAGGCGGCGATAGGCTTTCTTGAGTTCGGAATCGCTCGCGTCCTCCTCGACGCCCAGCACCCGATAGGCCTCGTCGAGGGATGTCGCCCGATCGCTCTCCGACTCGGCGGCGCCATGCAGCATGGCTTCGATCTGGGCAACCTCGGCCTCCGAGCAGCCCAGCCCACGCACCACGCGCATCAGCATGTCGTGCTCGGCGGGATGCAGCTGCCCGTCGGCAGCGACTGCCGCCAACTGAACCTGCAGGAACACCTGGCGCATGGCCGGCTGGCTGCCCACGATCCCCCGGACCTTGGCCAACTCCGCCTCCAGGTCGAACTCCGCCGACTTGCCGCGGGTGAAGTCGGCCCGGGCCTTGGCGCGCTGGGCCTCGTTCAAGCGCAGGCGATCCCACAGTTGGCGCGACGCATCCAGTTCATCCTCGGTGACCTGGCCATCGGCCTTGCACAGGCAGCCCATGACCGCAAAGGTCGATTCCAGGAACTGCGCCTGGGCTTCGGCCAGGCGGCCCAAGGCACTGCGCCGCAGGCGCTGGGCGAGCCAGTAACCCAACCCACCGCCCACCAGCAAGCCCAGCGGACCGCCAATCCAGAAGCCCACGAAGGCACCGATAAGCATGGCCATCAACATGTCGTCCGTCTCCCCGTGTCGCGCTCTTCCACGTCACCGGCATCCAGCCGCTGACGAATCGTCGCCTCGATGCCATTGGCATCGAGGCCGCAGTCGGTGAGCAACTCGGCCGGTTTGCCGTGCTCGACGAAGGCGTCGGGCAAACCGATATGCAGCAACGGCACCTGCACCCCTTCGGCGGCCAGCAGCTCGCCCACCGCACTACCGGCCCCTCCGGCCACCACGCTCTCCTCCAGCGTCACCAGCAGGTCGTGATCGGCGGCGGCGGCGAGCACGGCCTCGCGGTCGAGGGGTTTCACCGAGCGCATGTTGACATGGCTGGCGTCGAGACGCTCGGCGACCTCGGCAGCCGGGCCGTTGAGGCTGCCGAAGGCGAGCAGCGCCACCCGCGGGGCCTGCGTCCCGGCCTCGCGCCGCCACTCGGCGCAACCAATGGGCAGCGCCTCCAGATGATCGGGAATCTCCACCCCCGGCCCGGTGCCGCGCGGGTAGCGCACCGCCGCCGGGCCAGGGTGGTGATAGGCAGCGCTGAGCATGCCACGGCACTCCGCCTCGTCGGCCGGCGCCAGCACCACCATGCCCGGCACGCAGCGCAGGTAGCTGAGATCCAGGGCGCCATGGTGGGTGGGGCCATCCTCGCCGACCAGGCCGGCGCGGTCGAGGGCGAAGGTGACGTCGAGCCCCTGCACTGCCACGTCGTGGATCAGCTGATCGTAGCCGCGCTGCAGAAAGGTGGAATAGATCGCCACCACCGGCTTCATCGCTTCGCAGGCCATGCCGGCGGCGAGCGTCACCGCGTGCTGCTCGGCAATGGCCACGTCGTAGTAGCGCTCGGGGTACTCCCGGGAGAAGCGCACCAGATCGGAGCCCTCGCGCATCGCCGGAGTGATGCCGATCAACCGGGCATCGGCTGCCGCCATGTCGCACAGCCAGTCGCCGAAGACGTTGCAATACTTCTTCGGCTTGGGCTTGGGCGCGACGACCGGCTTGAGCGGCGGCGGGGTATCGCCATTCTTCTCCAGCTTGGTGATGGCGTGGTAGCCGATGGGGTCGGCCTCTGCAGGCAGGAAGCCGCGCCCCTTGCAGGTCTTGACGTGCAGGAACTGCGGCCCATCCAGGTCGCGGATGTTGCGCAGCGTCTGGGCCAGGGTCGGCAGGTCGTGGCCATCGATGGGCCCGATGTAGTTGAAGCCCATCTCCTCGAAGAGCGTGGCCGGGCTGACCATGCCCTTCATGTGCTCCTCGGTGCGACGCGCCAGTTCCAGGGCACCGGGCAGGTGGGCCAGCACCTTCTTGCTCTCCTCGCGCATGGCGAGGTAGGGCTTGCTGGAGAGAACGTTGGCCAGGTAGCTGGCGATGCCGCCGACGTTCTCGGAGATCGACATCTCGTTGTCGTTGAGCACCACCAGCAGGTTGGCATCGACGTGACCGGCATGGGCAAGCGCCTCGAAGGCCATGCCGGCGGTGAGCGCGCCGTCGCCGATCACCGCGCACACGCGGCGTTTCTCGCCGACCGTGCGGGCCGCCAGGGCCATGCCCAGTGCCGCGGAGAGCGAGGTGCTGGAGTGCCCCACGCCGAAGGTGTCGTACTCCGACTCGGCGCGCCGCGGAAAGGCAGCCAATCCGCCATGCTGGCGAATGGTGGTCATCGCCTCGCGGCGTCCGGTGAGGATCTTGTGCGGATAGGCCTGGTGCCCCACGTCCCACACCAGGCGATCGTGGGGCGTTTCCAGCGCATGGTGCAGAGCGACGGTGAGTTCGACCACGCCCAGGCCGGCGCCGAAGTGACCGCCGGAGACCCCGACGCTGTACAGCAAGTAGGCGCGAAGCTCGTCGGCCACCTGCGCGAGCTGGGCCGTGTTCATCGCCCGCAGCGCCGATGGCGTGTCCAGGGTATCGAGCAACGGCGTGTACGGGCGCTCGGCGGGAATGTCGTCGTAGAGCTTCATGGGTGCCCTGTGGTGTCAGTGGTCACGTTCAATCATGTAGCAGGCCAGTTCGGCCAGCGGCGCCGCGGCATCGCCTAGCGGCACCAGCGCAGCGACGGCCTGGTCGACCAGTTCGGCGGCCCTTTCCCGAGCCCCCTCGAGCCCCAGCAGAGCCGGGTAGGTGGGCTTGTCGCGCGCCGCATCGGCACCGGAGGCCTTGCCCAGGGTGCCGGTATCGCCAGCCACATCGAGCACGTCGTCATGGATCTGGAAGGCCAGGCCGATGGCGGCGGCGTAACGCGCCAGTGCCGCCACTCGCGGGTCCGTTTCGTCCACGGCGGCCAGCGCTCCCAGACGCACGGCAGCCCCGATCAGGGCCCCGGTCTTGTGAGCGTGCACACGAGCCAGCGTCTCGACGTCAGGGTGGCCGCCCACCGCGGCAAGGTCCAGCGCCTGGCCGCCCACCATGCCATCGCGACCGGCGGCTTCGGCCAGGGTGCGCATCTGGGCCGGCAAGCGCCGGTGCGGGCTGCCGGCCAGCACCTCGAAGGCCAGGCACTGCAGGGCATCACCGGCGAGTATCGCCGTCGCCTCGTCGTAGACCTTGTGCACCGTGGGCTGGCCGCGGCGCAGATCGTCGTCATCCATGGCGGGCAGGTCGTCGTGCACCAGCGAGTAGGCGTGGATCAGCTCCACGGCGGCGGCCGGCGCATCCAGCACCGCATCGTCGGCACCCAGCGCGCGGCCCGAGAGGTAGACCAGCACCGGGCGCAACCGTTTGCCGCCCACCAGCAGGCCGTGGCGCATGGCAGCCTCGAGACGCGGAGCCGTCGCCCGGCGCGACTCGAACAGTCCCGCCAGGTAGGCGTCGACCCGCGCACGATCGGCGGCCAGGCGTGCAGTCAGTGAGTCAGCGTTCACCCTCGCCCTCCGTCGGATCGGCGAACGGCTGGAGATCGACGCTGCCATCGCCGCGCTCGGTCAGGGTACGTACGCGCAACTCGGCCTCGTCCAGCCGACGCTGGGCATCGCGGGTCAGGCGCACGCCCTCCTCGAAGGCGGAAAGCGCCCCTTCCAGCGACAGATCGCCGCCTTCCAGCTGCTCCACCAGCCGCTCCAACCGCGCCACGGTGGCTGCGAAGTCAGTGTCGGCCGACGCTTCGGCACGCGTCTCGGAGGCCTGCTTGTCTTGCTCTGCCATGGGTCGCCACCCGTCAGCGCTCATACGCTCGAATTCAAGAAGGCGACAGTATACACGCTCTCCCCCCGGGGTCGTCTGCCCAACATGCAGAGCGCTCATCCACGCAGCGCAGCCTTTTCATCTTCGTGGCGGCCCGCTGTGCTACGATATGTGCCCCTGTTTCCCGCCCGATCCCGTCGGCCAGGCTGCGTCGTTGCCGACGGATCGCACCATCGAAGGGTTGATTCGACCATGGCCAAAACGTCCCTGGACAAGAGCAAGATCAAGATCCTGCTGCTCGAGGGCGTCCACCAGAGCGCAGTGGACAATTTCCTGAATGCCGGTTACACCAACATCGAGCATCTGCCGACCTCGCTGGACGAAGCCACGCTGATCGACAAGATCCGCGACGTCCACTTCATCGGCATCCGTTCGCGTACCCAGCTCAACGAGCGGGTCTTCGCCGCCGCCGAGAAGCTGGTGGCGGTAGGCTGCTTCTGCATCGGCACCAACCAGGTCGACTTGGGAGCGGCACTGACCCGCGGCATCCCGGTGTTCAACGCACCCTATTCCAACACCCGCTCGGTGGCGGAACTGGTGCTGGCCGAGGCGATCATGCTGCTGCGCGGCATCCCCGAGAAGAATGCCCGCGCCCATGAGGGCGGCTGGCTGAAGAGCGCCAAGAACGCCCACGAGGCGCGCGGCAAGACTCTGGGCATCGTCGGCTACGGCAACATCGGCGCCCAGCTCTCGGTGCTCGCCGAGTCGCTCGGCTTCAACGTGCTCTACTACGACGTGGTGGCCAAGCTCGGCATGGGCAACGCCACCCAGGTGGCGAGCCTCGAGGAACTGCTGGCCCGTGCCGACGTGGTGAGCCTGCACGTGCCCGAAGTGCCCTCCACCCGGTGGATGATCGGCAAGGAGCAGCTGGCGCTGATGAAGCAGGGCGGCATTCTGATCAACGCGTCGCGGGGCAGCGTGGTGGTGATCGAGGAACTGGCGGCGGCGATCGAGAGCGGTCGCTTGCTGGGAGCGGCCATCGACGTCTTCCCGGTGGAGCCCAAGGGCAACAGCGAAGAGTTCGTGAGCCCCCTGCGCGGCCTGCCCAACGTGATTCTCACGCCGCACATCGGCGGCTCCACCCTGGAGGCGCAGGAGAACATCGGCATCGAGGTCTCCGAGAAGCTGATCACCTACTCCGACAACGGCACCACCGTCACCTCCGTCAACTTCCCGGAGGTCGCCCTGCCGGCACACCCGGACAAGCACCGCCTGCTGCACATCCACGACAACGTGCCGGGGGTGCTGTCCGAGATCAACCGAGTGCTGTCGGAGAACGACATCAACATCTCGGGCCAGTACCTGCAGACCAACGAAAAGGTCGGCTACGTGGTCATCGACGTGGACAAGGCCTACGGCCCTCAGGCGCTCGACGCGCTGCGCCATGTCGAGCACACCCTGCGCGTGCGGGTGCTCTACTCGGAGACCAACTTCGAAGATTGAGGCACGACTCACTTCGGCCGCCGCCATACCGCCGCACGCCATGTGCGGCGGTTTCCGTTGGGGCTTTCCCGCCACGTGCAGGCAATCGCAAGCCCCCTCGCTCGGCCATATCGGACATGGCAGCAGAGCGATTAGAATTCGGTTCGGTTTGGCGAAAACGACCCGCTTCGAGCGCGGCCTCCACATGACAAGCCGAAAGGGAGTGATCTCATGCCCAGCAAGGTACCCGCCGCCTATCAAGCGACCCGCGGCTCGATCCTCGACGTCGACAAGGCCTTCTACGACAGCCTGACCGCAGCCCAAGCGCAGCGCCAGCTGGTGGCCCAGCACACCGTGCCGCTGCGTGACGGCCTGGCCTGGAGCGTTCCGGCGGGCCATGTCTTTCGGGTCAAGATCATTGAAGGTGCCCAGGTCGGCGACTTCAACATGTGGAGCCTGCACAACCCCCGTGAACGCATGTGGGCCTCACGCACCCGCCAGCTGCAGCGGGCGCATGTCAGCACCTACGACCGGCTGTGGTCGACACTGCCCTATCTGCGCCCCATGGCGACCATCATCGACGATACCCTGGCCGAGCATGGCGTGGATACCGACGGTGGGCGCGTGCATGATCTGCTGGGCACCCGCTGCGACCCTTACGTGAATCGCCTGCTGACCGGTGAGGATTTCGACTTCCACTGCCACTCCAACCTGGTGCGCGCCGTGGAACCCTGGGGGTTGACCGAGTTCGATGTGCACGACGTGCTGAACATCTTCCAGTGCACCGGGCTGAACGACGACGATCAATACTTCATGAAGGCCTGCCCGGCGCGCAAGGGCGACTATCTCGAATTCTTTGCCGAGATCGACCTGCTGTGCGCGCTGTCCTGCTGCCCCGGTGGCGACCTCTCGGTGGACCTGTGGGGGCCCGAAGCCAAGGATCCGCTGTCGACCTGCCATCCCCTCGGGGTCGAGATCTACGCCCTGGAGGACTCGCGCCTAAGCGGCTGGCAGTCGCCGCAGCCTGCCCCCTATCACGGCCGTCACGGTCGCCGGAAGCCATCGACCGACTGGGCCGAGATCAAACGACAGCGTTGCCGTTGACCCTTCGCAGCCTGCCTGATCGTGACTGGGCCACGCCGCCGCCGGCGGGGCCTCAGGTGGGGCCCCGAGGCACAAGGCCAGCCTCCTTACTGACCTAGAAACGGGTCTCCAGCACTTCGAGGACGCCCAGCCGCTCGTCGACCCGACACAGACGGCGCCACTTGTCGAAGGTGAGACAGGGGTGAGAGGCGCCGAAGGCGACGATGTCGCCGATGCGAATCTCGCCGCTGGCATCTTCGGGATCGGTCGGCAGCGCCACGAAGGCGTGCTGGTCCATCAGCCTGGTGACGCGCCAGCCGTCCACCGGCAGGGGGCGGTCGAACCGTCCGCCTTCGCGGTAGCGGCGCAACGGTTCGGGCAACTGATCATGGCCGATATCGCGCTTGCCCAGGCCGACGATGGCCAGGCCCGGTTCGGGCAGCGACACCACCTGGGCAAACACCTCCAGTGCCGGCTCGAGCCCGCGCTCCAGGTCGGGGCGGCGTGCGAGCACGTCCTGCTGGGCGCGGCGGTAAAGACCGTGGTCGTGCACCAGGTAGCAGCCGGGACGCAACACCGGCACGAAGTGAGCACCGAGCCTGGCCTCCTGGAAGACCCGGGCGACGAGGTCGTACCACGCCGAACCGGAGGCGGTGATCAGCGGCTCGCGGACCTCGATCAGACCTTCACGGTCGAGCGCCTGGGCCGCCTCCACCAGATGCCAGGCGTAGGCGCGCACGTCACGCGCGGGGTCGTCGCCCTGCACCACGCCCTCGTAGCCCTCCAACCCCGCCAGCACCAGCGCCGGCTCGCTGGCTACCCGCTCGGCCAGCGCCAGCACGGCCTCCTGGTCACGGCAGCCGCAGCGTCCGCCATCGAGGCCCAGTTCGATCAGCACCGACAGGCGCAGACCGCGCGCGGCGAAATAGCGCCCCAACTGGGCGACGTTCTCGGCGCTGTCCACCACGCAGTAGATCTCCGCCCCCGCCTCGATCAGCCGGGCGACGATGGCCATGTTGGCCTCACCGACCAGCTGGTTGGCCATCAGCAAACGCGTGACGCCGTGGGCGAAGGCCGCCCGACACTGCGGCGCCGTGGCCAGGGTGATGCCCCAGGCCCCGGCGGCGAGCTGGCGGTGGAAGAGCGCCGGAGCCATGGTGGTCTTGCCGTGGGGAGCGAGGCGCGCACCGTGATCGCTGGCGAAGCGCTGCATCCACGCCAGGTTATGGGCGAGCGGCACTTCGTGAATCACTGCCGCGGGCAGGCTGACATCGGCAAGCAGGTCGTTGCCGGTTTCCGGCAGCCCCTTGTCGAGGAGCGTGTTGGGGGAGTCGAGCATGATGGACCTCTACGCGGCAATGGTCGTCTTTGGTCGCAAGCGTAACGAAAGGCGCGGCTGACGCGCTAGGCTGGTGAGCGAAACCTACGCCAGCCAGGAGCTCCCATGTCCATCGTCGACGACGACCTTCCCCTGCGCCGCCATGACGACGGCGGCGTGGCCACCCTGACGATGCAGCGTCCCCGCCAGTTCAACGCCCTCTCCGAATCGATGCTCGACGCGCTGGGCCGCGAGCTCGAGCGGCTCGCCGAGGACGACAGCGTACGCTGCGTGGTGCTGGCCGCCGAGGGGCGCGCCTTCTGTGCCGGCCACGATCTCAAGCAGATGCGCGCCACCCCCGACGAGGCCTACTACCGTGACCTGTTCGCCCGTTGCGGCGAAGTGATGCAGCGCATCGTCGCTCTGCCGGTTCCGGTGATCGCCCGGGTACAGGGCCTGGCCACGGCGGCTGGCTGCCAACTGGTGGCGAGCTGCGACCTAGCGGTGGCTGCCCGCTCGGCGCGCTTCGCCGTCTCCGGCATCAACGTCGGGCTGTTCTGTTCCACCCCGGCGGTGGCGCTGTCGCGCACCATCGGCCGCAAGCGCGCCCTGGAAATGCTGTTCACCGGCGAGTTCATCGACGCCGACCAGGCCCTTGCATGGGGGCTGATCAACCGCGTGGCCGACGACGAGGCCGTGGACGAGGCCGTCGGCGAGCTCACCGATGCCATCTGCGCCAAGAGTGCCGTGGCGCTACGCACCGGCAAGGCACTGTTCCAACGCCAGCTACAGCTGCCTCTGGACGAGGCCTACTGCCTCGCCGGCGATACCATGGCCGCCAACATGATGGCCGAAGACGTGGCCGAAGGCATCGATGCTTTCATCGAAAAGCGCCCTCCGCAATGGCGGCATCGCTGAGACGGCAGAGTATGGAAGCCTTTTCCGCAACCGCGACATCACCGCCACGAGCGGGTATCCTGTGGCCGTGATGGTTACTGGCACGAGGAGAGACGCGGGTGAGTGACGGCAAACGCAGAACGGCAGGACGTCCCCCTGGCCCCGGCAAGAGCAGCAGCGGTCACAGTCAGTCGCTGGTACGCGGCCTGACCCTGCTCGAGCGCCTGGCGGAAACGCCCGGAGGGCTGGCGCTCTCCGAGCTGGCCGAGGCCGTCGACCTGGCGCCCTCCACCACCCATCGGCTGCTGCAGGCGCTGCACGGCCAGGGTTTCGTCACCCAGGACGCCGAACTCGGCGTGTGGAAGATCGACGTCAAGACCTTCCGCATCGGCAACAGCTTCCTCGAGGCACGCGACTTCGTGGCCACCAGTCGTCCCTTCCTGCGCCGCCTCACCGCCCAGACCGGCGAAACCGCCAACCTGGGCATCCGCGACGGCGGCACGGCGGTGTTCCTCGCCCAGAGCGAGTCACCTCAGATGATGCGCATGATCACTCGCCTCGGCTCGCGGGCGCCGCTACATGCCTCCGGCGTGGGCAAGGCGCTGATGGCCTGGCTCCCCGACGACGAGTTCGAGCGCATTCTTGCCGAGCAGGGCCTCGCCCGGGTCACGGCCAATACCCTGCACACCCCCGAAGCGCTGCGCGCCGACCTCGCCGAAATTCGTCGCCTGGGCTACGCCTGCGACCGCGAGGAGCACGCCATCGGCCTGCACTGCGTGGCGGCCTGCCTCCACGATGAACATAGCACGCCGTTGGCGGCAATCTCGGTCTCCGGGCCCATGGCGCGAATTCCCGAAACTCGGCTCGCCGAGCTGGGCGAGCTGGTGCGCGACACCGCCGCTGAGATCACTGCCCGCCTGGGCGGGCGAGTCCCGTCACCCACCGAATCGATGGCGGAAGCATGACGCACCTTCGCTCCGCCCTTCTCTTGCTGGCCCTGGTGGCACCGCTGGCGGCCGGCAACGAGAGCGAACGCTTTGGCTTCCCCGTCGAGGGACTGGTGGTGGACACCGCCGAGGAACTGGTTTGGCAGCGTTGCAGCCTGGGACAGACCTTCGTCGAGGGGCGCTGCACGGGGGAGGCCGCTGGCGTCACGCTGGCAGAGGCCGAGTCCTACGCCGAGGCGCAGGCCAGCCGCGACTGCCCCTGGCGGCTACCGCGCTTCTTCGAGTTGCGCTCGCTGATGCAGGAAGAGAGCCAGGCCGACGTGGCTATCGATACGAGCGCTTTTCCCGACACGCCCCGCGGCTGGTACTGGAACCAGGCGAGCGCCGGCGGCCACTCCCAGCAGGACTGCTTCGTCGACTTCGCCGGCAATGGGCGCACCCGCTGCAACATGGCCGGCTCGTTCCACGTGCGCCTGGTGATGGATCAACGGAAGACGACAGACGCGTGTCGCGCACCCCGCAACGATCGCTGACCTCAACCGAGTCGATCGAGCTGGCGCTCGAGCTTGCGCATGATATTGAACAGATCCCGGTATTCGCCGGCGGACAGGGTGGCGACGAGCTCAGCCTCCCAGGCCTGGGCATCGGGTATCAGCTTGGTCAGCAGCGCATGGCCCGCCTCGGTGAGACGCAGCTCGTGCAGCCGCTGATCCCGTGGCGACGGCGTGCGGCTGATCAGGCCGCGCTCCTCCAGGGCCTGAATCGCCCGCGAGACACGCGCCTTGTCCATGTTGGTGCAGTCGCAGACCTTCTTCGCCGTCAGCTCATCGCAGTGACTGAGCCATGCCAACACCCGCCACTGGGCGATGTTGAGCTGATAGCACTCTTCGTAGAGCTGCGCCAAGGACTGACTGATACGGTCGGCCAGGCTATTGAGACGGTAGGGCAGGAACTGGTCGAGATCCAGCTCGGGCTTGGGCGACGGCGCCTCGCGCTCGCCCTCTGTGGCAAACCCAGCCGAGCTCTCTTCCGTCGTCATCTCAACGCTCCCTTTAGTAAAGCAGTTGCGGCAGAAACAGCACGATACCCGGGAACACCAGCACCAGCAACGCGCGCACCATGCCGGCCACCCAGAACGGCGTCACCCCGCGAAAGATGGTTCCCGTAGAGACATCCGGCAGCACCGCTCTCAGCACGAAGACGTTCATGCCCACCGGCGGGGTGATCAGGCTGATCTCGATCACGATCACCACCAGGATGCCGAACCACACCAGGTCGAAGCCCAGCCCCGCCACTACCGGAAAGAATACCGGCACGGTAAGCAGCAGCATCGACATGCTCTCGAACACGCAGCCGAGCAGCACATAGATAGCGAGGATCACCAGAATCACCAGGAAGGGCGCCATCTCCAGGCCATTGACGAACGCCAGCAGCTCGTTGGGCAGCCCCGCGCGATTGATGAAGTTGGCGAAGATCAGCGCGGTGAGCACCACGGCAAACAGCATGGCGGTGGTGCGCACCGTATCCATCAGCACGTTCATCAGTACCTGAGGCGTGAGCGCCCTACGCACCAGAGCAATGACGAAGGCCCCCATGGCGCCGATGCCGGCCGCCTCGGTGGGAGTGAACACGCCCAGATAGATGCCGCCGATGACCAGCACGAACAGCGCCAGGGTGCTGCCCACACTCTTGAGCGCAGCGATCCGTTCGCTCCAGGGCACCAACTCGCCGGTCGGGCCGGCATCGGGGTCGCGCCACATCACCCATTTCACCGCCCCCAGGTAGAGCACGATGCCCAGCATCCCGGGTATGAAACCGGCAGCGAACAGCTCGCGGATGCTGGTCTCGGTGAGTATGCCGTAGATTACCAGCATCACGCTGGGCGGAATCAGGATACCCAGCGTGCCGCCGGCGGCGATCGACGCCGATGAGAGAGTATCCTTGTAGCCGTACTTGCGCATCTGCGGCATGGCCACGCGACCCATGGTGGCGGCAGTGGCCAGGCTCGAGCCGCAGATGGCACTGAAGCCGCCGCAGGCGACGATGGTGGCCATGGCCTGACCGCCCTTGCGATGCCCGAGAAAACCGTTGGAGGCGCGAAACAGTGCGTCCGACAGTCCTGCATGGGATACCAGGTTGCCCATGAGAATGAACAGCGGTATCACCGACAGGCCGTAGTCCATGGCCGTGTCCACTACGCGACGCGCGGCCATGGATTCGGCGGCATTCCAGTTGCCGGTGAGGAAGTAGAAGCCGAAGAAGCCGACGATGCCCATGGCGAAGGCCAGCGGCAAGCGTAGAAATGCCAGCGCCAGCAGGGCGGCGAACCCATAGAACGCTTCGATCATGAATCGCCTCCCAGGCTGTCCCTGGGACTGAGGGGACCGCCGCGCTGGAGAATTCCGACCCCCTCCAGCAGGTAGCCCGCCGCGCGCAGCAAAGTCAGCAGGGCAGAGATGGCCAACATGACCGCGATGAGGTAGATCAGGTAGCCGGTCTGGATACGCAGGAACTCGGTCACGTCCCCCCACTGGAAGGCCCGCTCGCCCAGGGCCCACACGCGGCCCGCCATGACCCACAAGGCGACGGTGACGATCAGGTTGACGATCGCCTGGCGAATCCAGACCAGCCGCGCCGGAAAGAGGGCATCGAGCAGGTCGACGCTGACATGCTCCTCGCGCCAGCACACGACCGGCAACGACAGGAACACCACGGCCGCCAGCATCAGCTGCGTCAGTTCGACGGCGCCGAGAATCGGCGAGTTGAAGAAGAAACGACCGGCAACGTCCGCCGTGGTCAGCAGCATCATGGCGAAAAGGGTGGCGCCTGCCACCCCTTCCAACCCCATCTGCATGACCCGGCCGACGCGCTGCCAGCGGATCGGCATGCTAGTCATGGACGACTCCAGATGGGATTACTGCTGGACCACGCGCGATTCGATGCTCTCGTCCTCGGCGGCCTCGGAGAGCCGGTCGCGAAAGAAGCTCAGCGCCTCACGGGCATCGAGCTCGCCATGGCTAACCTCGTCGGCCCATTCGTCGATCAGCTCATCGCTGACCTCACGGAGCATGGCGATGTCTTCCTCGGATGCCTGGGTGAAGGTGTTGCCGAGTTCTTCGGCAAATTCCACACCCCGCTCGTCGGAGACATCCATCATGTAGCCGAATAGGCGCGACAGCCGTTCGCCCGACACGCTCTGGATGGCTTCCTGGTCCTGCTCCGACACATTGTCCCAAACCGCGGGGTTCATGATGATGGCGAAGCTGCCGCGATAGAAACCGCCATCGACCTGCAGGGTATTGGGCAGGACCTCAGCGACGCGGAAGCTGCGCAGCCCCTCGAGAGTCAGCATGGCACCGTCGATGACTCCCTGGGAGGCCGCCTCATAGACGCCGGTGGGGGGCAGGGCCACGCCGGTCACGCCAATGGCGTCCGCCAGGTCGCTCATCACGCCGCCGCCCACGCGCATCCGCTGGCCCTCGAGCTCGTCGAAGCTCTCCACCGGGTCGGCGGTGAATATCTGCCCCGGACCATGCACGCCCACGGCCATGACCTCCAGGCCGCGGTGCTCGTTGGTCGAGGCAAGATGCTCCTCGTACGTTGCCCAGTAGGCAGACGACGCCGCCTCGGAAGAGAAAGACTCGAAGGTGGGGAATTCCGGCAGCTTGGTCAGCTCGAAACGTCCCGGCATGTGGCCGTGGAAGATCCAGCTGGCATCGGCGACACCGTCGGCGACCAGTGCCATCTGGGCAGCGGGCGGCCCCAGATCCTCGGTGACCTGGAGCGTCACCCGCCCCTCGGTGGCCTCCTCGATCCACGCTTTCCAGGTAGGCCAAACGATAGTGTTGATGCCGTGGTTGGGCCCACCCCAGCTGCTGACATTGATGGTGGTCTGGGCCAGCGCCGGCGTGGCGAGACCGATGCCAGCGATTGCCGCGGCCCCAAACATCAGGCGGGTCGTATTGTTCATTGTGTGCTCCTCGTCGTCACGGGTGGCGACATTGCGCCGAATTGTTGTCGTGGGCTGGCTCTCGCGACGCACCGCCGATCCGGCAAAGAGCGGCAGCCATCCCCTTTCTCACCCTGCAACCATGCCCTTGGTTAATCTCCCCCGCAACTAATTATCGAAAGATACGGTATTATACTTAGGTCTAAAAAAGCGTAAAAACACATGATCCTGGACAAATTTTTGGACTTCCTCAGAAGCTCCCTAAGGCATCATGAGCCGTGTATGACTGGACATATAGTTTCAACAACAACTATTATCCAACGCCAACACAGGCCAAACCACATAGACCAAACAGCAGTGGCTCGTGGCCGTGACGACCCTGACGACACCGGAGGAACCATGAGCAAGAAATTTGCCTCGCACGCCGATACCGAAGAGAAGCAAGTCAGCTTCACCCAACTGGCCGAAGGCGTCTATGCCTACACCGCAGAAGGCGACCCCAACACCGGTATCGTCATTGGCGACGACAGCGTGATGGTGATCGACGCCCAGGCCACGCCGGTCATGGCCCAGGACGTGATCCGACGCATCCGCGAAGTCACCGACAAGCCGATCAAGCACGTGGTGCTGACCCACTATCACGCCGTGCGCGTGCTGGGCGCTTCCGCCTACGACGCCGAGCACATCTACGCCAGCCAGAACACTCGCGACCTGATCGTCGAACGCGGCCAGCAGGACTACGAATCCGAAGTCGGCCGCTTCCCGCGCCTGTTCAAGGGGGTCGATTCGGTACCCGGCCTGACCTGGCCGTCCATCGTCTTCCAGGAACAACTGACCGTGTTCCTGGGCCAGAGAGAGGTGCGCCTCCTTCACGTCGGCCGCGGCCATACCAAGGGAGACACCATCGTCTGGCTGCCCGATGAGAAGGTGATGTTCTCAGGCGACCTGGTCGAGTACGGCGCCACCCCCTACACCGGCGACGCCTACCACGAGAACTGGCCCGTCACTCTCGATCGTCTACAGGCCATGGGGCCCCAGAAGCTGGTACCGGGCCGCGGCGAAGCGCTCACGAATCCCGAGCAGTGCCAGGAAGCGATCCAGGGCACCCGCGACTTTCTCGCCGACATGTACGACAGCGTCAAAGCGGGCAAGGCCGCTGGCAAATCGCTCTCCGAGTGCTACTCCGAGACCTACGCCAAGCTCAAGCCAAAGTACGGCCACTGGGTGATCTTCGACCACTGCCTGCCCTTCGACATCACCCGCTGCTACGACGAAGCCGGCGGTGAATACCCCGACCCGCGCATCTGGACCGCCGAGCGCGATACCGAGATGTGGCATTCGCTGCAGGAAGCCGTCGAGAACCAGTGACAGACGAATCGTAACCCTTGCCGAAGTCACACCTGGCGAGCGGCCCAGGGCAGGGTGAAACGAAGGCACCATCCCATGATGGGAAAGCTGGCGCCCGGCGAGGGATGCACAGCGCCTTCGTGAGCTCCTGCCTCGGAAAGCCGCAGTCGGAGGAAGCATGCCAACAACTTACAACAATCCCGTCTATCCCTACCGGCGCCCGCCGGAGCTGGATCGCGGCGACATTCGCCACTGCCCGGTGATCATCGTCGGCGCCGGCCCCACCGGCCTGGCCATGGCCATCGACCTGGCCCAGCAGGGCATCGCCAGCGTCGTGCTGGACGACAACAACACCGTCAGCGTCGGCTCGCGGGCGATCTGCTTTGCCAAGCGCACCCTGGAGATCCTTGATCGCCTGGGCTGTGGCCAGCCGATGATCGACAAGGGCGTGACCTGGCAGCACGGTCGGGTCTTCTTCCAGGAGCGCGAGGTCTACGACTTCGACCTGCTGCCGGAAGAGGGCCACCGCATGCCGGCCTTCATCAACCTGCAGCAGTATTACTTCGAGGAGTATCTGGTCGACCGCGTGAATGAACTCTCCGACCGCATCGACCTGCGCTGGAAGCACAAGGTCGTCGAGGTCGACAGCCGTCCCGAGCAGAGCGGAATCGTGGTCAGCACCGAGGATGGAGAATACCGACTCTCCTGCGACTACCTGCTGGTGGCCGACGGAGCCAACAGCAATATCCGCGACATGCTGGGCCTGGAGAGCAAGGGCCAGATCTTCCAGGATCACTTCCTGATCGCCGACGTCGTGATGAAGGCAGACTTCCCCACCGAGCGCTGGTTCTGGTTCGATCCGCCTTTCCACCCTGGCCAGTCGGTGCTGCTGCACAAGCAGCCGGACAACGTCTGGCGCATCGACTTCCAGCTGGGCTGGGATACCGACCCGGAGGAGGAGAAGAAGGCAGAGAACATTCGCCCGCGGGTGCAGGCGATGCTCGGCGAGGAGGTGGAGTTCGACCTGGAATGGGCCAGCGTCTACACCTTCCGCTGCCGCAAGATGGACGACTACATCCACAACCGCGTCTTTTTCATGGGCGACGCCGCCCACCAGGTCTCGCCGTTCGGCGCCCGCGGTGCCAACGGCGCGCTGCAGAGCACCGAGAACCTGGCGTGGAAGCTGGCTCGCGTGCTCAAGGGCCAGGCCCCCGAAGCGCTGCTCGTCACCTACAACGACGAGCGCCAGCATGGCGCGGCCGAGAACATCCTCAACTCGACCCGCGCCACCGACTTCATCACGCCCAAGAGCCGCATCAGCCGGCTGTTTCGCGACACCACGCTGGAGCTGGCCGAGCATTACCCTTTCGCGCGTCGCCTGGTCAACAGCGGTCGCCTGTCGACACCGTGCCGCTACGACGGCTCGCCGCTCAACGGCGAGGGTGGCGAAGGATTCCCCCGCGAGCTACGTCCCGGCAGCCCGGCCAAGGACGCTCCGGTGCGACTCGGCAACCGGAGTGCCTGGCTACTCAACCAGCTTGGCAACCGCTTCGTGCTGCTGCTCGACGGCCGTGTCGCCAGCACCCGCGCCCAGTCGCTCGCGGGCGATCTTGCCTCGCTGCTCGAGGCACGCAGCGACCTGGACCTGGTGATCGTCGGCCCGGCTCCCCACGCCCTTGCCGAGCTGCCCCGCAGCACGACGGTTGAGGATGCCGAGAACCTGATCGGCGAGCGCTACGGCCTTGCCGCTGGCAACGGCTACCTGATTCGTCCCGATCAGCACGTCACCGCCCGCTGGACCGAGATTTCGGCCAAAGCGGTCGGCGAGGCGATGGACCACGCCCTGGGCGCTCATCTCGAAACCGCCCGTCGCGACACCCCCAGTGACAGCCAGGGAGACCGCCATGCCACGGCTTGAGCTCGACCCCAACTTCACCGACCCGGACGCCTTCTACGCCGCGCTGACCGAGGCACATCGCGAACGCAGCGAGGCGCAGAGCGAACGTCTCAACGCTCGGCTGATCCTCCTGCTGGCCAACCATATCGGTGACCAGCAGGTCCTCGAGGAGGCCCTGGCCATCGCTGGCGAAGCGGTCGAGCCCGCGGCCAAGACACCCCACAGCTCACGGCGGCAAACAACGAAGAGGACATCCTCATGACGACCGAAACACTCGAGTACCAGAGCGGTTTTCGCAACCATTTCTCCACCGAGGCGCTGCCCGGCGCCCTGCCCCAGGGCCAGAACTCGCCGCAGAAGTGTGCCTACGGGCTCTATGCCGAACAGCTGACCGGCTCTGCCTTCACCGCACCGCGCCACCAGAATCTGAGAAGCTGGCTCTATCGCATTCGGCCCTCCGTGGTTCAGAGCGCCTACCAACCGCTGGAGAACCGCCAGGTTCACACCTCGCCGCTGGCCAAGCCCGCCGCCGACCCCAACCAGATGCGCTGGGACCCGGCCCCGCTGCCCAACGAGTCCACCGACTTCATCGACGGCCTGCTGACCATCGCCGTCAACGGCGATGCCGGCGCACAAACCGGGGTCGGTGTGCATGTCTATACCTTCAACCGGGACATGAACGACCGCTTTTTCTATTCAGCGGATGGCGAGATGCTCTTCGTCCCCCAACTGGGCGCACTGCGGCTACGCACCGAATTCGGCGAGCTCGACGTCGCCAATGGCGAGATCGGCGTGATTCCGCGCGGGGTCAAGTTCCAAGTGCGTCTCGCCGAGGGCAGCGACGCCGCCCGCGGCTATGTCTGCGAGAACTACGGCAGCCCCATGGAGCTGCCCGGCCTCGGCCCCATCGGCGCCAACGGCCTGGCCAACCCGCGCGACTTCCAGAGTCCCGTCGCGGCCTACGAAGACCTCGAAGGAGACTACTCGCTGGTGGCCAAGTTCTCCGGCCGCTTCTGGGAGACACGTCTCGACCACTCGCCGCTCGACGTGGTGGCCTGGCACGGCAACTATGTGCCCTACAAGTACGACCTCGCCAACTTCAACGCCATCAATACGGTCAGCTTCGACCATCCCGACCCTTCGATCTTCACCGTACTCACCTCGGCCTCCGACACCCCGGGGATGGCCAACCTCGACTTCGTGATCTTCCCGCCACGCTGGATGGTGGCCGAGAACACCTTCCGTCCACCCTGGTTCCATCGCAACCTGATGAGCGAGTTCATGGGGCTGATCCACGGTGAGTACGACGCCAAGGCCGAAGGTTTCCTGCCCGGCGGCGCCAGTCTGCACAACTGCATGTCGCCTCACGGCCCCGATGCCGAAACCTTCGAGAAGGCCTCCAACGCCGAGCTCAAGCCGCAGTACCTGAGCGATACACTGGCCTTCATGTTCGAGAGCCGTTACGTCTACCATCCCACCGAAGCCGCGCTTGCCACGGAGTTCCGCCAGCGCGACTACGTGGACGTCTGGTCGACCCTGCGCCCGCACTTCGATCCGAAGCAGCCTTGAGCCAGTAAACGGCCTTGAGCCAGAAACGGCCCTGACAACCAGGCCCCATGCCAATGAGCGAGGCGCGCCAGGACGCGCCTCGTCCCCGACGAAAAGGATTGAAGCCACGATGAAACTCGCCACCCTCGACAGCGGCCGCGACGGCGAACTGATCGTCGTCTCCCGCAACCTTGAAAGCGCCGTGCGCGCCACCGACATCGCCACCACGCTGCAGCAGGCCATCGAGAATTGGGACGCTCTCGCACCCAGGCTCGAGGCCCTCTATGCCAAGCTCAACGACGGCACCGCCCAGGGCGCCTTCGCGCTGGACCAAGCCGCCCTTCACTCACCGCTGCCACGCACCTACCACTGGGCCGATGGGTCGGCGTACCTCAACCACGTGCAGCTGGTACGGCAGGCGCGGGGTGCCGAAATGCCCGAAACCTTCTGGACCGACCCCCTCATGTACCAAGGCGGCGGCGACAAGTTCCTGGCGCCCACCGAGGACATCGAGGCGATCAGCGAGGAACACGGCATCGACTTCGAGGGCGAGATCGCGGTGATCACCGACGACGTGCCCATGGCGGTGAGTGCCGAGCAGGCCGCCGGCCACATCAAGCTGGTCATGCTGGTCAACGACGTCAGCCTGCGCGGCCTGATCCCCGGCGAACTGGCCAAGGGCTTCGGCTTCTTCCAGGCCAAGCCCGCCTCGAGCTTCTCGCCAGTCTGCGTCACCCCCGACGAGCTGGGCGACGCCTGGCAAGACGGCAGGCTCCACCTGCCGCTTACCGTACACCTGAACGGCGAGACGTTCGGCGCACCGGAAGCCGGCCCCGACATGATCTTCAGCTTCCCGCAGCTGGTGGCCCATGCCGCCCGGACCCGCTACCTGGGCGCCGGCGCCATCATCGGTTCGGGCACCGTATCCAACCCGGACCCCGATGGCGGCCCCGGCAAGCCGGTGGCCGATGGCGGCGTGGGCTACAGCTGCCTGGCCGAGGTGCGCATGGTCGAGAAGATCCTCTACGGCGACAGCAAGACGCCGTTCATGCGCTTCGGCGACCGCGTGCGCATCGAGATGTTCGACCGCGATGGCAAGAGCATCTTCGGCGCCATCGATCAGCAAGTCGTGAAATACGATCCCAAGTGAGCCAGCGGAGGCGCAACGATGACGACGCTGTACGGTTACTTCCGCTCGTCGGCTGCCTACCGGGTACGCATTGCCTTGAACCTCAAGGGCCTGGCCTATGACCAGGCCCCGGTCAACCTGGTGAAAGGCGAGCAGCGCACTGAGGCGAACCTGGCGCGCAACCCCCAGGGCCTGGTGCCTAGCCTGGTGACGGACGACGGCCTGGCGCTCAACCAGTCGCTGGCGATCTGCGAGTACCTGGACGAGACGCATCCCGAACCGCCCCTACTGCCGGCCGACGCCGAGGGGCGTGCCCGGGTTCGTGCCCTCGCCCAGGTGGTGGCCTGCGAGATCCATCCGCTCAACAACCTCAAGGTACTCAAGTACCTGGTGCATGAGCTGAAGATCGACGACGACGCCAAGCTAGCCTGGTACCGCCACTGGGTCGCCGAGGGGTTCGACGCCCTGGAGGCGATGCTGTCACGAGAGGCGGGCAGCAGCGACTTCTGCCACGGCGACACCCCGACCCTGGCGGATATCTGTCTGGTACCGCAGGTATTCAACGCCGAGCGCTTCGAGTGCGACCTCTCGGCCTATCCCCGGATCCAGCGCATTACCGCCAACTGCCGTGCACAGCCTGCTTTCCAGCAAGCCGCACCCGAGGCGCAGCCCGACGCCGGGTGAGCAAGCCGACGTCTGCCGCACTATCATGAGTAGGCTAACAAAGTCGGCGAGGCCCTGGACGGGACCGGGGCCTCACTCCCTCGTCGTGGGCTTTCGGGAAGGTCCGTTCAGGAGATCGCTGTGCTGAAGTTGACGTCTCCCGCCACCGTGGCGGTACTGGCGGCACTGACCGCTCTGGGCCCGCTGGCCACCGACATGTACCTGCCCGCCATGCCGGCCATGGCCGAGGCGCTCGATACCGGCCCTGACCAGGTGCAGCTGACGCTGAGTCTCTATATGACCGGCTTCGCCCTGGCGCAGCTGTTCTGCGGCCCCGTATCCGACCGTTTCGGGCGCAGGCCGGTGATGATCGCCGGCTTCAGCCTGTTCCTGCTGGCCAGCCTGCTGTGCGCCTTCGCCCCCAGCATCGAGTGGCTGTTGGCAGGACGCTTCCTGCAGGCCCTCGGCGGCGCCGCCGGGCCGGTGCTGGGGCGCGCCGCGGTCCGCGATATCTATGGTCCCGTGGAGGCTGGTCGTGTGCTCTCCTACATGGCCAGCACCATGGCGATGGCCCCGGCTCTGGCACCCATCGTCGGCGCTGGCCTGTTGCTGTTCTTCGGCTGGGAGTCGGTCTTCCTCCTGCTCTCGCTCTATGCGGCGATCATGCTGCTGATTCTCGCCCTGTTGATGCCGGAACCGTTACCCCAGGATCGCCGGCAGTCGGTAGCCCCTCGGGCGATTCTCGCCAACTACCGCCTGCTGCTGACCCAGCGGAGCTTCATCGGCTACACGCTGATCAACGCCGCCGGTTTTGCGGGGCTGTTCGCCTTTCTCTCGGGTTCTTCCTTCGTGCTCATCGAATTCATGGGTCTCACGCCCTTCGAGTACGGCATCGGTTTCGCCCTGATCGTCCTGGGGTTCTTCTCAGGAACCCTGTTCAGCGGCCGCTACAGCCATCGTCTGGGGCGCGACCGACTGCTGCTGCTGGCCACGCTGGTCTGCGCCCTGGCGGGTAGCACCATGGCGGGTCTGGCAATAGCCGGCATTCATGAGCCCTGGGCCGTGATCGGCCCGCACATCCTCTTTCTGGTCGGCTTCGGCATCGTGATGCCGCAGAGCATGGCCGGCGCACTGGCGCCCAACCCGCACTGCGCCGGGTCGGCCTCCTCGCTGTTCGGTTTCCTGCAGATGACCATCGCTGCCCTGGGCGGTGCCCTGGTCGGGCAGTTCCACGACGGCACCTCGCGGACAATGGCGATCGCCATCGGCCTTGGCGGCCTGTTCTCCCTGGTGGCGTACCTGTTGCTGGTGCGGCCACGGCCCGCCCCTTCTTGCGGTGCCAACGAGCGGACTTGCTCTTCTCGCTAGTGGATCGCTGGATGGGAGGGGCGTCCTCGATGTCCTGCCTGGCTGCCTCGGTGGTGACTATCCCCTGTCCCACATCAGGCACGCATCGGTCCAGCGCCAGAGCGTCGTCACGCATCAGACGATAACCGCGGCCCGGCGGTCGAAGGCTTCGGCGTTGGGGCAGAAGCCGCGGCACTCGTCGGCATCGGCGTCTCGGCGCATGGCACGCCAGCACTGGCCGGCCACGGGACAGGCGTTGCAGGTCTTGCGAATCGCCGCAAAACCGCTGTCTGCGGCGAAGCTGGCCTCGTCGAGACCGAAGCGTTGCATCATCGCCGGCATCAGGGTCTTGGCAGGCACGAAAGCGAAGTAAGCGCCCTGATCGAGCTGACGGGCCACTTCCCGCTCGAAGACACTCTCCAGCGGTGTTTGGAGGTCATTGAGCAGCTCGTCGTAGACCTTGGGCGCCTCGTTCTGCATGTCACGGGCCACCTGGACGACATTGCTCTGATAGCATCGCTCGCTGAAACGCTCCCACCAGGATGTAGGCGCAGGGATCTGTGCGTTGGCCATGATGTGTCTCCCGTCAGCTGACTTTGCGACAGTATCGTAGCCAAGGCCGCGAGCTGCCTTGATGGAGGTCAAAATAGTTTCAATTGAAACCAAAATGCGACACTCGAAACTCCAGTGCGCCCAACCGGAGACCATGCTCGCCGATGGCACCTGCAGGATGGCGATACTGGCCGGGCGCTGACTCGACCTGATTCGCACTCGTGAAGCCGCGGGGCAGGAGGGTACACTACGGACCATCCTTCGCTGCCACTTCGAGGCCCTCGATGAGTCCCCACCTGCTCTCCATCGATTCCCTGTCCCGCGATCGCGTCGACCATCTGATGCGCATAGCCGCCCGTATGGAGCCCATCGCCCAACGCCGCCAGGTAACCCGGGTACTGGAAGGGGCCGTGCTCGGCAACCTCTTCTTCGAGGCCAGCACCCGAACCCGGGTCAGCTTCCACGCGGCGTTCTGCCGCCTCGGCGGCAGCGTATGCGACACCACCGGCTTCACCTTCTCCTCCATGGCCAAGGGCGAATCGCTCTACGATACCAGCCGGGTGATGAGCGGCTATTGCGATGCCATCGTCATGCGCCATCCCGACCAGGGCTCGGTGGCGGAATTCGCCGCCGCCACCCACGTGCCGGTAATCAACGGCGGCGACGGCCCCGGCGAACACCCCAGCCAGGCCCTGCTCGACTTCTACACCATCGACAAGGAGTTTGCCCGGCTGGGCAAGAAACTCGCCGGCGCCCACGTACTGCTCACCGGGGACCTCAAGTACGGTCGCACCGTGCACTCGCTGATCAAGCTGCTGTCGCTCTACACCCCCATGCGTTTCACCCTGGTCGCCCCACCGGGGCTGGAAATGCCCAGCCACCTGATCGACCTGGTGGCCACGCGCGGGCATCGCGTGGAACAGCGCGACAGCCTCGCCGACGACTACGCGGATGTGGACGTGGTCTACACCACCCGCATCCAGAAGGAGCGCTTCACCGCCGAGATGAGCGAGGGCTTCAGCCTGTCACGCGACTTCACCGTCGACCGCGCTTTCATGGACGAGCGCTGCGGCCGCGATACCATCGTCATGCATCCGCTGCCCCGCGACAGCCGTTCGGATGCCAACGACCTCGACGTGGATCTCAACGGCGACCCGCGCCTGGCGATCTTCCGCCAGACCGACAATGGCATTCCGATACGCATGGCGATCTTCGCGACCCTGCTCCAGGTGGAGGAACTGATCGAGAAGGATCTGCGCCCGGTGCGCTGGTTCGTGCCCGAACGGGTCGGGACGGACGATCCCGCCTTGTAACGAAGCAGCCAACGCTGGGCATCGCTATGCTGATGATGCACGGAGAGTATGCGAAGCTGTCTCGGCGGCCGGTGGTCGCCGTACCCTGACGACACGGCTCGAACGAGCCGGCCAACCCGGATAACGAGCTCGAATAACAACGGCGTTGCCACCCAAGGCAACCGGAGAAAGGAGATGTGACGCATGACCCTGGAACGAGCGTACATATTGCTGGCAGTGTTCTACAGCATTCTGGTAGCGATCGGCATCATTGCCCTGCTGGTGGGCGGTGGCCCGCTCTGGGGGGTGATTTCGGTGGGACTGGGAGCCCTGGTCGCCACTGGCCTCTGGGGCCACACCATGGGCAAGCCGGTGATGAATCCACGCATGTGGCGCCCGCTGGCGGGCATCCTGGCGGTAGCTTTCCTTGTTCAGCTGTTCGCCGTATTCGCGCTGCATCCCCCCGGTGCTGAACTGGCCTGGTTGCTGACCGGCGCCATCTTCTCCGTGCTGCCGGCCATCATGCTGTTCCAGTACGGTAAGCGCGACCAGGACGTGTGGGCCACGCCCGAGGAGCGCGAAGGCGGAAAGGTGCTCGATGAGCTGCTCGCCGAAGGCAAGAACCTGTTCGTGGAAAAGCACGAGACCGATCGCGAGGCATCGGTGACCCTCACCAAGGCCGGCGACGAGTATCGCGCCAGCGTGGTGCGCCGCTACGGAGACCAGCAGGAACGTTTCGAGGAGCGCTTCGCTTGCCCGTCGACGCTGGCTTTCTTCATCGAGAAGTTCACCTGCATCTCGGTCAGCGACATCGCCGCCCAGTATACCGACGACCGGGTACCGACCACCTGAGTCGAACGGCTTGAGCCTTTCCAGCCGGACTCGCAGCGGAGTCCGGCTTCTTCGTTCACAACCCTGGCTGTACCCCTCTTACCTTTCGTCATTCACCGCATGGCCTTGCGCACCGCATGTGCCTTTCGGATAGCCACACGTGCTCTGCGGCCATGGCGCTGCCTACTCGCCAAGTCAACACTGAAGCTGACGGATGCCGTTGGCCCATACCGGCACGCTCCGTCAACCGATACCTGACCAACCGACAATAATAACGGCGGAGTACACGATGGCAGAGGCAATCATCGAGACCCGGGGCCTCACCAAGAACTTCCGGGGCTTCACGGCGGTCAACGACATCTCCTTCCGGATCGAGCCCGGCACCATTCACGCCATGATCGGCGCCAACGGCGCAGGCAAGACCACCTGCTTCAACCTGCTGACCAAATTCCTCGAACCCAGTGCCGGCAGCATTCTCTACCAGGGGCACGACATCACCCGCCTGAAGCCGGACCAGGTGGCCAGGCGCGGCATGGTCCGCTCGTTTCAGATATCTGCCGTGTTCGGCCACCTCAGCGCGCTGGAGAACGTCAAGCTGGCACTGCAGCGCCAGCGCGGCGAATCCTACGACTTCTGGGCTTCGCATCACCGGCTCGACCACCACCGCGAGCGTGCCATGATGCTGCTGGAAGACGTCGGGCTACAGGACTGGGCCGATACCCCTGCCGCCGAGTTGCCCTACGGACGCAAACGGGCGCTGGAACTTGCCACCACTCTGGCGCTCGACCCCGAGGTGATGCTGCTAGACGAGCCACTGGCCGGCATGGGTACGGAGGACGTGGGCCGCACTGCCGAACTG
Organism: Pseudomonadota bacterium; assembly: GCA_051749645.1. Classification (GTDB taxonomy): domain Bacteria; phylum Pseudomonadota; class Gammaproteobacteria; order Pseudomonadales; family Halomonadaceae; genus Halomonas. The sequence goes on from JBNJIT010000002.1 coordinate 389,196, forward strand.
ATCCACCGCGTGGCCGAGGGGCGCTCGGTGCTGATGGTGGAGCACAACCTGGGCGTGGTCGCCGAACTCTGCGACCGCATCACCGTGCTGGCTCGCGGCGAGGTGCTGGTAGAGGGCGACTACGCCACCGTGTCGCGCGACCCACGGGTGATCGAGTCCTACATCGGAGGTGCCCGCCATGACTGAAGCCGCCGTGGAACAGGCTGTCGAGCCCATGCTGGCCATCCGTGACCTTCATGCCTGGTACGGCGAAAGCCACGTGCTGCACGGCATCGACCTGGATGTACCGCCGGGTCAGGTGGTCACTCTGCTGGGCCGCAACGGCGCCGGCAAGTCAACCACCTTGAAGTCGATCATGGGCATCGTCCCGCGGCGCCGCGGCAGCATTCGGCTTGCCAGCACCGAAACCATCGGCCTGCGTCCTTTCCATATCGCCCGCCACGGCGTGGCCTTCTGCCCAGAGGACCGGGGGATCTACGCCACGCTCGACGTCAGGGAACACCTCGATCTGCCGACGCGAGTCAACGACAGCGGTCTTAGCACCGAGCAGGTGCTCGACCTGTTTCCCCACCTGCGCGAGAGACGGCATAGCCCCGGCACCAAGCTATCCGGCGGCGAGCAACAAATGCTGGCGATCGGGCGTACCTTGCGCACCGGGGCCAGGCTGCTGTTGCTCGACGAACCTACCGAGGGATTGGCACCCAGCATCGTCGAGCAGATCGGCAACACCATCCGCCACCTCAAGGAGCAGGGCTTCACCATTCTGCTGGTAGAGCAGAATCTTCACTTCGCCATGGACGTGGCCGATCACTTCTACCTGATCGACCACGGTCAGGTGGCAGCACGCTATGACCGCAAGGGCATCAAACAGGACGTCGACACCGTACTGTCACGCCTGGGAGTGTAGCGGCACGCTCAATCGCGGGAGTCAGTCACGAGCGTGCAGGCGAAAGTGCGAGGGCGAGACGCCGTTCATGCGCTTGAAGGTCTTGGAGAAGGCGAAGGGACTGCGATAACCCACCCGCTCGGCGATCTCCTCGATCGGCAGGTCGCTGGTTGCCAGCAGGTGGGTGGCGTGCTGCATGCGCAACTGAGTGAGCTGCTGCATGGGACTGCGCCCGAAGACCTTGCGGCTGATACGCCGCAGGTGCTCGGTGCTGACGTGGGCAATCTCGGCCATCTCTTCGATGGTCCAATGCCGTTCCAGCGTCGGTATCACCGCCTCGAAGACCGCCACGATACGCGCATCGCGCCGCCAGGGATCGGCGAAGCGCGAGATATAGCGCTCGATGGTATCGACCCACATCACGCAGCTGGCCGGATCCCCCTGGCCGTGGAACACCTCGCTGTAGAGTCCCAGGATGGCATGCTTCATCGGCTCGGGATCGAAGTGCTGCATGATCGGCGCGATGGTCCCCACCACCGATCGCGGCGCGCTGGGAAGGTAGCGCAACCAGCAGTATTGCCAGCGTTTTTCGGGCACGGCATGAAAGGCGTGCAGCCCGTGGGCCGGGGCGAAGGACATCATATTGCGGCGCATGGTGCACCAGCGTCCGTCGAGCAGCATGCGACCTTCACCGCCCAGCGAACCGTGGATGTAAGCGCCGCTCAGGCGGGTACGCACGATGCGATAGGGCACCGCAGCATCGCCGAAGCCCACATGCGAGATATGCCTCTGCTCGAGTGCCGCGCAGTCGTCGGCACGCACGATCCACTGCAGGGTGTCATCGCCAACGATGTGGGTTTCGGATAGCTGTTCGTGCTCTGTAGCCATGGCGGAATCGCCCGTGTTGACCCTAACTGGTAAAGGCAGCAAGACAACAAACCGTTCGAATCAGAGCAAATTACAACAATAGCTCCCCATGAGAACAGGAGAAACGAACAATGCCAGCCACGAACGCCTTGAAAACCCTGGTACTGTCTTCCGCCGTTGTGGGCCTGGGCAGCCTCGGCAGCGCCATGGCCAACGAAGGCTACAGCGACGATGTAGTGCGTATCGGCGTGCTCACCGACATGTCCGGCATCTACACCGACCTCTCCGGCGAAGCCGCAGTCACGGCCGTGGAGATGGCCGTCGAGGATTTCGGCGGTGAGATCGACGGCATACCCATCGAAGTCATCCACGGCGATCACCGCAATCGGGCCGACACCGGAGCCAGCCGTGCCCGGGAATGGTACGACAGCGAAGGGGTGGACATGATCAACGATCTGTCCAACTCCGGGGTCGCCCTGGCCGTGGCCGCCGTAGCCGACGAGCAACAGCGCCACGCCATCGTCAACTCGTCATCCAATATCGGGCTCACTAACGATGCCTGCTCCCCCTACGTGACCCACTACACCTACGACGCCCATTCGCTGGCACACGGTACCGGCAAGTCGATCGTCGAGGATGGCGGCGACACCTGGTTCTTCCTCACCGTGGACTTCGCCTTCGGTATCGGGCTCGAGGAGCAGGTTTCCAACGTGGTACGCGAGGCCGGCGGCCAGGTCGTCGGCGCTGCCCGCCACCCGCTGGACACCACCGATTTCTCCTCCTATGCCCTGCAGGCCCAGGCCTCCGGCGCGGAGATCATCGGCATCGCCTCCACCGGCGCCGACGCCATCAACGCGATCAACGCCCTCGCAGAATTCGGCGTGACGCCCGACCAGCGCCCGGCCGCACTGCTGCTGTGGTATGACGATATCGTCAGCCTGGGGCTCGAGACCGCCCAGGGCCTGATGCTGACCAACGCCTTCTATTGGGATGCCAACGACGAAACCCGCGAGTTCTCTCAGCGCTTCTACGAGCGCACCGGACGCATGCCCAACATGGCCCAGGCCGGCAACTACTCCTCGACCATGCATTACCTGAACGCCATCGAGGCTGCCGGTAGCGATGACCCCGATGCCGTTTCCGAAAAGATGCGTGAGCTGGAGATCAACGACTTCTTCGCCTCGGGCGGCTACATCCGGCCCAACGGTCGGATGGTTCACGACCAGTACCTGTGGGAAGTGAAGGCCCCCGGCGAGTCGGAGTATGACTACGACTTCCTGCGCCTGGTGACCACCATTCCCGGCGAAGAGGCCTTCCAGCCGCTGGAAGAGAGCACCTGCCACCTGCTCGACAACGATTGATGCCCTCTCCGTGCCCGGCTTCGGCCGGGCATCGGGCCTTTCTCACCGTTAGCTTCACGAGCAAGTGACCATGGATATATTCGGCTTTCCCATTCAGGCCCTGATGGGTCAACTCATGCTGGGCATCGTCAACGGCTCCTTCTATGCCGTGCTGAGCCTTGGCCTAGCCATCATCTTTGGCGTGCTCAAGATCGTCAACTTCGCCCACGGTGCCTTCTTCATGCTGGGGGCTTTCATCGCCTTTCTGCTGGCTCAGTATATCGGTGCCAACTACTGGATGACGCTGGCCATTGCCCCGCTGGTGGTGGCGCTGTTCGGCATGGCATTCGAATTCCTGTTCCTGCGTCGGCTGTACGGGCTCGATCCCATCTACGGGCTGCTGCTGACCTTCAGCCTGGTGCTGGTGCTGGAAGGGGGCTTCCGCGTTGCCTTCGGCTCCTCCGGTCAGCCCTTCGCCACCCCCGAGCTGCTGCGCGGCACCATCGATCTGGGTTTCATGATCCTACCGCTCTATCGCGGCTTCGTGATCGTCTCGGCGCTCGTGCTGTGCCTGGTCACCTGGTTCATCATCGAACGCACCTCGCTGGGGGCCAGCCTGCGCGCGGCCACCGAGCGCTCCGAACTGACGCAGGCCTTCGGCATCAACGTGCCGCGGCTGATCACCTTGACCTACGGCGTCGGTGTCGGGTTGGCGGCCTTCGCCGGCGTGCTCGCCGCCCCCATCTTCCACGTCAACCCCTCCATGGGCTCAAGCCTGGTGATCATCATCTTCGCCGTGGTGGTGATCGGCGGGCTGGGCTCGATCATGGGCGCCATCATCACCGGGCTGGGGCTCGGTGTGGTAGAGGGCTTCACCCGGGTGTTCTATTCCGAGTTTTCCTCCACCATCGTCTTCCTGGTGATGGTGCTGGTGTTGCTGCTGCGCCCGGCCGGCCTTTTTGGCCGTGAGGAGGGATGACCATGCACCTGCGTCACCTGAGCGCTCCCCTGCTGATCCTCGGGCTGGCGGCACTGCTCGCAGTGCCCTTCTTTCCGCAGCTCGTCTATTCCATCTTCATCATGAAGATGCTGTGTTTCGTACTCTTCGCCTGCGCCTTCAACCTGCTGCTGGGGCATACCGGCATCCTCTCCTTCGGCCACGCCGCCTTCTTCGGTACCGGCGCCTACGTCACCGGCCAGTTGGTCAAGGCGTATGGCGTGCCCACCGAACTGGGCATTCTCGCCGGCGGACTGGTGGCCGCCACCCTGGGCGCCATCATCGGCGCCCTGGCCATCCGCCGTAGCGGCATCTACCTGGCGATGATCACCCTGGCACTGTCGCAGCTGGTGTTCTTCTTCTTTCTCCAGGCGCCTTTCACCGGCGCCGAGGACGGCCTGCAGCGAATTCCCCGCGGCACCTTCCTGGGCGTGATCGACCTCGCCAACGACACGGCACTCTACTACGTGGTGGTAGGCATCGTTGGCGCCGGCCTGTGGCTGGTGTGGCGCACGGTCAATTCGCCGTTCGGCCACGTGTTGCGCGCCATCCGCGAGCACGAGCCCCGCGCCATCTCGCTGGGCTACCCGGTGGCCCGCTACAAGGTGCTGGTATTCACCCTCTCGGCCGGACTTTCGGGTATCGCCGGCTCACTCAAGGCGATCATCTTCCAACTGGCGGCGCTTTACGACGTTCACTGGCACACGTCCGGCGATGTCATCCTCATGACGCTGCTCGGCGGCATGAATACCGTATTCGGCCCCGCCGTGGGCGCGGCACTGGTCTCCACGCTCAATCACTACCTGGATCCGTTCGGCGCCTGGGTCACGGTGATCATCGGCCTGGTGTTCATGGCCTGCATACTCACCTTCCGCCAGGGCGTAGTGGGCCAACTCAGCCAGATGCGCCGGACACGCAAGTCCTCGGCTCCTGCAGCCAATCCTCAACCCCGACCTCATACTCACCCGCAATGACAAGGAGAACTCCATGCCTCCCTTCGCTCGCAAGGAACTAATGGCCCGCTTCCAGGCCATGGCAGAACGCGGCCAGCCGATCATCGGCGGCGGCGCCGGCACCGGCATCTCGGCCAAGTGCGAAGAAGCCGGCGGCATCGACCTGATCGTGATCTACAACTCCGGCCGCTATCGCATGGCGGGTCGGGCCTCTTCCGCCGGCCTGCTGGCCTACGGCAACGCCAACCAGATCGTGCAGGAGATGGCACTGGAGGTGCTGCCGGTGGTCAAGCACACCCCAGTGCTGGCTGGCGTCAACGGCACCGACCCCTTCGTGATCATGCCCAAGCTGCTGCGTGAGCTGAAGGAACTGGGTTTCTCGGGCGTCCAGAATTTTCCGACCGTAGGCCTGATCGACGGCACCTTCCGCATCAGCCTGGAAGAGACCGGCATTACCTATGGCAGCGAAGTCGACATGATTCGCCAGGCCCACGAGATGGACATGCTCACCACCCCCTATGTGTTCTCGGCCGACGAAGCGGTAGCCATGGCGGAGGCGGGCGCCGACATCATCGTGGCGCACATGGGCGTCACCGTGGGCGGCACCATCGGCGCCGAGTCGGCCAAGACGCTCGACGAATCGGTGCGCCTGATCGACGACTGGGCCGAGGCGGCCAGGCGGGTTCGCAAGGACGTAATCATCCTGTGCCATGGCGGTCCCATCGCCACGCCGGAGGACGCTACCTACGTAATGCGCGAGAGCGAGCACTGCAACGGTTTCTACGGTGCCTCGAGCATGGAGCGCCTGCCCACGGAAATCGCCCTGACCGACCAGATTCGACGCTTCAAGGCCATTGCCTGATCGACTCAAGGAGACGCCATCATGACCCGGGTTTACGTCAGCGCCGTCATGCCCATCACCCTCGAGCAGGCCTGGGGCGTGCTGCGTGACTTCAACGGCTTGCCGAATTACCACCCCTTCTTTGCCAGGAGCGAAATCGAGGCGGGCAAGCCCGCCGACCAGATCGGCTGCGTACGCCATTTCCACGATCACGACGGTAATTTCATCCGCGAGGAGCTGCTCACGCTCTCCGATCGCGAACACCTCTGCTGTTACCGCATCCTCGAGGCGCCAGCGCTGCCGGTACGCGGCTACGTGGCCGAGATGCGCCTGAAGCCCATCACCACCACCGATCAGTGCTTCGGCGAGTGGTGGGCGGAATTCGACGTGGATGACACCGATCGCAAGGAGGTCGTGCAGCGAGTCTCAGATACCTTCCGGCTCGCCTTCGAAGGGGCTACCGAACGCTGCGCACGAGGTTAACGCCCCAGACCCGATAACAATCAGGCCGGCACGACGCATGCCGACCAGGAGGCACCATGGGACAAAAAGCCCTCATCATCGGCACCTATGATACCAAGGCCGAGGAGCTATGCTACCTGCGCGACCTGCTACGGACCGCAGGGGTCGACGCGTTGATCGTCGACGTCGGCACCGGCGGCGACGCTGCTCCCGAGGCCGATATTCCCGCCAGCCAGGTAGCCGCCTGTCACCCCCAAGGCGTGAAGGCGGTCTTCGTCAACGACCGGGGGCGTGCCGTGGCGCAGATGGCCGAAGCGTTGCGCCAGTACCTCACGACGCGTGACGACGTGGCCGGCGTCATTGGCATTGGCGGTTCCGGCGGCACCGCACTGATTACCCCGGCCATGCGCGACCTGGACATCGGCGTGCCCAAGGTGATGGTCTCGACCATCGCCTCGGGCAATGTGGCTCCCTACGTCGGGCCCAGCGACATCGCCATGATCCATTCGGTGACCGACGTGGCGGGGCTCAACCGGATCTCGCGTCGCGTGCTCGGCAATGCCGCCCATGCCCTGCTCGGGATGCTCAGCGGCAAGATCCCCGAGGTCGCCGAGGACAAACCGGCCATCGGTCTGAGCATGTTCGGCGTTACCACGCAGTGCGTTAACCAGATGACCGAGGCACTGTCGCCGGCTTATGACTGCCTGGTCTTCCATGCCACCGGTACCGGGGGGCGCTCGATGGAGAAGCTGGCCGCGAGCGGCATGCTGAAGGGGCTACTGGACATGACCACCACCGAAGTCTGCGACCTGCTGATGGGCGGCATCTTCAGCGCCGGTGAAACGCGGCTGGACGTACTGGCGCACACCGATATTCCCTATGTGGGCTCCTGCGGGGCACTCGACATGGTCAACTTCGCCGGCCCGGAAACGCTGCCCGACCACTATCGACAACGGCTGCTCCACGAGCACAACCCTCAGATCACCCTGATGCGCACCACCGTCGAGGAAAATGCGCGGATGGGCCGCTGGATCGGCGAGAAGCTCAACCGCTGCCGGGGGCCGTTGCGCTTCCTGCTGCCCGAAGGCGGGGTCTCGGCTCTCGATGCTCCCGGCCACCCCTTTCATGATCCGGAAGCCGACGCAGCCTTGTTCGCGGCCCTGGAAGCCACGGTACGGCAGACTCCCGAGCGCCGCCTGATTCGCTGCCCCTGGCATATCAACGACCCGGAGTTCGCCGCCGCTGCCGTCGCCGAATTCCATGAACTGATGCGCACGCAGCCGACGCACCCAGAGTGAGGCGATGGGTCCAGCCGCCCGTCAGCGACGTGACGGCAACCCCTCGCCGCGAGCGAACCAGCTTTCCAGAATGAGCACTGCGGCGATGCCGTCGACCCCCTGGTCGCGGTAGTTGCCGCGGTGCCCTGCCTCGCGGGCGATCGACTTGGCCTCGCGGGTCGAGCCGTGCTCGTCGACCCACTCGCAGGGAACGCCGTAGCGGCCGAACAGCCGCTTGCCGAACTTGCGCGCGCGCCGGCTCATCTCCGACTCGCTGCCGTCGGCGTGCAGCGGCAGCCCAACCACGAACAGCGCCGGCTGCCACTCATCCACCAGCCGCGCAATGACGTCCCAGTCGGGAATGCCGTCGCGGGCCGGCAGCGGCTCGAGCTCCCGAGCGCGGCCCACCAGCTCGTTGCCCACGGCCACGCCGATACGCCGCGTGCCGAAGTCGAACGCCAGCACCAGGCGCTGTCCGGCCTCGCTCATCAGCTATGCCCGGCCTCGCGGGTCATCAGGCTCAGGTCGACGCCGAGAATGCCGGCAGCTGCGGAGAGACGCTGTTCGGCCGGCACCTCGAAGAGGATGTCGGGTCGCCCTTCGACGGTGAGCCAGGCATTCTCCTTGAGCTCGTGCTCAAGCTGACCCGCTTCCCAGCCGGCGCAGCCCAGGCAGATCAGGAACTGCTCGGGGCCGCGCCCCTTGGCCAGCGCCTGGAGCATGTCCATGGAGGTGGTCAGGGCAATGTCCTCGGTCACCTGGATGCTGGAATCCCAGGCATCGCTATCGCCACGATGCAGGATGAAGCCACGATCCTTGTGAGTCGGCCCGCCGTAGTAGACCGGCGCATTGCGGTGCGGGCTCTCATCTCCCCCCAGCTCGAGCTGCTCGAACAGGGCATCCAAGGTGATGTCCAGCGGGCGGTTGACGATCACGCCCATGGTGCCGTTCTCGTCGTGATCGCACAGGTAGCTGAGAGTACCGGCGAAGTTGGGGTCTTCCAGGTGCGGCATCGCCAGCAGGAAATGGTGTTTCAAGCTTTGCATGGGACTCCCGGGCGGCGGGTCAGGGGCCCTGCCGCACGCCGTAGTGGTTACCTTGGCCGAACCGCCAGACGCGGGTAATGGAAAGACTGTCCAGCGCGCCCATGTCGTCGTCGAAAGGACGGTAGGGCGCAGCGCCGTGTACGGTGTCCAGCGCTGCCCGGTCGAGTTCGGCATGTCCCGAGGATTGTATCACCTCTGCCTGGCGAAGCTCGCCATCGCGAGCGATCACCACGCGAATGCGCAGCTGACCGTGCAGCTCGCGTGGCGCAGGGTGAGCCCGGTTGCCGTAGACCTCGATTCGACGTGTCCAGTCGTCGATGTAGCGCGCCTCGGCGGCTTGCCGAGCCGCTTGGCGGGAGCTCTCTCCGCTGGTACCCGCCACCTCGAGCGAGCGCCCCTGCTCACGCCGGCTGCTTGCAGCCTCGGCCATCGAATCGCGCCCTACCGCGGAATCGGCGCTGGCCGCAGTTGGCGAAGGGCTAACTGCGCCTGGCGCATCCTGGTGCGCTTCGGCGGCACGCTCGGACGTCGCGGGGGAAGCAACAGGTTCGCTGGCATCGGGGGTGGCGAGCGCCTCCCGGACGCGCTGGTGCGACGCGGCCGGTTCGGTGGGCGGCGGCGCGGCCTCGTGGCGGGGTTGCCGGGCCTGGGCCAGCGCTCGTGCCTCCGCGGGATCCGACGTTTCCGGCTGGCCGGCGGCACGCTGATCCTGCTCGGCAATGGCGGCTGCCTCCACCGGCATCGACGAAGCCCGTGTCACCAGCACCACGTCCAAGCTGGTGGCGGGCGGCGGAGAAGCGACGAAGGGCAGGCCTGCCACGCTGCCCAGCAGCGCCAGATGCAACAGCACGGCGATCGACAACGCCAGCCAGCGACGGTAGGGCCGCGTGACCGGAGCGTACTGGATGGGATCGCTGAGCGCCGCCGGCATGACACGTCCTCCGCCTAGACGCGGCGCTGCGCGGCCAGACGCCGGAGGATGGCATCCATCAGCAGCCCGGCGATGTCGGTGCCGCGCTGATCGTCGATTTCGCGCACGCAGGTGGGGCTGGTCACGTTGATCTCGGTGATGTAGTCGCCGATGACGTCGAGGCCCACGAACAGCAGCCCCTTGTCGCGGATCATCGGCTGCACCTGGGCGATCAGCCAGTGATCGCGGTCGGTGAGCTCGCGGCTGATCCCCTGACCGCCGGCTGCCAGGTTGCCGCGCGTCTCGCCGGCCATGGGCACGCGAGCCAGGCCGAAAGGCACCGGCTCCCCATCCACCAGCAGGATGCGCGTGTCGCCGTCGCGGATCTCGGGGATATAGCGCTGGGCCATGATCTGGCGTCGGCCGCGCTCGGTAAGCAGCTCGACGATCGACCCCAGGTTGCGACCCTCGGGCTGGACGTGAAAGATCCCGCTGCCCCCCATGCCGTCAAGCGGCTTGAGGATGACGTCGCCATGCTCGGCATGGAAGTCGCGCAGCACCGACTCGCGGCAGGAAACCACCGTCGGCGTGCAGCAGTGCGGGAACTGCTGGGCGAACAATTTCTCGTTGCACTCGAGCAGCGCCCGGGTGGGGTTGACCACCAGCACGCCCTCGCGCTCGGCAAAGCCCAGCAGGTGAACGGCATTGAGAAAGTGGTCGTCCACCGGCGGATCCTGGCGCATCAGGATGACGTCGAGCTCGGCCAGCGGACGCGTCTCCGGCTCGCCCAAGGCGTACCAGTGCGCCGGGTCGCGAAACGCCTCGAGCTCACGCAGTTGGCCGAAGGCACGGCCATCGCGCAGAAACAGGTCTTCCGGCTCCAGGTAGTGCAGTGTCCAGCCGCGCGCCTGGGCCGCCCACAGCATGGCCAGGGTGGTGTCCTTCTTGTAGACGAGGTCGGCGATGGGATCCATCACCACCCCTACCTGGAGGGCGCGTTCGCTCATGATCGGTATCCGGTCGAATCAGTGGTCAGACGCAGTATGCCCGAGCCCCCTGGCGACACCAAGGCAGCCAGGGCACCTTTCGGGACTATCGCCGCTAGCCTCTACGGTGCACAGATATCGGGGCTGATCCGGGGGGACAGGCCTGCGCGGAGGCGCTGTAAACCCCTCCCTGGGCGCTACCGACGCCATCCCTGGCGTCGGACCTCCGCTGCGCCTGCCCCCCGGCGCCCCTCGCGCGGGCTAGCCGCGATTGCCCACGCTACTCCCTGCCGGGCACCAGGCGAATGCCGCTCGCTTCGATGGTGATGCGCTGCTGTTTGTAGAGCCGCCCAATGGCCTGCTTGAAGGCACTCTTGCTCACTCCCAGGCGCGCTTTTATCTCGTGCGCTGGACTCTTGTCCGCCAGAGGCAAGTACCCACCGCTTTTGCGCAGCGCTTCGAGCACCCGCTCGCCCACCGCATCGAGGCGCGCTTCTCCGGGCGGCAGCAACGAGAGATCCAGCCGCCCATCGTCGCGCACACGTTTGACGAAACCCGTGAGACGCTGTCCGCGGCGCACTGGTCGGGTCACGTCATCGCGATAGAGCAGCCCCCAGAAACGGTGATCGACCACTGCCTTGACGCCCAGATCGGTGTGATCGGCGACCACCAGCGCCACCTCATCGCCCGGCACCAGTCCCGTCGATTCGTCCTCGACGAAGCGATCGAGCTTTTGCGAGGCCACCGGACGCCCCTGCTGATCCTCGTAGATGCGCACCAGCACCCGCTTGCCCGGCGTGGGGCGAAAGCGTTGCTCACCGTAGGGCAACAGCAGATCGCGGGGATGCCCCCAATCGAGAAAGGCGCCGGTATCGTTGACGACGACCACCTCGAGATAGGCGACCTCGCCGATCTGGGCCTTCGGCGTGCGTGCGCGACGGGGACCGGAAGTCGCGAAGCGGGAAGATCGCGGGTCTCGTGAATCGGGCATGGCAGCGACTCCATCGGCAGAGAAAAGGGGCGATAACGTTCAGAGGTCGCCAAAGCGGTGCTGCAACAGAGAAAGCGCCACCACTGGCGCGGTCTCGGTACGCAGGATGCGCGGGCCGAGACCCAGTGGAGCAAACCCCGCCGCTTGGGCGGCCTCGACCTCCCGCTCCGCCAGGCCTCCTTCGGGACCGATCAGCAGGGCCACGGCGGCAGGCACCTCATCACGCTCGAGCGCCCCTGCAGTGCCGGGATGGAGCACCAGACGCAGCGCTTCGTGGCGGGCGGCCAGCCAGTCGTCGAGCCCCGCTGGCGGGTGGACGCGCGGCACCACGGCGCGCCCGCACTGCTCGCAGGCGCTGGCTACCACCGCCTGCCAGTGGGCGAGTTTCTTGGCGGCGCGATCGCCCTTGAGGCGCACGTCGCCGTGTTCGGTATGCAGCGGCGTGATGGCGGCCACGCCCAGCTCCACGGCCTTCTGTATGGCGTAGTCCATGCGGTCGCCCTTGGCGATCGCCTGACCCAGGTGAACGGCCAGCGGCGATTCGCCCTGTCCCGGCACGAGCGCCTCGACATGTGCCACCACCTGCTTGCGGCCGGCTTCGACGAGCACTGCGCGCGCCTCCCGCCCAGCGCCATCGAACAGGGTCAGCGACGCGCCCGGCCCCAGGCGCAACACCCGTGCCACGTGGCGGGCGGGGCCTTCCGGCAGAACGACGTCGCCGCCGATGCGGAAGTCGGCGGCGACGTGGATGCGTGGAGCTCTCGATGCCACGGCTCGACCGCCGTTACTGGGTGGTCTGCCCGCCGGCATCCTGCTGGGCCTGCTCGGCAGCACGTTTCTTCTTCTGGGCGTAGATCGCCTCGAAGTTGACCGGCGCCAGCATCAGCGGAGGGAAGCCGCCGCGATTGACCAGGTTGTCGATGCACTCGCGGGCATAGGGGAACAGCATGTTGGGGCAGAAGGCGCCCAGGGTATGCTCGAGCTGCGAGCCCTCGATGCCGCTGATGCGGAACAGGCCGGCCTGCTCGATTTCGGCGAGGAAGGAGGTAGTGCCCTCTTCGCTATGGGTGACCTGGGCGGTCACCTTGAGCGTGACCTCGTAGAGGTCATCGCTGACTTTCTGGCTCGACGTATTGAGATCCACGCCGACCTTGGGCTTGAACGGCTGCTGGAAGACCGCCGGGGAGTTGGGCGCCTCGAAGGAGATGTCCTTGACGTAAACGCGCTGTACGGCGAACTGCAGCTGTTGCTGGTTCTGCTGGCCGGCGGCCTGGCTCTCGCCGCCGCCGTTCTGGCTGTTCTCTTCCGCCATGGGAATGATCCTTTGCGTCGCTGGAATGAATTATTTCTTGACCACCGGCAGGCCATCCGCCTGCCACTGCGCCATGCCGCCCTTGAGCTTGAAGACCCGCGCAAAGTCGGCCTTGGTGAGCTTGGCCACGGTAACGCCGGAACTCTGCCCGCTCTTGCACACCACGATGATCGGCTTGTCCTTGACCTTGTCGAGCTCGTTCATGCGGTTGTCGATGCGGCTCTGGGGAATGTTGCGCGCCCCGGCGATATGGCCGGCCTTGAAGTCGCCTGCCTCGCGGGTATCCACCACCACCGCATCCTCGCGGTTGATCAGCTGCGTTGCCTGGCTGGAGGTCACGCCGCTGGAAGAGGCATTGCGGGCCTCGTAGAAGATCCACGCCGCCAGCACCATCAGGAAGGCGGCTACCAACAGCGGGTGATTCTGCACGAATTCGAACAGCTGATCGATCATGGGTCCGGGACACTCTGGGTCGGGTACACGGTTGAGCAATACTGGGCGGCGCCCAGTATACACGAAAGGGCGCGAGGCTCGCTGCCGTCGCCATGACGGCCAAGCGTGCCGTGCGTTATGATGCCGCAAGCCGATGCAAGTCGCGACCCCGTCGCCGAGACCGATGGCGGGCCGTGCCGAGACCAACACGAGGCCTTCCCGACATGACGACCGCTTCTCCTTCCGCCGCCCCGCGCCCGGTAGCGCTGATCATACTCGACGGTTACGGTCACAACGACGACCGCGAAAGCAACGCCGTCGCTGCCGCACGCACCCCGACCCTCGACCGCCTGTGGGCCGAGCGACCGCACACCCTGATCCACACCGACGGCCGCCATGTGGGTCTGCCCAATGGCCAGATGGGCAACTCCGAGGTCGGCCACATGAATCTCGGGGCCGGGCGCATCGTCTACCAGGACTTCACGCGCATCACCAAGGCGGTGGAAGAGGGCGGTCTCGATGCCATCGACACCCTCACCGATCCCATCGATACCGCCGTGGCCGCGGGCAAGGCAGTGCACCTGCTCGGCCTGCTCTCGCCCGGTGGCGTACATAGCCACGAAGACCACATCCTGGCCATGGCCGAGCTGGCCGCGCGACGCGGTGCCACGCGAATCTACGTGCACGCCTTCCTCGACGGCCGCGACACCGCCCCCAAGAGCGCCAACGCCTCGCTGGAACGCACCGAAGCGCGTCTCGCCGAACTGGTGGGCGCCGGCAACGGCGGGGTGGCCTCGCTGATCGGCCGCTACTATGCCATGGACCGCGACAACCGCTGGGAGCGCATCGAGAAGGCTTACCGCCTGCTCACCGACGGCGAGGGCGATTTCACCGCAGCAAGCGCCAAAGCCGGGCTCGAGGCTGCCTACGACCGCGGCGAAACCGACGAGTTCGTCGCCGCCACCGCCATCCACGAGGGGAGCGGGCCGGTCACCATCGGCGACGGCGACGCCGCCTTCTTCATGAATTTCCGCGCCGACCGTGCCCGGGAGCTGACCCGCGCCTTCGTCGAGGACGACTTTTCCGGTTTCGAACGCCGCCAGCGCCCTGTGCCTGCCGGCGGCAGCCTGGTCACGCTGACCCAGTATGCCGCGGACATCCCCGCTCCGGCCGCCTTCCCGCCCGTGGCGCTGCACAACACCCTCGGTGAGGTGATGGAAAGCCGCGGCCTGACCCAACTGCGCATCGCCGAGACCGAGAAGTATGCCCACGTCACCTTTTTCTTCTCCGGCGGGCGCGAAGCGGAGTACCGCGGCGAAACCCGCATCCTGGTGCCCTCGCCCAAGGACGTGCGCACCTATGACGAAAAGCCGGAAATGAGCGCCGTCGAGGTCACCGACCGGCTGGTCGAGGCCATCGACGCCGAAACCTTCGACCTGGTGGTGTGCAACTACGCCAATGGCGACATGGTCGGCCATACCGGCGACTTCGACGCCGCCGTCCAGGCCATCGAAGCGGTGGACGCCTGCGTGGCACGCGTCGTGGAAGCCATCGAGCGCATCGGCGGCGCCTGTCTGATCACCGCCGACCACGGCAACGCCGAGCAGATGGTCCACCCCGAGACCGGCGCCCCCCAGACCGCTCACACCACCTTCCCGGTACCGCTGATCTACGTAGGGACGAAACCGCAGCGCCTGCTCGACGACGGCCGCCTGTGCGACATCGCCCCGACTCTGCTGGCCATGATGGCGCAGCCGACACCCGAGGAAATGACCGGCCGGGTGCTGCTCGAGTCGACAGACTGAGCGCATCGCGCCTTCCATGCTCCGAGGGTATCTCCGACTCGTCGTCCTCGCGCTCGCCACGGCGTCCTCTCCGCTGCTCGCCCAGCCCAGCGAGCGCGAGGCGCGCGAACGCCTCGACGCCATCGGCACGGCCATCGAGTCGGCCAGCCAGCGCCTCGCCACGACCCGCGAAGCCCAGGACGAGGCCACCCAGGCACTGCGCGAAGTGGAAACGGCGCTGGCCGAGACCCACCGCCGCCTCGATGCCATCCAGGTCGAGCGGCGCCAGGTCGATGCCGAGCTCGCCGAGCTGGAAACCGCTCGCGAAGGGCTCGAAGCAGAACGCAGCGACCAGATCGAGGCGCTGCGCACCCAGCTCGACGCTCTCTACCGTTTGGGCCTGACGCCTCAGCTCAAGCTGCTGCTCAATCAGGACGACCCGGCGCGTCTCGACCGCCTGCAGACTTATCTCAACCGTCTGGCCGAGGCACGCCACGCCCGGCTGGATGCCATCGCCGAACTCGACGCCGCACTCGACGCCAACCAGCGCGAGCGGCACGAGCAGCGCCAGCGCCTCGACTCACTGGCTGACTCCCTTGCCGAGCGCAGCGCCGAGCTGGCCGAGCAGGTCGCCGAACGCGAGCAGCTGGTCGCCGCCCTGGCGGCACGCCACGGTAGCGAACGAGCGCGTCTGGCGGCGCTCGAACAGGACCGCGAAGCCGCCGAGCAGCGCCTGGAAGCCATTCGCCAGGAGCTGGCACGGCTCGAACGCCCCCCGCCCTCCACCGCCATCGCACAGACCCAGGGCGAGCTTCCGTGGCCGGTGGAAGGCGAGCTTTCCGCCACCTTCGGCAACGGCAATGGCGTGCATCGCAACGGGCTGCTGATTCGCGCCGCGGAAGGCACACCCGTCACGGCCGTGCACGCCGGACGCGTGGTCTTCGCCGAGTGGATGCGCGGTTTCGGCAACCTGCTGATCGTCGACCACGGCGACCAGGTGATGACACTCTACGCCCATCTTCAGCACTTCGAGGCCGGCGTCGGCGAAGCCCTGTCGCGAGGCGACAGCCTCGGCGCGGTCGGCGTGAGCGGCGGCCAGCGTCAGCCCGCGCTCTACTTCGAAGTCCGCCGCGAGGGCAAACCCATCGATCCCCAGGCATGGATCGCCCAGCGGTAGACGCCGGCCCCTTTCACAAGCCCAAGGCGCGGGCTATGCTGGGCTGCCTTGCCTCCTGACTTTTTGCGGAGTTCGCATGCTGTCACCTCTCGCTCATGCTGGCCGTGCCTCGCGTCATCCCCGTCGGATGCTGTTGACGGCGCTGCTGGCGCTTTGTCTGGCTCCCCTGCCACTCGCTGCGCAGACCACGCCTGGCGACATGCCGGCGGTGGACGAACTGCCGGTCGAAGACGTCCAGACCTTTGCCGAGGTATTCGAGCGCATCAAGCGCGCCTACGTCGAAGACGTCGACGACCGCACCCTGCTGCGCAACGCCATGCGCGGCATGCTCAGCGAACTGGACCCGCACTCCGCCTACCTCGACCGCGAGGAGTTCGAGAGCCTGCGCGAGTCGACCCAGGGCGAATTCGGCGGCGTAGGCATCGAGGTGGGCATGCAGGATGGCCAGCTGACCATCATCGCCCCCATCGACGACACGCCGGCCTCCCGCGCCGGCCTGCAATCTCGGGACGTCATCCTGCGCATCGACGACACGCCCACCGAATCGCTATCGCTGCAGGAAGCGGTGACCCTGATGCGCGGCGAACCGGATAGCGACATCACGCTCACCATCCTGCGCCGCGGAGAGGAGTCGCCACGACGTGTCACCATGACCCGCGAGATCATCCGAACCGAGAGCGTCAAACACGAGCTGCTGGAGCCCGGCTTCGGCTACCTGAGGGTGAGCCAGTTCCAGAGCCGTACCGGCGAGCAGGTGGTGAACGCCTTGACCGAACTGGCGGCCGATGGATCGCTCGACGGCCTGGTGCTCGACCTGCGCAACAATCCCGGCGGCGTGCTGCAGGCCGCCGTCGACGTCGCCGATGCCTTTCTGGAGGAGGGACTGATCGTCTATACGGAAGGACGGCTGCCCGATACGGAAATGCGCTTCTCCGCCAAGCGCGAGACGGCCGCGCCTGACGTACCGCTGGTGGTACTGATCAATGGCGGCAGCGCGTCTGCGGCAGAGATCGTCGCCGGTGCCCTGCAGGATCAGCGCCGTGCCGTGGTCATGGGCACCGAGAGTTTCGGCAAGGGCTCGGTGCAGCAGATCATGCCGCTGGGCAACGGCGAGGGCCTCAAACTGACCACCGCTCTCTATTTCACCCCCGAGGGGCGTTCCATCCAGGCCCAGGGCATCGAGCCCGACGTCGACGTGGTGCGCGGACGGCTGGAAGTGGCCGAGGGCCAGGATATCGGCGTACGCGAAGCCGACCTGGAGGGTCACCTGCGCTCCCGCAACGAACCTCGTGAACGCAGCGAGATGAGCGAGCGGCTACGCGAGGACTACCAGCTCGCCGAAGCGCTCAATCTGCTCAAGGCACTCAACGTGGTGGGCCAGCGCAACCAGCGCGATTAGCGACACGACCGGGGCAGCCGCCCCCGCTCGCCGATCGCCTGGTGCATCAGCAACCGCTTGACCGGCACCAGGCGGTCGACGCCGGAAAGGCCGAGGTTGCGCGCCACCGTCAAGGCCGGGTGGCGCGCCCCGAACAGTAGCCGGAAGCCATCCATCAGCGCCAGCATGGCGGCGTTGTCGCCGCGCCGACGACGCGCGTAGCGGGCCAGCGCGCTCGCCTCGCCCGGCGACATGCCGCGCCGCCGCGCCGCGAGCACTTCCTCGGCGAGCACCGCCGCATCCATCAGCCCCAGATTGACGCCCTGCCCGGCCAAGGGGTGAATCGTATGGGCGGCATCTCCCACCAGGGCCAAACCCGGTGCCACGTAGCATTCGGCATGGCGCTGGGTGAGCGGTACCGCCAAGGCTTCGTCCACCACGCTCACCGCACCGAGCTCTGCGGCGAAGGCCGTGGTCAGCGCCTCCCCCAGCGCCTCCGGCGACAGAGCGACCAGCCGCTCGGCCTCGGCCGGCGTCGTTGACCAGACGATGGAGCAGTAGCGATCGTCGCCGTCCACCGTCAGCGGCAGAAACGCCAGCGGCCCGCTGGGCAGGAAGGCCTGACGCGCCACGCCGCCATGGGGGCGCGCCGCCCGAACGGTGGTGACCACGGCCACGTGACCGGTCTCGCGGCTCGCAACGCCGATGCCGGCCAGGTCGCGCAGCGGCGAGCGCGCACCGTCGGCAGCCACCACCAGGGGCGCTGCCAGCCGTTCGCCGTCCTCCAGCGCCACCTCGCGGCCGTGTGGCGTCTCGTGCATTCCCGCAACTCGAGCCCCCAGCCGTACTCGCACGCAAGACAACTCCGCCAGACGCGCTTCCAGCGCGGCGAGCACCACGTCGTTCTCGACGATATGCCCCAACGCCGGCACTCCCGCCTGATCGGCGGAAAAGTGCACCGCGCCGCTGCCCTCGGCATCCCATACCTGCATGTAGCGATAGGGCGTCACGCGGCGGGCCGCCATCCAGCGCCAGGCGCCGAGCCCATCCAGCAGACGCTGTGACACGGGCGTGATGGCGCTCACTCGCCGCGCCGGCCGGCCACACCCCACCGTGTCGCGATCCAGCGGCCTTGACCGCGCATCGAGCAGCGTCACCGCCACGCCGGCCTCGCCGAGCAATGCCGCCAGAGCGGCCCCCACCATGCCCCCGCCGACGACGATCACCTCTGCGGTGTCGCCATCCCGTTTCAAGCCGTGCATCAGCATCTTTCTCGCATCGTCGTCATCCTGCGCCTCATGTCTTTCCCGCGGTCCCGCCAAGGTTGGCCTTCTTTCCTCTGACTTCTAACGTCTGACCTCTGACGCCTCTATCACCGCTCGACCCCCATGGCACGACGGGCCAGGCCACGGCGCAACGGGCCGGACAGGTTGAGGCCGATGAGCCCGGCTGCCCGCGCATGCGAGAGCAGGAAGTCGTCGATGTCGAACAACCGCACCAGGGCATCGCTGAACCGGGTCACGGCATCGCGGTCGCTGGCACGTCGCGCCTCGAACGCCTGCAGTGTGGTCAGGTCCCCTGGCGCTTCCCCCGCCGCCAGCGCTTCGCCCAGGGTGTCGACCAGGTCGGTCACCCCGCGCAGCGCCAGGTTGAAACCCTGGCCGGCCACCGGATGCAGGGCATGAGCGGCATTGCCCAGTACCGCCAGGCCGGGGCGAATCGTCTCGCGAGCGGTAATCAGCGTTAGCGGGTAGGCGTGGCGGCTGCCCACCCGACGAAAGCGCCCGGCTCGATCGCCGAAGGCGCGCTGCAGAGCCTCCAGGAAATCGCCATCGGACAGGGCCAGCCGGGCATGCTCCCGCCCCTTGGCATGGGTCCACACCAATGCCATCTGCTGACCGGGCAGCGGCAGCAGGGCAATGGGCCCCTCGCGGGTGAAGCGTTCGTAGGCGGTACCGTCATGGGGACGGCTCACCGCCACGTTGGCGATCAACGCCACCTGATCGTAAGGCACTTCGCGACTGGCGATGCCCAACCGCTCCTTGAGACCGGAACGACCGCCGTCGGCCAGCACGGTCAGGCCGGCCTGCAGGACGTTGCCATCGGATAGGCTCAGACGATGGCCCGCATCCCATGACTCGATCCCCTCGACGCTTGCCGGGCAGTGCCAGGTCAGCGGCAGGTCCGCCAGGCGGCGATGCAGCACCCGCCCCATCCAGGCGTTGGGCACGACATGCCCCAGCGCAGCGCTGCCGACGTCTTCGGCGCTGAGCCGGGTGGCACCGAGCCGCCCCCGCTCGCTGACATGAATACGCCGGATCGTTGCCGCCCGTTCGGCCATGGCCTCCCACACGCCCATGGTCTGGAAGCGCTGGGCGGAGCCTTCGGCAATGGCACTGGCGCGGGCATCGAAGCTGGGCTGCCAGGCACCCTGCGTCGATTCACCGAGGGGAGCGGCTTCGATCACCGCCACACGCAGCGCGTAACGTGCGATCAGCGGCGCCAGCGCGCAGGCCAGACTGGCTCCGACCAGGCCACCGCCCACGATGGCGATATCCGCCGTCTGCCGTTCAGCCTCGGCCATGGCAGGCTCCCTGTATTGCGTAACGTAATTTACATAACGGCATGGCGCCAAACTCGGTCACGGTCAGGAATTGCCCATCAGCGCTTCGATATCGGCCACTTGCTTGGCCACATCGGCGGTGAGCACCTCGCAACCCTCGGCAGTCACGGCGATGTCGTCCTCGATGCGAATGCCGATGCCGCGAAAGGCGGCCGGGATGTCGTCATCATCGGGGATGTAGAGCCCCGGCTCGACGGTGAGGACCATGCCCGGAGCCAGCGGCCGGGGCTCGCCGTCGCGCCGATAGTCGCCCACGTCATGCACGTCCAACCCCAGCCAGTGAGAGGTGCTGTGCGGATAGAATCGCTTGATACTGCCGTCATCGATTCGCGCCTGCACCTCACCATCGAGCAGCCCCAGATGAACCAATCCGGCGGTGAGATTGCGCACCACGCCATCGTGAATCGCCGCCAGGGTGGTGCCGGGACGTACGGCCTCCAGCGCCCGCTCCTGGGCCTCCAGCACCACCACGTAGAGCTCCCGCTGCGCCTCGGTGAAACGCCCGCCCACCGGGAAGGTACGCGTGATGTCGCCGGCATAGAGGTCGAATTCGGCACCGGCATCGATCAGCACCAGATCGCCGTCGCGCAGCGGGGCGCGGTTCTCCACGTAGTGCAGCACACAGGCATTGGCACCGCCACCGACGATGCTGGCGTAGGCAGGGCCACTGCCGCCTTGCCAGTGGAATTCGTGCTCCAGCTCGGCCTGCAGGTGGTACTCGGCCAGACCGGGACGGGCCGCGGCCATGGCACGGCAATGGGCACGAGCGGAGATGGCACCGGCATGGCGCAGCAGCTCGAGCTCGGCCGCACTCTTGATCAAGCGCTGTTCATGGAGCAGCGGCGCCAGGTCGGAAAAGGCCAGCGGCGGCCGTGCGCCTCGGCGCGCCCTGGCAGCCAGCCGGCCACGTACCGTCTGGGCCAGAGACAGCGAGTCGGCATCATCGAACATCAGGTAGCACGTGGTTCGCCCGTCGAGCAGCTCGTCGAGTCGCGCCTCGCGCTCGGCATTCTCGAAGGCCTGGTCGACGCCGTGCTCTCGCCTGGCACCCTCGGCCCCCAGGCGGATACCCGTCCAGGTCTCGAGCGCCGGATCGCGGTCCTGGCAGAACAGCACGCTCTCGCCCTCGGCACGCCCCGGTAGCAGTACCAGCAGGGCATCGGGCTCGGGAAAGCCGGTGAGGTAGTGGAAGTCGCTGGCCTGGCGAAAGGGGAATTCGCTGTCTCGCGAACGCGTGACCAGTGTGGCTCCCGGCAACAGCACGGCGCTGTCGGCGGGTAGTTCGGCCATCAGCGTTGCACGGCGGTCACGATACTCGGCGTTGCCGATCGCCGCAGGCCGGGGCAGGATCTCGGGCAGCATGGCGTCTCCTGAAACGTGAAATGGGGAGAGGGTCAATGACGAGTGGGCGTATCGGCGCTCTCGACCTGGGGCTTGCCGGGATGCTGTTCTGTGTAGAGCAGCATGGCCGCCATACGCACATGCTCGGTCAGCGCGAACAGGTCGTTCTCGTTCTCGGCGCTGTCATCGAGGTCGACCTCCAGCGTCGCCACTGCGCCGAGATCCTCGACGGCCTCGGCCAACGCCGCCGACCAACCCTGGCGATTGGCCTCACCGACCTCGTCGAGCACTTCGAGGAAGCCCTGGGTCCACTCGGAGAGCCCCCGCGCGCGCTCGGCCAGCGAGTAAAGCTCGTCGGGCAGCAGCGGTTCGTAGTCCAGCGAGCTGTCGGCCAGGCCTTCGAGGGTATGGCGGCGCCAGGCCAGCAGCGTCGCGGCGCTATCGCGATCCCGTGGCTGCTCGACCCCAAGCCCCAGGCACACGCTCTCGAGCCAGGCATCGGCATCGAGGTCGCTAAGCGCCAGGGCGGCACACAGGCGACCGTCGAGAAAGGCCGGTGACTGCAGACTGCCGTGGAGCAGGAAGAGGTCGGCGATGGTCGAGAAGTCCGGGCGTTCGTCAATCGGAGACATCACGGGTTCCTGGTTGGCAGCAGTGGGAAAAGCGGCGATGGCGGCAGGCCGGCGCGACCTGAGCAATGCGTTGACCGGTTGCAAACGGCTCTCTTATAGTGGCAATTGGCCGGCTGCGCCATTCTATCAATCCGGATGGTACCGCATCGCGCCACTCCCTCGACACCGGAGCCTGCCATGAGCGACGCCTCCCGGCCGACCGCCGAGATCAACCTGCTGGGCCGCCACTACACCATCGCCTGCGAGCCGGGCGAGGAACACAAGCTCGACCGCGCCGCCCGCTACCTCGACCGCGCCATGCATGGCATTCATGCCCAGAACTCGCTGCTCGGCAACGAGCGCATCGCCATCATGGCCGCACTCAACATCACCCACGAACTGCTCGAAACCCTGGAGGAACGGCGCGACGGCGAACGCACCCTGGACCGCCTCAGCGAACGCCTGGCCCAGGCACTGGAAGATGCCGACCGCCGTGCGCAATGACATTGGACGCCATCACTGGCTCTGTTAGGATGAAAGCGTTCCCTGGGGTGTTGGCCAGTCGTTATAGTCCCTCGAGCCTATGAGCAATACCCAGGGCGGCCAACAGCTAGCCGGACCCGTGTGCATGTCCGTGCGACGGAAAGCCTGACGGTTCGGCTGCGGCCACCCACCTTGAACCAAGGGTTCAAGGGCCACAACGACAGCGGCACTCTGGGGAACCTTGCCCATCATGCGCGCGACCTTCGACCGTGATACCCACACAGCCGAGTCACGCAGACGGCTACGCCGTGAACTGCGTTGCCGACGCCGAGCGCTCAGCACACGACAACAGCGCCTGGCTGCCGAAGCGCTGTGCCACCGACTGCGCCGGCTCCCCGAGGTGAAGCGCGCCCGCCGCGTAGCGCTCTACCTGCCCAACGACGGCGAGATCGACCCCCAGCCCCTGATTCCCTGGCTACGCCGCCGTGGCGCTCGGGTCTATCTGCCGGTACTCAGGCCGCTCTCCGATAATGCCCTGTGGTTCGTGCATTACCACCGGAATACACCCATGCGGCGCAACCGTTTCGGCATTCCCGAGCCCGAG
The DNA here is from genome assembly GCA_051749645.1 of Pseudomonadota bacterium. Classification (GTDB taxonomy): domain Bacteria; phylum Pseudomonadota; class Gammaproteobacteria; order Pseudomonadales; family Halomonadaceae; genus Halomonas. Next base: position 412,497 of record JBNJIT010000002.1, read on the forward strand.
GCCCGCCACGGCGCCCACCGCGCCCGACGGCAACCGGCCTGGACTCTGGACCTGATCCTGCTGCCGCTGGTGGGCTTCGATGCTCAGGGCAACCGACTGGGCATGGGCGGTGGCTTCTATGATCGCAGCCTGGCATTCACTCGCCGTACCGGTCCGCGCCCAACGCTGATCGGCCTGGCCCACGAGTGCCAGCGAGTGGAGAGGCTACCCGCCGCCCCCTGGGACGTGCCGTTGGACGCCATCGTCAGCGATCGGCTTACCATCCGCCCCTGAATGCAAACGGGCCGATGCATGATGCATCGGCCCGCTCTTTCTGCACTTCTGGTCATGGCACTGCTTGCCGGATCAGCTACCCACCAGTGCCTGGGCATAGCCTGTCACCACCACACCGATGCCGAAGGCCAGCACCAGTGCCATGACCAGATCGGGTTTTCGCCTCATGATTCACTCCTGAACGACGATTGTGACTGACGGTTGTATGAATGGCTGTAACCAATGCCGACTATAGTCCCAGCGATAGCGCACTGACAACCGTTCTCAGGCCGCAAGCAATCCATGAAAGACGCGCCATTTCTGACGTTTGACGTGAGTCAACGTTCACTTCCAGGCGTTTCACGCCATGAAAAGGCGGTAGGCGGCGTTGTCGGTCTCCTTCCAGTAGCGATAACCGATGGCATCGAAGTACTCTTCGACGTGGGCACGATCGCCATTGGGCACCTGCATGCCTACCAGCACGCGCCCATAGGCCGCACCGTGATTGCGATAGTGGAACAACGAAATGTTCCAGTCCTGGGGCAGGTGGGTAAGGAAATTCATTAGCGCGCCCGGCCGCTCGGGAAACTCGAAGCGGTAGACTTCCTCGTCGAAGTGTTCCTTGGGGCGACCGCCACCCAGGTGGCGGATATGCAGCTTGGCCAGCTCGTTATCGGTGAGATCCTCCACCGGATAACCGGCATCGTGCAGCTTGGCGAGCACGCTTTGCCGATCATCGCCGCCTGGCTTGACCTGTACGCCAACGAAGATGTGCGCAGCCTGCGGATCGGCATAGCGATAGTTGAACTCGGTCACCATGCGCTTGCCGATGGTCTTGCAGAACTTCTTGAAACTGCCCGGACGCTCGGGGATGGTCACCGCCAGGATCGCCTCGCGCTGCTCGCCGAGTTCGGTTCGCTCGGCGATGTGCTGCAGGCGATCGAAATTGGTATTGGCACCGGAATTGATGCACAGCAGCGTCTGGCCTTCGACGCCCGTCCGCTGCACGTACTTCTTGAGTCCCGCCAGCGACAGGGCACCCGACGTTTCGGACACGGCACGGGTATCGTCGAAGATGTCCTTCACCGCGGCACACATCTCGTCGGTGTTGACGGTGATCACCTCGTCGACCAGCTCGCGAATGATCGAGAAGGGCACTTCGCCGATCTGCGCCACGGCCACGCCTTCGGCGAACACGCCCACCTGATCCAGCACCACCCGCTCGCCGGCATCGAGCGCCGCCTTGAGACAGGCGCTGTCTTCGGACTCGACGCCGATGATCTTGATTTCGGGGCGCAGGTACTTGACGTAGGCTGCCACCCCGGCAATCAGCCCGCCACCGCCGACCGGCACGAAGATGGCGTCCAGTTTGCCGCCATGCTGGTGGAGAATCTCCATGCCGATGGTGCCTTGCCCGGCGATCACGTCGATATCGTCGAACGGCGGAATGTAGGTGTAGCCGTGCTCGCGAATCAGCTCCTGGGCATGCTCGGCGGCCGCCGAGAAGGCATCGCCCTTGAGCACCACCCTGGCACCGCGGGCACGTACCGCCTGGACCTTGATATCCGGCGTGATGCGCGGCATGACGATCACCGCCTTGACGCCCATCAGCTTGGCCGCCATGGCCAGCCCCTGGGCATGGTTGCCCGCCGAGGCGGCGATCACGCCCTTGGACTTCTGCTCGTCGGTGAGCTGCGCCATCTTGTTGTAGGCGCCACGAATCTTGAAGGAGTGGACCGGCTGCAGATCTTCGCGCTTGATGAGGATCTGGTTATTGAAGCGCCGCGACAGAAAAGGGGCCGGAGAGATCGGCGTTTCCCGGGCGGCTTCGTAGACCCGGGCCTGGAGAATCTTCTTGACGGTGGCTTCGAGCATCCTGAGGTTCCAGAGAGGTGGCGCGGAAGGAAAACCTCTATTGGTAGCATCCCGGCAGCCCCGCGTCCAGCCGCCGCCCGGCAGTGCAGGGCGAATGCAATTGGCTTTTCTCTTGGACTGATCCGTCGACAGATCTGCGCAGAGGCGCTGTGAACCCCACCCTGGGCGCTACATTTGCCCTGCCGGCAGTGGCGACGCAACTGGCCTATAATGGCGGCGCATCCGCCACCCACCCGACAGCGAGCAAGAGATGACCCAGGACGAACTCAAGGACGCCGTGGCCGCCGCCGCCATCGACGAAATCCGCCCACGCCTGGAACGCGACAGCGTGCTTGGCATCGGTACCGGCTCGACCGCCAACCGTTTCATCGACCGCCTGGCCCCGCTTCGCGACGACTTCCGCGGTGCCGTGGCCAGCTCCGAGGCCAGCGCCGAGCGCCTGCGCGGCCATGGCATCGAGGTCTTCGAGCTCAACAGCGTAGGCACCGTGCCCTTCTACATCGACGGCGCCGACGAAGTGAACGCTCACCTACATTTAATCAAGGGCGGCGGCGGCGCACTCACCCGCGAAAAGATCGTCGCCGCCTGCGCCGAACGCTTCATCTGCATCGTCGACGCCTCCAAACGCGTCGAGCGGCTCGGCGAGTTCCCGCTGCCGGTTGAAGTGATTCCCATGGCGCGCTCCTACGTGGCCCGCGAGCTGGTCAGGCTCGGCGCCGACCCCGTCTATCGCGAGGGCGTGGTCACCGACAACGGCAACCAGATACTGGACTGCTACGACTTCCCCATCGACGATCCGCTGGCCATGGAGGCGCGGCTCAACGCTATCGTCGGCTTGGTCACCAACGGTCTGTTCGCCGCGCGCGGTGCCGATGTACTGCTGCTCGGTACCGAGCAGGGTGTGGAGCGTACCACTCCGGCGTGAGTGAGCACTCCCTCACTCCCGGAGCAACGCCTCAAGGCCTTCCATGGTGCGCGTCAGCGCCCCGCGGTTGGCCGCCACCACCGCCTGTCCGGCTTCCGCCAGGCGGTGGCGTTCCGGCTCGTCATCGAACAGGCGTAACAGCACCTCGCTTAGAGCCTCACCGTTGGCCACCTCCACCAGCGCCCGGGCCTGGCGCAGCTCATCGGCAATGTCACTGAAGTTGGCCAACGCCGGCCCGCTAAGTACCGGTACGCCCATGGCAGCGGGCTCGAGCAAGTTATGTCCGCCGATCGGTACCAGGCTTCCGCCCACGAAGGCAAGGTCCGCTGCCCCGTAAAGGGTGAGCAGCTCCCCCATGGTATCGCCCAGATAGACGGCAGTGTGTGCCTCGGGCCATTCACCCAGCGAGCGCCGGGCGAGCGGAAGGCCACGATCGCCGCACAGCTTCGCCACCTCGCCGAAGCGCTGGGGATGGCGTGGGACGAGAATCAGCAGGGCAGTGGGGTAGTGTAGACGCAGCCGCGACTGCACCTCGAGCAGGATCGTTTCTTCACCCGGGTGCGTCGAGCCGGCGATCCATACCGGACGCGGCCCCAGCGCCTGGCACAGCAGCTGGCTCGCGGCCAGCTGCTGTTCCGACACCTCCAGGTCGAACTTCAGCGAGCCAACGACCGTCGTGCGCACGGCCGGCATGCCGAGACGCCGGAAGCGCCCGGCATCGGTGCGGGACTTGGCGGCCAGCCAGTCGACTCGGGCCAGCGCATCCGCCAGTAGCGGCCGAATGCGCCAGTAACGCCGAAAGGCCCGCGACGACAGGCGCCCGTTGACCACTGCCACTGGCACGCCGGCTCGACCGCAGCCGGCAATCAGGTTGGGCCATAGCTCCGTCTCGAACAACAACGCCAGCTCCGGGCGTAGCCGCGCGAGAAAGCGCCGTACCGCTCCCGGGAAGTCGAGAGGCACGAAGTGATGGCTCACCTTGCCGCCGGATGCGGTGGCCGTGAGCTCTCGGGCGATCGCCGCTACCCGCTCGGCGCCAGTGGCGGTCATCGTCGTGATGATCAAATGGTGGTGTGGATAGCGCTCCTGCAGCGCCACGATCAACGGACGGGCCGCCAGCACTTCGCCGACGGAGGCACAGTGCAACCAGATCCGATGCTCTTGCGCGGGGGCCGCAGGAATCAATCCGAGCCGCTCCCTGCGTGAGCAAGTGGGCACTTGCTCACGCCACACCCGCTGCCAGATCAGCGGTGCCAAGAGGTAGAGGGCTGCCGAATAAAGGCGACGCGCCCAGCGCTGCGCCCCGCTTGTCATTGCTCGCGATCGAGGATGGTGGCGATCATGGCGGTGGTGGAAACGCCATCCTCGAAGTCGAGTACCCGCACTTCGCCACCCGCCACACGCACGGCCTCGCCACCGGCGATCTGTTCGGGGCGGTAGTCGCCCCCTTTGACCAGCACGTCGGGCAGTACTACCTCGATCAGTCGCTGCGGCGTGTCTTCGCCGAAAGGCACCACCCAGTCGACCGCCCCCAGACCGGCCAGCACCTGCATGCGCCGCGCCAGAGTGTTGATGGGCCGCTTGGGGCCCTTGAGGCGAGCCACGGAGGCATCGTCATTGACGGCCACGATCAGCCGGTCGCCAAGCTCGCGGGCGTGTTCCAGGTAGGCGACGTGGCCGGCGTGGAGGATGTCGAAGCAGCCGTTGGTCATCACCACCCGCTCCCCACGGGCCTGGGCGGCACGGACCGCCTCGACGAGGGACGCTTCGTCGATGGCGCCGAACTCGGCTAGCTTGTCGCCCTGCAGGGCGGTGTAGAGCTCGGCAATGGAGAGCGTGGCGGTCCCGGGCTTGGCCACCACCAGGCCAGCGGCGAGGTTGGACAGCATCATCGCCTCGGGGAAGGCATGGCCCGCGGCGAGCGCGAGGCCCAGCACGCCGATCACGGTGTCCCCGGCGCCGGTGACGTCGAACACCTCGCGGGCGCGAGTCGGCAAGTGCAGGGGCTCGTGCCCCTCGCGAATCAGCGTCATGCCCTTTTCACTGCGGGTGATCAACAGCGCCTCTAGCTCGAGTTCGACGCGCAGCGCCTCGCCCTTGGTGGCCAGATCGCTGTCACTGTGGCAGGGGCCAACCACCGCCTCGAACTCGGTGAGGTTGGGAGTGATGACACTAGCACCGCGATACTTGGTGAAATCGCTGCCCTTGGGGTCGATCAGCACCCGCTTGCCGGCCGCACGCACCATCTCAATCAGCGTCTCGATCCGGTTCAGGGTGCCCTTGCCGTAGTCGGAGAGGATCACCAGATCGGCGGCGGGTAAGGCCTCGGCGACTTGCTCCATCAACTCACCGGTATCCGCCACCCCGAGGCCCTCCTCGAAGTCCAGACGGATCAACTGCTGATTGCGACTCATCACCCGAAGCTTGGTGATCGTCGGCATGCCGGGGCGACGAGACAAGTAAGCGGTCACTTCACTGGTTTCCAAGCGTCGCGCCAGCTCGTCGGCATGGGCATCGTCACCCACCAGGCCGGCCAGCGATGCCTGGCCGCCCAGAGCCGTGATATTGAGTGCCACGTTGGCGGCACCACCGGGGCGATCTTCAGTGTCTTCCACGCGCACCACCGGCACCGGTGCCTCTGGCGAGATGCGCGAAGTGCCGCCATACCAGTAGCGATCGAGCATAACGTCACCCACCACCAGCACGCGGGCCTGCTCCAGCGCGGTCAGGTCAAGCTTCATTGGGAGTCTCCGTTACTTTGCGTGCCGCCAGCAGGCGGTCCAACTGGGCGATCACGTCCTCGGCGTGAATCAGCGACATGGCATCGGGATGGCGAACGCGCTGCCCCCAGGGAATCGCTTCCGGCTCCTTGTACAGATAGGTCCACACGGCATCGGGATAGCGGTCGACAACGTAGTCACGCCATTGATAAGGGGCGGCGCGGTCCGGATTGGTGGTGGCATAGAGGCCGACCACCGGGGTGCCCAGGGCGTTGGCCATGTGCACCGGCCCCGAGTCGGGCGCCACCACGGCACGAGCCCCCTGAATCAGCGCAAGAAGCCCCTTGAGAGAAGAGCGACCGATGGCGTCGACCACCGCTTCCGGACGACACAACTTGCGAATCCGCTCGCCCATTTCACGCTCCGCTGTACTACCGCCGCCGGTGAGCAGCGCCTTGAGGCCGTGCTGGACCCAGGCGTGTTCGATCACCGCCGCATAGCCCTCGGCCGACCAGTTGCGGAAATTGCGCAGCCGCGGGTTGGCGCAGGGGCTGAGAAGCAGGTAAGGCGCCTCGCCGCTGAGCGAGGCTGCCTCGGCGGCGGCGTTCTCCGGCACCGGCAGATTCCAATCGAGCGACAGATCCTCCACGCCGAGCAGCCGGGCAAAATCGAGGAAGGACTCCAGCACGTGGGCCCGCGGGTGAGGCGCGAGGTGGCGCTGGGTGAACCAGTGCTGGGCATCCTTGGCCCGCGCCTTGTCGAAGCCAACGCGCACGTCGGCCTTGAGCCCCAGCGAAAGCACGCTGGCGCGCAGTGCCTGCTGCATGTGCAGCAGCACATCGAAGCGCGTCTCGGCCAGCTCACGCCACAACTCACGCATGCCGGCCAGACCCTCGGCCTTGTCGTAGACGACGAACTCGACCCCGGAAAGCCCCGTCAGTAGACTGTACTCCGTCTTGCCGATGATCCAGGTGATCCGCGCCTCGGGCCACTGGCGCTGCAGCGCCCTCACGGTGGGAACCAGATTGCAGACATCGCCCAGGGCGGAGAGGCGGAGAACGCCGATATGGCGAGGTTCGGCAGGCAGAGGATGCTTCATGCGCTTGGCAACGTATCGGTCGAGAAAGAGCGTCATTCTATATGATGCCGACAGTGTATGTGACGCCGACTCGGCGCCACAAATCGGCCCAACCCTCATTTCCCCCGATACCTGGCGTCAGCGCGGGCTCGTCGTTGGCGAAGCGGCCGGCCGCGGTGCCAGCCTGTTTCTCGATGCCGGCCAGGAAGAGTGGGTGCTGCGTCTCTACCGCCGCGGAGGCATGGTCGCGCGGTTGAGCGAGCGCCGCTACGTATGGACCGGCCTGCAACGCACCCGGGCCATTCGCGAATTCCGTCTCACGGCCGACTTGCATGCTCGGGGCCTTCCCGTGCCGCGCCCGGTGGCCGCCGGCGTTACCCGTTACGGACTGACCTACGAGGCTGCCCTGATCACCGTGCGCATTCCGGGCGCCCGTACCCTTGCCGATCTGCTGATGGCCGATGAAGCCAACGACGATCTGCTGCAACGCGTTGGCGCCACCATCCGCCGCTTCCACGACGCCGGGCTGGATCATGTCGACCTCAATGCCCGCAACCTGCTGGTGGATCAGGAGAGCAAGGTCTGGATGATCGATCTGGATCGATGTCGGTTGCAACCGCCTGGAGGTTGGCAGCCAGCTAACCTGGAGCGACTCCACAGATCCTTAGCGAAGTTTGGAAATACACGTGCGATGCATGCGATCGATCAGGGGTACGCATCTTGAAGCAGCGATAACTGGCCCGATTTTTCGAAATATCTTTGCAGAACCAGCATCCCTATGAGACGTTCACGGGCCTCATTACGGAACTGAGCCACGTAGCGATTGGCATTGCGAACGATGGCCTTGGCCTCATCTGGATGGTGAGTGTAGTAATGGATTTTTTCTTCCAGATCCGAGTAATCGTCCTTCAACTCTACGTAGTGATACGCTGGTATCAAAGCACCTTCCATGAACCAAGTTTCGAACTTTGGCCGCGTCATGAAACACAGCGAATTCGAAGCCATGGCCCACTTCAAGTTCGTAGCTACGTCGTTGCCTTCGATGCTCAGTACGAACTTGTAATTTAGCTGCTCGGGAACCGACATGAAAGCGCGATGCCAGGGCATGCCCTGAGCCTTTCGATGCACGTCGCCAACGTTGCAAAGTGGGTGATCATGAAACGCCTGGATGAAATACTGGCGATGCGGCTGGTGGCAAGCGCCTCGCCAGACAAGCTGGTCACGCTTCGCTTCGAAAGGTATCTTGTCATCGACAAAATAGTAGTGCCGCACTCGATTCAGCTTCAACAGTATGGCATTGGCATTGTCTGACACGATCGGGCGACTCTTGACGAGAGTTGGTCTTTCAGGAACCTGTTTCACATCGCCGAATAGATGATCGAAGCGACATTCACCGGGGAAGGCTCTCAACAACGTCAACAAATCTAGGTAGTAGGACCAGCTCTTCTCACGCTGAAAAGCATCGATGCGCTGGGCTTGCTCGGACGGGTCGAATGGTTCGCTCAGTCGATTATAATATTCGACACGCCTCCATATGGTACTGATCTCTTCGACAGGGAGTCGCTTTAGGTCAGCCAACGCCCTCTCAAACCAGCGTCGCTGCCAAGCAGCAGGTATTGCAAGGCTCAAAAAATGCCGGGTATAGAACCCAAGCTTGTGAAGATTCTTGTGTGCTCGGTGAGTCAGGTCACTCACGTCCCTCTCCACTAGTTGCTAGTTAATTTATAGGTATAAGGTTTAAATTGGCCACGTGAGGCTCTATATCGACCGGCCCACTGGAGGGACTTAGCGAATAACGCATCTCAATCCTCTTCTTGTCTTATAATGGACTGATACAGAGAGAAGTAGTTATCAGCCATCATTTCAGGGCTGAATCTACCCAGCCTCTGTCTTGCCCCTTCGCTGAGCCGAATTCTTAGCTCTCGAGAACGATACAGTCGTGTCAGGGCATCGCTTAAACTGCCGGAGTCATCCTTCGGAATCAGCAAGCCGGTTTCGCCATGCACAACGATATCGGGTATACCACCGACATTCGTCGCCACGACCGGAACGCCAGCATCCATCACATCCAGCAACACGGACCCCAAGCCTTCATTGCGAGAGGGAAAGGCAAAGACGTCCAGTCCGGCCAAGTAATCACTAATATTTTCTTTAAAGCCTAGCCAGCTAACATTCGGCTGGTCCGCTGATTCATTCTTCAATGTTTTAGCATCTCCCCCCTCACCAAAAAAAATGAAATGCATGTCGGGATAGGATGACGCCAATTTACGTGCCGCTTCAAGTAGAACGCGCTGACCTTTTGTCCTATCAACGAGAGCGCCTGCATTCCCCACCAGAAATTTTCCAGAAAAGCTTTCTCGAAACAATCGAGTTTCAGCAGGATTATGCTTCTGGCCAGTCATTGCACTGGGTATTAAGTCAACCTTCCCCCATCCCCGCTTCTGGAGTTTGTATCGCATCGGACTAGCTATCGCCACACGTCGTGCGGCATGACTATAGCACCAACGATTCGCCCATTTAGATTTAACAGGTGTATCCATTCGCCTAGTCAGTACGTACGGGGCTTTTGCCAACAGGTGATGTATTCCTGCCCAGTGTACAGCCTTGGCTTCATGGGCATGCACGACATCCACCTTCCCCACGGACACATGACCCGCCAACTGGTGATTGGCAGCCACGAACCGCAGTTTCGCGACATGAGCCAGTCGCTCACGCAGTGGCGAGTCCGTACGACACACCAAGACTTGCTGTAGGTTGCTGCGATTAGCCAGCCCCTCTATCAGCAGCGCCGTTTGCCGCTCACCGCCACGAAACCCCTTGGCCAAATTGACATGAGCTATTCTCAATTTCCATCCTTTGCAGGCTCATTCTCACCAAATCTTGTCGAAGTCTTCAGCCTCTAACACCTTGGCATCACGCTGATACTCGAGAAGCTTTGCATACTTCAAATAGCTATTCACCGCAGCGCTCAAGGAGACCGTCATGCCATCCACCCCACCGGCAAAACCCCGCTGAAAAACGTATTTTCGCAGGAATGCATTCGTTCCATGGACGAACGGTGACCAGGCATTGGCACGCTTGCCTTTCTTGTACATGACCTTTGCTGCTCGAGTGCTGAAGTTTCTTCCCGGCTTGGCAAAGAGTTCGCCGATATTTCTAAAAGAATAATGAGCGATGTCAGCTTTTATATAACCAACTTCTTTTGCCGCTATGCTCGAATGCTGCTCGACCTCTTTGAAACCTGTTTTCTCCTTGTCATACAGGCGCACGCAGTAATCCGGGTACCAACCACAATGGCGCACCCATCGCGAGCCGATCATGTTTCTTCTACGGAAAGCAAAGGCCTCCTTCGAGGTCTCATCGAGATCGAGATCCTGTATGGCACGCACCATTTCATCCGATAACCTTTCGTCTGCGTCGATATTCAGTACCCAGCGGTTTGCAGAATAAGCATTGGCGATATTTTTTTGATACCCATCGCCAAGATAGGACTGCACGACCACCTGGGCGCCTTTCTCTCTGGCGATGTCGACGGTCGCATCGATGCTTCCCGAATCGACTACGATGACTTCGTCGCAGACTTGCATGACGGAATCGATGCATTCGCCGATGTTCGACTCTTCATTTAACGTAATGATATTGGCGCTTATCATGACCTTCGCACCTAAACCAGAGGGCATTATTCAGAAATAACATACGGATGACAGTATATGGAAAAAACGCTATGCTGATCGATCATTCAGCTGGTTCCCCCCTGACCGGACATCATGCCAAGATTTTTTCCCCATGTCTCCAATAGCCAGCTGCGCTGGGCCGCTTTGCTGGTCATTGGCTTGTGGCTAGGGCATGCCATCGTGTCCATGGCGCTGTTGCCGGTTTGGCTTCAGTTTCTCCTGGCTGCCGGCTGGCTGTGGCTGGGCTGGCAGTTTCGCTGGGGAGCTGCCGCGCCTCCCACCCAGCGCAGCTGGCCCTGGTCGCTATTTCCCATTGCCCTGTGGGGGCTCTACATCTATCTGGCCGACAGCTTCGGCGAGGTCGATCTCGGAGCGGTCTTTTTTCACCTTCAAGCCGGCATGCAAGGCCATGGGGGCATCGACCGCAGCCTCGCCGCCATCGGCTACACGCTATCCATGGTCGCTCTGCTGGTCAGCTTTACCTGGCTGACGCACCATGATGGGCGTTGGCAGCGGATCGAGCACTTCCTGGCTCTGGTACTGCTGGCCAGCAACCCGCTGCTCTATGGCGTATCGCAACGCGGTGCCGCCATCGTCACCGATGATGGCGCCTGGGTAGACCGCCAGTACGTCGAGCCCGTCGTCCTCGAGGCACCGGCTTCTCCTCCCAACTTGCTGCTGCTCTACCTGGAGAGCATCGAGCGAACCTATTCGGATCGTGAACGCTTCGGCGACGCTTATGCCGACCTTGAAGCCATTGGCGAAGAGGCTCTGGTCTTCGAAGGCGTCAAGCAGATCGACAACACCGGCTGGACCATGGCCGGCATGATCGCCAGCCAGTGCGGTACACCGTTGATGCCGGCCGGGCTGCTCCACGACAGCCAGCTCGAACCTCTCGACCAAGTGGTTCCCGGCGTGGACTGCCTGGGTGATGTCTTGTCCTCTCATGGCTATCGCCTGAGCTACCTCGGTGGGGCTAGCACCGATTTCGCCGGCAAGGGCGTCTTCTACGAAGACCACGGTTTCGAGCGGGTGCTCGGCCGAGACGCGCTGCAACCTCGGTTGGACGATCCAGACTACGTCAACAACTGGGGGCTCTACGACGACTCTCTCTACGATTTCACCGTGGATGAGATCCGCCGCCTCAATGCAACCAACGAGCCCTGGGGAGTCGTCAGTCTGAGCATCACCGGCCATGCACCGAATGGCTACCCTGCTGAACGCTGCCGCGAACGCCAGGGCGAATTCGACGGTCAGGACATTCTCTACTCCGTCGAATGCTCCACCTGGCTGGCCCGGAAGCTGATCGAGCGGCTGGAAACGGAAGGGCTACTCAACAATACCCTGGTGGTAATCGCCAGCGACCATCTCACCATGCGCGTATCAGCCTGGGAGTCGCTGATCGAGAGCGAGCGCGAGAATACTTTCATGCTGCTGGGCCCCTATGTTCCCGCCGAACGCCGTCATCGTTCGTCTTCCATGATGGATGTCTTCCCCACCGTGCTCGAGGCAATGGGCTTCACCATCGACTGGCACCGGGCAGGACTGGGCGTTTCGCTTCTGTCGAACGAGCCCACTCTGGTCGAGGAACACGGTCTGGAGACGCTCAACGCACGCATGCGTGGAGAGACGGCCCTGCAAGAGCGACTTTGGGAAGGCCTCGCTCCTCAGCGCCAGGAAAATCTTCCGGAAACGCCACAAGAGCAGGTGGTGGAGACGCCCGAGGATACGGCAGACGAACCCGCCCCAGTCATGCAGTGACGCCCATCAACCGCTGGCGATGCGCTCGCCAGCCGGCCCGTCGGCCGCCAGAATCGCCTTCAGCAAACGCTCCGGTGAGAGGTCGACAAGACACCGGGTATGGCCGAGCGGGCAGTTGCGCTCGAAGCAAGGGGAGCATACCACCCCCAGGTAGTGGATTTCGGCATTGTCGGTAAGAGGCGGCGTATAGGTCGGCGAGGAAGAGCCGTAGATGGCTTGTATTCGCGTACCGACGGCAGCAGCTACGTGCATCAGCCCGGAATCGTTGGTCACCACTTGGCGGCAATCGGCAAGCAGGTCGACGGCGTCGGCCAGTCGCGTTTTGCCACACAGGTCATGGGCTCGTGCCAGCCCCGCCGTGATCTCTTGACCCGCCTCGACATCCTTGGGGCCACCCAGCACACGAACCTCGAAGCCCGACGCAACGAGGCGCTCAGCCAGAGTGCGAAAATGCCTCAGCGGCCATTGCTTGGCGGGACCGTACTCGGCACCGGGCATCATGCCGATGGCAGGCCGCGATGAAAGACCGAGCGCCAGACGTTGCTCGACGAGGTTCTCCGGATCCACGGAGAGCCGCGGATGGGGTAGTGCGAAGTCGCCTCTGGCCGCTTCTTCAGCCGGCAGACCCAGTGCCACGAAACGCTTGACGGTCTGGTCCAGTACCCGCTTGTCGAGCACCCGACGATCGTTGACCAGGACATAGCGTTGCTCCCCGGTAAACCCCGTCCGGCGGGGTATGCCGGCCATGAATGGCACGAGAGCCGACTTCCACGAACGCGGCAGCACGATCGCCCAATCGAATCGCCCGCGCAGTTTTTTCGCCAGCGCGCGCCGAGGGCGCCAGCCGAATTTGCCGTGCTGGGTTGCCAAATCGGCCACTTCGCCCACTTCGGGCATGCGCTCGAGAATGGGGCGCGACCAGGGCGGTGCTGCCACACCGAGGTAGCACCCGGGATATCGAGCCTTGAGCGTTTTGAACAGGCTCTGCGCCATCACCATGTCGCCAACCCAGGAAGGACCGACCACGAGGATGCGTGGCGCCACGCCGGCATCAGCCATTCAGCCACTCCAGATACTCGCCAACTCCCTCGGCCACGGTACGAAACTCGCGATCGTAGCCCGCCTTGCGCAACCGCGATATGTCGGCCCGGGTATAGCTCTGATAACGCCCCTTGAGCTCTTCGGGAAAGTCGATGTATTCGATCTCGCCACGGCCATAGTAGCCGACCACCGCCTCACCGATCGCCTTGAACGGCTCGGCACGGCCGCTACCCAGATTGAAGATGCCGGACTTGTCGGGATGGTCGAGGAACCACAGGTTGACGTCTACCACATCGCCTACGTAGACGAAGTCGCGGCTCTGCATGCCCGCCTCATAGCCGTCCCAGGCGCCGAACAACTTGAGGTTATCGCCGGCACGAATCTGCGTATGGTGATGATAGGCGACGCTGGCCATTTTTCCCTTGTGCTGCTCGCGGGGACCATAGACATTGAAGTAGCGAAAGCCCACCACCTGGCTATCGAACTCGTGCCAACGCGCACGCACGTACTGGTCGAACAGCAGTTTCGAGTAGCCGTAGACATTGAGCGGCTTCTCGTACTCAGGCGCCTCCACGAACACCTCGCTGCCACCATAGGTGGCTGCCGAGGAAGCGTACAGAAAGGGGATCCCCTGGCGCTGACAGAAGTGCAGCAGCACCTTGGAGTACTCGAAATTGTTGTCGAGCATGAAGCGACCATCCCACTCGGTGGTATCGGAGCAGGCCCCTTCGTGGAAGACCGCCTCGATGGGCGGTAGCTGGGATGACTCACCACGCAACACCGCTTCCACCCGCGCGCGGAAGTCGTCCTTGTCCAGATAGTCACCGAGCGTGCAGTCCGCCAAGTTGACGAACTTGGTACCGTCGGAAAGGTCATCGACGACCAGAACGTCATCACGGCCCTGCGCATTGAGCGCCTTGACCAGATTGGCGCCAATGAAGCCGGCCCCGCCTGTCACTACGATCATGGAATTCCTCACTATGGCGCAGCGGGCTGCGCCTATAACCAATGTGCCTGTGATTGTATACTTGGCCACCAGTGAATTCATGGCCAACGGTGCTTTCCGATGACGCTCTCGACACTCTCGTCGACCTCGACCCCGGGGTCGACGCCGGACGCGACGACCTTCCAGGGTCTGATCCTGGCCCTGCAGCAGTACTGGGCCGAACAGGGCTGCGTGGTGCTTCAACCACTGGACATGGAGGTCGGCGCCGGCACCTTCCACCCCGCCACCTTCCTGCGCTCCATCGGCCCCGAGTCGTGGAACGCCGCCTATGTACAGCCCTCGCGCCGCCCTACCGACGGCCGCTACGGCGAGAACCCCAACCGTTTGCAACACTACTACCAGTTCCAGGTGGTGATGAAACCCTCCCCTGCGGAGCTTCAGGCACTCTACCTGGGCTCGCTGGAGCGCCTGGGCATCGACCCACTGGTGCACGACATCCGCTTCGTCGAAGACAACTGGGAGTCGCCCACCCTGGGCGCCTGGGGCCTGGGTTGGGAAGTATGGCTCAATGGCATGGAAGTGACGCAGTTCACCTACTTCCAGCAGGCCGGCGGCCTCGAATGTTTCCCCGTGACCGGCGAGCTCACCTACGGCCTCGAACGCATTGCCATGTATCTGCAAGACGTCGACAGCGTCTATGACCTAGTGTGGACCGTGGCACCCGACGGCTCACGAGTCACCTACGGTGACGTCTACCTGCAGAACGAGCGCGAACAGTCCGCCTATAATTTCGAACATGCCGATGTACCGGCACTGTTCGCGGCATTCGACCACCAGGAACAGGAGTGCGGCAAACTGCTCGCCGCGAGCCTGCCGCTGCCCGCCTACGAACAGGTACTCAAGGCCTCGCATACCTTCAACCTGCTCGACGCCCGACACGCCATTTCGGTGACCGAGCGCCAGCGCTATATCCTACGCGTGCGTACCATGGCCCGCGATGTGGCACACGCCTATTATGCATCGCGCCGGGCGGCCGGCTTCCCCATGGCGCCCGAAGCGCTGCGCCACGAGCTACTGGCCGAAGAATCGCTGACCGACCAGGGAGACGCATGAGCATGGCTGCCACCACTTTTCTGCTGGAACTGGGCGTCGAGGAACTGCCGCCCCACGCCATCGATACCCTTTCCGATGCCCTGGCCGACGGCGTCCATCACGGTCTCGCCGAGGCCGACATCGAACACGGTGCCATACGCGCCTATGCAACGCCTCGCCGCCTTGCCGTGCAGGTCCATGAGTTGGCCGACAAGCAGCCCGACCGTGAGGTCGAGCGCCGCGGCCCGGCTCTAGCCGCTGCCTTCAAGGAGGGTCAACCCACCAAGGCGGCCGAAGGCTTCGCGCGTTCCTGCGGCGTCGACGTAAGCGAACTGATTCAGCTGGAAACCGACAAGGGTACCTGGCTCGGTTATCGCGAGCGACGCCCCGGCGAAGCCACGAAAGACCTGCTGCCAGCCATCGTCAGCAAGGCCATCGCTGGATTGCCGGTCCCCAAGTATATGCGCTGGGGCGCCTCGCGCACCGAGTTCTCGCGCCCCGCGCACTGGCTGGTGATGCTGTATGGCAACGAGGTCGTTCCTGCTGAGGCGCTCGGGCTCACTGCCGGCCGTACCACCTTAGGGCACCGCTTCCACGCTCCCGAAGCGATCGAGCTGTCCCACGCCGACGACTACCTTCCCGCAATGGAGAGTGCCTGGGTCCTTGCCGATCGTGAGCAGCGTCGCGAACGCATCCGCGAGCAAGTACTGGCCGAGGCCGAGGTACAAGAGGCTTCGGCAGTCATCGATGAAGATCTGCTTACCGAGGTTAGTGGACTGGTCGAATGGCCGGTAGCGCTGACCGGCAGCTTCGACGAGCGCTTCCTCGAAGTGCCGCCCGAGTGCCTGATCTCATCGATGAAGGCCAATCAGAAGTACTTCCATCTGTTGGACGATGCCGGCCGACTCAAGCCCCTTTTCATCACCATCGCCAACATCGACAGCGCCGATCCGCAGCAAGTCGTCGAAGGCAACGAAAAGGTTATCCGTCCACGCCTGGCCGATGCCGCCTTCTTCTTCGATACCGACCGCAAACGACCGCTGGCCGATCGCATTCCCGAGCTTGCCAGCGTGCTCTTCCAGCAGCAGTTGGGCTCCTTGACCGACAAGGCACACCGCAGCGCCGCCGTGGCCGCCTTCGTCGCCGGCCAGATCGATGGCGACGTCGGTCATGCGCGGCGTGCCGCCGAGCTAGCCAAGTGCGACCTGGTGACCGAGATGGTGCTCGAGTTCCCTGAGCTGCAGGGCATCATGGGACGTTACTACGCCATTCATGACGGCGAACCCTCCGAAGTGGCCCAGGCTCTCGAGGAGCAGTACCTGCCGCGCTTCGCCACTGACGCCATCCCTGCCAGCCGCACCGGCCAGGCCCTGGCGCTCGCCGACCGCCTCGACACCTTGACCGGCATCTTTGGCATCGGCGCCCGTCCCACCGGCACCAAGGATCCATTCGCGCTGCGCCGAGCCGCCATTGGCGTGCTGAACATTCTGGTCAAGGGCGAGCTCGACCTCGACCTTCGCGAGCTGCTCGAACTAGCTGCCGCCCAGCACCAGGAACTGCCCTACGCGGACGGCCTGGTCGACGAGGTTCTCGACTATATGCTCGACCGCTTTCGCGCCTGGGCCCAGGACGAAGGCATCGATGCCGAAGTATATCTCGCCGTACGTGCCCGTCCCGTCACCCGCCCGCTGAATTTTGCACGTCGGCTGCACGCCGTCGCTGCCTTTGCCGGCCGAGAGGAAGCCAAGGCGTTGGCTGCGGCCAACAAGCGCGTGGCCAACATCCTTGCCAAGCAGAGCGAGCCGGTCTCCGATACGATCGATGCGCAACGCCTTCGGGAAAGTGCCGAGAAGACCCTTCATGAAGCCGTGATGACTCAACAGAAGCATGTCATGCCCCTGTTTGCTGAAGGTCGCTACACGGAAGCGCTCGACATCCTGTCCAGCCTACGAGAGCCCGTTGACGCCTTCTTCGACCAGGTCATGGTCATGGCCGACGACCCCGAGATTCGCGCAAACCGTCTGGCGCTTCTGGCCGCACTGCAGGCTCTCTTCCTTGAAGTGGCGGATATTTCCCTACTCCAGCAATAATGCACTGTGGATTGCATACCGAGGCCGGAGGGCTTTCCCTCCGGCCTTTTCAGGCCTGTTCCACGTGAAACATCTTCTCCAAACCACCGCTCGACAGACAGAGGATCATGACAACCAGAAGAGGAGCCCAGGACAGTTCATGAAGTTCCACATGAAACGCCACGGACACATGCCGAGTCACGTATACTCATATGGTCGTGTGCTGTTCCATGTGAAACATCCCTCGACACAACGCCCACCGCATCGAAGACATGTACGACATGACGACAGCCGACCGTCTGGTGATCCTGGATCGTGACGGCGTGATCAACCACGACTCGGATCACTACATCAAGACACTGGATGAGTTCATCCCCTACCCTGGTGCCATTCCGGCCATTGCACGACTGAACCGAGCCGGCTGGACGGTGGCCGTCGCCACCAACCAGTCGGGTATCGCTCGTGGCTATTACGACGAGACTACGCTGGAGACCATGCATCGCCGGCTTCATACCCTGGTTCGGGAAGCAGGAGGGGGACTCGCCCATATTGCCGTCTGCCCGCACGGACCCGACGACGGCTGCAGTTGCCGCAAGCCACTAACGGGGCTGCTCGAACAGATTCGAGATACACTTGGCATGAAAACCCTGAAAGGTAGCTGGATGGTCGGCGACAGCCTGCGCGACCTTCAAGCCGGCGAAGCCATGGGCTGCCATTCCGCGCTCGTCCGCACTGGAAAAGGAGAGCGGACTCTAGCCAAGGGCAAGGGGCTGAAGTCGGCAAGAGTCTTTGCCGACCTGGCCGAATTCGTCGACTGGCTGGTGACGACGCAATAGTCTCGGAGCCCGAAGCCCGAAGCCCGAAGCCCGAAGCCCGAAGCCCGAAGCCCGAAGCCCGAAGCCCGAAGCCCGAAGCCCGAAGCCCGAAGCCCGAAGCCCGAAGCCCGAAGCCCGAAGCCCGAAGCCAGTATACTGCCCGGTACTTGTGT
The DNA here is from genome assembly GCA_051749645.1 of Pseudomonadota bacterium. Classification (GTDB taxonomy): domain Bacteria; phylum Pseudomonadota; class Gammaproteobacteria; order Pseudomonadales; family Halomonadaceae; genus Halomonas. Next base: position 430,918 of record JBNJIT010000002.1, read on the forward strand.
TCAGCGGCAGGCGTCTTATCCATAAAAACACGAAGCCCCGCAAGGTCTTACCTGCGGGGCTTCGCTTTTCGCTCGGCGATGTTTCATGTGAAACACGCCACGGCGGCACTGTCAGATATCCAAATTGGCCACCAGCGCATAACGCTCGATGAAGTCACGGCGCGGTTCGACTTCGTCTCCCATCAACGTGTTGAACATCATGTCAGCGGCCACCGCGTCCTCGATGGAAACCCGCAGCAGGCGACGAGTATCGGGATTCATAGTGGTTTCCCACAGCTGGTCGGGATTCATCTCACCAAGCCCTTTGTAGCGCTGAATGGAGAGCCCACGCTGTGCCTCGTTCATCAACCACTCCAGCGCGTCGTAGAAATTGGCCACGGGCTTGTCCCTCTCTCCGCGGGCCACATAGGCGCCTTCCTCGATCAAACCATCCAGCGTCTCCCCAAGGGCAGCCATGGCCCGATAGTCGGCGCTGGTGAAGAAATCGATGCCCCACACGTAGTCGGTGCTGACCCCATGCGCCGTCAGCGTGACGGCGGGCAGGAAAAGACCACGCTCGACGTCCTCCTCGATGCGGAAGGTATAGCGCGGCCCACCTTCGTAGGCCACGAGCGAATCCATTTCCTCCTGCAGGTAGGCTATCCAGCGCTGCATCGTGACGCGGTCCTTGAGGCTCGCCTCGCCGTCCAGAGGCGCAGCATGAACCACCTTGCGCAGCACGTCATTGGGATAAACGCGGGACAGCCGATCGATGCGCTTCATCACATCGCGGTACTGATTAACCAGCGCCTCGAGCTGGGCACCTGTCACGGGCGGCGCTTCCGGGTTGACATAAAGGCGCGCACCGTCCATTGCCGTCGTGGTGAGGTAATCGAGCATTGCCTGCTCATCCTTGAGGTAGAGCTCCTGTTTGCCACGCTTCACCTTGTAGAGTGGCGGCTGGGCAATGAAGACATGGCCACGTTCGATCAGCTGCGACATCTGCCGGAAGAAGAAGGTCAACAGCAAGGTACGGATATGCGAGCCATCGACATCCGCATCGGTCATGATGATGATCGAATGGTAGCGAAGCTTGTCGGGATTGAACTCCTCGCGGCCGATGCCACAGCCCAGTGCCGTGATCAGCGTTCCCACCTCCGCCGAGGACAGCATCTTGTCGAAGCGCGCCTTTTCTACGTTGAGAATCTTGCCCTTCAGCGGCAGGATCGCTTGAGTTCGGCGGTCTCGTCCTTGCTTGGCGCTCCCCCCGGCTGAATCACCCTCCACCAGGAACAGTTCGGAAAAGCTGGGATCCTTCTCCTGGCAATCGGCGAGCTTGCCGGGCAAGCCCGCTATGTCCAGCGCCCCCTTGCGGCGGGTCATATCACGAGCCTTGCGTGCCGCTTCCCGAGCACGAGCGGCGTCGAGCATCTTGTTGACGATCGCCTTGGCCTCATTGGGGCGCTCGACGAGATAATCGGCCAGCTGACGACCCATCTCTTGCTCCACCGCCGTCTTGACCTCGGAAGAAACCAGCTTGTCTTTGGTCTGGGAAGAGAACTTGGGATCGGGAACCTTCACCGAGATGATCGCGGTGAGCCCTTCGCGGGCATCATCACCGGATGTATTGATCTTGTGCTTCTTTAGCAAGCCTTCCGACTCGATGTAGCCGTTGAGGCTGCGCGTCAGTGCGGCACGGAAACCAGCCAGATGCGCACCACCATCACGCTGCGGAATGTTATTGGTATAGCAGAAGATGTTCTCCGAAAAAGAGTCGCTCCACTGCATCGCCACTTCGACGCCCACGCCGTCCTCACGCTCCACGTTGAAGTGGAAAACAGGGTTGAGCACGGTCTTGTTGGTGTTGAGGTGGTCGACGAAGGCCTTGAGGCCACCATCATAGTGGAAGAGTTCTTCCTTGCCGCTACGCTCATCAATCAGTCGTATGGCAACCCCCGAGTTGAGGAACGACAGCTCGCGCAGACGCTTGGCGAGGATATCGTAGTGAAACTCGATGTTGGCAAACGTATCCGACGACGGCTTGAAATGGACCCTCGTACCGCTCTGTTCGGTCTTGCCAACCACGCTCAGCGGAGCAGCGGGCACGCCGTGGTGATAGACCTGTTCATGAACCTGACCCGCCCGCCAGATCGTCAGTTTCAACTCCTCGGAGAGCGCGTTCACCACCGAGACGCCGACTCCGTGCAAGCCACCGGATACCTTGTAGGAGTTATCGTCGAACTTGCCGCCGGCATGGAGGACCGTCATGATCACTTCGGCTGCCGAGACGCCCTCTTCCTGGTGGATATCGGTGGGCACGCCACGACCGTTGTCACTGACGGTCACCGACTCGTCGGGATGAATGATGACTCGAATCTCGCTGCAGTGTCCGGCCAGCGCTTCATCGATGGAGTTGTCCACCAGCTCGAACACCATATGGTGAAGGCCGGTTCCATCATCGGTATCGCCGATGTACATGCCAGGGCGCTTGCGTACCGCGTCCAGGCCCTTGAGAACCTTGATGCTCGATGAGTCGTAAGCCTGTTCGCTCATTGACTACTCCGTCATGAAGTCTGTCCGTGCCCGATAGGCACCAGCCGCCCCTGCCCACTAGGCGATCGTTCCACGTGAAACATCGTCAGTGCGGCGTGGGACGACCAGGGCCCCACCAGGGCATCGTGTTCAACGCTGGTGATGAAGGTCTGGCAGCCCATCTTTTCCAGCAACCGGCAGAAAACGCGTCGATGATCCATATCGAGCTCCGCCGGTAAGTCATCCACCAAATAAAGGCAGGTCCGTCCCGTCATGCGTTGCAGTAACCGGCCCTGCGAGAGCTTCAGCGCACTCACGACCAGCTTTTGCTGGCCACGCGACAACACCTCGACCGCTGGATGGCGACCCACCCGGATGCGCAGATCGGCCCGTTGCGGCCCCTGCTGGGTAAACCCCATCTGGCGATCCGTCTCCCGCGCCTGAGAGAGCACGGTCGTCAAATCGCGCTGACGATCCCAGCCTCGCGAATAGCGCAACGTCAGCTCCGGCAAGGACAACAAGTCGGCTAACGTCTCTTCAAATATCGGCTGGAACGCTGACATCCAGCTGCGCCGAAAGGCATCCAGACGCTCGCCCCAGTGAGCCAGCTCCGCCTCCCACACGGGCAGTGAATCATCGCGTATTTTACCATGCCTGAGCAGCGCATTCCGATGCTTGAGCGCGCGTCGTGCACGACGCCATGCATCGAAGAACCCATGTTCCACGTGAAACACACCCCAGTCGATGAATTCACGTCGTCCGGACGGTGGCCCCTCGAGCAACCGAAACGCGTCGGGGTTGACGAGCTGCAACGGCAGCGCCTCGGTGAGCCGAGCCAGTCGACTCACCCGCTCGCCGCCCATCCGAAGTTCCAGCTCACTGACATCACGGGCACGACGCAAACCGATGGGAAGCGGCGAATCGTCACCGCCCAACCGTGCAAAGAGCGTCATCGCCTCGGCATCATGGGCAATGGCATGCTTGAGATGGCGGGTTCTAAACGAGCGCCCCATGCCCAATAAATGAAGCCCCTCGAGCACGCTGGTCTTGCCGCTGCCGTTAGCCCCCACCACCAGGTTAACACCTGGGCCGGGGGCAACGTCCGTCACCGCCAGGTTTCGCAACCCATTGAAGCAAAGACGATTAATGGGCATGGGCGAAGCGGACAAAGGCCTTACAGACGCATCGGCATGACGACGTAAAGTGCATCTCCGCCGCCAGGTTCTTCCAGCAGAGCACTGCTATTGGAATCGGAAAGGGTCATCTGGACGCGATCCTCGCCAACGACATTGAGCACATCGATCAAGTAACCCACGTTGAAGCCGATCTCGAGCGCATCGCCACCATACTCCACGGCAACGTTCTCCTCGGCTTCCTCCTGCTCGGGGTTGTTGGCCATCACCTGAAGATTGCCCTCGGCAAGATGCAGGCGAACGCCGCGGTACTTCTCGTTGGAGAGGATGGAGGTCCGTGAAAGCACCTGGCGCAATTCGGCGCGATCGGCAATGAATACCTTGTCGCCGCCACGCGGCACCACGCGCTCGTAATCGGGAAACTTCCCGTCGACGAGCTTGGAGGTAAAGGTGAAATCGCCGGTATGGGCGCGCACATGGGTGCTGCCCAAGGTGAGGGTGACCGGCTCGTCACCGTCATCGAGCAAGCGCACCAGCTCTACCACACCCTTGCGTGGCACGATGAGCTTGCGCGGGGTCTCCATGGCAACCTCGGCGGGACGCGAGCAGACGGCCAAACGGTGTCCGTCGGTAGCCACCGCCCTCACCAGGTTGCTCTGCAGATCCAGCAGCATACCGTTCAGATAGTAGCGTACGTCCTGCTGGGCCATGGCGAAAGCGGTGGCGTCGATGAGGTGCTTGAGGGTGCCGCGCGGCAGGCTCAGCTCGATATCACTCTGGGCATCCTCGATATTGGGAAACTCGGCGACCGGAAGCGTCGACAGCGTGAAACGCGAACGGCCGCTTCGCAAAACGGCCCGACCTTCCTCCAGGGTAAAATGCAGTTCGGACTGATCCGGGAGCGACTTGCAGATGTCCATCAGCTTGCGCGCCGGTACGGTTACGGCACCCGGTTCATCGACCTGGGAAGCCACCGTACGCCCTATCAGCTCGACCTCCAGATCGGTGCCGGTCAACGCGACCTGGTCAGGGTCGACCTGGATCAGCACGTTGGAGAGCACCGGCAAGGTCTGGCGGCGCTCCACGACACCGGCCACTAGCGCCAAGGGGCGCAATAGGGCTTCACGCGATATGGAAAACTTCATGGTCGGCTCCACGTCTTGTTCCTGAAGGGTGAGATAAGGCGCTGGGGGAAACCCATGCTCAGCTGGTCAGCAATCGCAACAGATTCTTGTAATCTTCACGGATATCGGCGCTCTCCTCCTGCAACGCCTGCACCTTACGGCAAGCGTGCAGTACCGTGGTGTGATCGCGCCCACCGAAGGCATCGCCGATTTCCGGCAGGCTATGGTTGGTCAACTCCTTGGCCAGCGCCATGGCGACCTGGCGGGGACGCGCCACGGAGCGCGAACGCCGCTTGGAAAGCAGATCGGCAAGCTTGATCTTGTAGTACTCCGCCACCGTACGCTGGATGTTGTCGACACCCACCTGCTTGTCCTGCAGGGCCAACAGATCCTTGAGCGACTCACGGATGAAATCCTGGGTGATCGGCTTGCCCATGAAATGGGAGTCGGCGATCACCTTCTTCAGCGCGCCTTCGAGCTCGCGGACGTTGGAGCGAATCTTCTGAGCGATGAAGAAGGCGGCGTCGTGTGGCAGGTCGACCTTGGCCTGGTCGGCTTTCTTCATCAGGATGGCGACCCGCGTCTCCAGTTCCGGCGGCTCGATGGCCACCGTAAGCCCCCAGCCAAAGCGCGACTTGAGGCGCTCTTCGACACCGCTGATCTCCTTTGGATAGCGGTCGGAGGTGAGGATCATCTGCTGACCGCCCTCGAGCAGGGCATTGAAAGTGTGGAAGAACTCTTCCTGGGAGCGTTCCTTGCCAGCGAAGAACTGGATGTCATCGATGAGCAGCGCATCGACGCTGCGGTAGAAGCGCTTGAAATCATTGATGGCATTGAGCTGAAGCGCTTTGACCATGTCGGCCACGAAACGCTCCGAGTGCAGGTAAACGACACGAGCATTCTCGCGCCGAATGGCCAGAGCATTGCCCACGGCATGCATCAGGTGCGTCTTGCCCAGCCCCACCCCACCGTAGAGAAACAGCGGATTGTAGGCACCGCCGGGGTTCTCGGAGACCTGGCGGGAGGCAGCACGCGCCAGTTGGTTGGACTTGCCCTCGACGAAGGTGTCGAACGTGAAGTTGGGGTTCAGTCCGCTGCTGTGCTTGAGGCTACCCTCGACCTGAACTTCGCGCTCACCGCGGCGACTGACGGACGCCGAACCCTCTTCATTGAGCTGCTCTATCTCGCGCTCATCGCCGATATCGCCCCGTGGTGGCGTCTGCACGGCCGGCCCCAGCGGGGAACGAGGGCTAGCCGAAACCGGCGCACCCAGCTCACGGGGCTGCGGCTTGGCCACCGCCGCCCGCCGGCTGCCCACGGTGAGCACCACACGTGGCGGCTTGCCTTGGGCCAGTTCTCGCAGCAGTTCATTGATGCGCTTGGCGTATTTGTCGCCTACCCAGTCGCGCACGAAGCGATTGGGCGCCAGCAGACGCAGCTCGTCGGACTCCCCCTCTTCCGCCTGCAAGGGGCGAATCCAGGTATTGAACTGCTGAGCATTCAGCTCATCCTGCAGGAAATCCAGACACTGTTGCCAGAGAGCCAGCGACACGCGACCTCACCCCGATTGATGAATGACCGAACATTGTATCCTCTCCCTGGTAGGTTATCCACATACGAGCACTGAACCCCCCATTATCGCCGATATCGCTTATCCACACTCTTAGATAGAGTTAATTTTCTGATTATTAAATATAAAACCGCGTTATCAACAAGCCGCCACAGCAATATTACCCACAGCCCGCCCCGGCCCGCCTAGAGCAGGGCCCTCCTCGGCGGCGGGTGCCAAACGGCGCAACAATTGCGTCGCGGCGGCGAAGTCTCTACAATTTCCGGTCTTGAACCGAATCCTCCCGGAGGCCGCATGGCATCCGGGCGCTATTTTGAAGCCGTTCCGTCCAATTAAACCACGTGGGAATCGAGAGTTATGAAACGCACCTTCCAACCCAGCGTTCTCAAGCGCAAGCGTGTGCACGGCTTTCGTGCGCGCATGGCCACCAAGAACGGTCGTGCCGTTCTGGCACGTCGCCGCGCCAAGGGCCGCAAGCGTCTGAGCGCCTGATCGCGGATTGCCCGTGTCCGGCCATGGTTTTCCCCCTCGGTTGCGCTTGCTGACTGCCGGGGACTACCGCCACGTCTTCGATCACGCTGCTTTCAAGGTTCATGGCAAGGGGCTGCTGGCACTAGCGTGCCCCAACCAGCAGGGACACGTCCGGCTCGGCCTGGTGTTCAGCAAGAGAAACGTTCGCCGTGCCGTCGATCGTAATCGCCTGAAACGACTGGCGCGCGAGTCCATCAGGCTCCAGCAGCACCGGCTACCCGCCGTCGACATCGTGGTGCTGGGCCGTCGTGGCGCCCATGAACTGGATAACGCGACGCTCCACCGTCAGCTGTATGGCATGTGGCGCCGGCTTGAACGCGACGTTCGCCAGTCGAAGGCATCCTGAGCGGATGCGGTGTCGGTTTCCGCCACGATAGCCTGCCTCGGGCAGGCTTTCGCGTATATCGGCCTGGCAGCTGGCCCCGTTCCAGCGGCATGTACACTACCCATCGGGCAGAACCCTCATGGACGTAAAACGACTCCTACTGTTGATTCCTCTGGCCGTGCTCGCCTACCTGATCATGGTCCAGTGGAACCAGGACTATGGCCAGGGCACCCCTGAGCCGACCTCTCCCAGTGTCACTTCCTCGACCAACGACCAGGAAGACGAGGCACCTGACGAAGAGGGCCTGGCCGTCCCCAGCGCCCCGCGCGAGCAGGACGAAATGGCCGGGGAGATGCCAAGCGACACGGCTCGCCCCGGAACCAGCCGGGATCTGATCGTGGTGGAGACGGACGTCCTCGACTTGCGCATCGATCCCCAGGGTGGCGACGTCGTCTACGCGGCACTTCCTCAGCATCGCCTCACGCGCGACAGCGAGCACCCCTACGTGATGCTCTCCGACAGCGAATCGCGCAGTTACGTGGCACGCTCCGGACTGCAGCTCGACGGCCACTCGGGACGCATCAGCTATACCCCGGAAACCACGGAATACCGGCTGTCCGAGGGCGAGGAGAGCCTGGAAATCGACCTGAGCGCCGAGATCAACGGGGTCGATGTCATCAAGCGCTTCACCGTCGAGCGCGGCAGCTATGCCGTGGATGTCAGCTACCACCTGGTCAACCAGAGCGAGGAGCCGGTGACGGCCCGCTTCATCGGCCAGTTGGCCCGCGACAACAGCCCCGACCCCTCGAGTGGCCCGGCACTGGGCATGCAGTCCTACCTGGGGGCTGCCTTCTCTTCGCCGGATGACCGCTACCAGAAGGTCAGCTTCGAGGACATCCAGGAAGGCAACTTCGAGAACCGGGATGCTCAGGGCGGATGGGTTGCCATCATTCAGCACTATTTCGTCTCGGCCTGGGCACCGTCGCAGGACGAGCAGAACCTCTATTACGCCACCACCGATTCCCGCAACCGCAACGTGGCCGCCATGGCGGGCCCCGTGGCAACGCTGGCCCCGGAAGAGAACACCCGCCTGGGTGCCACCCTCTACGTAGGCCCCAAGGTGCAGGACTACCTCGAGCAGGTGGCGCCCAACCTGAAGCTCACCGTCGACTTCGGCTGGCTATGGTTCATCGCCAATCCCCTGTTCTGGCTGCTCGATCAGATCCACAGCCTGATCGGCAACTGGGGGTGGTCGATCGTCCTGCTTACCGTGCTGGTCAAGCTGGTCATGTGGCCGCTCTCCGCCAAGGCCTACAAGTCCATGGCGCGCATGCGCAAGCTGGGGCCGGAGATGCAGCGCCTCAAGGAACAGTACGGCGACGACCGCCAGAAAATGTCCCAGGAGATGATGAAGTTCTACCAGAAGGAGAAGATCAATCCTCTGGGTGGCTGTCTTCCCATCCTGGTTCAGATGCCGGTGTTCATCGCCCTCTACTGGATGCTCCTGGAGTCCGTGGAGCTGCGCCACGCACCCTTCATGTTCTGGATCCAGGATCTGTCGGTGAAAGACCCGTACTTCATCCTGCCGATCCTGATGGGCGCGTCGATGTTCGTGCAGCAGCTGCTCAATCCGACACCGCCGGATCCCATGCAAGCGAAGATTATGAAGATGCTGCCGGTGGTCTTCACCTTCTTCTTCCTGTGGTTCCCGGCCGGCCTGGTCATCTACTGGGTGGTCAACAACGTCATCTCGATCGCCCAGCAGTACGTGATCACGCGCAAGATCGAGAGCGACCCAAGTATCGGCAAGGGCATGAAGGCCAAGTAGGCCCTCCTTCTTCCGAGCTGCCGACCCCCGCCCCGTGCGGGGGTCTGGCGTTTGCGACCCCGGAAACCGACAATGGCGCAGCCAGGAGACGACAATGCCCGAGACTCTCTACACGCCGGACACCATTTGCGCACTCGCTACGCCACCGGGCCGCGGCGGAGTGGGCATCATCCGCCTCTCAGGCTCACTGTCCCGCGCCATTGCCGAAGCCGTGGTAGGGCACTGCCCTTCCCCGCGACACGCCCACTACGGTGCCTTTCACGGCGAGCATGGCGTCATTGACGAGGGCATCGCCCTCTTCTTCCCCGGCCCGCACTCCTTCACCGGCGAGGACGTACTGGAGCTACACGGCCATGGCGGGCCGGTGATCATGGATCTACTGCTCGAGCGCTGCGTGCAACTCGGCGCCCGGCTGGCACGCCCCGGCGAATTCTCGGAGCGCGCCTTTCTCAACGACAAGCTCGACCTGGCCCAGGCCGAGGCCATCGCAGACCTGATCGAGGCCAGCTCCCGGGCCGCCGCCGAAAATGCCCTGCGCTCACTGCAGGGCGAGTTCTCGAACCGCGTCGAAACGCTGGTCGAGCGCCTGATCGAGCTGCGCATGTACGTGGAAGCCGCCATCGACTTCCCCGAAGAAGAGATCGACTTCCTCGCCGATGGCCGAGTGGCCGAGATGCTGGATGGGGTCAAGACGGAGCTGGCCAGCGTCCGCACTGCCGCCGGCCAGGGCGCGCTGCTGCGGGAAGGCATGAACGTGGTGATCGCCGGGCGCCCCAACGCCGGCAAATCGAGCCTGCTCAACGCCCTCACCGAACAGGAAACCGCCATCGTCACCGAGATCGAGGGCACCACCCGCGACGTGCTGCGCGAGCACATCCACATCGACGGCATGCCGCTGCACGTGATCGACACCGCCGGGCTCCGTGATACGCCGGATGCCGTGGAGAAGATCGGCGTGGCCCGCGCCTGGGAAGAGATCGAAAAGGCCGACCGGGTGCTGCTGATGGTGGATGCCGCCACCACCGCGGCCACCGACCCCATGGCCATCTGGCCCGAATTCGTGGCCCGCCTGCCCGATCCCACGCGCCTGACTCTGGTACGCAACAAGATCGACACTAGCCATGAAGCCGCCGGGCTCGATCTGAGCACCGACCATCCCGTCGTGCGGCTATCGACGAAGACGGGCGCGGGCATGGACGACCTGAAAGCTCACCTCAAGACGGTCATGGGCTACGCCGGCACCACCGAAGGACGCTTTTCGGCGCGCCGCCGCCACCTGGAAGCCCTGGACCGCGCCCAACAGGCACTCGACAACGGCGAAGCGCAGCTGGCCGGCCATGGCGCCGGCGAGCTGCTGGCCGAAGACCTTCGCCAGGCTCAGCAGGCCCTGGGCGAGATCACCGGCGAGTTCAGCGCCGACGACCTCCTGGGCGAGATCTTCGGCAGCTTCTGCATCGGTAAATGAATGGCGCAATCATGAGCCCGCCCATTGCGGCTTCCTGGGCAGTACGCCAGATCCATCGAGCCTGAACAAGGTGTGGCCACGATCATTGAAATGCCGATCAGATGAACCGGCGGAACAGGTGAGTCATGTCGAACAGCTCATCCAGCCTTTCATAGCGCTTGCGCGTTTCCGGCCAGCGTTGCTCCTGAACGGCCGCGATCATGGCCTCCAGGAGCATCATGGTCGAGATGTTGGAATCCCAACCAGAGGGAATTTCCACCCAACAGTTGAACGTGAAGTCGGCTACCGAGGAGATGGGCGACCCCCACTGGTCGGTGCATAACACGATAGTAACCCCATGGTTTCCCACGAGTTCAGCCAGGCGAAGCAGGTTCGTCTCGTAACGCCGGATATCGAAGATCAGCAGAGTTTCCCCCGGCTCCATATCGAGCACGTAATGCGGCCAGGTGCCGGAGGACGAGGTCATGTGGGTCACATGGGGACGCACCGCCTGGAGGTGAGTGAAGGCATAATCGGCCAGCGCATGAGTGATCCGACCGCCGACGATATACAGGCGCTTGTCGGCATCCGCCAGCTTGCCAATCACCTGATCGAAACGAGCGGACTCGATATGCGCAAAGGTCTGCTCCAGGTTATAGCTGACAGCCTGGGAAAAGCGATTCAGCAAGTGTGTCTCGGGCGCCTCTGACAGCCAGTTGTTGCGCCGTTGAGTGGGCCCTACGCCTTTCGCCTCGAGCTCATGAAGCAATGCCTGATGAAACTGAGGATAGCCCTTGAACCCTAGCTTCTTGATCATTCGCGCCACGGTGGGAGTCGACACTCCCGCATTGCTGGCCACGGCGGTAATCGAGGCCAGTCCGGCCGCCGGGTAGTTCTCCAACAGGGTGCCGGCCAGCTTGCGCTCCGACGGCGTCAGTTCTGAATAATGCTGGCGAATCAGCTCACGCACGGTAGGTTTAGTCGTCGTCAAGAGTCACCTGTCTTTGATGATCCACATATCGGCCGCCTCGCCAGCGACCGGCGTCGAGCCGCCTACTGAATAAATCTTGACGCAATGTCACCTCCACGTCTATATCTTTACAGAGACGAGGAGGAGGCAGGAATGCCAACAACAACAACGACGCCATCCCCGAGCGTTGAGCTGCACAATCGGTCAGGCAAAGGACCCGTGGTCATTCTGTGCGAACACGCCTCGCCGGATATTCCCGAGCCCTATCATGACCTGGGCCTCGACCCTGCCCATCGCTTCAGCCATGCAGCCTGGGACCCCGGTGCACGAGACGTCGCCATGGCGCTGTCTCAGGCACTCGATGCCCCCTTGGTGGCGAGCCGCGTCTCACGACTCGTCTATGACTGTAACCGTCCGCCCGAGGCGGCCAGCGCCATGCCCGAGCGCTCGGAAGTCGTCGACGTGCCAGGCAACCGAAACCTCACTGAAGCCCAGCGCGCAGACCGCATCGAAACGGTCTACCGCCCGTTCTGCACGGCCGTGACACAACGACTGGAGGAGCGTGCCGCCAGCCGCCTGCCTACAGCGCTGATCACTGTGCATAGCTTCACGCCCGACTATCACGGCAAGCCCCGAACGGTCGAAATCGGCATCCTGCACGACGCCGACCGGCGACTGGCCGATGCCATGCTGGCTCAATCCCACCGCCTGGCACACCGCAAGATCCGGCGCAACGCACCCTACGGCCCCGAAGATGGCGTCACCCACTCACTGAAGCTGCACGGCATCGGTCATGGACTGGCAAATGTGATGATCGAGATTCGCAACGACCTGCTGAGCACGCCGGACGATGCCTCCACCATGGCCAATGAGATACTGCTGCTGATCCAGCCTGCACTGGCGGAACTCGGGTTCGAAAGCCCGATCCGGGGAGACGCGCACGATGCCTAAAGCCATCCTGGTATATATCGCCACCGTCGATGTCATGAATCGCATCATTGGCCGATTTGCGATGTATCTCATCTTCGTTCTGATTGCCGTTTTGCTGTGGTCGTCGGCCTCCAAGGTGGTCATGACCCCATCGATGTGGACCCTGGAAACCGCCCAGTTCGTCATGGTCGCGTACTTCGTGCTGGGCGGCCCCTACTCCATCCAACTCGGTTCGAACGTGCGGATGGATCTCTTCTATGGAAGCTGGAGCTTGAAAACCAAAGCCTGGGTCGATGCTTTCACGGTTTTCTTCCTGCTCTTCTACCTTGGCGTGCTTCTATATGGTGGATTGACTTCCATGGCTTACTCCCTGGGTTATTTCGGAAGCGAGCCCTTTTCGTTTCTCTTCGACCTTGCCTGGACGTTCTTGACGCAGGGCCCCTCGGAAGCGTCGGAAAGTCTGGGCTTCCTGGAGAGAAGCTCGACATCCTGGCGCCCCGTGCTATGGCCCATCAAGGCAATTCTTTGTTTCGGAATATTTCTAATGATCCTTCAATCTAGCGCCGAGTTCTTTCGGGATATCAGCCGAATCCGCGGAGTAAATATCTGATGTCTTACGAAATGATCGCCATCGTCATGTTCAGCTCGATGATGCTGATGCTGATGACCGGTCAGCGGGTATTCGGTGCCATCGGTTTCGTCGGAGCGCTAGCCGGGGTTTTACTGTGGGGAACGGGTGGGGTCGACATCCCCTTTTCCTCCGCAATGAAACTCATGAAATGGTATCCATTGCTGACTCTTCCGATGTTCATCTTCATGGGATACATCCTTTCGGAAAGCCGCATCGCCGATGATCTATATAAGATGTTCCATGTCTGGATGGGTCCGGTAAAAGGCGGCCTTGCTATCGGAACGATCGGGCTGATGGTGCTGATATCCGCCATGAATGGGCTGTCGGTAGCTGGAATGGCAATCGGCGCGACGATCGCCCTGCCTGAATTGCTACGTCGAGGCTATGACAAGATCATGGTAACCGGCGTCATCCAGGCGGGCTCCAGCCTGGGCATTCTCGTGCCGCCCTCGGTGGTACTGGTGCTCTATGCGATGATCGCCCGCCAGCCCGTGGGACAGCTCTGGCTAGCCGGGATACTGCCCGGTTTGATGATGGCAACGCTGTTCATCATCTACATCTACGTTCGCTGTCGTGTGCAGCCGGAGCTTGGCCCGGTTCTGGCAGTCGAAGAACGCAACGTTTCCCTGGCCGAAAAAATGCGGCTATTACGAGCCGGCATACTGCCACTCATGATCTTTGCCATCATGATGGTGCCCTTCGTAAAAGGCTGGACCTCGTTGGTCGAGAGCTCGGCGGTGGGTGCCATGGCAGCGTTGCTGGCAGCGATCGTCAAGGGCCGCATGACGCGAAAAGTCTTTGAGGTCTCGGTACGCCAAACCCTGGCGATCTCCTGCATGTTCATGTGGATCATCCTCGCCGCACTCGCCTTTGGCGCCATTTTCGACGGCTTGGGCGCCGTCAAGGCAATCGATAGCCTTTTCACCGAGAAGCTGGGCCTTTCGCCATGGATGATACTCATCATGATGCAGTTGAGTTTCATCGTGATGGGCACTTTCCTCGACGATACCGCCATGCTGGTGATCGTGGCACCACTCTACGTGCCACTGGTCGATGCGCTGGGTTTCAACCTGATCTGGTACGGCGTGCTCTACACGATCACCACGCAAATCGCCTACATGACCCCACCGTTCGGCTATAACCTGTTCTTGATGCGTGCCATGGCACCGCCTCAGATTGGGCTGATCGATATTTATCGATCCATTATTCCTTTCGTGTTCGTGATGACGGTAGCCCTGAGCCTGGTAATGGTCTTCCCCCAGATCGCCCTATGGTTGCCAGGCTACATCTATGGAAACTGACCGTTCCCCAGTAACGCCTGACCATCAGCCAATCGAAAAAGACACGGTGGTGGTTAACCAGAAGATAAGAAGAGCCTCACCAAGGGCCGACGCTAAGCCATTTTCGGCATTTCATATCAGGAGAGAAAACGATGACAACAAGACGTAAGTTTCTGATCACCGCCGCGGCCGGTGCTGCCATGGCTCCGCTGGCCAGTCGGGTCGTCGCCCAGTCTCAGAGTGAGCCGGCCATCAAGTGGCGCATGCAGACCTATGCCGGCGCTGCTCTGGCCGAACATGTCGCCAAGCCGGCCATCGATCTCTTCAACCGCATCGCCGGGGATCGAATGCAGATCGAGCTATTCTACGCCGACCAGCTGGTTCCGACGGGAGAGCTGTTCCGTGCCCTGCAGCGCGGCACCATCGATGCCGTGCAGTCGGACGATGACTCCATGGCATCGCCTACCGAAGTCACCGTCTTCGGCGGCTACTTCCCCTTCGGGTCACGATACAGCCTGGATGTGCCCGTGTTGTTCAACCAATACGGCCTCAAGGAGATCTGGGAGGAGGAGTATGCCAAGGTCGGCGTCAAGCACGTCAGCGCCGGCGCCTGGGATCCATGTCATTTCGTCACCAAGGATCCGATCCACAGTCTCGCGGACCTGGAAGGCAAGCGCATCTTCACCTTCCCCACCGCCGGGCGCTTCCTTTCGCAGTTCGGCGTCGTGCCCGTGACGCTCCCCTGGGAAGACATCGAAGTCGCGGTACAGACCGGCGAGCTGGATGGGATCGCCTGGTCGGGTATCACCGAGGACTATACGGTGGGCTGGGCCGATGTCACCAACTACTTCCTGACCAACAACATCTCCGGTGCCTGGATCGGCCACTTCTTCGTCAACATGGAGCGCTGGAACGAGTTGCCCGAGGATCTCCGGCTGCTGTTCGAGGTGTGCTGCGAGCAGTCCCACTATTATCGCCAGCACTGGTACTGGGGTGGCGAAGCCAAGCTACGCGTACATGGCGACAAGCTCGAACTGACCAGTATTCCCGACGCCGAATGGGAACAGGTGGAAAACGCCGCCCACGAGTTCTGGGATGAGATAGCCGCCGAATCCGAGACCAAGGCCAAGGTGGTCGAGATCTTCAAGCAATACAACGCCGACATGCGCAAGGCAGGCAAGCCCTATCGCTATACGGACGCCTGATACTCCTTCACGCCCCGCAACCGCCGGGGCGCACAACGATAGCAAGGTCCGGCCTCCAGGCCGGGCCTTGTCATGGCGATCCAACAAGGAGCCTCTCAAATGAACAGCGCAGCGACTGTGGATACCCTGTCGGCCCTGGAGGCCCAGGTCAGGAACGGTGATGTCGACACGGTTCTGGCCTGCTTCGTGGACATGCAGGGCCGCTTGATGGGCAAGCGGCTTCATGCGCGTCATTTCGTCGACGGTGGCTGGGAAGAGACACACTGCTGCAACTACCTGCTGGCCACCGACATCGAAATGGCAACGCCGGACGGCTATGCCAGCACGTCATGGCAAGCCGGGTATGGCGATTACATCATGAAGCCCGATTTGGCCACCTTGCGTCCGGTTCCGTGGCTCGACGGCACTGTGCTGGTGCTGTGCGACGTCCTGGATCATCACAGCCATACGCCGGTGGCCCACGCCCCGCGCACCATGCTCGAGCGCCAGCTCGAACGGCTGGAAGAGCTGGGGTTCGATGCGATGATAGCCAGCGAACTGGAGTTCTTCCTGTTCGAGCAGAGTTTCGATGAAATCCGCCAGACGGACTTCCGCGATCTACGGCCGATCAGCGGTTACAACGAGGATTACCACATATTCCAAACCGCCAAGGAAGAGCATGTGATGCGCCCCGTGCGCAACCTGCTCTATGCGGCAGGAATACCCGTGGAAGGCACCAAGGGCGAAGCTGGTTGCGGTCAGGAAGAGCTCAATATCAAGTATGCACCGGCACTGGACACGGCCGACTACCACACCATCGCCAAGCATGCGATCAAGGAGATCGCCTGGCAGAAAGGGCGCGCGGCAACCTTCCTGCCCAAGTGGCATCAAGAACACTCGGGCAGTTCGAGTCACATTCATCAGTCATTGTGGCAAGGCGATACGCCAATCTTCTACGATGCCAGCGATGAGCTGGGCATGTCCTCCCTGATGAAGCATTACCTGGCCGGCCTTCTGAAGTACGCCCCCGACTACACCTACTTCCTGGCACCCTATATCAACAGTTACAAGCGTTTCCAGAAAGGTTCCTTCGCTCCAACCCGCACGGTCTGGTCAGTGGATAACCGCACCGCCGGCTTTCGACTGTGCGCCAGCGGCACGCAAGCCGTACGTATCGAATGCCGTATCGGCGGTTCGGACCTGAACCCATACCTGGCCATCGCAGCCCAGCTGGCCGCCGGCATGAAGGGGATCAAAGAACGACTGGAGCTGCCGCCACCGGCCGTGGGCGACACCTACGCGGGTGATAGCGGCCTGATTCCACAGAGTCTGCGCGACGCCAAGGATGCGTTGCGCGACTCCAGCATGCTGCGCGAAGCGCTGGGCGACGCCGTGGTCGATCATTACGTGCGCGCCGCCGAAGTGGAGTTGGAAGACTTCGAGCGTGTGGTGACGCATTACGAGGTGGCGCGCGGGTTCGAGCGCGCCTGACGCCACGGACAACGACGGCCCCGGTCGGACACAACGCTGGCCGGGTGAAAGCAGTTACCGCTAGACGAACGGCAGGTCGACGGTCATTCGGGCCGGCCGAAAAAAGGAGATGACGATGGGCCATATGCTGCAGTGTATCTCACCGATCGATGGGGAGATCTACGCCGAACGTGAGGCTCTGACGACCACGGCAGCCCGGGAATCGGCACAGCGGGCACGGGCGGCACAGGCAGACTGGGCCGCCCGGCCTCTGCAGGAACGTATCGATCGGGTCATGGCTGGCATCGCCGCGGTGGGGGCGATGAACGACGAAGTGGTGCCCGAGCTGGCGTACATGATGGGGCGCCCGATTCGTTATGGAGGCGAATTTGGCGGCTTCGAGGAGCGCGGCAGCCACATGGCGGCCATCGCCCGGGAGGCGCTCGCCGATATCGCGGTGGGTGAGGACGCCACGGTAAAGCGCTATATCAAGCGCATTCCA
Source organism: Pseudomonadota bacterium (assembly GCA_051749645.1). Classification (GTDB taxonomy): domain Bacteria; phylum Pseudomonadota; class Gammaproteobacteria; order Pseudomonadales; family Halomonadaceae; genus Halomonas. The sequence continues at coordinate 448,351 of JBNJIT010000002.1, forward strand.
CACGGTGTGGTATTGGTCGTGGCTCCCTGGAACTACCCCTACATGACGGCCATCAACAGCGTGGCGCCGGCACTGATCGCGGGCAACTCGGTGTTGCTGAAACACGCCACCCAGACCCTGCTCGTGGGTGAGCGCATGGCCCGGGCCTTCCACTCTGCCGGCGTACCCGAGGATGTGTTCCAGAATGTGTTCCTCGACCACGACACCACCTCGGCCCTGATCGCGGAACGCGCCTTCGATTTCGTCAACTTCACCGGCTCGGTGCCGGCCGGCCGCACCCTCGAACGTGCGGCTGCGGGTACGTTCACCGGCATGGCCCTGGAACTCGGCGGCAAGGATCCGGGGTATGTCATGGAGGATGCCGACCTCGATGCCGCCGTCGCCACACTGATCGACGCCGCCATGTTCAACTCCGGGCAATGCTGCTGTGGAATCGAGCGCATCTACGTCCATGAAAGCCTGTATGACCGCTTCGTCGACAAGGCAGTCGCGATCGTCGAAGGCTACCGGCTCGGCAATCCGCTGGACGCCGCCACGGATATCGGCCCCATGGCCCATGTCCGCTTCGCCAGGGAAGTCCGCGCACAGATCGACGAGGCCATGGCCGCAGGCGCCAAGGCGCACATTGCCACTAAGCCCGGGGATGATGGCGGAGCCTATCTCACCCCCCAGATCCTGACCGAGGTAACCCACGACATGCGAGTGATGCGCGATGAAAGCTTCGGTCCGGTCGTGGGCATCATGAAAGTCGCCGACGATGACGAAGCCGTTCGACTGATGAACGACAGCCCGTTCGGCCTGACCGCCAGCCTGTGGACGGCCGACATCGATCGCGCCCAGCGGGTCGGCGATCGGATCCAGACCGGCACCGTGTTCATGAACCGCGCCGACTACCTCGACCCCGGACTCTGCTGGACCGGCTGCAAGGACACCGGACGGGGCGGCTCCCTCTCAGTGATCGGCTATCACAACCTGACTCGACCCAAGTCGTATTACCTGAAGAAGGTGACGAAATGACATTGACCGGAAACTGGACTTACCCAACGGCCATCCGCTTCGGTGCGGGTCGCATCGCCGAGCTACCCGAGGCCTGCGCCCAGGCAGGTATCAGCAAGCCCCTGCTGGTGACGGACCGGGGGCTAGCCGAACTGCCCATCACCGCTGAGGCACGGAATATCCTCGAAGCCGCGGGCCTGGGACGTGCGCTGTTCTCCGATGTGGACCCCAACCCGAACGAGACCAACCTGGCTGCCGGCGTCGAGGCCTTCAAGACGGGTGATCACGATGGCGTCATCGCATTCGGCGGTGGTTCGGGTCTGGATCTGGGCAAGATGGTCGCTTTCATGTCGGGGCAGACACGACCCGTGTGGGATTTCGAAGATATCGGCGACTGGTGGACTCGTGCCGATGCCGATGGCATAGCGCCCATCGTGGCAGTCCCGACCACCGCCGGTACCGGATCGGAAGTGGGGCGTGCCAGCGTCATCACCAACTCGCAAAGCCACGAGAAGAAGATCATCTTTCATCCCAAGGTGTTGCCATCCGTGGTGATCTGCGATCCCGAACTGACCGTGGGCATGCCCCGGCCAATCACCGCTGGCACCGGCCTGGATGCTTTTGCCCACTGCGTCGAGGCGTTTTCGAGTCCGCACTACCACCCGATGAGCCAGGGCATTGCGCTGGAGGGGATGCGTCTGGTGAAGGAGAACCTGCCGCGTGCCTATGCCGATGGCCACGACATCGAAGCCCGTGCGCACATGATGAGCGCGGCGATGATGGGTTCCACTGCCTTCCAGAAGGGGCTAGGGGCAATACACGCGATGAGCCACCCCATCGGCGCGCTGTTCAACTCTCACCACGGCACCACCAATGCGATCTGCATGCCCGCAGTGCTGGACTTCAACGCCGAGACAATACGCAAGAGGTTCGATCGGGTCGCTGCCTACCTGGAGATCGACGGAGGTTTCGAGGGTTTCCGCACCTTCGTGCAGTCACTCAATGACCAGTTGGGCATCCCGCGTCGACTCTCCGAGATCGGAGTCGCGGCGGAGCGGATCGATGAGCTTGCCGAAATGGCGATACGCGACCCCAGTTGCGGCGGTAATCCGGTGGAACTGACCCGCGAGAACCTCAAGGAGCTGTTCCAGCGTTGCCTGTGACCGGCTGGCGATAAAGAAAGCGGAGCTCTGGCGACCCGAAGCACACTCCGGCACGCCACCTCCGCTACTCCCCCACCCACCAGCCGCTGGAATAGCGGCTGCTCGGGCCCAGCCGCGGCGTCACCGCCGCCATGGCCTCTATCAGGCGCGCGTCCAGCCCCCAGGGCGGGTTGATGACCAGCATGCCGCTGCCGTACATCCCGTGTTCCCCCACACCCGGCTCATGCAGGCACAGCTCGCTACGCCACACCTTGCGCAGGCCGCTCTCGCGAATGCCCTCCAGCAGCTCATGGTGGCGTGCTGCCGGCAACAGCGGGTACCACACCAGCATCACCGCATGACGCGCCTTGCGCATGGCCACGCGCAGCGTGTCGGCCACCTCCCGGTACTCCGCCTTGCGCTCGTAGCTCGGGTCGATCAGCACACAGAGCCGCGGCGTGGCCGCCGGCAGGCTGTCGAGCAAACCCGCCAGGCCATCGCCGTGCACCCACTCGACGTCCCCGGCCATTTGCTGCTCGGCCAGGCAGGCGTGTTCACCGGGATGCAGCTCGAACAGCTTCAATCGATCCTGAGGACGCAGGCGATGGACCAGCCAGGCCGGCGAACCGGGATAGTGGCTGAGCGCCTGCGGATTCGGTTGCATCGCCGTCAGTGCCGACAGCCACCCAGCCAGCAGCGGTTCATCAAACAACTGGCCTCGGGCCCGCCACAACGGCTCGACACCATGGCGATACTCCCCCAGCCGGCGCGTTTCCTCGGCCGCCAGCCGATAGCGGCCGCGTCCGGCATGGGTATCGAAATAGCTGACGGGCGTTGGCTTGCGCAGCAGATGATCGATGACGGCGAACAGCGTGAGATGCTTGTGAACGTCAGCGAAATTGCCGGCGTGATAAGCATGCTGATAGGAGAGCATGGCAACGGACTCCAGCAGGGCCATCATGCCAGGGCCCGCCAGTTCGGCGGGCCCCGGTTCACGCGAGGGTCGAAGGTGACATCAGGTCACTGCTGCTGAATCTGCGTCTCGATGGGGGACAGGGTGATCTCCACGCGGCGATTCTGGGCGCGGCCCTGTTCGGTGTCGTTGCTGGCCACCGGCTGGTTCTCGCCGTAGCCCCGCATGGCCAGGCGGTTGCTCGCCACCCCGGCCTGGGCCAGGTAGCTGCCGACCGACTCGGCACGCCGTTCGGAAAGACGCTGGTTGTAGCTCGCATCACCGGTGCTGTCGGTATGGCCGGCGATGTTGACGCGGGTATCGGTATACTGCGTCAGCACCGAGGCGACGTCATTGAGAGCATTGCGCGCACTCGAGGTCAGCTCGCTGGAGTCGAAGCCGAAGGTCACGCTGCTCGGCATGTTGAGCACGATGTCATCGCCACGACGGTCGACGCCAATGCCCGTACCTTGCATGCTCTGGCGCAGTTCCTCTTCCTGGCGATCCATGTAGGCACCGATACCGCCGCCGGCTGCCGCCCCAACGGCGGCACCGATCAAGGCGCGATCACGACGGCTGGTGCTGCCATCCCCGGAGAGCGCCCCCGCAGCGGCCCCCACGGCGGCTCCCACGGCGGCACCTGTCCCGGTGTTGCTGCGTCGGGTTTCACCGGAATAAGGATCTGTCGTGGTACAGCCTACCAACAGAACAGCGGCAGCAATGGAAGCAACCAGACGAATGGGTGTGATCATGTATCCCTCCTGGATGGGTCAGGGTGGCGAGCTTTGGGTCAGCTGGCCCGATGCTCGCCAATCGAGGCCAGCAGTTCATTCAAGAATAGTAGACCGTGCGGCGTAGCCTGAAGTCGCTCGGTGTTTTCCACGAGCAGTCCCTTGTCACGTGCCGCGCTGAGACAAGCCAATAAAGCTTCGGTTCCCTGCCCGGTGTGGGCCGCCCACTCCTGCAGGGGAACGCCGGCCACGAGGCGCAAGGCATTCATGGCGAACTCCAGGGGCAGTTCGGACTCGGCAATGCGCGAGTGCCCGGCCACGAAGCCTCGTGGATCGTTTCGCCGCCGCAGATAGCTGGAGGGTTGGCGTACCTTCCAGCGGCGTTCGATGGCCAGCCCGCCCGATTCGGGCCGGCTCGACTTGCCATGCGCTCCCGCGCCGATGCCCAGGTAGTCACCGAATCGCCAATAGTTCAGATTGTGCCGGCACTGACGGCCGTCCCGGCAATAGGCGGAAATCTCGTAGCGCGAGAACCCCGCGGACAAGAGCCGCTCATGCCCGATGTCCTGAATGTCCCACAGCGCTTCCTCCTCGGGCAAAGATGGCGGATGCGAGTGGAACTCGGTATTGGGCTCCAAGGTGAGCTGGTACCAGGAGAGATGCGTCGGGGCCAATGCCAAGGCGCTGTCCAGGTCCGCCAGGGCCAACTCTGGAGTCTGGCCCGGCAGGCCATGCATCAGATCGAGATTGAGATTGTCGAATCCCGCCCCGCGCGCCTCGTCGACCGCCCGGCGTGCATCGTCGCCGCTATGGATACGCCCCAGGGCCGCGAGCTGAGCATCCTGAAAACTCTGCACGCCCAGCGAAAGGCGATTGATGCCAGCCGCCCGGTAGCCGGCGAAGCGGCCTCGCTCCAGCGTGCCCGGATTGGCCTCCAGCGTCACTTCCACATCGGCGCTCAAGGGCAGGCGCCCGGCCACCCCCTCCAGCAGGCGCGCATAAAAATCCGCCGTCATCAGGCTCGGCGTGCCGCCACCGATGAAGATGCTCACCAGGGGTCGGCCAGCAGCAAGGGGAAGGTCCGCGTCGAGGTCGGCAAGCAGCGCCGACAGATAGTCGGCCTCGGGCAGCTCGGCGGCATGACCCACCCCGTGCGAGTTGAAGTCGCAGTAGGGGCACTTCCGCACGCACCAGGGCACATGAACGTAGAGCGCCAAGGGGGGCAGGGAATTGGCGGTTGGCATGGCGGTGATTGCCGTCATGGCAGGCTATCCGACGACATGGCATCGATCAGTGCACGCAGCGCACGACCACGATGGCTAAGGCGATTTTTCTCATCGGCTGACAACTCGGCGGCCGTCATCCCCCGGTCGGGTAGCCAGAACAGCGGATCATAACCAAACCCCCCTTCGCCACGCGGCTCGTCGAGGAGGATCCCATCCCAGCTGCGCTGCACGATCAGCGGCACCGGATCCTCGGCATGTCGCAGCATGACCAACACGCACCAATAGCGTCCCGTACGTGACGCCGTCGGCACCCCGGACAAGGCCTCGAGCAGCTTGGCGTTGTTGCGCGCATCGCTCTTGGGCTCTCCGGCATAGCGGGCGGAATAGATGCCAGGCCGGCCCTGCAGAGCATCCACTGCCAGGCCGGAATCGTCCGCCAACGCCGGCAGGCCGCTAACCCGACTCGCCTCACGTGCCTTGAGCAGCGCATTCTCGACGAAGGTCAGGCCGGTTTCATCGACATCATTCACGCCGAAATCGGCCTGGGCCTGTGCCGCGAAGCCGAGGGGAGCAAGCAGCTGGTTGAATTCCGCGAGCTTGCCAGGATTGGAGCTGGCCAGCACGCAAACACGAGGCAGGGGCATTGAAGGCTCCTAGAGCATCTATCTATGTGGGGCAGGACAAACCGAAAATTATCGTCGCCTTGCGGACAAAACGAAAGAGGCTCCCAGTTCACCAGGCGAACTCAACTGAGCGCATGAAAAGACTCAGCCTTTCGTATAGGAAAAAAAACGACTCTTTTCAGCACAATACGCTATCGCATTGAAACAACGTGGTTATGCCCGCCATATCGGGGATGTCGAAGATAGAATCCATAATATCCTAAACAACCTTTGGCTAACATATGTTTACAAACAAACACACTTTGCCAACACTAAGCAAGGAGCACCACGAGACCCACCTCAGATTGCGAGTCGCGTCATGCCATAGGGGAGCGCAGACATCATGGCCCACGGAAAAGATCTAGTGTTGCTGGTTACCGACAGCAACCCGCAATCCCAGCTCTTCATCAACTACATCCACGAACAGGTCGGCTGCCCGGTGAGGATCATATCGCCCGAGGATCGACTGGCCGATACGCAATACGAGCGTATCGTACTGCTTCTCGATATCGATCACCTGGCCATAGAAGGCATGCGAACGTGGCAGAGCAAAGTCGCGGACGATGGGCGCGTGGCGATAGCCGCTTTCAACGTCAGAGATGAAACGATTGCCGTCGACATTCTCGCCGTCATGCACCTGGAAGGGATATTCTACCGCAGCAATAGTCTCGAGATGATCTGCAAGGGCATTTCCAAAATGCTCGAAGGCGATCTGTGGATGTCGCGCAGCCTGATGACGCAAATGATCGACTTCTACCGCAAACAGCAGCGGAATGCATTTCGCCCAATATGCGGCCTCACTCACCGTGAGCTCGAAATCATCGGCCTACTTGGGTCGGGCGCATCCAACGCCGAGATAGCCAGCCAGCTATTCGTGAGCGAGCACACCGTAAAGTCTCATCTTTACAATATATTCAGAAAGATAAACGTACACAATAGAATACAGGCAATGAACTGGGCCAGACACAACCTGATGGGAATCGCACCCAGCAAAAGACACCATGAAAGAACGCTAGAGCACTAAGATAAAAAATCAACCAAAAATCTTATCTTTAATGAGTATCGCAACATGGATACCCAAGCTCTAATTGTCGAAAGGAAACGTTCAATGGGTGGAACAGGTACATTGCTAATAGCAGGGGAAACCACCAATATCTCACGGAGCCTTCCATCATACTTGAGAGAAAACAGCTGGATCGTCGATCATGAGAAGAGCCTCAAGGAGGCTTCCAAAACTTTGAAAAGAAAGGACTATGAAGCCGGACTGATATTGATCGACGACGGGACGGAGATAAACGTACCGGATATCGAAAAATGCCTGGAACAGTCCTCGTTGAACTGGATGGCTCTCATTCACCCTGACCTGCTCGACAATGCATCAATCCTACGGCTGCTGCGAAGACACTGTTACGCTTATCACGTCCTGCCAGGCAGCAACGAACAGGTCGAATGCATACTGCGCCATGCTTGCGCCATGCGCAGGCTTCATGAACTGCAGAAAAAGAATGACGCAACGATCGTCGATGACTACGAAATGGTAGGAACGACAGCGAGCATGAAACAGCTCTTCGACACACTTCGGCGCGTCGCCGCCGTCGACGCTCCGGTTTTCATCAGCGGCGAATCCGGTACCGGCAAGGAGCTAGCCGCTCATGCCATTCATGAACGTTCGCAACGCCGCGACGGCCCCTTCATTGCCGTCAACTGTGGGGCGCTACCCAGCAACCTGATACAGTCGGAGTTGTTCGGACACGAGAAAGGCGCATTTACGGGAGCCAGCCAACGCAAGATCGGCAAGGTCGAAGCCGCTAAGGGAGGAACCCTCTTCCTGGACGAAATCGGTGACCTGCCATTGGAGATGCAGGTCAACCTGCTGCGCTTCCTGGAAGATCACCAGATACAGCGTATCGGCAGCACCAAGGAAATCACCGTCGACGTGAGAATCCTGGCTGCCACTCACGTCGACCTGGAAAAAGCCGTGAAGGAAGGTCGTTTTCGCGAAGACCTCTTCCATCGCCTCAACGTTCTGCAGATATTCCTTCCGCCTCTTCGCGAAAGGCAAGCAGACATCGAAGTGCTGGCCAGGTTCTTCTTCGACAAGTTCGCCAACGAAAAAGCCTCCCAGGTCAAGGGATTCAGCCAGGAAGCCTTGCGGCTGATGCAGTGCCACAGTTGGCCCGGCAACATACGCGAGCTGATCAACCGTGTACGCCGGGCGCTGGTGATGTGCGAAACGCGCTTGATCAAACCCGAGGATCTCGGCCTAGAGCGGCGCCAGTCGTCCCGCGACATCATGACGTTAGAGCAGGCCCGCGATCACGCCGAGTACGAGGCGCTGATCTCAGCCCTGGGCCGTAACCGCTACAAGATTCAGAACGCCGCCCGCGACCTGGGCGTGTCGCGAGTCACGCTCTATCGGCTGATGGAAAAGCACCGTATCCATCGCGAAGTGGCCGTCGTTTAGAGGGCCGCCAACTGGCTGCCCCGGCACGCCCTCAGCGGACATGGCGGGGCAGGTGCAGAATCAGATCTGGAAGGGAATCCTGAAATCGAGCGTAAAGTCGGGAGCATCGTCGGTCAGCCCGACACCCACGCTGGTCACGATCGAGGTTGAGTCGGTCAGGCCGTAGGTCGCACCGAAGTTCACCGAAGCCGAATTGGCGCTGCTTCCGATAATATTCTCCGATGGACCGCCATCTTGAGTAATCTCAGTCTCAAAGGCGTGCTGGTAAGACAATGACATGGAAAGGCTGAAGCGTTCGTTCAAGGCGAAAGCCGTACCGAAACCAAAGCGTACGCTATCGCCGAGGTTCACTTTTCCCGGAACTTTATCGTCATCAGAACTTATATCGTCGAAACTCTCCTCGATATTGTGCGTATAGCCAATATTGGCGAAGATGATGGCAGGGTCGATCGTTTTCAGCAAAGAGAAACCTGTACTAACGCCCCAAACACCGTTACCCGTGGGCAACTCACTGGGCACGGTCAAGTTCTCCGTTCCATCGAGGTCGACCGTGATTCTCCCGATATCATAAGGATGCTTACCGGTCGGGGCGCGCACGGCAAAGTTCCAGACGATATCCGGCCGACTCTCCGTCTCGGGAAGCAGACGATAGTAGATGCCGGCACTGATATCGCCCAGCCCACCTTCGCTAACGGTTTCTTCTACGGAGTCTTGCGTTGATCCGCCCGCACCAATGGTCTCGTAGTGGCTGCTGCGATACACATAGGGGATCACCAACTCGAGCTCTAGACGGTCAGTGACACCATAACGGGTGCTCAAATCGAACGTCGTGGTATGGCTCTCCACATCATCGACACTGATATTACCCAGGAATATAGCATCCAGGGCTAGAAACCCGTTCAAAGCCAGCTCGCTGCGATCCGAATAGGAGTAACTGATGCCCGGCTCAATGGTCAGGCGGTCGGAGAACAGCGCATGTTCCTCACGAAGTACGTCGCGAACGCTCTGGCTGGGCTGCGCTTCACGAACGACTCCGTCGTCATTCGACTGTGCCAAAACGACCGTGGAAGTGCCCATGGTGGCAGACAAGAGCAGCCACGAGGCGATGGGAATGGTGGAAGCGTGTACCTGGTTTTTCAGCTTGTTGTCCGGCATCTTGGACTCCCCTGAAAGTATGGGCTCTCTACGAGCATTGCGCCCCTTCCTCCAACGGACGAAAAGGCCAACCAATGGGCTACGCCTAGCTAGACTAGCAGGCCTTAGCGTTGGCAACACGGGCCAACAAAAAAGGCCGATCACGATCGGCCCGATAATGAAACTCGCTCAAACTACTGACGTAAATGATCCAGTCCGCGAACAGATTGCAGCATGCGCTTGACATCCTGGCCTATCTTTGCGGAGGAAGCTTCTCCCAGCTGAACTCGAAGCCGGGTCATGTTGCTTATCGTCTGATGGCTGCTGGAGAGCTGAATGGACTGATGCAGCCCTCGGCGCGAAAGAATTTCCTGGCTGGCGCGTCCAGTACCGGGTATGTCAAGGGTCATCCCGAGGCTCCCGGCCTGCTTGGTAATCGCCACATGCGCACCGGCCGGCGTTTCGAGACTTTGCTCGTTGTTGCCTGGGGAGACGCTACCGCGGCCGACATCCTGGCCAACGTCGATCCAGAACCGGTTGTTGGCGCTGTTGAAATCGCCACCGGCCTGGACCAACTGAACGACCCCCTTGGCATTGGAGGAGCCCGCATCGACCACCTGTCCAGCATCAGACATCGCCTGCCGATAGGCGGCATACTGTTCAGGCGTGGTCGCGGTGATGTGGCTCGTAAACGTCGGCGACGGCTGGCCATTCGCCATATCGATGCCAAGATCCGCGCGCGCGTGGACTTCCTCACCCGCTGGCGACTTCCAGTTCATCGACATTTCGACGCCGAAGAACAAGACCTGGCGACCGTTGACGGCCTTGCCGCGCAGCTGCGCCAGCTCATAATCGGAAAGCTGTTGGCCATTCTGAAAGGTGGGTTCGCTGAAATCGGTAGCTACCGTAGCCGCTCGAGCCGACAATGGAGCTGACAGCACCAGCGAGGCGCCGATCAACGTAACGCTTACCGCGCCGTACCATCGCTTCCTGCTTTCAAAGCCTTTCATGGTTCCACCCTCATGTGCTTTCATTCCAAGTGGTCAGAACACTTCGGCATGGCGAAACCCGAAGTCCAACAGCTGTTGTTTGGGTACTGGAGAGAAGACATCCGCGAGGCGGCGAGCCGTCAATGGCTGGTCCGGATCCAGAAGAACCGTGTGCGTATCGAAGTTTTCTCCCACAACGGCAAATATGACGTTATTCCAGGCCTCGACGAATTCCGAGCGCTTCATGACCTTGTTGCCCAAGGCAGGATCGCCGACATAAACCCGATCTCCTACTACCTTCTTCATCACCACGAAGTGCTGATAGCCATCCAGGTCTAGCAGCACGATAACGGGAATCGAAACGGTATCCAGAGCAGGCTCATCGATCTTGTAGCCACGCCCACGCAACCCGACGGTTTCCACGTAATTGTTGAGGTCAAGCAGCGAAAACCCCATCTTCTTCGCTTGCTCGGCATCGGAAATTTCAAACATACCTTGGAGCACTGTTTCTTCGGTGACATCCGAGCGGCCATAGGCGTACTTGAGAATGGTTGCCAGCGAAGCAGCGCCACAGGAAAAATCGGTCTCCTGGGCAACCAGGTTCTCGAATTTCAGCTCTTTCATTGACTGGACTTGCTTGGTGACATTGGTTCCGGGAACGACATTTCCCATCCTAATGGACGCAGCCTCTACGTTTTCACTGATAAAGCCCGACAGGAAAAAAACCGGAACAGTCAGAAATAACGTGGCTAGTCGAAAACTCTGCATCGTTGCTCCTCCCTGCCGAAGTGTGAAAACCCGGTCCGCCTGGGGCGGACCGGGAACGGCCTGAGCATCGGCTCACTTAGCGCTAGCAATGGAGAGCGTATTGCTCTGCAGATTGGCATTACCGGAAGAAATGTTGACCCCAATATTGCCGGTCGCACCACCGAAGCTGTTCTTCAACATGGCATTGTTCATGTTGGTAGTGCAGTTGCACGCCACATCGTTATCCAGCTCGTTATCATAGAGCGTCTGAACGGTGCCGGCTGTTGCTTCCGCGGAGCTATTCTGGCCCAGTGAAAGAGACATGGCGTTATGCTGGCCATTGCCGAAACCAGAAGCAACGTTCACGCCAATGTTGCCTGACGCACCGCCAAACGAATCTTCAACCAAAGCCTCGTTCTGAGTCCCCTCATTGTCATAGTCGCCATTTGAAGAAGACTGAATCGAGAAAGTCGCAGCCTTGGCAAAGACCATATCTTCATCGGTTGTTACCGTTTCTTCCACTGTCTCTTTCGTCTTTTTCCAGCCGTAGTATTTTTTCTCATATTCTTCTGTCGTGGTAGTAGAGGTGGTAGTATTCTCACCCTTACTACCTTTGGAAATGGCGGCATCGTTACCCTGTGCGTTCAAACCACCGCTGGCTACGTTGACCCCGATATTGCCCGAGGCACCGCCACCAGATCCGTATACCTTTGATGTATTCTCCGTCTCGTTATCATCGACATCGTTGTTATCGATGAATTGTTCACGATTGATAGTGGCAACCGAGAAATGGTTCGGATCTAGCACATCCGCATCCATATCCAATTCAACCGAAATATCATTATCGATATCGTGATCGATATCGACGTAGATATCTTTTTCAAAACTCACGTCGAGACTGGCATCAGTTTCGAAATCATTGTCTCCAGCCAACGCATAGGGCGCAGCGAGCAGTGCGGTAATGGCCAGAGCGAGTGGGGCTTTTGCGAACGTTTTCATGATCTTTCTCCTGAATGAACCTGAGAGTTCTGCTCTTGATGTTGTTAGGCACGACTACCGCTATCTGCGAGCACCGGATGTCATGCGGACACCGACATGGTTCCCGGTAGCGTTGCCCTTTCCTGCCGACTGATTCACCTGGATGACGCCACGCGACCCGGCGAAGGCCGAATCCTCGATGGCGACTCGCCGTGACGACGTGCCGTCATCCGACTCCTCGGTCGACTCCTGCGTACGGGACAGCACCTGACTCAGCGACTCGCTGTTCAACGTACTGCCCCTTATGCCCAGAGCCACACTCAAGGTGTTGCTCTGCACATTCTCCTGCCCCGCGGCCTGGTTGACGGAAATCCAGCCAACCGATTGGCTCAACGCCTGATCCTTGATCACGGCGGTGGCCTGATCCGGCGCGAGACGATTGTTCGATGTAACCACCTGCACCACGATGTTGTTGGCCAGGGCGTTCTCGCCCATGGCGATGACACCGGAGTTGCTCTGCAAATTGCTGTTGCCGGCCGCCATGTTGACGTTGATGGCCCCCTGCACCCCCCTCAGGGAATGACCATCGATGACAGAGGCAGCGCGATAGGTGGTGAAGACCCGGTGATAGCTGTCATCTCCAAGCGCCTCCTGCCCCCAGGCTTCATCCGCGAATCCGGTCATGACGACCACCGACAGCCCCGCAACTAACAGCGCACCGGCGATGCCGCGGGTCCAATGCCCTTCTGCCGAACACTCGAGGGCAACACCTTCTTGCCGCCACTTGGAGGCTCGTTGTTGGCACTGCTTGGCAGTCATGTGTTTTGCGATCGTCATTGGATTCACCTGCGACTGCTCGTCGTCACCGTCTGGCTTTGATGGTTATCGTATCCCTTGGCCTGATGGCGGCTTCCGCCGCCGCCCCTGCCCTTGCCGATCGAGCGGCTTTCATCCCACAAAATGACACCGAGCCCTTCATCGATGGCGATAGCCTGACTGTGCGCATACCGCCCCCGGACCTCATCGAGGCGCTCGTGTGAAAGCGCTTCGCCTTCGAATGCCCGGCTTGTCACCATGCCGCTTTCTTCGGCTTCAGATCCCTGTGCCAAGGCAGTAGAAGACAGACTTGCGAGCCCGACACCCAGCACAATGGCCGTAAGCCACCGACAGGAAGACAGCAACCTCCCGTGACGCTGAACGTCGTCCTGTACCTTGTGCGTGACTCGCGATCTGGTTGGCATCACCGAGGCTCCCATTGTTTCCATTTGTAACTAGCAAGAGCCGTGCCAACTACTTAAATTATTGATTAATTGGGATTTAATGAGGGATTGGAAACGATACAAGTGTTAGCTCTATGTAACGACGCTTCGCTCTGATGACTCGCAACTCGCTTAGAACCCTCACCCAAGGCCCACACGATAGCGCCGAAAGGCCCAGATTCAGTCTCTGCAACGCTGATGAAACATCGCTGCACGCAACTTCTGGATCAGCATCGACAAGCCATTGTTTTAATATGAAAAATAAGCCGCTGTCAGACATGGCCACCGCTACAGTCGCTGATGAAAGCACATACAGTCGGCCGCCTTGATTGCCGTTAATTAGCTGATTTAGCTAACACGACAAAGCGATTCAATCAGGTCAGAAAAGCGGGATCATATAACTAGTAAAGCCGGGCATTAGTTTTCCACCTCGATAATTAGCCAACCCTATAGCACCGTATTACGAGCTTTTGCCGTACGATTTCCCCAAAAAACATAACTTTACAAATATATAAAACGAGCCCTACCTTATAGGTCACCAGGGAAAAATCGATACGCTTCTCCACATAGAGTCAACCGACAAGGCAATATCAATCAAAATATCGAGACATGCCTTGCCGTTGTACCGGGAGCCAGCCGATGGACGTGATACCGAATCTGTTGCTGGTATACCGTTCCGATAGCCTGCGAATGGAAATCAGTAAAAACTTGTCAGCCTACCAGAACTACTTAAAGATTACCGATGATATGAAATCAGCCATCAACATGGCTCAAGAAAATCCATTTTCCATTGCAATTTTGGATCTCGGCCTATTCTATAAAAACAGTGTTTTATTCCATCAGTTACTCGAATCCCTGCAGGACACGCATTTAATTTCGATAGTCGACGATAGGCAGAGAAAAGACCCCATAATGGGGAAGTTAATACAGGACCATTTTTTCACGTATTTCTCGAAACCATTACCCAGCCGAGAGCTCATTGAGGTCATCGAAGTCCTGCAATGGATGAGACGTTTCAACGGTAAGGAACACTATGATCAAACCATTATCGTCAGCGAGCGAAAGCTAGAAAGCGAAAACCCTCGAGTCAAGACTCTAATCATTGCCATTCAGAAAACCGCCAGGGTGGATGCTCCCGTTCTCATCCATGGTGAAACGGGGGCGGGGAAGGAGCTCGTTGCAAGAGCCATTCATCACTATTCACGCCGGACCAAAGGACCCTTCATCACTGTCAACTGTGGAGCCATTCCCCGTGAACTGATGCAATCCGCTTTTTTCGGATACGAAAAAGGGGCATTCACGGACGCCAACCAACGCCACATCGGCCATATCGAGTCAGCATCGGGCGGGACGCTTTTCCTGGACGAGATCGGTGATCTTCCTTTCGATATGCAGGTTTGCCTGCTGCGATTTCTCGAAAATCATCGTATCCAGCGCCTGGGTAGCCATGAGGATATCGATATCGATGTACGCATCGTATCGGCAACTCATGTGGATATGGAAAAGGCCATTTCCGAAGGTGAATTCCGTGAGGACCTATACTACCGGATCAATGTATTGAGCCTTTGCGTACCCCCACTACGCGAGCGCCTCGAAGATATCGAAAGTCTCGTCCAGTCAATCCTGTTGACCCATAGCGATGATCGACCAGCCAACTTCCATGGCATTAGCGAAGCGGCCATAGCCTGCATGAAACAATACCATTGGCCTGGAAATATCCGGGAGCTTTCCAACCGACTTCGCCGTGCCATTATCATGTGCCGCTCGGGAAGGATCGAGCCCGAAGATCTAGCCCTGCCGCTATTAGCTGAGCCACCACCGAGGGTACATATCGACAAACTGCGGGAACAGGCGGAAAAACGAACCATTCAATCCGCACTGGTTCGCTGCCGCAACAATATTTCTTCCGCTGCCAAGGAATTGGACGTCTCCCGCGTCACGCTCTACCGGCTCATGGAAAAGCACGGTATCGATCGTGACATTTCCCACTGGCACCGCGGACGAGGTCCACCCCCTCGCAGCCACACGAAAACCGAGGACGACATAGGAGAGAACGACGAGACAAGCCATGACGATAACAGCACGGATCACTGAAACGACGCATACACCCAAGACAATACCAAGGGATCTAGGCCATGAAACCGATAAAGTCACTCTGCATCTTGGCTACCGGCACCCTGTGCCTATCGTTGTCGACTAGCCTTCTCGCTCAAGCGACTAGCAGCACGTCAAATGTTCCCGATAGCGGCTCGCCTGTCGGCCAGGCTCCTGTACGACAGGAAGCGCAGCCCGAAGTCCAGGCCATTCCCGATATCGGTGGCGTGCTGACGCCACGCGGCCAGCTGATACTGGAACCTTCGTTGCAGTACTCGCACTCCAGCGTGAATCGATTGACCTTCCGGGGTGTGGAGATACTCAGCACCTTGCTGATCGGCGTATTCGAAGCCGAGGACGCCGACCGTGATACGTGGACCGCCGCCATGACTGGCCGCCTCGGCGTCACCGACCGGCTGGAGCTGGAGCTGAAGGTACCATACGTCTATCGTGACGACGCGTTGTTTGCCACGGTCGCTACCACGGAAGGACAGCAAGAGTTCGATATATCTCGTGACATCAGCAGCAACGGACTAGGTGATATCGAAGCCGCCATGCATTACCAATTGAATAGTGGTCAAAATGGCTGGCCCTACTTCGTGGGAAACCTGCGCTACAAATCGACGACCGGCGAGGGGCCCTTCGACATTCGCCGCGACTCCGATGGAATCGAAAGAGAGCTCGCCACGGGTTCTGGGTTCCACTCCATAGAGCCAAGCATCACCATGCTATTCCCCTCAGATCCGGCCGTCTACTTTGCCAATCTCGGCTATCTCTACAACATCAAAGATGATGTGAACAAGCAGATAACCGACGAAATCCGTATTGGCGAAGTCGATCCCGGTGATGCCATAAGACTGAGTTTCGGCATGGCCTATGCCATCAATGAACGCTCTTCCTTCACGCTGGGCTTCAAGAACGATTTCATCGACGATACCAAGACCGAGTTCATTGGAAGCAGCGGAAACTCGACAACGCAGAGCTCTCGCTCATTGAACATTGCCTCTCTACTGCTGGGTTGGTCCTACCAGCTCAGTCCCAAGACCTCCGTCAACCTGGGCCTGGAACTGGGCATTTCAGACGACGCGCCGGATACCGTGTTGACTCTGAGAGTTCCCTTCGGCATGAACGCTTATTAATGCGTCATGGAATGGGAAATGGAAAGCGCCCCGCATGGAATGCCATGCGGGGCGTCATACGCCGATTACCAATCACCGCAACAGCGAATTGATGACGCGCGTATGTGCACTCAGGCTACGTAGCGATTCCATATTGTTGATGGAGATATCGACATCGATCTGGTTGCTGATACTCCTGTCGCTGGCATTGTTTACTACGCTACCAATGATCGCCTGATTGGTAATCTGGTGCAGCACTGCCGTAAAACCTTTCGCATCGTTCAGTGCCATACCGGAGAAATTGCTCATCCCCGGTAACGAGATACCATCGGGACTCACATTCGCCACATTGTTGGCCGATGGATCGACATCATGAGCATTGCCAGTCGGGTCGGTCAATGTCTGGGAGATGACATGTGGCCCCGTATTGCGAAACTCGACCATGGTCTGCTGCATCACGTCATCGATCATGGACCGTACTCTGGCGCCAAAGGCGAGATCGAGCCCATTGATAGAGAAGCCGCCTCTCAGTTCAGCCATGTCGGTGGTATCGATGACTTCCAGAACCGGGCTTGCAAATCCATTGGAATAACCTGGTTGCTGATACCCATGACTCTCCAACTCATCGAGGAAACCAGCCGCCTGAACCCCTGCGGCCATTCCCGATGATATGGTTAGCATCAGCATGGTTCCTAGCAAACGCCGATTACCATTCATCACACGCCTCCTGGCAATTCGCCATTTCATTTCCCCAGTTCATTGGGCCCCGGCATCAACAACATTGCAGTGCCTATATCGGCGCGCCGGCGTCCTTGGTCGATGGGGGAAGTCGGGCGAATCGCCCAGTCTCGCTCGTGGTTGAAGTTTTGCTTGGCAACGGCCATTTCCGCCCTGGCTCCAAGCACCGTTCCCTCCCAGAGGCTTTCGAAATGCTCCTTGGGTACAATGACACTGCCTACTGCCGGATCACCGATCAGCACCCGATCCTCGTCCATTCCCTTGATGACGACGAAGTGCTTGTAACCGCCGGTATTGATCAAGGTGATGGAAGGTGCACCAATACTGAGATAGTCATCCAGATCGACCTTGAACCCATCGGAATCGAGCCCCCGGCTATCGAGATAGTTCTTCATGTCGAGCATCGAGAATCCCTCGGTTTCGATCTGTTCTCGATCGCCCACGGATATCATGTACTCGAATACCTCGGCCTCTGTCGTCTCGCGTCCATAATGGTAGGTCAGCAGGGTCGCCACGGCCGCAGCTCCACAGCTGTAGTCGTACTGCTGCGGTACTACCTGGTCCCAACGCATTTCGTTGATGCTGCGCGCCTGGACGGTGAAGGAACCGAAAGCGCCGGCCACCGTAACGGGACCGGCCACTGCAGGTAAGGCAACCAGCGACAACGCAGCCACGACCAACGCAGTCTTTTTCATGGCCATTCTCCCGGTCAGGGATTCTGCACAGGCGCGTAGATGCTGATAGTGACGCCAGTATTCACAGCGTTTCCATTGCCCGTCAGCATGTTGAACTGGCCAATGCCCGAGAAGCGCTCCATCGCTCCCGCTTCGACACGAATACCGCCGGTCACGATCGTTCCTGCAGTGAAAGAGGCATCACTGACAGCCGCTTCCATGTTCTGAACGCTCTGTACCGACACGAGATCCCTGAAACCTTCTCGACCACGCAATCGTTCCAATTCGCCACCTTCCACTTCCTGCAGTGCTGCAAATCCTTCGCCGACGCTCGCAGGTTCCCTCTCATCCGCCAGGCTGGTCCCCGAAACGCTCAGGAAACTCGCCAATCCAATAGCCACTGCCGGATATCGCATCCAAGCTGTCTTCAGCGCACGGTTCATGACATTGACTCCCCAGAGTGACGTGAAGACATCTCGGTATCGACCAGAGGCGAGCCGACGAACAGTGTCGGCCCGCCCCCAGCCATCACCTCGATGTCTATCAGTTACCGATACTCACGTTGCTGTGTGCGGCCACGTTGGTCGCTGCCAGCTGGGAGTTGTAGATACCGGTAGACAGGTTCATGTTGGCAATCCCGCCAAAAGTACCGGCACCGGCTGCCATGGTGGCCGCTCCAGTGGCCAGGGTGGCATTCCCCCCAGCACCGCCATTGCCGCCGTTGCCACCGTTGCCGCCCTGAGCGAGGGTGTCGCCGTTGGAGGCCGTACCGCCGCCACCGCCGCCGCCGTTACCGGCTCCGCCATTACCACCGGCTGCCGTGGCCGCACCGCCGTTGCCACCGGCACCACCAGTGCCCGTACCAGAACCTGTACCGCTGGACGTTGCAGTACCGGAACCGGCACCGCCCGTACCACCATTCGAGGTCTGGTTAGAGGTAGCGTTGCCGCTAGTGGAAGCCCCACTGCTGGCGCCATTGGTGTTGGCGTTGTTGTCGTCGTTGTCGAAGTCGTCGACTTTGGCGTAGGCCTTTCCGCTGTCGGAGTAGCTGCCGGCATAGCCGTCATCGTTCTCGGAATCGGCATCGCCGCCGTCTCCTGCCCCGACGCTGTAGCCTAGGCCCATACCCTTGCCGACGCCTTTGCCGCCGTCGTCACCGTCGCCGGCCTTGGCATAGCCCTTGCCGCCTTCACCGCCGTCGCCTTCTCCACCGTTGCCACCGACGCCAAGAGAGACGGGAACGGCAGCTGCGTCACCACCTCGACCTCCATCGGCCCCTCTAGCACCATCACCTGCTGAGATGTAGATCTTCGCACCAGAGACTTTAGACTTGAGATCCTGAAGAGCAATCACGCTGGTGGACGTGTTATAGGACTCGCTCATGGCCCAGGCATCGCCGCCACTGCTCGTACCGCCACCACCGCCTGTACCCGATGGGCCCGTGCTGCCGTTAGCCCAACTGTTGCCGCCATAGGCTTTCGCGGTCGATTCGACCTTTTGCTTGACCTGGTCGGCCACACCAGCGCTCGGGTTGGCATGAGCCGTGGAAATCGCCATCACCAGTGCCAGGGCGGAAGTTCCCGCTAGAACGTACTTATTCATGGTATATCTCCGTTTCTTCATGCATGAATCGTTTTTCCGTGGACGACAGTCAGAGCGGACTCGACCCGGTCTGAAGAAAACGGCAGCTGCCACTTCATCACTCCTGAAAATGGGATGATGAAGGGATCGAGCGGCGCCACCGTTCACTTCAGTTACCCTGGCTTACCGTCCATTTACATAAAGCACGATACATGCCAGCCATGCAGAAACGGGGTTGCAGTCATGGAAATCATAGCGTTGCTGAACGCATCCGTGCTCAAGACAATGACTGAACCGGCCGCAATCGCAGTGATTCCGGCCAGCCACCTTTCAGGAAGTTAACACTTCCATTAGCAGGGTAATTGATTCTCCCGAGAGTGGGAGTGGAGACAAGCGGTTAGCGAGATTTCCCCCGGTTCCGCATTTGAAACAGGTCGGGGTATTCTCGTGAAACGACCGCGTCTTTCCGATACACGGAAGATGCGGTCGTCCAGAAGGCAGGCGGCGAGATCAACGCCTTCAGGTTAGAGCGGCGAACGCCTTCTCCGAGGCATCCAGCGTCTTCTGGATGTCTTCCGGCAGGTGAGCGCTGGACATGAAGCCCGCTTCGAAGGCCGAGGGCGCCAGGTAGACGCCTTCGTCGAGCATCGCCGAGAAGAAACGGCGAAAAGCGTCGGCGTCGCAGGCGGTGGCCTGGGCGAAGTTCTCCACACTGCTCTGACCGGTGAAGAAGAGCCCGAACATGCCACCGGCACGCTGAGTGATCATGGCTACCCCGGCAGCATCGGCACGCTCCTGCAAGCCCTGACACAGGGTCTCCACACGCTGAGCCAGAGCGTCATGGAAGCCGGGTTCGCGCAGCTTGGTCAACAGGGCGATACCCGCTGCCATGGCCAGCGGATTGCCGGAGAGAGTGCCGGCCTGGTAGACCGGCCCCAACGGCGAGATGTATTCCATGATCTCGCGCTTGCCGCCAAAGGCCCCCACCGGCATACCGCCGCCCACGATCTTGCCCAGGCAGGTCAGGTCGGGAAGCACCCCGTAGTGCGCCTGAGCCCCGCCCAGGGCGACGCGGAAGCCGGTCATCACTTCATCGAAGATCAGCACGCTACCGTGCTCGTTGCACACCCGCCGCAGCGTCTCGAGAAAGCCGGGCACCGGGGGGATGCAGTTCATGTTACCCGCCACCGGCTCGACGATGATGCAGGCGATCTCGCTGCCGATCTCCTCGAAGCAGGCTTCCACCGCATCGGCATCGTTGTAGGAGAGCGTTACCGTATGCTCGGCCAGAGAAGCCGGAATGCCCGGCGAACTCGGCTCGCCATGGGTGAGCGCTCCGGAGCCTGCCTTGACCAGCAGCGAATCGGTGTGGCCGTGGTAGTTGCCCTCGAACTTGACGATTTTGTCGCGTCCGGTATAGCCGCGTGCCAGACGGATGGCCGACATGGTCGCTTCGGTACCCGAATTGACCATGCGCACCATCTCGATGGTGGGGATCATCTCGCAGATGAGATCCGCCATGGTGGTCTCGATCGCCGTGGGCGTGCCGAAAGAGAGGCCGCTGTCGAGACGCTCACGCACCGCGCCCAGCACGTCGGGATCGGCATGGCCGGTGATCATCGGCCCCCAGGAGCCCACGTAGTCGACGTACCGCTTGCCTTCCACGTCGTACAAATAGGCGCCCTGGGCACGCTCCATGAAGAGCGGCGGACGATGCAGCCCCTTGAAGGCACGAACCGGCGAATTGACGCCACCGGGAATGTGCCGGCAGGCCTGTTCGAAGAGCTGTGCGGATGTGGTCATGGCAGCCTCATTGCAGTCACTGGTTGGAAATCGGTAATGGTGTCGCCCGAAACCCTCGGGCTGTGGATAAATTATTGGATAACTTCTGAACCCGTGGTGAAAAGATCGTGAACTCCACGCTCGATGGCGTGCCGTACCCGATTTTCGACAACGGCCTCGACCATTCTGGTCATACTCGCAGCGCCTGGCCAGACCCCAGCCCGGCAAGCCCCCATCCGCTTGTCGCCGATCAAGGGAACCGGTGGAATACGTCTTCGGGCTCGATCCGCTGCGGCAGCCACTGTGCTGCTCCTGGCTGCCAACCTCGCGACAGGGCACGCCAGGCATGCGATTGAGCCCGTTCGCAGGCCACCGTCAACGCATCCCCTGCCGCCAGACGCGCTGCCAGAGCGGCTGCCAGGGTGCAGCCCGAGCCATGGTAGCGATGCGGCAAGCGCGGCCAACGCCAGCGCCGCTCGCCTTCGAGCGTGAACAACACCTGCTCGACGATATCCGAGGCAGTCTCGGCAGCAGGCGTATCGGTACCGGTTACCAGCACCCCTCGGCACCCCTTGTCCATCAGCGCCGCCGCTCTTGCGCTATCGTGCTTCCCCTTTCCAGCCAGGCGCATCAGTTCCAGCCGGTTGGGCGTCAAGATATCCACATGCGGCAGCAATCGATCACGGCACGCTTCGATCAAACCGTTTGTGGATAACATTGTTCCACCCCCGGCTTTCAGCACTGGATCGAGTACCACGGGCACGCCTGGAAAACGCTGGATCACATCGGCCACCGCCTCTAGCGTGTCGCGGCTCGCCAGCAGACCCACCTTGATGGCTCCGATGGCAAATTCGTCCAGATCCGCCACCATCTCGCCTATCAAGGCGGCCTCGACGGGCACCACGCGATGCACATCGCGGCAGCTTTGCACCGTCAGTGCGGTGGGAACCGTCACGGCCCAGCCCCCGCAGGCAGCCACTGCCTCGCGATCGGCAATCAACCCCGCTCCCCCTGTGGAATCATGACCGGCCAATACCAGTACCACGGGCGGCGTTTGGGGAAATGGCATGTCATGCGCCTCAGAACGGCTTGAGCACGGCGAGGAACAGGATAGCCAGCAAGACGAGCACCGGCAGCTCGTTGAACACCCGGAAGAAGACATGCGAACGGGTACAACGCAACTCGGCGAACTGGCGCAGGAATCGCCGACACAGGTGGTGGTAACCGATCAGCAACACCACCAGCAATAGCTTGACGTGCAGCCAACCCTGGCTCAGCCAGGCCGGCGACAGGAACAACAGCACGACACCCAGAACCACCACTGCGATCATCGAGGGCGTCATGATGCCGCGATAGAGTTTGAGCTCCATTGTCGTGAAATAGTCGATGGCCTGGGTCTCACCCTTGTCGCGCGCCATGGCGTGATAGACGTAGAGGCGTGGCAGATAGAACAGCGCGGCGAACCAGGTCACCACCGCAGCCAGATGCAACGCCTTGATCCACAAGTACATGGAGACTCCTCGTCGAAAACGACCTATTAATTAGTGCACAATATTCTATTCGGCCAGAAAAAAGCGCCCTATTCACTGGCTCGTACATCATTCAACCGATAATGGCGCTCGATGGCGCCGCGCGTGATGATACCCGAAATTCGCTTCTGCCTCGGCCGATGCCCATGCTCGACGTAGAGTGCATCCACGGCTTGGTCGTTGAGACGCTCGAACGCCTCGGAGAGCGTTGCCTGCAGATGGATGGGAGCCATTTCCAAGCGTTGCCCGGGTATTTCCAGCAGATCGATCAACTCGCTCTGGCCATCGGCGGCTTCGTGAGTTATCTCTCCCATCATCGCTCGCGCCAGATCGGCTGCCTTGAGCGCCAGCGTAGGCTTGTCGTCGGATGAGCGCATGATCAGTATCCACACCGGCCCCCGCTCGAGCAGCGCCCGGGCTCGATCGCGGGTCACCATGCGCGGGGTACGCACGAAATTGCGCTCCATGACCGCCGGTACGGAGACGCGTGACAACGCCTGCATCAGCGGCTGCTGCAACGGATGCAGGCCATGCCGGGTCACGCTGATGAAAAAGCCATCGCAGCGGCACAACTGCCGTGCAGTCAGTCCGGCCACCACGACGGCCAACATGCCCGGCATGATGATGGACGGGTTGTGCGTGAGTTCGAGCAGCGCCATCAGCGCGGCCAGCGGTGCTTGCAGCACCGCTCCCATCATCGCCGCCATTCCCAACATGGCATAGAGCGCCGGATCGGACGCCTCCATCGGCAGCAACGCCTGGCCAGCCAGGCCGCACAGGGCGCCGGCCGCCCCACCGATCACCAGGATCGGGCCGATGATGCTCACCGGAATGCCGCACGCCACGGTGCCGGCAGTCAGCAGCAGCTTGCCGATGGCCACGGCCAGCAGCACGTCGACGGTCACCGAACCGCTCAGTGTGGCCTGCAAGGTGTCGTAGCCCATGCCCTGAACCTGGGGATACCACCAGGCCACGGCCGCCACGACGGCGCCGGCCAGTGCAAAGCGCAGCGCCATGGGTACCTGTTCGAAGCGCCGGTTCAACCGCGAAACGCGCACGAAGAGCCCGGCCAGCAAGCCGATCGCCAGTGCACTCACCAGAATCCATGGCAGATCGAGTAGCGAGCGTAGGTGGAGATCGGGAACGCCGATGGCCGGATCCGGTCCATAGACCAGCTGCGCCACCACCGCCCCCATGCTGGAGGCCAGAATCACCGGCATGAAACCGACGATGGTGTACTCCATCATCACCACCTCCATGGCGAAGATGACGCCGGCAATGGGGGTGTTGAACGACGCCGAAATGCCGGCAGCCGTACCGCAGGCCACCAGCACGCGCAGGCTGTTGTGCGGCAAACGAAGGCGCTGGCCGAGCCCGCTGGCCGCTGCTGCGCCGAGATGGATCGCCGGACCTTCGCGCCCCGCCGATAGGCCGCCGAGCACCGACACCAGCCCCACCCACCACTGGGTGAACCAGTTACGGATGGGAAAGCGTCCCTGTTGATAGGTCAGCCGATCGATCACGTGCAGCACACCGATCTGGCGGCCGGCAGGCGGTATTCGCCACATCCATATGCCGATGAGCAGCACGGCAAGCAACGGCAGCATGGAACGCAACAGCGGCGAGAGCGCCTCGAAGGCCTCCGGATCGTTGCCGGGAAACAGCAGCCAGCCGCCCAGAGCCAGCAGGCTACGGAACACCACCATCAAGGCGCCGGTCACCAAGCCCGATACCACGCCGAGCACGCACAGCTGCGGCAAGGCATCGACGTTGGCGAGCTGGCGACGAAAGCGTTCCAGACTCTGGCTGGCACTGAAGCGCGGTGAACGCGACACGGCAGTTTTCCTGTACGATCCGTGGCAGGGGACAGGGCTATCGCAAAAGACCTCCTCTTCGACCTGTCCCCGGCGCACCTCGCCGTATTCAACGGCGATTGCCCTATGGCAGGGGACGGCTGGGTAGTCTCCCTGACACTTGTGTATCATATTCCTACGCAACGATCCCAGCGCATGGCTACGGGCCCCTCGGCAATTCCCGGTTACCACGCATGGGCCCCGCTTCCCAGGCCAACCAACGAGGAGTGCAACGTGATCAAGGTCGGAATCGTCGGCGGTACCGGTTACACCGGCGTCGAACTGCTCAGGCTGCTGGCCCAACATCCCGAAGTCGAGATCGAGGCGATTACCTCGCGCTCCGAAACGGGCATTGGCGTCAGCGAACTCTATCCCAATCTGCGCGGCCACTACGACGACCTAGCGTTCAGCGCGCCTGACCCGGAACGACTGGGCAAGTGCGACGCGGTGTTCTTCGCCACCCCACACGGCGTGGCCCACGCCCTGGCCGGCGAGTTGCTCGAACGCGGCACGCGGGTGATCGACCTTTCCGCGGATTTTCGTCTGCGCGACGCTGACGAGTGGGCACACTGGTACGGCCAGCCACATGGCGCACCCGCGCTGCTCGAGCAAGCGGTTTATGGCCTTCCCGAAGTCAATCGCGAGCGCATCCGCCAGGCCAGGCTGATTGCCGTACCCGGCTGCTACCCCACGGCCGTGCAGCTCGGCCTGATGCCGCTGCTGGAAGGCGGGCTCATCGACACCGACCGCATCATCGCCGACTGCAAGTCCGGAGTGACCGGCGCCGGGCGCGGCGCCAAGGTTCCCTCACTGCTCGCCGAGGCGAGCGAATCGATGAAGGCCTACGGCGCTTCGGGGCACCGCCATCTGCCGGAAATCCGCCAGGGATTGAGTGACGCTGCCGATGGCCAGGTAGGGCTCACCTTCGTGCCCCACCTCACACCGATGATCCGCGGCATTCATGCCACCCTCTACGGCCGGCTGACCAACGAACCGGGCGACCTGCAGGCGTTGTTCGAGTCACGCTTCGCAGGCGAGCCCTTCGTCGACGTGATGCCGCCGGGCAGCCACCCCGAGACGCGCAGCGTCAAGGGCGCCAACCTGTGCCGAATCGCCGTGCATCGCCCCGGCGATGGCGACACCGTGGTGGTACTGGCAGTGATCGACAACCTGGTCAAGGGCGCCTCGGGCCAGGCGATCCACAACCTCAACCTGATGTTCGGTTGCGCCGAGACGGCCGGCCTCGCCGCCCCGGCGCTGATGCCCTGACCCTTGATAGTTGACCCTGCCGCTCGGGATTGCGGATAATAACGGGTTAGCCATTCATTTCGGCGCAGAGGAGTTCGCCCATGAGCGGCGCTGAATCGTTCGTGCCCACGCCCTTGATGCTCTCCGATGCCGCCCGTGCCCGACTACGGACGCTGATCGAGGAAGAGGGCAACCCCGCACTGAAGCTGCGCGTCTACGTGACCGGCGGCGGTTGCTCGGGTTTCCAGTACGGCTTCGACTTTGCCAACGAGGTCGGCGAGGACGACGCCGTGATCGAATTCGGCGACGTGGTCATGGTCGTCGACGCCCTTTCCTACCAATATCTCGTCGGCTCCACCGTGGACTTCGAGGAGGGCCTGGCGGGTACCCGCTTTCTGGTCCAGAACCCCAATGCCACCACCACCTGCGGCTGCGGCGCCTCCTTCATGGTATGACGGCCAGCGTTGGCCGCGCGCTGGTAGGCCGGCAGCCCGCCGACTTGACGCTTCCCCGGGAACTCGCCATGGTTTATGGCGTCATTCACAACAATGTCTTCCACGGGGAATACTATGCAACATCACCTGAAATCAGCCGCCCTCGCCTCCAGCGTCGCCATCGCCGTGGGCTTATCTGGCCAGGCCAGCGCCGACGATCACGTGCTCGAAGTGGTCACCGACCCGAGCTTCGTGCCGTTCGAGATGATGGACCAGGACACCGGCGAGATGGTCGGTTTCGACATGGACATCCTGGCCGAAATCGCCGAACGCGCCGGCTTCGAATACAACCTCCAGACGATGGACTTCAACGGCATCATCCCTGCCGTGCAGACCGGTAACGTCGACATCGCCATCGCCGGCATCACCATCACGGAAGAGCGCGAGGAGATCGTCGACTTCTCCGATCCCTACTACGACAGCGGCCTCAAGATCCTGGTCCGTGCCAACAACGACGAAGTCGAGGAGCTCGAGGATCTCAAGGGACTGAAAATCGGTACCAAGGTCGGTTCCACCAGCTACGACTTCCTCGAAGAGAACCTCGGCGATGAGGCCGACGTCACCCCCTATCCGGGTTCCAGCGACATGTACATGGCGCTGCTCGGCGGCAGCGTCGACGCCGTCTTCTACGATGCGCCCAACGTCGGCTACTTTTCCCAGACCCGCGGCGAAGGCCGCGTGAAAGTCGTCGGCCCGCTCTATGAAGGTCAGCAGTACGGCATTGCCCTCGCCGATGGCAGCGAGTGGGTCGAACCCGTCAACGAGGCACTGGCCGAAATGAAGGAAGACGGCACCTACGACGAGATCCACGCCGAGTGGTTCGGCAGCAGCGACGAATAACGCCTCTGCCGCCTGATCGCGGGGTCGGGTCCAAGGACCCGGCCCCGCTGCGTTGAAGACCCACGCAACCGATACCCGCCATTCCACGACGCCTCTTGACGGGAGAACCCTTGTGGACGTCACCTTTCAATTCGACTGGCAGGCCGCCTTCGCCTCAATTCCTCACCTGCTGCCAGGCATTCCCTACACCCTGCTGATTTCCTTCGGCGGCCTGGCCATCGGCTTTCTGATCGGCATCATTTTCGGGCTGCTGCGCATCAGCCCCATCGTCTGGCTGCGCGTACCCGCCGTTGCCTACATCGAAGTCTTCCGCGGCACGCCGGTGCTGGTGCAGGTCCTATTCATATTCTATGGCCTGCCTCAACTGCTCGGCGGCCCCATCAACGCCCTGGTGGCCGGTATCGCCGCTATCGCCGTGAATTCCGGCGCCTATATTTCGGAGATCGTCCGCGGCGGCGTGCAATCCATCGAGCGCGGCCAGCGCGAAGCCGGCCTGTCGCTGGGTCTATCGCGACGTCAGACCTTCCGCTATATCATCTGGCCCCAAGCTTTCCGTCGCATGATCCCGCCGCTCGGCAACCAGGGCATCATCAGCATCAAGGACACGTCGCTGTTCTCGGTCATCGGGGTGGGTGAGCTGGTTCGCCAGGGCCAGGTCTACATCGCCACGACCTTCACTGCCCTGGAAGTCTATCTGATGGTCGCCCTGCTCTACCTGGCGATCACCCTGAGCCTGTCGTTTGCGCTGCGCCAGCTGGAGCGCAAGGGCCTGGTCGGACAATAAGGAACGCGCGACATGAATCACGACAAGTCTCCGTCCACTGCCGCTCCCATGGTGAAGCTGGAGAAGGTGAACAAGCACTTCGGAAGCCTGCACGTGCTCAAGGACATCGATCTCGAGGTCACTGCGGGGGAAGTCGTGGTCGTCATCGGTGCCAGCGGCTCCGGAAAATCGACCCTGATACGCTGCATCAACGGCCTCGAGGAGTTCCAGCAGGGACACATTCAGGTCGACGGCAACGACCTGGTTCCCCACGGCAAGGCCTCCAAGGCGCTGCAGAAGATCCGCACCGAGGTTGGCATGGTCTTCCAGCAGTTCAACCTCTTTCCCCACCTCAGCGTGCTGGACAACGTTACCCTGGCACCCATGAAAGTGCGTGGCTGGACCCGCAAGGACGCGACGGAAACGGCCGAACGTCTCCTCGAACGCGTCGATATCTCCGACCAGTCAAGCAAGTATCCCAATCAGCTATCCGGCGGACAACAGCAGCGTGTCGCTCTGGCGCGAGCGCTGGCCATGGAGCCCCGCTTGATGCTGTTCGACGAACCCACCTCGGCGCTCGACCCCGAGATGATCGGCGAGGTGCTGGATGCCATGCGCGAATTGGCCCGCGAAGGCATGACCATGATGATCGTCACCCACGAAATGGGCTTCGCCCGCGAGGTGGCCGATCGCGTCATCTATATCCATCAGGGGGCAATCGCCGAGGAAGGTCCACCGGAGCAGATCTTCGATTCACCGAAGAACGAACCGACCCGTAACTTCCTCGCGCGCGTACTCAAGCACTGATCGGCTTCGCTTTCAGCGAACCACTAGAGGCTCTGTCGGCATCGACAGGGCCTTTTTTCTGCCTGTGGATAAGATTTTTCGCCCCATGGCCATCAACCCCGTCATGGCGGGCCCCGACCCGCTTCCATTGAATTGTTCACAGCCACGGTGACAACCGCGGTATCCATCGGTGGAAAACGACTGAACGCTTCGGGCTGTGGACGACTAGCGGTTTCATCCACAGCGTGCACACCGCTCGCACCCAGGGCGTCAGCCGTCTTTCCGAGCTTTGGTCAACAATGCAGGAGTCTGTTGGAAAAGGAAAATAGATTGTTATCCACAGATAATGTCCACACCAGTAATTACAACTACAACAGAACTTCTCTTTATTTCTTATATATTGTAATTGATAGAGACCGATCCTTCCCGATGACTGGCTCGGCGATGTGGAAAACCCCTGACGATTACCCACAGGGAGGTTATACTGGCGGGCTGATTTCTCCCTGATTCCAGGACAGGCGCAACGGCGCCAGCGAGGTGCACCTTGGATTATCCCGACCGCTTCGACGTCATCGTCATCGGCGGCGGCCATGCGGGAACCGAAGCCGCCCTGGCCGCTGCCCGCACGGGCTGTCGGACCCTGCTGCTGACCCACAACATCGAAACGCTGGGGCAGATGTCCTGTAACCCCGCCATCGGCGGTATCGGTAAAAGTCATCTGGTCAAGGAAGTCGATGCGCTGGGTGGAGCCATGGCCCTGGCCACCGATCGGGGCGGGATCCAGTTTCGCGTGCTCAATGCACGCAAGGGGCCGGCCGTGCGTGCCACTCGTGCCCAGGCCGATCGCATCCGCTACAAGGCCGCCATTCGCAGCCTGTTGGAAAACCAGCCCAACTTGACGCTCTTCCAGCAGGCTGCCGGGGATCTGGTGGTGGAGAACGACACCGTTCGCGGCGTGGTCTCCGAAACCGGCATTCGTTTCCTCGCCGAGACGGTAGTGCTGTGCACCGGTACCTTCCTTGGCGGCGTCATTCACATCGGTCTCGACAACAGCCGCGGCGGTCGCGCCGGCGACCCACCGTCGAATCGCCTGGCCGAACGGCTGCGTGCCCTGCCTTTACGAGTGGATCGCCTCAAGACCGGCACACCGCCGCGGCTCGAAGCCAAGAGCGTGGATTTCTCGACCCTCGAAGAGCAGCCCGGCGACTCGCCCACTCCGGTGATGTCTTATCTGGGCCACCGCGACATGCATCCGCGCCAGGTCAGCTGCCATATCGCCCACACCAATGCGCGCACTCATGAGCTCATCCTCGCCAACCTCGAGCGCTCACCGATGTATTCCGGAGTGATCGAAGGCGTGGGACCGCGTTACTGCCCCTCCATCGAGGACAAGGTGCATCGTTTCGCCGACAAGGCGAGCCATCAGGTGTTCATCGAGCCCGAAGGTCTCGATACCCACGAGCTCTACCCCAACGGCATCTCCACTTCGCTGCCCTTCGACGTGCAGCTCCAGGTGGTACGCTCGATCCAGGGCCTGGAGAATGCCCATATCACCCGGCCCGGCTATGCCATCGAGTACGATTTCTTCGATCCGCGCGACCTGAAGCATTCGCTGGAGACGAAATTCGTCCACAACCTGTTCTTCGCTGGACAGATCAACGGCACCACCGGCTACGAAGAAGCCGCAGCCCAGGGGCTACTGGCCGGCCTCAACGCTGCCCGGCGCGCCCGGGGACTCGAGGCCTGGTGGCCGCGTCGCGACGAGGCCTATCTGGGCGTGCTGGTCGACGACCTGATTACCATGGGCACCCGTGAGCCCTACCGCATGTTCACCTCGCGGGCCGAGTATCGGCTGCTGCTGCGCGAGGACAACGCCGACCTGCGCCTCACCGAAACCGGCCGAGCGCTGGGCCTGATCGACGACACCCGCTGGGCCACGTTCAGTGACAAGCGCGAGGCGATCGAGCGCGAGCATGCTCGGCTCGCAGCCACCTGGGTGCAGCCCGGCACACCCGCAGCCGACAGCGTGGCGGCCAAGACCGGTAAGCCGCTCGCCCGTGAGTACAGCCTGCTCGACCTGCTCAAGCGGCCCGAGCTCGGCTACGCCGACGTAGCGACGCTTGCCGGCGAGCCGGTGTGCGATCCCGCCGTCGCCGAACAAGTGCAGATCCAGACCAAATATCAGGGTTACATCGACCGCCAGCAGGATGAGATCGACAAGCTCAAGCGCCACGAAGCCACTGCGCTGCCCCGCGATCTCGATTACGATCAGGTCGACGGCCTCTCCCACGAGATTCGCCAGAAGCTCGGCGAGGCGCGTCCCGAGACGTTGGCCCAGGCCGCGCGGATTGCCGGCGTCACGCCGGCAGCCGTTTCCATCCTGCTGATTCATCTGAAGAAGCGGCGGCTTCTCGATGACAGTCGAGTGGTCAACGGATGAGCGGGCCTCTCTCCGCAACCGGTCACCGGCGTCTCGACGAAGGCCTTGCCCAGCTCGATATCGCCGTTGATACCCGACAGCACGAACGGCTGCTTGCCCTGGTAGGCTTGTTGCACAAGTGGAATCGCGCCTATAACCTCACCGCGATACGTTCACCCGATGAGATGGTGGCCAAGCATCTGCTCGACAGCGCTGCCGTCACGACCTACGTCACTGACGAACCGTTGCTCGACGTGGGTGCCGGTCCCGGCTTGCCGGGCTTGGTTCTGGCCATTCTGGCCCCGCAGCGGTCGGTGACTCTGCTCGACAGCAATGGCAAGAAAGTGCGTTTTCAGCGGCAGGCCGTGATGGAGCTGGGACTCGACAACGTGACGCCGGTGCAGGCGCGGGTCGAAGCGTTCGAGCCTGGCGAGGCACGTTATCCACAGGTGATCTCCCGGGCCTTTGCCAGCCTGAGCGACTTCATCCGGTTGACGGCCCCGCTGGTCGCTCCGGGGGGGCGCTGGCTCGCCATGAAGGGGCCGGCAGCCGATGATGAACTGGCCGAACTGCCTGACGGGGTGGCGTTGCGAGACCGCCGAACGCTGTCGGTACCGTTCACCGAGGCAGGCCGTCAGCTGTTGATCGTCGAGCGAATCGACAACCCCGGCCGCCGGTGAGCGCGCCGCCAGACGCAAGGATGTCGCCCGTGACTCGAATCATCGCGCTAACCAACCAGAAAGGGGGCGTGGGCAAGACCACCACGGCCGTCAACCTGGCCGCGAGTCTTGCCGCCCTGGATCGCCGCGTGCTGCTCGTCGATCTCGACCCCCAGGGCCATGCCACCATGGGCAGCGGTATCGACAAGCATGCGCTCGAGGCCAGCGTGCTCGATTTGCTGCTGTCGGACACCCGCGCCACCGAGGTGATTCTCGACTGCCCGGCTGCCGGCTATGCTCTGATGCCGGGAAATGGTGATCTCACCGCGGCCGAGGTCGAACTGCTCGATCGCTCCGAGGGGCGCGAGCGTTGCCTGGTCGATGCACTGAATCCGGTGGCCAGCGAATATGACGTCGTGCTGATCGACTGTCCGCCATCGCTCAACATGCTCACCGTCAATGCCCTGACTGCCGCCGACGGCGTGCTGATCCCGCTGCAGTGCGAGTTCTACGCGCTGGAAGGACTCTCGGCACTGCTGGATACCGTCGAGCAGATCAAGGACAGCGTGAATCCGGCGCTGGCCATCGACGGCATTCTGCGTACCATGTTCGATTCGCGTAACAGCCTGACGAGGGATGTGAGCAAACAGCTTCGTGACTATTTCGGCGATGCGTTGCTCAAGACCACCATTCCACGCAACGTACGGGTTGCCGAAGCGCCCAGCCATGGGCTGCCGGTCACCCGATACGCGCGCTTTTCGCGCGGCAGCCAGGCCCACCGGGTGCTGGCCAAGGAACTGATCCGTCGCCTGTCGCTGTAACCGCTGTGATGAGGGAAAGTCGATGACGCGCAAACAACGCGGTCTGGGTCGTGGCCTGGATGCCCTGATCGGCGCCGGTGCTCGCCGTCGCGAAAGCCTTGATCTGCCCGATGGCGATCCGGATACCGTCGACATGGCCACGTCGGCACCCGTAGCCGAGCCGACTGCCGAGGAGCGACTGGAGCGCTTGCCGCTGGGCCAACTGACCCGCGGCCGCTATCAACCGCGCCGCGACATCCAGCCCGAGGCGCTGGAGGAACTGGCCGACTCGATTCGCGCACAGGGGGTCATGCAGCCGATCGTGGTGCGTCCGGTCGGCGAGGCGCGCTACGAGATCGTTGCCGGCGAGCGCCGCTGGCGTGCCGCCCAGCTCGCCGAACTCGATACCATCCCGGCAGTGATTCGCGAGGTCAGCGACGAAGTCGCTCTGGCGCTGGCGCTGATCGAGAACATCCAGCGCGAGAACCTCAATCCCGTCGAAGAATCCATGGCGCTGAAGCGGCTGATGGATGAGTTCGAGCTTACCCAGCAGCAGGTGGCCGATGCGGTGGGCAAGTCGCGTGCCCAGGTGGCCAACCTGCTGCGCCTGCTGTCGCTCGACCCCGAGGTGCTCACGCTGCTCGAGCGCGGCGATCTCGACATGGGCCATGCCCGTGCGCTGCTTTCGCTTTCCGGTGCCAAACAACGCCAGGCGGCCCACGAAGTGGTCAACCGGGATCTTACCGTTCGCGACACCGAAGCGCTGGTCAAGCGTCTGCTCAACGGCGAGCCCAAGCGGGCCGAATCCCCGGCGCCGAGTCCCGACGTGGCGCGTCTCGAGACCCGCCTCGGCGAACTGCTCGGTGCCCCGGTGAAGATCCAGCACGGTCGTAGCGGCAAGGGTCGCGTGACGATCCGCTATTCGAGTCTCGACGAGTTGGACGGCATTCTCGAGCACATTCGCTGATGGGCTTGTCGACAATTTCTGCACCTTTGGTCGCAAGGGGCGCCATTCATGGCCAAAACGGGGCACGGTTCGGTTGAAGCCCCGAGGGGGGTTCCCTATAATCCGCCGTTGTTTGCCTGAGGGGCACGAGCAGCGTTTCGGTCCTGCGCTTCCGCCCAGGCGTGGTACATCGTCGACAGGATGCGCATGTCTAGGACTGCTGCCATGAGGCGCCGGCGACTGGATGCCACCCGCTTGCTGATGGCCCAGGGAAGCAGCGCACTGCTGATGGCTGGAGTGGGGGGCGCGCTAGCCGGTTTGCCGGGTGCCGCTTCTGCACTGCTCGGCGGGCTCACGTGCCTGATTCCTTCACTGTATTTCGCGTGGCGTGTCGGATCGATGGGCGGCGGCAGACAGGCAGGACGCTTCGTCGCGAATGTCTATCGGGCCGAAGCGGGAAAGTTCGGTTTGACGGTGGCACTGTTCGCAGTGGTGTTTGTAGCCGTGCCCCCCTCAAACCCGATTTTCTTTTTTGTCGCATATGTGGCGGTACTCTTCACGCACTGGCTGGCTCCCTGGTTGGTGCGCGGCGGACCGGCTCCCTGAATCGAGGTAACCACGGTATGGCAGCAGGCAGCGAAAACACGGCAGCGTATTACATCCAGCACCACCTTCAGAATCTCACCTTCGGTTACCATCCCGAGAATGGCTGGTCGCTGGCCCACTCCGCCGTGGAGGCCCGCGAGATGGGGTTCTGGGCGCTCCACCTCGACACCATGGGCTGGTCCATCGCCATGGGCGCGCTGTTCATCTGGCTGTTCCGCAAGGCCGGGCGGCTGGCCACCACCGGGGTTCCCGGCGGCCTGCAGAACGCCGTCGAGATGGTCGTCGAGTTCATCGAGAACCTGCTGCGTTCCACCTTCCACGGCAAGAACCCCATCATCGCGCCCTTGGCTCTGACGCTGTTCGTGTGGATTCTGTTCATGAACACGCTGAAGATCATCCCGGTGGATTACTTCCCGCAGCTGTTTTCCCGCCTCGGCGTTGAGTACATGAAGATCGTGCCCACTACCGATCCCAATGCCACCCTGGGCATGGCGCTGGGCGTCTTCTGCCTGATCATCTACTACAGCATCAAGGTCAAGGGAGCCGGTGGCTTCGCCAAGGAGCTCTCGCTGACGCCGTTCAACCACTGGGCGCTGATTCCCTTCAACCTGGTGCTGGAAATCATCGGCCTGCTGGTCAAGCCGCTGGGTCTCGGCCTGCGTCTTTTCGGCAACATGTTTGCCGGTGAGGTGATCTTCATTCTGATCGCCCTGCTGCCGTTCTGGGCCATCTGGCTGCTGGACGTACCGTGGGCGATCTTCCACATTCTGGTGGTGACGCTGCAGGCCTTCATCTTCACGGTGCTGTCCATCGTGTACCTGAGCGCCGCTCACGAGCATCACTGAATCGAGCAACGCTTACCATCCCCTCAACCCTAACCCGCTGAACCTCAACTCAACGTCAGGAGTAACATCATGGAAATGGTCTACATTGCTGCAGCCATCATCATCGGTCTGGGCGCTCTGGCCACCGGTATTGGCTTCGCTCTGCTGGGTGGCAAGCTGCTCGAGTCCACCGCTCGCCAACCCGAGCTGGGCGACCAGCTGCAGACCAAGACCTTCATCATGGCCGGCCTGCTCGACGCCGTGCCGATGATCGGTGTGGGCATCGCGATGTACCTGATCTTCGTTGTCGCCGGTTAACGTCATTGCCGAGCGCTGAGGCGCTCGGTTTGCTCGTTTCCGGTCGCCACGAACCTGTCAGAGGTACATTCCCGTGAATATCAACATGACGCTAATCGGACAGACGCTCGCGTTCGCGATCTTTGTCTGGTTCTGTATCAAGTACGTGTGGCCGCCGATCAGCACGGCGCTCCATGAGCGCCAGAAGAAGATCGCTGATGGTCTCGATGCGGCCAGCCGGGCGTCACGTGACCTCGAGCTCGCCCAGGAGCAGGCGGCCGAGACGCTGCGCGAGAGCAAGGAGCAGGCGGCTTCGATTCTGGAACAGGCCAACAAGCGCTCTTCCCAGATCGTCGAAGAGGCCCGTGAGCAGGCTCGCGCCGAAGGCGAGCGCCTGGTGGCCGGTGCACGTGCCGAGATCGATCAGGAAATCCAACGTGCCAAGGACGAGCTGCGCGCCCAGGTGTCGCACCTCGCGGTGACCGGTGCCGAACGCGTCCTGGAAGCCTCCGTCGACGAGAAGGCACATCGCAAGCTGCTCGACAAGCTTGCCGCCGAACTGTGAGGAGGTGACCCATGGCGGAACTGTCTACCGTCGCACGGCCCTACGCCAGGGCAGCGTTCGAGTATGCTCGCGATCACAAGGCGCTGGAACGTTGGTCCGAATGGCTGAATCAGCTGGGTCGGGTGGTCGCCGTCCGTGACGTTCAGAAGCTTCTGTCGAGCCCCAGCCTCACCACTGAACGCAAGGTGGCCCTGGTCGTCGAGCTGGCCGAAGTCAAGGTCGACGACAATGCCCAGCGTTTTTTAGACACCCTGGGTGAAAAGGGTCGGCTGACCACGCTGACGTCGATCGCCGAGCAGTTCGAACGCCTGCGCGCCGAACATGACAAGCGCATCGACGTTACCGTCGTCTCGGCCTACGACCTCGACGACAAGCAGCAGCAGAAGCTCGCCGGCGCGCTCAAGAAGCGCCTGAATCGCGAAATCTCCATTACCACTCAGGTGGAACCGAAGCTGATCGGGGGCGTCATCCTGCGCGCCGGCGACACCGTCATCGACGGGTCGGTGCGCGGTCGACTGAACCGCCTCTCCGAAGCTCTCACCGCTTGAGTCTGAGGGACATGGCATGCAGCAACTGAATCCATCAGAGATCAGCGACATCATCAAACAGCGTATCGAAAAGCTGGATGTCGCTTCCGAAGCCCGCAATCAGGGCACCATCGTCAGCGTCTCCGACGGCATCGTGAAGATCCACGGCCTCGAGGACGCGATGTTCGGTGAGATGATCGAATTCCCCGGCGGTATCTACGGCATGGTGCTCAACCTCGAGCGCGACTCCGTGGGTGCCGTGGTGCTGGGCGACTACCTGCAGCTCGAAGAGGGTATGACCGCCCAGTGTACCGGCCGCATCCTCGAGGTGCCGGTGGGCCCCGAGCTGGTCGGCCGCGTGGTCGATCCGCTGGGGACGCCAATCGACGGCAAGGGCGAAATCGACGCCAAGCTCACCGACGCGGTGGAAAAGGTCGCTCCCGGCGTCATCACCCGTCAGTCGGTGGATGAGCCGATCCAGACCGGCCTGAAGTCCATCGACGCCATGGTGCCGATCGGCCGCGGCCAGCGTGAGCTGATCATCGGCGACCGCCAGATCGGTAAGTCGGCCATCGCCGTCGACACCATCATCAACCAGAAGGGCAAGGACGTCACCTGCGTCTACGTGGCCATCGGCCAGAAGCAGTCGACCATTGCCCAGGTGGTGCGCAAGCTCGAAGAGCATGGTGCCATGGAGCACACCATCGTGGTTGCCGCCGGCGCCGCTGACCCGGCCCCGATGCAGTTCCTGGCGGCTTACTCCGGCTGCACCATGGGGGAGTATTTCCGTGACCGCGGCGAAGATGCGCTGATCGTCTACGATGACCTGTCCAAGCAGGCCGTTGCCTATCGTCAGGTGTCGTTGCTGTTGCGTCGCCCGCCCGGCCGCGAAGCCTACCCGGGTGACGTCTTCTACCTCCACTCGCGTCTGCTCGAGCGTGCTGCGCGGGTCAATGCCGAATACGTCGAGAAGTTCACGGACGGCAAGGTCAAGGGCAAGACCGGCTCGCTGACGGCCCTGCCGATCATCGAGACCCAGGGTGGCGACGTCTCGGCGTTCGTTCCGACCAACGTGATCTCGATCACCGACGGTCAGATCTTCCTCGAGACCAACCTCTTCAACTCGGGCATCCGTCCGGCCATCAACGCCGGCCTTTCGGTGTCGCGCGTGGGTGGTTCGGCGCAGACCAAGATCATCAAGAAGCTCGGCGGCGGCGTGCGTCTGGCCCTCGCCCAGTATCGTGAGCTGGCGGCTTTCTCCCAGTTCGCTTCCGATCTGGACGAAGCCACTCGCAAGCAGCTGGAACACGGTCAGCGCGTCACCGAGCTGATGAAGCAGAACCAGTACTCGCCGATGTCCGTGGCCGAGATGGCGCTGTCCCTGTATGCCGCCAACGAAGGCTTCCTGGACGACGTCGAGGTCAACAAGGTGCTGGACTTCGAGCGTGCCCTGCGCGACTACATGAAGGCCGAGCACAGCGATCTATTGGACAAGATCAACCAGACCGGCGACTACAACGACGAGATCCAGAAAGGACTGAAAGAGGGTCTCGAGAAGTTCAAGGCCACTCAGAGCTGGTAATGCCGCCGGCCCGCCCATACGGGCGGGCCCAGGACATTTTCTGAGGGTCACGAACGGAGTAGATCGCTATGGCAGCTGCAAAAGAGATACGCACCCAGATTGGGAGCATCAAGAATACGCAGAAGATCACCAGCGCCATGGAAATGGTCGCTGCGTCGAAGATGCGTAAAGTGCAAGACCTGATGAAGGCCAGCCAGCCTTACGCCAAGCAGATCCGCAACGTGGCAGCCCACATCGCCGACGCCAATCCCGAGTATCGCCACGACTACATGATCGAGCGCGACGAGGTGAAGCGAGTCGGTTTCATCGTGGTGTCCACCGACCGCGGCCTGTGTGGCGGTCTGAACCATAACCTGTTCAAGGCTGTGGTGAAGGATGCCAAGGCGTGGCATGACAAGGGCGCGGAGCTCGACTTCTGCGCCCTGGGCTCCAAGGCCGGTGCCTTCTTCCGCAACTACGGCGGCAATCTGGTCGCAGCGAAAAGCGGCCTGGGCGAATCCCCCGAGGTCGACGACCTGATCGGCAGCGTCAAGGTGATGCTCGACGCCTACGATGAAGGTCGCATCGACCGGCTTTACGTGGTGTACAACGAGTTCATCAACACCATGACGCAGAAGCCGGTGGTTCGTCAGCTGTTGCCGCTCACGCCTGGCATGGGCGTGGATGATGATCAGGACAATCAGCGTCCCGGTAGCTGGGACTACCTGTATGAGCCGGATGCCAAGGCGCTGCTGGATAGTCTGCTGGTTCGTTTCATCGAATCGCAGGTGTATCAGGCGGTGGTCGAGAACGGGGCCTGCGAACAGGCTGCCCGCATGATCGCCATGAAGAGTGCCACCGACAACGCCGGCGGTCTGATCGACGATCTGGAGATGGTGTACAACAAGGCCCGTCAGGCCGCCATCACCCAGGAAATCTCCGAGATCGTCGGGGGCGCCGCCGCCGTATAGCGCCAGGGGAGGGCGCGGTCCTCCCGGCAGGCAGGTTTCATTTGCAGGTACTTTGAGAGGAACCAAGATGAGCGGACGTATCGTACAAATCATCGGCGCGGTGATTGACGTAGAGTTTCCGCGGGACAATGTGCCCAAGGTCTACGACGCGTTGAAGGTCTCGACTGTCGAGACCATTCTCGAGACTCAGCAGCAGCTGGGTGACGGCGTGGTGCGTACCATCGCCATGGGCTCCACCGAGGGCCTCAAGCGGGGGATGGAGGTCGCCAACACTGGCGCTGCCATCTCCGTGCCGGTGGGCAAGGAGACCCTGGGCCGCATCATGAACGTGCTCGGCGAGCCCATCGACGAGGCCGGCGAGATCGGTGAAGCCGAGCGCATGCCGATCCACCGTAAGGCGCCGAGCTATGCCGATCAGGCGGCATCCAACGAACTTCTCGAGACCGGCATCAAGGTCATCGACCTGGTCTGCCCATTCGCCAAGGGCGGCAAGGTCGGCCTGTTCGGCGGCGCCGGTGTGGGCAAGACCGTCAACATGATGGAGCTGATCCGCAACATCGCCACCGAGCACAGCGGTTATTCCGTGTTCGCGGGGGTCGGCGAGCGGACCCGTGAAGGTAACGACTTCTATCACGAGATGACCGAATCCAACGTCATCGACAAGGTGTCGCTGGTCTACGGTCAGATGAACGAGCCGCCCGGCAACCGCCTGCGCGTGGCGCTGACGGGCCTGACCGTCGCCGAGAAGTTCCGCGATGAAGGCCGTGACGTGCTGCTGTTCGTCGACAACATCTACCGCTACACCCTGGCGGGGACCGAGGTATCGGCACTGCTGGGCCGCATGCCCTCGGCGGTGGGTTACCAGCCGACTCTGGCGGAAGAGATGGGCGTGCTTCAGGAGCGCATCACCTCGACCAAGACCGGCTCGATCACCTCCGTGCAGGCCGTCTACGTGCCCGCGGACGACCTGACCGACCCCTCACCGGCCACCACCTTCTCGCACCTGGATGCCACCGTGGTACTGGCACGCTCCATCGCGGAGCTGGGTATCTACCCGGCCATCGACCCGCTGGACTCCACGTCGCGCCAGCTCGATCCGCTGGTGGTCGGCGAAGAGCACTACAACACCGCACGCGGTGTGCAAAACGTGCTGCAGCGCTACAAGGAGCTCAAGGACATCATCGCCATCCTGGGCATGGACGAGCTGTCCGACGAGGACAAGCTGGCCGTGGCTCGGGCGCGTAAGATCCAGCGCTTCCTGTCGCAGCCGTTCTTCGTGGCGGAAGTCTTCACCGGCGCGCCTGGCAAGTACGTGTCGCTGAAGGACACCATCCGCGGTTTCCAGGGCATTCTCGACGGCGAGTACGACGAGTTGCCCGAGCAGGCCTTCTACATGGTCGGCACCATCGACGAGGCCGTCGAGAAAGCCAACCAGATGAAGTAATCCCGTCCATCAGGGGGACTTCGCCATGGCGAACAGCTTCAAGTGCGAAATCGTCAGCGCCGAAGCGTCGATCTACTCGGGAGAAATCGAGCAGCTCATCGCTTCCGGGGTCATGGGCGATCTCGGCATCCTGCCCGGTCACGCCCCGCTGTTGACCCAGCTGCAGCCGGGACCGATCCGAGTGATCCACGATGACGGCAAGGAAGAGAACTACTACGTTTCGGGGGGCTTTCTGGAAGTCCAGCCCGACGTGGTGACCGTGCTTGCCGATTCGGCGGCGCGCGCCAATGATCTCGACGAGGCGTCTGCCGAGGAAGCGCGTCAGCATGCGCTGAAGGCATTCAACGACAAGTCGGCCGAGCTGGACTACAGCCGTGCCGCAGCCGAACTCGCCGAGGCGGTGGCTCAACTGCGCACCATTCAGCAGCTGCGCAAGAAGGCTGGCAAAGGCTAGACGCCAGATCGTCGCGAGCGCGCGGCCGGTCCGCGACGGCGCCCTCCGAACACTGTTCGGGGGGCGTTTTCTTGTCTGCTATGATGGCGGAACTGGACCGGACGTTCCGGCCCCCAGCATTCGTTACCGCCTGGATGCGGTGCACCGCCCGCGGTGGCAGGAGGAAGCCCATGTCTTTGAGCGAAGCGCTTCAGGAACACCGAGAGGCTCTGCTTTCCGCCCTGGAAGAAGGGCGTCATGAGACTCTCGACGAGCAGCTGCCCGAGCTGCGCGCCGCGGACCTGGCCGAAATCCTCGAGGAACTGCTCGAAGATGATGAGGGCCTGGGCACGGTGCTCGCGCTGTTCGATTGCTTGCCTGTCGAGCGGCGAGCCAACGTGCTCGGCTATCTGCCGGGAGACGAGCAGCTGGTCATTGCCGAGGCGATGTCCGACGAAACGCTGCTCAAGGTACTTGAAGAGATGGGCTCGGACGAGCGGGCCGACCTGTTCAACCTGCTCGGCGAGGATCGACGCG
This sequence comes from Pseudomonadota bacterium, assembly GCA_051749645.1. Taxonomy (GTDB): domain Bacteria; phylum Pseudomonadota; class Gammaproteobacteria; order Pseudomonadales; family Halomonadaceae; genus Halomonas. The sequence goes on from JBNJIT010000002.1 coordinate 489,720, forward strand.
AGGGATTGTTGCGACGCATGGCACGTCAGGAGCGCGAGGATCTCAAGCGCCTGGCCAGCTACGAGGAAGGCACCGCCGGGGCCATCATGACCTCGGATTACGTGGCGATCCCCTGCGGCATGACGGTTTCCCAGGCGATGATGCGGGTACGTCAGACCGCACCGGATGCGGAAACGGTCTATCAGCTTTACATCGTCGACGCGGATGGGCGGCTGGCCGGCACGCTGTCGTTGCGTCAGCTGATGGTGGCACGCCCCGGAGCCCAGGTCGACGATCTGATGATCAAGGACGTGATCAGCGTGACGGTGGACGAAGCCCAGGAAGAGGTGGCGCGCCTGGTCGCCCGCTACGATCTGCTGGCGGTGCCGGTGGTCGATGCCGACGAGCGTCTGATCGGTATCGTCACCCACGACGATGCCATGGACGTGGCCGAGTCGGAGGCCACCGAAGACATCCACAAGGGGATGTCCATCGGTCAGCTCGAGGATGGCGTGAGCCGGGTGCCGCTGTGGAGTCTCTATCGCAAGCGGGTGACCTGGCTGGTGCTGCTGGTGTTCGCCAATCTCTTTTCCGGGGCCGGGATTGCCTATTTCGAAGATACCATCGCTGCCCAGGTCGCCCTGGTGTTCTTCCTGCCGCTGTTGATCGGTAGCGGCGGCAACGCTGGCGCCCAGGCGGCGACCCTGATGGTGCGCGGCATGGCCACCGGTGACGTGGGTGTCAAGGACTGGGGCAAGCTGCTCGGGCGCGAGCTGCTGGTGGCGGGTTCGCTGGGATTGACCATGGCGCTGGCGGTAGCCCCCATCGGTGTCATGCGGGGCGGTGAGGCCGTGGCGATGATCGTGGCGTTGAGCATGGTGGTCATCGTGATGTTCGGCAGCTTGATCGGCATGTGCCTGCCCTTCGTGCTCGATCGGGTGGGCTGGGATCCAGCCACGGCATCGGCGCCGCTGGTGACCACGCTGATCGATGCGTCGGGCGTGCTGATCTATTTCACCATCGCCACTGCCATGCTCACCTAGCGCGCCACGATCGAGCGCTCGTGGGATCGCTGGCGGCGCGGGTGACGAACAGCACCTCGACATTGCCCAGCCACTCGATGTCGTTGGCCAGTGCCTTGAGCTGACTGGCCAGGCATTGCGGCGGCTGGTGGATGTCGTCGCCGACCACGAGCGAGACGGAGACCTTGCCGTTCAGATAGTGCAGTTGAAGGTCGGAGAGCGTGCGCCAGACGGGGTGCTGGTACCAGCGTTCGTCAAGTGCGGCCTCGACCTCGGGACGCAGCGGCAGGCCGGGGAAACGGCTGGGATCGCCTTCACCGGCATCGTCCTCGGGGTCGATGTGGAAAATCACGTCGGTGAGGGCGGGGAAGGCGCGGCGAAGCCGCCGGCTCACCTCGTTGCCGATCTCGTGGGCCTCGGAAACGCTCACCTTGGGGCCGACGACGATGTGCAGGTCGACCATGACCCAGCCGGCGGATTGACGGGTGCGCAGATCATGGACGCTATCGACGCCCGGCACGCTGCAGGCCACTTCGTGCATGCGTTGCTGGGCGTCCTCCGGCAGAGCGGTGTCGACCAGCTCGCGGGCCGATTCCCAGAGCAGATCCCAACCTACCTTGCCCACCAGCAGGCCTACCACCACGGCGGCGATGGCGTCCAGCCAGCCGGCGCCAAACTGGGCGCCGATCAAGGCTACCAGTACCACGGCGGTGGAAAGTGCATCGGAACGCGAGTGCCAGGCATTGGCCTCGAGCAGTCGCGAGCTGACTCGCTTGGCCACGCGCAAGGTATATTGGAAGATCCACTCCTTGGCGAGCAGTGCCGCGACGGCCAGCAGCATTGCCCACACGCCGGGTGCTGGAATGCTGGTGCCGATCAACAGGCGCTGCAGACTGGACCAGGCAATGGCACCGGCCACGAAGATGAGCACGCTGCCCAGCAACAGCGTGGCCAGCGTCTCGATGCGGCCATGGCCGTAGTGGTGGTCCTGATCCGGATCCTGGCGGCCGTAATGGGTGGCTGCGAGCACGAAGCCGTCGGTGATCAGGTCGGAGAAGGAGTGGATACCGTCGGCGATCAGCGCGGCCGAACCGACCAGCAGACCGACGATGACCTTGGCCAGCCCCAGGGTGCCGTCGATCCAGGCGCCGATGAGCGTGACGCGCTTGGCATCGCGAATCTGTTCGTGCTGGTCCGTCAAGGGGGGATCGCTCGCACTCATGGCCGCTACCGATGGGTCGCGCCCCTGGAGGATGAGGCGGACAATGTGGACTCATTTGGTCGGAATTTTCGCATTACCGCAAGCTGAATTGAAGGGGAAAGGGCTCTGCCACGTCGCGTGGCGGACAGCGCGGCGCTGGACGTGTATCCTCTTGCGCGTCACATGGGTCTGCGCTCACGGGTAGGGAAGTGCCACATGGATTGGCCACAGGTCGTCATTCTCGCTGTCTTTCAGGGGCTGACCGAGTTCCTCCCGATCTCCAGTTCCGCTCACCTGATTCTGGTTCCCGGGCTTATCGGCTGGGGAGATCAGGGCCTGGCCTTCGACGTAGCCCTGCATCTCGGCAGCCTGGCTGCAGTCGTGGCTTACTTTCGCGAGGAGCTCACGCGCATGGCCCGCGCTTGGTGGGCCTCGTTTTCCGGTGCAGGCGTCGATCCGGATGCCCGGCTGGCCTGGTGGGTGGTGCTGGCCACCATACCGGTATGCATTTTCGGCCTGCTGTTTCGTGATGCCATCGCTCTGGGCATGCGGTCTCCGCTGCTGATCGCTGCCACGCTGATCGGTTTCGGTCTGTTGCTGGCCTATGCGGATTGGGGGCACCGCGGTGAGCGCAGCGAATACCAGCTTTCCCTGAGGGATGCTCTGTTCATCGGTTTTGCCCAGGCGCTGGCGTTGGTTCCCGGCACCTCTCGCTCGGGCATCACCATCACCGCAGCGCTGCTGCTCGGGCTGAGCCGCGAGGCGTCGGCGCGCTTCTCCTTTCTGCTGTCGATTCCGGTGATCCTGCTGGCCGGCGGCTTGGAAACCGTAGGCCTGATCCAGCAGCCCCAGCACATCGACTGGCTGGCGCTGACGCTGGGCACGCTGCTCTCCGGCATCAGTGCCTACCTGTGCATTCACTATTTTCTGGCTTTCATCCGGCGTATCGGCATGCAGCCCTTCGTGGTCTATCGCCTGGCGCTCGGTGGTTGGCTGCTGTGGCTCTATTGGGTCTGATACCCGTCATCCTGTCCATTCGCGAGGAATCGTCATGCCTGCGCTCAATCGTTTCGCTCTGATGATGGGAATGCTGGCATTGCTGGCCGGCTGCTCGGAAAGCGACCGGCCAATGGAATCGCCGGTACGCCTGGAGGGCGCCATTTTCGGGACGTTCTACCAGGTAACCATGGCCGATTCGCTGACGCTGGGTGAGGTACAGGGGCTGGAAGCGGGGATCGAAGCGGTGTTGGAAGACGTCGATGCCAGCATGTCCACTTATCGTGATGACTCCGAGCTTTCCGACTTCAACTCGGCTCCGGTCGGCGAGTGGCAGCCGCTGTCCAGTGAATTGATCGAGGTGCTCGCCATCAGTGAGTCGGTGGCCGAGGCCAGTGATGGCGCCTTCGACATCACCATCGGTGGGCTGGTCAACCTGTGGAGCTTCGGTCCCGAGGCGCGTCCCCGCGAGGTGCCGGACGAGGCGAGCCTGCGCGAGCGCCTGGCCGAGATCGGTCCCGACAGCCTCGAAGTCGATCCCGAACGACAGCGCGCCAGGCGGGTGCGCGATGTCTTCGTCGACCTCTCTGCGGTTGCCAAGGGGCATGCCACCGACCGGGTGGCGGAGTATCTGGCCAACGAAGGCATCGAGCACTACCTGGTCAATCTGGGCGGCGATCTGAGGGTGGCCGGATGGCGTGACGGCGAGGCAGAGCCCTGGCGCATCGGCATCGAGGCGCCCCTCGACGACCGCCAGGAGGCGACCCATGTGGTTCCGTTGCACGATATCTCGGTGGCGACCTCGGGCGACTACCGCAACTTCTTCGAAGAAGAGGGGCAACGCTACTCGCATACCCTCGATCCTCGCAGCGGTCGCCCCATCACCCATGGCCTGGCTTCCGTCACCGTGGCGCATCCCTCCAATGCCTGGGCGGATGCCTGGGCCACGGCATTGACCGTGCTTGGCGAAGACGAAGGCATGGCGCTGGCCCGCCGGGAAGGGCTGGCGGTACTGATGCTGGTGCGCCGTGGCGACGCCTGGGAGAGCTGGGTGAGTCCGGCTTTCGTCGACACCTTCGGCGAGGAGCAGGTCGATGCGCTGGGTGTGGAGGTGCGGCGCTGATGGGCGGGTGTAAACTGACAGCCGATGAACGCGATCCGATCAATGAACCGACGAGGAGTCCCGATGAGCCTTGACGTGGTGATTCTGGCGGCCGGACAGGGCACGCGCATGCGCTCCAGCCGGCCCAAGGTGCTGCATCGCCTGGCGGGCAAGCCGATGGTGCGCCATGTGCTCGATACCGCAAACCAGCTGGCGGCCGAGCGACTGCATGTGGTGGTGGGGCATGGCGCCGAGGCCGTGCGCGAGGCGCTGGCCGACACGCCGGTGCACTTCGCGCTGCAGGCCGAACAGAAGGGCACCGGTCATGCCGTGGCCCAGACCCTGGAGGCGCTGGGGCAGGGCAAGGTGCTGGTGCTGTATGGCGATGTGCCGCTGATTCGCCGTGACACCCTGGCCGCGCTGCTCGCCGAGGTCAGCGAGTCGCGTTTGGCGCTGCTCACGGTGATGCTGGAGGATCCGACCGGGTATGGGCGCGTGCTGCGCAACGCGGACGGCGAGGCGGTGGCCATCGTCGAGCACAAGGACGCCAGCGAACGCGAGCGTGCCGTGCGCGAGTGCAACACCGGCATCATGGCCATGACCGCCGACCAGCTGCGCCGGTGGCTGCCACGGCTGTCCGCCGACAACGCTCAGGGCGAGTACTACCTCACCGACATCATCGCCATGGCGGCGGCCGAAGGCGTGGGCATCGCCACCGCTCGGCCCAGCGATGCGCTGGAGGTGGAGGGCGTCAACGACCGGCTGCAAATGGCGCGTCTCGAGCGTGCCCACCAGGCGCGGCTTGCCGAGGGGCTGATGCGCGACGGGGTGGCGCTGGCCGATCCGGCACGTCTCGACGTCCGCGGTCGGCTGCGCTGCGGCCACGATGTCGAGATCGACGTGGGCTGCATCTTCGAAGGCGAAGTCGAGCTCGGCGAGGGGGTGCGCATCGGAGCCCACTGCGTGATCCGGGATAGCCACATCGGCGCCGAGACACTGATCGAGCCGCACAGCGTCATCGAGGGGGCAGTGATTGCCGGTCATGGCCGCATTGGCCCCTTCGCCCGGCTGCGGCCCGGATCGCGCCTGGCGGTGGGGGCCAAGGTGGGCAACTTCGTCGAAACCAAGAACGTCGAGGTGGGCGAGGGCAGCAAGATCAATCACCTGAGCTACGTGGGCGACGCCCGCCTGGGGCGCGGGGTCAACGTGGGGGCCGGTACCATCACCTGCAACTACGACGGTGCCCACAAGCACCGTACCGAGATCGGCGACGACGCCTTCATCGGTTCCAACACCGCCCTGGTGGCGCCGGTCAGCGTCGGTCAGGGAGCCACCGTGGGCGCCGGGTCGACGATCAGCAAGGACGTCGCGGACAATGCCCTGGCCGTCTCGCGGGCCCGCCAGGTGAGCAAGGCCGACTGGCCGCGACCTAGCAACGCCAAACAGCAATAGGAGAGGCACCATGTGTGGCATCGTCGGGGCCGTGGCCCAGCGCAATGTGGAAGGCATTCTGCTCGAGGGTCTCAAGCGACTGGAGTATCGTGGCTACGATTCGGCCGGTATGGCGGTACTGTCCAGCGACGGTCGACTGCAGCGCAGCCGGGCGGTGGGCAAGGTGGCGGCTCTGGAAGCGTGCCTCGATAGCGAGCCGATGGCTGGGCGCTGCGGTATCGCACATACGCGCTGGGCGACCCATGGTAGGCCCACCGAGGATAACGCCCATCCGCACCTGTCGGGCGAGCGGCTCGCCGTGGTGCACAACGGCATCATCGAGAACCATGAGACCCTGCGTGAAGAACTCGCTGCCGCGGGTTATCGTTTCACCTCGCAGACCGATACCGAAGTGGTAGCCCACCTGATCGACCGCGACTACTGCCAGACCCATGACCTGCTGACAGCGGTTCAGCGCAGCCTGGCGCGCCTCGAAGGCGCCTATGCGTTGGCGGTCATGCATGCCGACGAACCCGACGTGGTGATCGGCGCCCGCCAGGGCAGCCCGCTGGTCGTCGGGGTGGGCATCGACGAGGCCTTTCTCGGCTCCGATCCGCTGGCGCTGCTGCAGGTCACCGATCGCTTCGTCTATCTGCAGGAAGGCGATGTGGTGCGCCTCGCCGACGGCGGCCACATCGACGTCTACGATACGGCCGGCCACGCGGTCGAACGCGAGGTGGACACCTTCGAGCATGGCGACGGTGCCGCCAGCAAGGGTGAGTATCGCCACTTCATGCTCAAGGAGATTCACGAGCAGCCGGCGGTGATTGCCGCCGCCCTGGAAGGGCGTCTGGGCGACCGCGCCGTGCTGGTGGAAAGCTTCGGGCCCGAGGCGCGGGCGCTGTTCGAGCGCGTCAAACAGATCCATATCGTCGCCTGCGGCACCAGCTATCATGCCGGCCTGGTGGCGCGTTATTGGCTGGAGCGCTATGCCGGCCTGCCGGTGCAGGTGGAGGTCGCCTCCGAGTACCGCTATCGCCAGGTGGTCGTTCCCGAGGACACCCTGTTCGTGACGCTGTCTCAGTCCGGCGAGACTGCCGACACCCTGGCGGCGCTGCGCTTCGCCCGCGAGAAGGGCTATCTCGCCAGTCTGGCTATCTGCAACGTGCCGGGCAGTTCCCTGGTGCGAGAATCCGACCTGACACTGATGACCCAGGCCGGCCCGGAGATCGGCGTGGCCTCCACCAAGGCGTTCACCACCCAGCTGGCGGCCTTGATGCTGCTGACCCTGGCGCTGGGCCGCAGTCATGGGCTCGACGAGGGGATACAGAGCGAACTGGTCAACGCCTTGCGCGGCTTGCCTCGGCTGGTGGAGCGGGTTCTGGCGCTGGACGAGCGCATCGAGGCGCTGTCGACGGCCTTCGCCGAAAAGCACCATGCGCTTTTCCTGGGGCGTGGAGCGCACTTCCCGATTGCCCTGGAAGGAGCGCTGAAGCTCAAGGAAATCTCCTACATTCACGCCGAAGCCTATCCCGCCGGGGAGCTCAAGCATGGCCCTCTGGCCCTGGTCGACAGCGAGATGCCGGTGATCGCGGTGGCGCCCAACGATGAGCTGCTCGACAAGCTCAAGTCCAACCTCCAGGAAGTGCGTGCGCGTGGCGGTGAGCTGTACGTGTTCGCCGACGAGCAGGTGAGCCTGGCAGAGGAACCGGGCATTCGCGTGCTCCATTTGCCTCACGTGCACGAGGCGCTGGCACCGCTGCTCTACACCTTGCCGCTGCAGCTGCTCAGCTATCACGTGGCGGTGCTCAAGGGCACCGACGTCGATCAGCCGCGTAACCTGGCCAAATCCGTCACCGTGGAGTGAGTGGCGGGTGGCCACCGACGAGAGCCAGGCGTGCCTGAAGCTGGGGCTGCCCATGTGGGCCAATGCCGAGTGGCGGGGGAGTCTCTATCCGCCCCACGCAGGCAGCGATGGCCACCTGACGGATTATGCCCGGGTCTTTTCCGCCGTGGAGGGCAACACCACCTTCTATAGCGGAGCTCCGCGACCGGAGACGGTCGCGGCCTGGGCCCGCCAGACACCGCCGCACTTTCGCTTCTGCTTCAAATTGCCGGCGTTGCTGACCCATCGGCGGCGTCTGGTCGGTGTCGGCAGCGAGGTCGACGCTTTTCTGGAGGCGCTCGCTCCCCTGCACGATCGATTGGGTCCGGTGATGGTACAGCTACCGAGGGATTTCGGCGCCGACGAACTGCCGCAGTTGGAATCGCTGCTCTCCCGCTGGCCTGCGGCAATTCCCTGTGGGGTAGAAGGGCGTCACCGGGAATTTTTCCACAAGGAGATGGCCGAGCAGACATTCAACCGATTGTTGATAACTCATGGTGTCAACCGCGTGATGCTTGACGTTCGTCCTCTCTTCGCTCCACCGCATGAGGATCGTTCAGGGTTGGCCAAGGCCCGGCAAGAGAAGCCAAAATGCCCATTACACGTGCTTTCCACGGCAAGTGAGCCGGTGGTGCGCTTCATCGGGCATTGTGACGAAGCGACTAATCTGTCTCGCTTTCGACCCTGGATCGACCAGTTCGGCCTGTGGATAAAACAGGGGAAAACCCCTTTTCTCTTTGTGCATACGCCCGATAACCGTCAGGCCCCACAGCTTGCCAGGAAGCTGTCTGTGCTCTTGGCTGAGAAGCTCGACCTGCCGGCACTGGGCGATTTTGCCGGAGAACGACAGAGCTCGCTGTTCTAGCCGGAATCGCCATGAGATCCTGCGCGCACTGCCCGTTGCACCATTCGCCGCTCCCGTGTAGCGCCGAGCCTCGGTCTTGCTACCCGAAAAGACGACCTTCAGCCGCTGGCCATCGAGCGTATGATCGGATAGATTTGCCGTCATACAGGCGATATTCCATCGAATCTTGCTGTAATAGTCGCCTTGAGGCACATCAACGACCATATACACAACAACAGGTGAATCATGTCGAAAATCACCCATGCACAGTGGTCATCGAAGATGACCTTCGTGCTCGCCGCCGCCGGTTCGGCGGTCGGTCTGGGCAACATCTGGAAATTTCCCTACATGGTGGGCGAGAGTGGCGGTGCCGCTTTCGTGCTCGTTTACCTGCTGTGCATCGGACTGATCGGCTTGCCGATTCTGGTGGCAGAGTGGCTGATTGGCCGTCGCGGGCAGGAGAATCCCATCAATGCCATGGTGGATCTCGCCAAGCGAGGCGGGCATTTCCCGGCCTGGGCACTGGTGGGCATCAGCGGCGTACTGGGCGGTTTCCTCATACTCTCATTCTATAGCGTGATCGGCGGCTGGTCGCTCTACTATACCCTGGGCTCGGTCACCGGGAACTTCAGCGGCCAGGATGCCGATGGCATTGGTTCCGTCTTCACCGGCATGTTGGGTAACCCTGGCTTGCTGCTGCTATGGCACACGGCTTTCATGGTGCTGGTGATCGGTATCGTGGCGCGCGGTGTGACCAATGGCCTGGAAGGTGCCGTGCGCACCTTGATGCCGGCCCTGGTGGTGCTCATGCTGATTCTGGTGGGTTACGGCATGACCACCGGCCATTTCGGCGAGGCCTTGGCTTTTATGTTCAGCCCGGATTGGAGTGCCGTGAATGGTGAGGTGGTGCTGGCCGCCATGGGGCAGGCATTCTTCACCCTGTCGCTGGGCATGGGCATCATGATGGCTTACGGTTCCTACCTGGGCGAGGACGTCAACCTGCTGGGCACGGCGCGCACGGTGATCATTCTGGATACCGTCATCGCACTGCTGGCCGGCCTGGCGATTTTCCCCATCGTGTTTGCCAATGGCCTGGATCTGGATTCCGGCCCCGGGCTGATCTTCGTCACCCTGCCACTGGCATTCGGCAACATGGGCGGCGGTACCATCCTCGGCCTGATGTTCTTCCTGCTGCTGACCTTCGCAGCGTTAACCTCGGCCATTTCGCTGCTCGAGCCGGCGGTGGAGTTCGTGGAAGAGCGCACGTCGTTGTCGCGCGTCGCGGCGACCGTGGCTTGCGGTATCGGTGTGTGGTTGCTGGGGGTTCTGGCACTGCTGTCCTTCAACTTGCTGGGTGACTTCCTGATCCTGGGCTTCAATGTCTTCGATCTGTTGGACAACCTGACCAGCAAGATTCTGTTGCCGTTGACCGGGTTGGGCGCCGTGGTGTTCGCCGCCTGGTGCCTGGATCGCCAGGGCGTGGCGCAAGAGCTCAAGCTTTCCGGCGGCGCCGAGTCACTGTGGGTTGTGGTGACGCGCTACGTGGCCCCGCTGGGAGTGATCGCGGTGTTCGTCAACTCGCTGCTGGGGTGAGCTGCTCCTCCCGCCCCGTGGTACGGGGCGGGTGCGCTTCGCCGAGTTCGGCCGCCCTGGGGCGGCCGGCTCAGTGTTTTTCGTCGTCCACCAGGTCGGCGATGTCGCGCTCGAGCCGTTTGAATTCACGGTGCAATTCGATGCCGCGCCGGGCTCGCAGGTTGCGCTGGGCAGCGCTGCGCGACCGCTGCTCGTGTTCTGCGACTTTCATGCTCATGTAGATGTCGAGAAGTTGGCTCTTGACGGAGGTGACGCGTTCGGCATTGCGCATGTTTGACTCTCCCTACTTGTTGCTCTTCTCGTGGCGGGTTGTGATCGCCTGCAAGGTGCGGTGCAACACGCCATTTCTTACTATACCCTACTTGACAGAATGATGACGCTCTGGGCCATTCCACGTTCGGAGGACTAGGTTCCCCGATCGGCGCCTGGATGGGGCATACTGTGAACACATCGGCATCGCGGCCGACCCATCCACTGTCGTTACCAGTAAGGAGTTTCGCGTGAGCCGCGCCCTCTTCGATGACATGCGACGCCGCATGGAGCATTTTCGCCGCTCCGAACAGAAAGTGGCGCGCTACGTGCTGCGCAATCCCGAGGAAGTCATCCACATGCGAATCGTCGACCTGGCGACCGAAGCCAAGGTAAGCGAGCCTACGGTTGTGCGCTTCTGTCGGGCGTTGGGCTGCAATGGCTTTCAGGATTTCAAGCTCAAACTGGCCCAGATGCTGGCCTCGGGCAGCCAGTTCGCCCAGTTCTCGATGAACGACGACGACTCGGTGGCGGAGTTCTCCCAGAGCATCTTCGACTCCACCGTGGGTACCTTGCTGTCGGTGCGTGATCGCCTCGACAACGAGGCGCTGAGTCGGGCGATCCAGGCGCTGGCCATGGCCAACCGGGTGGAGTTCTACGGTTTCGGTGCCTCCGGAGCGGTGGCCTTCGATGCCCAGCACAAGTTCTTTCGCCTGCAGATATCCACCGCTGCCTATGCCGACCCGCACATGCAGAACATGTCGGCGGTGACTCTCAAGGAGGGCGACGTGGTGGTGGCCATCTCGCAGACCGGCCGTACCCGCGCTCTGGTGGCCAGCGTTCGTCTGGCGCGTGAGGCCGGGGCCACGGTGATCGGCCTGTGCCCCAGCGGTTCGCCGCTCGCCGAGGAAGTGACCCTGCCGCTCTACATCGACGTTCATGAGGACACCGAGATCTACACGCCCATGAGTTCGCGCATCGCCCACCTGGTGCTGGTCGACGTGCTCGCCGTGGGCGTGGCCAAGACCCGTGGCCCCAAGCTCGCCGAGCAGCTCAAGGCGGTGAAGAAGAGCCTGACGCCACTTAGATTCCCGGAACAAGAGGGAAGACCATAAAGCGAGCGGCGCCGGGGGCAGGCCGAAGAGGAGGTCCTTCGCCATGGATGGCGAAGGTAGCGCCCAGGGAGGGGTTTACAGCGCCTCCTCGCAGGCCTGCCGACGGATCAGCCGCGAGCGATATCTGCGAGGCCTCTCTGCTCGTGCCCCCGGTTCTGTCGGGCGCAATATGCTAAGCTGTCGGCCCATTTTCCGAGCAGCGATGCCTTCCCCATGGACGACGTCACGGCGATCCTCGACCACCTGAATGCCGCCCAGCGCGAGGCGGTGAGCGCCCCTCAGGGCAACCTGCTGGTGCTGGCCGGGGCCGGCTCCGGCAAGACCCGAGTGCTGGTCCACCGCATCGCCTGGTTGATGCAGGCCGAAGGGCTCTCGCCCTATGCCGTGCTCGCCGTGACCTTCACCAACAAGGCGGCGCGCGAGATGCGTACGCGACTGGAGGCGCTGCTGGGCCTGTCGCTGCGCAACGTATGGGTCGGTACCTTCCATGCCATCGCTCATCGCCTGCTGCGTACCCACTGGCAGGATGCACGCCTGCCGCAGCACTTCCAGATCATCGATACCGACGACCAGCTACGCCTGATCAAGCGCCTGCTCAAGGAGCACCGGATCGACGACGAGCGTTTTCCGCCACGCCAGGTGCAATCCTTTATCAGCGGCTGCAAGGAGGAGGGGCTGCGCCCGCATCAGGTCGACGCCCATGGGGACGCCTACCTCGGACAGATGGTCGAGCTCTACGAGCGCTATCAGCTCACCTGCGAGCGCGGCGGACTGGTCGATTTCGGCGAACTGCTGCTCAGGAGCCTGGAACTGTTGCGCGACAACCCGGCGCTGCTCGCCCACTACCGCGAGCGTTTCGCCCATGTGCTGGTCGACGAGTTTCAGGACACCAATACCCTGCAGTACGCCTGGCTGAAGCTGCTCACCGGCATGACCACGCCGATGACCGTGGTCGGCGACGACGACCAGTCGATCTATGGATGGCGCGGGGCGCGGGTCGAGAACCTGCGTCGCTTCGAGCAGGAGTTCCCGCAGACTCATACGGTTCGCCTGGAGCAGAACTACCGCTCCACCAGCGTCATCCTCGATGCTGCCAATGCGTTGATTCGCCACAATGCCGACCGCCTGGGCAAGGCGTTGTGGACCGAAGGCGCCCATGGCGAGCCGATTTCCGTGTATTCGGGGTTCAATGATCTCGATGAGGCGCGCTTCATCGTCGATACCATCAAGGAGAAGGTCGACGCCGGCTTCAATCGCCGTGAAGTGGCCATCCTCTACCGCTCCAACGCCCAGTCGCGGGTGATTGAGGAGACATTGATCCGCCAGGGCATGCCCTACCGCATCTACGGTGGTCAGCGTTTCTACGAGCGCCTCGAGATCAAGAATGCCCTGGCCTACCTGCGCCTGCTGCTCAACCGCGACGACGATGCCTCGCTCGAGCGCATCGTCAACGTGCCGGCTCGCGGCATCGGCACGCGCACCGTGGAGCAGGTGCGCAGCCTCGCCCGCGAAAGCGGCATCTCGCTGTGGCAGGCGTTGCACGATGGCCTTGCCCAAGGGGCATTCAAGGGCCGCGCCGGTTCGGCGCTCACCACCTTCGCCGACCTCATCGAAGGGCTCGACAATGAGACCGCCGGCATGGCCTTGAGCGAGATCGTTTCCCACGTCGTCGAGCGCAGCGGACTGATCGCCCATCATCAGAGCGAAAAGGGCGAAAAGGGCCAGGCCCGAGTCGAGAACCTCGAGGAACTGGTCAATGCCGCACGCGCTTTCACCCAGGGTGAAGCGCTCGATCCACCCGAGGTGGGCGAGGGCAGCGTGGCGCTGGAGGCCTTCCTCGCCGAAGCCGCCCTCAATGCCGGTGACCACGAGGCTGATGATTTCGAGGATGGCGTGCAATTGATGACCTTGCACTCGGCCAAGGGACTGGAATTTCCGGTGGTGTTCATCGCCGGGGTCGAGGAGGGGCTCTTCCCGCATCGCATGTCGCTGGAGGAGCCGGGGCGCCTCGAGGAAGAGCGCCGGCTCTGTTACGTGGGCCTGACCCGTGCCATGCGTAAACTCTATCTCACCCACGCCGAGATCCGTCGCCTGCACGGCAAGGAAACCTACCAGCGGCCGTCGCGCTTCTTGCGCGAGATTCCCGAGGAATTCCTCGAAGAGGTGCGTCTGCGCGGTCAGGTTTCCCGGCCGGTGACCGCCACCCGCCCGGCCGTGGGGTTGTCGCGTCAGACCTCGGTGGATGGCGGCGACGATCTGCCTAGCCTGAGCCTGGGGCAGCGCGTCAGTCACCCGGTGTTCGGCGAGGGCGTGATCCTCAATGCCGAGGGCGAGGGACAGCGTGCCCGGGTGCAGGTGAGCTTCGAGGGCGAGGGGGACAAGTGGCTGGTGCTAGGCTTCGCCAAGCTGACGCCTCTGTAGGGAAGCGTCGGTTCATGGCTACGCTCGATATCCTGGCCGCCCACGGTACCGAAGCGCCGCACCGTCGAAGCGCCGCACCGTCGAAGCGTCGGGCCGCACAAGCTTCATCGAGCACGGCCAGTCTCTTTCGTTCGCTCGCGACATGAAACGGCGCTTCCCGGGGGTAAATCGGTGCGTTAATTACCCGGTCAATTGGTCGGCTTGCCGGTTAAATTGACCTTGCCGCATACTCTGGGGTGGACACGCCGCGTGATAGCACGCGGGACAGAATAATTCACCCCGGAGTCATGCCTGCCATGCAACGCCGTCACTTTCTCAAGAATACGCTCAAGACCGCTGGCTTGGGTGCCGCCGGTATCGCTGCCGCGCCTTTCGTTTCGACTGCCAAGGCCCAGGAAACCATCACCTGGGACATGGTCACGTCGTGGCCGAAGAACTTTCCTGCGCTGGGTACTGGCGCCAACGATTTCGCTGCGCGCATCGAGCGGCTCTCGGCCGGACGCATGCGAGTCCGCGTGCACGGCGCTGGCGAGATGGTGCCGCCGCTGGAAGTCTTCGATGCCGTAGCCGCTGGCACTGCCGAGATGGGCCACTCCGCCTCCTACTATTGGCGCGGAAAGCTGGCTGCCTCCCAGTTCTTCACCGCCGTGCCCTTCGGCATGAACACCACCGAAACCAACGCCTGGCTCTACTACGGTGGCGGTCAGGAGCTGTGGGACGAAGTTTACGCCGAGCACAACCTCAAGCCTTTCCCGGTGGGCAATACCGGCACTCAGATGGCCGGTTGGTTCAAGAAGGAGATCAACTCCCTGGAAGACATGCAGGGCCTCAAGCTGCGCTTGCCCGGGCTGGCCGGCGAGGCGATGAATCGCATCGGCGTCACCACCGTCAACATGCCGGGCTCGGAGATATTCACCTCCCTGCAGACCGGCGTGCTGGATGCTGCCGACTGGGTGGGGCCCTACAACGACCTGGCGTTCGGTCTTCACGAAGTCGCCGACTACTACTACACGTCGGCCTGGAACGAGCCATCGGCGATCCTCGAGGGTACCGTCAACCTGGATGCCTGGAACGAACTGCCCGACGACCTCAAGGCGGTGGTCACCGAAGCGGCGCGTGCCTCCAATCTGGCGATGATCAGCGAGTTCGCCTTCCGCAATGCCCAGGCACTGGATACGTTGGTCGATGAGCATGGCGTACAGTTGAGGAGCTTCCCCGAGGACGTCATGGCGGCACTTTATGAGGCTTCGAAGGAGGTCATCCAAGAGCAGGTGGACGACGATGCCGACTCGGCCAAGGTCTACGAGTCCTACATCGCCTTCCAGAAGCTGGTGCGCCGCTTCAGTGATGTCGGCGAATTCGCCTACCTCAAGGCCCGCGAAAAGGTCGGTGCCTGAAGGGTGCCGTCACCGGGCACGTGATCAGGGGCGCCGCAAGGCGCCCCTGTCATTGGTGGGCATTGCGGTGCACGGAACGGATGCGGCCGTTGTCGTCGAGGGCAACCATCACGAAGTGTGCCTCGGTGACCTTGTTCAGTTCGTCCGGATCGCGTTCGTGGGGCGAGCGAATCCAGACTTCCACGTCGATCTTGATCGAGCTGTGGCCGATATCGCGGACGCGGGTGAAGATATTGACCATGGATCCGACCCTGACCGGACATAGAAAGTCCATGCCCTCGATGGCCACGGTCGCCGTGCGGCCCATGGCTTCTCGACCCGCGGCCAGTTCGGCGGCCTGGTCCATGTGGCGCACCAGCCAGCCACCGGGTATGTCGCCATAGAGGTTGGTGTCCTGGCGGCTGGCCAGCAGTTTCAGTGTCAGTTGCCCCTGTGGGGCGGGTATATCATCGAGGTCTGTCATGAGGTGTCGCAAGCTCGGCTTGTTGTTGTGGATGACGGCGCTTTGTCGCTACGGTGTTGCGATGCAGCGCCAACGCCTGGTGCGCCATCTTATACGTCTTGGGCGTTCGGGCTCCAGCCTGGCAGGGCTGCTGGTCGTTGGTCTGCTGCTGGCCGCGCCGCTGCGTGCCGAGCCGGTGGGCACGCTGGGGACCATGGGCTCCGATACCCTGGCGGGACTGATGCTGCGCTGGGGCGAGCAGCTCACCGAGCGCCACCCGGGCATTCGCCTGCAGTTGCAGGCCAGCGGCTCGGCCAGTGCGCCCCCCGCCCTCACCGCGGGCACCATACGTCTGGGGCCCATGTCGAGGCCCATGCGCGAGGCCGAACGGGAGGCGTTCATCGCCCACCACGGCTATCCGCCGGTAGAAATCGAGATCGCTCGCGACGCCCTGGCGGTGGTGGTGCATCGCCACCACCCCTTGGAGGCGCTCGACCGACAAACCCTGGATGCCATCTTCTCGCACACGCGCCACTGCGGCGCCGAGCGAGCCATCACACGCTGGTCGCAGCTGGGGCTAGAGGCACCCCCGGGGCGTATCGAACTGCATGGCCGCAACCTGGCTTCCGGAACCTACGGGCTGTTTCGCGAGCGGGCCCTGTGCGGCGGTGAGTACCGCCATGGGCTGAACGAGCATCCCGGCTCGGCTGCCGTGGTGGCAGCCGTAGGCGAAACGCGCAGCGCCATCGGCTATGCTGGCCTCAACCACCTCACGGCGTCGGTCAAGGCCCTCGCACTCGTGGACGATAGGGGCGTTCGCCACCGGCCTACCGTCGAGGCGGTACGTCGCGGCGACTATCCGTTGAGCCGTTCGCTCTATCTCTATCTCAACCTGCCGCCGGACGGTGGCTTGCCTGCCGTGGAGCGAGCCTTCCTGGATCTGGTGCTGTCACCGGCAGGCCAGGCCAGCGTGAAGTCGCTGGGTTTCGTGGCGCTGCCCGAGGTGCAGCTGGCCAACCAGCGTCGTCGTCTGGGGTTGGCTCCACTGGCCGACGACTGAGCCTGTCACTCATCTGTCATCAAGGTGTCTTACGCTGCAGCGCATGATCGACCGCTTACCCATCTCGTTGCCACGCACCCGTCGGCGCCACCTGCGTGACCGCCTCGCTACCGGCTTGATTGCCGCCGGTGGTATCGGCGTGATCCTGGCCGTGCTGGCCATCGGGCTTTTCCTGGCAGTGGAGGCCGTGCCGGCTCTGCTGAGGGGAGGGCTGGAAATCGACAGGATTCGGACGACCTTGACGCCGATCGCCTGGGGCACCCTCAAGGCGGCATTCTGGGCACTGCTCTTCGCCATACCGCTGGCTCTGGGGGCGGCGATGCATTCGGCGCTGTTCATGTCGCCCCGACTGCGGGCCCGGCTCAAGCCGACCCTGGAGCTGATGGAGGCGCTGCCGGGCGTGGTCATCGGCTTCGTCGCCGGCCTGGTGCTGGCGCCCTGGGTGGAGCGCCATCTGGCCGAAACCCTGGCCCTGCTGCTGATGGTGCTGCCGGCCGTACTTCTGGCGGGTGCGCTATGGCGTTGGCTGCCGGCTGGCTTGCGCCGTGGCCTGCCATTGAGCTGGGCGGGGCTGTGGTTGGCGCCATGGCTCATCGCACTGGGTTGGGCAGCGGTGGCCGTTGCACCAGTGATGGAATCCCTGCTTTTCGGTGGCGACCTGCGCGGCTGGCTGGATGCCGAGCTGGGGCTGCACTATGCGGCACGCAATGCGCTGATCGTCGGGTTCGCCATGGGGTTCGCCGTGTTACCCAGCGTCTATGCCCTGGCGGAAGAGGCGCTGGCCGGCGTGCCAGGCAACCTCGCCGAAGGCGCCCAGGCGCTGGGTGCGACACGCTGGCAGGCGCTGTGGCGAGTGGTATTGCCGGCGGCGTTGCCGGGGATCTTCGCGGCGGTGATGATCGGCGCTGGCCGCGCCGTGGGCGAGACCATGATCGTGCTGCTGGCCAGCGGCAATAGCGCTCTGATGAGCGCCAGCCCCCTGGAAGGCATGCGGACCATGGCGGCGAGCATCGCCATCGAGCTGCCGGAAGCCACCCCGGGCAGCGCTGACTATCGTCTGCTGCTGCTGGCCGCGCTGGCGCTGTTCGTTTTCACCTTCCTCGTCAATACGCTGGCCGAGGCGGTTCGCACGCGGCTGGATCGTCGCTATCGTCGTTTGGGTGGATCGGCATGAGTCTGGTTGAACGGCTCCGCCATCGTCGGCCGGTCAACGAAGGCGCTGGCGCCTGGCTGGCCGCCGGCAGCGTGGCGCTGTCGCTGCTGCTGCTCGGCGGTTTGTTGCTGTTGATCGCTGTACGTGGCCTGGGGCACTTCTGGCCGGCTTCCGTGGCGCTGGTGGAGCTCGATGACGGCCGCCAGCTGGCCGGCCGAGCCGTGCGTGAGCTACCCCTGCCCGAGAGTGGTGGGCGTGAACGCCTTTATTTCACTGGCAACCGCGATCTGGATGGCGGAGTCTGGGAGTGGCTGCCGGTGGCGGAGATCGCCGCGCAGCGCTACCCCGCCGACCTGGTGGTACTCGAGCGGCGCCGCTGGGGCGATTTCATCGGCCGGCTGGTGGCCATCGAACCGGGCGAAGCCGAGGATGCGCCTGGGGAGCAGGGCATGGAGACAGCCTGGATGCAGCTGCAGGCACGGCTGGCAGCATTCGAGGAGCTGCGAGAAGCGCGTGAAACGCTGGAACGCGAGACGGTTCGTCCCCTGGCACGCCGCCTCGAGGCCGACCCCGATGACGGTGAAGCACGCGCGGCCCTGGCAGCCGCGACGGCAAGCATCGCCCGCCACGATGCAGCGATGAGAGAGACCACGCTGGTGCTGGAGAGCGTTTCTGGCGATCGGTTTCGCCAGCCGCTGGATGCGGTGCTGAGGGCTTCCCGACCCAACGCCATGTCGCCGGGTGAGAAGCTGGTCGCCTGGACGCAGGGAGTGTGGCGCTTTCTCTCCGAAGGACCCCGTGCTGCCAATAGCGCTGGCGGCGTGTGGCCGGCGATCTTCGGCACCGTGCTGATGGTGATGCTGATGTCGCTGCTGGTTACGCCCTTCGGGGTGCTGGCGGCTTTCTACCTCAACGAGGTGGCCCATCAGGGGCGCCTGACGCGGCTGGTGCGCATCGCCGTGCGTAACCTCGCTGGCGTACCTTCCATCGTCTATGGGGTGTTCGGGCTCGGGGTATTCGTCTACGGCATTGGCGGCACACTGGATGAATGGTTCTTCGGCGATAGCCTGCCTTCTCCCACCTTCGGTACCGGCGGTCTGCTGTGGGCCTCGCTGACGCTGGCCCTGCTCACCCTCCCGGTGGTGATCGTGGCCACCGAGGAGGGGTTGGCGCGCATTCCCGACCACCAGCGGGAAGGTGCCCTGGCACTGGGCGCCACGCGCCTGGAGATGCTCACCCGTGTGGTACTGCCCATGGCAGTGCCGGCCATGCTCACCGGGGTGATCCTCGCCGTGGCCCGGGCCGCCGGCGAAGTGGCGCCGCTGATGCTGGTCGGGGTAGCCAAGCTGGCGCCGCAGATACCGGTGGACGGCGACTTCCCCTTCCTGCATCTTGACCGCAAGTTCATGCATCTCGGCTATCACGTCTACGACACCGCCTTCCACGGCGATGACGTACAGGCGGCGATGCCGCTGGTGTTCGCTACGGCATTGCTACTGGTGCTGGTGATCCTGGTGCTTAACCTGACTGCAATATTTCTGCGCCATCATGTTGCGTCGCGCCATGCCAAGACGGCGCATTGATGGGAAAGGGGGGGATGGTGAATCCGCCAGTCATCGACTTTCCGCTCGAGGCGAGCTGCTTCGACATTGCGGGATTGAGCCTCGCCTACGGCGATACGCAGGCGCTCGAGGCATTGACCTTGCGCGTTCCACGGCACCGCGTGACCGCTTTCATCGGGCCGTCCGGTTGCGGCAAGTCAACGTTGTTGCGTGCGCTCAACCGTCTGCACGATCTCGACGAGACGGTGACGCAACGTGGCACGATTCGTTTCGAGGGGCAGGACATTCATGCCCGCACGGTGGCGGTGAATGAGTTGCGACGCCAGGTAGGCATGGTCTTCCAGGCGCCCAACCCCTTTCCGATGTCGATCTACGACAACGTTGCCTTCGGGTTGCGGTTGCAGGGAGGGCTCACTCGGCGGCAACGCGACGATGTCGTCGAATGGGCACTGTGCGCCGCGGCACTGTGGGATGAAGTGAAGGATCGCTTGAGCGATTCGGCCTGGTCGCTCTCCGGTGGTCAGCAGCAGCGCCTGGTGATCGCCCGTACTCTGGCCGTGAAGCCATCGGTGCTGCTGCTCGACGAACCGGCTTCGGCGCTCGACCCGATCTCGACCCTGAAGATCGAAGATCTGATCCGCAGTCTCAAGGGGCAGCTCACCCTGGTGCTGGTTACCCACAACATGCAGCAGGCGGCACGGGTTTCCGACTATACCGCCTTCCTGCAGCAGGGCCGGCTGGTGGAGTACGCACCCACCGATACCCTGTTCACCAACCCGCGCCTGACGCGCACCGAGAACTACATCACCGGCCGCATTGCCTGACGTTCTACAGGATCGGCCGACGGCACCCCGAGGAGGTTCCGATGGACATCACCAGTGAAACCCATAGCCAGCACATCTCTCGCCAGTTCAATCAGGAGCTGGAGGAGCTCAAGACCCACCTGATGACCATGGGAGGCCTGGTGGAACAGCAGGTCCAGCAGGCCATCCAGGCGCTGCTCGACGGCGATAGTCGCCTGGCCGAGGAGGTCAGCGAGGGCGACCATCAGGTCAACGAAATGCAGCTCAAGATCGATGACGAGTGCACCCGCGTGCTGGCCCGGCGTCAGCCCGCGGCTTCCGACCTGCGCCTGGTTCTGGCGGTGATCCGCGCCACCGCCGATCTGGAGCGCATCGGCGATGAAGCGAGCAAGATCGCCCGCAATGCCCTGACCCTGATCGAGAGCGGCAACGGCGTGCGCGGCCTCATCGAGGTGCGTCACATCAGCGAGCATGTGCGCAAGATGCTGCGCGATGCGCTGACGGCCTTCGCCCGCTTCGATACCGAACTGGCGCTGCAGGTAGTGCACGAGGACGATGCCGTGGATGACGAATACGGCAGCGCCATGCGTTCGCTGATGACCTTCATGATGGAGGACAGTCGCGCTATCGGCCCGGTGCTCAGCGTGATGTGGATCCTGCGTGCCCTGGAGCGGGTGGGCGACCATGCCGACAACCTGGCCGAGTACGTCATCTATCTGGTCAAGGGCCTGGACATTCGCCACATGGACCCCGATCAGATCGACGAGAGCACGCTGACGCGCAAGGGTTGAAACGGCGCTCGACTTGGTGGTCAATACGGACCGTCGCCGAGTGCGACGGTTCGTTCCCCGACCTCGAGGAAGCGCCATGCTCGACGCCTTCACGGCCCTGACCCGCGGGACGCGGCTGGTCTACACCCGCGGCCTGCGGCGCTATGTCTTCGCGCCGATACTGGTCAATCTGCTGGTCTACTCCACCATGCTCGGCTACGTCGTGACGAATTTCGGCGGTTGGCTGGATGCCTGGATGGCCATGGTGCCCGGCTGGCTGGGCTGGCTCGAGTGGCTGATCTGGCCGCTGTTCGTGATCAGCCTGCTGTTGATCGTCTTCTTCACCTTCACCCTGGTGACCCACCTCATCGCCGCCCCCTTCTACGGCTTTCTGGCGGCCAAGGTGGAGGTCGTCGCCACTGGGCGGCCACCCCTCGATGACCGCGGCCTGGTCAGGGCCGCCGTGGACGCCCTGGGCCGCGAGCTGGTCAAGCTCGCCTACATCCTGCCGCGGGCGCTGCTGCTGTTCATCGTCAGTTGGATTCCCGGCCTCAACCTGCTGGCACCGCTGCTGTGGGCATTGTTCTCCGCCTGGGTGATGGCCATCACCTACCTCGACTACCCCATGGACAACAATCAGGTGAGTTTCGCCGACATGCGCCGCCGCCTTGCCCGTCGCTGGTGGCCGACGCTCACCTATGGCGGCTGGGTGACCTTGATCACCTGGGTTCCGCTGGCCAATCTCTTTTTATTGCCCGGTGCCGTGGCGGCGGCCGTGCTGATGTGGGAGCGCCACTACGGCTGCGACATCGCGACGCCATGAAGGCGGTTGACGGCTGCTATCATGGCTCGAGCGTCGGAAGTTTTATCCGAAAAGTCGGCGCGGCTTGTCGGTTGCGCATCATCACGAGGAGAGTCCATGCGTTCCATCCTGCCCCTGTTGCTGGCCAGCGCGCTGCTGGCGACCCTGCCCGCCCAGGCCCACGAGAGCCATCTGGACGACGTACGCATAGCCCACCCGTTCGCCACCCCGGCACCGCCGGGCGTTCCCCATGGTGCGGCCTACCTGGACATCAGCGTGGAGGGCGACTCATCGGCGTTGCTGGTGGGGGCGAGTTCGCCGGCCAGCAAGAGCGTGGAAATTCACGACATGGCCATGGACGATGGCGTGATGCGCATGCGCCGCGTCCCGCAGCTCGAGATCGAACCCGGCACCACGCAGCGCATGCGGCCCGGCGGCGGCTACCATCTCATGTTGCTGAACCTCGTGGCCCCGCTTAGCGAAGGCGACCGCTTTCCGCTGACCCTGGAGTTTGCCGAACGTGGCGAAGTTCAGGTAGAGGTGCGGGTGGAGAGCGCCCAGGAGGGCAGCGAGGCCGCCGATGGGCATCATGAGCACTGAGGCCCCGGCGCTTTCCGGGCACCGTCAGCTTCCGGTTGAGTCATTTACGCGGCTGTTTTCCGGCTTGGCGGAGCCATTAGCGAGAAAGTCGTGAGAAACACCGGCTTCTAGCCGTGTGGCTGGAAAGTGACAACGAAAGCGGGCGCCCTGGCCCGGGTGGGAGTCGATTTCCAGATGGGCGTCGTGGCGCAGCAGCACGTGCTTGACGATGGCCAGTCCCAGGCCGGTGCCGCCGGTGGCGGTGCTGCGCCCCTTGTCGACACGATAGAACCGCTCGGTAAGGCGGGGGATGTGCACCGGGTCGATGCCCTCGCCGTCATCTTCCACCGCGACGCAAGCACCATTGCCGTGGGGCATCCAGCGCAGCACGATGTGGCAACCGTCGCCGGCATAGCGCACGGCGTTGAAGGCCAGGTTGGAAATGGCGCTGCGAATTTCGGATTCGCTGCCGATCAGGCGTCGCGGTTCCTCGATCGCCACTTCCACCGTCTGGCACTCGCCGGCCAGAGCCTGGGCATCACGGCGTACGCTCTCCAGCACGGTGTCGACATCCAGCGGTCCATGGTCGTGGCCGCCGCGGTCGATTTCCAGGCGTGAGAGCAGCAGCAGGTCATCGACCAGGTTCTGCATGCGCATGGTCTGGCTTTGCATCTGCGACAGCCCCCTGGCCAGGCGCGGCGGCAGGGCATCGCCGAGGTCGCTGAAGGTCTCGAGATAGCCGGCGAGCACGGTCAAGGGCGTTCTCAGCTCGTGGGAGACGTTGGCCACGAAGTCGCGGCGCATCTCCTCCAGGCGATGCAGGCGGGTGATGTCGCGGGCCATTAGCAGGCGTTCGTCGTCGCCATAGAGAGTGAGCTGGAACTGCAGTACCTGGCGTTCGTCGATGGGCGAGGGCAGGGTCAGCGGTTCGCGGTAGTCGCGGGCGTTGAAGTAGGCGACGAAACGCGGGTCGCGAATCAAGTTGGTGATGTGTTGGCCGCGATCGTGAGCGGGCTGCAGCCCGAGCATGCGTTCGGCGGCACTGTTCCACCACTCGAGGTCGCCGTGGGAGTCGAGCATGACCACACTGTCGCGCATCGCCTCGGAGGATTCCTGGATGCGGCGCAGAGTGGACCTTAGCCGCTGCTGGGTGTGGCGCTGCCCTTTCTGATAGCGGTAGAGCCGGTCGAAGAGCTCGCCCCACAGGCCGTTGGCCGCCGGCGGTTCGGCCTGTGGGTTGCGGGTCAGCCAGCGGTGCAGGTCACGTAGCTGACGCAGGTGATAGGCCAGGCACACGGCCAGCCCGATGGCCAATCCCAGAGCGGGTGATGAGAGAGGCCAGCCGATCAGCGCGCCGACGCCGGCCAGCCACGTCAGGCGCCATAGCTCACGGCTCCAGGGGCGTCTCACGTCAAGCCTTGGCGGAGAACCGGTAGCCGGTACCGCGTACGGTCTGGACGAGGTGCTGGTGGCGCTCGCCGAGCACCTTGCGCAGGCGACGGATGTGGACATCCACGGTGCGTTCCTCCACATAGACGTTGCCGCCCCACACCTGGTCGAGCAGTTGGCCTCGGGTATAGGCGCGCTCCTGATGCGTCATGAAGAACTGCAGCAGGCGATACTCGGTGGGGCCGATCTCCAGGGGTTTGCCATTGGCGCTGACCCGGTGGCTGACGGGGTCGAGCAACAGGCCGTCGATCTCGACCGGGTCTTCCACGCCCCGCGGCGTGGCGCGGCGCAGTACGGCCTTGAGCCGGGCCACCAGCTCACGCGGCGAGAACGGCTTGGTGATGTAGTCGTCGGCGCCTGCTTCGAGGCCCTGGATCTTGTTGTCCTCCTCGGTCTTGGCGGTGAGCATGATGATCGGCAGCTCGGCGGTGGTTTCCTCGCGCTTGAGGCGCCTGGCCAGCTCGATGCCGCTGGTGCCGGGCATCATCCAGTCGAGCAGCAGCAGGTCGGGCTGGTGATCGACCACCATTGCGTGGGCATCCTGGGCGTTGTCGGCCTCCAGCACGCGGTAGTCGGCCATCTCCAGCGCCACGGCGATCATCTCGCGGATCGATGCCTCGTCATCGACGATCAGAACGGTCTTGGCAGTCATCCCGGGCCCTCGCAGTCAGTGGCGGCTCGATGACGATTTCACCACCACATCATGACAGTTGCGTGACAAGGTGGCCATGTCGCTCTCAGCTCGCGTTGGGCCACAGGCTCAGGGCGATCCCGGCGAACACCAGCAGCCCCGACCAGTGGTTGTTGAGGAATGCCTGGAAGCAGCGCTCCCGCTCGCGATGGCGGATCAGTACCTGCTGGTGCACGAAGGTGGCCGCCATGGCGGCGAGCCCCAGCCAGAAGAAACCGCCCAGCGTCAGGCGCAGGCCGACCCACGCCAGCAGCACCAGCGTCAAACCTTGCAGCAGGGCAATCATCAGCCGGTCGGCGCGGCCGAAGAGCACGGCGGTGGACTTGATGCCGATCTTGAGGTCGTCGTCGCGATCGACCATGGCGTATTCGGTGTCGTAGGCCACTGTCCAGGCCACGTTGGCGGTGAACAGCAGCCATGCCTCGGGGGGGATCTCGCCCAGCACGGCGCCGAAGGCCATGGGAATCGCCCACGAGAAGGCGGCACCCAGGAACAGCTGCGGCAGGTGGGTGTAGCGCTTCATGAACGGGTAGATGAAGGCCAGTACGACACCGACCAGCGAGAGCATCACGGTGAAGAGGTTGGTGAACCACACCAGCACGAAGGCAGCGATCACCAGGGTGGCGAATACCACCTGGGCCTCGCCCTCGGTGATGCGGCCGGTGGCCAGCGGACGGTTCTTGGTGCGCTTGACGTGGCCATCGAAGTGGCGGTCGGCATAGTCGTTGACCACGCAGCCGGCGGCGCGCATCAGGTAGACGCCGGCAACGAAGATCAGCAGCACGTGCCGTTCGGGAATGCCGACAGCGGCCACCCACAGCGCCCAAAGGGTTGGCCACATGAGCAGCCAGGTACCGATGGGTCGATCCAGACGTGTCAGGTGCAGAAAGTCGGGAAGTCGCGAAAGCCCCGTGGGGCGCAGCAGCGTGCGGTCCATCTCAGCCTCGTGAGCGGGTATGGCGGGGGTGAGAGACAGCGTCCGGCGACTCTGGGCGCGGCTTGCTGTCGAGCCTTGGCCAAGCCTAGCGTGGCGGCAGCGCCAAGTCATCCGCCATGGTATCCAGGAAGAACTCCTGGACCAGTACCGCAAAGCGGCCATGAAGAAACACCGAGCGGCGCCCCCAGGGGCCGGGTGCGTCATGGAAAGGGGCGGCAACGGCCGTGACCTCGATGGGGCTACGCTCGAGATCCGGCTGACGAAACAGCCAGCTGCCCAGCGACCGCTCGCCAAGCTGGCCTAGCCGGTAACCCCGCAGGCGCGTGAGCGGCGCCACGGAACGCGCGACGACCCAGGGTCGCTCCTCCAGGCACAGCGCCACCTCACGCAGCCAGGCGTTGCGGCTGGCCGGCAGCCCCAGTGCCTGAGCCTCGTCGGGGCGCGGCCGGCCTAGGCGTTGGCTGAGCAAGCGAACGCGGAAGCGGCGCCCCTCGCCGGCGGCGATCAGCCGGGCAGTGAGCGAGTCCCGCGAGGCCACCCAGCGCCACCAGGCCGGGGTCATGGCCGGACGAGCGGCAGTCAGGGGGCGCCAGGGAAGGGCGCTGGCGGCAGGGCAAGCAGGGGCGTTTCTCACCCTACGGCTGCAGGTCACCGGGTCTCTCCACGTCATGCGAGGGGCGGATAGTGTACCATGCGCCGCATTATCGATTCCCGATGCGCACCGTGGCTCGGCATCGGGTCGCAAGCCAGAGAGGCGCTCATGACCGTTCCGTTGACCATCGTTGGCTCCGGCATGGCCGGCCTGGGCCTGGTACGCCAGCTTCGCGCCCTGAAGGACGATCGGCCGATTACCGTGATCACCGCCGACAGTGGCGACGACTATTCCAAGCCGCTGCTCTCCACCGGCTTTGCCAAGGGGCTGCCGCCTGAGCGTCTGGCCATGCAGTCGGCGCTGGGCGTTGCCGAGCAGTTGAACGTGGCGCTGCGCTCACACACCCGGGTCGATGCGATCGACCTTCAGGCCCGCACGCTGCACATCGGTGCCGAGCGCTTGCCGTGGAGCGAACTGGTGCTCGCCACCGGCGCCAGTCCGGCCATGCCGTTCCCCGTGCCCCCGGCGCTCGGCGACCGGGTGTTCCAAGTCAACGACCTCGACGACTATCGCGCCTTCCATGGGGCTCTCGAGGCGCTGAACCGTCCGGCTCGGGTGGTGATCGTGGGCTTCGGTCTGGTGGGCTGCGAGTTCGCCAACGACCTGGCGGCGGGAGGGCATCGGGTGGCGCTGGTGGCGCCCGAGGCGGCACCGTTGCCGCGGCTGCTGCCGGAGCCGCTGGGCCGGGCGCTGGGTGAGGCGTTTGGCGAGGCAGGCATGAGCCTACACACGAGGTGCAGCGTGGCAGGGTTCTCGCGGCAGGGCGCTGACGTGGGCGTCGCACTCGATGACGGCAGTCAGCTCGATGCCGATCTGGTGCTGGTGGCCACCGGCCTTCGGCCGCGCACGGCGTTGGCCGAAGCGGCAGGACTGCCAACAGGATCGGCGGGCATCCACGTCGATCGGATGCTCAATGCTGCTCCTGGCGTCCATGCCTTGGGCGACGTGGCCTGTGTGGATGGGGTCAATGCCATGTACGTACAGCCGCTGCAGGCCAGTGCCAAGGCGCTGGCCCGGACGCTGACCGGCACGCCCACCGAGGTGGGCTTCGGTGCCTGGCCGGTAATGGTCAAGACGCCGCTGCTGCCGGTGGTGGCACTACCGCCGGCTGTGGCGCCGGCGCGTTGGCGGCTCGATGGCGAAGGTAAAGATTGGGTGGCGTTTGCCGAAGACAAAGACGAACGTTTGATCGGATTTGCGTTGACAGGACGCTGCGTGCGGCGGAAAGTTGAGCTGGCGCGGGCCGCACCGGCGTTGCTAGGCTAGGTTCGGTATCGTCGCTACGGGCAACCGCCGTTGCGGCGCATCCGGCCAGTATCATTCGCTATTCGATAACAAAGGTAGCCGGTGATGCACATCGCCGGGCAACATAGCCAACATTCAGGAGGGCTTTATGCGTAAACCAGAACTCGCCGCGGCGATTGCCGAGCGTGCCGATCTCTCCAAGGACAAAGCGAGCCAAGTGCTCAACGTCATTCTCGACGAGATCACCGGCAGCGTGGCTCAGGGGCAGGACGTCTCGCTGATCGGTTTCGGCACCTTCACCGTGCGCGAGCGTGCTGCTCGTACGGGCAAGAATCCCCAGACCGGCCAGCCGTTGGCCATTCCGGCCAGCAAGACGGTGGCTTTCAAGCCCGGCAAGGGCCTCAAGGATGCCGTCGGCAAGGGCTGACGTGCTCCCATGGCGCGGTCTGCTCGATGGCAGGCCGCGGCGCTCCCCCTCCCCGTTCGAAGCGGACTCGACATGAAGCTTCAACTGACGCTGTGGCTGTTGGGATGGATGCTCAAGCGCGCGCTGAAGCGCAAGCCGCGTTTCCGTGACAGTCTGAGCGAGATGCGAGGCCTCGATTGGGGCATCGCCACCGAAGATCTCGCCATTGCCCGCCACTACCGCATGTCGCCGCGAGGCATCGAGACGGGCCGCGGTCTGCCGGTGGACCTCGATCTGGAACTGCGTTTCGTTGACGCCGCCACGGCGCTCAATATCCTGCGCAAACCCACTCAGCAGGCTTTTCTCGACGGCATGATGGCAGGCCGGGTACGCCTGGTCGGCGACTCCAGCGATCTGCAAAAGCTGCAGAAACTGCTGAAAGAGCTATAAGAGCGTTGCTGTCGAGACACGAGTTTCGAGCCACGAGCTTCGAGCGGCGGGTTATGCTATCGCAGCCCGCAGCCCAGCGTCACACCTGCCCATAACGCCCGGCCTCTGCGCCGAGCCAGCGGCGGATCAGCGGCTGGCTGGCTTCGGGGCGGTCGTCCAGCAAGGCGTCGGCCAGTGGGGCGATCCGTTCGAGAAGGTCGGCATCGCGCTCCAGGTCGGCGATCTTGAACTGTGCCAGGCCCGTCTGACGGGTACCCAGTACCTCGCCGGGGCCGCGCAATTCCAGGTCTTTTTCGGCGATGCGGAAGCCGTCGGTGGTCTCGCGCATCACCGCCAGGCGCTCCTTGGAGTGGGCCGACAGCGGCGGATGGTAGAGCAGAACGCAGTAGCTCTCGGTGCTGCCGCGCCCTACCCGTCCGCGCAGTTGGTGCAGTTGTGAGAGCCCCAGGCGTTCGGGGTTCTCGATGATCATCAGGCTGGCGTTGGGTACGTCGACGCCCACCTCGATCACCGTGGTGGCTACCAGCAGATCCAGCTCACCGGTCTTGAAGGCGTCCATCACCGCGGCCTTCTCGGCGGCCTTCATGCGTCCGTGGACCAGACCGATGGCCAGCTCGGGCAGCGCCTCGGAGAGTTCGTCGAGGGTCGCTTCGGCGGCCTGGCACTCCAGCGCTTCCGACTCTTCGATCAGAGTACATACCCAGTAGGCCTGGCGGCCATCGGCGCAGGCGTGGCGAATGCGTGCCACCACCTCGGGACGGCGTTCGTCGGGCACCACTACCGTTTTCACCGGGGTGCGGCCGGGGGGCAGCTCGTCGATCACCGAAACGTCCAGATCGGCGTAGGCGCTCATGGCCAGGGTGCGCGGAATCGGCGTGGCGGTCATCACCAGTTGGTGGGGCGTCAGGCCTCCGGCCTCGCCCTTCTCTCGCAGAGCCAGACGCTGGTGCACGCCGAAGCGGTGCTGTTCGTCGACGATGGCCAGACCCAGGCGCTGGAAGTGCACGTCCTCCTGGAAGATGGCGTGGGTGCCCACCACCAGGCGCACGCGGCCGTCGAGGATGGCCGACTTGGTGTCGAGGCGCGCCTTGCCCTTGAGTTTGCCGGAGAGCCAGGCCACCTCGATGCCCAGCGGGGCGAACCAGGCCTGGAAGGTGCGGTAGTGCTGTTCGGCGAGAATCTCGGTGGGTGCCATCATTGCTGCCTGGCAGTCGCCGGCGATGGCGGCGAGCGCGGCCATGGCGGCGACCACCGTCTTGCCGGACCCCACATCGCCCTGTACCAGACGCAGCATGGGCACTTCCCGGCCCAGGTCGGCGGCGATCTCGTCGAGCACGCGGCGCTGGGCGCCGGTCAGCGAGAAGGGTAGCTGGGTAAGAAAACGTGCCTGCAGGCCGCGTCCGCTGGGCAGTGCCGGTGCGCCGTCCCGCTGAATCTTCAGGCGCACCTCGCGCAGGCTGAGGTGATGGGCGAGCAGTTCCTCCAACGCCAGACGGCGGCTGGCCGGGTGGCGTCCGCTGGCCAGGGTTTCGGAATCGATGTCCGGTGGCGGGCGGTGCAGCACCTGCAGGCAATGGTGCAGCTCGGGCAGGTCGAAGCGTGCGCGCAAGGGGTCGGGCAGCCAGTCGGGCAGTGCTTCCGGGGTTTCGTCGAGCTGGGCAAGTGCCTGTTCGACCAGAGCCCGCAGGCGGCTCTGATGCAGCCCCTCGGTCGTTGGGTAGATCGGCGTCAAGTGATCTTCCACCGGGGCAACGCCGCTGCCCAGCAGCCGATACTCCGGGTGGTAGAGTTCGAGCCCCGTGGCGCCGGCTCGAGCTTCGCCGAAGGCGCGCACACGTGAGCCTGGGCGAAACTGCTGCTGCTGGGCCGGCGAGAAGTGGAAGAAGCGCAGACTGAGGATGCCCGAGCCGTCGCGCAGGCGCACCAGCAGGCTGCGTCGGCGCCCTCTCACCACCTCACTCGCTGCCACCTCGCCCTCCACTACCGCCTCCATGCTCGCCCTGAGAGTGGCAATGGGGGTGATGCGGGTGCGGTCCTGGTAGCGCAGCGGCAGGTGGAAGAGCAGATCGGCCACGCTGGATACGCCCAGGCGGGCGAGCTTCACTGAGAGCGCGTCACCCACTCCCTTGAGGTCGGTGACGGGGGCGTCGAGGATGCTCATGCCGTCTCGGGGAGCGCTTCATGGCAGCGCAGAATGGCGCTGGTGACGGCGTCGATGGCCTTGGGCCGCGGAAAGCTGGCACGCCAGGCGACGGCCACGGTGCGCGACGGAGCCGGTTCGCGGAAGGGGCGACTGATGAGCAGCCCACTCTCGTAGCGGCCGGTGCCGATGGCCGATTGGGGCAGTACGGTGATACCGAGCCGGGAGGCCACCATGTGGCGAATCGTTTCCAGCGAGCCGCCCTCGGCGGTGAGGGTGTTGTTGGGGCTCGCAAGCTTGTGGCTGATGGCCGGGCAGGCCTCGAGGATCTGGTCGCGGAAGCAGTGGCCTTCGCCAAGCAGCAGCAGCCGCTCCTGGAGCAGGTCTTCCTTGTCGATGTGGTCGCGCTCCGCCCAGAAGTGGTCGGCCGGCATCAGCACCTCGAAGGCTTCTTCGTAGAGCGGTTTGGTGACCACGTCGGTTTCTGTGAAGGGCAGGGCGATGATGATGGCGTCGAGCTCGCCGCTGCGCAGCTTGCGGCGCAGGTTGCCGGTGAATCCCTCCTCGATGTAGAGCGGCATCTGCGGCGCGCTCTGGGCCAGCGCCGGCACCAGTTGGGGAAAAAGGTAGGGCCCGATGGTGTAGATGGCGCCGATGCGCAGAGGGCTGGCCAACTGATCGCGGCCCGCCGAGGCCAGCTCCTTGATCACGCTGCTCTGCTCCAGCACGCGCTGGGCCTGTTCGACGATCTTCTCCCCCATCGGGGTAACCTGTACGGTGGACTTGGAGCGTTCGAAGAGGGCGACGCCAAGCTCCTCCTCGAGCTTCTTGACGGCCACCGACAGCGTCGGCTGCGACACGAAGCAGTGCTCGGCGGCGCGCCCGAAGTGGCGCTCCTGGGCCAGTGTCACGATGTAACGAAGTTCTGTTAGAGTCATGATGGTGCCCGCTGGGCATCCTCTCGGACGATGGATGGGTGGCTTTCCGATAGGGACTTTTTATCAGGGGGCGAGAGAAAGGTGAAGAAGACGACGCTGATTCTGGGCTGTGGCGATATCGGCCAGGCATTGGGCCGCGAGTTGATCGATGCGGGACACCGGGTGATCGGGGCGCGACGCCATGTCGCGGCACTGGACGGCAGCGGTATCGAGCCGCTGGCGCTGGATCTCGGCGACCCGGCTTCGCTCGACGCCTTGCCGCATGCCGACTACGTGGTCTACGTACTGAGTGCGGACCGCTTCGAGGAAGCCGCGTACCGGGCCGCCTATCCCGATGGTCTCAAGGCGGTACTGCGCACCTACGAAAATCGTGAACAGGCCCCGCAGCGCCTGCTCTTCGTGTCGTCCACCAGTGTCTACGGTCAGAAAGAGGGCGAACGGGTCAACGAGGAGAGTCCGGCCGAATCCGCCGGTTTCTCCGGCGTGTTGATGCGAGACGCCGAGCAGGCGCTGCACGATAGCTCCATTCCCGGCACCGTGGTGCGCTTTTCGGGCATCTATGGCCCGGGTCGCGATCGCCTGATCCATCAGGTGCTGGAAGGCCGCATCGCACCCACGGCACCACCCATGTACTCCAACCGCATTCACCGTGACGATTGCGCCGGGGTGCTGGCCCATCTGATTGGGCTCGGCGAGGCCGGAGAGCCGGTGGAGCCGCTGTATCTGGCCAGTGACTGCGAGCCGGCGCCGCTCTATGAGGTGATGGCGTGGATGGCCCAGCAGCTCAAGGTCGAGCCAACCGAGGTGATCCAGGCGCCGCTGCGCAAGCGTGCCAGCAAGCGTTGCGACAATTCTCGCCTGCGCGAATCCGGTTACGAGTTTCGCTACCCCGATTACCGGGCGGGCTATGCCCAGGTAATGAAAGCGGGCGGATTTCTGACGCAGCCGGTCTGAGTCAGTTGGTGCGCAATCATTTTGCCGGCCATATTCGGCCGCGCCAAATGTTGGTGCTATGCATCGGATGCTGAAGGTGACTGTGCCAGGGTTTGGTAGCAAGCTCCGCGGCGGTCGTTCACCGAATGCATCAGCTCGATACGGTCGTAGGCCCAGAGCCATACCGGAGGCGGGGGAAGCCCTTGACTGTCCACCCTGGTTGCCTGCCGCAACAGAGTGACGTGGGGCAGGAAGCGCCCGCTCCGGCCGGTGATTCCCTGACCTTCGAGAGCTTTCCAGAGGCGGTGGTGCAGCGCCGTGAGTACGGGGTCGGGGCGCTGCCCACCTAACCAGACGATGCCCGGGCGGCGAAAATGGCCCCAGGCATTCAGTTGCCATTCGCCAGGGGCGATGGTCAGGCCGCGCACCCAGTCGGCCAGTGCCTCGGCGCGGGTGTCTTCCACTTCGCCGAGGAAGGCCAGCGTCAGGTGCAGGTTGGCAGTCGGCACCCGCCGCCCGCCGCAATGGGCATGGGCGATATCTGCCAGCGCGCCGAGCCGTTCGCGCAGCGCCGGCGGTGGCACCAGGGCGAGAAAAAGTCTCATTACCTTAAGACCAATAATCCTGAAAAGGATGGATTCACGTAACGAGCGAAGAGAGGCTGGTCGCCGCCGGAGCGCAGCTGCCGGAGTCCTGCTACATGAGGGCAGCGAGCACCGCCGGCGGCCAGGATATCGAGCGCAGTAGTGAATCCGCCTTTTCAGTCGCCGATAACCATGATCGCTTCCGCCTCGACCTGTGCACCCTTGGGCAGCGCCTTCACGCCTACTGCGGCACGGGCCGGGAAAGGCGCGTCGAAAAATGCCTCCATGATCTCGTTGACGATGGCGAAATTGTCCAGGTCCACCAGATAGAGGTTGAGCTTGACGATATCCTGCAGCGAGCCGGCGGCTTCCTCGCAGACGGCTTGAAGGTTGGTGAAGACCTGTCGCGCCTGGGCCTCGAAGTCGTCTGAGACCAGCGACATGGTGGCCGGGTCCAGCGGGATCTGACCGGAGAGGTAGACGGTATTGCCAGCCTTGACGGCCTGGGAGTAGGGACCGATGGCAGCGGGTGCATTGTCGGTATTGATGACGGCTTTGTTGCTCATGGGAGCCTCCTGGTTGGGTATGCGAGCCATAACGAAGGGTGTGTCGACCCGCAACGACACGGGTCGAGGGGAAACGGGATCAGTTGCCGACGCGCGAGATCTTGCCGACGTGGGAGAGGTTGCGCAGGCGCTTGATGATGCGGGCCAGATGGACGCGGTCGTGAACCGCCAGGGTCAGGTGGACGATGGAAAGCCGGGCGTCGCGTTCTTCGATGCCGATGCGCTCGATGTTGGCATCGGCGTCGGTGACCAGGCTGGCCAGTTCGGCGACCAGGCCACGGCGGCTCTCTATCTCGATGCGCAGCGCCACGGCGAAGTCTTCATGGTGGTCTTGGGACCACTCCAAGACGAACAGCTTGTCGGGATCGCTCTTGAGTTCGTCGAGGTTGCGGCACTCGGCGCGGTGCACCACGATGCCCTTGCCCACCGAGAGGTGGCCGACCACCGGATCGCCGGGTAGCGGATGGCAGCAGCGGGCGAATTTGATCACCATGCCTTCGGCACCGCTGATCACGATGGGGCCCTGAGGTCTGTTCGGAATTTCGTCGCCGGTCGTGTCGTCGCCCTGGCGAATGTCGATCAGGCGGCCAGCCACTGCGTGGGCAACGCGATTTCCCAGGCCGATGGATTCCAGCAGGGTATCTTCGTTCTTCACGCCGAGTTCGGTGAGCAGAGCCGGCAGCACGTCGTCCGGCAGCTCTTCGAGGCTCGTCTCGTAAGGCCCGAGCGCCTTGTTGAGCAGCCGGCGGCCGAGCTGCACCGCTTCGGTGTGCTGCTGGTGCTTGAGGGCATGGCGGATCGCCGAGCGTGCTTTGGCGGTGACCACGAAGTTGAGCCAGGCGAGATTGGGCTTGGCCCCAGGCGCGGTGATGATCTCCAGTGTCTGGCCGCTCTCCAGGCGGGTGGAGAGCGGGGCCAGGTGACGATCGATGCGACAGGCGATGCAGCCGTTGCCGATGTCGGTATGCACCGCGTACGCGAAGTCGATCACCGTGGCGCCCTGGGGCAGCTCCATGATGTCGCCGCGGGGCGTGAAGACGTAGATGTCGTCGGGGAAGAGGTCATTCTTGACGTGCTCGATGAACTCCAGCGAATCCCCGGCGTGGCGCTGCATTTCGAGCAGGCCCTTGACCCACTCGCGGGCGCGGGCGTGGCTGCCCTCGGCGATGGGGTGGTCGGTCTGACCTGCCTTGTAGAGCCAGTGGGCGGCGATGCCATTGTTGGCCATGGCCTCCATCTCGCGGGTGCGGATCTGCACCTCGATGGGCATGCCGCCGCGACCGAACAGGGTAGTGTGCAGGCTCTGGTAGCCGTTGGCCTTGGGGATCGCTATGTAGTCCTTGAAGCGCCCGGGCACCGGCTTGTAGAGGTTGTGCACCACGCCCAGGATGCGATAGCAGCTGTCGACGTTGTCGGTGAGAATGCGGAAGCCGAACACGTCCATGATCTCGGCGAACGACTTGCGCTGGTCGCGCATCTTCTTGTAGATCGACAGCAGATGCTTCTGGCGGCCCACCACGGTGCCGGACAGGCCTTCGTCGTCGAGGCTCTTCTGCAGGGCGTTCTGCACCTGGCGGATCGCCGATCGGCGGTGGCCGCGAGCGCTGGATACGGCGCGTTTGATGCGCTCGGCGCGCATCGGGTGCAGGGCCTGGAAGGAGAGATCTTCGAGTTCCACGCGGATGGTGTTGATGCCCAGGCGGCTGGCGATGCGAGCGTAGATTTCCAGCGTCTCGCGGGCGATGCGGCGTTTCTTCTCCGGGCGTAGTGCGCCCAGTGTGCGCATGTTGTGCAGGCGGTCGGCGAGCTTGACGATGATCACGCGGATGTCCCGGGACATCGCCAGCACCATCTTCTGGAAGTTCTCGGCCTGGGCGACCGCCTTGTCCTCGAAGGTGATCTGGGTGAGCTTGGAAACGCCGTCGACCAGCTCCGCCACCGGCTTGCCGAACTGCTCGCCCAGCGCTTCCTTGCCGACGCCGGTATCCTCGATGACGTCATGCAGCATGGCGGCCATCAGGCTCTGATGGTCCATGTGCATGTTGGCCAGTATGTTGGCCACGGCGAGGGGGTGGGTCACATAGGGCTCGCCGGAGCGGCGCTGCTGGCCGTCATGGGCCTGTTCGGCATAGTAGAAGGCGCGCTTGACCTGCTGGATTTCGTCAGCGGGCAGATAGCCGCCGAGTCGGTCGGCCAGGTCGTCGATGGTGAACATGGGCGCGCCTTGAACTGGGGGTTACTCCTCGATGGCGATGCCCGGCTCGCCCTCGGGGCGAATTCTGACCGGTGCTTCGATGGGTTCATCGAGCACGCTGGCGTCGACCAGCCCTTCGGCGATCTCGCGCAGGGCCATGACGGTGGGCTTGTCGTTCTCCCAGGGCAGCTGGGCGTCACGTGAGCCGCGGGCGAGCTGGCGAGCGCGCTGGGTGGAGATCATCACCAGCTGAAAGCGGTTATCGACGTTTTCCAGACAATCTTCGACGGTGACTCGCGCCATTTGGACCTTCCTGAACTGTGAAGCGCCGGCCATGGCCGGGCGGGAGTGACAACAACGTGACAGAATAGATTACTCGACCGCTGGCGGCTGTGACAAGAGCGCTTCGAGCAGCGGGCCGTGGCGTTCGCGAATACGCGCGACCCCGAGTCGCCGGCTGATCACCAGCGACTGCAGTTCGCGCAGCGCCGTGGTGAAGTCGTCGTTGATCACCAGGTAGTCGTATTCGCCATAGTGCGACATTTCGCTCACCGCGTCGCGCATGCGCCGGGCGATGGTGGCGTGCTCATCGGTGCCGCGACTGGCCAGGCGGCGCTCCAGCTCCTCGCGAGAAGGGGGCAGGATGAATACCGATACGGCTTCGGGCATCTGCTTGCGGATCTGGCGTGCGCCCTGCCAGTCGATCTCCAGGATCACGTCCTGGCCGGCGTCGAGCATCGCTTGCACGGCGGGGCGGGCGGTGCCGTAGTAGTTATCGAACACCCGGGCGTGCTCGAAGAATTCGCCGCGCGCGATCATGGCCTCGAAGGTTTGCGTGTCGACGAAGTGGTAGTTCACCCCGTCCACTTCGCCGCGTCGCTGCGGTCGGGTGGTGTGCGATACCGACACCTGAATGCCGTCGAGGCTGTCGACCAGCTCGCGTACCAGGGTGGTCTTGCCGGCGCCGGAGGGGGCGGAAACGATGAACAGCGTACCTTGAGACATGGGCGTGTCCGTAGTCAGCGGCCTGGGGCGATGGCTTGGGGGTCGAGAGGGGGCGCAGTATCGCATACCCGCCCGGCTCCTGCACGCCGGCTCCATCGCTCAAGGCTGCAGTATTCAAGGGGTGGCTCGCTTGGCCGGAGGGTCTTCTTCGGCTGATCGGTCAGTCGAAACGTTAGGCATGCCGGAACATCTGCCCCGTCCAGCCCGGTGCGAGGCGGTGCAGCATCCTTAGCAGTTTCGCTTTGCCGACGTAGATCTCCCGTCGGTCCCTCTCCAGCCCGCGTACGATGCTCGCGGCAGCGGTCTCTGGGCTGATTTTGCCGGTGCCGCGCCCTTCGGTCATGGACGTGTCCACCAGGGGAAGGAGGACATCGACGGCCCGGATATCCGCACCGCCGTGCTCGCGTTCAACCTCGGTCTGGAAGCGGAAGGCGCGGGTAAAGGTGCGCAGACCCGCCTTGGCGGCGCAATAGACGGCGGCGCTCTGCTTGGGTGCCAGAGCCAGGCCGGTGCCGAGATTGACCACGGCGCTGGGCGTTCGGCTGCGCGCCGATTGTCGACTCAGTAGCGGCAGCAGGCCGGCGCACAGCTGGATGGGCGCGATGAAGTCGACCTGTGCCTCGAAGGCGATGTCCCTCAGCAGGCGGTTATTATCCTCGGCCTCGGCGAAACGCCCGTTCAACTGGACGCCGGCATTGTTGATCAGCATCGAGACCTTGGGGTGATCCCGCGCCATCCGCTCGCACAGCGTGCTGACAGCGCCCGGCCGTGCCAGATCGGTGACGATGCCGGTACCGGACGTCGCCTCGACGACCTCCGGCAGCCGCTGCTTGTCGCGCCCCACCAGGACTAGGTGACAACCCCGCTTGGCCAGTAGCAGGGCCAACTGCCGGCCGATGCCGGACGACGCGCCGGTGATCAGCACGGTGCGGTTGCGCAATTCCATCTTGGTGGCTCCTTCATCAGGGAAAGGTGGTGGTCGGAGTTCAGGACAGACGCCGTTCCAGCCAAGGCCCCAGAAGCGGCAGCTTCAGAGCCAGCCTCGGTGATGTCACCACCAGCCAGGCCAGGGCCGGGTAGGCCATCAGGCGCCCTCCCATGACGATCGACGCGATCGGTAGGGGGCCGTAGCCGGACAGCGCCAGGATGGCAACCACTAGGCGCACTGGCGCTGGCGTCACGGCCAAGATCGCCAGGACACCCAGGCCGTATCGGGCGATCAGGGCGTCGAACCGGTCCCACAGGTCGGCCGCTTCGGTGCGCATCACCCAGGTTGTGAAGGTCGCCTCGTACCAGCCCAGGAGAGTGGCGAGACCGAAGGCTCCGGTAGCGCAGCCCAGGGCGAAGTGGATGCTCAACCTACGCCACCGGTGCGGCCGGGGCGCAAGCGAGGCGATGAAAAGAGCATTGGTGGGCGCGCCGGGCAGGAAGTAGTCTACGGCCCCCACCACGGAGACGATGGCTGGGTAATAGGGGCGATCAGCGAATCGAAGGAGGCGTCTTTTCAGTCGAGTTGCGATCTTGGGCATGGCGGTGGCGGCTCCGGTAGCGACGGCCGACACTCTAGGTCGAAGCTGGGCCCGCCTGCCTTAACCTTTGTTAACCGCTCGTAACTTGCGCCGAATTCGGGACAGGGACACATCGGTCACCCCCAAGTAGGAGGCGATGTGATAATTCGCCAGCCGTCGCTCCAGCGACGGATGGGCCTGCACAAAGGCTCGATAGCGCCCGGCTGCATCCAGTTCCAGGAAGTCGCGCTCGCGCTGTACCTTCCTGGCCAGCAGCCATTCGGCGAAGCGGCGTCCCAGGCGCTCCAGGATGGGGTGGCGGTCGTAGCTGGCTTCCAGGTCGCACCAGTGCGCGACCAGCACTCGGCTTGGCTCCAGCGCTTGAACATCGAAGGGTGAGGGTAGGCTGGCTGCATAGGCCGACATCGTCCCGGCGAAGCCACCAGCCTGGATGAAGGACTTGTTGTGCTCGCGCCCCTCCCGGTCGAGGTAGTAGAGGCGCAACAGTCCCTCGGTAATGAAGTAGAACCGATCCGTTCGCTCCCCAGCGGTCATCAGCCGTTCGGTGGTCTCGACCGTCTGGGCCGAAAACAGGCCGGCCAAGTCCGCCCAAGCGGCGTCCGGTAGCGGCTGCCAGTATTCCAGCGCCTGGCGCAGGGCGTGCCATTGTGCCGGCTCCGGTGACATCTAGCGGGCTCCTTTCCGGCAATCACTCGATATTTTGGATCTGCTCGCGCATTTGCTCGATCAGCACCTTGAGCTCCACCGCGCAGCGTGTGGTGTCGGCGACCACCGACTTGGAAGAGAGGGTATTGGCTTCGCGGTTGAGCTCCTGCATCAGGAAGTCCAGGCGGCGCCCCTTGGGGCCGGGCTGACCCAGCTGGCGCTCGACCTCGCTGACGTGGGCGACCAGGCGGTCGAGTTCCTCGTCGACGTCGGCCTTCTGGGCCAGCAGGGTCAGTTCGGCTTCCAGGCGCTGGGGGTCGAGTTCGGCCTTGACCGTTTCGAGGCGCTCCAGCAGTTGGGTACGCTGGCGTTCGAGGATCTGCGGCATCAGGCGGCGCACCTCGGCGACCTGCTCGCGTACCCCGGCTAGCCGACTGTGAATCAGCGTGGCGAGCTTCTCGCCCTCGCGGGCGCGGGCGGCGAGCAGCTCGGCGAGGGCGGCATCGAATAGCGCCGTGGCTTCGGCCTTGACCGTGTCGAGGTCGGTGCCGCGGGATTCGAGCACGCCGGGGTGGTCGAGCAGTGCCAGGGCATCGGGCATCGCTGCCTGGGGCAGGGCGGTGCGCACTTCGCCGAGGGCGGCGGCCAGGGCGGCGAGGCGTTCCGAATTGACCGTGAGGGTGTCATCGGCGCTTTCTGCTTCGAAGCGCAGGGTGCACTCCACCTTGCCGCGGGCCAGGCGGCTACGCAGAGCTTCGCGAAAGCCGGGTTCCAGGTCGCGCAGCGTTTCGGGCAGGCGGAAATGGGGCTCCAGGTAGCGCTGGTTCACTGAGCGCAGTTCGAGCTGCAGGCTGCCCCAGCTCGCTTCGCGGCTCAGGCGGGCGAAGGCGGTCATGCTGTGAACGCGGTTGCCGGTGTCGGCCATTGGCCTACTCCTCAACAGGCGATGCGGGCCGCCGTCGGCGGCCCGGGGACGGGTCCGA
Organism: Pseudomonadota bacterium; assembly: GCA_051749645.1. GTDB lineage: Bacteria > Pseudomonadota > Gammaproteobacteria > Pseudomonadales > Halomonadaceae > Halomonas. The sequence goes on from JBNJIT010000002.1 coordinate 529,473, forward strand.
GGCGGCAGTGTAACCGATTCCTGCCGCCAACCGTGTAGAATGGCGCCCTCATTCCGAGCGAAACGACGTGCAGAGAGGAACTATGGCAGCCGACGTCAAGCGTCCCAGTGGGCGAGCGCCCGACCAGTCTCGCGACATCCGCCTGACCCGCGACTACACCCGTCACGCCGAGGGGTCGGTGCTGGTGGAATTCGGCGATACCAAGGTGCTGTGCAATGCCAGCGTGGAAGCCGGCGTGCCGCGCTGGTTGCGCGGCAAGGGTCGGGGCTGGGTGACCGCCGAGTACGGCATGCTGCCCCGCGCCACCCATACCCGCGGTGGCCGCGAAGCGACCCGCGGCAAGCAGGGTGGGCGCACACTGGAGATCCAGCGACTGATCGGTCGTTCGCTGCGTGCGGCGGTGAATCTCAAGAAGCTCGGCGAGTACACCATCACCGTGGACTGCGACGTCATCCAGGCCGATGGCGGTACCCGCACCGCCTCGATCACCGGCGGCTGCGTGGCGCTGGTCGACGCCATCCGCTATCTGCAGCGCGAGAAGCTGATCAAGGGCGACCCTTTCGTGCAACTGATCAGCTCGGTCTCGGTAGGACTCTTCAAGGGTGTCCCGGTGGTCGACCTGGACTACCCCGAGGACTCTAGCGCCGACACCGACATGAACGTGGTCATGGCCGAGTCGGGCGGCCTGATCGAGGTGCAGGGCACCGCCGAGGCGGGAACCTTCTCCCGCGAGGCGCTCAACGCCATGCTCGACCTGGCGGAAAAGGCTGGCGGCGAACTCTTCGACCATCAGCGCGAGGCGCTGGGAATCCGTCGTTAAGATCATCCCATTGACAAGGGGGACGCTGATTTATGTCGCGAGCGATGAGAGGCTGGCCGCCGCCGGAGCGCAGCTCCTGGAGTGTAGCCTGCTACATGAGGAGACGACCGGGCCGGCGCACCGGCACCGCCGGCGGCCAGGATATCGAGTGCAGCAATAAACCAGTGTTTCCCTAATGCATTGCGCCGGCCATGGTGGCCGGCGCAATGCATTCCGGGCGGGCCGGAACGGCGACGAAGGGAGGTCGTTACAGCTCCAGGTCGTACTCCACGATCAGCGGTGCGAACTCCGAAAAGGTGGCATCGGTGTCGATCCAGGCGTCCACCACGTGGCGGCGGAAGTTGGGCCCCACGATCTGGTAGTCGATGCGCCACCCCTCCTGGCGGGAGCGCGGCATCTCCTGGTCGAGTTTGGGCCACCAGGTGTACTCGCCGGCATCGCGGTTGACTTCGCGGAAGGTGTCGATGAAGCCGGTGGGGCCGAACACCTGGTCCATCCAGGCGCGCTCCTCCGGCTTGAAGCCGGGCGTGGTCTGGTTGTCGGCCCAGTTGGCCAGATCGATGGTCTTGTGGGCGATGTGCCAGGTACCGCAGATGATGTACTCGCGCCGCTTGCGCGCCATCTTGCTCAGGTACTCCTGGTACTGCGTCATGAAGGCCTGCTTGGCGGCATAGTCGCTGCCGTCGGGCATCAGGAAGCTGGCAATGCTGAAGCGGTCGTAGTCGGCCTGCAGGAAGCGTGCCTCGTGATCGCACTGCGGAAAACCCAGCCCGTACATGATGGCCTTGGGAATCTTTCGGCAGTAGAGGCCGACCCCGGAGAAGCCGTCCTCCTCGGCATCCAGGAAGTAGCCCTCGTAGCCTTCAGGGTAGAGGATGTCGTCGTCGAGCTCGAAGCTCTTGGCCTTGAGGTTCTGCACGCAGACGACATCGGCGTCCTGGCCGGCCAGCCAGTCGAGGAAGCCGCGGTCGACCGCTTCGCGGATGCCGTTGACATTGATGGTGGCAATTTTCATACATGGTCCCTTTGACGTCGCGCGTGTATGATACCCGACGTTTCGACGTTTGGGTAAATGGCCCGTCGCGATAGACATGATATAGGGCTTGGGACGCGCTGTCGGTCCCTGGCCGAACTCGGTTGAGGCATCAGGAGAGGAACCTTGGCGGCGAGTATGCAGGCATACCAGCGCGAGTTCATCGAGTTCGCCATCGAGCAAGGGGTGCTGCGCTTCGGTGAATTCACCCTCAAGTCGGGCCGCGTCAGCCCCTACTTCTTCAATGCCGGCCTGTTCAAGACCGGCGCGGCCCTGGCTCGGCTGGGGCGCTTCTATGCCCAGGCGCTCGCCGATCGCGCTCCCGATTTCGACGTGCTCTTCGGCCCCGCCTACAAAGGCATTCCCCTGGCGGCGACCACCGCCGTGGCGTTGGCCGATCACCACGGCCGCGATCTGCCCTACGCCTTCAACCGCAAGGAAGCCAAGGACCACGGCGAAGGCGGCAACATCGTCGGCGCCCCGCTTGCCGGGCGCATCCTGATCATCGACGACGTCATCACCGCCGGCACCGCCATCCGCGAGGTGATGGAGTTGATCGAGGCCGCCGGCGCCGAGGCTGCCGGGGTGGTGATCGCCCTGGATCGCCAGGAGCGTGGCCAGGCTGACAGTGAAGCACAAGGCCAGAGCGCCATCCAGGAGGTCGAGGCACGCTACGGCATGCCGGTGGTCAGCATCGTCACCCTGGACATGGTGCTCGCCTATCTCGAGGAGCGGGGCGGCGACGCCTTTCTGGCTCACGCCCAGGCGATCCGCGACTACCGCGCGCGCTACGGGGTGGCGGCAACCGGATGAGCGGTCGTCATGCTCGATGTCGTTCTCTATCAGCCCGAGATTCCGCCCAACACCGGTAACCTGATCCGGCTGTGCGCCAACACCGGTTTTCGCCTGCACTTGATCGAGCCGCTGGGCTTCGTACTCGACGACAAGCGCCTGCGTCGTGCCGGGCTCGACTACCATGAGTGGGCGGCCGTGCGCGTGCATCGCGACTGGACGGGGTACCTCGAGGCGGCGGCGCCCGAGCGGGTCTTCGCGGTATCGACTCGTGGTCGTACCGGCTATCACGAACCGAGCTATCGTCCCGGAGACGCTCTGGTGCTCGGCCCCGAGACCCGCGGCCTGCCTCAGGCGATGCTCGATGCGCTACCCGAAGCGCAGCGCCTGCGCATCCCCATGCGTCCCGAGAGCCGTAGCCTCAACCTCTCCAATGCCGCGGCGGTGCTGGTCTATGAAGCCTGGCGTCAGCTCGGCTTTCCTGGGGCAGGCCAACCTGGCGCCGACCTGCCCGGCGGCGCCAAGGAGTAAGCGATGTCGATCCAAAAGCGCCTGACCCAGCTCAACCCCCGCCAGCAGGAAGCGGTGCGCTACATCGACGGCCCCTGCCTGGTGCTGGCCGGCGCCGGTTCCGGCAAGACCAGCGTGATCACCACCAAGATCGCCTACCTGGTACAGGCGTGCGGGATGAGCGCCCGACGCATCGCCGCGGTGACCTTCACCAACAAAGCCGCCCGCGAAATGAAGGAGCGGGTGGGACAGATGCTCAAAGGCAAGGAGGGGCACGGGCTGACCGTCTCCACCTTCCACACCCTGGGGCTCAACATCATCCGCCGTGAGCTTCAGGCGCTGGGCTATCGTCCCGGCTTTTCGCTGTTCGATCCCGAGGACGCCAAGGCGCTGCTGCGCGACCTGATGCACAAGGACGCCCAGGTGGATGCCGAGGTGATCAACCGGGTGCAGCACCGCATATCGGCCTGGAAGAACGATCTCGTGCTGCCCGGCGAGGCGCTCTCCCACGCCGCCGACCAGGACGAGCTGTTCGCGGCCCGCGCCTACGAGGCCTACGTGCGCCACCTCAAGGCGTACAACGCCGTGGACTTCGACGACCTGATCCTGCTTCCCGTGGTGCTGCTGCGCGACGATCCCGATGCCCTGGCGCGCTGGCGCAAGCGCATCCACTATATGCTGGTGGACGAGTACCAGGACACCAACGTCAGCCAGTACCAACTGGTCAAGCTGCTGATGGGCGAGCGGGCGACTTTTACCGTGGTGGGCGACGACGACCAGTCGATCTACGCCTGGCGCGGCGCGCGCCCCGAGAACCTGGTGACCCTGGGCGAGGACTTCCCGCGCCTCAACGTCATCAAGCTGGAGCAGAACTATCGCTCCACCGGCACCATTCTGCGCGCCGCCAATACCCTGATCGCCAACAACCCCCATGTCTACGACAAGACCCTGTGGTCGGAAATGGGCGAGGGGGCGGCGATTCGCGTGGTGATCAATCGCCACGAGGAGGCCGAGGCCGAGCGGGTGGCCAGCGAGATATTGACCCGGCGCATCAAGGAGCGGGCCGAGTGGCGCGACTTCGCGGTGCTCTATCGCGGCAACTTCCAGGCACGATTGCTGGAGCTCAAGCTGCAGCACTACCAGATACCCTACAAGCTCTCCGGCGGCACTTCCTTCTTCTCGCGCAACGAGATCAAGGACGCCATGGCTTACCTGCGGCTTTTGATCAATCCGGCCGATGACAACGCCTTCCTGCGCATCGTCAACGTGCCGCGCCGTGAGATCGGTCCCGGCACGCTCGAGAAGCTCGCCAACTACGCCACCGAGCGGCGCGGATCGCTATTCGCCGCCTGTCACGAGCTGGGGCTCGAACAGGTTCTACCTACCCGCGCCGTGGAGCGGCTGGGGCGGTTCACCCACTTCATCGACGGGGTGCGCCGGCGCATGGATGGTGGCGATGCCCTGGCGGCGATCCGTGACATGCTGCGCGACATGGACTACGAGGCGTGGCTCTACCAGAACGCCAGCGCGCCGACCATTGCCGAACGGCGCATGGCCAACGTCTGGACGCTGATCGACCAGTTGGAAAAGTCGATGCAGGTCGATCCAGAAGATGCCGCGGCCAGTGAGGAAACCGAAACCGACGGCGTGGAGGCGGCCATCTCGCGGCTAGTGCTGCGCGACATTCTCGAGCAGCAAGCCGAAGAGGACGACTCGGACCGAGTTCAGCTGCTCACCATGCACGCCGCCAAGGGGTTGGAGTTTCCCCATGTCTACCTGATGGGCCTCGAGGAGGAATTGCTGCCTCATCGCAACGCCGTCGAGGCGGGTACCGTGGAGGAGGAGCGCCGCCTGGCCTACGTGGGCATCACCCGGGCGCGGCGTACCCTGACGATGACGCTGGCCCGCCAGCGCAAGGCCTATGGCGAGCTGATGGATTGCGTGCCGAGCCGTTTCCTCGACGAGCTGCCGGAGGTGGATCTGGAGTGGGAGGGACGCGCCGACAAGGAGGACCCGGACAAGAAGCAGGCGCGTGGCCAGGATGCCATCGCCGGGCTGCGCTCGTTATTGGGATGATCCCGGCTGCGGGCTGCGGGCTGCGGGCTGCGGGCTGCGGGCTGCGCGGAAACGCGAAGGGGCGCCGGATGGCGCCCCTTGCTCATGCTGAGTTGCTTGGTTTGAACCCAGGCCTCATTGCACCGGTTCGACCAGGTAGTCGGTAGCGGCCTTCACCTCGTCGTCTGAGAGACTGGCGTTGCCACCCTTGGCCGGCATGGCATTGAAGCCGTTGATGGAGTGGTCATAGAGGGTCTCGATGCCCTTCTCCATGCGGTCGGCCCACTGATCGTCATTGCCGCGAACCGGTGCGTTGGCGGCCCCGGTTTCGTGGCAGGCCATGCACACCTGGTTATAGATCGCCTCGCCGTCGAGGCCGGCGTGGGACGGGGAATCACCTTCCTCGGAAGCAGCCTCAGCTTCGTCGGTGGCAGCGTCCTCCTCGCTGGATGCGGCGTCTTGCTCACCGGAGGCGGCAGTGTCTTCCTCGCTGGATGCGGCGTCTTGCTCGTCGGAGGCAGCAGTATCCTCCTCGCCGGATGCGGCGCCTTCCTCATCGGAGCCGGCCGTTTCCTCCTCGGAGGCGCTCTCTTCCCCATCGGAAGTGGCGTCTTCCTCGTCGGATGCAGCCTCTTCCTCATCGGAGGCGGCTTCTTCTTCATCGGAGCTGGCAGCGTCGCCGCCTGTCTCGGGAACGTCCATCACCGGATCGACCAGATGAGCGGTGGCGGCCTCGACTTCCGCATCGGAGAGGCTGGAGTTGCCGCCTCGGGCCGGCATGGCGTTGAAGCCATTGATGGAGTGGTCCAGCAGAGTCGCGAAGCCTTTCTCGACGCGCTCGGCCCAGGCGTCTTCGCTACCGCGCGTGGGTGCGCCAGCGGCACCGGTGTCATGACAGGCGGCACAGACGCTGCTGTAGATCTCGGCACCGTCGATCTCGCCGCCGTTGCCTTCGCCCTCGTCGCTGTCGCCCTCGTCGGATTGCGAGGCCTGGGTTCCGCAATCCTCGCCCTGCAGGCAGAGCTCGCCCACCGGTTTCAGGCGTTCGGCAATGGCATCGCGGTCCACCTCGGCCTGCACGGTTGCGGCGCCTGCGGACAGGCCCAGGGCGGCCAGGCACCCCATGATCAGCTTGCTGGAATTCACTCTCACCACCTCTTGACGGTCCGGTAATCGTTATCGACTCGTGACGACATCCATTATCGATCGAAATTACGCTTCGGGACGCCACGACGCGCACAGTGCGACTTAGTATACCGACATCGCAAACCGCTGGAAAACGCCACCGTCCAAGCCTTTGGGATGAAAGCGCAGGCGCGACTAGCCGCCGCACCCGGCGAACCGCTATCTTGAAGCCAACTCTTCGAACGACCGACAGACGCACGAGGCGCACGTGTACGACATCATCATCATCGGCGGCGGTATCCTCGGCCTCTCCACGGCCATGCAACTGGCCGAGCGGTTTCCCGACAAGAAGCTGCTGTTGCTGGAAAAAGAGGCGGGGCCGGCACGCCACCAGAGCGGCCATAACAGTGGCGTGATCCATGCCGGGGTCTACTACGCGCCGGGCAGTCTCAAGGCACGCTTCTGTCGCGAGGGCAATCGCGCTACCCGCGAATTCTGCGATCGCCATGCCATTCCCTACGAGATCTGCGGCAAGCTGCTGGTTGCCACCAGCGAGCAGGAAGTCCAGCGCATGCAGTCGCTTTATGAGCGCACTGCCGCCAACGGCCTGGAGCGCGAGTGGCTCTCCGCCGAGGCACTGAAGGAGCGCGAGCCCAGCATCTCGGGGCAGGCCGGCCTGCACGTGCCATCCAGCGGTATCGTCGACTACGCGCGGGTGGCGGCCGCCATGGCCGAGGAGTTCGAACGGCGCGGTGGGCAGATCCGCTATTCACACGAGGTGAACGGCCTGGCCGAGCGGACTGGCGAGGTGCTGGTGACGACCTCCCAGGGCGAGTTCAGCAGCCGCTATCTGGTGAGCTGCTCCGGGCTGATGGCCGATCGAGTGGTGCGTCTGCTGGGGCGCGATCCCGGCTTCACCATCTGCCCCTTCCGCGGTGAGTATTACCGGCTGGCCGATCATCACAGCGACATCGTACGCCATCTGATCTATCCCATCCCCGACCCTTCAATGCCATTCCTCGGCGTGCACCTGACGCGGATGATCGATGGTTCGGTCACCGTAGGTCCCAACGCCGTACTGGCCTTCAAGCGGGAAGGCTACCGCAAGAGCGATGTCTCGCTGCCCGATATGGCCCGTCTTTTCACCGACCCGGGCGTGCTGCGCGTGCTCGGTCGCTACCTGGGGCCAGGCCTGCACGAAATGAAAAACTCTCTCTATCGCAGCGGCTATCTTGAGGAGGTTCGCAAGTACTGCCCGAGCCTCACTCTGGACGATCTGCAGCCGTGGCCCGCCGGCGTGCGCGCGCAGGCCGTCTCCCGCGATGGGCGGCTGGTCGACGACTTCCTGTTCGTCAACACCCGGCGCACGGTGAACGTCTGCAACGCCCCGTCGCCCGCTGCCACCTCGGCCATTCCCATCGGCCGGCACATTCTCGACAAGGTCAGCGAGATGCTGCACGGCGGTTGAGGTGCTCATGGCCGCAGCGGTGGACAGGTCCAGCGCTGCCGGTTACGATACGGGCCGCTTCTCACAAGCGTCAGCGCCCGTAGCTCAGTTGGATAGAGTATCGGCCTCCGAAGCCGAGGGTCGCAGGTTCGAATCCTGCCGGGCGCACCAGATTCAAGGGCTTACGGTATTGCCGTAGGCCCTTTTTGCTGCGTGAATCCAACCTGGAGGATGCCAGCTTCGTTAGCTACAGTTGCCCTTCACCGCCATGTCGAGGTTGCTTATTGCCTCCTTTCCGGCAGTCTCGTCGACTTGGCGAAGATTGGCACCGCCGACGAAAACGCCCATCTTGAGGTACTTCTCGATGAAGTAGTTCTCGTTGGCCTCGGTCATGAGGCTCAGGATATTGGGCGAGAATTCGGATTCGGTAGCGATCTCATGCTCCTTGTCGCCTTCCACCTGATGGTAGAAGAAGACGCCTTTGGCGCTTTCGCCGATGCATTCGCCGTCGATCCAGAGGTCCTTCTTCAGCGCGCCGCCGACCGGCGAATCCTTACGGAAGACATAGATACCGGCCTGCCCTTCCTCGGGGGGCTCGAACCGTTTGGCGGCTGACGACGCTTCTTGCGATGCCATGTCCACCGAGGCGCAGCCGGTCAGGATGGCCAGTGCACCGATCGCAGCAGCGACTTTCACGTTCTTCATTCTTCGTGGTTCCTTGCGTTCCATTGGGCAGCATGCCTGCTGCATTTCAGCGCCCGTCGACGCCGTTCCATCATCGGGTCGCTGCACTCTCCCCCTACCGGACACAGAGGGTCTGGCGGCAAGCCATGAGTGCAAGCGCTGGCTTCATATCGGCGTTGGCTAAATTTTCTTGAGAGGGTGGTGTCGGGCAGGGCTGAGATGCGGCAAGACCCGCCGTTTGGCGGCTCTTTCGCAGGCGCTAGGCTAGGGAGTTGGCATCGCGCCGCAAGCGAATGATCGTGATCAGGTTGGTCACGAATATCAGCGTTTCCGCTAGAGTGCCGCCGATGGAACCGGCCAGCACGTTGCTGACGATCCAGCAGAAGGCAGCGGCGGCCAGCACCAGGCGCATGGCGATGCCGCGCAGCATGAACATGCCGTAGGTGCCGAGTAGGCCGGCGGCCAGGGCGGGGATGTCCCGTGGGCCGGCCCACATCAGCACGGTGATCGCCAGGGTGGCGGTCAGCATCAGGTACATGAGGCGACGATTGGCATGGAAGCGGCGTGCCAGGGCGATGCGCAGAACGATCAGTGCCGAGATGCCGGCCGCCACCCAGCTTTCGAACAGGGCGAACTGGGTGGCGAAGGCCACGTTGGCAAACAGCAGTAGCACGAACAGGCGGTCGTCGCGCTTGCTGGCGAAGGCCACGACGCACAGGGCCAGGGCCGTGAGGCTGACGCCCTGGCCGATGAGCCATCTCAGGCTGAGTTCTTCCATGTGGGGCCGGCGTGATGGGGAGAGTGAACTGGCATGCTAGCATGTCAGCCTGAGCCGTCCAGGCCGGTGCACCTGCCTGGGTCATATCCACTGCCTTCGAGAGACCGTCCCTTGGATCAGCCCGATACACCTTCGTCTCAGATTACCGCCCATGATTTGCTCTACGACCTGGTGCCCAAGCTCAAGTCGACCGAGGAGCTCGTCTACAACGTCTTGACCGTGCGCATGCAGATGACGGCCGATGCAGAGGTGCGTCGTCAGTTGAAGGGGTTCAAGACCGAGTTCGAACTGGAAGGCACGATGATTCGCATGAACCTCAAGAACCTGCTGAGACGCCACGCGGATGCGCTGGAAGCGGTGAAGAGCGGGCATGCCGGACGTGACGATCATCCACTGGTGCTCGACGAGCACGAAGCCACGGCGGTAGCACGCGTGCGTCAGCTGTATCGCAAGGCGCGGGAGCTCACCGGCTAGGGCGCGTCGACGCTGCGTCGATACCGGCCCATGTCATACGGCTTGCCACCTGGCCTGATTCCTGCCCTGTTGCTTGGCGGTGTAGAGGCCACGGTCGGCACGTTTGATGGCCGGCTTCAGGTTGGTTTCCTGGTTCGTGACCAGGGTGACGCCCAGCGAGGCGGTATAGCGTAGCAGGCCGTCATCCGAGACATCCTGGCCGACCGGCACCGGCGTGGTTTCGATGGCCTGCCGCAGGCGCTCGGCCACGAGCATGGCCTGCGCTTTCGCGGTGCTGGGCAGCAGGATGGCGAACTCTTCGCCGCCCATGCGGCACAGCACGTCCCCCTCCCGCAGGTGTGCCTTGGCCGTCTCGGCGAATGCCTGCAGCACGAGGTCGCCCACGTCGTGGCCGTATTCGTCGTTGATGCGCTTGAAGCGGTCGAGATCCACGGCGATCAAGCTGAGGGCTTCGCCGTTGCGCCGTGCCCGTGCCATTTCCCTGGCGGCTTGATCCTCCAGGTAGCGGCGGTTGCCCAGCCCCGTCAGCGGGTCGGTCATGGCTTGGCGTGCCAGCGTTTCTTCCAGCCGCTTGCGCTCGGTCAGGTCGAAGACCATGGCCCGCGAATGCACGAAACCGAGGCGGTTGGTGTAGGCGGTGCCTTGTATGACCACGGGTAGCGTCTGGCCCGAGCGCGTGATCAGCTCGCATTCGGCCATTCCCTCTCGGCCGGGGCCAAGGACATCGCGAAAGCCGGCGTCGAACACCGCGCGTGTATCGGGCGAGACGAAGTCGCGGTAGTGGTGCTTGCCGATCACCTCGTCGGCGCGGTAGCCCAGCCAATCGAGTTCCGTATGGTTCATCTGCACCACTCGACCGTTGCTGTCCAGCGAGTGATAACCGCACGGGGCGTTTTCGTAGAGATCGCGAACCTCGCGAGAGCGTTGCTGCGCTTCCCACTTGAGCCTGATCTGGCGGTGGCTGCTGAGCGCCCAGAAGATGCCGAAGGCCACGGAGAGCCCGTAGAGCAGCGCCAGGATCATCAGGGGAGCGATATCGTCGGCGAGCAGCGTGGCGAGGCTGGGCTGCGGCAGAGCCACTCCCAGCCACCAGGGATGATAGTCCGTCAGGCTGTGCGTCATGCCGGCCAGGCCGCGGTATTCCAGGTGGCGAATGTCGACGGTTCGAAACTGTACCCGGTGATCGCCGAACGCCACCTGGCCTTGCTCGGCGTCGTCGATGGTTTCCAGGAACGCTGGGGTGATCGGGTCGCCGAAAGCGATGTCGAACGGCGGCCCGGCAGTATCGCTAAGCAGCCAGTTTCCCCGGGCATCGAGCATGACGGGCTGGGCGTCCGTGTCGATGGACAGCGCGTGGCGCAGCCCGGCTGTCAGATAGTGCCAGTCCAGGCTGAACAGCAGCACGCCCAGGCGCTGGCCATCGGCATCGAACACGGGGGTGGCGATATCGATGACGGGAACCACCTCATTGCCGATGTGGCCGGAGTGGCGGCCTCGGCCGGGTGGAGAGACGTAGAGATCGCGCGGGAACAGCGTCATGGCTTCCCGGAAGTAATCGGCCTCGGCGTGGTCGATCGCCAGTGGCGGCCGGGCTGGTGCGGCTTGCCAGGTAACGCGCAGGCGTTCCCGACCCTGGGTATCGATCAGCACGACCTTGGTATAGCGTGCATAATGACGCAGCAGCGTGTCGATCCGGGCTTCGAGACGCTCGTCGGCGAGAGCTGCCGAGGCCGGCGGCTCCGGGGAATCGAGTGCCTTGGTCGGGATCAGGTGATGCTGCAACAGGGGCATCTCGGCGGTGGCCAGGACATGGCTGATGGTTTCCCCCATGCCGCGCTGCAGCGATTCGTGGCCGGCTTCCAGCATGGCCTCGGCGCTGGCCTGGGTGCCATCCAGCTTGGCTGCCAGGTGCGAGCGAAAGATGGGGTACAGGCTGGCCGTCACCAGAACGATCGGGATGACGATCGCCAGTACGAGTCGCGCCTGCAGGGTTCGGTGTGCCACCGAGGAGGCCTCCTGTTGGCTAGGCGTTGAATGAGGTCGCAGGGTGCCAATAGTGTAAAGCAAGTCGCCAGTGCCTGTGGCTGGCCACAGGGGAGAGGGCGGCACCGTGGCCGCTGAGTCCACCTCGAGTACTTGGGCAATAGACGTTGAATGACGTTCTGGCGTGAGTCGCCATTGGCAGGGAGAATGCCTCGATGCATGCCACGATCTTGCGCCGCCTGGCCGCCCTTGATGCGACACCATGGCGTTTCGGACTGATGCTGGTAGTCGCCCTGACGGTGTTCGCCCCGACAGGGGAAGCGCGCCAGGCTGGGCGCGATGCCATTCAGGTGCTGGCTTCCTATCATCGTGGTAGCCCCTGGTCGGATGAGCTGGTCGACCGTATCACCGATGCCGCTGAGTGGGTGGAGTGGCAGGGCGGGGTCAACGTCGACTATCTCGACGCACGGCGTCTCGATGAGTCCGCTGCCTTCGAGCTCCACCAGCGGCGCCTGGCGGGCCGCGAGGCCGTGCAGCCAGCCTCGCGCTTGCTGCTGATCGATGATGCCGCACTGCGTTTCTACCTGACCCATACTGAATTACTGGGCAACCCCGAACGTGTCGTTGCGATCGGCATCAACGATCCCGCCCTGCATGAGCGCGCTACGGCGCGGGGTATCAAGCTCATCCTCACCCAGGCGGTAGCCGAGCAATCGCTGGATTTTCTCACCGAGCTGTTCGGGGCGCCGCTGCCAGTGCTGGTATTGGGCGACCGCACCGACAGCGGTGAGCACCTGACCCGCGAGTTCCTGGCCAGCCTGGAGGCGGCGCCAGGCGCCCATCTCGCGCAGGTGTTGTGGGACTGGAAACCCACCGACGTGGTGTCGGCACTGCCGGCCCTGCCTTCCGGGACGCGCGTGTATCTGGTGGAAGGCCAGACCACCGGAGCCGCCGACCTGCGCCCCGAGGCACGGCAATGGCTGGATGACCTCTCTGGCCAGGGGGTAAAGGCATTCTGCCACTTGCCGTATCAGGTGCGGCTCGGCTGTGCCGGTGGTGCCATCCTCGACACCCGCCGTCTTGCCCGGTTGGCGGTCGAGACGCTCATCAGTCCGGCCTTCGAGGGGCTACCGGCCGTGCGGGACGTGAGCGCCGTGCGTCGCATGCTGCATGCGAGTTTCTATTCCCAGGTACCCGATGGCCTGCGTGAGGAGCTGGAGTGGCTCGAGGTGGAAGGGGTGATGGCCAGCGCCGACAGCCAGATGTCACGGCTGACCTGGGGGGGTGTGGCGCTCACTGCCGTGTTGTTGGTGCTGCTGTTGGCAGCGGGCATGTCGCGTCGACGGGCCCGGCGTGCCCATCACCGTTTGGCCGTCGACCTAGCCACCGGCTTGCCCACGCGCCAGGTGCTCGAAGCCGAGTTCGATGAGCTGCGGTTCGAGGGTGATGGCTGGCTGTTTGCGCTGATGTCGCCCGGCTTGCGTGATTATCGCCAGCATGTCGGCCTGCCGGCTGGCCAGGCACTGTTTCGCGAACAGCTGCGCTTGTTGCACACGCACCTGCCCAAAGAATGCCGGCTCTATGCCAATGCCGATCTCGGCGTGTTGGGGCACCTCCCAGCGACCTACGGCGAGAAAGGCGAGGTGGTCGTCGATCGGTTCATGGCTCGCCTGGCGCAGGCGCCCACCGGCCATGCCGGTCACCGGATCGGCTGGTATGCCAGCCTGTTGCGCTTGCCGGGCCTCGAGGCCGATTTCGCCCAGTGCCGGGCCGCCTTGGACGATGGTCTGTTCCGGCTGGAGCGACAGGGTTGGCGTCAGCCGGTGATTCGTGTGGCACCCATGGAGCGTGAGGAAGCCACTCGCTTCCGTCAGCTGTCGGAAGCGCTGGAGACGCTGATCGACCAGCCCGATGCCCAGTGGCGGCTGGTGGTTCAGCCCAAGGTGTCGCCGCTGACGGGAGAGCTGCGTGGCGCTGAGGTATTGTTGCGCTGGCGACATCCCGAGCTGGGCGATATCGCTCCGCTGGAGTTCCTGCCCATCGTCGAGATCCTGGGCATGGCGTCGCGCCTCGACCATTGGGTGATGACTCGCAGTCTGGACTGGCTGGCTCACCACCGAGAACGACTGCCGAAGCTCACGCATTTGGCCATCAACGTCAATTTGGCCACCCTTTCCGAGGTGGCCTTCCAAGGTCGGCTGATAGAGCGGCTGTCAGCCCTTTCCTTGCCGCCGGACATGATCGAACTGGAGATCACCGAGCATGCCGACTTCCACGATCTGGATGCCATCGAGGGAGTGATGACCCCGTTGCGCGATCAGGGGGTGCGCCTCGCCCTGGATGATTTCGGCACTGGCCATACGGCTTTTCGACTACTGCAGCGTCTGCCCTTCATGGCCGTCAAGATGGACCGCTCCCTGCTGCTGGCAGCGGGCGGGCGCACCCAGGCGCAGGAGGCTTACGCCGCCATGGTCCACTTCGCCGAGCAACTGGGGCTGTCCGTCGTGGCGGAGGGGGTCGAAAGCGATGAGCAGGCCGAGTGGCTTGCCGGGCTGGGAATCGGCGAAGTCCAGGGCTTCCGCTATGCGCGCCCCATGGAGCTGGATGACTTCCTGGCCGTCTATGGCGTTGCCGATGCGCCGATCCCTTTCCGGTAGCACTTGCGCGCCCATCCGCCGCACTTCCCTCAGCAGCTGCAGAAAGGGATTCAGCGGGCCGCCCGGCGCATGGCGTGGCCCCAGGCCGCGGTGAAGTCAGCGGCCGGCAGCGGCCGGTCGAAGTGGTAGCCCTGGGCATGGTCGCAACCCATCTCGGCCAGAGCGATGGCTTGTTCATGGCGTTCCACCCCTTCGGCCACCGTCTGCATGCCCAGGGCCTGTGCCATGGCGATGATGGTTTCCACGATGGTTCGGGCATGGTGGCTGTCGAGCATCTCGTGCACGAATGAAATGTCGATCTTGAGGGCGTCGGCCGCGAAGCGGCGTAGGTAGGAGAGCGAGGAGTAGCCGGTACCGAAGTCGTCGATGGAGAGAGCGTAGCCGGCATTGCGAAAGGCTTGCGTGATGGCGACGGCTTGCTCGGGATCGCGCATGAAGTCGCTTTCGGTCAACTCCAGGGCAATGGCCGAGGCGGGCACCCCTTCGGTCAGTGAGGCGATGTGGCTGGCCAGTTGCGGATCGGTGAACTGCTGCGCGGAGACATTGACCGACAGCCGCCCGGGTAGCGGGGTGCCGGCGTGCTGCCACTCCACCAGTTGCCGCGCGGCGGCTGCGAGAACCCAGTCGCCCAGGGCGCGAATCAGTCCGCGTTCCTCGGCCAGGGGGATGAATTCGCCAGGGCTCACCCACCCCCATTCATCGTCGTACCAGCGGCACAGGGCCTCAGCTCCTACCAGCAGTCCGCTCTGCAGGTCCACCTGGGGCTGGAAATGCAGGGTGAGGCGGTGGTGCCGCAGGGCTTCGCTAAGCCGCTCGGTCATCTCCTGGCGGCGCTTCAGGTCGTGGGTCATCGAGACGTCGAAGGGGCATACGCCGCTGTCCTGTTGCTTGGCGTGATAGAGCGCGATGCTGGCCGACTTGAAGAGCTCACTGGTGGTGGTCGCATCGCCTGGATAGCGGGCCACGCCGATGCTGACCTCGAGCGAGAAGCGGCGGTGACCCAGTTGGACGGGGTAGCGAATGGCCTCGTGCACGCGTGCCAGACTGGCGTCCAGTGTGGTGGCGTCGGCGTGGGGTACCAGGAGCGCGAATTCGTCTCCAGAGAGTCGCGCCAACGACTCGTGGTGGACTGCCGCACGCTGCAGTCGTCCGGCCAGCGTCGCCAACAACTGGTCACCTACCTGATGACCGTGAAGGTCGTTGATCTCTTTGAAACGACGGATGTCCAGCAGCAGTAACCCGAGCGGGTACTGGCCTTGCTCCGCTTCCTGGCGCAGACGGACGAGTTCTTCCATGAAGCGCACGCGGTTGGGCAGGCCGGTGGTGCCGTCAGTGTAGGCCAGTTGATGCATGCGTCGGTGATCGCGTCGGCGTTCCAGTTCGGCTGCCGCTCCCGTGGATAGAATGCGCAGCACCGAGGTGGCGAAAGCGTTGGCTTCCAGCGGCTGACGGTACAGCACCGTGATCACGCCGATGGGCTCGCCACGGGCATTGTCCAGGCGGCGCCCGATCCACGAGCGAGCCGGTAGGGAGTTGCCGGGCAGATTTATGCTGGCGTGATTCAGCGTCATGGCTTCCTGCTCGTCGAAGATTCTCTCGCAGGGCGTGCCGGGGAGAGGGAAAGCGTCGGCATCGAACAGCGAGTCATCGACCACGGCGGAAACCAAGCTCATGCTGGTGGCGCGCCGCTGAGAAACGGCCGACTTGCCGCCGGGGGGCGAATCCATCAGGGCGATGAAACCGGCATCCGCGTCAAGAATCTCGACCAGCGTACGGATCAGCTGGTGGAAGTAGTCGTCGCCCAGGCGCGGAGTGATGGTCGAGGCGACCTGCATCACGGCGTCCTGAACGCGTTGGGCCTCGTGCTGCTCGGTAATGTCGGTGATGAAGCCTTCCAGGCATGACACCTCGTTGGCACCGTCGAATACGGCCTGTCCCTGCTCCCACATCCAGCGTAGGCTGCCATCGGCTCGGCGCAGGCGATAGGTCACCCGGAAGGGAGTGCGCTTGGCAATCGCCGACTGCACCTCGTCGAAGAGCCACTTGCGGTCCTGCGGGTGGATCAGGTCGGCGTAACTGACGTGGCGGTTGTCGATCAGCGACTCGACGGCGTAGCCGGTCAGGGTTTCGGCACCGCGGCTGACGATGGTCATGGTCCAGGCATGGTCGTTCAGGCAGCGATAGGCCATGCCGGGAAGGTGATTGAGCAAGGTGTCGAGCCGCCTTTCGCTCTCTCGAGCATGTCCTTCGCTGGCCTGCAGGGCGGCCTGCGCCTGCCGACGTTCGAGTTCAGCACCGGCTTGGGCAGCGGCGATACGCAGGATCTCGCTTTCCAGCCGGGTGGTTGTCATGGGCCGGTCGTTGAGCACGGTCAGCAGCCCCAGGGGCGTGCCATCCATGGCGAACAGTGGCAGGCCAAAGTAGCTCTCGGCACCCAACTGACGCAGTAAGACGTCGTCGGGAAAGCGGGCCTGCACATCGTGCGAATACAGGCAGGGGGCTTGCCCGACCACCGTTGCGCAGGGAGTGCCCGCCAGGGGGTATTGCCGGTTGGTACGGTGGGCACCGCGAGACCATACGGACAGGGTATGCACCTGGCCGTCATCATGGATGCGGGCGATCAGCACATGGTCGGCGCCAAGCAGGCTGGCGAGCTTGGCCACCAGGGCATCGAAAAAATCGGCGGCACCCCGCTCGCTCAACCCTTCGGCGAGCTGACGGAAAGCCTCCTCAGCGCTGCATCGGGCCTGCATTGACGATCCCTTCCATCGCACTGCCTTGTCGTTGGCGCACCCAACCAAAGCGTAACCCCTTTCAAACTGACAGGAATGCATGCCAGGGACAATAGGTTGCGCCTGGCCCGTACCCATGGGCTCGATGCGGTGCAGCGTCTGAGACGGTCAGTAGTGGCGTCAGGGGCGTCGTGGTAGGCTCGGTAGCGTGAGCCGTTCACGGAGGTTGCATGCCGTCTCTCGTATCCCGCGCCGCCTGGCTGGTGGTGCTGTGTCTCTCGGTCACTGCACCCGCGCTGGCCGATACCTGCCCTGCCCCCGGCGAGTGGCAGCGGCCCGATGACGGGAGTCGCCCGACGGCGCCGGAACTGTTCGACGAGCTGGCACGGCAGGACGTGGTGATGCTCGGCGAGCAGCACGACAATGCCGATCACCACCGCTGGCAGTTGCATACCCTGGCGGGGCTGCATGCGCGTCGCCCGGAGCTGGTGATCGGTATGGAGATGCTGCCCCGCGAGGCGCAGCCGGCGCTGGATGCCTGGGTGGCCGGCGAGCTCGACGAGGCCGAGTTCCTGGCCCGTAGCGAGTGGCACCGCGCCTGGGGTTACGATCCGGACCTCTACTGGCCGATACTGCATTTCGCTCGTCTGCACCGCATTCCCGTCAAGGCGATCAATATCACGCCTCAACTGCGCCGGCGCCTGGTGGATGAGACCTGGAGTGCGATCCCCCTGGACGAGCGGCATCGCATCACCGTACCCGCACCGCCGGATGAAAAGTACCGCGAGACGCTGGCCCGGTTTTACGCTCAGCACCCTACCGGCGATGACGACGACGGCCTGACGCGCTTCGTCACCGCCCAGCTCGCCTGGGACCGTGCCATGGCTACGGGCCTGGCGGAGGCTGGCGAGAACGGGGCCCTGGTGGTTGGGCTGATGGGCGAGGGGCATTTGCGTTTCGGGCATGGTGTGCCGCACCAGTTGCGCGACCTGGGGATCGAGGCCCAGCAGGCTTTGCTGCCGTGGTCGGTCCACGAAGGTGGCTGCGAGGCACCGCCCAAAGGCCTGGCCCAGGCAGTGTTCGCCATCGCCGAAACGCCGGCGCGGGCGTCGCCTCGCATGCTCGGCGTTGCCCTGGTGCCTCACGAGGACGGCGTCGAGATCCATCGCGTCGTCGAAGACTCGGTGGCCGAAGCCGCGGGGCTGGTCGCGGGGGACGTCATTCTGCGGGTAGCGGGCGAGCCGGTCAGCCGGCCTGACGAGGTCAGCCGTCACGTGCGACGCCAGCCACCCGGCACCCTGCTCCCGCTGGATGTGCGCCGCAGCGGCGAGACGCAGGAGATACTCGCGCGGTTTCCGAGTTCGACAGGCTCAGGCTGATGGCCGGGTCGGCACACGGGCTCGCCTGGCGCCCGGCCATTGGCTGGCCAGGTGCGCTTTCCATATCATCGATCGTTGAATCCGTCGCACCATCCATTCTTCTCGTGACGACCGATCCAGTCTCAGGAGTCATGCCTTGACCATTTCCCGTTTCAGCGACCTGCTCGAAGAGGCGCGTCGCCAGCCGGAACCGCAGCGCCTGCTGTTCGTGTTCACCCGTGCCGAACTGCCCGACCAGCCCACCGAAGCACAGCGGCGCCGCTTCGAGCGGGGCGAAGGCGGGGTGCTGACCCCGGTGCTGTGCGTCGACAAGACACCCGAGGAGCTCGACGACATGGCCGGGCTGTTGACCGAATCCCAGCGGACCGGCATCGATTGGGACATCGTCTTCGTCGGTGCACTGTCCGGTCACGGCGGCGAGGCGCCCACCGACGAGCAGGTGGAGACGCAGCTCAAGCGCATGGTGGAATCGTTGGAAATGGGCAATGTGGGGCCGTTTCTGGCGCTGGACCGTCAGGGCGAGGCGGTGAGCCTCGGCTGACAGGGCATCGTCGGCCATAGGGTTGAATTATCAAGTCGATGGCACCATTCAATTTACGCTATCGAATCCTACGGGCTACCATCTGCCTCGTATTTCCGCGAACCTTCATACCAAAGTCGAAAGGAGCATCGTCGAATGTCCCTGCTGAATACCGAAGTCAAGCCGTTCAAGGCCACTGCGTACTACAACGGCGAATTCGTCGAGGTGACCGAGGAGAACCTGAAGGGCCAGTGGAGCATCTTCTTCTTCTATCCGGCTGACTTCACCTTCGTTTGCCCCACCGAGCTGGGTGATCTGCAGGACAACTACGAAGAATTCAAGAAGCTGGGCGTCGAGATCTACAGCGTCTCCACCGATACCCACTTCACCCACAAGGCCTGGCATGACAGCTCCGAAACCATCGGCAAGCTGACCTACCCGATGCTGGCCGATCCGACCCACGCCGTGTCGCGCAACTTCGAAGTGCTCATCGAAGAAGATGGCATTGCCGAGCGCGGTACCTTCGTGGTCGATCCGGACGGCAAGATCCAGATCATCGAGTTGAATGCCGGCAATATCGGCCGTAACGCCGAGGAACTCCTGCGCAAGGTCAAGGCCGCCCAGTACGTGCGCGCCAACCCGAACGAAGTCTGCCCGGCCAAGTGGGAAGAAGGCGAAGAGACTCTGTCTCCGTCGCTGGATCTGGTCGGCAAGATCTGATCGGCCTCGCTCCCTCGCGAGGGACCCCCTGACCTCGTGGGAGTCGCGCCCGGGCGTATTGCGCCCGGGCGTTTTTCGACACGGCGCCGCTCGCATCGCAAGGCATCGCGACCGCGATGACAGTGGTGAGTTGCGCCCCGTTATATTAGCCAGACATGAAGGAATACGCTGTCATGTTGGACGACAATCTGAAAACGCAGCTCAAGGCCTACCTGGCCAAGGTCACCCAGCCCTTCGAGATCGTCGCTTCCCTCGATGACGGCGCCAAGTCGAAGGAACTGCACGGCCTGCTGACCGATATCGTCGGCCTGACCGACAAGATCACTCTGACGCTCGACGGTCAGGACGCACGGCGTCCGTCCTTCGCGCTCAACCGCCTCGGCGAGGAGACCGGCGTGGTGTTCGCCGGTTTGCCCATGGGGCACGAATTCACCTCCCTGGTGCTGGCGCTGCTGCAGGTGGGCGGCCATCCGCCCAAGGCCAGCGATGAGGTCATCGAACAGATCAAGGCGCTGGATGCCGACCTGCACTTCGAGACCTACTTCTCGCTCTCGTGCCAGAACTGCCCGGACGTGGTCCAGGCGCTGAACCTGATGGCCATACTCAATCCGCGGATTCATCACGTGGCCATCGATGGCGCGCTCTTCCAGGACGAGGTGGAACAGCGCGAGATCATGTCGGTGCCCAGCGTCTACCTCAACGGCGAGCCCTTCGATCAGGGCCGCATGAGCCTGGAGCAGATTCTGGCCAAGGTGGACACCGGTGCCGCCGCGCGCGAGGCAGCCAAGCTCAGCGAGAAACCGGCCTTCGACACGCTGATGATCGGTGGCGGCCCGGCCGGCGCGGCGGCGGCGGTCTATGCGGCGCGCAAGGGCATTCGCACCGGCGTGGCTGCCGAGCGTTTCGGCGGCCAGGTGCTCGACACCCTGGCCATCGAGAACCTCATTTCCGTGCCCCACACCGAGGGCCCCAAGCTGGCCGCAGCGCTGGAGGAGCACGTCAAGGAGTACGAGGTCGACATCATGAACCTGCAGCGTGCAGTGGAGCTGGTACCGGCCAGCCAGCCGGGCGGCGAGCACAAGGTGCGCTTCGAGTCCGGTGCCACGCTGAAGAGTCGCACCCTGGTGCTGGCCACCGGCGCCCGCTGGCGCGAGATGGACGTGCCCGGCGAGGCCGAGTATCGCAACAAGGGCGTGGCCTACTGCCCGCATTGCGACGGCCCGCTGTTCAAGGGTAAGCGCGTGGCGGTGATCGGCGGCGGCAACTCCGGCGTCGAGGCAGCCATCGACCTGGCCGGCCTGGTGGCCGAGGTCACCCTGATCGAGTTCATGGACGAGTTGCGTGCCGACGACGTGCTGCAGAAGAAGCTCGCCAGCCTGCCCAACGTGGAGATCATTAAGGGTGCCCGTACCACCGAGGTGAACGGCGACGGCACCCGCGTCAACGGCTTGACCTACGAAGAGCGAGCCAGCGGCGAGCTGCGCCACCTGGAGCTGGAAGGCGTCTTCGTGCAGATCGGCCTGGTGCCCAATACCGAGTGGCTCGAGAATTCGCCCATCGAGCTCTCCGAGCGTGGTGAGATCGTCACCGATGAGCGCGGCATGACCAGCGTACCCGGCATCTTCGCCGCCGGCGACGTGACCACCGTGCCCTACAAGCAGATCGTCATCGCCATGGGCGAGGGGTCGCGGGCCGCATTGGGTGCCTTCGATTACCTGATCCGCAACTGAGCTCTAAGCCCCCGCTCTGGGAGGGTACGTCAATTACCGAACGCCCCGTCGGCCTTGCCGACGGGGCGTTCGGCTTTGTGGGTCGCGTGCCCCTTTCGCGTGCCTATCCAGCCAGGTGCTGGCAGATATTGCCCTAGCGTCGTGCAGCGATGGCGGCATTTTTACGCCATTGCCAGCGTTGAATCACGGTTTTTCCGAGGATGTCACGCTTGTGGAACGGACCTTGCTAAGGTCTGCGGACATGCCGGAACGGCATGCATGCATTGGATTCAGTCCCAACAACGATATCAACGCAACGAGGAACATCATCATGAGATACAACAAGAACAAGCTTGTCTTGCTGACATCGGCGGCAGCGCTGACCCTGGGGGCGACCGGTCTGGCCTCGGCCACCACCCTGGAGGATACGCGCGAGAACGGCGCTGTGCAGTGCGGTGTCAGTGATGGCTTGCCGGGCTTTTCCGCGCCGGACGACGACGGCAACTGGCAGGGGATCGACGTCGACGTGTGCCGGGCCGTGGCGGCCGCCGTGCTGGGCGATGCCGATGCGGTGCGCTATGTCTCGCTCAACGCCGTCGAGCGTTTCACGGCGCTACAGTCCGGCGAGGTGGACATGCTGTCGCGCAATACCACCTGGACCACCACCCGTGACACCACCCTGGGTCTCAACTTCACCGGTACCAACTTCTACGACGGCCAGGGTTTCCTGGTTTCCCGCGACGTGGGCATCTCGAGCGCCAGCGAGCTGGACGGCGCCGCTGTCTGCGTGCAGTCCGGCACTACCACCGAGCTCAACCTGGCCGACTACTTCAGTGCCAACGGCATGGAGTTCGATCCGATCGTCTTCGATACCTCCGAGCAAACGGTGGGCGGCTTCGAGGCCGGCCGCTGTGACGTGCTGACCTCCGACACCTCCCAGCTGGCCGCCCTGCGCATCCAGCTCTCCGACCCGGAGGGGGCGGTCATCCTGCCCGAGGTGATCTCCAAGGAGCCGCTGGGACCCGTGGTTCGCCAGGGGGACGACCAGTGGTTCAACATCGTGAAGTGGTCGCTGTTCGCCATGATCAATGCCGAGGAGATGGGGATTTCCAGCGACAACGTCGACGACATGCTCGATTCCGAGAACCCCAACGTGGCACGTCTGCTGGGCCAGGATGGCAACTACGGCGAAAGCATGGGCCTCGAGGCCGACTGGGCCTATGACATCATCAGCCAGGTAGGTAACTACGGCGAGATCTATGATCGCAACGTGGGTATGGATTCGCCGCTGCAGATCGAGCGTGGGGTCAACCGTCTATGGACCGAGGGTGGCCTGCAGTACGCACCGCCCGTCCGCTGAACCGCTAGCGGTGTCGGTCTGACCGGCACCCGGTGGTTCATTCATACCTGCCGGCCCGGCTATCCCGGGCCGGCAGTCTCATGTCCTGCTTGACGGATCCAGGCGGAGAATTCTTCATGTCCGTTCGACCCCAGGCCCGACCCGCGGGCCCCAAACCACCCTTCTGGCGCGATCGCGCCAAACGGGCGCTGCTCTTCCAGGCCGTATTGATTGCCGCCGTCGCGGCCTTCCTGCTCTACATCATCGGCAACACCCAGGAAAACCTCGCGGCTCGTGGTATCACCACCGGTTTCGGCTTTCTGACCAACACTTCGGGCTTCGGTATTGGGCAGACTCTTATCGAGTACTCCTCCAAGAGCACCTACGGGCGTACCTTCTTCGTGGGTCTGCTCAATACCCTGCTGGTCTCGGCGCTGGGGGTGCTGGCGGCGACGATCATCGGCTTTACCGTGGGCATTGCCCGCCTTTCGCCCAACTGGCTGATCGCCCGTCTTGCCAGCGGGTATATCGAGATCTTCCGTAACATTCCGCTGCTGCTGCAGATATTCTTCTGGTATTTCGCCGTGCTGCAGGCCCTGCCCAGCCCGCGGCAGAGCCTCTCTTTCGGGGAGACGGCCTTTCTCAACGTGCGCGGCCTGTTTCTGCCCGAGCCGCAATTCCTGTCCGGCTTTGGCCTGATTCCCGTAGCCCTCGTCGTGGCCATTGCGGCCAGCGTGGCGCTGGTGGTCTGGAACAAGCGACGCCACGAGGCCACGGGCCAGCGGGTGCCGGCCGGCTGGCTCTCGCTGGGCATGGTGATCGGCCTGCCTCTGCTGGTGCTGGTGGTGACCGGCGTACCGGTGACCTGGGAGGTGCCGGAGCTGCGCGGCTTCAATTTCGGTGGCGGCATCACGATCATTCCCGAGTTTCTGGCGCTGTGGCTGGCACTTTCCATCTACACGGCATCGTTCATTGCCGAGATCGTGCGCTCGGGGATTCAGGCGATTCCCCACGGTCAGACCGAGGCGGCCCAGGCGCTTAGCCTGCCCCAGGGGCTGGTGCTGCGTCTGGTGATCATTCCCCAGGCGTTGCGAGTGATCATTCCGCCGCTCACCAGCCAATACCTCAATCTGATCAAGAACTCCTCGCTGGCCACGGCCATCGGCTACCCCGACCTGGTGTCGGTGTTTGCCGGCACCACGCTCAACCAGACGGGGCAGGCCATCGAGGTGATCGCCATGACCATGGCGGTATACCTCACCATCAGCCTGCTGGTGTCGCTGTTCATGAACTGGTTCAACGCCCGCGTGGCGCTGGTGGAACGCTAGGAGAGCGCCATGACCCACAACGACGAGATGATTTCCGAACGCCCGGCACCGCGCCTGACGGTGGGGCCGCTGGCCTGGCTGCGGGCCAACCTGTTCAGCGGTCCGGTGAACAGCCTCTTCACCCTGCTCGGGCTCTACCTGCTCTATGTGCTGCTCACCCCGGCGATCCAGTGGGCGATCATCGATGCCGACTGGATCGGTACCAGCCGCGACGACTGCTCCCGGGAGGGTGCCTGCTGGGTGTTCGTCAATGCGCGCCTCGGCCAGTTCATCTATGGCCTCTACCCGGGCGAAGAGATCTGGCGTATCAATGTGATGTTCGCCACTTTTGCGGCACTGCTGGCCTGGCTGGCCATTCCGCGGCTGCCGTTCAAGCGCTGGGTGGCGCCGGTCACCCTGTTGGTCTTCCCGGTATTCGCCTACGTGCTGCTCTATGGCGGGCACTTCGGGCTGCCCGTGGTGGAGACGCACCGCTGGGGCGGGCTATCGCTGACCCTGATCCTGGCCACGGTGGGCATGGTGGCAGCCCTGCCCATCGGGATCGTGCTGGCACTGGGGCGTCGCTCGCAGATGCCCATCGTGCGCAGCGTCAGCGTGGTGTTCATCGAATTCTGGCGCGGCGTGCCGCTGATCACCATTCTGTTCATGGCCTCGGTGATGCTGCCGCTGTTCCTGCCCACCGGCATGAGCATCGACCGCCTGGTGCGGGCGCTGATCGGCATCACCCTGTTCCAGAGCGCCTACATGGCCGAAGTGGTGCGCGGTGGCCTGCAGGCCATTCCCAGAGGACAGGAGGAAGCTGCAGCGGCCCTGGGCATGGGCTACTGGCAACGTATGGGCCTGATCGTGCTGCCCCAGGCGCTGAAGATGATGATCCCGGGGATCGTGAATACGTTCATCTCGCTGTTCAAGGACACCACCCTGGTGATGATCATCGGGCTGTTCGACCTGCTGGGCATCGTGCAGGCGGCACTATCCGATTCACGCTGGCTGGGTTTCGCCGTCGAGGGCTATGTCTTCGCGGCGCTGATGTTCTGGATCTTCTGTTTCAGCATGTCGCGCTACAGCCAGTATCTTGAACGCAAGCTGCACACTGGGCATAAGCGATAACGCCGCGCCAAGCGCTATCCAAACAAGGAATGACAACGATGAGTGAACAGGCAATCGATTCTCAGGCCGGCGCGGCGACCTCCATGGTCGAGATGCGCGGCGTCAACAAGTGGTTCGGCGACTTTCATGTGCTGCGCGACATCAACCTGGAGGTGAGTCGTGGCGAGCGCATCGTCATCTGCGGGCCTTCGGGTTCCGGCAAGTCGACGCTGATCCGTTGCATCAATCACCTGGAGGAGCACCAGGAGGGTGAGATCGTGGTGGGTGGTGTGCCGTTGACCCAGGACGTCAAACGCATCGAGCAGATACGGCGCAGCGTCGGCATGGTCTTCCAGCACTTCAATCTGTTTCCGCACCTCACGGTGCTGGAGAACTGCTGCCTGTCGCCCATGTGGGTGCAGAAGAAGCCGCGTCGCGAGGCGGAAGCCCAGGCCATGCAGTACCTGGAGCGCGTGCAGATCGCCGAGCAGGCCAGGAAGTATCCGGGGCAGCTCTCCGGCGGCCAGCAACAGCGCGTGGCCATTGCCCGCTCGCTGTGCATGCATCCCGAGGTGATGCTCTTCGATGAGCCCACCTCGGCGCTGGATCCGGAAATGATCAAGGAGGTGCTCGATGTGATGGTCGAGCTGGCCCGCGATGGCATGACCATGCTCTGCGTGACCCACGAGATGGGGTTTGCCAAGACCGTGGCGGATCGGGTGATCTTCATGGATCAGGGCCAGATCATCGAGGAGAACGCGCCCGAACCCTTCTTCAACGATCCACAGTCGGAGCGTACGCAGCTGTTCCTCAGCCAGATTCTCGGTCACTGAGGCGGATCAGTCGGCGGTGGTCTCCGTTCTGGCGTCGCCGCCGGTCAGGTCGGACAGCTGCCAGTAGGCCACCGCGCGGTTGCGGCCGGCGTGCTTGGCGGCGTAGAGCGCCTGGTCGGCCTGGGCAATGGCCAGCGTATGGCCGTGGCGCCGCGTCGATTCGTTGGGCAGGCAGGCAATCCCCAGGCTGACGGTGATGGGAATCGTCAGGGCGGTGTCGGCCGGTAGTCGCTCTTCGAGCTGAAAGGGGGCGTCGGCGATGCAGGAGCGCAGGCGTTCGGCGACCTGCAACACTTCCGAACGCTCCAGGCCGCTCACCACGATGACGAACTCCTCGCCGCCCAGGCGGGCCAGCCCATCCTGCGTGCGCAGCTCGCCGCCGAGGCGCTGGGCAAGCAGCCGCAGCAGGGCATCGCCGGCCTGATGGCCGTGGCGGTCGTTGACCGGCTTGAAGTGGTCGATGTCGAGCAGCAGCAGATGGTGGGGCGCACGGTCGTCGATCAGGGTGTCGTCGAGGTGACGCCATAGCCCGCGACGATTCATCGTGCCGGTGAGTTCGTCGTATTCGGCGGCCACCATGGCGCGCTGTTCGTCCTGTTTGCGCTGGCTGACATCGATGATCAGTCCCGCCAGGCTCTGTACGTTCTGATTCCGCCCCCGCCCCAGTTCGGCGACGATCTCGTGCCAGCCTGTTTCGCCCCGTGCGTTGATCAGGCGTACGTCGAGCCGCCAGCTGCAGGAGGTGCTGCACAGGCAGCGTCGCAGCTGTTGCCATAGGCGTTGTCGATCCTCGCGGGCGATGTGGGCCAACAGGCGGCGTATGGGCAGCCGAGCGTAATCATCCGGGTAACCCAGGGTGCGCAGCAGTGCGCGGGAGCACCAGGTGGCACCGCTGCGCGGGTCGACCTCCCAGATGCCGCAGTCGGTGACGCGCTGAAAGAGCTCGACCTGGCGGCGCCGACTGGTGAGCTGTTGCCGATAGATGGCCGAGGCGATCAGCTCGGTGGCCACGCGCAGCGCCTGCAGACCGGTGCCTTGCCAGTCGAGGGGGCGTTCGCAGTCGTCGATGCCCAGGGTGCCCCACCAGCTACCGTTGACCATGATCGGTACGGTGACCATGGAGCGGATGGCCTGGCTCTCGAGATTCTGGCGCAGCGGGCCTTCCGGCATCTCTTCGATGATGAAGCGGTGGGCTTCGCCGTTCTGCCGTGAGGCCACCAGATTGCGGTAGATCGGATCGTCGAAGAAAGTGGTGAAGAAGCGGAAGCGCTTCTGAGTGAGCTGACGGTAACGCGGCCGGGACGCCCATTCGAAGACGTAGTCCTGTACCACGGCATCGTCCTGCAGCTCGATGATCTGGAATATCCATATTCGGCTGGCGCCGCAGGCCTCGCCAAGGTAGGCAAGCAGGCGATCGACGCCGTCGCCCCAGAAGCGCGACTCCATCACGGCCTGACTGCCGCTGGCCAGAGCAGCGAGGAGACGGGGCGCATCCGGGGCGACGGTATCCGGCATGGTGAGGCTCGTCCTTGGGCACTGCCTCGATGATACTCCTAGCCTACGTCAAGGCAACGACGTTTGCCGGCATCAGAGGCTGGCGATGGCGGTGCTGCGTCAACGGTCGCTCCTCGAGCGCGGTGAGCAGGATCTGCAACGGATCCCCGTGGCTGACCAGCAGCATGGTTTCCTGGCGATACTCGCGCTCCAGGGCATTGATCACGGCGACCATGCGTTCCGCCACGCTCGTCACGCTTTCGACGCCGAAATCACAGTGATCGGGGTCTTGGGCATCGCGCTCCCAAACCGTGGGGTAGCGGTCGTCGGGTGCGCCTTCCAGACTGCCGAAGTCGCGCTCCCGCAGACGGGGGGCCGGGTGTGCAGTGAGGCCGAAGCGGGTGGCGACCCGCGCCGCGGTCTCGGTAGTGCGCAGGAAGTCCGAATGCCAGAGGCGGGTGGGAGCGGGCCAACGCCAGTCGTCGAGCAGCCGTGCGAGCTGTGCATGCCCCTCCGGTGATAGGCCGTAGGCATCCAGCCCATGCTGCGGACGGCTGACGATCACCCCCTGCGCATTGGCTTCGCTATGGCCATGGCGCATGAGAAGGTAGCGGTTGCGGCGTCGGATCACAGCGTGAAATCTCCCGTTTGACATGGAATTGTCATTTTACCTAGATTGAAACAAGGTTTTCGCATGCGAGCATGGTATGCGGTTTCATGTTCGATTCCGCACAGACGGTCGGTCGCTGCATCCGGCGCCTATCGGCCAATGTAACGAAGTGAGTTCAACAACAACAGTTAGAGAGGCACGCCATGACTTCCCTTCCGGTTTTCCCCAAGCGCATTCCGGGTGCGCTGTCTTACGTATCGCTGTGCTCCCTGACCCTTCTGCTGTCATCGGCGGCAATGGCTCAGGAGGACTGCCCGCGTGGCGACCTGGACGACATCTACTGCGATCGGGATGGCGACCTGGTTGCCGACCAGCCAGAGGATGAATCGCAGTGGGTCGATCCCGACACGCTGATCTTCGCCTATACGCCGGTGGAGGATCCGGCCATCTATGCCGATATCTGGCAGCCCTTCATCGATCACCTCGAGGAAGTCACCGAACGCGACGTGCGCTTCTTCGCCGTGCAGTCCAACTCGGCACAGGTAGAGGCGATGCGCAGCGGGCGTCTGCACATCGCCGGCTTCTCCACTGGGCCGACGCCCTTTGCGGTCAACCTGGCCGGCGCCGTGCCCTTCGCTCTGATGGGCTCCGACGACGGCCAATTCGGCTATACCCTGCAGCTCTACACCCACGTGGATTCCGACATCCACGAGATCGAAGATCTCAAGGGCAAGCGCGTGGCGCATACCTCGCCGACTTCCAACTCGGGCAACCAGGCGCCCCGGGCCTTGTTCCCCGAAGAGGGGATCGTGCCCGACGAGGACTACGAGGTGGTCTACTCCGGCAGCCACGATCAGTCGATGCTCGGCGTGGTGGCGCGCGACTACGATGCCGCGCCGGTAGCCTCCGAGGTGGTCGAGCGCATGGCCGATCGCGACCTCTACGATCCGGATGACGTGCGGCTCCTCTTCGAGTCCGACCGCTTCCCGACCACCTCCTACACCTACGCCCACGACCTGCATCCCGACCTGGTCGACAAGATCGAGGAGGCCTTCTTCTCCTTCGAGTTCGCCGGTACCGAGCTGGGTGAGGAGTTCGACGGTGTCGAGAAGTTCATTCCTATCAACTACCAGGAGCACTGGAAGGTCATCCGTACCATCCAGGAAGCCAATGGGGTCGAGTACACTCCCGACAACCTCGAGTGAGGCGTTCCTTCGATGCCGGCAGCCGCCCGATGGCGGCTGCCGGCGATCTTTCGTCTGCGTATCAGTCCGGACACTTTCATGCTAGAGATTTCCAACCTGACCAAGCGCTACGGTCGTGATGCCCCGGTACTCGAAGGGCTCGACCTGACGGTCGAGGGCAATAGCGTGGTGGCCATCGTCGGCGCCTCCGGTGCCGGCAAGAGCACGATGCTGCGCTGCATAAACCGCCTGGTCGAGCCCACGTCCGGCTCGATCAAGCTCAACGGCAGCGAGCTCGTCACCCTCAAGGGTGCCGCTCTGCGCCAGGCCCGGCGCAAGATCGGCATGGTCTTTCAGGGCTTCAATCTCATCGATCGGTTAACGGTGATGGAGAACGTGCTGGCCGGCCGGCTCGGCTACGTCAATCTCTACCAGGCGGTCACGCGGCGCTATCCTCAGGCTGACATCGATCGCGCCTTCGCTCTGCTCGAGCGGGTGGAGATCGCCCATTATGCCAATAAGCGGGCAGACGCCCTGTCCGGCGGCGAGCGCCAGCGCGTCGGCGTGGTACGCGCACTGATGCAGGAGCCGGAGATCCTGCTCGCCGACGAGCCGACGGCATCGCTCGACCCGCGCACCTCCGAACAGATCATGCGGCTGTTGCAGAGCCTGGCCAGTGAGCTGTCGTTGCCGGTGCTCATCAACATCCACAACGTCGCCCAGGCCAAGGCATATACTGAACGCATCGTCGGGCTGCGCCACGGGAAGATGATCTTCGACGGAGCGCCTGAGGATTTCACCAAGGAGGCGCTGGACGCCATCTATGGCGGCATCGAAGCGCCCGACGACGAGCTGATCGAGACGCCGGCAGCGGGCCCGCGCCAAGGCGCTCGGGGGGTGGCGCATGACTCGTTCTAGTTCCGCCTCCTCGACGACCGAGCGACGAACGTGGCGCAAGCCGCCGTTCATCGCCAACCCCTGGCTGCGCTATGGCCTGCGGCTGGTGGTGGTGGCCTATCTCATCTGGGCGCTGGGCTCGCTGCCGTTCAACTGGGAGCGCATTGCCGAAGGCCTGCCGCGCGCCGCGCGGATCTTCGGTGGCGGCTTCCCGCCCAGCTTCGAGCGCGCCGATCTGCTCTTCACCGGCTTCAAGGAGAGCCTGCAGATCGCCATTCTGGCTACGCTGCTCGGGGTCATGCTCTCGATTCCCTTCGCGGTGATGGCCGCCCGCAACCTGGCGCCCCGCCCCGTTTATCTGCTGGGGCGTGGGGTGATCATCGTCTCGCGCAGCTTCCATCCGGTGATCGTGGCGATACTGTTCGTGGCTGCGGTGGGCTTCGGCCCACTGGCCGGCATCCTGACGCTGACTCTCTACTCCATTGGATTCGTCGGCAAGCTGCTTGCCGAGGAGATCGAGGAGATCGACTGGGGGCAGGTCGAGGCGATGAAGGCCACGGGAGCGGGTTACTTCGCGACCCTGGTCTATGCGGTCTTTCCGCAGATCCTGCCGCGCCAGGTCGGGCTCTCCATGTACCAGCTGGACAGCAACCTGCGTGCCTCGGCGGTAGTGGGCATCGTCGGTGCCGGCGGCATCGGCGGCACCCTGATGAACGCCTTCGGACGCTATGACTACGACTTTGCTTTCGCCATCCTGCTGGTGATCATCGCGGTGATCCTGGTCAGCGAAGGCGTCAGCGGCTGGGTAAGGAAGCAGATATGGTAGACAAGTCGTCCGTTGCGGAAGGACGCGTCTGGCAGCGCTACGATGGCCGCCAGCGCCTGATTCGCTACGTCGTGCTGCTGCTGTTGATGATGGTGCTCTACTGGGCGGTCAGCGACATCGATATCTTCTGGCCCTGGGTGTGGGATGCGCCCAATCAGATCGGCAGTCTCGGCGCACGCATGTGGCCGCCCGACCCGAGCGGTCTCGGCGAGATCGTGGCGGCGCTGCTGGAGACGGTGCACATCGCCACTCTGGCCACGGCAATGACCATTTTCGTGGCCCTGCCGGTCTCCTACATCGCAGCTCAGAACACCACCCCCAATCGGGCCTGTCTGTGGCTGGGACGCTTCATTCTGGTGGCCAGCCGTTCGGTGAACACCATCATCTGGGCGCTGCTGTTCGTGGCGATCTTCGGCCCGGGCGTGCTCGCCGGGATACTCGCCATCATGTTCCGTTCCATCGGCTTCGTCGGCAAGCTGATGGGCGAGGCCATCGAGGAGATCGATCGACGTCCGGTGGAGGCCATGCAAGCCACCGGCGCCAGCAAGGCCAAGGTGATCGCCTATGCCGTGGTGCCTCAGGTGATGCCGGCGTTCTTCGCCATCATCATCCTGCGCTGGGACATCAACATCCGTGAATCCACGGTACTGGGGCTGGTCGGTGCCGGCGGCATCGGCGTGATCCTGCAGGGCGCCATCGATACCTTCGCCTGGCCGACGGTCGCCACCATCCTGATTGCCATCATTACCCTGGTGTTGCTGGGTGAGGCCGTCACCGGCGTGCTGCGCCGCAAGGTGATATGACGGTTGACCGCCCGATGCCCCCTTGCCAATGTTGAAGAGGATGAAGCCGGTCGCCGGGCCTGGCCGGCTTCCCCATCAACCCGCATGAGGAGTGGCTATGACAACGTATATCGTGGTGGCCGACCAAGCCCGGGCGCGCGTATTCACGCGCGATGCCCTCAAGCTGGAAGAGCGGCAGAGCCTGGTGCATGCCGAAGGGCGCCTTCATGAGGGCGACCTGGTGACTGACCGTGGAGGAGACGTGCATGAGTCGACGTCGACCACTGCCCGCTCGGCGGGTGGGGAGAGCGTGGCAACGCAGCACCATGCCGAGCTCTTCGCCAAGGAGGTTGCCGAATGCATCTACCGCGCGCGGGTGGACAACAGTCTGGAAAAGCTGATTCTGGTGGCGCCACCGCGATTTCTGGGGTTGTTGCGCGACAAGCTGGATGGCCCTTCCCGCAAGTTGATCATCCACACCCTGGCCAAGGACCTTTCCAAGGCTAGCCCCACCGATATCCAGCAAGCCGTCAGCGATCTGCGCTGATTCATTTGCCGTGGCCCGGCGGTGTCGCGTCGGACTGCTTTCTCCTACGGTACGGACGGCAGATCGATCTCGTCGCTGCGTTTCACGCCTTCCGTCATCTGCCGGCACAGGCGGAGGAATTCGCGCATGCCGGTGGCCAGGTACTTGTGGCGGTGCCAGATGAAGGCGAACTGTCGGCTCAGGTCCAGCTCGGGAGTGGGGATGGGGACCAGGCTGCCGCGGCGAAAGGCGTCGCGCAGCGCCAGTTTCGACACGCAGCCGATGCCCAGCCCCGACTCCACGGCCCGCTTGATGCCCTCGGTGTGCTCCAGCTCCAGCAATACGTTGAAGCGCCCACGGCGATGGCGCGCCGCCTGCTCAAGGGTCAGGCGCGTCCCCGAGCCCTGCTCGCGCATGATCCACGCCTCGCGCAGTAGCCGGTCGAGTTCTATCGGACCCTGACCGGCGAGACGATGGCGGGGAGAGCAGAACACCGCCAGTTCGTCCTCGACCCAGGGCTGGGTGACCACGTCGTCCTCCTCGCAGCGCCCTTCGATCAGGCCGAGGTCGAGCTGGTGATGACGCACGCTGTCGATGATGGCACGCGTGTTGCGCACCGAGAGGCGCACCCGGCTGCCGGGATGGCGTTGCATGAAATCACTGATCAGCAGGGTGGCCAGGTAGTTGCCGATGGTCAGGGTGGCGCCCACATCCAGCGAGCCGATGCCCTGCTGGCCATGCAGCAGCTCCTCGACCTCCTCGGCACGGTCGAGCAGGGCGACTGCCTTGGGCAGCAGCTGAAAGCCGAGGGCGTTGAGCTTGAGGCGCTTGCCGATGCGGTCGAGCAGGCGGCAGTCGAACTGGCGTTCCAGCTCGGCCAGCGCCGTGCTGGTGGCGGACTGGGAGAGTGCCAGGGCGCGTGCGGCGTGGGAGACGCTTTCGTGCTGGGCCACGGCCACGAAGACCTCCAGTTGGCGCAGAGTGAAGTGCATGCTCCCTCCCGATGGCTATTTATCTATAGTATAGATAAACGATATCCATACAATTCAATTAACAGATAAACACGGATCTCTTAGAATTCTCGATACACTTTTTAGGTGGCTTTATTCGCCAATAGAATATCGAGGAGCCGGCATGAGCAAGTTCGCCCTGGAAGATGTCCTGAGCGTCCACCACTGGAACGACACGCTGTTCAGTTTTCGCACCACGCGTGAGCGGAGCCTGCGTTTCAAGAACGGTCAGTTCGTGATGATCGGCCTCGAGGTGGAGGGCAAGCCGCTGATGCGTGCCTATTCCATCGCCAGCCCCAACTACGAGGATCATCTGGAATTCTTCAGCATCAAGGTGCCGGATGGGCCGCTCACCTCTCGCTTGCAGCATCTCCAGGTCGGCGATCAGATCATGGTCAGTCGCAAGCCCACCGGTACGCTGGTCACCGACGATCTGCTGCCGGGGCGCAACCTCTACCTGCTCTCCACCGGCACCGGCCTAGCGCCCTTCATGAGCCTGATCCAGGATCCGGAAGTCTACGAGCGCTTCGAGAAGGTGGTGCTGGTGCACGGCGTCCGCTCCGTGAGCGAGTTGGCCTACGCCGATTTCATCACCAAGGAACTGCCGGCCCATGAGTACCTGGGCGAGGAGATCAGCGCCAAGCTGGTCTACTATCCGACGGTGACGCGCGAGGCGTTCCATACTCAGGGTCGGCTCACCGACCATATCCGCAGCGGCAAGCTCACCGCCGACACCGGCCTGCCGGCCATCGACCCCAAGCAGGACCGTGCCATGATCTGCGGCAGCCCGGCCATGCTCGACGACACCAGCGCCCTGCTCGACGATCTGGGCTTCACCATCTCGCCGCGCATGGGCGAGCCCGGCGATTATGTGATCGAGCGAGCCTTCGTCGAGAAATGACCCGGCTTCGCCGGGAGCTGGAAGAACGCCCGCTTCGCGGGCTTAAGCTGGAAGCTTGAAGAAAAACCCTTGACCCGAATGCTGGGAGCGACAGGCTGATGTCCAGCTTCCAGCTTCCAGCTTCCAGCTTCCAGCTTCCAGCTTCCAGCTTCCAGCTTCCAGCTTCCAGCTTCCAGCTTCCAGCTTCCAGCTTCCAGCTTCCAGCTTCCAGCTTCCAGCTGTCAGACGGCGTCCTTGCCAGTTTCACCGGTGCGGATGCGAATTACCTGCTCGAGCGGGGTGACGAAGATCTTACCGTCGCCGATCTTGCTGAATGTATTAGTGCTACCTGGGTGCGAGGTCACACTGCATCCTTGCCGGTCTCGCCGGTGCGGATGCGAATTACCTGCTCGAGCGGGGTGACGAAGATCTTACCGTCGCCGATCTTGCCAGTGTTGGCTACCTGGGTGACGGCATCGATCACCTTCTCGGCCATATCGTCGTCAACGGCGATCTCTACCTTCACCTTGGGCAGGAAGTCGACCACGTACTCGGCGCCGCGATAGAGCTCGGTATGGCCCTTCTGACGGCCGAAGCCCTTCACCTCGGTGACGGTGATGCCCTGGACGCCGATCTCGGAGAGCGACTCGCGAACGTCGTCGAGCTTGAACGGCTTGATGATGGCGGTCACCAGTTTCATGGTCTGCATCCTCATGGTCGGTCGGGGGTTCGTGACGGTGAACCCGGTAGGTATGGAATCGGGCTGGCTTCAAGCATACACCGCCCTTGGCGGGAAGAAAAAAGGCTCCCCGGGGGGAGCCTTGCTGGAGTATGCGCGAGTCACTCGGTACGCGGCTGTCCTGCCGGGGTCGAGGCTGCGTAACCACCGGCCGAAGGGCGGCTGCCCCCGCCGCCATGGATCTTGGCGACGCTGAACTCGGGGTAGGCTTCCAGACCGCACTCGGCGAGGTCCACGCCTTCGTACTCTTCCTCTTCGCTGACGCGGACGCCCATGATGGCCTTGAGGATCAGCCACACCACCAGGCTTGCCGCGAAGACCCAGGCGAAGATGCCGATGATGCCGATGATCTGGGCTCCGAATGCGGCGTCACCGTTGGTGAGCGGTACCGCGAGAACGCCCCAGATGCCGACCACGCCGTGCACCGAGATGGCACCCACCGGGTCGTCGATCTTCAGCTTGTCGAGCATCACGATGGAGGCCACGACGATGGCACCGCCGATGCCGCCGATCAGGGTGGCACCCAGCGCGGAAGGCGACAGCGGGTCGGCGGTGATGGCCACCAGGCCGGCCAGGGCGCCGTTGAGGGCCATGGTCAGATCGGCCTTGCGGAACCACAGCTTGGCCAGGACCAGGGCCAGGATCACTCCGCCGGCGGCGGCGGCATTGGTGTTGACCAGCACTTGGGCCACATTGTTGGCCGAGCCGACGTCGGAGAGCTTCAGCTCCGAACCGCCGTTGAAGCCGAACCAGCCCATCCACAGGATGAAGGTGCCCAGCGTGGCCAGCGGCAGGTTGGCGCCGGGAATGGCGTGGACGCTGCCGTCTTTGCCGTATTTGCCCTTGCGCGGACCGAGAACCAGCACGCCGGCGAGTGCCGCGGCGGCACCGGCCAGGTGCACGATGCCCGAACCGGCATAGTCGGAGTAGCCGACTTCAGCGAGCCAGCCGCCGCCCCATGTCCAGTAGCCGGACACCGGGTAGATGACCCCGGTCATCACCACGGCAAAGGCCAGGAAGGCCCACAGTTTCATGCGTTCGGCCACCGCACCCGAGACGATGGACATGGCCGTGGCCACGAACACTACCTGGAAGAAGAAGTCGGAGCGCATGGAGTAGTAGGGGGCGTCATCGCCACCGGCCGTCACGGCATCCACGGTGTTCTCGCCACCGAGTAGGAAGCCGAAGCTGGGCAAAAAGCCCCCGGCGCTGCTGGAGTACATCAGGTAGTAGCCCAGCAGCAGGTACATGGTGCAGGCGATGGCGAACAGGGCAATGTTCTTGGTGAGGATTTCGGCGGTGTTCTTGGAGCGTACCAGGCCGGCCTCGAGCATCGAGAAGCCGGCGGCCATCCACATCACCAGGATGCCGCAGATCAGGAAATAGAAGGTATCGAGCGCGTAGCTCAGTTCACTGAGTTCACTCATGGGGTTCTCTCCTCGGCGTCGTATCGGAAGCGGTTGGCTTAAACGGCATCAGCGCCGCGTTCACCGGTGCGAATGCGGATGACGTCCTCGAGCGGTGTGACGAAGACCTTGCCGTCGCCGATCTTGCCGCTGTTGGCGGCGCCGCAGATGGCGTCGAGCACGCTTTCCAGGCGACTGTCGTCGATGGCGACCTCGACCTTCACCTTGGGCAGGAA
The DNA here is from genome assembly GCA_051749645.1 of Pseudomonadota bacterium. Classification (GTDB taxonomy): domain Bacteria; phylum Pseudomonadota; class Gammaproteobacteria; order Pseudomonadales; family Halomonadaceae; genus Halomonas. The sequence goes on from JBNJIT010000002.1 coordinate 566,070, forward strand.
GTCGACCACGTACTCGGCACCGCGGTAGAGCTCGGTATGGCCCTTCTGGCGGCCGAAGCCCTTCACCTCGGTAACGGTGATGCCCTGAACGCCGTTGTCGGCCAGTGCCTCTCGGACGTCGTCGAGCTTGAATGGCTTGATGATGGCAGTGATCAGTTTCATCTCATCTCTCCGGCTGGCTGGGGTGGCATGGGCCACCCGGACATGTCATGCCCTGCTTATGCGCAGAGCGTGCCAGTCGCGGAAAAAACGGCCTTTGATCAGCGCTTTGTGGATAGTGAGTCGAGTGCTTTTCACGGTGCCGATGGGAGGAGTCGTCGGATGCTGCACCAGGCTGGTGCCGGTGTGTGGTGCAGATGCTCCAGCATGGCGCGCAACGGGAGAATGCGTGGCTGCTGCGCCTTGCGTATCCTGTAGGGATAGCCATCAGCGGTTCCAGGAGAAAACACCATGAGCAGTCAGGATCCCATCAGTCGGCTGGCCCAGCAGCTCGGCGAACGCCTGCAGGGCGCTTCCCAGGCCCCGGAAGAGTTCCAGAAAGCCGCGCAGCAAGTCGTGCGCGGCGCCTTCGATCGCCTGGAGCTGGTCTCCCGCGAGGATTTCGATATCCTCATGGATGTGCTGCAGCGCACCCGCAGCCGCGTCGAAGCGCTGGAGCAGCAGGTCGCTGCCCTCGAGGAGGCGATAGCGGCACAGCAGACAGGCTCCTCGGCATTGCCGCCTGGTGGAGAGGAGAGTGCACCACGGCCGGAGGGTGATGCCGATGCGGGCCAGGCCGGCCGCTGAGGGAGTGGCGAGCGGCCGATACCCTCGGATGCTAAGCTAGGGGCCTGGCAACCGGACTGCGAGGGACCGCATGACGCTAGCGATCGTCGCCACGAGGGCAGGGCTGGGCCTCGAAGCGCCCGAGGTGCTCGTCGAGGTGCATCTGGCCAACGGGCTTCCCGGCATGACCCTGGTCGGCCTGCCCGAGGCCGCCGTCAAGGAGAGCCGCGAACGGGTGCGCAGTGCCCTCACCAACGCCGGCTTCGATTTCCCCAATACTCGTCGCATCGTACTCAACCTGGCGCCCGCCGACCTGCCCAAGGTCGGCGGGCGTTTCGATCTGCCCATCGCCCTGGGCATTCTGGTGGCTTCCGGCCAGTTGCCCGTCGAGGCGCTGACCGGTATCGAAAGCGTCGGTGAGTTGGCACTCGACGGTCGGCTGCGTCCGGTCAGCGGGGTATTGCCTCTGGCGCTGGCGGCACGTCGTGCCGGGCGCAAGCTCATCGTGCCACGTGAGAATGCCGATGAAGCAGCCCTGGCCGGCGATCTGCCGGTGCTGCCCGCCGATCATCTGCTCGAGGTGGTGGCGCACTTGCTGGGGCAGACGCCGATCGCTACGCACCATCTTGGTAGGCCACCCATCGCCGAGAGCCGTGAGGGCGATCTGGCCGAGGTGCGTGGACAGCATCAGGCGCGCCGGGCGCTGGAGATTGCGGCGGCGGGGTCGCACAATCTGCTGTTCGCGGGCCCTCCCGGCACCGGCAAGACCATGCTGGCGAGTCGCCTGCCCGGCATTCTGCCTTCGCTCACCGAGGAGGAAGCCCTGGAGGTGGCTGCCATCCGCTCCGTTTGCGGGCTGCCGCTGGCCGAGCAGTGGGGAAGACGGCCGTTTCGTGCACCGCACCATACGGCGAGTGCCGTGGCGCTGGTGGGCGGCGGCTCCTGGCCGCGGCCCGGCGAGATTTCGCTGGCCCATCACGGTGTGCTGTTCCTCGACGAACTGCCGGAGTTCTCGCGTCAGGTGCTGGAGGTGATGCGCGAGCCCATGGAGTCGGGGCAAATCCATATCGCCCGGGCCAGCCACGAGCGGCGTTTTCCGGCTCGTTTTCAGTTGGTGGCGGCCATGAATCCCTGCCCCTGCGGCCATCTGGGCGATCCGCGACAGTCCTGCCAGTGCACGGCGGCACAGATCCAGCGCTACCAGTCGCGTCTTTCGGGGCCGCTGCTCGATCGCATCGACCTGCAGGTGGAAGTGCCGGCCTTGCCCCCGGAGCAGCTCACTGCCCGAGAAACCGGTGAGGATTCCGCCACGGTGCGCACACGCGTGCTGGCGGCCCGCGAGCGGCAATACGCTCGCGGCGCCCTCAACGCCCACCTGAGCGGCCGGGAGCTGGAGTCGGCCTGTGCCCTGTCGAGCGCCGACCGTGCCTGGCTGGCCGGCGTGCTGGAGCGACTCAAGCTCTCGGCACGGGCATACCATCGGGTGCTGCGGGTAGCGCTGACGCTGTCCGATCTGGCCGGCAAGCCACATCCCGAACGCGACGAACTCATGGAAGCCATCGGTTATCGGCAGTTGGATCGGCAACTCCGTCAGACCTGAGCGGGCAGGGGGCGGCGCAGCTACAGCGCCGTGGCGTCGAAGGCGCCATCGATGTGCGTCTCCCATTCCGCGGTATCGTCGTCGGGGCGCAGTAGCGTCAGAGTCAGGCGGTAGGGCAGCAGTTCGCGGTCGGAGAGCACGAGGCGTGGAGCGGAGGCTTCCAGACGGCTCGCCAGACGCCACTGGTAGGGGTCGGTGCTGTCTGCCATGTCGGGTCGCCAGTCGAGTACCTGGGGCCCGGGGGCGGCGATGCCCAGCAGGGCGCGGGTCAGACTCTCGCGCACGCGTTCGACGCCCAGGCCCAGTTCGGCGTCCACCTCGGGGGCGGCCAGCAGTAGCATCTGTTGCTCGAGCGGTTGCAGCGCGTCGACCTCGCCGATCTGCTGGGCGGCGCTGCTGCCGAGCCCCAGCAGCGCCTGACGGATCGGCTCGGCACGCTCGGCCGAACCGGCACACCCGCCCAGCATGAGCAGCGCCAGCAGCAGTGCCGGGAGTCGCGACTTCAGCATGGCAGCTTCTCCGTTTCCAACTGAGCGATGAAGTCGTCCAGGGCGGCGAACAGTGCCCGGCGAATCGGCTCGGCCTCGTTGACCAGATGGTGCCGGGCTTCGGGATGACGGTGAATATGGGCGTTGGGGAACTTGTGCGCCAGCACCGATAGGTTCCACTCCCAGTCCACGGTGAGATCCTGTTCGCCCTGCAGGATCAGGGTGGGCAACTGGCTGGGCGGCAGGGCGAGCAGTTGGGGCATCCAGCGGCGCATGGCGCTGATCCAGTGCATGGAGAGACGGTCGGGCTGCAGCGGATCCTGCTCGCGCAGGAAGGTGGCGAAGTCGTGATCGGTGGAGTTGGCGCGAAACTTGCGGGGCACCGAGCTCACGAAGGGGCCCACCAGGCGGTGCAGCCAGCTCGACTGGGTCCATCCCCAGGGGCGCACCAGAGGGGCCAGGAGGGCGAGTCCCGACCAGTGGCCATCGTCGGCACGGGTCAGGGCATCGGTGGCCAGAATCGCCGCACCGGTGCTCTGGCCCACGCCGAGCCAGGGGCGTGGCGCGAGGTCGCGCTCGCCGAGTTGGTGCTGCAGGGCGCGTAGGCAGTCGGCGTAGTCGGTGAAGTCGTCGATGCAGGCGCGCCGGCCGCTGGACAACCCGTGGCCCGGCAGATCCCACAGCACCACGCGCCAGCGGTGCTCGAGGAGGCGCTCCAGCAGGTGACGATAGAGCCCCAGGTGATCGAAGTAGCCGTGTACCACGAAGGCGGTGCCGACGGCCTGCGGCGGGCTCCACACCTGGGTCCAGAGGCGAAATCGGGGCGTTTCCAGGTAGCCGACGTGCAACCCCACCTGATCATTGAGCAGCGCCGCCAGGCCATAGTGGGCGAAGTAGCGAGCGAGAGAGTCGCCGAGCGGGTGTGCATCGTAGGCGGTACTGTCGAAGGGCGCGATGGGCCCATGGGCCTGCAGCGGGGAAAAGTCGGTCATCGCAACCTCCGGCGGGATTGGCGGGGCGTCACGCCAGGCAGCGTCGCCGAGCGGGCAGTTTACCTGGCCCGTGCCACTCCTTTCGAGCGTTGCGGCGGCGTGGTCGGTCGTCATTGCGTCTCCACCCTATGTCTAGTGCCCGAGCCTGGTCTTCGGGTTTACATATGGAACGATTTTCCACAAAATCGTCGGCATAGCGTGGTCCCATCCCAACATCCGGCGGGCGAGCCATGGGCTCGCCGCCGTGCACGAGGAGACTTCCCATGTCCCAACGCGTCACTCGCCACCGTCTGCAGGTGGCTGCCGAGCTGGATCGCTTCATCAACGAGCAGGCGCTGCCGGGCACCGGCGTCGATCCCGAGGCCTTCTGGTCCGGCGTGGATGCGCTCTTTCATGATCTGACCCCGAAAAATCGCGAATTGCTCGCCGAGCGCGATCGCCTGCAGGAGCAGTTGGATACCTGGCACCGCGAGAATCCCGGTCCCGTGCGTGACATGACCGCCTACCGCGCCTTTCTCGAAGAGATCGGCTATCTGGTCGAAGCCCCGGCCAGGGTCGAGGTCACCACCGCCAATGTCGACCGCGAGGTCGCCGTGCAGGCCGGCCCTCAGCTGGTGGTGCCGGTAAGCAATGCCCGCTATGCCCTGAATGCCGCCAACGCACGCTGGGGTAGTCTCTACGACGCTCTTTACGGAACCGATGTCATCCCCGAGGACGGTGGTGCCGAGAAGACCGCCGACTACAACCCCAAGCGCGGCGAGAAAGTGATCGCCTATGCCCGCGGCGTGCTCGACCGCGCCGCCCCTCTGGCCACCGGCTCGCACCGCGATGCCGTCAAGTACGCGTTGCGCGACGGCCACCTGGTGGTGACCCTCGAAGGCGGTCGTGAGACCGGCCTCAAGGTGCCGGGCAAGCTGGTCGGCTACCGGGGCGATGCCGCCAGTCCCGAGGCGATCCTGCTTGCCAACCACGATCTGCATCTCGAGATCCAGATCGATCTAAGCCATCCCATCGGCAAGACGGACCCGGCCGGCGTCAAGGATCTACTGGTCGAGGCGGCGCTGACCGCCATCATGGACTGTGAGGATTCTGTGGCGGCGGTGGACGCCGAGGACAAGGTCGGCGTCTATGCCAACTGGCTGGGTCTGATGAAGGGCGACCTCAGCGAGGAAGTGGCCAAGGGCGGCAAGACCTTCACCCGCCGCCTGCATGCCGACCGCACCTACACCACGCCCGACGGCGGCAGCCTGACCGTGCCCGGCCGGTCGCTGATGTTCGTGCGCAACGTTGGCCATCTGATGACCACCCCGGCGGTGCTCGATGCCGACGGCAACGAGCTGCCGGAGGGTATCCTCGATGGCGTGGTCACCGGCCTGCTCGCTCTGCACGACCTCAAGAAGGGGACGAAGGATCCGCGCAACTCCCGCGAGGGCTCCGTCTACATCGTCAAGCCGAAGATGCATGGCCCCAAGGAAGTCGCCTTCTCGAGCGAACTGTTCGGGCGCATCGAGGACATCCTCGGCATGGCTCGCGATACCCTCAAGATGGGCATCATGGACGAGGAGCGCCGCACCACCGTCAATCTCAAGGCGTGCATTGCCGAGGCGACCTCGCGGGTGGTGTTCATCAACACCGGCTTCCTCGACCGCACCGGTGACGAGATGCATACCGCCATGGAGGCGGGCCCGATGATCCGCAAGGGCGACATGAAGCATGCCGCCTGGATCCAGGCCTATGAGAAGAGCAACGTCCAGGTCGGACTGGCCTGCGGCCTGCGCGGCCACGCCCAGATCGGCAAGGGCATGTGGGCCATGCCCGACCTGATGGCGGCCATGCTCGAGCAGAAGATCGGTCACCCCAAGGCTGGCGCCAACACCGCCTGGGTGCCCTCTCCCACCGCTGCGGCACTGCACGCCTTGCACTACCACCAGGTGGACGTCACCGAGGTGCAGCGTGAGCTGGAAGCCCTGGGCGAACCGGATTACCTTGCTGACCTGCTCAGCGTGCCGGTGGCCGAGAGCCCCGACTGGAGCGACGAGGAGATCCAGCAGGAGCTCGACAACAACTGCCAGGGCATTCTCGGTTACGTGGTGCGCTGGGTCGAGCACGGTGTGGGCTGCTCAAAGGTGCCGGACATCCACGACGTGGGGCTGATGGAGGACCGCGCCACCCTGCGGATCTCCAGCCAGCACATCGCCAACTGGCTGCACCATGGCGTGGTCGACGCCGAGCGCGTGCGCGAGACTCTCGAACGCATGGCCAAGGTGGTCGACGAGCAGAACGCCGGCGACCCCGACTACACGCTGATGAGCGCCGACTATGCGGCTTCCACGGCCTTCCAGGCGGCCAGCGACCTGATCTTCAAGGGCCGCGTGCAGCCCGCCGGTTACACCGAGCCGCTGCTGCATCACTGGCGTGCCGTTCACAAGGCGAAATGATCAGCCACGGGCCACGGGTTGCGGGCTATGAGTGGGGAGTCATACTGATGCTCGTAGCTCGTAGCTCGTAGCTCGTAGCTCGTAGCTCGTAGCTCGTAGCTCGTAGCTCGTAGCTCGTAGCTCGTAGCTCGTAGCTCGTAACGAGATGCGCCCCGGGTACCCGCCCGGGGCGCGTTGCGCTATGGTCGAGCGTCAGGTTACCGACAACCCCGATCCACAGCCAGGAGTGCGCCGATGACCGTGATGACCGCCGCCGCCATCGAGGATTTTCTCGACGAGGTCTTTCCCCAGCGTATCGGCACCATCGAGGGTGTCGACGAGATGTGTGCCACCATGAGCCTGGCCATCGAGGACGAGCACCTGCGTCCCGGCGCCAGTGTCTCGGGGCCGACCCTGATGGGACTGGCAGACGTCTGTCTCTACGTGGCGATCCTGGCGCAGATCGGGCCGGAGCCCATGGCCGTGACCAGCGATCTGCATTGCCGTTTCCTGCGTCGCCCGCGCGGCGATCGCGACATCATCGCCAATGCGCGCATACTCAAGCTGGGACGTCGCCTGGCGGTGGGCGAGGTGCAGCTCTTCTCCGCCGGCCATGAGGCGCCAGTGGCGCTGGTCACCGCCACCTATGCACTGCCGGACCCGGAGTGAGGCGAGCGCCCCCGCCACACGCACATCAGCAGCGCCAGCCACCCGGCGATCAGCATGAGCCCGCCGAACGGGGTCACGAGCCCCAGCCCACCACGCCCGCCCGTCAAGGCGAGCCCATAGAGCGAGCCGGAGAAGAGCCCGATTCCCACTGTCCAAAACAACAGCACCGGGCGCTGCCCTGTCAGAGGCGTGGCGGCACGCCACGCCAGCACGGCGAGCATTGCCAGAGTGTGCCACGCCTGGTAACGCACGCCGGTCTCGAAGGCGGCGGCCAGTCGCGGTGCCAGCTGGCCCTCCAGTGCATGAGCGCCGAAGGCGCCGGCAATGACGGTCAGCGCCCCGGACAGCGCTGCGAGGCTCCACCACAGTCGGTCGTGCATGTTCGCTCCTCGCTCGGCTTTGCCGTTACCGTACCCTGCTGCATCGCGAGCGGCTACAATGTGGGCCCGCAACAATGGTCAACGTAGAGAGGACGCCATGCAGATCCAGCTCAACGGCGAAGCCCGCGACCTGGCAGCCGGCCTCACGGTGGCGCAGCTGCTCGACGAGCTGGGCCTTGCCGGCCAACGTATTGCCGTGGAACGCAACGAAGAGATCGTGCCCAAGAGCGAGCATGCTGCCACTCAGCTGGCCGAGGGCGACCGTCTCGAGATCGTCCACGCCATCGGCGGTGGCTGAGCGTATGCCCACGGCGCTCGACCCTTGACCCTGAACCGATAGAAGGCAACTTCGATGACCGATTTCATCCAGGACCAGCCGCTGCGTATCGCCGGCCAGGCGTTCACCTCGCGGCTGCTGGTCGGCACCGGCAAATACCGGGATTCCGACGAGACCGCCGAGGCCGTGACCGCCTCCGGCGCCGAGATCGTCACTTTCGCGGTGCGTCGCACCAACCTGGGTCAGGAAGCGGGCGAACCCAACCTGCTCGACGTGGTACCGCCCTCGCGCTTCACTCTGCTGCCCAACACCGCCGGCTGCTACACCGCCAAGGATGCCGTGCGCACCTGCAAGCTGGCACGCGAGCTGCTCGACGGCCACAAGCTGGTCAAGCTGGAGGTGCTGGGCGATACGTCCACCCTCTATCCCAACGTGGTCGAGACGCTCAGCGCCGCCGAGGAGCTGATCGCCGACGGCTTCGAGGTCATGGTCTATACCAGCGACGACCCCATTGTCGCCCGCGAGCTGGAGCAGCTGGGTTGCTGTGCCATCATGCCGCTGGGCTCGCTGATCGGCTCCGGCCACGGCATCCAGAATCCGCACAATCTCGGCCTGATCATCGAGCAGGCCAAGGTGCCGGTGCTGGTGGATGCCGGCATCGGCACCGCCTCCGACGCCGCGCTCGCCATGGAGCTCGGCTGCGACGGCGTGCTGATGAACTCGGCGATCGCCCATGCCCGCCAGCCGGTGCTGATGGCCAGCGCCATGAAGAAGGCCATCGAGGCGGGCCGCGAGGCCTTCCTGGCCGGGCGCATGCCGCGCCGCCAGACGGCCGACCCCTCTTCGCCCTTCGCCGGTCGCATCAACGGCTGACCCGTTTTCCCGAGCTTCGAGCCTACGCATGAATCAGTCGCCACATGATAGCCCCGCTTCGACTACCGGCCGGGAAGGGCCGGACGCTCCGCTGCATCGCCGCGGGATCAAGAGCTACGTGCTGCGTGCGGGGCGCATGACCCAGGCGCAGACACGCGGCCTCGAAGAGGTGTGGCCGCGCCTCGGCCTGACGCTCGCCGACGGCCGCCAGGACCTCGACGCCCTGTTCGGGCGCGTTGCCCCGCGGGTGGTGGAGATCGGTTTCGGCATGGGGGCCTCGCTGATCGAGCAGGCCGAGCGCCATCCGGAGACCGATTTCATCGGCATCGAGGTGCACGCGCCGGGTGTCGGCAAGCTGCTCGACGAGGCCGACAAGCGCGGCCTGACCAACCTGCGCGTCTACCGCGAGGATGCTCTGGCGGTGCTTGAGCAGTGCCTGCCCGAGGCGAGCCTCGATGGCGTACAGCTCTATTTCCCCGACCCCTGGCCCAAGAAGAAGCACCACAAGCGACGCATCGTCCAGCCCGCCTTCGTGGCGCTGATTCGCACCCGCCTCAAGCCTGGCGGCACCCTGCACCTGGCTACCGACTGGCAGGCCTATGCCGAGTGGATGGCCGAGGTGATGGAGGTCGCACCGGGCTTTGCCAACACGGCAACGGCCGAGATGGCGCCCTATGTGCCGCGCCCCGAGTTCCGCCCGCTGACCAAGTTCGAAGCGCGCGGCGAGAGGCTCGGGCATGGCGTCTGGGACCTGATCTACCGGCGTACCGAATAGCCTGGCGCCGTGTGCCGCGCCCGCTCACCAAGTTCGAAACGCGTGTCGAGAAGCTCGGCCACGGGTGTGTGACCTGATCTATCGCCGCGTCGACTGAGCGCTCGCCCAGCCTTGCTACCCAAAAAAGCGCCCTCGGGGAGGGGGCGCAGGCAAGACCCTGACCTTGTGAAGAGCAGCAATGAGGGGAGACACCAAAAAAACGTCCTCGGGGAGGGGGCGCAGGCAAGACCCTGACCTTGTGAAGAGCAGCAATGAGGGGAGACACCAAAAAAAACGTCCTCGGGGAGAGGGCGCAGGCAAGACCCTGACCTTGTGAAGAGCAGCAATGAGGGGGAGACACCAAAAAAGCGCCCTCGGGGAGAGGGCGCAGGCAAGACCCTGACCTTGTGAAGAGCAGCAATGAGGGGGAGACACCAAAAAAGCGCCCTCGGGGAGAGGGCGCAGGCAAGACCGTGACTAGCAATGAGGGGGAGAAACCATAGCGAGAAACGCGACGCTTCCCGCATGGGTGTGGCGCCTCATCAACGCCACACCACTAATGTAGTGCTTCTCATTTGCGACGTCAACACAAATACGAATATTTTTTGTTTAACCGCCGACCAACCGTAGCCAGAGGGGCAGGGTGAGCATGGCGAGCAGTGTCTGGCCGGTGATCAGAGCCGCCATCAGCTCGCTATCGCCGCCCAACTGGCGAGCCAGGATGTAGGCGGAGGTGGCGGTGGGCAGCGCCGCGAAGAGCAATGCCACGTCACGGCTGACCGGGTCGAGCCCGGCGACCCATGCCAGGAGCAGCACCATGGCGGGAAGTACGACCAGCTTGACGAGATTGGCGATCCAGACGCCCCGGTCGTGGCGTATCAACGCCTGAGGTCGCAGAGCCACACCCACGGCCACCAGGCCCAACGGCAGAGCGGCGCGTCCCAGCAGTTCCACCGTCGCTTGGCTCCAGCCGGGCAGGCCGACTCCGGTGAGGTTCAGGGCGATGCCGGCCAGGCAGGCGAGAATCAGTGGATTGCGCACCAGGGCGGCCAGGCTCTTGCCCAGGCTCGAGGAACCGAGCGTGCCGGCGGCAATGAAGCAGAGCACGCACAAGACGTTGATCAGTGGCACCATCAGGGCGACGGCGACGGCGGCGACAGTGGCCCCGGGCGCACCGTGCAGAGCCGCGGCGCCGGCCACGCCGACATAGGTATTGAAGCGGATCGCCCCCTGGAAGAGCGAGGTGAAGGTAGCACCATCCGGGGCGAGCCGATGCCGAAGGCGCCACAGAACCACGGAGAAGACCAGAAGGGCACCCAGCAGCACGACGGCGAGGCGTCCGATGGGCACCTGCGAGACGTTGGCCGTGGCCAGGGTGGCGACCAGCATGGCGGGAAACAGCAGGTAGTAGATCAGCCGCTCCAACTGCGGCCAGAAATCGCCCCCCGGCTGCTTCAGCCGGCCCAGCAGTGCGCCGAGCAGGATCAGCAGAAACAGCGGGCCCAGTGCGCCGGCCACGTCAGTCATCGCTACCTCCCTGTTGTGTCGTCTGGTCGATTTCGCCTGCGACAACCGCCCGCGTTCAGCGGCCGGCCAATGCTGATAAGCTTATCGTCCGTTCTCGCTCATTGAAGGGCTGCCGCCGCTGCCATGAATCTCCCTTCGCTGCCTTCGTTGCGCTCTTCGGGGCTGCCGACCTTGCGTATGCTGGCCGTGGTGACCCTGGTGGCACTGTCCACGGCGCTGTGGTATCTGGTATCGCACCAGTTGCGCGATGAGTCCGACATCCGGTGGTTTTCCGCGTCCCCGAACTGTGACTTGCATCGTGCCCCCTGCACGGTGACGTTGGGAGAGCGTGGTTTCCTCGAACTCACGGCGACGGCCGACGGTCGTATCCAGGCGCTCGAGCCTTTGCCGTTGACGGTGGCCGTGGAGGGGATGGAAGCCCGTTCCGTGCGCGTCGACCTGGTCGGCCGCGACATGGACATGGGGCTGCATCGCTTTCCCCTTGAGCGGCAGGCCGATGGCCGTTTCCACGGCGAAGGGCAGGTTCCGATCTGTACCGAAGCGCGGATGGACTGGCAGGCTCGGGTGGTGATGGAAACCTCTAATGGCCGCCTGGGCGGTCGTTTCGATTTCACGGTGGAGCGAAGCACGCCATGACACGCAATATACTCTGGGCAGCGTTCGTGCTGCTGGTCGCGACTCTGGCAGTGGGGGCCTATGCCTGGTATCAGCAGCAGACTGGGCAGGGCGACGAGCCGGTGGGTGGCCCGCTGGAACTCCCCTCTACGCAGGGGGACTTCTCGCTCGACCAGCTCGAGGCGGACCAATTGGCGGTGATCTTCTTCGGCTACACGCAGTGCCCGGACGTCTGCCCCATGAACATGGCGGTGATGCGGCAGGTGATGCAGAGCCTCGACGAGAGCCAGCGTCACCGCATCGTGCCGGTGATGATCTCGGTGGACCCGGAGCGCGACAGCCTGGAGCGCCTCGATGAGTACGTCGGTAACTTCGGCGAGTCGTTCATCGGTGCCACCGGCTCCCCCGCGCAGCTCGAGGATATCGCCGACCGCTACGGCGTGGTGTGGCGCCGCGTAGAAACGCCGGATTCGGCGATGGGTTACACCGTCGATCATACGGCGTCGCTGTTTCTGGTCGACCGCCACGGTGAGATCCAGCGGCGCGTGCTCTACTCGCCCACCTCGGGGGCGCTGCAGGCGGCAGTGGAGGAGGCCTTGGCCAGCGGCTGACCTCACGGCGAAGCGGGCGCTTCCACCAGCCGCTCGAGCATGGCCATCAACGCCGACACCTGAGTGCCTTGCTGGGTGTCATGCAGCGGGTGCAGCTGCCAGGTGCTTTCGGCAAACCCCCACCAGTCCCAGCATCCCTGAGGATTGGCCAGGCTGGTTTCCGCCTGGGGGTAGAGCACCACACGGTCATTGGCGGCTGCCCAGGCGTTGAGCCCGCTGTGACGCACGAAGGCCTCGCCGATCTGTTCCGCCCCCATGGCACAGCCATGTAGCGCCAGGGTGAGATCACAGCCGCCGTCTTGGCAACCGTCCGGCACGTACAGGTACCCGGTATCGGCCAGCCCTCTGGCCTCGAACTTTGCCTGATCGAACGCCAGCAGCTCCCCAGCGTTTGCCGCCGCCTCCCCGGTCGGCGCGGTCAGGTCGCCATGCAGCCAGCTCAGTGCCGTGCCGGCCAGGTCCGTGTCGCAGGCCAGCAGGTGGGTGCCCCCGCCGCGCTGGCAGTCGCCGAGCTGCTCCTGAGGGATGTCGCGATCCTGGGTACGTATCGGCCATCCATGGCCAGTGGCCGAGGCCTGCTGGTGGAGCAACTGCTCATCGGGATCGGCCAGCCAGTCGCTGAGCTGTGTGGCAAGGGCTTCGCCGAGCGTGGGGTCGACCACGTCATCGTCGTTGCCGTGCCAGACGAAGGCGCGCAAGTCGGCGAAGGCAGCGTCGCTGCCTACCAGGTCGCGGGCCTGGTAGTCGCGGCGGCGGCGCGCCAGGGCGTCCAGGTCCGGAGGGCCATCGCGGGTGTCCATGCACTGCCCCAGAGCCTGTCCCAGGCTGCCTTCGGCGCAGCTCCACGGCCCGGCGGCAAGTACGCCAAGCCCGGTGAAACGCGACGGCCAGGCCACCGCCAGCTGGGTGGCCATGTAGCCGCCGGAAGAAATTCCGATCACGCTGACGGCAGCGTCGCTCAGTGCCAGCCGGGGTAGGTCGGCAGGGCGTTCTTCGCCCCAGGCATGGCCCACGGTGGCCACCAGGGTGGCGGCGAGGAGTGTCGCGGTTCGCATTGGCGGTTCAGTCCATGACGTCCAGCAGCTCAATCTCGAAGATCAGCGTTTCATTGGGGCCGATGGGGCCCTGCCCCTGAGCGCCATAGCCGAGTTCGGGGGGAATGTACAGCTTCCAGGTGTCGCCGACCTGCATCATCGGCAGCGCTTCCTGCCACCCCTCGATGACTTGGTTGACGCGGAAGGTGATCGCCTCGCCGCGGTCGTGGGAGCTGTCGAAGACGGTGCCGTCCACCAGCGAGCCTTCGTAGTGTACCTCGACGGTGGACGTGGCATCGGGAGAGGAGCCATCGCCGGATTCCAGCACTTCGTACTGCAGGCCGGACTGCGTGACCTGAACGCCCTCACGCTCGGCGTTCTCTTCCAGGAATGTCTCGCCCTCGGCCTGATTGCGCTCGGCGAGGACTTCCGACTCGGCCTGGCGTGCGGCCATGGCCTCCTCCTGGAAGCGGCTCAGCGCCTCGCTCATCGCCTCGTTGTCCATGGCCAGTTCGTTGTCTTCGATGACATCCCGGATGCCCTCGGCGAAGGCATCGACGTCGAGGTCGGCGAAGTCCTGGGCGATGCTCTGCCCATAAGCCACGCCCAGGCTGTAGCTCAACCGCTCGTCGTCGCTTTCCGGCGCAGCGCTGGCCAATGGTCCCGTTAGCGTCAGTGCGGCCGCACAGGCGGTCGTCAGCAGTGTCTTCATGCAAGCATCCTCGTAGGGTCCAGGGGCGGTAGCGTGCTGTCCGCAGTGGCCCCGATTGCCAATCATTCGCGGCATCGGCCCGCCAATGGCGGGCCGATGCACGGTTCATCGGACTCTATCAGGGCGGATAACGTTCCGCACGCTCGGGCGTCAGACCACCAGGGTCGGGCAGTGGGCCGAACCGGCAACGCGCTGGGCAACGCTGCCCAGCAGCAGGCTCTTTTCGCCATTGGTGCCCTGCGCGCCGATCACGATCAGGTCGCACTCACGCTTGCGGGCAAAGCGCACGATGGTGCGTGACGGTCGCCCCCCCTTGACGAAGGCTCGCACCTTGCCCGGTTCGGCACCGAGCTCCACGGCCTCGTTCTTGGAATGTACCGCAACCTCGGTGGCGTACTCCTTGAGGGCGTCATCGGGAATGTCCAGCTTGTCCGGGCGCACCATGGAAAGCGAGGCCTCGAGCAGGCTGTGGTGCTTGAACACGCACAGGATGTAGAGCTCTGCCCCGGTCAGCATCTGCAGGCCAACGGCCTTCTGCAGGGCCTTCAGTGCCCCCTTGGAACCATCCACCGGTACCAGTATGCGATTGAACATCGACTTGCTCCTGAGGTGGCTGGGTTAGGCATAGGCGAGATCGCGCAGGAAGAGCGCAATCTGCGGGAACATGATCAACAGTGCCGCGGCCATTACCAGGATGAAGATGAAGGGTGGCGTTCCCTTGATCACGTCCAGATAGGGCCGTTTGAAGATGGCGATGGCGGTGAAGATATCACAGCCAAAGGGCGGCGTTGCCGAACCGATCGCCACCTGCAGGGTGATCAGGATGCCCACCAGCACCGGATCGAGACCGGTGGCTTCGACGGCCGGAGCGAAGATCGGCGTCAGCACCAGGATGACCACGATGGGGTCGACGAACATGCAGGCCACGAAGAAGGCGATGCAGATGGCGATCAGCACGCCCGTAGGACCAGCCTCTTGGATGCCGATCGCGGCCAGGATCTCCTGTGGGATCTGAGCGAAAGAGATGATCCAGGAGAAGCCGTTGCCGACGGCCACCAGGATGAACACCACGGCGGTGATCAGGCCGGTGGACTTGGCGATGGCATAGATGTCGTCGGCCTTCAGCGAACGGAAGATGACGAACTCCAGGATGATCGCATAGAGCACGCAGGCGGCGGCCGCCTCGGTGGGGCTGAAGATGCCGCCATAGATGCCGCCCACGATGATTACCGGAAAGCCCAGTGGCCAGAGGGCGTCGCGCACCGACAGGGCGCGGGTACGCCAGGTGGAGCGTGGCTCGGTAGGCACGTCCTTGACGATGGCGTAGATCACGCAGTAGGTGGCGAACATCATCAGGATCAGCAGACCGGGGCCGATGCCGGCGATGAACAGTTCGCCGATGGATGTGCCCGAGATGACGCCGTAGATGATCATGCCGATGCTCGGCGGGATCAGGAAGGCGATGTCGCTGGAGTTGATGATCAGTGCCAGGGTGAAGGAGTCGGAGTAGCCGGCCTTGAGCATCTTGGGGCGCAGCGGCGAGCCGATGGCGACCACCGTGGCCTGGGTCGAGCCGGAAACGGCGCCGAACAGGGTACAGGAAGCCGCGGTACTGACCGCCAGGCCGCCCTTAACGTGGCCGATGAAGGACATGACCATGTTGATGAGGCGTTCGGCGGACTGTCCGCGGGTCATGATGTCGGCGGCGAGGATGAACATGGGCACGGCGATCAGCGAGGCCGGGCGGATGCCCGCCATCATCTGCTGGATCAGGGTGTCCATCTGCCCCAGCCCATTGAACATCATGAAAAAGCCGATCACCGCAGCGGTGATCAGCGGGATCATCATCGGAAAGCCCAGCAGCAGCAGGGCGATCATTGTGGTGACCATTATCGTCGTCATGGTGAGTTCCCCCGGGCGCTGTGCCCTGCGTCAGACTTCCGTTTCCGTGTCCTTGTAGCCATCCAGCACGCCTGTCGACAGATAGACGTCCCGCGATGTCAGGTTCTTGATGGCGGTCAGTAGATACTGGATGCCGGTGATCAGAAAGCCCAAGGGCACCCAGACGTAGATGATCCAGATCGGCAGGCCCAGGGCGGGCAGTACGCGCCCCTTGGAATAGAGATCGGCAATGTAGACGATCGAGTAGTAGAGCAGGAAGAACATCACCAGAGAGGTGAACAGCGAGATGACGATCATCAGTGCCTTGCGGCCGCCCACCGGTAGCGCATCGTAGATGGCCGACATGCGGATGTGGCGGCCGTGGCGTGCGGCATAACCGATGCCGGCAAAGGTGATCATGATGATCAGGATGCGGTTGATTTCACCGGAAAAGAAAATGCTCTGGCCGAACACGAAGCGGCCGACAACGTTGGCGATAGTGTTGGTGGCCATCAGCAACACGCCCATGGCGAGTATCACAGCCTCGAGCTTGCTGATGAAGGTATCGATGGTGCCGAGAAAGCCCGGTAGACCGGAGCGGTAGTGCTTTTCGGAGTCTTCTTCGGTCATGGCGAATCTTCCTGTCAGCGAATGAGCGGCCATCGAAGCCCTGGCCATCATCAGGGTATCGGGCTCTGGGATGGAGGGCGGCGGTGAGTCTCAACGCTCAATGGACGTTGAACCACCCGGCCGTCCCTGGCAGTGCGGTAGAGCACCGGTTGAAACAAGTCGGGGGCAGCTAGTGCTGCCCCCGTGTGGTGGCGAAAAGTTCGCCTTACTCTTCGGTGACCGCTTCCAGATCGACCTTGAACTGCTCGAGCAGCTCCGCGCCGTCTTCTTCGGTCATTTCGAGGAACTCTTCCTCGACCTGCGGCGCACGTTCGCGGAAGGCTTGGATCTGCTCTTCGTCGAGGCGCGTCACGGTGCACTCGTCGCAGGCTTCCATGATCTTGTCCAGCGACTCTTCGGCGAGACCCTGGATGTGCTCGATGGTGTGGTCGTAGGCGGCTTCGGAGGCTTCGCGAATCAGAGTTTGATCTTCCTCGGACAGGCCATCGAAGAAGTCCTTGTTGGCCATCATGGCGGTGGTGAACCAGCCATGGCCGGTGAAGGTCAGGTGCGGAGACACCTCGTACAGGCCGCCGGATTCGATCCAGAAGATCGGGTTTTCCTGGCCGTCGATGATGCCGGTCTGCAGGCCGCCATAGACCTCGCCCCAGGGCAGCGGGGTGGGCGTGGCACCGAAGGCGTTGTAGGTCTCCGACAGCAGCGGATTGGTCATCACGCGGATCTTCTTGTTGTCGAAGTCCTCAGGTGACGTGACCGGCTCGTCGGCGGTGACCACCATCTCCCCTTCCGGGTACATCTGGAGCAGCTCCAGACCGTGCTCGGCGTAGAGCTCGGGGAACATTTCGTTGATGGCCTTGCTCTCGTCGAAGAACTCGAGGACCGTCTCCATGTCGGTCGGCATCAGATACGGAATGAAGAAGATCTGCGCAGCCGGAATCAAGGAGCCGGTGAAGCCGGGCGACTGGTTGACGAACTGCAGGATGCCGTTCTGGGTCTGCTCCATGATGTCGTCGGATTCGCCCAGTTCGCCGAAGCGGTAGACCTGAACGGAGTGATCGGAGTTGTCTTCGATGTGCTCCTTGAAGGCGTAGGCGAACACGTCCTGAACGTCACCTTCGAATTCCTCATGCGCATAGCGCCACTCGGCAGCCTGCACGGCACCGGTCATGCCGAACAGCAGGGCGCCGACACTGGCAGCAGTCAACAGCTTGGTTGCCTTCATTCTTGTGTTCTCCTTGCAGGTTGGAGCCCGAAAAACCTCAGCGTCCTCAGGCATCTTGATCAGCACGATGGCTGGACAGGTAATTTCAGGCTAGCGTGGCCCCTATGGAGGGTCAAGCCGGCTTTCCAGGGTTTTCAGGGCCATAAGTTGCGATTTTTTCTGCACTTGCCAACGCGCCGCCAACGTTGAAGACAATGACGCGGGCGGCTGGGGAAGGGGTTCGAGGCGTGTCGTGCGCTCGCTGAGGTGTTGGAGCTGGGTCAGGGCGTGGTATTCGGCGGCGAGTTCGGCACGCTTGATGTCGCGGCGGACTCCCGCAACGCCGGCATCGCCGTGCGCCTGGGCCTTGAGCCTCCGGCGCAGGGTGCGCAGCGGTCGGGTGACCTCTCGCTGCCAGCGATGCAGCTCGGCGAGTTCCGGTGTCTCGCTGGCGAGTCGTGCGCCGTGATGGTATAGCCAGGCGTGCCACAGCACTTCGCAGATGTCGAGTCCGGCATCGTCCTGCAGGGTGAGGCAGGCTGCCTCGACGCCCTCGCGGGCATACAGGGCCAGGGCGAAGTCGATGAGCGGCATCTCGCACAGACGGCTGCGCAGTCCCTCGCCCCATGCGGTAGAATCGTGTGCCTCGCTCGGGCGGCGGCTGCCTCGTTGGCCGTTTCCCGTCATCGCTTCATCCTTCATGACGCGCGGAGCCTGCATGATTGCACTACGCCAGGTCACCCTGCAACGCGGCACCCAGCGCCTGCTGGAGGGCGCCGACCTGACTCTGCACGCCGGCCACAAGGCGGGCATCGTCGGTGCCAATGGGACCGGCAAATCGAGTCTGTTCCAACTGCTGCTCGGTGAGCTGGCGACGGATCGCGGTGAGATCGAAATGAGCGGCGGGCAGCGTATCGCCCACATGGCCCAGGAGGTTGCCTCTCTCGACCGCCCCATCGTCGACTACGTGCTCGACGGTGACCGCGAGCTGCGAGCCACCGAGGCTGCACTGGCCGAGGCTCAGGCGGCGGGCAATGCTCACCGCGAGGCGGAGCTGCACGGCGCGATCGAGGCGCTGGATGGCTACAGCGCGCCAGCCCGCGCCGCTCAGCTGCTGGTCGGCCTGGGCTTCACTCAGGCCGACCTCGACCGCCCCCTCTCGGATTTCTCCGGCGGCTGGCGCATGCGCGTGGGGTTGGCTCGCACGCTGTTCATGCCCTCGGATCTGCTGCTGCTCGACGAGCCCACCAACCACCTGGATCTCGATGCCCTGCTGTGGCTCGAGCAGTGGCTGATTCGCTATCCGGGGACGCTGCTGCTGATCTCCCACGACCGCGACTTTCTCGATGCGGTGTGCGATCACATCGTGCATTTCGACCGCCTGTCGCTGGCCCTCTACCGTGGCAACTACTCCACCTTCGAACGCACCCGTGCCGAGAAGCTGGCGCTGCAGCAGGCCGAGGCTGCCAAGCAGCAGGCGCGGCGCGAGGAGATCGAGCGCTTCGTCGCGCGGTTCCGCTACAAGGCGACCAAGGCACGCCAGGCGCAGAGCCGCCTCAAGATGCTCGAGCGCATGGGCGACATCGCCGTGGCCCATGCCGACTCGCCCTTCCATTTCACCTTGCCTGCTGCGGAAAAGACCTCCCATCCGCTGCTGGTGCTGGATCAGGCGCGGCTGGGTTATCGTGACGACTCAGGTCATGAGACGGTCCAGCTGGACGATGTCAAAGTGACGCTGCTGCCCGGCCAGCGCATCGGCCTGTTGGGGCCCAACGGGGCCGGCAAGTCGACGTTGATCAAGTCACTGACCGGTGAGCTGCCGCTGCTTGCGGGAAAGCGCGTGCCTGGCGAGCATCTGGCCATCGGCTACTTCGCCCAGCATCAGCTCGAGAGCCTCGACCTGGCAGCGACGCCCTTTCAGCACGTGCAGCGCCTCTCGCCCACGGCAGCCGACCTGGATATCCGCAACTTCCTGGGTGGGTTCGGCTTCCACGGCGATGACGCCTTCGCTGCAGTGGCACGCTTTTCCGGCGGCGAAAAGGCGCGTCTGGCGCTGGCACTGGTGGCCTGGCAGAAGCCCAACCTGCTGTTGCTCGACGAGCCGACCAACCACCTCGACCTGGAAATGCGAGAGGCGCTCACCGAAGCGCTGACGAGCTTCGAGGGGACGGTGATCCTGGTTTCCCACGATCGTCACCTGTTGCGTGCCACCGTCGACGAGTTCTGGCGGGTGGCCGACCACTGCGTCGAGCCCTTCGACGGCGATCTGGAGGACTACCGTGCCTGGCTCAAGGCACGGCTGGAGGGCGAGCGCCGCGAGGCCCGTGCCGAAAAGAGCGACCGCAAGGCCGAGAGCGAAGCCCCCAAGGAGGATCGCAAGACCGCACGCCGCGCCGCCGCCGAGCTGCGCGAACAGCTGCGCCCTCTCAAGCGACAGCGTGACCGGGCCGAACGGGCCATGGACGAGGTTCAGGACGAGCTGGCCCAGGTGGAAGAAGCGCTGGGCGATGCCGAGCTCTACACCGACGCCGCCCGCAAGGAGGAATTGACCGGGATCCTGGCGCGACAGGGCGAGCTCAAGTCACGGCTGGAGACGCTCGAGGCCGAGTGGCTCGCTGCCGAAGAGGAGTTGGAAGACGCCGCGCTGCGCGCGGAGACGTAAGACGCGGCTACGCCGCTAGAAGAAGAAAGACCGGCGCTTCGCGCCTTGAAGGGATAAGATCCCCCATCCTGTCTTCCTTCTCGGTTTTCAGCTCTCGAGAAGAAAGGTCACCGGTCCGTCGTTGATCAGTTCGACCTGCATGTTGGCCGCGAACTCGCCGCTCGCCACCTGCGTCCAGGCGGTCCGGGCCCTCTCCAGCAGGTAGTGGAAGAGCCGTTCGCCCTCGGCGGGCGGGGCGGCGCTGGAGAAGCTGGGCCGCAGCCCCTTGCGGGTATCGGCGGCCAGAGTGAACTGCGATACCAGCAACAGGCCACCTTCCACCTGTTGCAGGTTCAGATTCATCTTGTCGTCGGCATCGGCGAACACCCGGTAGTGCAATAGCTTGTGCAGCAGCTTGTCGGCGGCGGCCTCGTCATCGCCTTTCTCGATCCCGATCAGGGCCAGCAGGCCCTGGTCGATGCTGCCGGCCTCGCGGCCGTCGATCGTTACGCTGGCGTGACGAACCCGTTGGATCAGGGCACGCATGGCGGGCTTCCCTCCGTGTGGCGAAAGCGCCGAGGGTAGCACGCGGGTCGGGAGCCCTCACCAGGCGCGACACAGCATGATGTCGCAATGGGGCTCGGTGAGCAGTGCCTCGGTGATATGGCTCTGACGGCCCAGCTGGCCGCGGCTGCCCAGCGCCAGCAGATCCGGGGGGTGGCGGCGCAGGCGAGTCAGCAGCACCTCGAGGGGCTCGCCCTGCTCCAACACCAGCTCCAGTTCGGGCACGTCGTCGAGCTCGCCCATCAGTTGGTCGATCTCGCGTTCCAGCTGGTTGCGCAGGCGCCCTACTTCACGATCGCGCCAGCGGGCATAGTCGCCCTGGGAGCCCAGCTCGCGTTCGCCGGGAATGTCCCAGGCATGCAGCAGGGTCAGGCGGGCGTCGGGAAATCGCTTGAGGGCCTCGCGCAGGGTGTGGCGGCAAGCCAGCGAGAAATCCACCGGCACCAGAATGTCTTCCCAGTCACGGCTGGCCGGCTGACTGACCGATAGCACGGGACAAGGGGCGCTGCGCAGCACCCTGGCCAGCGTGGTGCCGGCCACCAGGTCGGGCTGGCCGCGCTTGCGGTGGGAGCCCAGCACGATCATGTCCACCTCGCGGTCGTGTGCCTCCCGAACGATCTCGGCATAGGGGGCGCCAGCCACCGTTTGCAGCAGGGTGCGCGGCTCGGGAAGGGCATAGTCTTCGCGGATATCCGTCAGAGTGGCCTGCATGTCGGCGACCACGGCATCCTCCAGGTCGTGCAGCACGCGGCGGGGCAGGTAGGGGTCGAGTACGTGGACGACATCGAGGCGCGCGCCGTTCTCGGTGGCCAGGCGAATGGCGCGGGCGAAGGCGGCACGGTTCTCGGCGGACAGGTCGCAGGCGAAGAGCAGGGTCTGGGTCATGGTGGCTCCCTCCCATGTCGGATGATCCCGGTGGGACAGTCTCAGCATGGGTGGGGAGGGGCGGCACTGCAAGCGTGCGGGCTCACCACCAGGTGTGGAAGTGGTGGACCGGCCCCTGACCCTGACCCACGTCAAGACGTGAGCTCGCCGTTAGCGCTGCTTCGAGCCATGCCTTGGCGGAGGCCACGGCGCCGGGCAGGGCGTCGCCATGGGCCAGACGAGCAGCGATTGCCGAAGAGAGCGTGCACCCCGTGCCGTGGAGGTTGGCGGTATCGACCCGTGAGCCCTCGAGCCAGGTCGCATCGCCGGCGGTGATCAGTAGGTCGGGGCACTCCCACCCGGGCAGGTGGCCTCCCTTGAGCAGGGTCGCTCCGGCACCCAGGTTGCGCAGAGGGCCGGCCAGAGCTTCCATTGCGGTACGGCTGTGCGGCGTCGGTTGATTGAGCAGCACCGCTGCTTCCGGCAGGTTGGGAGTGACCACGTCGGCGAGCGGTACCAGCAGGTCGCGTACCGCAGCGATACCGGCATCGTCGACCAGCACGTCGCCACTCTTGGCCACCATGACCGGATCGAGGATGACCCACCGCGGCCGGCGGCGTTCGAGTGACGCTCGAATCGTCTCGGCGACGTCGCGGCCGGCCACCATGCCGATCTTCACGGCGTCGATGGTGACGTCGTCGAGCAACGTTGTGAGCTGGGTGGCGATGAAGCCGGACGGTATGGGGTGCACGCCGCTGACGCCGCGCGTGTTCTGAGCGGTCAAGGCGGTGATCACGCTGGTACCATAGGCGCCGAGTGCCGAAAAGGTCTTGAGGTCGGCCTGGATGCCGGCGCCGCCACTGGGGTCGGAGCCGGCAATGGTCAGTGCATTGGGTATCGTTCGAGACTGTGTCATGAGGTCAGGGTATCGCAAGGCGGTGTCAAAGCGTGAGTGTCACCCGTGCTGAGCCTATTCTTGGTGTCGCTGGTCAGCGCTACCCTGCTGCCGGGGGGCTCCGAGGTGTGGCTAGCCCGGCTATGGTGCCAGGGTGAGCACGTGCTCATGCTATGGGCGGTGGCCACGTTCGGCAACACTCTGGGCAGTATGATCAACGTCACCCTGGGGCGCTATGCCCGGCGTTTCCAGGATCGCCGCTGGTTCCCCGCCTCACGCGAGGGGCTGATGCGTGCCGAGCGCTGGTACCGGCGTTTCGGCGAGTGGAGCTTGCTGGCTTCCTGGGCGCCGATAGTGGGTGATCCGCTCACGGTTCTGGCCGGCGTGCTACGCTTGCCCTGGTGGCGGGCCCTGCTGCTGATCGCCCTGGCCAAGGGGAGCCGCTATGCGGTCGTGCTCCTCCTGGCTCAGGCGTGGCTGGCTCCGCTCTGCCAGTAGATCCGTGTCCGACAGACCCTCTCCTACAGAATCGAAGGCAGCCAGGTGGCCAGGCCCGGGAACAGCGCCAGGGCCAGGAGCATGGTGAGCTGCAGCAGGATGAAGGGAATCACGCCTTTGTATATCGCTGAGGTGGGTACCGATTCCGGTGTCACCCCGCGCAGGTAGAAAAGCGCAAAGCCGAACGGTGGGGTGAGGAAGGAGGTCTGCAGGTTCACCGCGATCATGATGCCCAGCCAGATGGGGTCGATGTCCATCATCAGCAATACCGGCCCGACGATCGGCACTACCACGAAGGTGATTTCGATGAAATCGAGGATGAAGCCGAGCAGGAAGATCACCAGCATCACCACCAGGGTAGCGCCCACCACGCCGCCCGGCAGCGATTCGAACAATTCGGTAACCAGCGCCTCGCCGCCGAAGGCGCGAAACACCAACGAGAAGAGCGCGGCACCGATCAGGATCATGAACACCATGCTGGTGACCTGGGCCGTGGCATAGACCGATTCGCGCAGCATGGACAGGTCGACGCGGCGGTTGGCCAGTGCCAGCAGCAGAGCGCCGGTTGCGCCGACCGCCGAGGCTTCGGTGGGGGTGGCGAGGCCACCGAGTATCGAACCTAGCACGGCGACGATCAGCAGCACCGGCGGTATGAGTCCCTTGATCAGCAGCGGCCACAGGCTGCCGGCATGGCCGAGCTCCGCCATCAGCGCGTGGCGGTCGGCCGGCGGCGCCGTTTCGGGTCGCAGCCAGGCGGTGATCGACACGTAGAGGATGTAGGCGACCACCAGCAGCAAGCCGGGAATCAGCGCACCGATGAACAGATCGCCCACGGATACCGTCTTGGGGCTCCATACGCCCATGGCGAGCTGGGCCTGCTGGTAGGCATTGGACAACACGTCGCCGAGCAGCACCAGAGCAATGGAGGGCGGGATGATCTGACCCAGGGTGCCGGTGGCACAGATGCTGCCGGTGGCCAGTTGAGGGGAATAGCCGCGCTTGAGCATCGTGGGCAATGACAGCAGGCCCATGGTGACTACCGTGGCGCCGACGATTCCGGTGGAAGCGGCCAGTAGCATGCCCACCAGCACCACGGCGATGCCCAGACCGCCCCGCAATGCGCCGAACAGTAGCGTCATGGCGTCGAGCAACGTCTCGGCGACCCGTGACTTCTCCAGCAGCACCCCCATGAGCACGAACAGCGGCACGGCCAGCAGGGTCTGGTTGGTCATGATGCCGTAGAGGCGGTTGGGCATGGCTTCCAGATAGCGCGACTCGAAAGGCACCGGCACGCCCAACTGCAACAGGAAATGGCCGAGGCCGGCGAACAGCAGGGCGGTACCGGCCAGCGTCAGCGCCACCGGGTAGCCGAGCATCAGGGCTGCGCAGACGGTGGCAAACAGCAGCAGCGGCAGAAACTCGAGCAGGACCTCCACGTCAGATTCCCTCCTGATGGTCGGGCGTGTCGGGGTGAGGCGGGGGATCGTGAGGAGAGCTTCCGCGCAGGATCAACCACTGGCGTAGCGCCTGGGCGACGCCCTGTACCAGGAGCAGGGCCACCATGACCAGGATCAGCGACTTGAGCAGAAAGACGCCGGGAATGCCTCCGTCCGGCGAGCGCTCGAGGATGGCCCAGCTACTGAGCACGTAGTCGAAGCTGCTGACGGCAATGAACAGCGTCACCGGCAGCAGCAGCAGCAGGGTGCCGGCGAGGTCGATGCCGGCGCGTCGTCGGGCCGAGAGCTTGCGGTAGAAGATGTCCACACGCACATGGCCGTCGCGGCGCAGCGTCCAGGCGGCGCCCAGCATGAAGACGGCGGCATGCATGTACATGACCGACTCCTGCATCACGATGCTGTGAATGCCGAAGACATACCGCATGACCACGATGGCGAACTGTAGCAGCATCATGATCAGTACCAGCCAGGCGACAGAGCGTCCCGCGGCCTCGGTCAGGCCATCGAGTCGCCGCAGCACAGCCCGTTCACGATTCGTGGAGGGCATGAAGACTCTCTCGTTACTTGATGCGGATAGCGGGAGGGCATCATCGCCGATTCGCTGCGATGAGTCATCCCTGCGCCTCAACGCCGCGTTGCAAGGCCCTATCGTGGATGAGGGTCGAGAGGGTCTCGCGGCAGGCCGGCGGCAGCTCCACGTCGACGGCGATCGGCAGGTGATCGGAGAAGAGGTGGTCGAGCACGCGCACGTCGCGGGCCCTCAGGGTGCTCGAGATCAGGATGTGGTCGAGGGCCCGTCGCGGCTGCCACGAGGGGTAGCTGAGCAGCGGGCGCACCGGATGGAGGGGCAGGGACGCGCAGAAGCGCTGGTGGCCGTGCAGTTGCTCCGGCGTGCAATTGAGATCCCCCATCACCACCACGTGGCGTAGCGGCAGAATGAGTTCGCTCAGGTAGTCGAGCTGGCGCACGCGTCCACGGTGGCTGAGTGCCAGGTGCGCAACGAACAGGTGCAGGGCATCGGGTCCCTCACCGAAGCGCGCATGGATGGCGCCACGACCGGGAAGCGTGCCGGGCAGACGGTGCACTTCCAGGCTCGAAGGGCCCAGGCGCGAGAGCAGGCCGTTGCTGTGCTGGGCGATGCGACCCAGGTTGCGGTTGAGCTGCTGATAATGGTGTGGAAAGCCGGCATGGTTGGCCAGGTACTCGACCTGGTTGACATGGCTGGAGCGGAAGCTCCCTCCGTCGACCTCCTGAAGGCCGACGATGTCGAAACGCCCCAGCACCTCGCTGACCATGTCAAGGCGTCGCTGACGCCGAGGGTGGGGCAGGAGATGCTGCCAGCTGCGCGTCAGGTAGTGGTGGTAGGCCGAGGTCTGGATGCCGACCTGCAGGTTGAAAGTGAGCAGCCTGAGCCGCCCGCCTTCCAGGAGCGGTGAACGGGCCTCGGCCAGGTGTGACGAGCGCTCAGTCTGCACGTTCCTCACGTACCTTTTCGACCAGGGCCGCGGCGATCTGCGGCATGTTGTCGAGGCTGCCGGCGCTGCTCGGCGTAACCAGGTAGCGGCCGTCGACCATTAGAGCCGGTACGCCCCTGAGGCGCATGTCGCGCATGCGTGAATGGGCTTGATTGACGCGGTTCTTGACGCCGAAGGCATCCAGAGCGTCGCGGGCTTCCTCCTCGCTCACTCCGTAGTCGCTGAACAGCTCGGCGACCCGGTCCATGTCGGTGAGCGATTGGCCCTCCTCATGGATGGCGTGAAAGATGTCGGCGTGGGCCTCTTCGCGGATGCCCAGTTCCTCGGCAGCATAGAAAACCCGCGCATGGGTATTCCAGTCGCCACCCATGGTGGCCGGCAGGTGCACGATCTCGATGTCGTCGTCCAGGCTTGCATACCAGTCACGGACGTGGCTTTGCAGGTTGTAGCAGTGAGGGCAGCCGTACCAGAAGGCTTCGGTGACCTCGATCTTGTCCTCGGCGACCTGCGTCTCGACCGGCTCGTCGAGTACCTCGTAGTGTTCGCCTTCGACCAGCGATTGGGCCGCGGCCAGCGTGGACAGGGCGAGGGCGGCCAGGGCCATGGCCATTAAAGGGATCGTTTTGCGCATGCAGCATGTCTCCTTGGTGGGACGGTGATGTGCCGAGTGGGCATCGCTTCCTTGGAGCCGGGAACCGCAGCCGGGTTCCCGGCCCACGAAACGACGAAGGCGGCCGAGCGCCGCCTTCGTGAGACCTCGGCCGGAAGCGGCCCGCCGCGACGCGGTTGCGGCATCGCTCAGTGCAGCCCCAGGATGTAGTTGGCCACGGCTTCCATATCGTCGTCGCTCATCTTGGACGCGATGTCACGCATGATGGCGTTGGGATCGTTGGCGCGCTCGCCGCCGGCGAAGTCTTGCAGCGTGCTCACCGTGTACTCGGCGAACTGACCGGAGACGGCCGGGTAGACGGCGGTGCCGATGCCATCGCCGGTGGGCGTATGGCAGGCCGCGCAGGCCGGGATGCCCTTGGCCATGTCGCCGGCACGATAGAGTTCCTCGCCGCGGGCCAGCAGCGCCTCGTCGTCCTCCGCCTGGCCGACGTTGGGGTCCTGCTCGGCGAAATAGGCGGCCACGTCCCAGGCGTCCTGATCGGAGAAGTCGTCGACCTGACCGGCCATTTCGGCCACTTCGCGGTTGCCATCGCGAATGTCCATGATCTGCTTGGCCGTGTAGGACATCTTCTGGCCGGCGAGATGCGGGAAAGAGGGGCTGGAGCTGATGCCTTCCTGCCCATGGCAGGCGGCGCAGGGTTGCGCTTTCTCGCTTCCTGCAGCGGGATCCGCGTCCGCTGCCATATCCGCGTGGGCGGCGCCGACGGCGCCCATGGTGAATGCCAGGCTTGCCAGTAACTTTCTCATTGCTGATCCACTATGCCGTTGTGTTTGATTACCGGTACGCATCCTGGGTGCCGCCCAGATCCCGCTGGTGCCAGGCCGGGCTCGCCCTGTCGCGCTATAGCGACCCTCCCCACGGTCGCTGCCGACAAGAGCACGGTGGTACACTAGCGCGCCCAGGTCGCAGACAAAAGACACTGCATTATAACGAATCCCCTGCCTATCGGGAATGCAGGGTCACGCGCCGGGCGACGACCCTTTGCCGCATAGTGATGCCATGCCTCGACTCAACTACCACACCGCACGTTTTCTCACCAGTTCGCCGACGCTCGACCAGTGTCCGCCCGACGCAGGGGCCGAGGTGGCTTTTGCGGGTCGTTCCAACGCCGGAAAGTCCAGCGCTATCAATGCATTGACGCAGCAGAAAGCGTTGGCGCGCACCTCGCGTACGCCAGGGCGAACGCAGCTGATCAATTTCTTCACCGTGGCCGGCGATGCCGACTGCCGGTTGGTGGATCTGCCGGGCTACGGCTATGCCAAGGTGCCCGAGAAGGTCAAGCTGGAATGGCAACGGCACCTTTCCGACTACTTGCGTGCGCGGCGCTCGCTCAGGGGCGTCGTGTTGATGATGGATGTGCGTCATCCTCTCACGGAGTTCGACCAGATGATGCTGGGCTGGGCCGACGAACAGGACATGCCGGTACATATCCTGCTAACCAAGGCTGACAAGCTGAAACCGGGTGCGGCACGCAGTGCGCTGCAGCAGGTCCGCCATCGTCTGCAGGAGTGGGAGGACCTGGTGAGCGTGCAGCTCTTCTCGGCACTCAAGCGTCAGGGCGTGGACGAGGCGTCGGCGCGACTGGATGAGTGGTTGCTGGCAGCGTCGGAGAGTGAGG
Organism: Pseudomonadota bacterium; assembly: GCA_051749645.1. GTDB lineage: Bacteria > Pseudomonadota > Gammaproteobacteria > Pseudomonadales > Halomonadaceae > Halomonas. The sequence goes on from JBNJIT010000002.1 coordinate 594,181, forward strand.
CCTAAGCGTTGGCTACAGTCGCCACAGGGGGAGCGTGCCCGTTTGGCGATCCAGCCGGGTTAGCAGTGCCGGCAGCTCGCGGACGTGTGTCAGGTGGTGTACGCCGGGTGGCAGAGGGTGTGGCGGAGCGTCGGCGACGATCCAGGCCGCCTGCATGCCCAGGCGCCGTGCCGGCTCCACGTCGTCACGCCAGGAATCGCCGACATGCAGTGTCCGAGCCGGTGGCGTGCCCAGCCGTGCCAGGGCTGTGAGAAACGGGCGCGGATGCGGTTTGGGTGCGAGCAGCTCGCCGGCGGCAATGGCGACCGGAAAATGGGTGGCCAGTGGAAGCCGCCGGACGTCGACGTTGCCGTTGGTGATGCTGGCCAGTCGGTAGCGCCGCCCCAGCCGGGCGAGCAGCTCGCCCACCTCGGGATAGGGCGTGACTCGGTGGCGCAGGGTCAGAAAGCGTTGCATGGCGGCTTCGGCCCAGCGCTCGGCATCCTCGTCGGTGAGACCGAACTCGGTCAGCAGCGCGCGTAGGGCCTGGGTGCGCAGCCAGGTGAAATCGCCGCGGTGCAGAGGGTTTGCCTCGCCCAGTGCCTGGCGGCGTGCCACGTAGGCCGTCAACGGAAAGCGTTCGCTGAAGCGCGGCATCGTGGATCGGCCTTGCTCGGAGAGCCACCGGGCCAGGGCGGCATCGAGCCAGGTGTAATGGCCGGATTCGGTGTCGACCATCACCTGGTGGTTGTCCCACAGGGTGTCGTCTAGGTCGAAGGTGAGTGCGTCGAGGCGTGGAGCGGCCGGCATGGTGCTCATTCGGGACTCGGGTCGTGACGGCGACGGGCACGCGGGTGGGTAGCATCGTAGCTCTCCGCCAGGTGCTGCCAGTCCAGCCGCGTGTAGACCTGGGTGGTGCTCAGATTGGCATGGCCGAGCAGCTCCTGTACGGCACGCAGATCCTGACTCGACTCCAGCAGGTGGCTGGCGAAGGAGTGGCGCAGGCGGTGCGGATGCAGGTGCTCGGGCAGGCCGCGGCGGCGTGCCAGTTCGGTGAGGCGCTTCTGGATGGCGCGATGGCCGAGACGAGCTCCTCGGGTGCCGACGAACAGCGCCGGTTCATCGTCGTCGGCCAGTTGGCTGCGTACCGTCAGCCAGGCGGCCAGGGCCTGGCGGGCACGCCTTCCCACCGGTACCTGACGAGGTTTGCCGCCCTTGCCGGTGACGCGCACACGCTGCGGTTGCAGGTCGCCGAGGTCGGCTCCGGCTAGCTCGGCCAGGCGCAGGCCGCTGGAGTAGAAGAGCTCCACCATGGCTTGATCGCGTCTGGCCAGCGGGGTGTCGTCATGGGGCGCATCGAGAAAGCTCGCCAGCTGGTCGGCATCCAGGGGTTTGGGCAGGTGTGCTGGCTGACGTGGCGCCGGGACGATGCTTGCCGGGTTGTGGGTCAGCACGCCTTGGGCCACCAGGTGTGCGGCGAATCTGGAGACGGCGGCACGGCGCCTTGCCAGGCTGCGTGGCGCCAGGCCGCGGGCGCGCTCGGCCCCCAGGAAACGTCGTACCCGCGCCGCATCCAGCTCGCCGGCGTCATGGATCCCCTGGGTTTCCAGAAAGCCGGCAAGTGCCTCGAGGTCACGGCGATAGGCGCTCACCGTGGCGGGGCTGGCTGTGGCCGCCAATTCGGTGAGGCAGGCGGCGATCTGGCCGCGCAGGGCGCTGTCAGCCATGCAGCGGTGCACCCCGTAGCGTCAGCAAGCGGGCCAGGACGTCGCTCAGGTATTCGGTGAACAGGGTGTCCATGCTCGCGCGGAAGTGGTCGGGGTCGGGGCTGGCCAGTATCAGATAGCCCAGCGGCTCACCGAGGGCCAGGCGGGACAGGGCGCAGGAGCCGGACTGGCGCGGAGCATCGGTATGGGGCAGCAGTTGGGCCCAGTCGGTGGGTGTGAGGCGCGTGCAGCGGCTGGTGCGACCGTCGAGCAGGGCCGCCAGGCGAGCGCGGGCATGGTCGTCGAGCACCTGACGCGGCGGTTGTGGGGGGTGCGGTTCGCGGTCGGTGAGCGAAGGCTCGCACCACAGGGCAACCGTAGGGATCTGGAAGCGTTCGGCCATCTGGGTGGCCAGTGCCTGGCCCAGGGCGTCGTTGTCCTCGGCCTCGAGCAGCCCCAGCACCAGTTCGCGGGTACGGCGGTATTGCGCCTCGTTGTGGCGGGCCGATTCCAGCAGTTGCTCGAGGCGCCATTCGGCTTGTTCGGCGCGGTGGCGCAGGTCGTGTACCAGGCGTTCGAGCAGCGATGTGGCGCCACGCGCTTCGGGGTGCGGTACCTTGAGCTGCTGAAGCAGGCCTTCGCGTCCCACGAAGAACTCCGGGTGTCGGGCCAGCCATTCGGCCACTCGATCGGGATCCAGGGTCTTGCGTGGTTCAGGTGCGGATCGGGGCATGCTGGACTCCTTGGCTGTGGGGCGCGTTAGTAGAGAATGATGCGCCCGTCGAAGACGCGTTCGGCCGGGCCGGTCATGGTCAGCGCAGTGGCATCGCCGGACCAGGCGATGCGTAGGTCGCCGCCGCGCAGATGCACGGTGACCGGGCTCTCCAGAAGCCCCTGACGAATGCCGCAGGCCACTGCCGCGCAAGCGCCGGTGCCGCAGGCCAGCGTCTCGCCGCTGCCTCGCTCGAAGACGCGCAGGCGTATCTCGTGGGCCGAGACGACCTGCATGAAGCCGACGTTGACGCGGCGGGGGAAGCGCGGGTGACTCTCGATGGCTGGCCCGAGGCGTGCCACCGGTGCCGTGTCGACGTCATCGACGCGGAGTACGACATGGGGATTGCCCAGGGAGGCCACGCCGACCTGCAGGGTTTCGTGCTCCACCTCCAGCGTGTGGTGCAGCCGGTCCTCCGCCGCCTCGAAAGGTAGCGACTCGGGGGCGAAGCACGGCGTGCCCATGTCCACCGTGACCTGTTCGTCATCCTCGGCGCGCAGCGTCAGCGGCCCGCCCGCCGTCTCGACGCGGATCTCGCGCTTGTGGGTGAGACGCTGGTCGCGCACGAAACGGGCGAAGCAGCGTGCGCCGTTGCCGCAGTTCTCCACTTCGCTGCCGTCGGCATTGAAGATGCGGTAGCGGAAGTCCATGTCCGGGTCGCGCGGCGGCTCGACGACGAGCAGCTGATCGAAGCCGACACCGAAGCGACGGTCGGCGAGGCGACGGATCTGCTCGTCGCGCAGCCGGGCGCGCTGCGTGACCAGGTCGATCACCATGAAGTCGTTGCCCAGGCCGTGCATCTTGGTGAAATGCAGCAGCATCAGCGTTCCCCCTCGCCGAGGTCGTCAGGCAGCCGCGACTCGCCGGCCCAGAGGTCGGCCAGCGATTCGCGCTGGCGGACGACATGGTAGCCGGCGCGATCCACCATGACTTCGGCGGGCCGTGGGCGGCTGTTGTAGTTGGAGGCCATCACGAAGCCGTAGGCGCCGGCCGAGCGTACCGCGAGCAGATCGCCCTCGGCGATGGCCAGCGCTCGATCCTTGCCGAGGAAGTCGCCTGTCTCGCACACCGGGCCCACCACGTCGTAGGTGGCGCTCTCGCGCACGGGGCGGGTGTCCACCGGGAGGATCGCCTGCCATGCTTGATAGAGCGAGGGACGAATCAGGTCGTTCATGCCGGCGTCGACGATGGCGAAATTCTTGCTCTCGCCCGGCTTGAGATACTCCACCCGGGTGAGCAGCACCCCGGCGTTGGCGGCGATGGAGCGCCCGGGTTCGAAGAGCAGGGTGAGTCGCTCGCCGCCCTCCCAGCGTGCCAGGCGCTCGAGCAGCGAAGCGGCGTAATCGAAGGGTTGCGGCGGGCGCTCGTCACGGTAGGGCACGCCGAGCCCACCCCCCAGGTCGAGGTGCTCGACGTCGATGCCCCGTTCGCGCAGACGCTCGAGCAGCACCAGCAGGCGGTCCAGGGCGTCGAGGAAGGGAGCGAGCTCGGTGAGCTGCGAGCCGATATGGCAGTCGAGCCCGACGATGCGCAGGTTGGGCAGCGTGTCGGCGAGTTCGTAGACTGCCAGCGCCTCCTCCACCGGAATGCCGAACTTGTTGTCCTTTAGCCCGGTGGAGATGTAGGGATGGGTGCCGGCGTCGACGTCGGGGTTGACGCGCAGCGATACCGGCGCCACGGCGCCGTGGCGTTCGGCAACCCGGTTCAAGCGCTCGAGTTCGGGGCGCGACTCGACGTTGAAGCACTTGATGCCCACCTCCAGGGCTCGGGCCATCTCGGCTTCCTGCTTGGCCACGCCGGAGAAGACCACCTTGGCCGGGTCGCCGCCGGCGGCCAGCACCCGCTCCAGCTCGCCGACGGAGACGATGTCGAAGCCGGCGCCGAGGCGGGCCAGCAGGTCGAGCACCGCCAGGTTCGAATTGGCCTTGACCGCATAGCAGATGAGGTGCGGGTGACTGCCCAGCGCTTCGGTGTAGGCGCGGAAATGGCGGGTGAGCGTGGCCCGTGAGTAGACGTAGCAGGGCGTGCCCACCTCGTCGGCGATCCGGGTCAGGGCAACCTGCTCGCCGTAGAGTACGCCGTCACGGTAGTCGAAGTGGTCCATGTCAGTCGTTTTCCTCGTCGGCGGACGTATCCTCAGCGGGAGCGTCGCGGTCGTAGCGCTCGGCGGCAGCCTCGTCGTCGGGCAGGTAGAGCGGGCCTTTCTGTCCGCAGCCGGCCACGAGCAGTGCCGCAAGCAGGGCGGCGCTCAGTGCCAGGCGCCCCGTCATGCCGGACGCTCCAGGCCGGCCAGGGCGTCGCGGGCCCGCTGGGCGGCGGCGCGCACCTGATCTGGCGCCGTGCCGCCGATGTGGTTGCGGGCGGCCACCGAGCCCTCCAGGGTCAGAACCTCGAAGACGTCGGCCTCGATGGCATCGGAGAACTGGCGAAGCTCGGCAAGCGTCATCTCGGAGAGATCCTTGCCCTGTTCGATGCCGAACGCCACCGACTGCCCCACGATCTCATGGGCATCGCGGAAGGCCACGCCGCGGCGTACCAGATAGTCGGCCAGGTCGGTAGCGGTGGAGAAGCCGCGGCGAGCGGCCTCGGCCATGTTCCCGGACTTGGCCTCGATGGCCGGTACCATGTCGGCGAAGGCCTTGAGGCAGTCGCGCACCGTGTCGACGCTGTCGAACAGCGGCTCCTTGTCCTCCTGGTTGTCCTTGTTGTAGGCCAGCGGCTGGGACTTCATCAGCGTCAGCAGGCCCATCAGGTGGCCGTAGACGCGCCCGGTCTTGCCGCGCACCAGTTCGGGCACGTCGGGGTTCTTCTTCTGCGGCATGATCGATGAGCCGGTGCAGAAGCGGTCGGGCAGGTCGATGAAGTCGAACTGGGCGCTGGTCCACAGCACCAGCTCCTCGCTCATGCGCGACAGGTGCATCAGCAGGATGCTGGCGAAGCCGGTGAACTCGATGGCGAAGTCGCGATCGCTCACCGCGTCGAGCGAGTTCTCGGCCGGGCGCTCGAAGCCGAGCAGTTCGGCGGTGACGTGACGGTCGATGGGATAGGTGGTGCCGGCCAGTGCCGCGGCGCCCAGCGGCAGCACATTGGCGCGCCTGCGGCAATCCAGCAGCCGCTCGTGATCACGGGCCAGCATCTCGTGCCACGCCAGCAGGTGATGGCCGAAGGTGACCGGCTGGGCGGTCTGCAGGTGGGTGAAGCCGGGCATGATGGTGGCGGCTTCGCGTTCGGCCAGTTCGATCAGCCCCTGGCGCAGACGCGTGAGTTCGGCCTCCACGCTGTCGATGGCATCGCGCAGGTAGAGGCGGATGTCCGTGGCCACTTGGTCGTTGCGCGAGCGGCCGGTGTGGAGCTTCTTGCCGGTGATGCCGATCTTCTCGGTGAGACGCGCCTCGATGTTCATGTGCACGTCTTCGAGCGGCACCGACCACTGGAAAGTGCCCGTTTCGATCTCGCTGCGGATCTCGTCGAGGCCGGCCACGATGGCGTCGCGCTCGTCGTCGGTCAGCACGCCGACCCGCGCCAGCATGGTGGCGTGGGCGACGGAGCCCCGGATGTCCTGCAGGGCGAGGCGCTGGTCGAAGTCGACCGAAGCGGTGAAGCGTTCGACGAAGGCGTCGGTGGGTTCGCTGAAGCGACCGCCCCAGGACTGATTGGTGCCGGGGTTCGGGGAACTTGGGGTCATCGGCGTGAAATCCTGCGTGTTACTGGGCAACGGAAACGGGTGGCGATGTGCGGACAGGCCGGCGCGGCGGCTTCCGGTCATGGTCTCGCAGTGTACCAGAGTCGGCGTGACATCAGAGCCCTGGCAGCTCGTTTGGCGATCCATCGGCAGCGCTATGCGTAGGCGCTGGGAACCCATCCTGGGCACTGCATTGGCCATGCTTGACGAATGAGCTCCGCTACGACCCGTTCCCCGGTACCTCTTCGCCATGGGCGACTGTCAATGCCTTGCGTCAGGGGTGCGAGTTTTTCCTGCTCCCCCGGGTGCTTTATGATGTTGGCAATGATTCGAGATGTCCGCGGTCGCGACCGTCTGCGGCAGTTACCGCTCAGTCGGGCCCGTCGGGCCCCAGCATGGGGAGAACCACGTGCGATCCATCGATACGCTGCGTATTGCCACCCGCAAGAGTCAACTGGCCATGTGGCAGGCCGAACACGTTCGTGATCGGCTCATGGCCGAACACCCCGGCCTGGAAGTGGAACTGGTCGCACTGTCCACCCGTGGCGACAAGATCCTCGACACGCCGCTGGCCAAGGTGGGCGGCAAGGGGCTGTTCGTCAAGGAGCTGGAAGAGGCGATCCTTGACGGGCGTGCCGACATTGCCGTGCACTCCATGAAGGACGTGCCCATGCACTTCCCCGAAGGGCTGGGCCTGTCGGTGATTCTCGCCGGTGCTGAGCCCACCGATGCCTTCGTTTCCAATGACTACCGCTCGCTGGACGAACTGCCCGAAGGCGCACGCATGGGAACCTCCAGCCTGCGACGCGCCCTGCAAATGCGCGAGGCGCGCCCCGACCTGGAGATTCTCAACCTGCGCGGCAACGTCCAGACCCGCCTGGGCAAGCTCGACGCCGGCGATTTCGATGCCATCCTGCTCGCCACCTCGGGGCTCAAGCGCCTGGGCCTGGAGGATCGTATCGCCATGGAGCTGCCGCCCGAGGTATGCCTGCCGGCCTGTGGCCAAGGGGCCCTGGGCATCGAGTGCCGCATCCACGACCCTGAGCTGATCGGCTTGCTGGCGCCGCTGGATGACTCCAGCACCGCTACCCGGGTGCGTGCCGAGCGGGCCATGAATACCCGTCTCGAGGGAGGATGCCAGGTACCCATCGGCGGCTACGCGACCTTCGAAAACGACGGCCAGACCCTGTGGTTGCGCGCTCTGGTCGGCAACCCCGAGGGTACCGAGGTTCTGCGTGCCGAGGGGCGCGGCTCGATCCACGAGCCGGAGGCACTGGGCATCCGCGTGGCCGAGGATCTGCTCGATCAAGGGGCCGGTGAGATCCTTGCCGAGGTCTACGGCGGCTGATGACCGCCTCCCGGCCGGTACTCATCTGCCGTCCGGGCGAACGGGCCCGGGCGTTGGCTGCCGCCATCCAGGCGGTGGGTTTTCCCGTGGCCCATGTCGAGGCCATGACGCTGGAGACGCTACCCGAGACACCGGCGATGCGCAGCGCCTGGCTCGATTTCGATCACTTCCAACGGGTGGTGGTGGTCAGCCCCTTCGCCGGCGAGTGCCTCGCCGAGGCACTCGATCGCTACTGGCCGCAGCTACCGGTGGGCACCGCCTGGTACGCCGTGGGCCGGGCCACCGCTGCTACGCTCAATGAACGCCTCGGGGTACGCGTCCGCGTGCCGCCGGCCGACGCCGGAGAAGACACCAGTGAGGCGCTGCTGGGCCTGGGGTCGCTGCGTGCGCTCGATGGGCAGCGGGTACTGCTGGTCGCTGGCGAGGGCGGGCGTACGCTGCTCGCCGATGCGCTGTCGGCCCGCGGCGCGCATGTCACCCGAGTGGCGCTCTACCGGCGTCGCCTCGTGCCGCCGCCGCCATCCGTGGCGGCGCGCCTGGCGGATGGCGACTTTCGCGCGCTGGTGATCAGCAGCGGAGAATTGCTGCAACATCTGGCAAGATGGTGCACCGAGTCGACCTTGAACCAACCGCTAATCGTGTCCAGTCGTCGTTTGGCTACACTGGCCGTCAACCTGGGGTTTTGCGCCCCCGTGGTGGCGTCGGGTGCCACGCCGGCCGCACTGGCCGACGCGGTGGCCGGGGCCTGTCACCCCGAAGATGCCGATGTCGATCACGAAGATCTCGAATAAGGGCTAGCGACTGATGAGCAAACAAACCAACGAGCAGGACGAACGCAAATCGCCATCCGGCGAGGCTCAGGGCAGCGAGCGCCGTGAAGCCACCGGCCAGGGCGGCGGCACCCAGGACAAGCGTACCGCAGCGCGTGACAAATCGTCGCAGCAGGATGGAGCCGCCGACAAGGCGTCCAAGGCACCTCCCAATCGTTCGGGATCGAGTCGTGATACGCCTGCCGCGAATCAATCGGCGAATCAGGCATCGTCAGGCAAGCAGAGCAAGCCGGCTCGCGACAGCAAGGCTTCGTCGACTGCCGACAAGCCGGCCGCGAGCAAGGCGAGTACCCAGGCCGACAAGCCACAGGCTGGCAAGTCGCAAGCGAGTCAGTCGGGTGCCCAGGCCGGCAAGTCGCAACCCAGCAAGGCGGACGGCAAGTCCGGCAAGACCGAGCCCCCCCGGTCAGGTGCCGGCAAGGCCGGCGATCCACCCACCGCCGCCGGCGGTGGCAACGACGGTCGTCGCAAGGGCAGCAAGAGCGGTGCCCTGGCGCTGGTGCTGGTCGTGGTGCTGGCCCTGGCCGTGGGGTTCTTCGCCCAGCGCATGTGGCAGCGCGTCGACGCCCAGCAGCAGCGCCTGGTCGAACTCGAATCCCGTGCCGACAGCGCTGCCACTCAGGACGCCCTGGCCGAACTGGAAGCCCGGCTGGAAGAGGGCGAGAGCGAGCGCAATGCCGAATTGAACGCTTCTCTCGACGAGCTGGAAGAGCGGTTCAACGACTACCGAGGTGAAATCGACGGCACCCTGGACCAGGTGCTCGACGAGCTTTCCAGCGAGCAGGAACCCGATGCCCGCGAGTGGCTGCACGCCGAGGCCGCTTACCTGCTGCGCCTGGCCAGCCAGCGCTTGCAGCTCGAGCGCGATGTCGAGGGCGCCATTGCCCTGCTGGAGACCGCCGACGAGCGCCTGAGCGAGGCCGACAACCCCGCACTGCTCTCCGTACGCCGTTCCATCGCCTCGGAGATCGCCATCCTCGAGGGTGTCCCGCAGGTCGATCGCAGCGGAATCTACCTGGCCCTCAACGCTCAGCAGGAACGCCTCGCTCAGCTGCCGCTGTCCCGCGAGCTGGAGGAGATTCCGGCGCGTTCGGGCATGGAGGAGGCGCCCAGCGGCGGCTGGCAGCAGCAGCTGTCGCGCTTCGGCGAGGAACTCAAGGATCTGGTGGTCATCCGCCACCACGACCAGGCGCTGGAGAGCCTGATCAGCCCGGAACAGGAATCCTACCTGCGCCAGAGCGTACGCCTGGTGCTCGAACAGGCCCAGCTGGCGCTGCTCAAGGAAGAGCAGGATCTCTATGAAGCGAGCCTCGACAAGGCGTTGACGCTGATCGACGGTTACTATGCCACCGAGCGCGAGGAAGTGCAGGCCGTCGTCGAGCGCCTTGAGGCGCTCAAGGAGGAGACGATTCGCCCCGAGCTGCCCGATATCAGCGGTTCCCATGAGGCGCTCGAGACCTTCATCGATCGCCGCTTCGGCTCGCGCGACGAGCAGGGAGATGACGCATGAGAAAGCTGATCCTGATCGTCGTCGTCGGCCTGGCGCTGGGTGCGCTGTTCGGCCAGCTGATGGTTTCCGTACCGGGCTATTGGCTGATCCGGGTGGGCGAGACGTCCGTGCAGACCTCGTTCTGGTTCGGCCTGGTGCTGCTGCTTGCCGCCTTCCTGACGTTGCACTTCGCCCTGCGCGTCCTGGCCCGTCTGTCGCGTCCGGTCAGCCGTTTCAAGGTATGGAATAGCCGGACCCGTCACCGCAACGCCATGCGGCGAACCGTGCGTGGCCTGGTCGCCTTGGCCGAGGGGCGCTGGAAGCGCGCCGAGAAGTCGCTGGTCAAGGCGGCGGACGATTCCAGTACGCCGCTGGTCAACTATCTCTCCGCGGCGCTCGCCGCCCACTATCAAGGGCGCTTCGAGCAGGCCGACACGCTGCTCAAGCGCGCTCATTTGAGCACTCAGGGTGCCGACACCGCCGTGGGGTTGATGCAGGTGCAGCTGATGCTCGACCGTCAGCAGTACGAGGAAGCGTTGGCCATCCTGACCCGGCTCGACCGACAGCTGCCCAATCACCCTCAGGTACTCAAGCAGCTCAAACAGGCCTATCTGAGCGTCAACGACTGGGAAGGGCTGCGGCGTCTCATGCCGCGGCTGGCTGCCCGGCAGCTGGTTTCTGCCGAAGAGCGCAACGAGCTGGAGCTGCGCGCCTACCGCGAGCTGCTGATTCAGGAGGCGCGCGATCCCAGTCACGTGGAGCGGGTCCGTAACCTGTGGGCCGACATGCCCGACAGCCTGCGCGGCAACGTCGAGCTGATCGCGCTCTACACGGAAGCGTTGGTGCGTGGCAAGGAGGAAGGGATCGCCGAGCGCTTGCTGCGCCACTCCCTCAAGGAGCACTGGGACAGTCGTCTGGTGCTGCGCTACGGACTGCTCAACGTCGACCCCGCCCGTCAGCTGGTTCACGCCGAGAAGTGGCTCCAGGAGCGTCCCAACGATCCCGATCTGCTGCTGACCCTGGGCCGCCTGTCCCTGCGCAACGCCTACTGGGGCAAGGCGCAGGAGTACTTCGAGGCCAGCCAGCGGCAGCGTCCCAGCGGCGTGGTGTGTGCCGAGCTGGCGCGCCTTTATGCCAATCTCGGCGAGCACAACAAGAGCCAGCTCTATTATCGCCAGAGCGTGGAGCTGCTCGACAAGTCGTTACCGTCGCTGCCCCAGCCGGCAGAGACAGCTACCAACGGTGGAGAAAAGGGCCGCAAGGCCAGCTGAGCCGGCCAAGCCACCCGAAGCGATGACCCATGCAAAGCGGGGCTGCCATGGCAGCCCCGCTTTGCGTTGAAGACTCCGACCGCAAGTGGCCTGCGGCGATCAGGTCTGGTCGACGTCGTCGCCGCTGGGTTTGTCGTGGTCCGAGTGGGCGGTCTCCTGAATTCCGTGCTGCGGGTCGTCTGCCCGAGCCGGGGCTGAGTTCGCCGCCTTCGACCGCGACTCCAGTACTCGCACGTTGGCAGCAGGCGAGTTGCCCTGCTTGTCTTCGCCGAAGTAGAGGGTGGTGTGCGGGAAGGGAATCTCGATGCCCGCCTCGTCGAAGCGCAGCTTGACCAGGCGGTTGTAGGCGCGCCCCACGGCCCACTGATCGCCGGGCGTGGTCTTGATGATCACCCGGATGTTGACCGAACTGTCGGCCAGAGCGATGACGCCGGCCACGTTGAGCGGCTCCAGCAGCTTGTACCCATGCTCCTCGCTGGCTTTGAGATCCTCGAAGGCGAGCTTGAGTTGTTCGATGGCCTCGTCGATGCTCTCGCGGTAGGCGATGCCGTACTCGCCGACGTGGTTGCCGAACTCGCGCATGTAGTTGGAGACGGTATCCACGCTGGAGAACGGCACCAGATGGTAGGTACCCGAAAGATCGCGGATGCCCACCGAGCGGATGTTGAGCCTCTCGGCCGTGCCGGTGATGCCGCCCACCGTGACCACATCGCCGGTGTTCATGGCGTTCTCCACCTGGATGAAGATGCCGGTGATGATGTCCTGCACCAGTTTCTGGGAGCCGAAGCCGATGGCCAGGCCCAGTACCCCGGCACCGGCGATCAGCGGACCGATGTTGATGCCGATCTCGGCCAGCACGATCATCGCCGTCATGGTGATCAAGGCAATGGCCAGGGCGTTGCGGAACAGGGTGAGCAGCGTCTGGGCGCGTGCCGAGGGGACGCCGGTACCGGTCTCGGGATTGAGCTTGTGCTCGATCAGGCTGGCCAGCGCCAGCCACGCCATGATGGCGATGACCAGGATCACCGCCACGCTGACCAGCTTGCCGAGCAGACCGCGGCCGGCCTCGGAGGAATACCAGGCCGCCAGGTCGAAAACGTTCCAGGCGTTGAGTACCACCATCACCACCAGCACCACGATGACGGTGCGAATCACCCGCAGGGCGTTGGGTACGTAGCTGTTGAGACGCGGTTCGAGTAGCGGCAGTTTGTGGCGCAGGTCATCGGCCAGGCGGATGCGACGGCCGATGGTCTGGGTCAGGAAGTTGGAAGCCAGCAGACCCACCACCACGGCAGCGATGGTCTTCAGCGTGGCGAACAGCACGAAAGGCAGGGCATCCACGGGCCGCGTCAGGGTTACCGTCAGCACCATGACGAAGTAGGCCAGGGCGAACAGATGCCAGATACGTGCGAACAGCTGCAAACTGACCCGGCTGGCTGCCATGGTGGCCTTGTTGGCCTTGGCGTTGATGGCATCGCACAGGCGGGCCCGGTTCTTGAGTACCACGATCACGGCGTACAGGAAGGCGCCGATCATGATCAGCGTACCCAGCCCCTGGCCTACTGCGGGCGCTACATAGGCATTGACCAGCGGCACCACGACCATCAGGCCGTAGCCCACCAGGCCGATGAGGCGGGCGATCCAGCGATTCCAGTAGGAGGCTTCGCCGGCGGTGATGGGCAGCAGGCGAAGTCCGTCGTAGCGCGAGGCGAACAGCATGCGTACGCCGGCCTTGAGCAGTTCGATCACCAGGAAGGCATTGAGGAACAGCGAGGCGCGGGTGGAGAGTTCGCCGGTCTCGCCGATGGCGAAGGTGGCGATGAGATTGCCGCTCAGGTAGCCGAGGGCGACGATCAGCACGTCCACCACCGCGGCCAGAGCCACGCAGATCACCAGGCGCAGGATGGGCGTCAGGCCGCTACCGTTGAGCGACCACTGGCTGATTCCCGTGAACAGCGGCTTGGCCAGGCGGCGAAAGGCAACGAAGAGGACGAAGGTGGCCAGTATCACCAGGCCGAGGTTGATGGCGGCCGTGGTGAAGGCAGCCACATCGAAGGTGCTGTCCAGGTCGCTCGAGAACATGCCGCCGATGGCGGAGACGACGGCCTCGAACTGACTGCCGATATCGCTGCCCACGCGGCTGGTGAGCTCGGCCAGCTGGCGGGGGAGCGAGGGTTCCTCGGCGGCCTCTTCGGCGCTTGTCGAATCGGCCACGTCGCTAGCCATGCCGCGCAGTTGGTCGATCAGTTGCTGGCGCGTTTCCTCGTTTTCCAGCAGATCGGCCAGGGTGGCGTAGGCAGGCGGCTCGCCGCCGCTCGCATTGTCCGACTGCTGGGCTTGGACGGGGGCAGCGAATGCCATTATGGCAATCAGCAGCCAGCCGAGCATCAGGGGTAGGGCTCGCAAGGGATACACGCTGTGACCTCCGTCTCGTCGCGTGGGCGTAGTGATATTAGCATGCTCATGATACGGGCTTTACGACCCGACCACGAGCGATGGCATGCCATTCATGTACAGAAATTGTACGTCATGAGCTGGCCGAGTCATATCGGAAGGTGGCTCGACCTGCCGATGCCCCGCCTGGCGTGCGATACTCATCCGCCACTCGCTCGGTGAGCCGTTCTTGGTGAGCCATTTCTTGGCAGGAGTTGGCGATGCAGGTGGATGGAGTGGAGCTGCTGGCGGTGATGCTCGGCGGCGCTGTGGGCGGCATGGCCCGCCTGGCGGTGGGCGATGTCGTGGGGCGGCGGCTGGGCACGCGTTTTCCGTGGGGCACCCTGGCGGTCAATCTCAGCGGGGCCTGGCTGATGGGAATGCTGGCCGGTGGGTTCGGCCTGGAGGCGGGGCCGGCCTGGTCGCTGCTGGCCATCGGGGTGCTGGGAGGGTACACCACCGTCTCCTCGTTCAGCCTGCAGACCCTGACGCTATGGCAGCAGGGCAGCGAGCCGCTGGCGGTTGGCTATGTGGCGGCCACTCTGCTGGCGGGCCTGGGCGCCTTGGCGCTGGGTGCCTGGCTGACCGGAGGTCTGACATGAGCGGCTGGAGAGCCTACGCCGCCGTCGGCCTGGGCAGTGCGCTGGGTTCGCTGCTGCGCTATCTGGTTTCGCTGGCGCTGGCGGGGCCGACCTTCCCCTGGGCGACGCTGGCGGTGAACGCCATCGGTTCCGGGCTGATCGTGGGCTTTGCCACCTATGCGGCCCGATGCAATCGCGGCCGAGTCGCTCGCTGGCAGCCCTTCCTGATCGCCGGCTTTTGCGGTGGCTTCACCACGTTCTCGCTGTTCGGCCTGGAAACGCTGCAGCTGTGGCAGGTTGGTCGCTCCTGGCTGGCGTTGAGTCATGTGCTGATCAGCGTGACGGTATGGCTGGCCGCTGCCTGGCTGGGGCATCGACTCGGGCAGCGCGCGGCAGCACCGTCCTGAGTCGCCCCGACCCCAGCGGCAGGGTGCGCTTCGGTGTATGTTGACGGCATGTCAGCTGGTACCTCGATCATCGGCGCGCTCTGCGGCCCAGGCTCCGGCATCCGGGATGGCCATTTCGTAGGGCTGGTCGAGCCAGGGGGAACTGACCAGGAAGTCGGCGCTGGCGGCGTTGCAGGCCACCGGCACGTTCCACAGTGCCGCCAGGCGCAGCAGTGCCTTGACGTCCGGGTCGTGGGGCTGCGGCGCGAAGGGGTCCCAGAAGAAGATCAGCAGGTCGAGCTTCTGCTCGCTGATCAGGGCGCCGATCTGCTGGTCACCGCCCAGAGGTCCGCTCATCAACCCCTGCACGGGGAGGCCCAGCGCCTTCGATACCCGGCTTGCCGTGGTGCCGGTGCCGGTCAGTTCGTGTCGAGAAAGGGTCTCCCGCCAGCGCGCCACCCACTCCAGCAGCTCCGCCTTCTTGCCGTCATGGGCGATCAGGGCAATGCGCTTGCGCGCCGGTAAGGAGCGTTTCACGGTGCGCCGTGGACGTGGATCGCTCATGATGTCGTTCCTCTTCGAAGTCGACTGTTGTCAGGCTACAAGGATAGTTGCTGAATGGTAACTTTACTACATTGGTGAATTGCCCTCCCCAGCCGTCGTGGTGCGGCAGCGACAGCCGTTGCGCAAGCAATTTGTTCAGCAATCGTTTCTTCAGCTATGGTGGGAATGTCAGGGTTTCGCTACATATGTTGTAAAGTT
Source organism: Pseudomonadota bacterium (assembly GCA_051749645.1). GTDB lineage: Bacteria > Pseudomonadota > Gammaproteobacteria > Pseudomonadales > Halomonadaceae > Halomonas. The sequence continues at coordinate 609,420 of JBNJIT010000002.1, forward strand.
ACTAAAAAATCCTTGAGTCACTGATCGGATTGCGCCACATTGTGGTCCCATGCCATGAGCCGCGGGTCACCAAGCCGGTTCCCAAGACGCGCGCCGGATCTCTGCCAGCAGGCTCTGCCAAAATTCCTGTAAAGATGCCACTGGAGGAGCAGAGGACATGACGCTCAAGATCGCCATCAACGGCTTCGGACGCATTGGCCGCAACGTGTTGCGCGCCCTGTACGAGAACGGCTACCGCGATCACGTTCAGGTCGTGGCCATCAACGACCTGGGCGACCCCTCCCTCAATGCGCACCTACTGCGCCACGATACCGTGCACGGCCACTTTCCCTTCACAGTGGAGCATGACGAGGAGAGCCTCACCGTGGATGGCAGCCGCATCGCCATCCTCTCCGAGCGCGACCCCTCCGCACTGCCCTGGCAGTCGCTGGGCGTCGACCTGGTGATGGAGTGCACGGGGCTGTTCACCAAGCGTGAGGCCGCGGCCAAACACATCGAGGCCGGCGCCCAGCGCGTGCTGATCTCCGCACCCAGTCCGGACGCCGACGCCACCGTGGTCTACGGGGTCAACGAGGACGTGCTCACTGCCGAGCACACCGTCGTCTCCAACGCCTCCTGTACCACCAATTGCCTGGCGCCGGTGGCCAAGGCCCTCAACGACAGCGTGGGCATCGAGAACGGCCTGATGACCACGGTGCATGCCTATACCAACGACCAGAATCTCTCCGACGTCTACCACAAGGATCCCTACCGGGCGCGCAGTGCGACCCACTCGATGATTCCCACCAAGACCGGTGCCGCCGCCGCGGTGGGCCTGGTGCTCCCGGAGCTCGCGGGCAAGTTCGATGGCCTGGCGGTGCGCGTGCCGGTGATCAACGTCTCGCTGGTGGATCTGACCTTCACCGCCGGCCGCGAGACCACCAAGGAAGAGATCAACGAGCTCGTCGCCAAGGCGGCGGAAAGCTCCCCGGTGCTGGCGGTCAACGCCCAGCCGCTGGTCTCCATCGACTTCAACCACGATGCCAATTCCTCCACCTTCGATGCCAACCACACCCGGGTTAACGGCCGTCTGGTGAAGATCATGGCCTGGTACGACAACGAGTGGGGCTTCTCCAACCGCATGCTCGACACCGCCCTGGCGATGCACGACGCCAGCCGCTGAGCTTGACCTGCGGGCCGAGATAGCCTGAGATCGAACGCCGGGGCGGCTCACCGCTCCGGCGTTCGTGCGTCTGTAGCGCTTGCCATACCACCGCCGCGCAAGGAAGCCGCCATGCTGCCCGACTACTCCTGGCTGGCCTGGTCCCTGATCGTTGCCTCCACCTATCTGACCGGCGTCTCCAAGGGCGGTTTTGCCGGTGGCTTCGGCACTCTCTCGGTACCGTTGATGGCGTTGGCCATCGGCCCCATCGAGGCCGCCGGCCTGCTGCTGCCGCTATTGCTGGTGATGGACGCTTTCACGGTCAGGGCGTGGTGGGGACGTCACGATGCGGCTGAAGTACGCCGGTTGCTGCCGGGATTGGTCATTGGCGTGGTGATCGGCACTCTACTTGCCGGCACTCTCGACGAGGATGGAGTGCGTCTGCTGCTGGGCTTGCTCTCGTTGCTGTTCGCCGCCTACATGCTGGTGAAGCCGGCGGCGGGACGACCCATTTCCCATCGCTGGGCGCTCCCTGCGGCGACCGGCTGCGGTTTCACCAGTTTCCTGGCCCACGCCGGGGCGCCGCCGCTCAACCTCTACCTGGTCCCCCGACGGCTTTCCAAGGAAGCCTTCATCGCTACCAGCGCCATTGCCTTCGCTGCGGTGAACCTGATCAAGCTCCCGCCCTACCTGTGGCTCGGCGAGATCAATATCACCAGCGCCTGGGGCTCGCTCGTGCTGGTGCCAGTGGCTTGGGCCGGCGTGCGCAGCGGCCTGTGGCTGCAGCACCGGGTCAGCGAGGCGCTGTTCTACCGCTTGGTGATCGTCGCCATGGCCATTGTCGGCGTGCAACTGGTGGTCAAGGCGCTGGGGTGAGGCCAAAACGCCCCGCATGTGCGGAGCGAAGAGACGTCAGGACGGAGAGCCTGACGAGCTTTCGAGCGAGCCCCTTACGGCAGTCGCCAGCGTTCGGGGCACTCCTCGCCCGGTAAGAGCCGCTGGGCGGTGGTGGCACTGCGCATTTCGGCGACCCTTGCCATGCCCCCGCTGAGTGTCTGCAGCAGGGCGTCGCTGGGGTGGCGTACGGTGAGCAGCGTCAACCCGGCCTGGCATTCGACCCGGTACTCCTCCATCAGGTCGCTCAGCAGTGCCTGACGTTTTGCCGGTTTATCGTCGATGGCCAGGCGCAGGCGCATCGCCTCGCATTCGAGGAAGTTGGCGTGCAGCCCGTGATGGGCCAGGCAGGCGAGCACCCGGCCGAGACGAGCGTCGTCCATGAAGCTGAAGTCGTGTGGGGTGACATCGAGCAGCACTTGGTCGTCGCGCAGGATGCAGGCGGGCTGGCGGTCACCGTCGCCCGCCTCGGGACCGATGCGAGTCGGCACGGCATCGGGTTCCAGAAAGGAGCGCACGGTTAGCGGAATCGACTTGCGCTGCAGCGGTGCTAGGGTGCGCGGATGAATCACCTTGGCGCCGTGCCAGGCCTGTTCCACGGCCTCGCCATAGCTGAGCCGCGCGATCTGGCGGGCATTGTCGAAGCGCCGCGGGTCGGCGTTGAACAGCCCCGGCACGTCCTTCCAGATGGTCAGGCCTTCGACGTCGAGGCAGTGGGCGAGAATGGCAGCACTGAAGTCTGACCCCTCGCGCCCCAGAGTGGTGGTCACACCCTCGACCGTGGCACCGATGAAGCCCTGCGTCAGCAGCAGCCCCTCCTCTCGCCCAGCCAGCTCGACGAGCCGCCTGCAGGTCTCGGTCCAGTCGACTTCGGCGGCCTGATGGTGGTCGTCGGTGATGATCAGTTCGCGGGCGTCGCACCAGTGGGTGGCAATGCCGATCTCGTTGAGCCAGGCGGCCACCAGGGTGGTGGAGAGCAGCTCGCCGAAGCCCACTGTCCGGTCGTAATGAATGGGATAGTCGGCGTTGCAGTGGCGGTGGTCGGCATCCAGGTCGTCGAGCAGCCGTTCCAGGGCGGCGGCAGTGGTGGAGTCCGCGCCGAAGAGTGCCTCCGCCGTCCTCAGGTGGGCCTGGCGGATCGCCTCGAGCCGCTCGCGGTAGGCATGCGTATCGTCGGAACGGGCCGCGTCGAGCAGCGCTTCCAGGGCGTTGGTGGTCTTGCCCATGGCCGAGACGACCAGGGCACGGGGGCGCAGGTCATGTCGGGTCAGCAGTTCACCCAGGCGGCGAATGGCGTCGGCATCCTGGATCGAGGCGCCGCCGAACTTGTAGACCTCGGGCATCATGGGCTTCCTGTACAGTGGGTTTTCACCACCATAGAGGTTGCATGCGCGGCGGTGAAGTTGGTCGCAAGTCCGTGGCGGAAAGGAACGAAGCCCCGTGAGGGGCTTCGTTCGCGGCGGTCGGCTCAGCTCAGCCGCTGCATGTAATCCACGTAGCCGAAGGTCTTGACCGTGCGCACCGTGCGGCTCGCCTCGTCGATACGGCAGATCGACGGCAGGCGGATGCCGTTGAAGGTGGTGTTCTTGACCATGGTGTAGTGGGCCATGTCGGTGAACACCAGGCGGTCGCCGACCGACAGCGGCGCATCGAAGCTGTACTCGCCGACGATGTCGCCGGCTAGGCAGGTTTGGCCGCCCAGGCGATAGGTGTGAGCCTTCTCGTTCGGTTTGCCGGCACCGACGATCTCGGGGCGGTAGGGCATCTCCAGCACGTCGGGCATGTGTGCGGTGGCCGAGGTGTCGAGGATGGCGATGGGGCCGTCGTTGTCGACGATGTCCAGCACCGAGCAGACCAGATAGCCGGTATTCAGCGCGATGGCCTCACCGGGTTCCAGGTAGACGGTGAGATGCGGATGTCGCGCCTTGAAGTCGCGGACCACTCGCACCAGCCGCTCGATGTCGTAGTCGGACCGGGTGATGTGGTGGCCGCCGCCGAAGTTCATCCACTGCATGCTCGCCAGGTAGTGGCCGAAGCGCTCCTCGAAGGCTGCGAGGGTCTCCTCGAAGGCGTCGCTGTTCTGCTCGCACAGGGCATGGAAGTGCAGCCCCTCGATACCCTCCAGGTCTTCCGGCTTGAGATCCACGGCCCGGGTGCCGAGCCGCGAGCCCGGGGCGCAGGGGTCGTAGAGCGGCACCGCGCCGGTGGAGTGTTCCGGATTGACCCGCAGGCCGCAGGAAACCCGGCGCGGCGCCGCCGCGATGCGCCCGCGGAAGCGCCGCCACTGACTCGGCGAGTTGAAGCTGAGGTGGTCGGCGTAGCGCAGCACGACGTCCATTTCCGCATCCCCGAAGGCCGGCGAATAGCAGTGCACCTCGCCGCCGAAGGTCTCGGCGCCGAGGCGCGCCTCGTCCTGGCCGCTGGCCGTGGTCCCCACCAGGTATTCGCGGATCATGGGGAAGCAGTCCCACATGGCGAAGCCCTTGAGCGCCAGCAGGATTCTGGCGCCGCTCGCCGCCTGAACCTCAGCGAGCCGCTCCAGGTTGCGACGCAGCAGGGCGTCGTCCACCACGTAGGCCGGCGAGGGACAGGCGTGGACGTCGAAGTCCGGGCCTTGCTCGCGTGCGTTCGTCATGGCTCAGGCCAGCGGGTCGTGGTCGGGGTCGAGCTCGACCACCTGCCAGGGCAGGCCCATGTCGCCGATGCGCGCCATGAAGGGGTCGGGGTCGAGCTGCTCGACGTTGAACACGCCCTCGCCCTTCCAGATGCCTTCCAGCATCAGCATGGCGCCGGTCACCGCCGGCACGCCGGTGGTATAGGAGATGGCCTGGGACTTGACCTCCTCATAGCACGCCTGGTGGTCGCAGATGTTGTAGATGTGCACCTTGCGGCGCTTGCCGTCCTTGATGCCGTCGGCGATCACGCCGATGTTGGTCTTGCCCTTGGTGCGCGGACCCAGCGAGGCCGGGTCGGGCAGCACCGCCTTGAGGAACTCCAGCGGGGCGATCTGCTGGCCCTGGAACTCGATCGGCTCGATGCGGGTCATGCCGACGTTTTCCAGCACCTTGAGATGGGTGATGTACTTGTCGGAGAAGGTCATCCAGAAGCGGATGCGTTCCAGGCCCTTGATGTTCTGGCTAAGAGACTCTAGCTCCTCGTGGTAGAGCAGGTAGAGGTCCTTCTCGCCGATGCCGTCGAAGTCGAAGGTACGCTTCTCGGCCAGCGGCGCGGTCTCCTTCCACTCGCCCTTCTCCCAGTAGCGGCCGTTCGCGGTGATCTCGCGAATGTTGATCTCGGGGTTGAAGTTGGTGGCGAAGGGGTAGCCGTGGTCGCCGCCGTTGGCATCCAGGATGTCGATGCGGTGGATCTCGTCGAACAGGTTTTTCTGGGCGTAGGCGCAGTAGATGTTGGTCATGCCCGGGTCGAAGCCGCAACCCAGGGTGGCCATGTTCCCCGCCTTGGCGTAGCGCTCGTGGAAGGCCCACTGCTCCTTGTATTCGAACTTGGCCTCGTCGGGATGCTCGTAGTTGGCGGTGTCCAGGTAGGGCACGCCGGTACGCAGGCATGCCTCCATGATGGTCAGATCCTGATAGGGCAGGGCCACGTGGATCAGCACGTCGGGCTTGAACGACTCGATCAGGGCGATCAGCGCCTCGACGTCGTCGGCATCCACCCGGGCGGTCTGGATGGGGCGATCCAACTGGGCGGCGATGGCCTGGCACTTCGCCTCGTTGCGGCTGGCCAGCATGATCTCGCCGAAGACGTCCGGGTGCTGGGCACACTTGTGGGTAACGACACCGCCGACGCCGCCGGCGCCGATAATCAGGACTTTGCTCATGGGTACGAATCCAGATCGGGAAAAGTGGAAGTGTCTTGGCCTCGCCCGGGGCCCGTCGTCTCGGTGGACCGGCGAGAGGGCGCTGATAATGGCTCCCCCTGAGGCTGGCCGCAAGGGGTTTTTGCGTCAAGCCTAATGCGAAAGTCGAAGCCCGGTGCCGCCCGCCCGAATACCTCGCCATCTCAGGTACTTTCGCCCTCCAGAAGGCGAAAGCCCACGTCGTGGCGGCGCCGGCTCACCCGGTTTCCCGCCAAGCGCTTGATCACCTCTCCGGCCGCGATGCGCCCGATGGTCTCTCGCGGTGACTGGATGGTGGTCAGGCGCGGGGTGACGTGCTGTCCCAGCGACAGGCCGTTGAACCCGGCGATGGCAATGTCCTCGGGGACTCGCAGGCCGAGGCGCAGGGCATGAAGCAGGGCCCCCGTGGCCAGATCGTCGTTGGCGAAGTGAATGGCGTCGGTGTTCGGGTGGTCGTTGCGGACCTGGTTCAGGCCCTGAGCGCCCGCTTCCAGACTGCCCAACCGTTCCAGTTCGATGAGAGAGGGCTCCAGACCGGCAGTCTCGAGTACCTTGCAGTGCCCTTCATAGCGCATGCGGGCGCGATAGTCGTCGGCCATGCGTGCCCCGACGTAGACGACATTGCGGTAGCCGCGTTCCAGTAGGTGATTCGCCATGCGGCTTCCGGCCGCGGAATGGTCCAGGCCCACGTTCAGGTCCAGGGCCTCGCCCAGCTCCATCACCTCCATGACTGGGCGGTCGCAGCCGGCGAGCAGCTCGCGGCACGCCGGGGTGTGCTTGAGCCCCGCGGTCACTAGCGCCGAGCAGGACCAGCCCAGGAAGGTTCGCACTAACTGATGCTCGCGCTCGATGTCGTAGTCGGTATTGCCCAGCAGTATCTGATAGCCGGCGGCGTCGAAGGCGGATTGCAGGCCCTGTATGACCTCGATGAAGACGGTGTTGGCCAGTGACGGGACGATGACGGCGATGAATCGCGAACGTGCCGAGGCCAGGCTGCCTGCCACCAGGTTGGGAACGTAGCCGATGTGCTCCATGGCGGTGAGGATGCGTTGGCGAGTGGCCTCGTTGACCCGTTCAGGGTCATTGAGTGCCCGCGAGGCGGTGATGGGGGAAACGCCGGCGAGCTCGGCGACTTGAGCCAGAGTGGGTTGGGTCGATCCTCGTCTGTGGCGTGAAGGGGATTTCCGTTTAGACATTAGTCGTACCTCGCGCCGGCTCGCTTGTCGGTCGAATCTTCATCTACTAGAACCAATGGTAGCGCTAACATGATAGCGCTACCAATCGCTATCGTTCATTCACCCGATCATTGCGTTGGCGTCGGTGGTAAAGGCGACGGACAGCCATGTGGCCTCTCGGGCCGGCTGGTCAGTCACTCGGCGACGCCTTCCTCGAAGAGGAGAAACAGGTGAGCCAACCAACCCGGAGTCAGCGCATCGGCGTCATCGGCCTGGGAGCCATGGGCAGGGGGACGGCGCTGGCATTGCATGAGCGACGGCTCGATGTCACCGGCTGCGACATCGCCGCCCATGCACGCCAGGCGTTCGAGGTCGAGGGCGGGCGCAGCGTCGTCATGCCCTCGGAGCTGGCCACGTGCGATGTCGTGGTGGTGCTGGTGGTCAACGCCGAGCAGGTGGAAACCGTGCTGTTCGGCGAACGGGGTGTGGCGGCGCAGCTGGCGCCGGGGAGCCTGGTCGTTCAGTGCGCCACCGTGGCGCCCTCCTATGCTCGAGAGCTCGGGAGGCGCCTGGAGAGCATGGGGCTCGCCATGCTCGATGCCCCGGTGAGCGGAGGAGCGGCCAAGGCGCGCAGCGGTGAGCTCTCGGTGATGGCTTCCGGCACGCCGACGGCCTTCGACCTGGCAGCACCGGTGCTCGATGCCATGGCCGCCACCGTCCATCGGCTGGGCGAGGCCGCCGGCGTCGGCTCCAGCATGAAGCTGGTCAATCAACTGCTGGCGGGCGTGCACATCGCCACCGCTGCCGAGGCCATGGCGCTGGGCATTCGTCTGGGGCTCGACCCGCACACCGTCTATGAGGTGATCACCCACTCGGCGGGCAACTCCTGGATGTTCGAGAACCGGGTGCCGCACATCCTGAACGGAGACTATGCGCCGCTCTCGGCCGTGGACATCTTCGTCAAGGATCTGAATCTGGTGCACGAGACCGGCCGCGAGCTGGCCATGTCCACCCCGGTGGCGGCCAGCGCCCTGCAGCAGTTCACCGCGGCCAAGGGCGCCGGCTTCGGCCGCCAGGACGACTCGGCGGTGATCAAGGTCTATCAGCGGCTGTCGGGCATCGAGCTGCCCGATGCCGCCAACGATGCGGGAGGTCCGAAGGCATGACTCTCGTGCTGGGTGCCATTGCCGACGACTTCACCGGGGCCACCGACCTCGCCAACAACCTGGTGCGTTCCGGCATGCGTTGCGTGCAGGCCATAGGCGTGCCCGAGGCCGCTCTCGACCTGGGCGACGTGGACGCCGTGGTGGTGGCGCTGAAGTCGCGCTCCATCCCGGCCGAGCAGGCGGTGGCGGATTCGCTGGCAGCGCTTGATTGGCTGCAGTCCCAGGGCGCCAGGCAGGTTTTTTTCAAGTATTGCTCCACCTTCGATTCCACTGACGCCGGCAATATCGGTCCGGTGGCCGATGCCTTGCTGGAGCGTCTGGGCGGTACCCAGACGGCGATGGTGCCGGCGTTTCCGGCCAACGGACGCACCGTCTACCAGGGGCATCTCTTCGTCGGCGACCGCCTGCTCAACGACAGCGGCATGCAGCACCATCCTCTCAACCCGATGCACGATGCCGATCTGGTACGCGTGCTGGGCCGCCAGACGCCGCACCCGGTGGGCCTGGCGGCGCGTCCGACGCTGGCGCAAGGCGGCGATGCGGTCCGCCGGCACCTGGAAGAGCTCGCCGCCGAAGGCATTCGCCATGTGATCTGCGACACCCTGGACGATACTGACCTCGAGGCGCTGGCCGAGGCCCTGGTCGACTACCCCCTGGTCACCGGCGGATCGGGGCTCGGCCAGGCGCTGCCCGAGCAGTACCGTCGCCGAAGTTGGCTGGCCGAGGTGGACGAGCCGGGAAGCCTGGCTTCGGCCTCCGGCGGTGCTCTGGTGCTTTCGGGCAGCTGCTCGCGGGCCACCCTGGATCAGGTGGCGCATTTTCTCCAGCGCCATCCCGGTGTCGCCCTCGACCCCCTGGCACTGGCCGAGGGCGAGAAGCACTTCCAGGCGGCCCTGGCCTTTGCTCGCGAGCAACTCGCCGCGGGTGACCCGGTGCTGGTCTACGCTTCCGCCGACCTCGAACGGGTCAAGGCCGCCCAGGCGGTGCTGGGGGTCGAACGTGCCGGTGCGCTGGTCGAAAAAGCCCTGGGGGAGCTGGCTCAGTGCCTGGTCGCCGAGGGCGTCGGGCGCTTGGTGGTCGCCGGCGGCGAGACCTCGGGTGCGGTGGTCTCGGCACTGGGCATTCGCCAGCTTCGCATCGGCGATCAGATCGACCCCGGCGTGCCCTGGACCCAGGCCCCGCTGGCCGACCGCGAGGCGCCGCTGTCGCTGGCGCTGAAATCCGGCAACTTCGGCGGTGAGGACTTCTTCTCGCGCGCTTTCACGGTACTGGACGAGCTGTCCGGAGAGGAGGGCACAGCATGAGTGGCCACGACGAGACCCGACTGCGCGAACGGATCGTCACCCTGGGCCGGTCGCTGTTCGATCGGGGGCTCACCATGGGCTCCAGCGGCAACATCAGCGTACGGCTGGAGGATGGCGGCTGGCTGATGACACCCACCAACGCCTGTCTGGGGCGCCTCGACCCGGCTCGCATCGCGCGTCTCGACCGCGACGGCCATTGGCAGGACGGCGACAAGCCCACCAAGGAGCATTTCCTGCACATGGCGATGTACGCCGAGCGGCCCCGGTCCGAGGCCATCGTTCACCTGCATTCGACCCATTCGGTAGCGGTCTCCTGCTTGCCCGACATCGACCCCGACGACTGCATTCCGCCGCTCACCGCTTACTACGTGATGCGGGTCGGCAGGCTGCCGCTGGTGCCCTATCACCTGCCGGGCGATCCGGCGCTGGGAGATGCCGTGCGCGGCCTGGCAGGGCAGCACAGCGCGGTGCTGCTCGCCAACCATGGTCCGGTGGTGGCCGGCAAGTCGCTGGAGGCCGCGGTCTACGCCACCGAGGAGCTGGAGGAGACCGCCAAGCTGTACCTGCTGCTGCAGGGCAAGAACCCGCGCACCCTGACCCCCGAGCAGGTGGCCGAACTGGAAGCCCGTTTTCCGCGCGACTGACGCCGCGCCCGCCCACATTGCACTGATGAACGACAGGACCCGAGCATGATCCGACTGGCCGCCAATCTCAGCATGCTGTTCACCGAGCATGGTTTCCTCGATCGCTTCGCGGCAGCTGCCGACGCCGGCTTCCGCGGGGTCGAGTATCTCTTTCCCTACGCCCATGCCCCGGAGGCGCTGCGCACGGCGCTGGAGGAAAGCGGCCTTGAGCAGGTGTTGTTCAACCTGCCTCCCGGTGACTGGGAGAGCGGCGAGCGTGGGCTGGCCAGCCTGCCTGGGCGCGAGGCGGAATTCCGCGATTCCGTAGTGGAGGCGCTGCGCTACGCCGATGTCCTGGGCTGCCCGCGGGTTCATGCCATGGCGGGGCTGTTGCCGTTGGATGCCGATGGCGAAACGCGAACAGCGCATCACGCCACCTACGTAGCGAACCTGCGTTTCGCCGCCCGTGAGGCGGCCAAGGTCGGCCGCCAGGTTCTGATCGAACCGATCAACACTCGCGACATGCCGGGCTTCTTCCTCGCGCGCCAGGCACAAGCCATGGCGGTGCTGGAGGAGGTGGGCGAGCCCAACCTGCGCCTGCAGTTCGACCTCTATCACTGCCAGATCATGGAGGGCGATCTGAGCCGTCACCTGGAGCGGCAGTTCGAGGCAATCGGCCACGTGCAGATCGCCGGGGTGCCGGAGCGCCACGAGCCGGACGTCGGTGAGGTGCACTACCCGGCGCTTTTCGAACGGCTCGAGACGCTCGGCTACGGCGGCTGGATCGGCTGCGAATACCGCCCGGCCGGTGCGACCCGTGCAGGGCTCGGCTGGGGTCGGAATCACGGGTTGCGGCCCGCTCAGCAGTAACCGCCACGAAGGACAACCACAGGAAGCACGACACCATGCATATCGCCATCACCGGCGCGGCCGGCTTTCTCGGCCAGCGCCTGATCCACCGCCTCCTCGAACGCGGCGAGCTGCGGGGCGAGCCGATCCACCGGCTGACCCTGATCGACCAGATCGAGGCCGCCACACCCGAGGCGGCCGGCGTCGAGGTCGTCGCCCAGGCCCGCGACATCACCGCTCCCGGGGCTTTCGACGACCTGCTCGATGCTCGGCCCGACGTCATCTATCACCTGGCCGCAGTGGTGAGTTCCGCCGCCGAGGCGGATCTCGACCTGGGCTTGGCCGTCAACTTCGACGCCACCCGTGCCCTGCTCGAGGGCTGTCGTGCCCGTGGGCTGGCCGCCACTCGCCTGGTGATGGCCAGCTCGGTAGCGGCCTACGGCGGCGAGCTGCCCGAGACCCTCGACGACATGACCGCCCTGCAACCGCAGAACTCCTATGGCACCCAGAAGGCGATGTGCGAGCTGTTGATCAACGATTACAGCCGTCGCGGTCTGGTGGATGGCCTGGTGCTGCGTCTGCCGACCATCGTGATCCGCCCCGGGCGGCCCAATGCTGCAGCTTCCAGTTTCGCCTCCAGCATCCTGCGCGAGCCGCTGAACGGTGAGACGGCCGTCTGTCCGGTGCCCACCGACCTGGAGCTGTTCGTGATGTCGCCCGGCAGAGTGGTCGAGGCGCTGGTGCATGGCGCCGAGGTCGACGGCGGGGCCATCGGCGCTTTCCGCGCTTTCATGTTGCCGGGCATCACCGTCAGCGTTGCCGAGATGATCGCGACGCTGCACAAGGTCGCCGGCCCGGCGGCCGTGGAGCGTATCCGTCATGAGCCGGACCCGCGCATCCAGGCCATCGTCGGTAGCTGGCCGACCCGTTTTTACACCCGGCGCGCTGAGGCGCTGGGATTTCCGCGCGATACGGACTTCCGCGAGATCGTCGAGGCGTTCCAGAACGACTCGGCGAGCTAGGTATGGCGATGACGACCCTGTCCTCTGCCAGTGACGGCCCTTTGCGACCATGGTCGCATTTGACAGAGACAGGTGATTATCATGTCATTATACCAGTTTGCAGTACCCCGACGGCTGCCGCCGTCGGTTTTCACCCAGCCGCAAACCCAAGGGGATACAACAATGACCAAACGCTTTGCTCACAACGCCCTGCATGCCGCCATTGCCGGCGTCTCGACCCTGGCCCTGGCCGCCACCAGCCTGGGAGCCGTGGCGGCTCAGTCGATTACCGTGGGACATACCACATCGGATAGTTCGCACTACTCGGAAGGCATCGATGCCTTCGCGGCCAAGCTCGACGAGCTCAGTGGGGGCGAATTCACCGTGGAGGAGCACCCCTCCGGCGCCCTGGGCGGTGAACGCGCCATGATCGAGGGGCTGCAGATCGGCACCATCGACGTCATCGTCACCTCGACCGGCCCGCTGGGCAACTTCGTCCCGGAAACCTATGTGCTCGATCTGCCGTTCCTGTTCGAGGACTACGACCAGGCTCGCTGCGTGCTGGATGGCGAGATCGGCCAGGAGCTGCTCGACCGGATGGGCAACCACGATCTGGTGGGTCTGGCCTGGACCGAGAATGGCTTCCGCCACCTGACCAACAGCCAGCGCGACGTGCAGACCCCGGAAGACGCCGAGGGGCTGAAGATCCGCACCATGGAGAACGAGATGCACATGGCGGCTTTCCGCGAGATGGACGTGCATCCCACGCCGATGGCATTCCCCGAGCTCTTCACGGCGCTTCAGCAGGGCACCGTGGATGGCCAGGAGAACCCCATCTCGGTGATCCTCACCGGCAACCTGTGGGAGGTTCAGGACCGCCTCTCGCTGACCGGCCACGTCTACTCGCCGGCCATCATGCTGGCCTCACCGATCATGTGGGATGGCCTGAGCGATGAGGAGAAGGGCTGGTTCACCGAGGCCGCCCGTGCCGGGGCCGAGGCTACCCGCTCCATGGTTTCGCGACTCGAGACCGAGGGCGTCGAGGAGCTCAAGGAGAAAGGCATGACGGTGGTCGAGGACATCGACAAGTCCCAGTTCCAGGAAGCCGTGGAGCCCTCCTACGAGGTCTTCACCGACGAGTACGGCAGCGAGATGCTGGATCGTATCCGCAACAGCAGCTGCTGATCGGCCCGTTCGCCGGCCCCGGTGCGTCTGCCGGGGCCGGCCCAGCTAGGTGAACGCCATGGTGGAACTCCTCCTGCGTATCGAGCGCCAGCTGTCCCGGGTGGCCCTGGCCGGGGCCGTGCTGATGCTCGTCGTCTCGGTGACCACGGGCTTCTACCAGGTGATGACGCGCTTCGTCTTCGATGCGCCTTCGACCTGGTCCGAGGTGGTGGCTCGCTCGTCGATGATCTGGTGCGTCTTTCTCGCCGCCGCGGCGTGTTTCCGGGGTGGCCACATGATGTCGGTCGAGGTCATCTACAAACTGATTCCCGCCCGACGATTGATCCTGCTCGAGGCGGCGATCGCCCTGGGCTGCCTCATTGCCCTGGCCGTTCTGGTCTACTTCGGCACTGCCATGACCTTCCGGGTGCGCAACCAGATGCTCTCGGGCCTGGGGATATCGATCTCCTGGGTTTATGCGGCCATTCCCATCGGGGCCGGTTTTTCCCTGCTGTCCGTGGTGGCGCGATTGCTGGCACAAGCTACCGGGCGCGAAGGCGTCGGGCTGGCTGATATCGAGGCCGAGGCTCCACCCCGGGAGACGATGCCACCGGTTGCCGACTCCGCAACGCTGCCGAATGGCGACGATCCCGCTCAACCGACTCGGAGGTCCGGCCAGTGAATCTCGCTATCGGTCTGTCGCTGATCATCTTCTTCGCTCTCGGCGTGCCCATCGCCGTTTCCATCCTGCTGGCCTCGATCATCGGCATCGAGTTCTTCTCGCGCTTTCCGCTGTTGATGGTGCCCCAGCAGATGTTCGTGGGGATCGACAATTTCCCTCTCATGGCGATTCCCTTCTTCATCCTGGCCGGCAATTTGATGGCTGCCGGCGGCATCTCGCAGCGCCTGGTGGACCTGGCCAAGTCGATCGTCGGTGGCCTGCAGGGCGGCCTGGCGATGACCTGCGTGCTCACTTGCATGCTGTTCGCCGCGGTGTCGGGTTCCAGCGTGGCGACCACCTTCGCCATCGGCTCTATCCTGATTCCGGCCATGGTCAAGCACGACTATCCCAAGCCGCTGGCGGCTTCCATTCAGGCGTCATCGTCCGAACTGGGCGTGCTGATTCCGCCGTCGATACCGCTGATCCTCTACGGGGTCAGCACCGATACCTCCATCGGCCGGCTGTTCATCGCCGGTATTGGCCCGGGACTGCTAATCGGCAGTGCTCTGCTGGTCTTCCTCTACCTGTTCTGCAAGGTCCGCGGCTACGGTCTGCGCGACCGGGACGACCGGGTGCCCTTCACTGCTGCCTTCCGGCGCGCCTGGGCGGCCCTGCTGATGCCGGTGGTGGTCATCGGCGGCATCTACGGCGGTGTCTTCACGCCTACCGAGGCGTCGGCGGTGGCGGTGGTCTATGCGCTGATCGTCGGCGGCCTGGTGTATCGCGAGCTGTCCTGGTCCGAACTGTGGCCGATCCTGCGTCAGAGCGTCATGGCCACTGCCACGGTGATGCTGATCATCTCCGCGGCGGCGCTGTTCAGCTTCCTGATCAGTCGCTCCGGATTGCCGTCCCAGGTGGCCGACTGGGTGAGCCTGGTGTTTGAGAGCCCGATCACCTTTCTGCTGGCGGTCAACGTCATGCTGCTGATCATCGGCATGTTCGTCGAGACCTCGGCGGCGATCCTGGTGCTGGCGCCGATCTTCACCCCGATCGCCGTGCAGTACGGTATCGACCCGGTGCATTTCGGACTGATCATCGTGGTCAACCTGGCGCTGGGCATGTTCACCCCGCCGCTCGGGGTCAACCTGTTCGCCGCCTGTGCGGTGGCCAAGCTCTCTATCGATCAACTGATTCCCTGGCTGCTGCGCTTCGTGCTGGTGGTGCTGGCCTGCCTGATGGCGATCACCTATATGCCGTGGATCTCGCTGGGGCTGGTCGACCTGCTCTACTGACAATGACAAGCATAGGAGTCCTTTACATGGCAGCACTTCCTACCCTGCCCCCGAACCAGGCACTGATCGGCGGCGACTGGGTTACGACCCAGGCGGTCATCGAGGTCGAAGCGCCAGCGCGCGGCGAGGCGATCGCCCACATCGCACGCAGCCAGGTAGCCGATATCGACGAGGCGGTCACCGCGGCCAGCCGGGCCTTTGCCGGCCAGCTGGGAGACTGGGCCGGCTGGAACGCACGCCGGCGCAGCGAGTGGTTGCTGGCCTTCGCTGCGGCCATCGAGGCCGACCACGAGCGGCTCGCCGCCCTGGAGTGCGCGGACACCGGCAAGCCGATGACCCAGGCGCGCGGCGACATCACCGCTTGTGCCCGCTACTTCCGCTTCTACGGCGGGGCCGCCGACAAGCTGCACGGCGAGACGATCCCCTTCGAGAACGACTTCGCGGTGCTGACCCTGCGCGAGCCCTACGGCGTCTGCGCCCAGATCATTCCCTGGAACTATCCCGCCCAGATCTTCGGGCGCTGCGTGGCGGCGGCGCTCGCCGCCGGCAATACCGTCGTGCTCAAGCCCGCCGAGGACGCCTGCCTGAGCGTGCTGCGTCTTGCCGAGCTGGCCCTGGAGCAGGGGCTGCCGCCCGGCGTGCTCAACGTGGTGCCGGGCCTGGGCGGCGAAGCGGGGGCCGCGCTGGCGGCGCATCCCGCCATCGATCACCTCTCCTTCACTGGTTCGCCGGAGACCGGCACCCGAGTGGCCCAGGCCGCGGCGGAGCACCACGTACCGGTGACCATGGAGCTGGGCGGCAAGTCGCCGCAGCTTCTCTTCGCCGATGCGGACCTGGATGCGGCGTTGCCCTTCGTTGTGCGCGGCATCATCCAGAACGCCGGCCAGACCTGCTCCGCAGGGAGTCGCCTGCTGGTGCAGCGCGACATTGCCGATGAGGTGCTGGGACGATTGGCCGAACGGTTCGAGACCCTGCGCTGCGATGCCGGCGAGGCGGATGCCGATTGTGGCCCACTGATCAATGCCAGCCAGAAGGCCAAGCTGGAGGCCCGCCTGGAGGCGGCCCGTGCCGATGGCATTCGTACCCTGGCCCGCGGCCGGATGGCGGAGGGGGCTCCCGCGGGAGGACATTTCGTGGTGCCGCAGGTCTTGAGCGACATTCCCGAGGGCCACGAGGTGCTGCGCGAAGAGCTGTTCGGACCGGTGCTCGCCGTACAGGTCTTCGCGGACGAGGCCGAGGCCTTGGCCCAGGCCAACGGCACCGACTTCGGCCTCTGCGCAGGCATCTGGACCCGCGACGGCGGCCGCCAGCTGCGCCTGGCCAAGGGCGTGCGCAGCGGCCAGGTGTTCGTCAACAACTACGGAGCGGCGGGCGGCATCGAGCTGCCGTTCGGTGGCGTCGGCCGCTCCGGTCACGGCCGCGAGAAGGGCTTCGAGGGACTGAAGAGCTACACGCGGCTCAAGACGGTGGCGATCCGCCACGGCTGATCCACCCCAACCGGGAGACATGGGATGACTCACAAGATCGCGGTACTGGCAGGGGATGGCATCGGCCTGGAGGTCGTCCCCCAGGGTCTGAAGGTGCTGGAGGCGGCGGCGCGCCGCTTCGACCTGCCGCTGGAGTTCGAGCACTTCGACTTCGCCAGCTGCGCCTACTACATGGAACACGGCGACATGCTGCCGGACGACTGGTACGCGACCCTGACGCGGTTCGACGCCATCTTCTTCGGTGCCGTGGGCTGGCCCGACAGCGTGCCGGACAACGTCTCGGCCTGGGGCTCGCTGCTCAAGTTCCGGCGGGCCTTCGACCAGTACGTCAACCTGCGGCCTTGCCGGCTGATGCCGGGCATCGAGAGCCCGCTGAAGGGGCGTGAGCCCGGCGACATCGACTTCCTGGTGGTGCGCGAGAACACCGAGGGCGAGTACTCCCAGCTCGGCGGCAGGGCCTTCGAAGGCACCGACCGCGAGGTGGTGCTGCAGGAGACGCTGATGACCCGCACCGGCGTCGACCGGGTGCTGGACTACGCTTTCGAGCTGGCCCGCTCGCGGCCCAGGAAGAAGCTCACCTCGGCGACCAAGTCCAACGGGCTGTTCATCTCGATGCCCTACTGGAACGAGCGGGTGGCGGCGATGCGGGAGAACTACCCTGATGTCGAGGTCGACCAGTATCACATCGACATCCTCACCGCTCACTTCGTGCTGCATCCCGACTGGTTCGACGTGGTGGTGGCCAGCAACCTGTTCGGCGACATCCTCTCCGACCTGGGACCGGCTTGTACCGGCACCATCGGCATCGCCCCCTCGGGCAACATCAACCCGACTCGTGAGTATCCGAGCCTGTTCGAGCCGGTTCACGGCAGCGCCCCGGACATTGCCGGGCAGGGCGTCGCCAACCCCATCGGCCAGATCTGGTGCGGCGCCATGATGCTCGAACACCTCGGCGAGGCCGAGGCCGGGGCGGCGATTGTGGCCGCCATCGAGACGGTGCTCGGCCAGGGCGATCCGGCGGTGCTGACCCCCGACCTCAAGGGCAGCGGGACCACCGAGACTCTGGGGCGCGCCATCGCCGCGGCCCTCGAGGCCGCTTGAACAACGAATCCATCGACGGGAGAGCTCCCATGAGCAAACAGTATCGGGTCGGCATGGTCGGCGTAGGGCTGATGGGCCACGGCATCGCCGCTAGCCTGTTGCGCGCCGGTCACCGGCTGAGTTTTCTCGACCACCCCGGCAACCAGCCGGTCGACGACCTGCTGGCGGCCGGCGCCGAGCGCCGCTCGAGTGGCCGGGAGGTCACCACCGATGCCGAGGTGGTGATCCTCTGCGTCACTGGCACGCCCCAGGTGGAGAGCGTGTTGTTCGATGCTGGCGGCGTCCTCGAGGGGCTACCGACCGGTGCGGTGGTCGTCGACTGCTCGACGGCGATTCCGAGTTCCACCGAGGCGATCGCGGGGCGCATCGCCGAGGCCGGCGGCCGGTTCATGGATGCCGCCATGACCCGTACCCCCAAGGAGGCCGCCGAGGGGCGCCTCAACCTGATCGTCGGCGCCTCCAACGAACTATTCCGCGAGCTGCGGCCGCTGCTCGAGAGCTTCTCCGAGCACATCACCCACGGCGGGCCGGTGGGCTCGGGCCACAAGCTCAAGCTATTGCACAACTATGTGTCGCTGGGCTTCACCGCGGTGCTCGCCGAGGCTGCCGCGGCGTCGCGCCGTGCGGGCATCGACGACGCCGTCTTCCTCGAGGTGCTGGGCAATGGAGGCGGCGGCGGGGTGGTGCTCGAGCGCCTGCGCCCCTTCATCGCCGCCGAGGATCCCTCGGGCTTTCGCTTCAGCCTCGCCAACTCTCTCAAGGATGTCGGTTACTACCATGCCATGGCCGAGGATCTGGGTGCGTCGCGCGGCGTCGCCGAGGCCATCGATGCCCTGTATCGCGACATCAACGCGCGCGGCCACGGCGAGCGCCTGACGCCCGAGTTGGTGACCCTGCTCGGCGAGACTTGAGCTACGGGCTACGGGCTACGGGCTACGGGCTACGGGCTGGCGGGCTGCGGATGCCGGTGTGGCCGGCATCCGGCATGGTCAGTCGAGCTTGGCGTCGCGGATCCGTCCGAAGTAGGCGTCGTCGCCGACCTGGCCTCCCTTGAAAGCGATCTGCAGGCCGTCGAAGGCGGGGGCGTTGCTGTGCGCGGTGCACAGCGGCGAGCCCGGCGTCTGCGGCAGCGGCAGGCAGGTGGTCAGTGCCTGGATGCCGAGTTCCTGGATGGCGTGGCTCGAGGTGTCGCCGCCGGCGACCACCACCCGGGACAGGCGCTCGGCGCTGGCCAGGTCGCGCAGCAGGCTGCCCAACCGGCGGCCGATGGCATGCGCGCCATCGCCGTCGGGCAGGGTCGCCAGTCCGGCGTCGGGGCCCAGTGCGGTGTAGAGCACCACGCTGCATCCCGTGGCGAGCGCCGCCAGGGCCTGCTCGCGGGCCACGGCGAGTTCGGCGTCGGCCTGGCGATCGTCCGCCAACCGCGCCGCATTCACTCGGATGCCATGAAAGCCGTTGTCCTGCGCCCAGCGTATCTGGCGGGCGGTGGTCTCGGAGCAGCTTCCCGAGACCACGGCGATGCGCTCCACCGGGCCGGGGTTGGCGAAAGTGGCGCTGGGTGACGTTTCGACCAGCCCCTGGCGGTGCCACTCGGCGAGCAGGGCATATTCGACCCCCGATGAGCCGACCACGAAGCCGCCGTTCGGCGGCCGGGTGCGCCACAGCTGGCGTCCCACCGCCGCCTGGCTGGCGGGGTCCAGCACGTCGTAGAGCAGCGCGGCGTAGTGGGCGCGGGCGGCATCGACCCGGGCATCGACGTCGCCGCCGGCCAGGGTCGCCAGGTCGATCAGGCCGATGTCGAGTTCGGTCTGCTCGCTCAGGTGGCGGCGCAGGTCCGCCTCGTGCATCGGCGTGACAGGGTGGCGCGACATGATCGGGTGGCGGTCGATGCGGTACACCTCGCCTTGGGCGGCAGCGAAAAGATGGCCGAAGGCGGTGTAGCGACGCAGTTGGGGCGCGCCGACCACGATCGGCACGCCGCCTTGATCGTACAGGCGACGGCCGATCTCCAGGGCGCGGCCGACGCTGCCGATCTCGGGGGCGCTGTCGAAGGTCGAGCAGGTCTTGTAGTGGCACAGCGCTGCGCCGCGCTCGCGCAGCCAGGCCAGCGCCGGGGTCAGGTGGCGCTCCATCCAGGCCGGCGTCTCGCTGCGGCTGGTACCGGCCAGTCCGATGGCCCGGCAGTGGCGGAAACGCGACAGCTGGTCGTCATCGGGAAGGGCGGTGAACAGCACGGTGTCGACGCCCTGGCCGGCGAGAGCCTCCATGACGTCGGTGGAGCCGGTCAGGTCGTCGCCGTAGTAGGCGATCAGCGGGGCGGTGTCGATCGGTGTCATCGGCGGAAGGTCTCCAGGGCGCGGGCGAGCTCGCGGTGCTCGCGGGCGTAGGCGTCGACGTCGATGCCCGCCACGGCGGCCTCCCAGGCCTGGCGTAGGCTCTTCACCCCGGCACCGGTGCCGTCGGGGTGGGCCATGATGCCGCCTCCGGCGCAGAAGATCAGGTCGGTGCTGGCGATGGCAGCGTAGGTGTCGACGGCCTGGTCGGCAGTCTGGCCGGAGGAGAACACCGGCATCACCTCGCAGCCCGGGGTGGGCGGATCGAACATCGGCGTCAGGCAGGCACGGGCGCTGGCGATCACGCTGGCGTCCTCCTCGCTGAACTTGTTGCGCAGGCCATTGACGTGGATGTGGTCGACCCCGGCCAGGCGCCACAGCTTCTGGTAGGCCACGAAGCTCATGCCCAGGTGCGGCGAGCGGCTGAACAGCCCCCAGCCGGCGCGGTGACCGTGCAGCGCCACCCGGCAGTGGCGGCGTAGCTGGGTCACCCCGGCGAGGCCGACGGCATTCAGGGCGACCATAACGCAACTGCCACCGGCGGCGGCCACGTAGTCATGGTGCTGGCGCATCTCGTCGGCTTCGCCGGTGATGTTGAAGGCGTACATCACCTGGCGCCCGGTGCGTTCGGCATGCTCGCGGATCACCGGCATCACGGCGTCGACCCGTGCCTCGAGCGGGTTGTGCGGGCCGTTGGCCTGCAGCTCGTCGTCCTTGATGAAGTCGATGCCGCCTGCCACCAGCTCGCGGACCACCCCGGCGGTCGCTTCAGGCGATAGCCCCACGCTGGGCTTGATGATGGTACCGATCAGCGGCCGCTGGGAAATGCCGGTCAGCTCGCGGGTGCCGGCCACGGCGAACTGCGGGCCGGGGTAGGCCGCAGCGAAGGGCGCCGGCAGCGTCAGGTCGAGCAGCTTGAGAGCCGAGAACTCCTTGAGCTCGAAGAGATTGCCGGCCACGGTGGCGACGAGCGTGGGCAGCGACGGGCCGAGGTTGGCGAGCGGCCAGGAAAGCGTGACCCGGGCCCGCCGGTAGACCGGCGTGCCGGCCCCGGCCGATGGCGCCGGGATCGGCAGCGACGGCGAGTCGAGGCTTTCCAGCGGTTCGATGTGCTCGACCCGTGCGCCGTGCGCCTCGCGCAGTGCATCGGTCTCGCCGGCCAGGCGGGTGAAGGTGCCGCAGGACTGCTCTCCGGCCATCACCTCGACGGCGCGCTCCAGCGGGTAGGGAGTCTCGATCAGGTAGCTGGCGAGGATGCGATCGCTCATGAGTCGACCTCGTTCAGGTGATGCGACGGATGCTGTCGGCGATCTCGTCGGGCTCGAACACGCGCTTCCAGTCGTCGCGCATCAACATCGGCTTGCCGTTCTCGATGGCCTTGTTGCAGGCATCGGAGAAGGCGCCGGGCTGCACGTCGAAGGTCACTGCGCCGAGGATGTTCATGTGGCCGAGCAGGAAGTCGCGGGCACACTCCTCGGGAACGCCGCGATTCACCACCTCGTCCATGGCTTCGCGCATCACGGCCAGCAAAGTGGCGCAAACCGTCTCGGAGAGACCCGGTTCGAGCAGCGCCATCTGCTCGACGCTGACCCGATGGGAGCGGCCCACTGGGGCATAGATGGTCCGCGCGACAGCCTCGCCCAGGGCGTAGCTCTCCTCGGGACCCTGCATCAGTGCGCTGACGATGTGCTGGGTGGCCTTGTAGCCGCCGAAGTAGTCGCGCTTGGCCTCGAGCTCGGTCTCGTCATTGAAGATCGACGGGTGGCAGGGGTGGCTGACGAAGTACACCAGGTCCTCGCGCTCGGGCAGGTGTCCGGCGAAGGGGGCGGCGGCGTCCAGGGTGACCAGCATGGTACCGCTCTCCATCAGCGGCGAGAGCTGGTGGGAGATCTTGCCGATCAGGGTGTCGGTAACGGCGAGGATGACCACCTCGGCCCCGGGAACCGCGTGCTCGACATCGACGCAATCGATGCCCAGTTCTTCCGCGAGGCGGCTGCGGCCGGCCTCGCTGACTTCGACGTGGCGGACCTCGAAGTCCGAGGGTTTGAGATTGCGGGACAGGCGGAAGCCCATCTTGCCGCCGGCGCCGATCAGCGCGATGGTGGTCATGTCGTTTCCTCTCTATCGTCGGGCGGTGTGCGTTGTGGTGATTCTGCGAAGGCACATCGTCGCTTCTGAAAGCAGCATGATGGCCAGTCAACTGGTATAATGACATGATAATCACCTGACTCTGTCAAATACGACCATGGTCGCAGCAGCGCTACCTGGCGGCGTCCTCAACGCGTAAGCTGCGCTCCTGCTGCCACTGATGAAGGCCAACGAACGATGAGTGACCCCCTGAAGATCAGCCGTCGCAAACTGTCCGATGAAGTGTTCGACCGGCTCTATGCCATGCTCCTCAATGGCGACTTCATGCCCGGTGACCACCTGCCTTCGGAGAGAGCGCTCATGGAGATGTTCGGCGTGGGCCGCCCGGCCATTCGCGAGGCGATGCAGTCGCTGGAGCGTCTGAGCCTGGTGACCATCCAGCATGGCCAGAGACCGCGGGTGACGGCACCGACCGCCGAGGGGCTGATATCGCAGATCGAGCTGACGGCGATGCACATGCTGTCGAGCTCTCCGCAGTCGCTGGAGCATCTCAAGGAGGCGCGGGCCTTTTTCGAATTGGGGATGGTGGCGCGAGCGGCGCGGTCGGCCGTCGAGACGGACGTCTCCCGGCTGGAGGAGCTCGTGGTGCGTCAGCGCAGCGAGCTCAATCGCGACGCCGGGGCTTTCATCAAGGCCGACATGGACTTCCATCGGGCCATTGCCCGGATCACCGGCAATCCCATTTTCATCGCGGTCAGCCATGCCATGCTCGACTGGCTGGCCCACTTCCACTCATCGATGCTGCACTGGAAGGGCAACGAGGAGATCACCCTGGAGGAGCATGAGCGGATCATCGAGGCGATTCGCCGGCATGACGAAGCACTGGCAGTGAGCGAGATGCGCTCTCACCTCGATCGGGCGCGATCGCTTTATGTCTCTGCGCATAAAGGCACAGACGACCGGCAAGCCCCTGGTTAGCCGATAGCGACAGTGGGTACTGGCGGATGAACGCGCTGCCGAGAGTGAAGGGGTGTGAGGAGCATGCCGCCTTTGGATAACTGAAATCCGTCGGTATCGTGTGTCACTGGGAGGGATATGGTTGATGAGCCCACAATTCCCGCTGTCCGGTTCGACAGCGAGGGCGTCGAGTCGAATGACCGTTTCGAGGCATGGCGTGAAGCCATCGCCCCGGTATTCGACGTCGAACCCCTGCGGGTCAAGGACGGCGGAAGTCCCGCCAGCTTCGCTTCGCGCATCGAGGCGTACCACCTCGGCAACATGCTGGCGGCCAGCGTCCACACCGGTGCGCAGTGCTTCTACCGTGCGCGGCCCAATCATCGTGTCGATCACCTGCTGGTGCAGGTGCATCGCCAAGGCGGCTATCACGGACGGCTCGATGACTCGGCGGTGAGGGTGGCACCCCGACACGTCTCGTTGATCGATCTCGACCGACCTCTGCATACCGAATCGGGTGAGACGGACATTCTCAACGTGATGCTGCCGCGCGACCTGTTCAGTGGGCAGCCGGCTTTTCTGGATGGGCTGCATGGTCTGGTGCTGGAGCCGGCACGCGGCGCTTTCCTGGCCGACTATCTGGCTGCCCTGATGAGGCGGCTGCCCAGCGTCAAAGCGCACGAGGCGCCGGAGCTGTCGCGAATCACTCGGGACATGGTGCTGGCCTGCTGCGCCGAGGATGCCGAAGCCAGAGCGCGCGTGCAGCCATCGATTCAAGCGATCGTGCGCCGTCGCTTGGAGGATCTCATCGAGCGGGAACTCGTCTCACCGCGATTGACGCCAGATGCGCTGTGTCGGGCGGCAGGGATGTCGCGCACGCAGCTTTATCGGCAGTTCGAGCAGGATGGCGGCGTGGTTCGTTATATCCAGCGTCGACGCCTGATACGAGTCAAACGGTGCCTGGACGACCCAACGGAGCACCGCTCCATCGGAGAACTCGCCGAAGCCCATGGTTTCCGTAGCCTGGCTCATTTTTCCCGCTGTTTCCGTGAGCGTTACGGCTGCTCGCCTCGTGATGCCCGGGACTTTGCCAGAATACCGACCGTGTCATCCGAAGCGGATGCCGGCAACACCGTCAATGACTGGGTACGTCGTCTGACACGTTGCTGAAGTCCGCTCCATGTTTGCCTGAGCGTCCCCCGTTTTCGCTCTTTTTTGACGCTGTGTTCCGAAGTGCCGGAGCGCGCGTTGTCGGCGCTTCTCGCGGTTGATAGCGTCGCGGCGAAGGCTGCCTAAAACACCTCGGGTCGATGTGGCATACCCACGGTCATCGGTAGCGATCAAGGGCATCCAGAGACCTTTGGTTCCCGTCTGCCGCTCCGGCTGGCGACCAGGCCGCCGCCTGGCCGCTCTCTTCCATTGAGACTGGCTGTCATGTATCCGAGTGCGGAATAACTGAGCGGCAATGCACTGATGATGGCCGCCAATCTAGTTCAGACCGTGAAGCAGTCCCTAAACCTGCATGGCCGGCAGGATGAAATACGCACTGACGTATTAAAACTCTTTTAAAAATAACTTTTTATATGACTCGAAAGGCTGGGGACAAGAACTAACTACCCTGCTGCTGGAACGGAGCCCCTGACCATGAATCGTACGTACCGCCTGATCTGGAACGCGACCCTCCAACAGTGGAAAGTGGCTGCCGAGCATGCCTGCCGCCGAGCCGCACGGTTGACGCCCCGAGGCGGATTGGCCGCCCTGGCGCTGATCTGGCATGCCGCGGCCCCTGCGGAGACCTTCATTGTCCATAGTGACAACGCTTCCGGCGACGGCTCCTTGCGTGAAGCGGTGAATGAGGCGAACGCCGCCGGCGCCGGTCCCCATACCATCGATTTCTCGCTGACCGACCCCAGGGCGACGATATCGGTGGATGAGACGCTCGAGCTAGACGCGGACGTCACTATACAGGGCAACGGCCCTACCCTGAGCTCGACCAGTGGCCAACGCCTTTTCCGCGTCAACGACGCCACGGTGGAACTAAGCGGCCTGACCCTGGACGGCGGCCAGGCCCGGGGCGGCGATGGCGGCGAAGGCAGTGGCGGCGGCGGGGGCGGCGCAGGCCTGGGCGGTGCCATCTTCGTGGATTCAGGCGGCGATCTCACCCTGGACGACATCGAGTTCACGGATAACCGCGCCGAGGGGGGCGACGGCGGCACCGGGGGTCTGGGCGACCCGAACGGCGATCGCACCGGCGGCGGTGGTGGTGGCGGCATGGACGAGGCCGGCGGCGGCGGCACCATCTTCGACTCCTACTCCGGCGACGGCGGCCACGGCGGCCACGGCGGCGGCCCGGATGGCGGCGGCGGTGGTGCCTTCCCCTATAGCGGCAACCCCGGCAATTCGGGTGGTGACGGCGGTGAGGCCAGCGGCGGGGGCGGCGGCTCGCCGGCCATTAATGAGAACGCCGGAACCGGCGGCGACGCGGGTTTCGGCGGGGCCGGCGGGGGCGGCGGTAGCGCCTTCAACGGGACCGCTGGCGCCGGCGGCGGCGGTGGCTTCGGCGCCGGCGGCGGCGGGGAAACGGATCGTTTGTTCGGCAGCCCCGGCTCCGGCGGCTCGGGCGGTTACGGCGCCGGCTCGGGCGGTTCGGCCGGCGGCGACGGCGGCGGCGGTGCGGGCCTCGGCGGGGCCGTGTTCGTGCGCGATGGCGGCTCGGTGAGCATCCAGAACAGCGACTTCGCCGCTGACAATACCGCCATCGGCGGCAGCGGCCACCAGGACGGCGCCGACGAGGGCGGGGCCGTGTTCCTGCACGGCGGTGGCAGCCTGGAAAACTACGTGGCCGGCACACAGCCCCGGTACCTGGACAGCAGCGTCGCCTCCGACCAGGCCCTGGGCCTGGAGAAGACCGGTGCCGGCACCCTGGAGCTGAACGCGGCCAGCGACTTCGACGCCGGCGTCACCGTAGCCGACGGCACCCTGCGCGGCGACAGCACCACCCTGATCAACGACACCGCGATCGCCGGTGGCGCCACGCTTGAATTCGATCAGGGCGTCGACGGCAGCCACGACGCCAGCCTCACCGGCGCCGGGGAGCTGCTAAAAAGCGGCGGCGGCACCCTGACCCTGAACGGCAGCTACGCACACGACAGGACCACGGTCAAGGAAGGTACCCTGCGCGGTGACAGTACGACCCTGACCACCGACACCGAGATCGCCGGCGGCGCCACGCTGCAATTCGACCAGGACAGCGATGGCACCCATGACGCCGCCCTGTCCGGGGATGGCGAGCTGCTCAAGACCGGCGACGGTATCCTGACACTCAGTGGCAGTTATGATCACGGCGACACCCTGGTCAGCGGCGGTGCCCTGAAGATCGATGAATTGGGGAATCTTGGCAGGGGCGCGGTGCGCCTGAACGATGGTGCTCTGCACCTGGGTGCCGGCAACAGCACCGCCTCCTACGCACTTGAACTGCTTGAGGGCGGGGGCACCCTGCGCGTGGAAAATAGCGCGGATACGGTGGTTCTGGATCGCATACTCGAAGGCCCAGGCGAGCTGCGCAAGACGGGGGACGGCACCCTGGAGCTCAGCGAGAACCCCATTCACGAGGGAGGTACCCGGGTGCTGGCGGGCACGCTGGAAATGGGCGGCGTGGCTTATGAGCTGCGCGGCGAGACCCATATTGCCAGCGGTGCCCAACTCAGCACGAAAGACAGTCTTACCCTGCACGAACTTAGCGGTGCCGGCGAGCTGCGGTTCGCCGGCCCTTCGAACATCACGGTCCGTGAGGGCAGTTTCAACGGCAGCATCAGCAACCTCGGCGGCTATGGGCGACTGACCAAGGACGGTGACGGCACTCTGAGCCTCACCGGTCCGCTCAGCCTTGATGCGGGTATCCAGGTCAGCGGAGGTACCCTGGAACTGGAGGAGGATGCCGACACCCCCGGGACAACTCAGATAGACAGCGGCGCAACGTTGGCCACCGGCACGAATGAAGTCGGTATCTCGCGGCTATTCGGTGAAGGGTCGCTGGACATCGGTACGGGCGGCGTGCGCGTGGGCCAGGGTGGCGACAGTACTTTTGATGGCAATACCACCGGCACCGGCCCCCTGATCAAGGACGGCAATTCCCGCCTGACCCTCAGCGGCTCGCTTGACCACGACGCCACTACCGTGGACCAGGGTATCCTCGCACTCGCCGGCGACGCCCAGACCCCCGGTGACGTGACCATCAACACCGGTGCCGTGCTGGAAACCGATGACCAGGCGGTGAGCCTGAGCGGCCTGGCCGGCGATGGTGAGCTGTACATGGGCAGCGGCGGCGTGATGGTGAACGATGCCGGGGATTCCACCTTCGCTGGCAAAATCGAGGGTAGTGGTGGCCTGACCAAGGCCGGCACCGGCACCCTGAGCCTGAGCGGAACCCTGGCCTATGACGGCATCACCAACGTTCACGAGGGCACCCTGGCACTCACCGGCGACGCTGACAGCCCGGGCGATGTGATCATCGACGTCGATGGGAGTCTGAAAACCGGAACCTCGGCTGTCAGCCTGAGCCGCCTGGCTGGCGACGGCGAGCTTCATCTGGGAAGCGGCGGTGTGACGGTGAACGATGCCGGGGATTCCGTCTTCACCGGCAGTATCGGGGGCGCTGGCGGTCTGGACAAGGCCGGTGGGGGTAGGCTGAGCCTGAGCGGAACGCTGGCCTACGATGGTGCCACTACTCTGGACGAGGGCACTCTGGCTCTCGCCGGCGACGCCGACACCCCCGGCGATGTGACGATCACGACGGATGCTGTCCTGGAAACCGCCAGTCGAGAGGTGACTCTCAGCAGCCTGACCGGCAGTGGTGAGCTGCACATGGGTAGCGGTGGCGTGCGTCTGGACACCGATGGCAACGCCAGCTTCAGCGGACGAGTGGCAGGCGATGGCGCGCTGGAAAAGGACGGAACGGGTACGCAGGAACTGAGCGGCACCACCGAATATGCCGGCAACACCCGGGTGCGTGACGGCACATTGCGTTTGAGCGGCGACGCTGACCGCCTTCACGGTGCACGCGTCGATGACGGTGCTACCCTGGAGCTGAACGGTCACGCAGTGCGGGCCGACGCGCTGATCGGTGAAGGCACCCTGGCGCTCGACGGTGCCGCCCTGAACTTGGGCGAGACGAACTCCGACTCTGCCTTCGCCGGGGATTTCGCCGGTAATGGCACGCTCAACAAGCACGGCGACGGCGCGTTACTGCTCACCGGTGACAGTGCCGGCTTCACTGGACAACTGAACCTGGAAGGTGGCACTACCGTCGCCGGCGGCACCCTGGGTGGCCGCCTGTTCATCGAAGACGGAGCGACCCTGGGGGGCAACGGCACTCTGGGCCACACCACGGTCAACAGCGGCGGGCAGATCGCGCCGGGTAATTCCACCGGCGTGCTGACGGTGGGCGGCGATCTGACCTTCGATTCTGATGCGGTGTATCAGGTCGAAGTGGATGCGAACTCCCACGACCGCATCGATGTCGCCGGCACGGCAAGCCTCGCGGGTCTGGTCGATGTCGTCAGTCTGGAGCCGGACGGCGACACGAGCGTGCTGGGCGACCACACGATCCTGACCGCCGATACTCTCGACGGCGAGTTCGACGCCGTCGCGGCCAACTATGCCTTCCTCGATCCGTCATTGGCCTATTCGGACCAGACGGTCGAGCTGAACCTGGCGCTTTCTTTGGATGGCAGTGGCTCTTCACCCGTCGGCCTGCTGTTCGACCATGCTACCAGCAGTAATTCGCAGCGGTTCGCGTCGGCGCTGAATACGGTCGATGCTGGTGCTCCGGGATACCAGGCCTTCGAGAATGCCCTGCTGCTGCTGAAATCCGGGGAGGCCGGTCAGGCCGCCGAGGAGTTGGCCGGCAGCGACATTCCCGTCAGCCAGACGGCTATCGACCACCTGACCGAGACCTTCTCGGCCTCAATGCAGGGGCGAATGAGCGGTGCCAGCAGCGAAACACCGCTGGCGGCAGCCGCCTTGCAGCAGTTGCATCGGGGCGATGCCGCTTATGCACCGCAACAGCTATCGATGCTGGAGTCGGCCTTTGCGCCACCGTCTCGACAGAATCGCGAAACGGTCGGTCCCCGCGGCTATGCTCCCGCCCTGAGCCGGCCAACGGGGCCGGTGAGCTGGGCGCGGGCCGTCAGCAGCGACAGTCGGCTGGGTGCCGATGGCGACTTGCCCGGCGTCTCTTCACGCTCGACCGGGGTGCACGCCGGCAGCGAGCTGTTCCTGGATACCGAGTTGATGGTGGGTGTCGCCTTCGGTATCGAGCGGGGCCAGGTCAGCGGCGACAGCGCCCAGAGCGACTTCGATACCTACTCGGCAGGTCTGTATGCCCGCCAGGAGCTCGGAGACTGGCGGCTGTCGGGGTCGGCCAGCATGGGCTGGCTGGATCTGGAGAGCGAGCGCTCCGTGACCGGCTTCGGCCAGCACCAGGCCGATTATGATGCCCGTGTCGGCACTGTCGATGCCGAGCTGGCATATGACCCGTCGCCGAAGGAGAGTGACTGGCGCGTTTCGCCCCTGGTCGGCCTCACCTATAGCCATACCCGCCGCGAGGGTTTTCAGGAAGAGGGACTGGCCGGTCTCGATGTCGACGATTCCAGCGATGACAGCGTGCGCGGCCGGCTCGGTGCCGAGATCGCCTATCGGGTCTCGGACAGTGCCGCGATCACCGGGCGCCTGGCATGGAGTCACGAATTGGGCAACCCCGAGGCCTCTACCGAAGCCTCGCTGTTGGGGAGCGACCCTTTCACCATCGAAGGCCAGACGCTGCCGACCGACCTGGTGGACGTGGGCGTGGGCATGGAGGCGCGTATCACAGAGCGGGTCGATGTGTACGCCGCCTACGACGGCCGCCTGGGCAGCGACTACGAGGATCACGCGGGCCAGGTAGGCATGCGCTGGCGGTGGTGATGATCGTCTCCAGTAGCAATGAACATCCCGTGTCGGCTATCCCCTGGCTGGGTCGAGAGAGTGCTGCCAGGCCAATTGGGTGGAGACAGCCTCACTGAGGAATGGATGCACAAGGAGTTGCATTCAGAATCTGCTGCCGCCGGATCTGGGGGTGGTGCAAAGAAAAAAGCGCCCGTAGGCGCTTGATTCTTCGACTTGATTGGTGGAGGCGGCGGGAATTGAACCCGCGTCCGCCGGCACTCGCCCATTGGCTCTACATGCTTAGGTCCGTCTTTTCATTTAACGCCACTGGCTCCGACGGGCAGGATCCAGCAGCGCGATTCCTCGAGAGTTTAACGATCGACGGGAGGACGCCGCCGACCGCGATCCCATCAGTCTTGGCTCATATCCCCTCCGCGATGAATGGGCACATCGCTTTGGGGCCGGGCTAGAAGCCAGCAGGTTTAAGCTGCCAGCGCGCCCTGAGCGTAGGTGTCGTCGTTTGCGACTATTTAATCGTGATGTTGGATTTACGAGATACATCACGCTCTCGGCATGCACCGCAGGGGTTGTCACCGGCGTCGAAACCATGTCGCCCCCGTAACGCACATCCTATCAGGATGTTCAATCTAAGGACACCTCAGGCGCGGTTTTGTTCCCGCATGATGCGGCCTTTCTGGCGCTGCCAGTCGCGGTCCTTCTCGGTGGCGCGCTTGTCGTGAAGCTTCTTGCCGGTCACCAGCGCCAGCTCGCACTTGACGCGATTGCCTTTCCAATACAGCTTGAGCGGCACGCAGGTGTGTCCCTTCTCCTGAGAGCGGGAGAAGATCTTGGCGATCTCCTTGCGGTGCAGCAACAGCTTGCGCGTGCGCGTGGGATCGGCCACCTCATGGGTGCTGGCGGTGTTGAGCGGCATGATATGACTGCCCAGCAGCCACGCCTCGCCGTTCTTGACCAGTATGTAGGTGTCGGTGAGCTGCGCCTTGCCGGCGCGCAGGCTCTTCACCTCCCAGCCGGCGAGCACCAGGCCCGCCTCGAAGGTCTCGTCGATGTGATACTCGAAACGTGCCTTCTTGTTCTGGGCGATGACGTTGTTGCCGGGGCCCTTTCCCTTGCCTTTCTTGTTGGCCATGGAACCTCGTGTCGTGTTCTGCCGGTGGCTTCGACCCTTCGATGTGGGGGGAAGCGTGATACCATTCAAGGCGTAAAACAACGGCTCATCATACGCCTTGGGTTCAGTGAAGTCAGCGGAGAGCGCAATGCCAACGGTCAACCGGTCCGCCTTGGTGCGGCACCCGCCAAAGGACATGTTCGAACTGGTCAATGACTTCGAGCGCTATCCGGAGTTCCTGCCGGGGTGTCGGCATGCGCGGTTGCTCGAACGTGACGATTCGCACCTGATCGGCGAGATGACCCTGGGGCGGGCCGGCATCGAGCAGAGCTTCACGACGCGCAACGACCTGATCGAGCCCGAGCGTATCGAGATGTCGCTGGTCAACGGCCCTTTCAAGCGCCTGCGCGGGCGTTGGCTGTTTCTGCCCATGGGCGAGAACACTTGCAAGGTGTGCCTGGAGCTGGAGTTCGAGTTCGCCAATCGCCTGCTTGGCATGGCATTCGGCAAGCTGTTCCAGCAGGTGGCCGGACAGCTGGTGGACTCCTTCACGCGGCGTGCCGATGAGCTCTATGGCCGCTAGCGATGTTCGCCGCACCGGCGGCGCAACCCTCGCCGTCGAGGTGGCTTTCGCCCTGCCCGGGAAGCAGCGCATCGTCTCGCTGCGGGTGCCCGTCGGAACCACGGCCAGCCAGGCCGTGCGGCAGGCCGGGCTCGAGGCGCTCTTTCCGGAGGTAGTGCCGGCGACATTCGCTGAGCCCGAGCTCGGCATCTTCGGTCAGCGCCTGCGCGAACCGCAGCACCACCGTCTGCGTGACGGCGATCGGGTCGAGATCTACCGGCCGCTCACGATCGACCCCAAGGCCGCCCGCCGGGCCCGCGCCGGCCGCTGAGCGAGTAGCCAGGAGGCGGGATCAGTCGATCAGCTCATCATCGTCACCGGACGAGGGTTCACCGCCGGTAGGCACCGCGCCTCCGGTTTCCGGCGCGCCAGGATTCGCGCTGGGGGCCGGGCCCGGTAGCGCTTCCGTGGGGTCGGTGCCCTCGACAGCCGGACCGGCTCCCTCTTGAGGACGCAGCTCGATATCGGTTTCGAAGTCGCCTTCGCGATCGATGTCAGCGAGCTGGCCGTTATTGAAGGTGAGGGTCAGACGGCGCTGCTTCACGTCGCCGTAGGCCTCATCGAGGCGGAAGACATAGTCCCACTGGTTGGCATCGAAGGGGGCCTCGAGCAGTGGGCGGCCCATCACGTCCACCACTTGCTGTTGGCTCATGCCGGGCCGTAGCTGCTCGACCATCGCCTCGTTCACCAGGTTGCCCTGGGGGAGGTCGCGCTTGTAGACACCTACGTAGCTGCAGCCACCGGCCAGGGAGAGAGCAGCAGTAAGACAGACGGTTTTGATCAGCTTTTGCATTTGAGTCGGTTCTTCACTATCGTGGATTCGGTCGATCATACCCGACCCTACCTGATACTGCGAAGAGCGACCATGGCCGACCAAAACCATGAACTGCGCAAGGCGGGCCTCAAAGTCACCTTGCCGCGCGTGAAGATTCTGCAGATTCTCGAGAATGCTGAGGGGCAGCACCATCTCAGCGCCGAGGATGTCTACAAGACCCTGTTGGATGCCGGCGAAGACGTTGGCCTGGCGACGGTGTACCGCGTGCTGACGCAGTTCGAGTCGGCCGGTCTGGTCATCCGTCACAATTTCGACGGTGGGCATGCCGTATTCGAACTCTCCCAGGAGGAGCACCACGACCATATGGTGTGCCTGGAGAGCGGCGAGATCGTCGAGTTCTTCGACGATGTCATCGAACGGCGCCAGCAGGAGATCGCCGAGGAGCACGGATACGAGCTCGTCGATCATGCTCTGGTGCTATACGTGCGGCCCAAGGGGTCGAACGCCACGCGTCAGGAAGGCATCCAGAAGAAGTAGTCTGCCTTCTTTTCGATCGTCGACGCCCCGGCACGCTGTTGCAGCGTGGCGGGGCGTCGTCGTGCGCGTGGGGTCGGTCCCTCAGTGGTGAGCGCTGAACTGGCCGGCGTCGAGCATTTCGCGGGCATGGGCCAGGGTGCGGTCGGAGAGTTTCACCCCGCCCA
Organism: Pseudomonadota bacterium; assembly: GCA_051749645.1. Classification (GTDB taxonomy): domain Bacteria; phylum Pseudomonadota; class Gammaproteobacteria; order Pseudomonadales; family Halomonadaceae; genus Halomonas. The sequence goes on from JBNJIT010000002.1 coordinate 642,660, forward strand.
GCATGCGGGCCAGTTCGCTGACGCGGCCGGCTTCGTCGAGCAGTGCCATCTCGGTGCGGGTGGCGTCTTCGCGTGCCTGTTTGGCGATGTGCAGGTGCTGATGGGCCTGGGCGGCCACCTGCGGCAAGTGGGTCACGGTCATCACCTGGCCGCCGTTACCCAGACGGCGCAGCAGGCGACCGACGATCTCGGCGACGGCACCGGAAACGCCCACGTCGACCTCGTCGAACACCAGGCTGGGAATGGTGGAGTGCTGTGCCGCTACCACCTGGATCGCCAGGCTGATGCGTGACAGCTCGCCACCTGAGGCCACCCGGGCCAAGGGGCGCGGGGGTTGGCCGGGGTTGGCGCTGATCAGAAAGCTCACTCTTTCCAGGCCCTCGGCTTGGGGCGTCTCCCGCTCGTTGATTTCCACCTCGAAACGCGCCTTGTCCATGGCGAGCAAGCCGAGCTGCTCCTGTACCGCCTTGGCGAAGCGGCCGGCGGCCTGACGACGCGCCTCGCCCACCTGCTGTGCCTGCTTCCGCCAGCTGTCGCGCAGGGACTCCACCTCGGCACGCAGCGCCTCGATCTCATGGTCGCTGCCCTCGAGCCCCTCGAGTTCCATGCTGAGCCGGCGGTGATGCGACTCGAGCTCGTCCGGCATGACGTGGTGCTTGCGCGCAATGCGGTGCACGTCGGCCAGCCGCGACTCCACCGAGGCGAGCCGCTCCGGCTCGAGCTCGGTGGTGTCGACGAAGCGGTGCAGCTCACGGGCGGCCTCTTCGATCTGGATGCGGGCCTCTTCGAGCATGCCCAGGGGCTCCGCGAGCCGTTCCCGAGCCTGGGAAGGAAGGGCGTCGAGCCGTCCGGTGGCACGAGTGAGCAGCGACAGGGCACCCCCCTCGTCATGGTCGCAGCACTCGGCGGCGAACTGGGCGTCGCGCAGCGTTTCCTCGGCGTGGGCGAGCTCGGCCTGCTCCTGCTCCAGGCTGGGCAGCTCGCCTTCAGCCAATGCCAATTGATCGAGCTCCTCCACCTGATAGCGCAGCAGCTGACGGCGTGCCTCCGCTTCGTCGCCGCTGGCCGTGAGCTGTTTGAGACGGCGTCGGCTCTTCTGCCAGCGGTGGAAAGTGTCGGCGAGTTCGGCGACGGCGGTGCGCTGGCCGGCCACATCGTCGAGCAGGCGCTGGTGGGTCTCCTCGCGCAGCAATGCCTGATGGGCGTGCTGGCCGTGAATCTCGACCAGACATTCGCCCAGCGCCTTGAGGTCGGCAATGGTTGCCGGCTGGCCGTTGATCCATGCCTTGGAGCGGCCGGCGGCGGTAACGACGCGACGCAGCAGGCAGTCATCGACGGGCAGCTCGCGAGCCTCCAGCCAGGCCTTTGCCGCTGGCAGCCCGGCGATCTCGAAGCGGGCGCTGACATCGGCGCGTTCGCAACCGTGGCGCACGCTGGCGCTGTCGGCCCGCTCGCCCAGGCACAGTCCCAGCGCACCGAGCAGGATCGACTTGCCGGCCCCGGTTTCGCCGGTGATGGCGGTCATGCCGCCGGTGAGCTCCAGGTCGAGGCACTCGACGATGGCGTAGTCGCGAATGGCTAGCTGCGTGAGCATCGCTCCCTCCTGGTGTCCGGCCCGTGCCGGGGCCTGGATGTCCGTACACTTGAATTGGTTTTATATACAGTAGTTCAGGAGCGTTCTCAATGCACGCGGGACATCTGCAGTGGAGGCTGCCTTGAGATTGACGCGATGGCCCCCATATAGGCGGCAGATTGCCACCTTAATACCGATACCCGTTCATGGCCCGCCATTACGGGCCGAGACACAGTTGCAGGAGACCTTCATGGCCAAGCAATCCCAGACACCGCTGGAAGACGAGCTGGCGAGGCAGGAGCAGGAGGCCGAGGGGCAGCCCGAGCAGGCGCCGGACGAGGCCGGCGCGATCGAGGGTGCCGACGAGGCCGAGGCGCTCGCCAGCGAGGCCGAACCCGCCGACTCCGAGACGAGCGGCGACAACCCCGAGGCCGAAGTGCTGGCTGCCAAGGTGGAAGAGCTCGAGCAGAGCCTGGCCGATGCCAAGGATCAGGCGCTGCGCGCCGCCGCCGAGGCACAGAACGTGCGTCGTCGCGCCGAGCAGGAGGCCGAGAAGGCGCGCAAGTTCGCCCTCGAGAAGTTCGTCAAGGAGCTGCTGCCGGTCATCGACAGCCTCGAAAAAGCGCTCGATGCCATGGGCGAAGATGCCACCGAGGCGCACCGCGAGGGCGTGTCGATGACGCTGAAGATGCAGCTCGACGTGTTGGGCAAGTTCGGCGTCGAAGTGGTCGACCCCCAGGGCGAGCCCTTCGACCCGCAGTACCACGAGGCGATGGCCATGGTGCCCAACCCCGAGATGGAGCCCAACAGCGTCATGGAAGTGGTGCAGAAGGGCTACCTGCTCAACGGCCGCCTGGTGCGCCCGGCGATGGTCGTGGTCAGCCAGAGCGCTGACTGAAGGGCCCAGCGAAAGGGCGGCGGACTTGAAAAGTCATGCCCCGCCCCCCAGATAGACGACAAACCCGCGGCAAGCGCCGCAGACACGGATCAAGGCAACGAATTCGAGGATTTCCTATGGGACGCATCATCGGTATTGACCTGGGGACCACCAACTCTTGCGTGGCCCTGCTCGAAGGCGACAGCGCCAAGGTGATCGAGAACGCTGAAGGCGCCCGCACGACGCCTTCCATCATCGCCTACACCGACGACGGCGAAACGCTGGTGGGCCAGGCGGCCAAGCGCCAGGCGGTCACCAACCCGCACAACACCCTGTACGCCATCAAGCGCCTGATCGGCCGTCGCTTCAAGGACGACGTCGTCCAGAAGGACATCAAGATGGTGCCCTACAAGATCACCGAGGCCGACAACGGCGACGCCTGGGTGGAAGTGAAGGGCAAGAAGCTGGCTCCGCCGCAGGTCAGCGCCGAAGTGCTGAAGAAGATGAAGAAGACCGCCGAGGACTACCTGGGTGAGGAAGTCACCGAGGCGGTCATCACCGTGCCGGCCTACTTCAACGACAGCCAGCGCCAGGCTACCAAGGACGCCGGCCGCATCGCCGGCCTCGAGGTCAAGCGCATCATCAACGAACCCACGGCGGCGGCGCTGGCCTACGGCATGGACAAGTCGCGCGGCGACAAGACCATTGCCGTCTACGACCTGGGCGGCGGTACCTTCGATATCTCCATCATCGAAGTGGCCGACGTCGACGGTGAGACCCAGTTCGAGGTGCTGGCCACCAACGGTGATACCTTCCTGGGCGGCGAAGACTTCGACCTGGCGCTGATCAACTACCTGGTCGATCAGTTCAAGTCCGACAGCGGCATCGACCTGTCCGGCGACAACCTGGCCATGCAGCGTCTCAAGGAAGCCGCCGAGAAGGCCAAGATCGAGCTCTCCAGCGCCCAGCAGACCGACGTCAATCTGCCCTACATCACGGCGGACAACACCGGTCCCAAGCACCTCAACGTCAAGGTGACCCGCGCCAAGCTGGAGTCGCTGGTGGAGGACCTGGTGAAGCGCTCCATGGAGCCGTGCAAGGTCGCGCTCAAGGATGCCGGGCTGTCCGCTTCCGAGATCGACGACGTCATCCTGGTCGGTGGCCAGACCCGCATGCCCATGGTGCAGAAGTCCGTGGCCGAGTTCTTCGGCAAGGACGCCCGCAAGGACGTCAACCCGGACGAGGCGGTGGCCGTGGGCGCTGCCATCCAGGGCGGCGTGCTGGGCGGCGACGTCAAGGACGTGCTGCTGCTCGACGTCACCCCGCTGACGCTGGGCATCGAGACCCTGGGCGGCGTGATGACTCCGCTGATCGAGAAGAACACCACCATCCCGACCAAGAAGACCCAGACCTTCTCGACCGCGGACGACAACCAGACCGCCGTGACCATCCACGTGCTCCAGGGCGAGCGCAAGCAGGCGGGCGGCAACAAGTCGCTGGGCCGCTTCGACCTGGCCGACATTCCGCCGGCGCCGCGCGGCGTGCCGCAGATCGAGGTCGCCTTCGATCTGGATGCCAACGGCATTCTCAACGTCTCCGCCAAGGACAAGGCCACCGGCAAGGAGCAGTCCATCGTCATCAAGGCCTCCAGCGGTCTGACCGAGGATGAGATCGAGCAGATGGTTCGCGATGCCGAGGCCCACGCTGACGAGGACAAGAAGTTCGAGGAGCTCGTCCAACTGCGCAACCAGGCTGACGGCATGGTTCACGCCGCGCGCAAGACCCTCGAGGAAGCCGGCGACAAGGCCAGTGACGACGAGAAGCAGAAGATCGAGAACGCCATCGAAGAGCTCGAGGAGGCCGTCAAGGGCGACGATCAGGAAGCCATCCAGGCCAAGCTGGATGCCCTGACCGAGGCCTCGGGCAACCTGGCGCAGAAGCTTTACGCCGAGCAGGCCGATGCCGAGCAGGCGCAGCAAGCCGGTGATGAGCCTGGAGAAGGCGCCAGCAAGCCCGACGAAGACGTGGTCGACGCCGAGTACGAGGAAGTCAACGACGACCAGAAGAAGCAGTAACCGCCGGACCTGGCCCAGGACGACGGCAGCGCGGGGGTATGACTCCCGCGTTGCCGTTTCCGCGGCTCGGGCGGTCACTGCCTAGACCAGGAGGCGCAAGGACTCATGTCCAAACGCGATTTTTACGAGGTGCTGGGCGTCGAGCGGGATGCCGACCAGAAAGACATCAAGAAGGCCTACCGACGCCTGGCCCAGAAATACCATCCGGATCGCAACCCGGATGACGATACGGCGGCGGAGAAGTTTCGCGAAGTCTCCGAAGCCTACGAAGTGCTCGCCGACAGCGAGAAGCGCGCCGCCTACGATCAGTTCGGCCACGCCGGGGTCGATGGCCAGGCCGGCGGGTTCGGTGGCCAGGGCGGCTTCGGCGGGGCCGGTGCCGGCGGTTTCAGCGACATCTTCGGCGACGTTTTCGGCGACATCTTCGGTGGCGGCGGGCGGCGCAACCCCAACGCGCCGCAGCGTGGCAGCGACCTGCGCTACAACCTCGAGCTCGACCTGGAGAGTGCCGTGGCCGGCACCAGCGTGGACATCCGCGTGCCGCGCCACATCGAGTGCGAGCGCTGCGACGGTGCCGGTGCCGAGCCGGGCTCCAGCAAGGAGACCTGCCCGACCTGTCACGGTCACGGCCAGGTACGCATGCAGCAGGGCTTCTTCGCCGTGCAGCAGACCTGCCCCACCTGCCACGGCTCCGGTCAGCACATCAAGGTACCGTGCCACAAGTGCCACGGCGAAGGCCGGGTACGCGAGACTCGCACGCTCTCGGTGAAGATTCCCGCCGGCGTCGATACCGGCGACCGCATCCGCCTCAACGGCGAGGGCGAGGCCGGGATCAACGGCGGCCCGCCGGGCGACCTCTACGTTCAGGTGCACATCAAGCCGCACCACATCTTCCAGCGCGACGGGCGCCACCTGCAGTGCGAGGTGCCGATCAACTTCGTCGACGCCGCACTCGGCGGCGAGCTGGAGGTGCCGACCCTGGACGGCCGGGTCAAGCTCAAGATCCCACCCGAGACCCAGACCGGCAAGCTCTTCCGCCTGCGCGGCAAGGGCGTCAAGCCGGTGCGTGGCGGCCCGCCGGGCGATCTGCTGTGCAAGGTCGTGGTCGAGACCCCGGTGCATCTCAACGAGGAGCAGAAGGGCTTGCTGCGCAACTTCCAGGAGAGCCTCGACGGCAGCAACAGCCGCCACTCCCCGAAGAAGACCAGCTTCTTCGACGGCGTGAAGAAGTTCTTCGAGGACATGAAGCCGTAACGGCTAGCCTTGGTGGGATGGCTGCACACGGCCCCGGACATCGCAAGATGCCGGGGCCGTGTCGTGTCAGGGATCAGTGCTGCAGGTTATCCAGTCGCCACGCCAGGGCATCTCGGGCAGGGTGCCAGCGCGAATCGCGGGGCAGCACCAACGGCTTGCCGTCTATCTCCCATAGCCAGCCGTTGTCGGGAACCAGCGAGTCCACAGTTGGACTGACATGCCATTTGTGGTCGGGGCCAGGGGCGATCAGGTGGTTGTCCATCGCCCAGTGCAGGTTGGGCGTGAGCGCTAGGCCGTTGACCGGCCGATCGTCCTGGCTCTCGGCGAAGGGAATCAGGTGAGCCGCTTCCACCAGGAAGCGAAAGTCTGGGGTGATGAAACGCAGGCGACTGGCGGCGCAGCGGTAGTCGTAAGCCTCGAGTACCAGGGAGCGGAAGGCGGCGGAACGGGCGGGAGGTATCTCGTTTACTTCGTGGCTGCCTCCCAGGAGTTTCTCCGGGTGCTTCTCGTATTCCCCGGTGGCAAAGGCGGTGTCGAGGTAGCGATGAAGTTCGGCTTGAATATCCGTTGTGCGAGCCAAGTAACGGCCGATCAGGATGGCAGCAGCCTCTTTGGCAGTGTCCGTACGGGACATTGCAAGATAGCACTCGGCGTCCAGCTCAGCTTCGGCAAAGCGTTGGCTGATATCGTGAAGGGATTTTGGCTGACCCAGTTGGTCGGCGACTTTCTCTATGCTTGGGAGGTAGCAGGGCCGCCATAGAGGGCCTGCTGGGCCTTGGTCCGAGCGCAGGTGCCAGAGTGGTAGCCAGGGATTGGCTTTATTCCGTTGTCCGGAGGCGATCTCGTACAGATCGTGATAGCGCCCGATCAAACGGGTATCGATGGGGATGAGTGGCGATGTGATATGGCCAGCCTGAATCTCGCAGATGATGGCGAGCAGCAGGCAGGGCTTGTTGGGTGCCGGCTTGCCATTACTGTGGCCGACCCTGAGCCGGGATAGGCAGTCGAGAGCGGCAGCCATACTGTCTCCCTGTATCGGCATGATGTGATGAATAGGGCGCTTGGGGAAGCGTATCATAGCGAAGGCAGGATGGAGCTTGGTCTCATCCAAGCAAGGAGGCGAAGATGTGCGAGCTGTTCGACAAGAACAAGCGCACCGCCTCTTCCTCATCCTCTGGTACCTGCGACGGCATGAGCGCCTCCTGGCGCGCCCCGTCGAGCGGTTGATCAACGACAACACCCTGGTGGCCCTGGCACTGCTGGTCGCCGAGAGCCTGCCAGCGCAGAAGGCGCTGATGATTCGGCTGGTCGAGCATTTCATCTTGTTCAATTGAAGGGCAATTCGGACTGGCGCCAAGCCTCCGCCAGGCCTTAGTCTGAGCGCTGAACCCACACGAGCGGAGGCAGCGATGCCGATTTCACGAGCCGAGATTCCCGTCGACGATGCGCCGAGCCTGATCGAGCGGCTGTGCGAGGAGTGGTCGGAGTCGCAGCAGGTGCGCCGCGAGAGCGAGCGGGTGTGCGTCGTCTTCACCGAGGGCACTTGCGTCCTCTATCCCGAGGCGGAGAAACTGATCGTGGCGCTGGAGACGTTGGAAGACGAGTCGCTCGATCAGCTCGAGGCCAAGGTCGATGGGGCGCTGGAAGCGCTGGACGGCGAGAACCTGGATATTGTCTGGGAGACGTGAACGGGGCGCTCTCGCCACGTACGGCCCACCTCGGAATGTTGCTGTGGGCGCTGCTGGTCGGGCTCTCCTTTCCGGCGGTGGGGCTGATGCGGGAACTGCCGCCACTCACGCTCACCGCACTGCGTTTCGCCATTGCCTGCACCGGGCTGTGGTGGCTGGCGCGGCGTGCGCCGGGTTTCCTGCCTTCCCTGCGGGCGCTGCCGCTCTATGGCCTGATGGGGCTGTGCCTGGCCGGTTTCTTCGGCGCCATGTTCTGGGCGGCGCATCATGCCACGGCGCTGGCCATGTCGACGCTCTACGTCAGCGTGCCGCTGCTCGCTTACCTGCTGGGGCTCGGCTTTGGCCTGGAGCGGCTGGCCTGGCGGCTGCCGGCCATCCTGGCGTTGGGCGCCGGCGGTGCCCTGGCCCTGGCCTTCGCCGAGTCGCTGGGTCAGGCAGGCGAATGGCGCTTCGGCCGCGGCGAGGCGGTGTTCTTCCTTGGCTGCGTCGCTTCGGCACTCTATCCGGTGCTCAGCAAGTGGGGGCTTTCCACCGGCCGGCTGGCCGAGTCGGCGGCGGTGCGAACCTTCTGGAGCCTGGGGCTCGGCGGGGTGCTGATCGGATTGCTGGGGCTTGCCATCGAGCCGGTGGCGCGGCTGGCGACGATGCGTCTCGGCGATGCCATGCTGCTCGTCTACCTGGGGCTCTTCTCGAGCGCCCTGACCTTCTGGCTGCTGCAGCGTGCCACGGCGGTGCTCACGCCGGGGGCCGTCACCGCTTACGGCTACCTGGTCCCCTTCGTCTCCATGCTGCTGCTGTTCATCGAGACCCCGGCGCGCCTGGGCTGGGAGTGGCTGCCCGGCAGCTTGTTGGTGCTCGTCGCCATTGCTTTGTTGGTGCGCCAACGCGAGCCTTCGGCCAACTGATGGCGATGGTGCCGGCTCTGGTATACTGCTACCCATTCTCGAACCGCTAGCGCTTTTCACAGGAGTGAACATGACCCGTATCGCCATCGTGGGTGTCGCTGGCCGCATGGGCCGCACCCTGGTCAATGCCGTGCAGCAGGATGACGGCGCCACCCTGGCCGGCGGCGTCGTCGAGCCGGGCAGTTCGCTGGCCGGGGCGGACGTCGGCGAGCTGGCCGGGCTCGGCAAGCTGGGCGTGGCGGCCTCGGATTCGCTGGAGGCCATCGTCGATGAGTTCGACGTGCTGATCGATTTCACCGCCCCTCGGGTGACGCTGGCCAACCTGGCGTTCTGCGCCGAACACGGCAAGCGCATCGTCATCGGCACCACGGGCCTCGACGAGGCGCAGATCGCCGAGCTCGACGGCTATGGCGACAAGCTGCCGATGGTCTTCGCCCCCAACATGAGCGTGGGCGTGAACCTGACCCTCAAGCTGCTGGAGACCGCGGCCAGGGCGCTGGGCGACGAGGGCTACGACATCGAGGTGATCGAGGCGCATCACCGCCACAAGGTGGACTCCCCCTCGGGCACCGCGCTGAAGATGGGCGAGGTGGTGGCCGAGAGCCTGGGCCGCAACCTCAAGGAGCACGGCGTCTTCGAGCGTGTCGGCCAGTGCGGGCCGCGTGACCCCGAGGAGATCGGCTTCGCCACCGTGCGCGCCGGTGACATCGTCGGCGAGCACACGGTGATGTTCGCCACCGAAGGTGAGCGTATCGAGATCACCCACAAGGCATCGAGCCGCATGACCTTCGCCAAGGGCGCGGTGCGCGCGGCGCGCTGGGTGGCCGGCCAGGCCAACGGCCGCTATGGCATGGCGGATGTACTGGGGCTGTAAGCCGGCGGGGTAGGCGCCGGGCCCCATTTCCTGTAACATCCCCAAAATTTTGGCCGGGCGCATGGGTGAAAGCCCCCTTCGCAGCGCTTGTTGCTTCGGCCCAGGCATTCCGAGCGAATGACAACAAGCGGGATGAAACCGGTCTGCATCGGGTTTCGTCCCGCTTTTTTACGACTGCTCGACGGTCGAGCCCGGTCGTCGGCAGATGCGCGAGCCGACTAGAATTCCTTGACGAGCATGGGAGGACGTTGCATTGAACAAACCCGCGATACTGGCCCTGGAAGAGGGTAGTGTATTCCACGGCACGGCCATCGGTGCCGATGGACAGACCAGCGGTGAGGTGGTGTTCAATACGGCCATGACCGGTTATCAGGAGATCCTGACCGACCCCTCCTATACCCGCCAGATCGTTACCCTCACCTATCCGCACATCGGCAACACCGGAGTCAATGGCGAGGACGTCGAGTCCGACGCCATTGCCGCCGCGGGGCTGGTGATTCGCGACCTGCCGCTGCTGGCGAGCAACTTTCGCAGCGAGCAGACCCTCGCCGACTACCTGGCCAGCCAGAACGTGCTGGGCATCGCCGATATCGATACCCGCCGTCTGACGCGCATCCTGCGCGACAAGGGCGCCCAGAACGGGGCCATCCTGGCCGGCGCGAACGCCGAGGGTGAGAACGCCGTGGAACGTGCCCTGGCCGCGGCCCGCGACTTCCCCGGCCTCAAGGGCATGGACCTGGCCAAGGTGGTCTCCTGCCAGTCCGCCTACGAGTGGAGCGAGGGCGAGTGGGCCCTAGGCGAAGGCTACGCCGATGCCGCCGCGGGCGAGCGTCCCTTCCACGTGGTCGCCTACGACTACGGCGTGAAGCGCAACATCCTGCGCATGCTCGCCTCGCGTGGCTGTCGGCTGACCGTGGTGCCGGCCCAGACCCCGGCGGCCGAGGTGCTGGCCATGAATCCGGACGGCATCTTCCTGGCCAACGGCCCGGGCGACCCCGAGCCCTGCGACTACGCCATCACCGCCATCCGGGAGCTTCTCGAGACCCGGCTTCCGGTATTCGGCATCTGCCTGGGGCATCAGCTGCTGGCGCTGGCGTCCGGGGCCAAGACGGTGAAGATGAAGTTCGGCCATCACGGTGCCAACCATCCGGTGCAGGATCTCGACAGCGGTCAGGTGATGATCACCAGCCAGAACCATGGCTTTGCCGCCGACGAGGCGACCCTGCCGAGCAATGTGCGTGCCACCCACCGCTCGCTGTTCGACGGTTCCCTGCAGGGCATCGAGCTCACCGACCGTCCGGCCTTCAGCTTCCAGGGACACCCCGAAGCGAGCCCCGGCCCGCACGATGTCTCGCCGCTGTTCGACCGTTTCGTCGCGATGATGCAGGCGCGTCGCTAGAGACCGGCCGCCGCCCCTCGTTCGTCATCCTTTTTCTGCGGGAAGCACCATGCCCAAGCGTAACGACATCCACAGCATCCTGATCATCGGCGCCGGCCCGATCGTCATCGGCCAGGCGTGCGAATTCGACTACTCCGGCGCCCAGGCCTGCAAGGCACTGCGCGAGGAGGGCTACCGGGTCATCCTGGTCAACTCCAATCCGGCTACCATCATGACCGACCCGGTGATGGCCGATGCCACCTACATCGAGCCGATCACCTGGCAGGCGGTGGAGAAGATCATCGAGGCCGAGCGCCCCGATGCCATCTTGCCCACCATGGGTGGCCAGACGGCGCTCAATTGCGCACTGGACCTGGACAAGCACGGCGTGCTCGAGCAGTACGGCGTGGAGATGATCGGCGCCAACGCCGATGCCATCAACAAGGCCGAAGATCGCGACCTCTTCGACCAGGCCATGAAGCGCATCGGCCTGGAGTGCCCCAAGGCCAAGGTCGCCCACAGCATGGACGAGGCCTGGCAGATCCAGGCCGAGCTCGGTTTTCCGGTGATCATCCGCCCCTCCTACACCATGGGCGGCTCCGGCGGCGGCGTGGCCTACAACAAGGAGGAGTTCGAGGAGATCTGCACCCGCGGCTTCGAGCTCTCCAACAACCACGAGCTGCTCATCGACGAGTCGCTGCTGGGGTGGAAAGAGTACGAGATGGAGGTCGTTCGCGACCGCAACGACAACTGCATCATCGTGTGTGCCATCGAGAACTTCGATCCCATGGGCGTGCATACCGGCGACTCTATCACCGTGGCTCCCGCGCAGACGCTGACCGACAAGGAGTACCAGATCATGCGCGACGCCTCGCTGGCGGTGTTGCGCGAGATCGGCGTCGAAACCGGTGGCTCCAACGTGCAGTTCGGCGTGGACCCGGATACCGGGCGCATGGTGGTCATCGAGATGAATCCGCGGGTGTCGCGCTCCTCGGCGTTGGCTTCCAAGGCCACCGGCTTTCCCATTGCCAAGATCGCCGCCAAGCTGGCGGTGGGCTACACCCTGGACGAGCTCGCCAACGACATCACCGGGGGGCGCACTCCGGCCTCCTTCGAGCCGTCCATCGACTACGTGGTCACCAAGATTCCGCGCTTCACCTTCGAGAAGTTCCCTCAGGCCAACGACCGTCTGACCACCCAGATGAAGTCGGTGGGCGAGGTGATGGCGATCGGCCGCACCTTCCAGGAGTCGCTGCAGAAGGCGCTGCGTGGCCTGGAGACCGGCAACGACGGCCTCGACCCCAAGTTTCCTGATTTCAAGTTCGGCGAGTTCAGCGACGACGCCCTGGCGCACATCAAGGGGGAGCTTCAGGCCGCCGGCGCCGAGCGCATCTTCTACGTGGCCGATGCCCTGCGCTCCGGCATGAGCGTCGACGAGGTGTTTGCCCTGACCCGGATCGATCGCTGGTACCTGGTGCAGATCGAGGAGCTGGTGCGTCTCGAGCAGGACGTGGCCAAGCGTTCGCTCTCCGAGTTCACTCCTCGCGAACTCTTCCGGCTCAAGCGCAAGGGCTTCAGCGATGCTCGCCTGGCGAGCCTGCTCGGCGTCGCCGAGAAGGAGTTTCGCAAGACCCGCCAGAAGGCCGGTATCCGCCCGGTCTATAAGCGCGTCGACACCTGTGCGGCCGAGTTCGCTTCGGACACCGCTTACATGTATTCCACCTATGAGGAGGAGTGCGAGGCGGAGGTCTCGGACCGTCAGAAGATCATGGTGCTGGGCGGCGGACCCAACCGCGTTGGCCAGGGCATCGAGTTCGACTACTGCTGCGTGCACGCCGCACTCGCCATGCGCGACGACGGCTACGAGACCATCATGGTCAACTGCAACCCGGAGACCGTCTCCACCGACTACGACACCAGCGATCGCCTCTACTTCGAGCCGGTTACCCTGGAGGACGTGCTGGAGATCGCCGACAAGGAGCAGCCCGCGGGGGTGATCGTGCAGTTCGGCGGCCAGACGCCACTCAAGCTCGCCCGCGAGCTCGAGGCCGCCGGCGTGCCGATCATCGGCACCACGCCGGACGCCATCGACCGTGCCGAGGATCGCGAGCGCTTCCAGCAGATGATCGACAAGCTGGATCTCAAGCAGCCGCCCAATGCCACTGCGCGCAGCTTCGACGAGGCCTTCGCCAAGGCCGAGGCGATCGGCTACCCGCTGGTGGTGCGTCCCAGCTACGTGCTGGGCGGGCGCGCCATGGAGATCGTCTACGACGCTTCCGAGCTGGAGAACTACATGACCCATGCGGTCAAGGTCTCCAACGACTCGCCGGTGCTGCTCGACCACTTCCTCAATGCCGCCATCGAGATCGACATCGATGCCGTTTCCGACGGTGAGCGGGTGGTGATCGGCGGCATCATGCAGCACATCGAGCAGGCCGGGGTGCACTCCGGCGATTCGGCCTGTTCGCTGCCGCCCTATTCGCTGCCCGCCGAGGTGCAGGACGAGATGCGCCTCCAGGTCGAGAAGATGGCCGTGGAGCTCGGCGTCAAAGGGCTGATGAACGTGCAGCTGGCCTGGCAGGACGACGAGATCTACGTCATCGAGGTCAATCCGCGCGCCTCGCGCACCGTGCCGTTCGTCTCCAAGTGCATCGGCACCTCGTTGGCCCAGGTGGCGGCGCGCTGCATGGCCGGTACCAGCCTGGCCGAGCAGGGCTTCGAGCGGGAAATCGTGCCGCACTTCTACAGCGTCAAGGAGGCCGTCTTCCCGTTCAACAAGTTCCCCGGTGTCGATCCCATCCTGTCGCCGGAGATGAAGTCCACCGGCGAGGTGATGGGCTCAGGGGACACCTTCGCCGAGGCCTTCTACAAGGCGCAGCTGGGCGCTGGCGAGGCGATTCCGGCACTGACCGGCGAGCGCAAGGCGTTCCTCTCGGTGCGCGACCCGGACAAGGCGGGTATTATCGAAGTGGCCCGTTCTCTGCTAGCATTGGGATTCGTTCTGGTGGCCACGCGTGGTACCGCCGCCGCCCTGGAAGCGGCCGACCTGCCGGTCGAGATCGTCAACAAGGTCTACGAAGGCCGCCCGCATATCGTCGATCTGCTCAAGAACGACGAAATCGCCTATATCGTGAACACCACCGAGGGTCGTCAGGCGATCAATGACTCCTCGGTCATCCGCCGTACCGCGCTAGCCCGCAAGGTGCCCTACGCCACCACTCTGGCAGGGGCGAGCGCCGTTTGTCTGGCGCTGGAATACGGCAATGCCATCACGGTGCGGCGGCTTCAGGAACTGCATGCAGGAGCAACGCAATGAACAAGGTCCCGATGACCGTTGCTGGGGAAGCGCACCTGCGCAAGGAGCTCGAGGAGCTCAAGAGTGAGGCGCGCCCCAGGGTGATCGCCGCCATCGCCGAGGCCCGTGAACACGGCGATCTCAAGGAGAACGCCGAGTACCACGCCGCCCGCGAGCAGCAGGGCTTCATCGAAGGGCGCATTCAGGAGATCGAGAGCAAGCTCTCCAGCGCCCAGGTGATCGACGTCACCAAACTGCCCAAGACCGGCAAGGTGATCTTTGGCGTTACGGTGGACCTGATCAACCTCGACACCGACGAGGAGGTGCGCTATCGCATCGTCGGCGAGGATGAGGCGAACATCAAAGAGGGGCGCATTTCGGTCACCTCGCCCATCGCTCGGGCCTTGATCGGCAAAGAGGAGGGCGACGCGGTGGTGGTCAAGACGCCGGGCGGCGAGGTCGAGTACGAGATCGCCGGGGTCGAGCACCTGTGACCTTCGGTCAGCTGTAAGCGATAAGCTTTAAGCTGTAAGAAAATCACCCCCAGGGTTCTGCCCTGGGGGTGAATTGGGTTTGACTTACCGCTTAAAGCTTACAGCTCTGAGCGGTAGCTCAGCGCCGTCCGTGATGGTTCTCGAAGCGTTTGATGTTGGAGAGCTTGGGGTTGCCCTGTGGGCTCGCTCGGTAGAGCAGTGCCACCTTGCCGATGCTCTGCACCGCTTCGGCGCCGCTCGCCGCTAACAGCTCCTCGAGCATGGCGGCACGGTCGTCGCGTTCGGCCAGGGCGAGCTTGACCTTGATCAGCTCGTGGTCGGCCAGAGCCCGGTCGAGCTCGGCCAGCACGCCCTCGGAGAGGCCGTTCTCCGAAACCGTGATCACTGGGCTCAAGTAGTGGCCGATGCTGCGAAATGCTTTCTTTTGTGCCTGTGACAAGCTCATGGTATCTTGCGTCTTCTCGGTTGCGCGCAGCCCGTCATGGTACGGGGAAACGTCAGCCGGCGAAAGCATGGTGCGGCCTGATTCCGGCCCCCTGTCAGCTCGTATCGAATACCGCCTGTGGGCCGCTGGCCTTCTCACGCTTACCCGTTTCGTAGTCAAGGTGATGTCGTGGCTCGTTCCACCCCTCCCTCGCGCGATGGCGCATCGAGCCGCCGTTCCGGCAAGGGGCAGGCCGGCAAGAGTCGTGCCGGCTGGCTCAAGGAGCATTTCGAAGATCGCTTCGTGCAGCAAAGCTGGCAGGACGGCTATCGCAGCCGCGCCAGCTACAAGCTGCTGGCGCTCGACGAAAAGGACCGCCTGTTCCGGCCCGGCATGACGGTGATCGACCTGGGGGCCGCGCCGGGCGGCTGGAGCCAGGTGGCGGCGGAAAAGGTGGGACACGAAGGGTTGGTGATCGCCTCCGACATACTCGAGATGGGTGCCCTGGCCGGCGTCGAGTTCATCCAGGGCGATTTCACCGAGGAGGCGGTGCTCGAGTCGATACTCGCTGCGCTGGACGATCGCGAGGTGGACCTTGTGATGTCGGACATGGCCCCCAACATGAGTGGTATGGCCGCCATCGACCAGCCCCAGGCGATGTATCTGGTGGAGCTGGCCCTGGACTTGGCCCAGCAGACGCTCAGGCCGGAAGGGCGGTTTCTCGCCAAGGTGTTTCAGGGCGAGGGCTTCGACGCTTATCTCAAGGCGCTGCGCGAGCGCTTTCGGCGGGTCGTCACGCGCAAGCCGGAGGCGTCGCGTTCGCGCTCCCGGGAGGTCTACCTGCTGGCAGACGGATTTCGCGGCTGAGCGAAGCTTGGCCGCCCGATGTCGGCGGCCGAGGGCTCGGCTGCCGATAGATACAGACTAATGGCGTAATGCCGGACAAGGCGGCTCAACTGTGTCACAGTGAGCCTAGATAGCCAGATGGCGATGGCGTGGGAACGTCAACGCCGTGCGCATGGTCCTATACCCAGGCGTCATTGGCAGACAGTTGCTTGTAATGAGGGTACTCCCTTGAATGATATGGCGAAGAACCTGATTCTGTGGTTGGTCATCGCGGCAGTGCTGCTGACGGTGTTCAACAACTTCAGCGTCGACAGCACCCCGCAGACGATGAACTACTCGCAGTTCGTCCAGCAGGTGCAGAATCAGCAAGTACGCAGCGTCACCATCGATGGCTATACCATTACTGGTGAGCGCAACGACGGTTCGCAGTTCCAGACGATCCGGCCGGCGGCGGATGACCCCAAGCTGATGGATGACCTGCTGGCCAACGACGTGACGGTGGTGGGCAAGGAGCCCGAACAACAGAGCCTGTGGACACGGCTGCTGATCGCCAGCTTCCCGATCCTGCTGATTCTCGCCATCTTCATGTTCTTCATGCGCCAGATGCAGGGCGGCGGGGCCGGCAAGGGCGGGCCGATGAGCTTCGGCAAGTCCAAGGCCAAGCTGCTCTCCCACGATCAGGTCAAGACCACCTTCGCTGAAGTGGCGGGCTGCGACGAGGCCAAGGAGGAGGTCGAGGAGCTGGTCGACTTCCTGCGCGACCCCTCCAAGTTTCAGCGCCTGGGCGGCACGATCCCCCGCGGCGTGCTGATGGTCGGCCCGCCGGGTACCGGCAAGACGCTGCTCGCCAAGTCCATCGCGGGCGAGGCCAAGGTGCCGTTCTTCTCGATCTCCGGCTCCGACTTCGTCGAGATGTTCGTCGGCGTGGGCGCCTCGCGCGTGCGCGACATGTTCGAGCAGGCCAAGAAACAGGCGCCGTGCATCATCTTCATCGACGAGATCGACGCCGTGGGCCGCTCGCGCGGCGCCGGCATGGGCGGTGGCAACGACGAGCGCGAACAGACGCTCAACCAGCTGCTGGTGGAGATGGATGGCTTCGAGGCCAACGAAGGCATCATCGTCATCGCCGCCACCAACCGTCCCGACGTGCTCGACCCGGCCCTGCTGCGTCCGGGGCGTTTCGACCGTCAGGTGGTGGTGCCACTGCCCGACATTCGCGGTCGCGAACACATCCTCAACGTGCACCTGCGCAAGGTGCCGCTGGCCGACGACGTTAAGCCGACGTTGATCGCCCGCGGTACGCCGGGCTTCTCGGGCGCTGACCTGGCCAACCTGGTCAACGAGGCGGCGCTGTTCGCCGCACGGCGCAACAAGCGCCTGGTGGGCATGGAGGAGCTGGAGCTGGCCAAGGACAAGATCATGATGGGCGCCGAGCGCCGCTCCATGGTCATGACCGAGAAGGAGAAGCTCAACACCGCCTACCACGAGTCCGGGCACGCCATCATCGGCCTGGTGATGCCGGAGCACGACCCGGTCTACAAGGTGACCATCATTCCGCGCGGTCGTGCGCTGGGCGTGACCATGTTCCTGCCTGAGCAGGACCGCTACAGCCTGTCGCGCCAGCAGATCATCAGCCAGATCTGCTCACTGTTCGGCGGCCGCATTGCCGAGGAGATGACGCTGGGGCCCAACGGCGTCACCACCGGTGCCTCCAACGACATCAAGCGTGCCACCGAGCTGGCCCATAACATGGTCGCCAAGTGGGGCCTCTCCGAAGAGATGGGGCCGGTGATGTACGACGAGGACGAGTCGCACCAGTTCCTCGGCGGCGCGGGTCAGGGCGGCAAGCTCAAGTCGGGCGAGACCAACACCAAGCTCGACAAGGAAGTGCGCAAGATCATCGATGAGTGCTACACCAAGGCGAAGCAGATTCTCGAGGACAATCGCGACAAGCTCGATGCCATGGCTGAGGCGCTGATGCAGTACGAGACCATCGATGCCGACCAGCTCAAGGACATCATGGAAGGCCGTACACCTCGTCCGCCCAAGGATTGGGAGGACGGCGATTCTTCCGGCGGTGGGTCGCCGGTCACCGCCGACGACATCCAGTCGACCGATGACGAGCCGGCGGCCGATGCGGATGACGGGGACGACGAAGAGGACGACGAGCCGCGCCGTCGTCCTTCCGACCCGCTGGGTGGTCCGGCCGGTTCCTGAGGCCGCGAGCCTTGAGCGGCAGGCGCCCTGCGGGGCGCCTGTGCTGTTTGTGGTACCCTTGGCGGATTCTTCGTGACCCTTCTCGCCACAGGAACGAGACATGATGGACAGCGCGTCGCCCACCTGGCTGCCGTGTGGCCGCCACCGGCTCGACCTCTCCTTTCCCCGCGTGATGGGGGTGCTCAACGCCACTCCCGACTCCTTTTCCGATGGCGGGCGTCACAATGCCCGCGACGATGCACTACGCCATGCCGAACGGTTACTGGCCGAGGGTGCGGCGATCATCGACGTGGGCGGCGAGTCGACTCGCCCCGGGGCCACCCCGGTGCCGGTCCAGCAGGAACTGGATCGCGTGCTCCCGGTGGTTGAAGCGTTGGTCAGTGAACTCGACGCCCTGGTGTCGGTGGATACCAGCAGTCCGGAGGTGATGCGGGCAGCGGCGCAATCCGGTGCCGGAATGCTCAATGACGTGCGTAGCCTGCAACGCGAGGGCGCGCTGCAGGCTGCGGCCATCAGCGGTCTGCCGGTGTGCCTGATGCACATGCAGGGGGAGCCCGCCGACATGCAGGATGCTCCCCGCTACGACCGGCCCGTGGAGGAGGTCGTGGTGGATTTCCTTGCTGATCGGGTGGCCGCCTGCGAGGCGGCGGGATTGCGCCGCGAGCGTCTGTTGCTCGACCCCGGTTTCGGCTTTGCCAAGACCGTGGAGCACAACCTGCGGCTGCTCAACCGGATGGACCGCCTGGAGCGGCTCGGCCTGCCGCTGCTCGTGGGCATGTCGCGCAAGAGCATGATCGGCAAGGTGCTCGCCCGCCCGGTGGAAGAGCGTCTGCCGGGAGGACTGGCACTGGCGGCGCTGGCCGTCGAGCGCGGGGCGAGGATCGTGCGCGTCCACGATGTGGGGCCTACGCTAGACGCCATCAACATGACCTGGGCCGTACTCAAGGAAGGTTGCTAATGACACGACGCTATTTCGGCACCGACGGTATTCGCGGCACAGTGGGTGACTACCCCATCACGCCGGATTTCATGCTCAAGCTGGGCTGGGCCATGGGGCGCGTGCTGGCGCGGGAATCGGGCCGTGCACGAGTGTTGATCGGCAAGGATACGCGCATCTCCGGCTACATGTTCGAATCGGCGCTGGAAGCCGGCCTCTCGGCCGCCGGCGCGGACGTGGCACTGCTCGGCCCCATGCCCACTCCGGGCATCGCTTACCTGACGCGCACCTTTCGCGCCGATGCCGGCATCGTGATCTCCGCCTCGCACAACCCCTTCGCCGATAATGGCATCAAGTTCTTCTCGAGCGCCGGCACCAAGCTCGATGACGGCATCGAGGAGCATATCGAGGCCATGCTCGAAGAGCCGTTGTCCACGGTAGCGGCGGATCGGCTGGGCAAGGCGATGCGCATCGACGATGCCGCGGGGCGCTATATCGAATTCTGCAAGTCGACCATACCCAATCGGGTCAGTCTGCATGGACTCAAGGTCGTACTCGACTGTGCCCATGGTGCCACCTACCACATCGCGCCCAGCGTGTTCCGCGAACTGGGTGCCGATGTCAGCCTGGTGGGGGCCAATCCCGACGGGCTCAACATCAACCGCGAGGTGGGCTCCACCTCGCCGGCCAGCCTGCGTGCCGCGGTGATCCAGCAGGGTGCCGATCTGGGCGTGGCCTTCGACGGCGACGGGGATCGCGTGTTGATGGTGGATGCCGATGGCCGCGAGATCGACGGTGACGACATCCTCTACCTGATTGCCAGCGATCGCCACGGGCGCGGCCTGATGAAGGGCGGAGTAGTGGGCACCCTGATGACCAACTTCGGCCTGGCCATGGCCCTAGAAGGCATGGGAGTACCCTTCGAGCGTGTCAAGGTGGGCGACCGCTACGTGGTGGAGCGGATGGCGGCCAACGGCTGGCAGCTGGGTGGCGAGTCCTCCGGCCACATCGTATGCGCCGACGTGCAGACCACCGGCGACGGTATCGTTTCGGCGCTGCAGGTGCTGGCCATCATGGTCAACGAAGCCAAGCCGTTGGCCGGTCTGCTGGCGGGTCTGGAGAAGGTGCCCCAGGCGCTGGTCAACGTGCGCTTGACGCCAGGTACCGATGCACAGGCGCTGATGCGCTGCGAGGCCGTGCAGCATAGCGTTGCCGCCGTGGAGGAGGTGCTGGCTAGCGAAGGGCGCGTGCTGCTGCGCCCTTCGGGCACCGAGCCGCTGCTGCGCGTGATGGTCGAGGGGCGGGCGCATTTCGACGTCGATGCCCTGGCGCGGCGAATCGCCGATGAGGTAACGCGCGAACTGGCTTGACCGCCCCTCTCCATGGTTGTGTTGACACGGGGGCTCCTATACCATTTCGCACCACTTTGAAAGAGGATCGAGCATGCGAACGCTGCTGATCGCCGGCAACTGGAAGATGAACGGCTCCCTGGCGCTGGTCGATGCTTTCGCCCGGGCCTTTGCGAGCGTCGAGCTCCCGGCTCGAGTGGAGGTGGCGCTGATGGTGCCCTTTCCCTATTTGGGTGTCGCGGCCGAGACCTTCCAGGAAACGCCGTTGACGGTGGGTGCTCAAACCTTGAGCGATCGTTCGAGCGGTGCCTTCACCGGCGAGGTGAGCGGTGCCATGCTGGTCGATGTGGGGGCGCGCCTGGTGCTGGTCGGTCACTCCGAGCGGCGCAGCCTGTTCGGGGAAGACGATGCGGCGGTGCTGGCGCGCGTCCAGGCGGCGCTCGAGCATGGTTTGAGGCCGGTGCTGTGCCTTGGCGAGACGCTCGAAGAGCGCGAAGCCGGGCGCACCGAGTCCGTCGTGATTGGTCAGCTCGCCGCGGTGTGCGATGCCCTGGACCCTGCCGAGCGCGCGCGCCTGGTGCTGGCCTACGAGCCGGTATGGGCCATCGGCACCGGCAGAACCGCCAGCCCCGAGCAGGCTCAGGCGGTGCACTCAGCGATTCGTGGGCGCCTGGCGGACTATTCCCCGGCTCTCGCCGAGGGCATGCAGATCCTCTATGGCGGCAGCATGAAAGCCGCCAATGCGGGCGAGTTGCTCGCCCAGCCGGACATCGACGGTGGCCTGGTGGGCGGTGCCGCTCTCCAGGTCGACGACTTCCTAGCCATTTGCCAGTCAGCAGGTTGAAACCATGCAAGTTGCCATTCTCATGATCCATGTGGTGATCGCGATCGCCCTGGTCGCTCTCATCCTGCTGCAGCAGGGCAAGGGTGCCGAAGCCGGCGCCGCCTTTGGCGGCGGTGCCTCGCAAACCGTCTTCGGCTCGCGTGGTTCGGGCAGTTTTCTGTCGCGCGCCACGGCAGTGCTTGCTGCAGCCTTCTTTGCCACCTCGTTGGTACTCGCCTACTTCGCTTCCCAGGCCGGTGAGGCTCCCGAAGCGGGGATACCCGATGCCGAACTGATCGACCAGCAGCGCAATACGCCGACCCTTGACGACGAAGGCGGCGACGTGGATAATACTGCGCCAGTGCTGGAGGAAAGCAGCGACTAAGCTGCCGTTCCAGCAGCATTATTTGCCGAAGTGGTGGAATTGGTAGACACGCTATCTTGAGGGGGTAGTGGCCTTATGGCCGTGCGGGTTCAAGTCCCGCCTTCGGCACCATCTGTATCCCGAAGCGCGCCGCTGGCGAGTTTCGGTCGTCGCAACGCAGGATTGGCACCAGAAAGATTGTAGCAAAGGCGCCGCTTTATCTTGACGCTTTCCCGTCAAGTGCCTACAATCGCCGACCTGGAATGATGCGGGGTGGAGCAGCCTGGTAGCTCGTCGGGCTCATAACCCGAAGGTCGTCGGTTCGAATCCGGCCCCCGCTACCATCTTCCCGATGGCTTGCAAGTGGCAAGCGCATGTCGAGAAGTGGTGTAACAGGTTTCTTGTGAAAGGCCCCTTCCTGCGAAGGGGCTTTTTGTTAGCGGCCCATCCTCGTCAGTGAGCGATGAGTCGGTTCGGGCAACGCCAATCAGCCACCTAGCTTTCCTGTTCACTCCCGGCCAGGTGCCTGATGCAACGGCTGTAGGAGCTTTCTCTGTGGCACTCAAGGACGCCGCGCTGCATGCGCTGATCGAGCCGGTGGTCACCGCCATGGGATTCGAGCTATGGGGCATCGACTACCTGTCCCAGGGCAAACACTCTCGGCTGGTGATCTACATTGATCATGCCGAGGGCGTGACTGTCGAGCACTGTGCCGACATCAGCCGTCAGGTGAGTGCCTTGCTCGACGTCGAGGATCCCATTGCCGGCGAATATCGCCTGGAGGTGTCTTCGCCGGGCATGGATCGTCCGCTCTTCACGCTCGATCAGTTCTCTCGTTTTCGCGGTCACCTGGTGGCCTTGCGGTTGCGGGTACCGTTCGAGGGACGTCGCAAGTTTCAGGGGTTGCTGGCCGGCACTGAAGGAGAGGAC
Organism: Pseudomonadota bacterium; assembly: GCA_051749645.1. Taxonomy (GTDB): domain Bacteria; phylum Pseudomonadota; class Gammaproteobacteria; order Pseudomonadales; family Halomonadaceae; genus Halomonas. Next base: position 664,963 of record JBNJIT010000002.1, read on the forward strand.
GTTCTGCTGCAATTCGACGGCGAGGAATATTGCTTTCCCATCGATATCATCGACCAGGCACGCGTCGTGCCCTCTTTCGAGTCGTAAGGCCGATGGATAAGGACAGGTTTTCTGGCGAGGCAAAGGCATGAGTAAAGAAATTCTGACGGTCGTTGATGCGATCTCCAACGAGAAGGGCGTGCCCCGTGAGGTGATCTTCGAGGCCGTCGAGGCAGCATTGGCCAGCGCGTCACGCAAGCGCTTCGATGGCCAGGAAGTCAGCGTGCGGGTCAAGATCGATCGCCAGACCGGCGAGTACGAGACGTTTCGCCGCTGGGTGGTGGTCGAAGACGACGAGTTCGAAAATCCCGACGCCGAGATCAAACAATCCTTCGCCGAGCGCCGCGATCCGCCGCTGACGCTGGGTGACGTGGTCGAGGAGCAGATCGAGAACGCCGCATTCGGGCGTATCGCTGCCCAGACCGCCAAGCAGGTGATCGTGCAAAAGGTGCGCGAAGCGGAACGCGCCGAAGTGGTGCGTCAGTACGCCGAACGCGAGGGCGAGCTGGTTGCCGGCATCGTCAAGAAGACGACACGTGACGGGCTGATCATCGACCTGGGCGACAACGCCGAGGCCTTTCTGCCGCGCAGCGAGATGATTCCCGGCGAGCGCTACCGAATGAACGATCGTGTCCGGGCGCTGCTCACCAAGGTCGATGCCGAAGCGCGTGGCGCTCAACTGATCCTGTCGCGCACCTGCCCGGAACTGATCATCGAGCTGTTCAAGATCGAGGTGCCGGAGATCGCCGAGCAGCTCATCGAGATCAAGGGCGCGGCTCGCGATCCCGGGTCGCGGGCCAAGATCGCGGTGAAGACCAACGATCGCCGCATCGATCCGGTGGGTGCTTGCGTGGGTATGCGCGGCTCGCGGGTCCAGGCGGTTTCCAGCGAGTTGCAGAACGAACGCGTGGACATCGTGCTATGGGACGACAACCCGGCGCAGCTGGTGATCAACGCCATGGCGCCGGCGGATGTCGGCTCGATCCTCGTCGACGAAGACACCCATGCCATGGACGTGGCCGTCGCCGAGGACAACCTGGCCCAGGCCATTGGCCGTAGCGGCCAGAACGTGCGCCTGGCTTCCGAACTCACCGGCTGGCGACTCAACGTCATGACGGAGAGCGAGGCCGAGGACAAGCGCGAGCAGGAAATCGACGATCTGGTCGAGTACTTCATCCAGCACCTGGACATCGAGGAGGACCTCGCCCGGCTGCTGGTCGAGGAGGGGTTCACCACGCTGGAGGAGATCGCCTACGTGCCTCTCGAGGAGATACTCGAGATCGAGGAGCTCGACGAAGATCTGGTGGAAGAGCTTCGAGCGCGTGCCAAGGATGAGCTGCTCAATCTGGCGATTGCCTCCGAGGAAGAGCTGGACGGTGCTCAGCCGGCCGAAGATCTCCTTGAAATGGACGGCATGGAGCGCCACCTGGCCTTCATTCTGGCCAGTCGAGGCATCATCACCATGGAGGATCTGGCCGAGCAGTCCGTCGATGATCTGATGGACATCGAGGACATGGACGAAGAGCGCGCTGCAGCACTGATCATGACTGCCCGTGCGCCATGGTTCGAAGGCGAACAGTAAAACGGGTCACGGGCTGAGGAGGGTCAACATGTCGGAAATGACCGTTAAGGATTTTGCAGCGAAGGTGGGCCGCGATGTGCCCCGCCTGCTGGAACAGATGAAAGAAGCCGGGCTCGCCCACAAGTCCGAGAGCGATGCCGTCTCCGAGGAGGACAAGCGGCAGTTGCTGGATTACTTGACCAAGAGCCACGGTGGAGGCGGTGCGGGCGCCCGCAATCGCATCACCCTGACGCGCAAGACGCGCAGTCGCATCAAGACCGGTGACCGGGGCAAGAGCATCGAGGTTCAGGTGCGCAAGAAGCGCACCTATGTGAAGCGCGAAGACGCCCAGGACGACGAGCAGCCGGCACCGGAAGAAGAGGCCGGGCCGCGGCAGCTGGTCGGCGACATGGCCGATTCGCAGCAGGCAGAGGCCGAGCGCGAGGCCGAGCAGGCGCGGGTGAGTGCCGCCGAGGAGTCCGCACGCGAGGCGGCTGCCAAGGTGGAGGCCGAGAAAGCCCAAGCCGAGCAGGCCCCGGTCGCGCCGGCGGAGCCCGAAGTTCCGGTGCCGGAACTCGACAGCGAGACACCGGCGCCCGAAGAAGCCCCGGCGCCACCCAAGGAGGGGCGTCCCGAGCCGCGACGTGCAGCGGTCAAGAAGGCCAGTGGCAAGGGCGGCAAGAAGGGGCGTCACGAGCGAGAGGATGACGATCGCGGCGATCGCGAGGAACGTCGTCGGGGCGGCAAGAAGGCCAAACGCGCCGAGCGTCGCGGTGGCCGTCGTGGCGGCACCCAGGGCGGCGGCAAGCACGGCTTCCAGAAGCCGACTCAGCCGATCGTGCGTGAGGTGTCGATTCCCGAATCGATCAGCGTTGCCGATCTCGCCGACAAGATGTCGATCAAGGCCAATGAAGTCATCAAGACCATGTTCACCATGGGCGCGGCGGTGACCATCAACCAGACCATCGACCAGGATACCGCGGCCATCGTGGTCGAGGAGATGGGCCACAAGCCCAAGCTGGTCAAGGATGACGCTCTGGAGACCGAAGTTCTCGAGGCGATCTCCTACGAAGGCGAGGAGGTCACCCGCGATCCGGTGGTCACGGTGATGGGTCACGTCGACCACGGCAAGACCTCGCTGCTCGATTACATCCGCAAGGCCAAGGTGGCCACCGGCGAGGCGGGGGGCATTACCCAGCACATCGGTGCCTATCACGTGCAGGGCGATCAGGTGAAAGGCAATCATGGCAGCGGCGTGACCTTCCTGGACACGCCCGGCCACGCTGCGTTCACCGCCATGCGTGCACGCGGTGCCAAGGCCACCGACGTGGTCATCCTGGTGGTGGCTGCCGACGATGGCGTGATGCCGCAGACCGTCGAAGCCGTCGAACACGCCAAGGCCGCCGAGGTGCCGCTGGTGGTGGCGGTCAACAAGATGGACAAGCCGGGCGCCGACCCGGACCGTGTCAAGAACGAGCTCTCCCAGTACGGCGTCATTTCCGAGGAGTGGGGTGGCGACACGCAGTTCGTCCACGTGTCGGCCCACACCGGTGAAGGCGTCGAGGAGTTGCTGGAAGCCATTCTGCTGGTCTCCGAGGTGCTCGAGCTCAAGGCCGTGCCCGAGGCGCCCGGCAAGGGTGTGGTCATCGAGTCGCGGCTCGACAAGGGGCGTGGCCCCGTGGCCACCGTGCTGGTGCAGAACGGCACCCTGAAGAAAGGCGACATCGTGCTCGCCGGCCTGCACTACGGTCGCGTCCGGGCGCTCACCAACGAGCTCGGCAAGCAGGTCGACGAAGCCGGGCCGGGTATGCCGGTAGAGATTCAGGGCCTCGACGGTACGCCCGAGGCGGGTGACGACTTCATGGCCGTCGCCGATGAGAGGAAGGCCCGCGAAGTGGCCAACTTCCGTCAGGGCAAGTACCGTGAGGTGCGCCTTGCCCGTCAGCAGAAGGCCAAGCTGGAGAACATGTTCAGCCAGATGGGTCAGGAAGAGGCTGCCAAGCTCAACATCGTGCTCAAGGCCGACGTCCAGGGCTCCCTGGAGGCGATCAGGGGCGCACTGGAAGAGCTCTCCACCGACGAGGTGCAAGTTTCCGTGGTCTCTTCCGGCGTGGGCGGCATCACCGGTACCGATGCCAACCTGGCACTGGCCTCCGAAGCCATCGTCATCGGCTTCAACGTACGCGCCGACGCCGCGGCCCGCGAGATCATCGAGCGCGAAGGGCTGGAGCTGCGCTATTACAGCGTCATCTACCAGTTGATCGATGACGTCAAGAAGGCCATGAGCGGCATGCTCGAGCCGGAATGGAAGGAAGAGATCGTCGGCGTGGCCGAGGTTCGCGACGTCTTCCGGGCGCCCAAGATCGGTGCCGTGGCCGGCTGCATGGTCGTCGAAGGCAACGTCTACCGGAACAAGAAGATCCGCGTTCTGCGTGACAACGTGGTCATCTACGAAGGCGAACTCGAGTCGCTGCGCCGCTACAAGGACGACGTCCAGGAAGTGCGCAACGGCATGGAGTGCGGTATCGGTGTGAAGAACTACAACGACGTCCAGGTCGGCGACAAGATCGAGGTCTTCGATCAGGTCAAGGTCGAGCGGACGCTCTAAGCGGAGCCGAGCATGCGCGAGTTCAAGCGGACCGACCGGGTCGGCGACCAGCTGCAGAAAGAATTGGCGGTGCTGATCCAGCGCGAGATCAAGGATCCGCGCCTGGGGATGGTCACCGTCAGTGGCGTCACCGTCAGCCGCGACCTGGGCTATGCCGATGTCTACGTGACGCTGCTCGGCGAGGAGACCCCGGCACACGTGCAGGAGAACCTCCAGGTACTGCGCAGGGCCTCAGGCTTTCTGCGCAGCCAGATCGCCCGGCGCATCAAGTTGCGCCACGTGCCGGAACTGCGTTTCCATTTCGATGAGAGCGTGGTGCGTGGCCAGCGGCTGTCGTCATTGATCGACGAGGCGGTCGAGAGCGACCGTGCCCGTCACGAGGGCGACGAGGACGGCAACGGTGGGGGAGAGCGCGGCTGATGGCACGTCGCCGTCGTGGCCTGCCGGTGGACGGGGTGCTGCTGCTCGACAAGCCCCAGGGCGTATCGAGCAACCATGCCCTGCAGCGTGCCAGGCGCCTGCTGCAGGCGCAGAAAGCTGGGCATACCGGTACGCTCGACCCCATGGCCACCGGGCTGCTGCCGGTGTGCTTCGGCGAGGCGACCAAGTTCTCCGCCTTTCTGCTCGATGCGGACAAGGTCTATCGTACTCGAGTGGAACTGGGTGTGGTCACCGACACCGGCGACGCCGAAGGCGAGGTGTTCGAGCGCCGCGCGGTGCCCCGGCTGACCGAGGCCGACGTCGAGGGCGTGCTGGAGCGCTTCCGTGGTGAGATCGATCAGGTGCCGCCCATGTACTCGGCGCTCAAGCACCAGGGCCGCAAGCTCTACGAGCTGGCCCGCGAGGGCAAGTCGGTTGCGCGTGCAGCGCGCCGCGTGACGGTGTATGATGCCCGGCTTCTCGCCTTCATGGGGGATGCCTTCGAGCTGGAGGTGAGGGTCAGCAAGGGCACCTACGTTCGCACGCTCGCCGAAGACATCGGTCAGGCACTGGGCTGCGGGGCGCATATCAGCGCACTGCGGCGGCTTGCCACCGGGCCGTTCACCGGCGATGGCATGGTGACGCTCGAGGCGCTGGAGGCATTGCCCGAGCAGGCAACCCGCGAGGCGACGTTGCTGCCCGTCGATGTGCTCGTCGAGCATCTGCCGCGGCTGGCGGTCGATACCGAAGCGGCCCGTCGGCTCGCCCATGGGCAGCCGGCCCGGGTGGCTCATGGCCTGGCCGAAGGCGAGACGCCGAGACTCTACTGCGACGGGGCTTTCATGGGCCTCGGCGTGGTAACGACGCCACAGGAAGTGGCGCCTAAACGGCTGCTCAGTGGAGCAGCCCGTTGACGAAGCCGCCATGCGGCTATCAGGGAGCAACGCCGAGACTGCAAATATGCGTGGTCTCACTCATTCACATCATTCAGGCATATTGCTGATTGGAGAGACAGATGGCACTGACAGCCGAACAGAAGGCCGAGATCGTCAAGCAGTACGGCCAAGGCGAGAACGACACCGGTTCCCCCGAAGTACAGGTGGCTCTGCTGAGCGCCAACATCGACGGTCTGCAGGATCACTTTAAGACCAACAAGCAGGATCACCACTCCCGCCGTGGCCTGATCCGCATGGTCAACCAGCGTCGCAAGCTGCTGGACTACCTGAAGCGCAAGGACTTCGAGCGCTATCAGTCGCTGATTCAGCGTCTCGGCCTGCGTCGCTAAAGGGAGAGGGGGAGCGCGAATCCCGCCTTTTCTTGAAGTATCAAAGAAACGGGTAGCCCCATGGGCTGCCCGTTTTGCGTTTTTGGACGCCAGAAGGCGTTAACCGGTGGCCCCGGCGCGCGTCAACCCCTAAAATGGTCGCCGAGTCGAAACGACCCATACATGAGATCGAAAAGTTGAAGGAAGTCGCCGTGAATCCGGTCAAGAAAACGTTTCAGTACGGTCGCAGCACCGTCACCCTGGAAACCGGGCGCATCGCCCGCCAGGCCACCGGTGCCGTGATGGTCACCATGGACGACACCGTGGTGCTGTGCACCGTGGTAGCGAAGAAGGAAGCCAACCCTGGCCAGCCCTTCTTCCCGCTGGCAGTGTTCTATCAAGAGAAGACCTACGCGGTCGGCAAGATCCCCGGCGGTTTCTTCAAGCGCGAGGGACGCCCCACCGAGAAGGAAACCCTCACCTCGCGGCTGATCGACCGCCCGATCCGCCCGCTCTTCCCCAAGGGCTTCATGAACGAGGTGCAGGTGATCTGCACCGTGCTCTCCACCGACCGCAATCATGATCCGGACATTGCCGCGATGATCGGCACCTCGGCGGCGCTGGCCGTCTCTGGCGTGCCATTCAACGGCCCCATCGCCGCTGCCCGGGTTGGTTTCACCGAGGACAAGGGTTACTTCCTCAATCCCACCGTCGAGGAACTCACTTCCTCAGAGCTGGATATGGTGGTGGCCGGTACCGAGAAGGCCGTGCTGATGGTCGAGTCCGAGGCCAAGGAACTGCTCGAGGACGAAATGCTCGGAGCGGTACTCTTTGCGCATCAGGAAATGCAGGTTGCCATCGGCGCCATCAACGAGTTGGCTGCCGAGGCCGGCAAGCCCAAGTGGGATTGGCAGCCACCGGCCGAGAACACCGCGCTCAAGAGCGCAGTGGCCGAGGCCTTCGAGGCCAAGGTGGGCGAGGCCTACCGCATCACCGACAAGCTGGACCGTCAGGAAGCGCTCTCTGCCCTCAAGGCCGAGGCAGTCGAGAAGCTGGCCGGTGAAGAAGAGGGCCAGTTCGATGCCGCCGAGGTGAAGGGTGCCTTCGAGAGTCTCGAAAAGCGCGTGGTGCGTTCTCGCGTCATCAAGGGCGAGCCACGCATCGACGGCCGCGACAACCGCACCGTACGACCGCTGGCCATCGAGGTGGGCACCTTGCCCAAGACCCATGGCTCGGCGATCTTCACCCGCGGGGAGACACAGGCGATCGTCATCGCCACCCTGGGTACGCTGCGCGATGCCCAGCTGATCGAGTCGCTGGAAGGCGAGCGGAAGGATCGCTTCCTGCTGCACTACAACTTCCCTCCCTACTGCGTGGGCGAAGCCGGTTTCATGGGCGGTCCCAAGCGTCGCGAGATCGGCCACGGCCGTCTGGCTCGGCGCGGCGTGGAAGCCATGCTGCCCAGCGACGATGAGTTCCCCTATACCATTCGCGTGGTTTCCGAGATCACCGAGTCCAACGGCTCGAGCTCCATGGCCTCGGTATGCGGTTCCTCACTGGCACTGATGGACGCCGGCGTGCCGATGAAGGCGCCGGTGGCGGGCATCGCCATGGGTCTGGTCAAGGACGACGACGGCTTTGCGGTGCTCACCGATATCCTCGGCGACGAGGACCACCTCGGCGACATGGACTTCAAGGTGGCCGGCTCCGCTGAAGGCGTTACCGCCCTGCAGATGGACATCAAGATCGAGGGCATCAACGAGGAGATCATGGAGCAGGCGCTTCAGCAGGCCCACGAGGCACGCCAGACCATTCTCGAGCAGATGAACGCGGTGATCGGTCAGAGCCGTGCCGAAGTCTCCGAGAATGCGCCCTCCATGGCCACCATCAAGATCGACCCGGACAAGATCCGCGACGTCATCGGCAAGGGTGGCGCCACCATTCGCAAGATCTGCGATGACACCGGCGCCTCCATCGACCTGGACGACGACGGTACCGTGCGGATCTACGCCGAGGACAAGGCGGCGGCCAAGAAGGCCATCGACACCGTGCTCGCCATCACCGCCGAGGCGGAGATCGGCAAGCTCTACCGCGGCAAGGTGGTGCGTATCGCCGACTTCGGCGCTTTCGTCAACATCATGCCCGGCACCGACGGTCTGGTGCACATCTCGCAGATCGTGCCCGAGCGGGTCAATGACGTGCGCGATTTCCTCAACGAGGGTGACGAGGTAGTGGTCAAGGTGCTCGACATCGACAACCGCAACCGCGTCAAGCTCTCCATCAAGGAGATCACCCCCGAAGAGAAGGCTGCCTTCGAGGCTGAAGCGGAACCCCAGCTTTAAGCCGCCTTCGGCGAGCTGAAAGCCTTAAGCCTTAAGCTGGAAGAAAAACCGCCCCCGCAGCCTGGCTGCGGGGGCGGTTCTGTTTAAGCTCTTCTTCGAGCTTCGAGCTTCGAGCTTCGAGCTTCGAGCTTCGAGCTCGCGTGCAGCGCAATCAGCGCTCGATGGCCAGGGCGACGCCCTGCCCGCCGCCGATGCACAGCGTCGCAAGACCTTTCTTGGCGTCGCGGGCCATCATCTCATGGACCAGGGTGACCAGGATGCGGCAGCCGGAGGCGCCGATGGGGTGGCCGATGGCAATGGCACCGCCGTTGACGTTGATCTTGTCGGTGTCCCAGCCGAGCTCCTTGTTGACGGAGAGCGCCTGGGCGGCGAAGGCCTCGTTGGCTTCGACCAGGTCGAGATCGTCCAGGCTCCAGCCCGCCTTTTCCAGGCAGCGGCGGGTGGCCGGCGCCGGGCCGATGCCCATGATGGCCGGGTCTACGGCGGCGTTGGAGTAGGCGGCGATGCGCGCCAGCGGCTCGAGGCCCAGCTGCTTGGCCTTTTCGGCAGAGCAGATCATCACCACGGCGGCACCGTCGTTGATGGACGAGGCATTGCCGGCGGTGACGGTACCGTCCTTCTTGAAGGCCGGCTTCATGCCGGACAGCTTCTCGGCAGTCACTTCGCGGGGGGTCTCGTCGGTGCCGAAGACCAGCGGGTCGCCCTTGCGCTGCGGAACCTCCACGGGAACGATCTGCCCCTTGAACTTGCCTTCCTTGATGGCCGCGGCGGCTTTCTGCTGGGAGGCGGCGGCGAAAGCGTCCATGGCTTCGCGGGTGATGCCGTATTTTTCGGCCAGGTTTTCGGCGGTGACGCCCATGTGGTAGTTGTTGAAGGCATCCCACAGGCCGTCGTGGACCATGGAGTCGATGGCCTTCCAGTCGCCCATGCGCTGGCCAGTGCGCGAATTGGGCAGCACGTGCGGGGCCAGCGACATGTTCTCCTGACCGCCGGCGAGGATCAGTTCGGCGTCGCCGCAGCGAATCGCCTGGGTAGCTAGGTGCAGTGCCTTGAGGCCCGAGCCGCATACCTTGTTGATGGTCATGGCGGGCACTGCATCGGGCAGCCCGGCCTTGATGGAGGCCTGGCGCGCCGGGTTCTGGCCGACGCCGGCCGTCAGCACCTGGCCGAGCAGCACTTCGTCCACCTGGTCGCTGGCGACACCGGTGTTGGCGAGAATGTCCTTGATCACCAGGGCGCCTAGGTCGCTGGCGGGGATGCCGGCCAGAGAGCCGCCAAAGGCGCCGACGGCGGTACGGCGGGCGGCAACGATCACCACTTCTTGCATGAGAAGAACCTCCTGAACGTGAGTACGGGCGTCTGCCTTGTCAGCATAGGGGAGCCTTGTGCGGTGCGGCAACGTCCCGGGGGCCGAAACAGCGAGCTTTACGACCTTTGAGTTACGGTCTTTGAGTATAGCGGGGTGGCTCGAAGCGTGCTTGGGCCGATCAGGCGAGCTGTACGGGAATGGCGTTGCTGGTGTGGCTGATGGCGTTGCCTTCCTGGAGATAGACCAGTGCCGGGGCGTGCGCTTCGAGCTCCGCCTCGCTGTAGTGGGCATAGCTGCAGATGATTACCCGGTCGCCGGCAGCGGCGAGATGGGCAGCGGCACCGTTCACCGAGATGACCTTCGAGCCCTCCTCGGCACGGATGGCGTAGGTGGTGAAGCGCTGGCCGTTCTCCACGTTGTAGATCTGGACCTGCTCGTTCTCGCGAATGCCGGACATGTCGAGCAGCTCGCCGTCGATGGCGCAGGAGCCTTCGTAGTTGAGCACGGCGTGGGTGACGCGGGCCATGTGCAGCTTGGCCTTGAGCATGACGGTGTACATCGGTGGCAAGTCCTCGTGAAGGCGCGTTGGCGTAGGGAAAAGGGCCGCTTCAGGACGGCAATGTCAGAATCAGGTTGTCGATCAGGCGCGTCGGGCCGAGCCGGGCCGCGGCGAGCAGCACGGCCTCGCGGGTCGTCGCGGTGACGGGGCCCAGGTCTCGGGCGCGCAGCTCGAGGTAGTCGGGCGTGAATCCCGATCGGCGCAGTGCCTCGTTGGCTTGGGCGAGCACCGGCTCGGGGGCCTCGCCAGCTTCCAGAGCGTCGCGGGCCTGACACAGGGTGCGGTAGAGCATTGGCGCCACCAGGCGCTCGTCCTCGGAGAGGTAGCCGTTTCGCGAGGACAGTGCCAGGCCATCCTCGGCGCGCACGATGGGCACGCCGAGAATCTCGATGGGAAAGTGCAGGTCGGCGACCAGTTTGCGGATCACCGCCAGCTGCTGATAATCCTTCTCGCCGAAGCAGGCGAGGTGCGGCTGCACCAGGTTGAAGAGCATGCTGACCACGGTGGCCACGCCGTCGAAGTGGCCGGGGCGCGCGCCACCGCACAGCCCCTCGCTCACTCCCGGCACGCATACCTGGGTCTGCTCGGTCAGGCCGTGCGGATAGAGCGTGGCGGTGTCCGGGGTGAACAGCAGGTCGCAGCCGGCGGCCTCGAGCCGGGCCTGATCGTCGGTGAGGGTCCGCGGGTAAGCGTCGAGGTCCTCGCTGGGGCCGAACTGCAGTGGGTTGACGAAGATGGTGGCCACCACCACGTCGGCTTGGCGACGGGCAGTCTCTACCAGGGCCAGATGGCCAGCGTGCAGGTTGCCCATGGTGGGCACCAGGGCGATGTGCTGGTCGCGTCGGCGAACGGCGTCGAGCGCTTCGCGCAGATCGGGAATCTCTCGCAGGGTGCGCATGATAGGCAGGCTCCGAAAGCTAGAAGCAGTGCTCTGGGGCCGGAAAGCGGCGTGTCTTGACGTCGTCGTGGTAGCGGCGAAAAGCCCCTTGGATCGAGTCGGACTCGGCCATGAAATCCTTGACGAAGCGTGGTTTCCGTCCGCCGGTGACGCCCAGCACGTCGTGCATGACCAGGATCTGGCCATCGGTGTCGGGGCCGGCACCGATACCGATCACCGGTACCTCCAACGCTTCGCTCACAGCGCGACCGAGACTTGCCGGCACGCATTCCAGGAGGATGGCCGAGGCACCGGCTTCGACCAGGGTACGAGCGTCCTCCAGGATCTGGGCGGCATGCTCGCTGTCGCGGCCCTGCACCTTGTAGCCGCCCAACTGGTAGACGGTCTGCGGAGTAAGGCCCAGGTGGGCGCACACCGGCACGCCGCGACGGGTCAGTTCGCGGATGCCGTCGGCCATCCACGCCTCGCCCTCGACCTTGACCAGTTCGGCGCCGGCACGCATCAGTTCGCCAGCATCGTTCAGCAGCGTGTCGAGGGTGGCGTTGCTCATGAACGGCAGGTCGACCATCAGCAGGCTCGATCCCTTGGCGCGCGCTACGCAGCGCGTGTGGTAGCTGATGTCGTCGAGGGTTACCGGCAGCGTGCTGACATGTCCCTGCAGCACCATGCCCAGGGAGTCGCCCACCAGCAGCACCTCGATGCCGGCATCGTTGGCGGTTCGGGCAAAGGTGGCGTCATAGGCAGTGAGACAGCTGAAGGGCTCGCCCGCTTGCTTGCAGGCTTTCAGCGTGCTCAGGGTCACGGTTGTCATGGCGTGCTCTCATCGTTGTCGTTGGGGCCGTTACCCATTGGCCTCCATGTAACCTGGAATTGTTACTTGAAAGCCCCCGAGGTGTCGATAGGTAACAGTTGATGGGGTGTCTCAGTCGTCCGGTAACATCGTACGAAGGCCTTGTCTATCCACTGCGGCAGCCGCTCGAGCGATGCTGCGGCCGTCGAGGAGATGGCGCTGTGCGGCCAGCTCGGCCAGCGGCACCAGTACGAAAGGACGACGAGACATCTCGGGATGAGGCAGTGTGAGACGTGCCAGGCACAGCTGCCGTGATCCGTAGAGTAGTAGGTCGAGATCCAGCGTCCTGGGCCCCCAGCGCAGCCTGCGCACGCGGCGATGGCGTTGCTCGAGCGCCTGTAGCTGATCGAGCAGGGCGAGTGGCGAGAGCCGGGTTTCTAGCCGGGCTACGGCGTTGATGAAATCGGGCTGATCCTGTGGGCCCTGCGGGCGGCTGACGTAGAGACGTGAGGCGCCGAGTCGTCGCGTGAGCGGCAGCGAGTCGAGTTCGTCCAGCGCCCGAGTGACGTGGCAGCAGGGGTCGTCGAGATTGCTGCCAAGCCCGACGTAGACGTGATCTTCGAGGCTCATGCGTTGGGCGGGGCGTTGCGCCGTCGACGCTTGCGAGGCCGACGGCGGCCACGTCCGTTACCGCCCGAACCGTCATCGCCACGTGCCTTGTCGAGCAGTCGGCCACGTTCGTGATCGTCGCCCTCCTGGTAGGCGGTCCACCAGTCGCCAAGGCCCGGAGCGATCTCGCCGGCCGCTTCGCGCAGCAGCAGGAAATCGTAGGCGGCACGGAAGCGTGGGTGCTCGCGGGTCTGAGCGGCGCGCTTGCCGCTGCGTTTGGGCAGGCGCTGCTGCAGTTCCCAGATGTCGCGCATGGGCAAGCTGAAACGCTTGGGAATCGCGATATGCTGCAGTTGGCGCGAGATGACCTGCTGAGCAGCTGCCTGCTGGGCGGGAATCGGCGGCATGCCGTCGGCCTCCAGCACCGCCTGGCGCTGCTGGCTGGGCCCCCACAGCAGAGCGGCGAACAGGAATGCCGGCGTTACCGGTCGCTCTTCGTGGATGCGCTTGTCGGTGCTGGCCAGCGCCGCTTCGATGAGCGGCTCCGCCCAGGGCTGTTCGGACATGACCTCCTCGGTTTCCGGGAAGAGCATGGCGAACAGGCCATAGTGGCGCAGCAGGCGGAAGGTGGCGACACCATGACCGGCCATGAACAGCTTGAGGATCTCGTCGAACAGGCGCGCTGGGGGAATCTGCAACAACAAGGGCGCGAGTTGGCTGATGGGCGCTTCGGTGGCCGGTGCCAGTTGGAAGTCGAGCTTGGCGGCGAAGCGCACGGCCCTCAGCATGCGCACCGGGTCTTCCCGATAGCGGGTTTCCGGGTCGCCGATCAATCGCAGAGTGCGGGTCTCGATGTCATGCACGCCATCGGCGAAATCGTGAATCGAGAAGTCGGCGATGCTGTAGTACAGGGCGTTGATGGTGAAGTCGCGGCGCAGGGCATCTTCCTCGATGTTGCCCCAGACGTTGTCGCGCAGAAGCAAGCCTTCCTCGGACTGCTGGGCGATATGGTCGCCATGGTCATCGCCGTGGCGGCCCCGAAAGGTGGTCACCTCGATCACCTCGCGGCCAAAGCGCACGTGCACGATGCGAAAGCGCCTGCCGATGATTCGCGAATTGCGGAACAGGTCGCGAAGCTGTTCCGGCGTGGCATCGGTGGCCACGTCGAAGTCCTTGGGCATTCGCCCGAGCAGGGAATCGCGGATGCAGCCCCCCACCAGATAGGCTTCGAAACCGGCGTTGTGCAGACGGTAGAGTACCTTGAGGGCGGATTCACTGAAGTGCTGGCGCGACACGGTGTGGTCGCTACGGGGAATGATGCGTGGCTCGGAACGACTGCCGGCTGCGGCTTCTTCGGGGCCGAAGAGAGTGCGCAGGTGGGTGCCCGGGCTCTGTAGAAAGCGGGTAAATCCTTTGAACATGCGGCGATATCGCCTCGCGGTGTGCGAAAACACTAGAGTGTAGCCCACCCCCGACACCTTGGGAAACACCGTAGGGGCGCGCACAGCAAAAGAGGAGGCCCGTGGGCCTCCTCTGACAGGTCGTAAACGCTGCATCCATGCGGCTGTTTCTTCTTCGTGATGGCGCATCGCCTTGAATACGCACCACAGTCACCAAGGAGTTCACAGGCAAGCAAGGTTGTTGTGATTGTTGACGTTCCTGGTGGCGACCGCCTCGTATTCAAAACAATAATCCAACCACGACGGCATTCGGAATTGCCTTCCTTCGGCTTGTTGATGTTGTTTGCCGAAGGTGCGCCGTGACGGCCGTTGTTCTTGTTGGTGGCCGGGTGAGCGCGTCGCGTCCTGATGGATCCGGTGCTTCGCTGCTTGTTGTTGTTAGGGAGCGAAGGGCGGAAAGCGTCTGGGCCCGTGTTGTTGTTGCGCCCGCTTCCGCGTCATTCCACAACCCATGATTGTTGTTGTTGGCATGGGCGCCGTCTCGCCTGACCGCCTGGTTGTTGTTGTTGGCGCGGGGACAGCCGGATGTTGTTTTTCTTGCCAAGGTAGTTGCATGGGGTGTGCCATTGTCATTTTAATCGTTTAAAATCATTAAGTTGTGGTATTTAGTCAAAATGATACCAGTCCTGCCGCTGCCGTGTGTTACCGCGTTTGCGCCAATCTGGCGCGCTGGCTGTGTGGGAAGGTAACACCTGGTGCAGAAGCTACCGATGCAGCATGGCAAACCCGCCTGACAATGCGGTGTGCCGGGCCTTAAACCATGGTCGTAGGGAGCGTGCCAGGGTCAGCTGACGTTTCGGCGTGCCTGTTTCTTGCGTGGAATCCCCAGCCGCTGACGGCGTTCCCACAGGCACTTGCGGCTGATGCCGAGTTTCTGGGCGAGCTCGGTTTCGCTCATGTGGTCCTGGTGCTCGAGCACGAAATGCTGGAAGTAATCCTCGAGCGACAGGTCGTCATCGTCTTCGGCAGGGTCGGCCGGGGCGGGCTCGGCGGAACGCAGCGACGGTTCGGCGGGGGAGCGGGCGGTGCCAGCCGGCGATGGGGTGAGGCCCAGGTCGTCGGGATGGATCAAGTGGCCTTCGGCAAGGATGACGCCCCGTTCCAGAGCGTTCTCGAGCTCGCGGACATTGCCCGGCCAGGGGTACTGGCGGATTTCTTGCCGAGTGGCACGCGACAGCCGCAATCCGCTGCGCTCATGGCGGCGACAGGCCTTGTCGAGCAGCACGTCGGCGATCATCAGGATGTCGTCCTCGCGGTCGCGCAGCGGTGGCAGATCGATCTGCATCACGTTGAGGCGGTAGTAGAGGTCGAGGCGGAACTCGCCGGTCTTGGAGAGCGCGCGCAGGTCGCGGTGAGTGGCGGCGATCAGGCGCACGTCCACGTGGCGGGTTTCCACCGAGCCGATGCGCCGGATCTCGCCCTCCTGCAGCACGCGCAGCAGTCGGGCTTGGGCGTCCAACGGCAGCTCGCCGATTTCGTCGAGAAACAGGGTGCCGCCGTCGGCGGCTTCGACCAAGCCCGTGCGCGTGGCACTGGCTCCGGTGAAGGCCCCCTTCTCGTGGCCGAACAGCTCGGATTCGATCAGCGTCTCGGGAATGGCCGCGCAGTTCACGCAGATCAGCGGCGCATGGGTGCGCCGGCTCTGTTGATGCAGGGCCCGGGCCACCAGTTCCTTGCCGGTGCCCGACTCACCCTGTATCAACACCGTGACGTCGGCCGGAGCGGTCTTGCGAATGCGCGTGTAGACCGCCTGCATGGCCGGGCATTCGCCGATCATCTGATGGCGGGCACCGGCATCGTCGGTGATGTCGGGTGGCTGGGAGTGACGTGCTGCCTGCTGGTGAAGCACACGCGCCACGGTTTCCAGCAGTTCGTCGTGGTCGAAGGGTTTGGCGACGTAGTCCACGGCCCCCTGTTTCAGGGCGTCGACTGCCGAGCGCATGCTGGCGTAGCTGGTCATTATCAGCACCGGCGTCGGTGCGGATTTGGCGATCAACTCGGTGCCCGGTTCGCCGGGCAGGCGCAGGTCGCTGATCACCAGGTCGAAGCCGTTCGGCTCCAGGGCCAGGGCGTCGTCTACGGAGCCGGCCTCGCTGACGCGATAGTCGTGGCGTTCGAGCAGCCGGCGCAGCGCCGTACGGATGATGGCTTCGTCTTCAACGATCAGTATCCGGCTCATCGGGCGTGTCACTATCCTCTCGTTGGGTAGGCAGCCAGAGGCTGATACGAGTACCGCGCGGCCGATCGGGTGGCGGCGAGTCGATCTCGATGCGCCCATGGTGTTCGGCGATGATGCTGTAGACCAGCGGTAGCCCCAGGCCCGTTCCCTCGCCCGGCGGCTTGGTAGTGGTGAACGGCTCGAACAGGTGCTCGCGCACCCGGTCGTCGAGGCCGTGGCCATCATCGGTGATGCTGACCAGAACCCAGTCGCCGTCGCGTCTGGCGTCAACGGTGACTTCTCCTCCGGGCTCGCTGGCGTCACGAGCATTGCTGAGCAGGTTGATCATCACCTGCTGCAGCCGCTGGGCGTCGCCAACCGCCTCCAGATCGGGCGGGCAACGGTTGCAATAATGGACATCCTCGCCCGAGCGCGCCAAGCGGATCAAGTGCAGTGCCTCATCGGTCACTGCTGCGATGGCCACAGGCGTGAAGCGACTGCCGCCTACGTGGCGTCCGCCGTGGGCGAAACCGACCAGCGAGGAGACGATGCGTGAGACGCGGTCGGTGAGCTGCTGGATCTGCTCGGCCGTTTCCAGGACTTCGGGGTCGTCGGTATCGTAGCGCAGATTCTGGGCCAGCGAGGAGATGCCGGTGATGGGGTTGCCGATCTCGTGGGCCACGCCGGCGGCCACCTGACCGATGGAGGCGAGGCGGGCTGCGTGGACGAGTTCGTCCTCCAGCCACTTGAGCTCGCTATGTTCCTCGACCAGGATCACCGTGCCGCCACGCAGGTCGTCATCGGCGGGCAGTTCGGCGCGGTGCAGCGTCAGGTAGCGGGTGGTGCCGCCGAGTTCGACCGGCTGCTTGTAGAGGTGGTCGCACTGCTCGACGAGCAGGCGGCCGAGCAGCTCGCCCCAAGGGGCGGGCAGACCGTCACGACGGGCGCCGACCACGCTCGTGCCGTCGATGCCGGAGAGCTCGGCCAGAGCATCGTTCCACATCAGCAGCTCGTCGTCGACGCCGAACAGGCATAGCCCGACCGGTAGGCGAGTGAGGATCCGCCGGTGATAACGGCGCAGGCCATCGAGCTCGCGGGCCAGGCCAGTGAGCCGCGAACGGTAAGCTTCGAGGCGGTTTTCGACGAAGTGGATGTCGTCGGTGGCCTCCTCGCTATCGTGGCGGTAGGGCAGGTAGCGGTCGACGATGTCCTGGGCGACCGACGGGCCCATCAGGCCGGAAAGGTTGGCCTGGATGCGGTCGCGCAGTCGTCTCAGGGCGTAGGGCCTTCCGTCGAGGGGCGACAGGCCGAGATCGGCCAGGGCGCGCTCCACCTCCCGTTCGGCGACTTCCTCGCCCAGCGCACGGGCCAGGTGGCGTTTGAAGTCGGCACCGGTGGCGGCCAGCAGCGGCAGGCGTTTGGGGCGGATCACTGCATCCACCGAGCAGGCTTCGGCGGCGGCGCGTTCGCCGGCGGAAGTGCGGGTGGCCAGTGATACGAGAATGAGCGTCATGCTGTTGGCGGCCAGCGACACCAGGGCAACGACGTACCAGATAGGCTCCCCGGCCAATGCTTCCAGGCCCAGCGGGACGATGATCAGCGCCGGTAGGCCGGTGAGCAGGGGAACCCATAGCCCGGCAAGCCAGGTCAGGGTGCCGATGACCAGGCCCGAAACCATGCCCTTGCGGTTGGCGCCCGGCCAGTAGAGCAGAGCCAGCAGACCCGGCAGGCACTGCGCCATGCCGACGAACGCCGCGAGCCCCAGGGTGGTCAGGTCGTGGTGAACGCCGATCAGGCGATAGAACAGCCAGCCGCCGAGGATCACTGCGATGATCAACGCTCGACGTAGCCAGCGCAGCCAGCGATAGAGGTCTGGCTGTGCCTCGGGAGGATGGGCGACCAGCAGCACGTGATTGAGGATCATGCCCGACAGCGCCAGGGCGATGATGATCATGGTGCCGCTCGCTGCGGCCAGGCCTGCTAGGAAGGCTAGTGCCCCTATCCAAGGCGTGTCGGTGAGCACGAAAGCCAGGTAGGCGCTGGCGACGGCCTGATCCTGCCCCTGGGCCTGAGCAGCCCACAGGATCAGCGGTACCGGGATCGCCATCAGCAGCAGGAACAACGGTAGCGTCCAGCTCGCCTGCATCAGCGTGCGCCGAGACAGCGTTTCGGCGAAGGTGATGTGGAACATGTGTGGCATGAGCAGCGCCGCGGCAAAGAACAACAGCAGCAGCGTGCGCCAGTGGGCGGCATTCGGCTGGGCGCTGGCGGCCTGGTGCAGCTGGCCGGGGCCATCGAGCCAGGCCTGGAGATCGGCGGGGCCATTGAAAATGCCGAACAGAGCGATCCCACCCAGGGTGAGCATGGCGCCCAGCTTGATCACCGACTCGAAGGCGATCACTGCCAGTAGCGTGTCGTGGCGGGCATGCAGGCGGCTGTGACGAGCCCCGAAGAGCATCGCGAACAGCGCGATCAGAGCGCAGAAGGCGAGTGCCAGCAGGCCCGGCGAAGCGGCGCCGGTCAACAGGTGAATGCCGTCGCCCAGCGTTTGCACCTGCAGGGCGAGCAATGGCAGCACGGCGAGCAGACTGACCACGGTGATCAGGGTGCCCACCCAGCGCGAACGAAAGCGAAAGGCGAAGAGGTCGGCCAGGGAGGCGAGCTGGTAGGTGCGCGTCATGCGCTGGATGGGGACCAGCAGCACGGGGGCCAACAGGAAGGCGCCGGCCACGCCCAGGTAGTAGGCCAGGTAGCCGTAGCCGCTGGTGGCGGCGAGCTCCAGGCTGCCGTAGATCGCCCAGGCGCTGGCGTAGACGCCGAGAGCCAGCGTGTAGACGGCGGGGTGGCGGGTCACTGTCTGGCTGACCCAGCCGCGTTCAACGGCCATGGCGAGCAGGAACAGCACCAGCAGATAGCCGGTACCCAGGAGGAACAAGCTGGCCGGGGAGAGGCTGGCCTGTTCAGCGTTCATCGAGCTTCCTCTTCTGTTCCAGCCACAGGGTGAGAGCGATCAGTACGCCCCAGATGGCGAACGGACGGTACCAGGCCACGCCGGGACTCGACCAGCCGCTCATCAGCAACGGCGAGAGCAGGTAGCCACCGAATACCAGCAGCAGCATGATGCGGTAGACGTACATGGCGGTTCTCTCCCTCAGTCGCCATGCGGTGCGTCGTGTCGCATGGCTTGCGGACGAATGCGTGCCACCGACCAATGGGACAGGGCCCAGCTCAGCTGTTCGCTGACTGGCGACTCGGCCAGTGCGTCGGGTGGTGCTTGATCCAGCGCCACGAGAGCCGCATGCAGCAGCGGGCGAGCAGCGTGCTCGCTTTCCGGCAGCGGCGGGGCGTGGTTCTGCTTCGACAGCTTCTGGCCATCGGGTCCGAGAATCAATGGCAGATGCAGGTAGCGGGGCTCGGGGAGACCGAGGGCATGCTGTAGCTGGCGCTGCCAGGGAGTGTTGTCGAGCAGATCGAAGCCGCGCACTACATCGCTGATGCCCTGTGCCGCGTCGTCGACCACTACGGCGAGCTGATACGCCCAGAGGCCGTCCTTGCGCTTGAGTACCACGTCGCCGAACAGCGCTGGGTCGAAGTGCTGGTGGCCGAACAGCCGGTCTTCCCAGGTGACCGGGCGCAGGCCGCGGTCGCTGCGCAGCCGCCAGGCGATCGGCTTGTGCGGCTCGCGGACGCCGTCGCGACACCAGCCGGGATAGATGGCATGCGCGCGCCATTGTCGGCGCGAACAGCTGCAGCGATAGGCCAGCCCCTGGGCGATGAGGGCGTCGAGCGCGGCTTGATACGCGGCATCGCGCTCGTGCTGCCAGTGGATGGGGCCATCCCAGTGCAGGCCGAACGCTTCCAGCTGTTTCAGGATGATGTCGGCAGTGCCGGGCGGGCAACGGGGTGGATCGATGTCCTCGATGCGCAATAGCCATTCACCGCCGGCGTGGCGGGCATCCAGGAAGCTGGCCAGAGCGGCGACCAGCGAGCCGAAGTGCAGCGGTCCGGAGGGCGTAGGGGCGAAGCGGCCGCGGTAGCGAGGCATGGGCGACTCCTGGGGCTGGCCATCACGCAAACGGGCACCCTGGGGTGCCCGTCACGAGAGTGCATCGCAGCAGCGGCTCAGCCACCGAGCTGCTTCTCCTTCAGCTCGGCGAGGGTCTTGCAGTCGACGCACAGCGTCGCGGTGGGGCGGGCTTCCAGGCGGCGGATGCCGATCTCCACGCCGCAGGCTTCGCAGAAGCCGTAGTCTTCCTCGTCGATCTTCTCGAGGGTTTCGTTGATCTTCTTGAGCAGCTTGCGTTCGCGGTCGCGGGTGCGCAGCTCGAGACTGAAGCCTTCTTCCTGGGTGGCTCGGTCGGCGGGGTCGGCGTAGTTGTTCGCCTCTTCCTGAAGGTGGCGCACGGTGCGATCCACCTCCTCCATGAGCTCCTGTTTCCAGCCCAGCAGGATCTGTCGGAAGTGCTCCAGCTGCTGCTCGTTCATGTACTCTTCACCCGCTTCCGCTTCGTAAGGGGTGAACTTCTTGGGCGCTTCCGTCTTGGTGTCGGCTACTGGCATGGGAGTGCCTCGTGTCTTGAGTGACTGCTGATCGATATCCGGCCTCTGGCCAGGTATCTCACGCCAAAGGGATGCTTGTTTAGCGGAAAAAATCCGGTTTTGCAACCTCTGTGATGTCTGGGTTTAGGCGTGATCGGACAAAGTCGCTAGAATGCTCTTGATTTTCGGCGGGCCATGAACGCCTGCCTCGCCTTCGTTACTGCCAAGGAGCCTGCCATGCTCTGGAATCCGCGTGTCGCGCGCGTCGCTCCCTTTCGTGTGATGAGCCTGCTGGAGGTGGCTCAGGCTCGAGAGGCCGCCGGCCATGACGTCATTCACCTGGAGGTGGGCGAGCCAGACTTCGCCACGCCGGATCCGGTGGTGGCGGCGGGGCAGGCCGCACTCGCGGCGGGCCACACCCGCTATACGCCCGCAGCCGGGCTCCCGGCGCTGCGCGAGGCGATCGCCGGCCATTACGCCGAGCACTTCGGGGTGACGGTCGACCCGACGCGCATCCTGATCACTCCCGGGGCGTCCGGAGCCCTGCTGCTGGCCAGCCAACTGCTGGTCGGGGCCGGCGACCGGGTGTTGATGGCCGATCCCAACTACCCCTGCAACCGCCATTTCATGGCTCTGGCCGGTGCCGAGGTGGATGCCGTGCCGGTGGACGATACCAGTGCCTGGCAGCTCGATGCCGAGCGGGTGGCCAACCACTGGGCGGACGCTACCCGCCTGGCCATGCTCGCCACGCCTTCCAATCCTACCGGCCACATGCTCGATGCCGGACAGCTGAATGCGGTCGCCGAGACGGTGGCGGCACGTGGCGGCCATCTGCTGGTCGACGAGATCTATCAGGGGCTGTGCTATGACCTCGATCCGCTGTCGGTGGCATCGATCAGCCCGGATGCCTTCGTGGTCAACAGCTTCTCCAAGTATTTCGGCATGACCGGCTGGCGCCTGGGCTGGTTGCTGGCACCCGAGGCGGCGGTGGAGCCGCTCACCCGCCTGGCGCAGAACGTCTTCCTGGCCGCTTCCACGCCGGCCCAGCATGCCGCCCTGGCGGCCTTCACGCCCGAGTGTCGCGACATCCTGGAGCAGCGCCGTAGCGAGCTGGGGCGCCGCCGCGATGCGCTGCTCGCCGGGCTTGCCACGCTGCAACTCGCGCCGAGCCTGCCGCCCCAAGGTGCCTTCTACCTGTGGCTCGACATCTCCCGCTACAGCCGTGACAGCGAGGCCTTCTGCCGAGCACTGCTCGAGGAAGAGAACGTCGCCATCACGCCGGGGACAGACTTCGCCGTCACCGGCGGCGAGCATCACGTGCGCATCGCCTTCACCACCGGGATCGCTCGGTTGGAAGAGGCGGTGGCGCGTCTCGAGCGATTCCTGGCGCGCCGCTGATGGACTACCCGGAACTGATGCCCGGCACCCTGCTGCGCCGCTACAAGCGCTTTCTCGCCGACGTGCGCCTCGATGATGGGCGGTGAAGTGGTGGCCCACTGTCCCAATACCGGCTCGATGCGTGCGGTCGACGTGCCGGGATGCCGGGTATGGCTGGCGCCGAGTACCAACCCGGCGCGCAAGCTGGCCTGGACCTGGGAGCTGATCGAACTGCCTCAGCCCGATGGCACCACGGCATTCGCCTCGGTACATACCGGCCGCGCCAACCGTATCGTCGAAGAGTCACTGCGTGCCGATTGCCTTCCCGGGCTTTCCGGCTATGCCTCCCTCAAGCGCGAGGCGGTGGTGACGGGGGCGCGGCTCGACTTTCGCCTCGACGACCCGGTCCGCGGTACGGCCTACGTGGAGGTCAAGCAGGTCACGCTGCGCGAGGCCGACGGCCACGGCTACTTCCCCGATGCAGTGAGCGCGCGCGGTCGCAAGCACCTCGAGGCACTGGCGGCGCTGGTTGCCCAGGGGCAGCGTGCCGTGCTGCTGTTCTGCGTGGCCCATGGGGGCATTCGTGACGTTGCACCGGCTGCCCATCTCGACCCCGCGTATGCGGCGACGCTATCGCGGGTGGCCGCGGCCGGTGTCGAAGTGCTGGCCCATGGCTGCGAGGTGGAGTGGCGCCACGGCGTGCCCGTGGCGATCCGCCTGGGCGAGGCATTGCCGGTGCGGCTGTGAGCCGGTCCTGGCTCAGCGCTCGATATAGAAGCGCTGGATGAAACTCACCTCGGCAGGCTCGGCGTTGCGGTCGTAGCGTACGTCGAGGTCGAAGCGCATGGGGGCGTCTGCGTGGATGCGGAACACGGCGATCTGCGATACCACGTCGTCGTCGCGCAGGGTACGGAAAGCCAGGGGTGAGCCGTCATCGCTGCCCAGCTCGCTGACCTTCCCGTTGACCTGGGCGTTCACCGGCCGGGTGGTGCCGTCGTCGCGCTCCTCGAGCACGCTGACGTTGAGCAGTGCCATGGCTTCGCTGCGCGGGATGTCGTGGGCCTGGGTGATCTCGGCGCTGAGAAAGCGGGTGCTCACGGCGCTGTAGTGGATCTGGTAGTCACCCACCTGTTCGAACTGTTGGGCTGCGAGCGGCAGCGAGAAGCCGAGCAGCAGGACGGCGATCAGGCGACCCAAAACGATGCGATGCCTCATGGTGCGTTCCTCATTTGGCAACCGCGGTTCCGCCGGGCTGGCGGCCGACGCGGAAGATGGCGATCTCGCCGAACAGATTCGGCCACAGGCGCGAGCTCCAGTGACCTTCGTGGTCGCGGATGCCCACGGCGCGATCGGTAATGCTCAGACCCTTGTCACGGCACAGGTGTTCAAAGTCGTTGAAGGTCGAAAGGTGAATGTTGGGGGTGTCGTACCAGGCGTGGGGCAGCGACTTGGAAACCGGCATGTAGCCACGAATGCCGAGATGCACCCGATGGCGCCAGTAGGCGAAGTTGGGAAAGGTGATGATGCACTCGTCGGCGACGCGCAGCATCTCGTCGAGCATGCGGTCGGGGCGGCGCAGTGCCTGCAGTGCCTGGGTCATCACCACCAGGTCGTAGCTGTCGTCCTCGAAGTTGGCGAGGCCCGCATCGAGATTCTGCTCGATGACGTTGACGCCCTTGGCGATGCAGGCAGTGATGCCATCGGGGTCGATTTCCAGGCCGTAGCCGGTCACGCTCTTGTCGTGCGCCAGGGCGGCCAGCAGGGTGCCGTCGCCGCAGGCCAGATCGAGGATATGGGCACCCTCGGGTACCCAGCGGTGGATCAGTTCGAGGTCGGTGCGCATCAGGTCGTCTCCTCCGTCCTCGATGGCGAAGCCAGGTCCAGGTCGCGTGCCGCGCGGCTCATGAAGGCCGAGAAGATTGCCTGGTAACGGGGTTCCGGCAGCAGGAAGGCGTCGTGGCCGTGGGGCGAATCGATATTGACGTAGCTCACCGGCTTGCCGGCATGGATCAGAGCATTGACGAGTTCGCGCGAGCGCGACGGTGGAAAGCGCCAATCGCTGGTGAAGCTGACGACCAGAAACGGGCAGTTGGCAGGAGCCAGAGCATGCGCCAAATCACCGCCGTGTGGAGCGGCGGGGTCGAAGTAGTCGAGCGCCTTGGTCATCAGCAGATAGGTGTTGGCGTCGAAGACGTTCGAAAAAGCATCTCCCTGATAGCGCAGGTAGGACTCGACCTGGAATTCCACGTCGTAGCCGAAGTTGAGGTCGTCGGTGCGCAAGTCACGCCCGAACTTGCTGCCCATGGCATCTTCGGAGAGGTAGGTGATGTGCCCCACCATGCGTGCCAGCTTGAGGCCGCGGCGCGGCGCGGTGTCGTGCTCCGCATACCAGCCGCTGTGGTAGTCGGGGTCAGAGCGGATCGCCTGGCGTGCGACTTCATTGAAGGCGATGTTCTGGGCCGACAGCTTTGGCGTGGCGGCGATGACCACAGCGTTGGCGATGCGCTCCGGGTAGGTGAGCGTCCACTGCAAGACCTGCATGCCGCCGAGGCTGCCGCCGACCACGGCGGCGAAGCGTTCTATCCCCAGGCGGTCGGCCAGGCGTGCCTGACTGTGGACCCAGTCGCCCACCGTCACCATGGGGAATTCCGGCCCCCACAGGCGGCCGGTGTCCGTATTGACGCTGGCTGGGCCGGTGCTGCCGTGGCAACCACCCAGGTTGTTCAGCGAGACGACGAAGAAGCGGTCGGTGTCGATGGACTTCCCCGGGCCGATATGCGCATCCCACCAGCCGGGCTTGCGCTCGTCGTCGCTGTGATAGCCGGCAGCGTGGTGGTGGCCCGACAGCGCATGGCAGATCAGCACGGCATTGTTGCGCTGGGCGTTGAGCGTGCCGTAGGTCTCGTAGACCAGGTCGTAGGCCGGCAGCGTCCTGCCGCAGGCCAGGGTCAGGGGGTCGTCGAAGTGCGCCGTTTGCGGCGTCACCAGGCCGACCGAGTCATCGGGAAACTCGGGCATGGGGCGTGGGTGTCCCGTCGTTGGTGTTCAGCTGGGCCGGGGTGGCTTACAGGCCGACCAGCGCACCGGCGATACCGGCGGCACGAGTCAGCGAGCCCACCACGATACCATCGATCAGGCTGATGGCGATGAAGACCACGATGGGGGACAGGTCGATCATGCCGAGCGGCGGAATCACCTTGCGCACCGGGGCCATGATCGGCTCCACCAGTTGCATGACCAGCAGCGCGCCGGGGTGACTGGCATTGGGGGCGACCCAGCTCAAGATGATCATCACGATCAGCGCAAAGAAGTAGATCTTGAGGATGGCGTTGGCCACTGCCGCCACGCTCCCGATGGCCACGCCGGCGATGGGGGGCATGCCGAAGCCGGCCACCTGCAGGATCACCACGATGGTGATCGCCTTGAGCACGAAGCCCGCGGCCAGGGTGGCCAGATCGAAGCGACCCATCACCGGGCCCAGGAAGCTCTGGAAGGGGCCGACTACCGGCTGGGTGATCTTCACCACCGACTGGCTCAGCGGGTTGTAGTAGTCGGCGCGAGATGCCTGCAGCAGAAAGCGCAGCATCAGCAGGAACAGGTAGATGTTGATCAGGGTGTTGACCAGCAGCAGGCCGGCGTTTCCCAGTTGACTGCCCATGTGGGCTCCTCCGTGTCGTCGATCGGGCACCGACCTGCGGTGCCTCGTTGGGCTAGTGCGTGCCGAGTTCCTCGGCCATTTCGCGGGCGCGCGCAGCGCAGGCATCCATGGCATCGAGCAAGGCCTGGCGCAGGCCGGCCTGCTCGAGGTGCTCGATGGCGCGCTCGGTGGTGCCGCCGGGGGACATCACGTTGCGCTTGAGTTGCTCCGGCGCCTGGTCGCTCGTCTGTGCCATGCGGGCGGCACCCAGTGCCGTCTGGATGGCCAGGCGGCGCGCCGTCTCGGCGGGCAAGCCGAGCTTGACGCCGGCTTCCTCCATGGCCTCGAACATCAGGAAGAAGTAGGCGGGACCGCTGCCGGAGACGGCGGTGACGGCATCGAGCAATGCCTCGTCGTCGACCCATTCGACCAGGCCCACGGCTTCGAGCAGTTCGGTGGCCAGGCGGCGCTGGGCTTCACTGACGTGCGCATTGGCGTAGAGCCCGGCGGCACCGGCGCCCACCAGCGACGGGGTGTTGGGCATGCAGCGGATCAGCGGCAGACCTCCGCCGAGCCAGTGGTCCAGGGTCTCGGCGGTGAGGCCGGCGGCCACCGAGATCACCAGCGGACGCTGGCGCTGCAGGCTGTCGCGCAGGCCCTCGCATACGTCGCGCATGACCTGAGGCTTGACGGCCAGCACCACGACATCGGCATCGCGTACGGCGGCGACGTTGTCGGTGTCGGTATGGATGCCGAAGCGCTCATGCACCGGCGCCAGGAAGGCATCGCTCGGCGAGGTGGCGGTGATGGCGGTGGCGGGATGGCCATCGTCGATCATTCCGCCGATGATGGCGCTGGCCATGTTGCCGGCGCCGATGAAGGTGACTCTGCTGGCCATGCGTTGTGTCCTTTTCCAGTTCATGGTGGTTCGCCTGCGGCGTTCCCGAGCCCTAGCGCTGGCTGCGCTCCCCGAAGATGGCCGTGCCCAGACGAACCAGAGTGGCGCCTTCCAGCACGGCGGCCTCCAGGTCGGCCGTCATGCCCATGGAGAGCGTGTCCAACGGAGCGCTCGGCAGGCGCCGACGCAGCTCCTGCAGCCCTTCGTGCAGCCGCGCGAAGGGCAGACGCTGCTCGGCGAGTCCCTCGGCCGGTGCGGGAATCGCCATCAGGCCGCGCAGACGCAGGTTGGGCAGTGAGGCGACGCGCTCGGCGAGCGGGCCGAGCGCTTCCAAGTCGACCCCCGCCTTGGTGGCCTCGCCGCTGACGTTGACCTGCAGGCATACGTTGAGCGGTCCCAGTGCGGCAGGCCGTTGATCGTTCAAACGAACGGCGATCTTTTCCCGGTCCAGGCTATGTACCCATGCGAAGTGTTCGGCAACGGCTCGCGTCTTGTTGGATTGCAGCGGCCCGATGAAATGCCAGACGATGCCCTCGAGGTCAGGCAGCGCTGCCTGCTTGTCGAGGGCTTCCTGGACGTAGTTTTCGCCGAAGTCGCGCTGCCCGAGCTGCCAGGCCGCGCGGATCATTGCTGCCGGCTTGGTCTTGCTCACGGCCAGCAGGCGCGCCCCATCGGTGGGGCGCCCGGCATCGGCCAAGGCCCGCGCGAGGCGCTCGCGAGCGGCAACCAAGGATTCGCGAAGCATGGGATCCGTCATCTCAGTCACAGGCCGTCCGTGATGTCGAATGCTCTGGCATACTGAAGGGAACCTTACCTGGAGCAGGGGAAGTGCATGGATATTACCGAACTGCTGGCGTTCTCGGCAAAGCAGAACGCTTCCGATCTCCACCTTTCGGCGGGTTTGCCGCCGATGATCCGCGTCGATGGCGACATCCGCCGCCTCAATGTGCCGGCCATGGATGACCGTGAGGTTCGCAAGCTGATCTACGACATCATGGGCGATCGCCAGCGCCGTGACTACGAGGAGTTCTTCGAAACCGACTTCTCCTTCGAAGTGCCCGGGGTGTCGCGCTTTCGTGTCAATGCTTTCAACCAGGCGCGTGGTGCCGGGGCGGTATTTCGTACCATTCCCAGTGACATCTTGACCATGAACGACCTGGGGATGGGCGACGTCTTCCGCCGTCTGGCGCTGCTGCCGCGTGGCCTGGTGCTGGTCACCGGTCCCACCGGTTCCGGCAAGAGCACCACCTTGGCGGCGATGATCGATCACATCAACGACAACCGCTACGATCATATCCTCACCATCGAGGATCCAGTGGAGTTCGTGCATCGCAGCAAGCGCTGCCTGATCAACCAGCGCGAGGTGCATCGCGATACCCAGAGCTTTGCCCAGGCGTTGCGTAGCGCTCTGCGTGAGGATCCCGACGTGATCCTGGTCGGCGAGCTGCGTGACCTCGAGACGATCCGCCTGGCGCTGACGGCTGCCGAAACCGGCCACCTGGTATTGGGAACGCTGCATACGACCTCGGCGGCCAAGACCATCGACCGTATCATCGATGTCTTCCCCGGCGAGGAGAAGGCCATGGTGCGCTCGATGCTCTCGGAGTCGCTGCAGGCGGTGATTGCCCAGACCCTGCTCAAGCGTCGCGGGGGCGGTCGGGTCGCTGCCCACGAGATCCTCGTCGCCACCGCGGCGGTGCGCAACCTGATCCGCGAGGACAAGGTGGCGCAGATTTATTCGGCCATTCAGACTGGTGGCAACCTGGGCATGCAGACCCTGGATGCCGGCCTGGCCAAGTTGGTGAGTGATAACCTGGTGACTCGCGACGAGGCCCAGGCTCGCGCCAACGGCACGCTGTCGCCGTGAGGCGGCCAACACCCACTGACGCAGGAGCAGGGAGATGACCGCACGCGAATGGCTGGAACAGCTGCTGGGCATCATGGCCCAGAAGGAGGCCTCGGATCTGCTGATCTCGGTCCAGGCGCCACCCACCATGAAGATCGCCGGCCAGCTGATCGCCCTGGGCGAGCAGCGCCTCTCCGTCGAGCAGGTGCGCGAGCTGGTGGCGGCGGCGCTGCCCGAAGGTCACCGGGAGCGTTTCCAGGAAGATCGCGAGGCCAACTTCGCGTTGAGCCTGTCGGGGCGGGGGCGCTTCCGGGTCAGCGCCTTCCAGCAGCGCAACCAGCTGGCCATGGTGATCCGGCGCATCGGCTTCGATATCCCGCACCTGGATGAGTTGTCTCTGCCCCCCGTGCTGGGGGAGCTGGCCAACATCAAGCGCGGCCTGGTGTTCGTGGTGGGTGGCACCGGTACCGGCAAGTCGACCACTCTGGCGTCGATGATCCAGCAGCGCAACGAGACCGTGGGTGGACACATCATCAGCGTCGAGGATCCCATCGAGTACGTTCACCCGCACAAGAAGGCGATCATCAACCAGCGCGAGGTAGGCATCGACACCGAGTCCTTCGAGGTGGCGCTGAAGAACACCCTGCGTCAGGCGCCGGACGTGATCCTGATCGGCGAGGTGCGCACCCGCGAGACCATGGAGCACGCCCTCACCTTTGCCGAGACGGGCCACCTGTGTCTGGCAACGTTGCATGCCAACAACGCCAACCAGGCGCTGGATCGCATCATCCATTTCTTTCCCCACGAGCGTCACGACCAGATCTGGCTCGACCTGTCGCTCAACCTGCACGCCATCGTCGCCCAGCAGTTGTTGCCGACGCTTGACGGGGGGCGAACGCCGGCCATCGAAGTTCTGTTGCGCACGCCGCTGGTCGCCGACCTGATTCGCAAGGGCGAGGTGGGCGAGATCAAGAACGTCATGTCGCGCTCGCGCGATCTGGGCATGCAGACCTTCGATCAGGCGCTTTTCGAGCTCTTCAAGGCGGGCACGATCAGCGAAGAGGTGGCGATGGTGCATGCCGATTCGGCCAACGATCTGCGCATGATGATCAAGTACGAGGATTCAGGCAGCGAGGCGCTGACCAAGGCGCACGACACGGCTCAGAAGCTGTCGCTGCGCGACGAAGACGATTTCTGAGCCAGCGTTCGTTCAGCAGGAGTAGAGCCCGCCCAGCACGCGCGGGCCGGCGGCACCAGTGACGCTGGGCAGGTTGCCGGGCAGTCCTTCCAGGCGTCGCCAGGCGAGCCAGGCGAAGGCGCCGGCCTCCAGCCAGTCGGCCGGCCAGCCCCAATCGTCGCTGGCTACCAGTGGGGTCTCCGGCAGGAGGCGTGCCAGACGTGCCAGCAGATCTTGGTTGTGAGCGCCGCCGCCACAGGGGATCAAAACCTCGGCCGGAGGTGCGTCCAACGGCTCGCGGGCCATGCCCACGCCCAGGGCCACGCTCACGGCGGTAAGCTCGGCCAGGGTGGCCTGTACATCGACCGGACGTTCGCTGCCACTGAGGTGACCCTCCAGCCACTCCAAGTGGAAGTGCTCCCGGCCGGTGCTGCGCGGTGGCGGCCGATGGAAGAAGGGGTCGGCGAGCAGGCGCTCGAGTAGGGCCTCGTCGATTCGCCCGGAGGCGGCCCAGGCGCCGTTTTCGTCGAATCTTCCGCCGCGCTGCCGGCCATGCCAGGCATCCAGGAGGACGTTGGCCGGGCCGGTGTCGAAGCCGATCACCGCGGCATCGCTGCCTGTCGGCGGCAGCAGCGTAAGGTTGGCAAACCCGCCCAGGTTGAGTACCAGTCGCCAGCCCTCGCCACTGCGAAACAGCGCTTGATGAAAGGCTGGTGCCAGGGGCGCTGCCTGACCACCGGCTGCTAGGTCGCGGCGGCGCAGATCGCCCACCACGGTACAGCCGGTCAGTTCGGCCAGCAGGCTGGGGTTGTCCAACTGCAAGGTATAGGGCGGCCCGCTGTCGTGTCCGGCCGGGGCATGCTCGATGGTCTGACCGTGGCTGCCGATGGTCGTGACCGCTTCGCACGGCAACCGGCTGGCGGCGAGCAGATGGCTCACAGCCTCGGCCTGCAAGTGACAGAAGGCATTCTCGGCGGCGGCCAGTTCACGGAAGGCGATCCGGTCGGCGTGGCAGAGTTGCCACAGCGCCTCTCTCAGCGTGCCGGGCATGGGTTCGGCATGAGTGGCAATCAGCCGTGGGCACTGGCCCGTTTCCAGCTCGACCAGGGCGGCGTCGATGCCGTCCAGGCTGGTTCCTGACATCAGTCCGATGAAGAGGGGCATGGCGTTCTCCGAATCGCGGCAGCGCCTTCGCAAGGCGCCAAGACATGCTAACATCCTGCCCCATTCCAAGGGGCCTGCGTACAGGACCGTCAACCGTATTTGTGGAGTTGGAGACGATGACCGATGTCGCGAGCGCGCTGGCGCTGCTCAAGCGTGGCACCCATGAAATCCTGGTCGAGGAAGAGCTGGTCGAGAAGCTCGAGTCCGGACGCAAGCTGCGCATCAAGGCGGGGTTCGATCCCACGGCGCCCGACCTGCACCTGGGGCACAGCGTGCTGCTGACCAAGATGCGTCAGTTTCAGGATCTGGGGCACGAGGTCATCTTTCTGATCGGCGACTTCACCGGGCGTATCGGTGATCCGACCGGCAAGAACGTCACTCGCAAGCCCCTCACCGAAGAAGAGGTCAAGGCCAACGCTCAGACCTACCGGGATCAGGTATTCAAGATACTCGACCCGGAGAAGACCGAGGTGCGCTTCAACGCCGAGTGGTTTTCGTCGATGAGTGCTGCCGATATGATCGAACTGGCCGGCCAGAGCACCGTGGCGCGTATGCTCGAGCGCGATGACTTCGACAAGCGTTACACCTCCGGTCAGCCGATCTCCATCCATGAATTCCTCTATCCGCTGGTGCAGGGCTACGACTCCGTGGCGCTCGAGGCCGACGTAGAGCTGGGCGGAACCGACCAGAAGTTCAACCTCCTGATGGGGCGCGAGATCCAGAAGCACTTCGGCCAGGCGCCCCAGGTGGTTATCACCATGCCGTTGCTCGAAGGGCTCGACGGTGTGCAGAAGATGTCCAAGTCGCTCAACAACTACGTGGGTGTGGATGAAGCGCCCGGGGCGATGTTCAACAAGCTGGTCTCCATGCCCGATAGCCTGATGTGGCGTTATTTCGAGCTGCTTTCGCTCGAGTCCAACGAAGCGATCGAGTCGCTCAAGCGTGATGTCGAGGAGGGGGCCAACCCGCGCGATATCAAGATGGTGCTGGCTCGCGAGCTGATCGGCCGCTATCACGGTGAAGAAGCTGCGGCACAGGCCCACAAGTCCGCCGGCAACCAATTGGCCGAAGGTGAGTTGCCTGAAGACCTGCCCGAGGTCGAGGTCGATTTCTCGGACGGCGCTCAGGCGCCGATCGCCGCGGTGCTCAACCGCTCGGGACTGACCAAGAATAGTGCCCAGGCCAAGGACATGCTGGGCAACGGCCGGGTCAAGGTCGATGGCGAGGTGGTCGCGCGTGACCATATGCTCGAATGCGGCAAGAGCTACGTGATACAGGCCGGCAAGAAGCGCTACGCGCGCGTCACCCTGACGTAGCTCGCGGCTTCGTCGTTGGTCACGCAATGCCCGCTTCGTGCGGGCATTGTGCTGTCTATCCGTCGGCCTCTGAGCCATCCACACCCCCATTGCGAAGCGCAAGGGTGTGGATAAGTAGTGCGGGCCTGTCACGGGCTTGAAATATTTTTACAGAACCCCTTGCGCCGTACCCGGGTTGCCCGTAAAGTACGCATCCGCTGCCGGCGACGGGT